>NZ_CP138496.1:0-192500 GCF_033802765.1 Variovorax sp. EBFNA2
ATGTCGACTGACGGCATCGGCGAAAGCCTGTGGCAGGCCTGCGTCGACCAGCTCGCGCAGGAGCTGTCCGAGCAGCAGTTCAACACCTGGATCAAGCCCCTCACCGCGCAGGTCGCCGACGACCTTTCGCGCATGACGGTGTTCGTCGCCAACCGCTTCAAGCTCGACTGGATCCGTGCCCAGTACGCCGGCAAGATCGCGGCCATGGCCGAGAAGATGTACGGCCAGCCGGTCGCCATTGAGTTAGCGCTCGCTCCACGCGAAACCCCCGTCCGCATGGCCCCCGTGACCCTCATGGCCGAAACGGACGTGCCACGCGACGTGGCCGGTCCGGGCGAGGAACCGGCCGCCGCCGGCTTCAAGAACCGCCTCAATTCGGGGCTCACTTTCGACACCCTGGTCGAGGGCACGGCCAACCGCATGGCGCGCGCCGCGGCCATGCACGTGGCCGGCATGCCGGGCCACCTGTACAACCCGCTTTTCATCTACGGCGGCGTCGGCCTGGGCAAGACCCACCTGATGCACGCGGTGGGCAACCGGCTGCTGGCCGACCGGCCCGATTCGAAAGTTCTCTACATCCACGCCGAGCAGTTCGTGTCGGATGTGGTCAAGGCCTATCAGCGCAAGACTTTCGATGAGTTCAAGGAACGCTACCACTCGCTCGATCTGCTGCTGATCGACGACGTGCAGTTCTTCGCCAACAAGGACCGCACGCAGGAAGAGTTCTTCAACGCGTTCGAGGCCCTGCTCGCCAAGAAGTCGCACATCGTGATGACCAGCGACACCTATCCCAAGGGGCTGGCCGACATCCACGAGCGGCTGGTGTCGCGCTTCGATTCGGGTCTCACGGTGGCGATCGAGCCGCCCGAGCTCGAGATGCGCGTAGCGATCCTGATCAACAAGGCCCGCGTCGAGGGCGCCGAAATGCCTGAAGAAGTCGCCTTCTTCGTGGCCAAGAACGTGCGCTCCAACGTGCGCGAGCTCGAAGGCGCCCTGCGCAAGATCCTGGCGTACTCGCGCTTCAACCAGAAGGAGATCTCGATCGCCCTGGCGCGCGAGGCGCTGCGCGACCTGCTGTCGATCCAGAATCGGCAGATCTCGGTCGAAAATATCCAGAAGACGGTGGCCGACTACTACAAGATCAAGGTCGCCGACATGTACAGCAAGAAACGCCCGGCCAGCATTGCGCGGCCGCGGCAGATCGCGATGTACCTGGCCAAGGAGCTCACGCAGAAGAGCCTGCCGGAAATCGGCGAACTGTTCGGCGGTCGCGACCACACGACGGTGCTCCACGCGGTGCGCAAGATTTCGGGCGAGCGCCAGCAGCTCACCGAACTCAACCAGCAGCTCCACGTCCTCGAACAGACCCTCAAAGGCTGAAGCCGAATGTCATCAAGAACGCCCCTCGCGACAGCGGAGAATGGCGTCCTGAAAGCTGATTCAAAGAGATAAGAGAAGAGGAAGAAGACATGATCGTTTTGAAGGCAACCCAAGACAAAGTTCTTGCCGCCCTGCAGTCGGTGGCTGGCATCGTGGAACGGCGTCATACCCTGCCGATCCTGGCCAATGTGCTGATCCGCAAGACCGGCGGCCAGCTGCAGCTGACCACCAGCGACCTCGAGATCCAGATCCGCACCACCGCCGAGCTCGGTGGCGACGAGGGCAACTTCACGACCACCATCGGTGCGCGCAAGCTGATCGACATCCTGCGCACCATGCCCGCCGACCAGACCGTGAGCCTCGAATCGAGCGCCAGCAAGCTCGTGCTCAAGGGTGGCAAAAGCCGCTTCACGCTGCAGTCGCTGCCCGCCGAAGACTTCCCGCTGGTGCAGGAAGCCGCCAATTTCGGCCCCGTGTTCAGCGTGCCGCAAAAAACGCTGAAAGACCTGCTCTCGCAGGTCTCGTTCGCGATGGCCGTGCACGACATCCGCTACTACCTGAACGGCATCCTGTTCGTGGCCGAAGGCAAGCAACTGAGCCTGGTCGCCACCGACGGCCACCGCCTGGCGTTCTCGTCGGCCCTGCTCGATGTCGAAGTGCCCCGCCAGGAAGTGATCCTGCCGCGCAAGACCGTGCTCGAAATGCAGCGCCTGCTGTCCGACGCCGAAGGCGCCATCGAGATGCAGTTTGCGAACAACCAGGCCAAGTTCAGCTTCGGCGGCATGGAGTTCGTCACCAAGCTGGTCGAGGGCAAGTTCCCCGACTACAACCGCGTGATTCCCAAGAACCACAAGAACACCGTCACGCTCGGCCGCGCGCCGCTCCTGGCCAGCCTGCAGCGCACCGCCATCCTGACCAGCGAGAAGTTCAAGGGCGTGCGCCTGAACATCGAGCCGGGCACGCTGCGCATTGCGTCGAACAACGCCGAGCAGGAAGAAGCCCAGGACGAGCTCGACATCGACTACGGCGGCGACAGCATCGAGATCGGCTTCAACGTGACCTACCTGATCGACGCGCTGTCGAACATGGACCAGGACATGGTCAAGCTGGACCTGGCCGACTCCAACAGCTCGGCCTTGTTAACCATCCCCGAGAACGCATCTTTCAAGTACGTCGTGATGCCGATGCGCATCTAGACCCCCCAAGACACAGCGCCTTGCGCACACGACCCGCGGCCCTCCGCGGGTTTGCGCTTTCAAGAGGCGGCGAATTGAGCTTTTGAGAGCCCGAAAAATCACGTGAATGCCGTGAGAGACAGAGGAATATCCGAATGAGTGCTGAAGAAAACAAGCCCGACGTGCCGCACACCGAGCCGGTCTACACCCCCGAAATCCAGATCGTGGCGCCCGAAGGCGTTGTCGCCGACTCCAGTTATGGCGAAGGCGCGATCACGATCCTCGAAGGTCTGGAAGCCGTGCGCAAGCGCCCGGGCATGTACATCGGCGACACCTCCGACGGCACGGGCCTTCACCATTTGGTGTTCGAAGTGGTCGACAACTCCATCGACGAAGCGCTCGCAGGCCATTGCGACGACATCGTCGTGACCATCCACTCCGACAACTCGATCTCCGTCACCGACAACGGCCGCGGCATCCCGACCGGCGTGAAGATGGACGACAAGCACGAGCCCAAGCGCTCGGCCGCTGAAATTGCGCTCACCGAACTGCACGCCGGCGGCAAGTTCAACCAGAACAGCTACAAGGTCTCGGGCGGCCTGCACGGCGTGGGCGTGTCGTGCGTGAACGCGCTGAGCGTGAAGCTGCGCCTCATCGTGCGTCGCGAAGGCAAGATCCACGAGCTCGAATTCAGCCGCGGCTTCGTGCAGAACCGCCTGCTCGACACCGTGAACGGCTTCGAGGTCTCGCCCATGAAGGTCATCGGCGACACCGACAAGCGCGGCACCGAAGTGCACTTCCTGCCCGACACGGAAATCTTCAAGGAAAACAACGATTTCCACTACGAGATCCTGAGCAAGCGCCTGCGCGAGCTGAGCTTCCTGAACAACGGCGTGCGCATCCGCCTGCTCGACGAGCGCACCGGCAAGGAAGACGACTTCTCCGGCGCCGGCGGGGTGCGCGGCTTCGTGGAGTTCATCAACAAGGGCAAGACCGTCCTGCACCCGAACTCGTTCTACGCAGCGGGCGAGAAGCCGGCCGACACCTACGGCGGCATCCCCGGCACGCACATCGGCGTCGAAGTGGCGATGCAGTGGAACAGCGGCTACAACGAGCAGGTGCTGTGTTTCACCAACAACATCCCGCAGCGTGACGGCGGCACCCACCTCACGGGCCTGCGCGCCGCGATGACCCGCGTCATCAACAAGTACATCGAAGAGAACGAGTTCGCCAAGAAGGCGAAGGTCGAGGTCACCGGCGACGACATGCGCGAAGGCCTGTGCTGCGTGCTGAGCGTGAAGGTGCCCGAGCCCAAGTTCTCCAGCCAGACCAAGGACAAGCTGGTCTCCAGCGAAGTGCGCGCGCCGGTGGAAGACATCGTCGGCCGCCTGCTCACCGACTACCTGCAGGAGCGTCCGAACGACGCCAAGATCATCTGCGGCAAGATCGTCGAGGCCGCCCGCGCCCGCGAAGCGGCCCGCAAGGCCCGCGAAATGACGCGCCGCAAGGGCGTGCTCGACGGCATGGGCCTGCCCGGCAAGCTGGCCGACTGCCAGGAAAAGGACCCCGCCCTGTGCGAGGTCTACCTCGTGGAGGGCGACTCCGCCGGCGGCTCCGCCAAGCAGGGTCGCGACCGGAAGTTCCAGGCCATCCTGCCGCTGCGCGGCAAGATCCTGAACGTCGAGAAAGCGCGCTACGAGAAGCTGCTCACCAGCAACGAAATTCTCACGATGATCACCGCGCTGGGCACCGGCATCGGCCGCGCCGGCGCGACCACGGCGGGCGGCGGCGCGGACGACTTCAACGTCGCCAAGCTGCGCTACCACCGCATCATCATCATGACCGACGCCGACGTGGACGGCGCGCACATCCGCACGCTGTTGCTCACGTTCTTCTACCGGCAGATGCCCGAGCTGGTCGAGCGCGGCCACATCTACATCGCGCAGCCGCCGCTGTACAAGGTCAAGGTCGGCAAGGAAGAGCAGTACCTGAAGGACGGCCCCGCGCTCGACGCCTTCCTGCTCAAGGTGGCGCTGAAAGACGCGAGCATCGAGACCGGCGGCGCCGCCTCGACCACGCTGTCGGGCGACACGCTGGCCGAGCTGGCGCGCAAGCATCAGGTGGCCGAGGCCGTGATTGCGCGCCTGCGCAACTTTATGGACGCCGAAGCGCTGCGCGCCATCGCCGACGGCGTGGCGCTCGACCTCGACACGCCGCCCGCCGCCGAGGCCTCGGCCGTGGCACTGCAGGCCAAGCTGCGCGAGCTCAACACGACCGGTGTGCCGGCCGAGGTAAGCAGCGAGTTCGACGCCCGCACCGACAAGCCGCTGCTGCGCATCAGCCGCCGCCACCACGGCAACATCAAGTCCAGCGTGATCACGCAGGACTTCGTGCACGGCGCCGACTACGCGGCACTGGCCGAAGCCGCCAACACCTTCCGCGGTCTGCTGAGCACCGAAGGCGCGCTGGTCAAGCGCGGCGAAGGCGAGCGTGGCAAGGAAGAAAAGGTCGACGACTTCCGCCAGGCCATGAAGTGGCTGATCGGCGAAGCCGAACGCGCCACCTCGCGCCAGCGCTACAAGGGTCTGGGCGAGATGAACCCCGAGCAGCTGTGGGAAACCACCATGGACCCGACCGTGCGCCGCCTGCTGCGCGTGCAGATCGACGATGCGATCGAAGCCGACCGCGTGTTCACGATGCTGATGGGCGACGAGGTGGAACCGCGCCGCGAGTTCATCGAGCAGAACGCGCTGCGCGCGTCGAACATCGACGTCTGATCGGGGAGGTCTTCCTCCCCGAGCCACAGCAGGGCGCTGGCGTTGCCGGCCCCTTCGTTCGTTTTCGGGTGAGCTCAGGTGCGAGCAAACGCGAGCAGCAGCTGGTAGTCGCCTTGGTCCGCGGCACGCAGGGCGGCCAGATACCGCACCCGCGCGTCGTCGGCGGCGACCAGATTGCCGCCGTTTCCCCAGGAGAACGCAGGCTGGCCAAGGCTGCGTAGAAGCGCGTCGGCCATCATGCGAGAGTGCCGCCCGTTGCCGTTGGGGAACGGGTGAATCCAGACCAGGTCGCGGTGAAAGCGCGCTGCGATTTCGTCGGGGGGAAATGTGGCGTTGTCGACCCACCAGCGCGTGTTTCCGAACAGCTGCGCAAGCTTGACGCCCACCTGTGTCCAGTCGCAGCCGATGTTCTTGTCCGACTTGCGAAACGTGCCCGCCCACGCCCAGGTTTTGCCGAACATCTGTTCATGCAACGCCCGGCAGAACTCCTCGCTGAGGACGTCTGGTGACCGCAAGCGCTTCAGCCAGCGCACGGCGCGCAGGATGTTCTCCTGCTCCCAGTCGTTCAGGTCGCTCTGGGTGGCCAGGTGTTCCGGAAGAAGTCCGGCCTTCTCGTCAGGGTCCAGGGGTGTCTGGCCATCCTGCGCTTCAAGGTCTATCGCCATAGCTCTGACCATCGGCCGCGCATCAGTTCCTCGGTCCTGCGTTCCACCTGCTTGCGAAGTCGCTCCGAGGCTGGCCGTTGGTCTTCGAGGCTCATCGTGTGGGCCACCCTGCCGACCTCTTCGATGGCGATGGCTCGGGCGCGTTCCTTGACCATTTCCGTGAGGGGGCGGCGCGGCACCAGGGCGTAGACGAGCTCACAGTCAAGTCCGTCGGCGAGCTTGCGCAACTGGCCAAGCGTGATTCGGTCGTCCGCTTCCGACCGCTCGGATTTGTGCAATGTCGGCCCTGAAATGCCCAAGCGCTGGGCTTGCTGGCGCTCCGTGCGCCCCAGCGCTTCTCGAATCAGCTTCAGCCATCCGCGCGACGGCCGGGGCCGTTTCACCATCTCGGCATAGGCGGACACGGTGGCTTGCAGTTGCTCAAGTCGAAGCTGGTTCAGTTCAGAGGACATTTTGCTAGCTCATAGGCTTACATCTAGTGGTTGGATGATAGCCTTTGATGCAGCAAAATCAAAACATATGCGTCCCTATAGGGAAGCACATGAAGAATACTTGCTGCGCTTTGAGGCAGCACTCCGACGTAACCCGCGCCCACATCTGCTCAGCCGAGGGCGTCCTGCCAACGCCCCATTCACTGCTTGCGCTGCACGAACAGGTTGCGCTTCGCGTCCTCCGGGTACGCGAAGGTGATCTGCCCGTTGCGCACCACGCCCATCACCAGCATGTTGGGCGAAATCGCGTCCTTGTCGTTCTCCGAGAACGACTTGTCGTAGGTCGTGACCACGCCGTAGTACGGCCGCTTGGACTGCTCCAGCGAGGCCTTGATGAACGGGCCTTCGAGTTTGCCGTTCGGCACATTGAACATCGCGTGGGCCAGCAGGTACGTGGCGTCGTACGCCTGCGCGGCGGCCATCGGGACCGGGATGCGCTTGGTGTTGAACTTCTGCACGTAGTGGAAAAGAAACGACGAGCGGCGCTCGTTGCTGGGCTCGGCGATGAAGCTCTGCGCCATCAACGCGCCTTCGGCGGCATCGCGCGCGCCGTCGATGAACGAAGGGAAGGACAGCGGCCAGGCACCGACCTGGGGCACCTTCCAGTTCAAGGCCTGCCGGCCGCGCGCAATGACGGCGTTTTCCGGGCCCACGGTGTAGCTGAAGATGACGTCCGCGCCGGCCGCCTTGGCCTCCGACAGTTCCTTCGTCAGGTCTTTCACGCCGAGCGGAAAACGGCCCACGTACACGGGCTTGAGGTTCTTGGCCGCCAGCGCTTTTTCGACGTCCTTCACGCCCGCCTCGCCGTACCCGGTGGTGTCGTGCAGCACGGCGACCCGTTTCCAGCCCCGCGCGATCAGGTCGTCGACCACGAAAGGCGCCTGGATGCTGTCCTTGGGCGAAGTGCGAAAGATATAGCTCGTGGCCGGCGGATAGGTCGAGGTCAGCGCCGAGCCGGTGGCGCAGGGCACGATCAGTGGCAATTTCGCGTCATTGAAAACGGCCAATGATTTCATCGCCACGCCGGTATTGCAGAAACCGATGGTGGCACCACTTTTTCGCTGACGAGGGCCTGGGATTGCGAATGGCCGATGTCCGGATTGGCCTGATCGTCCTTGATCACCAATTCGAGCGAGCGCCCGAGATAACCGCCCACGGCATTGATTTCATCGACGGCCATCTTCACGCCGTTGAGCATGGGCAGGCCGAAATCGGCCGAGGGCCCCGTGAAAGGGCCGATGACGCCGATGCGGATCGGCGCGGGTTGCTGTGCGCTTGCCTGGGCGGCCAACGCCAGACCCATCAGCAAAAAAATGAACCGGTGATTTGAATGAGGCATTTGGCTTTAGCGCTTTGGAAGAAGAGGTCGAGCCTAATTTCTTTGCGCGCTCTCCAATAGCTAGGGTATGCCCAGTCAATTGCGCACTATTTCCAATTTCTGTTGCCAATTCCAATTGAGAAATTCGGGGGTAACGCCTGTCGCGGGCGTGAGCCCCGTGCGCACGGGGCTGCGCCGAACCGGTGAACGGCCCCCCGGCCCAAGGCTGCGGAGCCCCGTCTCAGGGTTTCCGATGAATAGGCTTCAAAAAGCGAGGGAGGCGCCCGTCACACGGGCGTCACCAGCTATGAAAACAATAGCATTCACCTGCGCAACGCAGAAGCTTCCTCGTAAACGCTATATCTAGCCCGACTCTTGCTAAGCAAAATTCCTGACGGATTTCCTGTCACGCAAGATCGAGGACACACAGAGCAATGAACCCCAAGCGTTTCCAGCGGCCCCTGGCTGCACTGGTTCTGGGCGGTGCCACAGCCGCCGCGGCACTCCTCGCGGCCGTGTCGCCGGCCCATGCGTTCTCGAACCCGCCGATCCAGGTCGCGCAGGGCATCGAATACATGTGCGGCGGCGCCGCCAAGGGCGAAACCGCCTTCCTGGAAATGGTCGCGCCGCGCTGGGCCGCGACCATCGACCTTCGCGTGAACGACGGCAAGGGCGCGCAGCAGGCCGGCTTCCCGGCCAAGGCGGCGATCGAGATCCGCCAGAAGTACACGGGCCAGACAGTCATGCAAGTGCAGACCCAGGCGCCCTACATGCTCGCGCGGCTCGATCCGGGCGCCTACGACGTCGACGTGACGCTCGGCGGGCTCACGCTCACGCAGCAGCTGGTCGTGATCGCCGGCATTCCGGCGCGTGCCTCGTTCGTCTGGCCGTCGAACTTCGACATGGCTTCGATCGCGCCGCCGCTGCCGCAGGCGCTGGCGCAAACCACCGCGCGCTGACCCGGGCGGGCCACCATGGCCCGCGCAGTTAAGCCTTCCTTAAGCCGTGCCCGGCACATTGCCTGCCTGCGTGGCCTGTCGCCACCATTGCCCGGAAAGGAAGGCTTCGATGTCTCTCACCACCACCCCCTTGTTCCTGTTCTCGCACGCCCGGCCCGTGGCTGCGGCGAGCGCTGCGGCCGTGCTCGTGCTGCTCGGCGGCGCACTGGCGGCACAGCCTGCCCAGGCGGCAATGAACCCGCCGATTCTCATGGCGCACGGCGTCGAGTACATGAGCGGCGGCATCGGCCAAGACGAGGCACAGCTGATGGAAACCGTGTCGCCGCGCTGGCCCGCGAGCTTCGAATTCGCGATCAAGGACGGCCGCCGCGCCGACTTCGCGGCCGGCGTGCACGTCACCGTGCGCGACAGCCACGGCACGGCGCTGCTCGACAACGTCGTCTCGGGCGGGCCGTTCATGGTGGCGCGGCTCGAACCGGGCCGCTATGAAGTGGAGGCTCGCATCGGCGGCCAGACGCTGAAGCAAACGCTGCTGGTGTCACTGGGCGCGCCGGCCAAGGCGGTGTTCGAATGGCCGGCGGGCACCGACATGGCCTCCGCCGGCACGCGCACGGTGCGGTAGGCGCAGCGGCACGGTGCCGCGACCGGCACCGACCGGCCACGCCCGCGACGCCACAATGCCCGCTATCCGGTTGCCGCGCGCTATAGAAAAAATAGCGACCCAGGCAGCTTTCGGTGCCTTGAATGCGCGGCATGCGCCTTGCAGATGCCGTGTCCCGGGCGATGCCCGCGTCTTCTTCCGCCCCGATGCCGATCCGTCCCCTGAGCGTCCTGACCGCGCTGCTGCACGTCTATATCGCGCTGCGCCTGCTGCCCGCGCTCGCGTCGCTCACGCCTGCCTGGCCACTCGCCCTCGTGCTGCTGGCGGTGTCGGCGGTCACGATGCCGCTGCCGTTCGTGTCGCGCAGCCACCGCGCCGACCGCAAGGCGAAGCCGGCGGGCGAGACGCTGCACTGGATCGGCCTCATCAGCATGGGCTGGTTTTCCTCGCTGTTCATCTTGACGCTGGTGCGCGACCTCGGCTTGCTGCTGGCCTGGCTGGCAAGCGCGCTCGGCGGCCTGCAGGTGCCGTGGGACGCGATCGCGCCCTGGAGCGCGCTGGCGGTGCTGGCGCTGGCCACGGGCGTGTCGCTGATCGGCTTCTTCAATGCGCGCCGCACGGCCGGCGTGAAGCAGGTCGAGGTGCCGATCCGCGGGCTGCCCGCGGCGCTCGCGGGCTTCACGATCGCGCAGCTCAGCGACATCCACGTGGGTCCGACGATCCGCAACGGCTACATCCAGCGCATCGTCGACGCGGTGAACCGGCTCGGCGCCGACGCCATCGCGATCACCGGCGACCTGGTCGACGGCAGCGTGCCCGAACTGCGCGAGCACATCGCGCCGCTGGCGGGCCTGCGCGCACGCCACGGCACTTTCGTGGTCACGGGCAACCACGAGTACTACGCGGGCGCGCACGCCTGGATCGACGAGTTGCGCCGCCTCGGCCTGAAGGTGCTGTTGAACGAACACGTGGTGCTGCAGACGCGCAACGTGCGCGGCGCGCAGACCGATGAAGAGCTGTTCGAGAGCGCGCTGGTGCTGGCCGGCGTGACCGACTTCACCGCCGGCCATTTCGACGCCGCGCACGCGAGCGACCCGCACCTGGCGCTGTACGACGCGCCGCCGCTGGTCCACACCCGTGTGCTGCTGGCGCACCAGCCGCGCAGCGCGCCGGTGGCGGCCGCGGCCGGCTACCAGCTGCAGCTGTCGGGCCACACGCACGGCGGCCAGTTCTTCCCGTGGAACCTGTTCGTGCCCATGCAGCAGCCGTTCACGGCCGGCCTGCACCGGCTGCACGACATGTGGATCTACGTGAGCCGGGGCACCGGCTACTGGGGGCCGCCGAAGCGTTTCGGCGCGCCGTCGGAAATCACGCTGGTGACGCTGGTCCCGGCGCAACCCTGAAACGCAGCGGCTTCAGGCCTGCAGTTCGGCCAGCAGCCGCCGTGCGTTCGACGTGGCGGCGGTGTGGATCGGCTTCAGGCCTTCGCGCGCAATGCGCGCTGCCACACCCGTGAACTGACCCATCGTGCTGGCGCCGCGCGCCGTGGCCTGCACGAGCGCATCGCCGTGTGTCGCCGCCTGCGCCGGCGTGAAGCTGCCGGCCAGCGAGAAGAGGGCGGTGGTGCCCTGCAGCCACTGCTGCCACGCACGCTGGGCCAGCGAGGCCTGGCTGCTGTGCCATTGCCTGGCCATCGCCAGGCCCGATTCGCTCGCCGCGGCGAGCTTTTCGTGGCCCATCAGCTGGAACTCCGCGAGGTCGGCCGCGCTGGGCGTGAGCCCGGCTTTGGCCATGCGCTCGGTGCGCACGCGGATCACCGTGCCGGACGACAGCAGGGTTTCGTGGGTCTTGAGGGCCAGGTCGACCCATTGCATCAGCGGACTGGCCAGGCGGGCGGTGGTACTGAAGGACGACATGGGAAGAGGGTGCGTGAGGGAACAGAGGGCCACTATAGGCCTGCGAAGTGAAGATTGCTGCAGTGCAACAATTCCTGACCGTCATTTCACCGGTCGGTCGCTTTCTGCGGGCAATATTTAACGTTTCTTATGGTTGTTGCCGGCATCCGCGCGCAGCCGACGCGCACGCGCCTCGGTGACGAGGTAGGCGACCAGCGCCACGGCCAGCGGCAGCAGGTAGTACAGCGCGCGGTAGGCCAGCAGCGCGGCGAGCAGCCGCGTTTCCGCCACCTCGTGCGCCAGCAGCGCGACGAACACCGCCTCCAGCACGCCGAGCCCCGCCGGCACGTGCGTGACCACGCCCGCCACAGCGGCGACCAGCAGCACCGCGAGCACCTGCGGATACCCGACCTCGCCCTGCAGCAGCACCCAGATCACCCCGCCGATGAGCGACCAGTTGACGCACGACATCGCCAGCTGCAGCAAGGCCATCGGCACCGTCGGCGTGCGCAGCGCATGGCCGCGCACGCGCCAGACGTGGCCGTCGGAGAACGCGCACAGTGCCAGGTAGGCGAGCGACACCATCAACAGCACCGCGCCGAGCATGCGCAGGCCGCCACCGTCGATCTTCCAGTCGGGCGGCAGCGCCATGGGCCAGAAGCAGAACGCGGCGCCGGCCACCACGAGGTAGCCGAGCCAATTGGTCAGCATGCTGAAGCCCAGCACGCGCGTGATGGTCTCGTTGCCGAGCCCCAGGCGCGAGTACAGCCGGTAGCGAAACGCCACGCCGCCCACCAGCGAGCCGAAGTTGAGGTTGAAGGCGTAGCTGATGAAGGTCACGCCCATGACCGTGCCAGCGCCGAGCCGGTGCTTCGTGAGGTAGCGGCCCAGCAAATCGTAGGTGCTGTAGAGCGCGAAGCTGGCGGCGGCCAGGGCACCGGCTGCGAGCAATGTGAGGGCTGGCAGCGCGCGCAGCGCAGCGAACACCTCGGCCCAGTCGATGGTGCGCGCCTGCTTCAGCAGCAGCCAGGCGATGCCGCCGAAGAAGGCCCAGATCGCCACGCGCCGCACCCACGGCCACCAAGGGCGGTGCGTGAGCGCCAAAGAAGCACTCATTCGATCACCTCCGCGCTGCGCGCTGCGGTATTCGCCTTGGGAGCGGCCCGGCGGCTCATGCCGTCTCCGTGCGCGCCGTGCCTTCGTCGCTGTCGCGCCGCTTCTGCTGCTGCGCCATGAGGTCGGTCGCCTCAGCCGGCGTCAGGCGCGGCGCATGGCGCGGCAGCCGGTTGAGCCACGACGGGTACCAGCGCAGGAAGTGGAAGACGAAGAAGCTGCGCACCAGCCGCCAGCCGCTCCATTCGCTGGCCAGGTCGTCTGCGCCGACCTGCTTGCAGCTGTGCTGCATGAGCTGGTCCATGCGCTCCCACAGCACGTTGTTGAATGCGGTGTCGCGCACCACGATGTTGGCTTCGAGGTTGAGCGACAGGCTCAGCGGGTCGAGGTTGCTCGAGCCCACGGTGCTCCAGCGGTCGTCCATGAGCGCGACCTTGCCGTGCAGGGGGCGGTCGCAGTACTCGTAGATGCGCACGCCCGCGTGCAGCAGGTGGTGGTAGAGCATGCTGGCGGCCGTCTTCACGATCGGCATGTCGGGCTCGCCCTGCAGGATGAGGCGCACGTCGACGCCGCGGCGCGCGGCGCGGCGCAGCTCCTTGATGAGGCGGTAGCCCGGGAAGAAGTAGGCATTGGCGATCACGATGCGCTCGCGCGCGGCGCGGATCGCCGCGCGGTAATGGCGTTCGATGTCGTTCGTGTGGCGGCGGTTGTCGCGCGTGACGAAGATCGCGTCGGCCTCGCCCGCTGCCTGCAATTGCTCGGCCGGCGGCGCCTGCTTCAGCCGGCGCCGGAACCATCCGGCGCCCTTGCCGCCGAGCGCAATCGCGCGCAGCACGAACTGGTGGATCTCCGCCACGATCGGCCCCGCCAGTTCGACCGCGTAGTCCTGCTTGGCCTTGGGGCCGAAGTCGAGCAGGTGGTCGGCCGAGTAGTTGATGCCGCCCACGAAGGCACGCACGCCGTCGACCACCACGATCTTGCGGTGCATGCGGCGGAACACATTGAGCCGCTGGCCCAGGAAGCGCTGGCCCGGGTCGAACACGCGCACCTTGACGCCGGCCGTGGCCAGGCTCTCGAGGTACTCGCGCGAGAGGTCGGGCGAGCCGAAGCCGTCGATCATCAGGTCGACCTTCACGCCCCGCAGCGCCGCTGCGCGCATGGCCGCATGCAGCGCCAGGCCCACCTTGTCCTCGAACAGGATGAAGGTCTCGATGATCACTTCGCGCTGCGCCTGGCGGACCGCCTCGAACACGCGCGGAAAGAACTCCTCGCCGTTCTCCAGCAGTTCGATGCGGTTGCCGCCGGTCCAGTGGCCGGCACGCTCATGGGTGTCGTGCATGGGGGCCTCGGCGTTCACAGCTCGATGTCCGCCACCAGCGGGGCATGGTCCGACAGGTGCGACCAGGGCCGGCGCGGCAGCACCACGGGCGCGTGCACGCCCGCGTTGCGCACATAGATGCGGTCCAGCGCCAGCAGCGGCAGGCGCGCCGGAAAGGTGCGCGCCGCGCGGCCGTGCGCATGCACGAACACCTCGCGCAGCGAGGCGCCTTCGGCCAGCACGTCGTGCGCGCGGCCGCGCCAGTCGTTGAAGTCGCCCGCGACGATCAGCGGCGCATCGGCCGGCACCTCGTCGCGCACGATGTGGCACAGGAGTTCCAGCTGCTGCTGGCGGTGCGCCTCGGCCAGCCCGAGGTGCGCGCAGATCGCATGCACGTCGACCGTGCGGCCCGGCAGGCGCAGCACGCAGTGCAGCAGGCCGCGCTTTTCGGGGCCGCTCACGGACACGTCGTGGTTGCGGTAATGCACGATCGGAAACTTCGACAGCACGGCATTGCCGTGGTGCCCTTTCGGATACACCGCGTTGCGCCCGTAGGCAAACTGCGGCCACATCGTGTCGGCCAGGAATTCGTAGTGCGGCGCCTCGGGCCAGTTGTTCACCGTGCGCGAGTGGCGCGCATGCGTGCCCATCACCTCCTGCAGGAACACCACGTCGGCGCCCACGGTGCGCACCGCATCGCGCAGCTCCGGAAGGATGAAGCGGCGGTTGAGTGCCGTGAAGCCCTTGTGGGTGTTCACGGTCATGACCTTGAGCGAGGCCGGTGCGGCGGCCACCGCGGCTTCGGGCAACGGAGAAGAAGGGAAAGAGGACATCGGTGCCCTGTTGTACGTGGCCGCGCGCGCGCCGACTGTAGGAACGCGCCACCTTCTTCGCGTGCCTTTCACGCGTGGTCGGCGCGCTCCTACAGGCAGGCCTGCCGCGCCCCCACACCCGGCCTGAAACGGGGCTCCTACGGTGGTTTCAAAGCCGATGCCATGGCGCCCGGCTTTGTGCTTTTTCATTCAATTTGCAAAGGAGCTTTCATGATGACCACCCTGCAACGCCTGACGATCCCCACCGCGCTGCTGGCCGCCCTGCTGGGCGCAGGCGCCGCCCAGGCCCAGATGCCGACACCCGTCCAGCAACCCATGGCGGGCGACAGCTCGGTGCCCGCCTCGCGCGAAGCCGTGAAGGCCGAGGCCCGCGCTCAGAACCGCAACAACGCCAACAGCGTGGTGCCCAAGGGCGAGGCCAGCACCACGGTGAACCACCAGCCCAACGCGATGCCGCCGCCGACCGGCGAGCGCTCGCGCGCGGAAGTTCGCGCCGAGGCGCAGCACGTGAAGCCGCGCTTCGGCCAGCCGGGTGAGCGCCCGGCGGTGCCGACCAACCCGACCGAGAAGACGGGCACGCCGCAGTAATGCGGCGCCCACGAAAAAGCCCGCGGCGCTTGAGGCGTCGCGGGCTTTTTCTTGCCCTTTTTCTGGAGGCCGGCCCCTTCAGCCGGCCGCCCGGTCAGCCCTTGGCAGGCGCTGCGCCGTGGTGGCCTTCATGACCGCCATGGCCGCGGTGCCCGCGATGGCCGTGCCCCGCGAACTTCGCGGTCTCGGCGTCGAAGGTCTTCTGCTGCTCGGGCGTCAGCGCGGCGTAGAAGGCCTTCGTGGCTTCGGCGCGCTTGGCGAACCGCGCGCTGCGTTCGGCCTGGCGGGCCTGCATGTGTTCCAGGCGCTGGGGCGTGGTCAGCTTGGCGAACTCGGCGCGGTCCATGCGCTGCGGGCGCGCGGCACCGGCGGGCGGCTGGCTCGCGGCGGTGAAGCTGCTCCACGCGCCTTCCTGGGCGCTGGTGAGCTTGAGCTTGTCCTTCAGTGCGGCCAGGCGCTTGGCACGGTGTTCCTTCATGCGCTCCATGCGCTGGGCTGGGTCCATGCGCTTGTGCTGTGCCTTGGGTGCGGCGGTGGCGTCGGCAGGTGCCGTGGCGGCCGTGGGCGCTGCGGTCGAAGGCGTGGTGGCGGCCGGTGCCTGGGCGAAGGCGCCCGAAGAGGCGAGGGCGGCGGAACCCAGCAGGCTGGCCCAGACGATGCGTTGGCGAAGAGAGATCATGAGAGTCGCTTCCTTTCGAAGAAGTCCGCGCCAAAGGGCAGCGGGTGAAGCGAAGTGTGGAGCGCCTCTGTAACGCGTCCGTGAGCCGCGCGTGAGCCTGCGTAAAGAAGCATGAACCGCGGCGCGGCCCTGCTACTTGAGCCGCGGCGGCTTCAGCGTGCGGTCGGGCACCTTCAGCGTGCCGGCGCGCAGCGCGGCGACACCGATGGCCACGGCGCGGGCCACGTTGCGCACTTCTTCCTGCACGTCGGCATCGGCGTCGAGCGCGTCGTGGCTGGTGGCGTAGGGCGCGTAGTAGCCGATGTAGCGGTCGAGCCGGGCCTGCGCGCCGGCGTCGATCAGCCCCATCCAGTCGAGCCAGTCCGTGAGGTTGCGGCGCAGGCTCTCGGTGCCGGCCACGTCGCCGTGCGCCACCACGCCGTAGACGCGGCCTTCGAGGTGCTTCGGGTAGCCCCAGCCTTCGAGTTCGAGCGCCTTGGCCTCGTCGGGCTTTTTGCCGTGCGTGCTGGTGGGGTCGGGGTTGCCGCCGTCGGCGCACACGAGGCGGTCGATCATGAGCTTCATCGGGCTCGCGGCCTGGTACCAGTGCGTGGGCGTGAGCACGATCACGCCGTGCGCGGCCACCCAGCGTTCGTAGATCTCGTTCATCCAGTCGCCGGTCTGGCGCAGCGCGTGGTTGGGGTAGCAGCTGCAGGGCCAATGGCACAGCGGCATCGCAGTGGAGACGCAGCCCTTGCACGGGTGGATGTGGCGGCCGTAGTCCGACGTGAGCCGGCTCAGGTCGAGCACGTCGACCTCGATGCCGCTGCCTTCGAGCACCTCGCGCGCGCACTGCGTGAGGCGCCAGGTCTTGGAGATCTCGCCGGGGCAGGTGCCGTCGTTGCGCGGCGAGCCATTGACGAGCAGCACGCGCGAGCGCGTCTCGGGCCGGCCCCAGGCGTCCTGCGCCGCGTCGATGCGCGCGCGGGCGTCGAGCCAGTCGACCGAGAGTTCGTAGTCGGGGTCGGCATAACCGGGCCCGGCCCGGCGGGTCACGGGCGCCTTGCGGCCCTCGTCGTACGCCTTCCAGGCGATGTCTTCCAAGCGTTGCAGCGCCCCGGCCTCGGCCCGGAACGCCGGGTCGTGAAAGCTCTGCATGAAGCGGTCGTGGAACTCGGCGCGCTGCAGCGTGGGCGGCGCCTGTCCTTTGCGTATCGTGGGAGGCATGGCCGCAATCTAGGCCGCGCACGCGCCAGAGCGAACCGAACGTCGCGCCGACTTTCGGTAGGCGGGCGACTACAGCGGCTTCGGACTCAGCCCAGCTTTCCGTTCTGGAAGTCGTGCACGGCCTGCTTGATCTGCTCGGGCGTGTTCATCACGAAAGGGCCGTACTGCGCGATGGGCTCGTTCAGCGGCCGGCCCGCAATCAGCAGTGCCCTTGCCGGGCTGTGGTTGCTGGCACCGGCGCGCAGCACCACGCCGTCGCTGCCGGGGTCGTTCGCAAGAATCGCCATGCGCCGCGTCGGCACCTCGCTGCCCGCGATCCACAGCGATTCGCGGAACACATAGACCAGCGCGTTGTGGTCATGAGGCAGCGGCTGCGCGAACTCGGCGCCGGGCGGCAGCGTGATGTCCAGGTACAGCGGCTCGGTGTGCGCGCGCTGCTCCGCGCCCGCGATGCCGTGGCTGGTGCCGGCAATGACGCGCACGTGCGCGCCGCCGGCGGTGGTGAACTCGGGGATCTCGCTGCTCTGGATGTCGCGGTACCAGGGCTCGCGCATCTTGTCTTTCGCGGGCAGGTTGAGCCACAGCTGAAAGCCTTCCATGAGGCCTTCTTCCTGCTCGGGCAGTTCGCTGTGCACGAGGCCGCGGCCGGCCGTCATCCACTGCACGCCGCCGTTTTCGAGCAGGCCTTCGTGGCCCGCGCTGTCGCGGTGGCGCATGCGCCCGGCGATCATGTAGGTGACCGTTTCGAAGCCCCGGTGCGGGTGGTTCGGAAAGCCGCCGATGTAGTCGCCCGCGTTGTCGCTGCCGAAGGCATCGAGCATCAGGTAGGGGTCGAGCCGCTTCTGCAGCGGCTGCTGCAGCACGCGGGTGAGTTTGACGCCGTCGCCGTCACTGGTGGAAACACCGGCCACGATGTGGTCGATGCCGCGCGGGGTGGCGACGGGATCGGTGGGGTGGTGGGGGGCACGGACGTTCGTCATGCCGTCCATGGTGGCACCAAAGCCCCGACCGCGCCACCCGTGGGGGTGCCCACTGCCGGTGGGGTTCAGCTCAGCGCGGCCACTGCTGGCGCTGCCAGTAGCGGTACTGCCAGCGTGTCTCGAAACCCGCACGGCGGTACAGCGCCAGCGCCGGCTGGTTCTGCGCATCGACCTGCAGGAACACGCGTTCGACGCCGCGCGCCAGCGCCGCCTGCGCCAGCCCGGCGAGCACGCGCTGGGCCAGGCCGCGCCCGCGCTGCGACTGCTCGGTGCGCATGCCGTGCACGCTGGCCCAGCCGTGGCCGAAGGCCATGGCGCCGGCGGCCACGGTGGCGCCGTTTTCGCGCACGCTGGCAAAGAGCGAGCCCGTGGCGCGCGACAGCGAGCGCACGCGGTGCACGCCGTCGACCGGGTCGAAGCCCTCCCCGAGGAACAGCGCGGCCCAGGCCGGATCGGGTGTCGCATCGACGTCGGCCAGCCGGACATCCGCCGCCACGAGGTCGCGCATGCGCCGCGCCGAGCCGGTCTGCACGCAGGTCGGGTTGTCATCGACGTAGTGACGGCGCGCGAGTTCGGCGCGCAGCGAATCAAAGCAGGCGGCGTCGGCCAGCCGCAGCGCAGGCGCGACCTGGCGGCTGTCGCAGCGGTCTTCGATGCGGTCGAGCGTGGCGGCATCGACCGGGTCGCGGTGCAGCGGCACGGCGGAGCGGGCGCGCTTGACGGTGCCACGGTCGAAGGGCAGCAGCCAGCCGTCGAGTTCCTCGCAGGCTTCGGGCGCCACCGCGGCAACGGTGGCGCGCTCGATGGCTTCGATGTCGTGCGGGGCGATGCTCATTGCACGGCTTCCGGCGGTGCGTACTTGGCTGCGGCCACGTTCTTGAGCAGCGCCTCGCGCTGGTTGCGGCTGATGCCGCGCACGCTCTCGGCCACCCACTTGGTGCGGTCGGGATCGATCGTGCCGTCGCGCCGCCATTGCTCGAGCACGGCCTGCGGCTTGTGCAGCATGGCCGCGAGCCAGACGGCCTGCGCCGGTTCGAGCGTGCGCGCGCTGCGCTTGAAGTAGCGTCGCGCCGCGGCCTCGCCGCCGCAGAGGTTGCCGCCCCACGGCGCGTTGTCCAGGTACAGCTGCAAGATGCGGGCCTTGCCCAGCGTCTGCTCCATCTCGACCGCGTAGAGCAGCTCGCGCAGCTTGCGCTCGGCCGTGCGGTCGCTGCCGGTGACCAGCAGCTTGGCCAGCTGCTGCGTGAGCGTGCTGCCGCCGCGCCGGGTCTGGCCGGGCTTCTGGTTGTGGTCGATCGAGGCGAGGATTTCTGTCAGGTCGTAGCCGGCGTGGCTGAAGAAGCGCTGGTCTTCCGCCGCGATGACGGCGCGCGCCAGCCAGCTGTCGTTGGCCAGTTTGGCCGACGGTCCGCAGCTGGTGCGCGCGCCCAGCATGGCCTCGGTGCCCAGCCCCTCGACGGTGAACTGGCTGATGGCCGGCTGCACCGCGAAGGTGGCGTCGGGCAGCAACAGCTGCGCCTGCAGCGCCAGCGTGCCGCCGATGCGGGCGCGCTGCAGCTCGGGCAGCGCCGGCACCAGCACGGCGTACCAGCGGGCGATGGGCGCATCCTGCACGCGGGCATCGAGCTGCAGGTTCTTCAGCGTGAGGCGGCCGGTCCAGGTGCCCTGCAGCAGCGCGTTGCCGTTGGCCGCCTCGGGCGTGGCCTCGAAGGTGCCGGCCAGCGTGTTGCCGTCGCGCCGCACGGTGGCCACCAGCCGCTCGACCTTGATCGGCTGCGTGCCGAGCGCCGGCACGTCGGCGCTGCACGGCGCGCAGCGCATCTGCTGCTGGCCGGTTTTCTCGTCCCAGGTGAAATGCACGGTGCCGAAGCGGGTGTCGAGCGCATGGCCGTTCAGCCGCGGCGCGAACCACGACGAGGTGGCCAGCCGCACCGCGGTCGGCACGCCGACCTCGAAGTCGAGCGGGCCGGCCTTGACCGTGGTGCTCCACTCGCCCGCCGCCGGCGCGAGGGCGATCCTGGCGATCAGGAAGATGGCCGCCAGGGCTGTCAGGACGAGGGCCAGCAGCCCGTAAATCACGAATCTCAGGGTCTTCTTCACAAACGCGTTCTCATCACATCGGTCTTGCCACGGTGACAGCTTGCCATGGACCGTGCGACTGGCCGCTGGCCGCCGCCCAGTACCAGGCCGAAGTGTCGGTGAAAGCCGTGCCTTGGGCATCGACGATGCGCTCGCAGACGCGGAAATTTGCCGTACCGTGCCGTTGCGCCACAAAACAGCGCCACATCCGCTCTTGCGCGTCGCGTTCCAGCCGCGCTTGTTCGATGCGATAGCCCAGCGCGCGGTAGCAGTCGGCGGCCGGATGAAGCATGCGCGTGGGCCGGTTCACGGCGCGCATCACCAGCGTCTGGTGGCCGTCGGTCATGCGGCCGATGGCGCCCGGAAAGCGATCGGCAAATCGCTGCTCGACCTCGCTCAGCGCCAGCGGACGCAGCGGCACGCCGTCCCACTGGCTCGGCCATTCGTGGGAAGCCACGGCGTCGGCCTCTTCGGCCGGCGCGCGCAGCGCCGCCGCGGCCGACCAGAGCACGCACAGCAGCATCGCCAGCGCGAAGGCGCTCTTGTGGCCCACGCGATTGATGAAATGGTTGGCGAACCAGCGCTCAACGAACGGTATCGACACGGCGGCCTCCTTCGGCGGTGATCAGGCCCGGCAGCGGGCGTTCGAGGTCGATGCGCGGCGCCACACGCGCCGGCACCATCAGGCGCGCGATGGCGCCGCACACCACAGCCAGCAGCACCAGCCCCAGCGCGTTGTGCGCCCACGGCGCGAGCGCGTGGCCGGCGCCTTCGAAGGCGATCAGCACGCTGTTGCGCACGATGTTGCCGGCCAGCACCAGCAGGCCGACCGCTGGCAGGCGGCGAAGGAAGGCGCGGTCGCCGCGCCGCGCCCACAGCGCAACCGCGCAGGCCGTGAAGTAGCCCAGCCACACCATCTGCACGCCCGAGCAGGGCGCGTCGACGATCACCAGGCGCCCGTCGACCATCAGCGTCGCGCCTTCGCGCGCCACCTCGAAGCCCGGCGCCAGCAGCCAGCGGCTGGCCTCGGCCGTCACCACGCGCAGCGGGTAGCCCGCGTAGAACTGCAGCGACGACAACAACGGCAGCGCCAGCACCGACAGCCCGGCCACCGGCAGCGCCGCCACGCCGCGCGGCAGGAAAGCCAGCAGCCCGGCCGCGAGCGAGAGCACCGCCACCAGGCCCGAGGCCAGCGGCGGCAACGCGGGCAGGCCACCCAGCCCCGTGCGCAGCAGCGTGGCGAGCACAGTGCCGACGCCGGCCATCGCGAGCCAGCCCAGGCGCGGCGAGGCGCGCAGTTCGCGCCGGCACTGCCAGGCGAGCGCGGCCAAGGCGACCAGCGCCACGAGCCCCAGCGGATCGTCGGAACCGTCCTGCAGGCGGCGGGCCATCCAGACCCAGGTGGGGGCGAGCGCGGCGCACTGCAGCGCGAGCCAGCCGAAGGCCGGCGTGCGGTCGATGCGGATGGCCCAATCCACGACGCGCGGATGGTGGTGAGCCAGGGTTGCCAGAGACATGGTCGTGCGTCCTGTTCAGGCGGTAAAACGGCGCGGATCGTTGCGGCGTGCGCGGCGGCGCAGCATGGCCAGCATCGACAGCACCACGGCGATCGCGCCCAGCGTTTCCGGTTCCGGCGTGCTCGGCACCTCGGCGCCCAGCGCCAGGTCGCTCACGCCCTGGGGCATCGGCAGCGGCTGGTTCACGTCCACGCTGTTCTGCGGCGCCACGTTGCGCACCACCTTGTCCACCGCGATGAAGCTGGTGTACTGCGTGAGCAGGCTGTACTTCAGGCCCAGCTCGGTGATGCGGTCCTTGAAGGCGGCGCTGCCTTCGAGCGCTTCCTGGTCGCTCAGGCCCTGGATGCGGTGGCGTGCCCACAGCGTGCGCAGCGCGGCCGTGTCCTGGCGCGTCTGCGGCGTGATGCGCACTTCTTCGCGGTACGGGCCGCTGGCGCTCTGGCCTTCGATGATCACGCGGCCCTTGGCCTCACCACGCCACTTGCCGAACACGATCACCGGGCGCTCGCCCAGCACGTCGGGCAGCGCCTGCGGCTCCACGTCGTACACATCGAGGCCGCCGAAGGTGGCCTTCACGTTCGTGAGCACGGGCGACTCCACCATGCGGCGGAAGCGCGCGGCCTGCTCGGGCGCCTGCACCGGGTCGGTGATGATGAAAGGCTCGCCCATGCCGGCACGTGCAATGCCTTCCATGAGGCTGCGGTTCACCGACGAGCCGATGCCGAAGGCGAACACGTTGGCCTTCGAGAGGTTGTTGCGCACCAGCTCGAAGGCTTCGCGCTCGACCGTCACGTAGCCGTCGGTCACCACCACCACGGTGCGCGACACGTTCGCGGCCTTGGGTTCTGCGTACACGCGCTTGAGCGCCGGGATCAGCTCGGTGCTGCCGCTGCCGCTGTAGTTCTTGATGGTGGCGAGCGCCTGTTCGATGTTGGCGCGCGTGGCCGGCACCGATTGGGGCGACAGCATCTTGTTGCTGCCCGAGAACAGCAGCACGTTGAAGGTGTCGCTGGGGCGCAGGCCACCGATCAGGCGTTCGAGCACGGTCTTGGCGGTGTCGAGCGGAAAGCCGTGCATCGAGCCCGAGATGTCGACCACGAAGATGTAGTCGCGCGGCGAAATGGCGCTGGCGGCCACGGCCTTCGGCGGCTCGACCATCGCGAGGAAGAAGTTTTCTGCGTTCTCGCCTTGGCCCTTGTAGAGCATGAGGCCCGACTCGATCTTTTCACCCGCCAGGCGGTAGTCGAGCACGAAGTCGCGGTTGTCGGCGGGGCGACCGTCGGCGCCCAGCGTGATGTCGGCGTGCTGGTTTTCGTCGCGCTTCTTCACGTCGATGGTGTGCGTGGCCGAGCGGATTTCCTTCAGGCCCATCGGCGTGTCGATGCTCGCCGTGAGCTTGAAACTGGTGCTCGGTGCCACGCCGGCGCGCAGCGTGGGCTGCGCCGGCCATTGGGCCTGCGCGTTCTCCGACTGCGGCGAGTTGTAGCGCGGGCCGACCACGGTCGGGAACACGAACTGGTAGTTGCCCGACTGCGGCACCAGCAGCTCGGTGTAGCGCAGCTCGACCTTCACGTCGTCGCCCGGCAGGATGTTGGCGACGTTCATCTGGAACACGTTGGGCAGGTGCTGCTCGAGCAGCGCGGCGGTCTTGCCTTCCTTCTTGGCCGTGTCGTATTCGATCTTGGCCTGCTGCTTCTCGCGGATCTGCGCCGTGATGAGCCGGTCGGCCAGGCGCACGTTGAGGCCGCTCACCGCCGCCTTGGTGGAACCGGGGAACACGTATTTCGCCTCGATGGCGCGCTGGCCTTCGTTGCGATAGGTCTGCGTGACTGTGACGTCGGCGATCACGCCCGAGATCTTGACCGAGACCTCGGTGCCCTTCAGCGGCAGACGGTCGACCGAGGGGTCGTCGCTCTTGACGAAGAAGTACGGGCTCTCGGTCTTCAGGCGCGGACCGGCGGGCGCTTCCTGCGCGTGGGCCGGGCGGGCGCCCATGGCGATGAAACCCACGGTCGCCAGGCTCACGGTGGCGAGCCAGAGCCAACGGCCGGGGCGTGGGGTGGTGGGGGTGTCCATGGCGGGTGTCCTTCTGCGTGCGAACTTGCACAGCCCTCACTGTCGTGAGCGTGCGAGAAGGCAGTTGGAAGGCGCGTTGAAGTCGCCACAGGGGAATGCGCCGCTGTGTGAAGTCTGTGTGAAGTGCGCCGCGCGGCGGCTTCATACGGCCTTCGGGTCGGGCGCAGAGCATCGGCGCCTCATCACGAAAAAACCCGGAAAAGAGGGGAGAAACCCATGCTTCAACTGTTGAAGGCCCTGCAGGCCTCGGTGCTGGTCAAGGTGGCCGGCCTGTTCTTCCTGCTGCTGGTGCTGTGCATTCCGCTGGCGCGGATCGACGACCTGAACCGCGCCCGCGGCGAGAGCCAGCGGGAGGCCGCGCACGAACTTGCCGAGTCTTACGCCGGGCCGCAAACCATGGTCGGACCGGTGCTGCTGGTGCCGTATGTGGAGCGCTGGATGGAGCCGCTGCGCGACGCGCAGGGCAAGGTGATCGGCCAGGCCCCGCAGAGCAAGGAGATGACGCACGCCGTGTTCCCCGACAAGCTGAACATCGAAGGCAGCATGGCCACGCAGGAGCGCTATCGCGGCATCTTCCGCATTCCGTTCTACACGCTCACTGCCGCGCTCGACGGCGGCTTCGCGGGCTTCGACCCGCGGTCCGTGCCGCACAGCGAAAGCGATTCGTCGATCGAGTTCCGCCCGCCGCTCGTCGGCTTCCACGTGAGCGACCTGCGCGGCCTCGACGGCTCGCCCGCGCTCACCATCGAAGGCGAAGCGCTGCGCTTTCGCCAGCGCGTGCCCGGCCTGCCCGACCACGCCACGTACGCCGACGGCATCCACGCGCCGCTCACGGGCGCCGCGCTCGCCGCATGGCAGACGGGCAAGCCGCTCACCTTCGACATGAAGCTCTCGCTGGTGGGCCAGGACACGCTCTCGATGGTGCCGATCGCCGAGGAAACCACCGCGCACCTGAAATCGCCGTGGGCGCACCCCAGCTTCGGCGGACGCTTTCTTGCCACGCAGCGCCAGGTGACGCCGCAGGGCTTCGACGCGCACTGGCGCGTGTCTTCGCTCGTGACCACGGCGCGCGAACAGGTGCGCGCCGGCCTGGCGGGCGGTGAAGGCGATGCCGCGCAGAACGCCGCGGCGGCCGTCGTGCGCACGGCGTCCACGCCGCGCCATGCCTCGGGCCCACTGCAGACCTTCGACGTGTCGCTCGCACAGCCCGTCAACGTGTATTCGATGAGCACGCGCGCCGGCAAGTACGGTGCCCTCTTCATCGGCCTGGTGCTGATGGCGGCCTTCATGTTCGAGCTGTTCCGCAAGCTGCGCCTGCATCCGGTGCAGTACGGGCTGGTGGGCCTGTCGATTGCGCTGTTCTTTTTGCTGCTGCTCGCGCTGTCGGAAAAATTCGCCTTCCACTTCGCCTACGCGGGCGCGGCCGGTGCCAGCGTGGCGCTGCTGGCCGTGTACTTCAGCGCGGTGCTCGGCGGCTGGCAACGCGGCCTGTCGTTCGCGGCCTTCGTGGCGCTCTTGTACGGCGCGCTCTACGGCCTGCTGGCCTCGGAAAGCAATGCGCTGCTGCTGGGCGCGCTGCTGATCTTCGGCATGCTGGCCACGCTGATGCTCGTGACGCGCAAGGTCGACTGGTATGCGCTGTCGCGCCGCAACGAGGCCGGTCCGGCGGCACCGGTGGACGCATGAAACTGCTGCGCGCCATCCCCGGCGTGCTCGGCTGGCTGGTGCTGGCCGTGCTGTGCGCCTGGGCCTGGCACCTGAAGGACCCGCACCTGCGCTTCCTGCGCGAGGAAGAGCTCCCTCTGCTGCTCGCCGCGCTGTGCGCCAGCGGCGCGATCGCCTGGCGCAGCGCGCGCGGCGCACGCCGTGTCGTGGCGCTGGCCCTGACGGTCGGCGCGACGCTGACGGCGCTGGGCCACGAGCTGGCCTCGCGCCAGCACCGGATGGAAGTGAACGCGGCCGCGGGCCCGGTGGCGCAGGCCCTTGGCGCGCGCTTCATCGTCGGCTATGACGACGCGAACGACCTGCGCGAGCTGGCCCACCGGGGCCTGATCGGCGGCATCTTCGTCACCGGCCGCAACGTGAAGGGCCGCAGCGCCGACACCTTGCGCGCGGAAATCGCCGGTCTTCAGGCGCTGCGACAGGCGGCCGGCCTGCCACCGCTGGTGGTGGCGACCGACCAGGAGGGCGGCGGGGTTTCGCGCCTGTCGCCGCTGGTGCCGCACCAGCCGGCGCTCGCCCGCCTGCTCGACGCCGACGTGCCCGCGCACGAACTGTTGCAACGTGCCCGCGCCTACGGCGCGCAGCAGGGCGGGGCGCTCGCCGCGCTGGGCATCACGCTGAACTTCAGCCCGGTGGTCGACCTGCGTCCCGGCCGCGCCCCGGGCCGCTGGGATCTGCACACCCGCATCGAGGAACGCGCCATTTCGAGCGACCCCGAAGTCACCGCGCAGGTGGCGCTCGCTTACGAGCAAGGCCTTGAGTCGGCTGGCGTGCGCGGCACGCTCAAGCACTTTCCCGGCCTCGCCGGCGTGACCGAGGACACGCACCACGTGGGCGCCGAACTGCGCACGCCCGTGGCCCGTCTCGCCGCGCACGACTGGAAGCCGTTTCAAGAAGTGTCGAAACATTCGGATGCCGCCATCATGCTGGCCCATGTCATCCTTCGGGAACTCGACGCAGACGCGCCGGTCTCTTTCTCACGCAAAATCGTGCGGCAGGTGATTCGAGGCGAATGGGGCTTTCAGGGCCTGCTCGTCACCGACGACCTCACGATGGGCGGGGCCTACAACCGAGGTCTTTGCAACGCCACCCTGGGCGCACTCGACGCCGGGGTGGACCTGCTGCTCATCGCCTACGACCACGACAAGTATTTCGATGCCATGCACTGCGCGCTGGAAGGCGTGCGGCGCGGCGCGCTCGATCCCCGGGTGACGGAACGCCCGCGCGCGCCACGGCTCCAACCTCTTCGCTAGCCCCCTGGCCCCATCCCCATGTCCCAAGAACCTCGTTCGTCCCAACCCGCCGGTGCGCTGCGCCAGCTCCCCTGGAAACGCATCGCCGGCTGGAGCGCCGTCGTCGCCGGTGCCGGCGCCGTCGTGCTGCTGGGCGCCGCCATCGTGGGGGTGGTCGCCATCTACCCGAAGCTGCCCGACATTTCCGAGCTGGCCGACTACCGGCCCAAGCTGCCGCTGCGCGTGTACACCACCGAAGGCACGCTGATCGGCGAGTTCGGCGAGGAGCGCCGCAACCTCACGCCCTTCGCGAACATTCCGAAGGTCATGAAAGACGCCGTGCTGGCCGTGGAAGACGCGCGCTTCTACGACCACGGCGGCGTGGACTACAAGGGCTTCGCGCGCGCGGCCGTGGCCAGCTTCAAGGGCGGGCGCAAGCAGGGCGCCTCGACCATCACGATGCAGGTGGCGCGCAACGTCTACCTGAGCTCGGAGCGCACGCTGAGCCGCAAGGCGTCGGAGATCGTGCTGGCCTTCCGGCTCGAGCAGCAGCTGAGCAAAGACCAGATCCTCGAGATCTACCTGAACCAGATCTACCTGGGCAACCGCGCCTACGGTTTTGCCGCGGCCTCCGAGGCCTACTTCGGCAAGCCGCTGCAGCAGGTGACGATCGCTGAGGCCGCCATGCTCGCCGGCCTGCCGAAGGCGCCGGGCGCCAACAACCCCGTGGCCAACCCGCGCCGTGCGCGGGCGCGCCAGCTCTACGTGATCGATCGCATGCACGAAACCGGCTTCATCACCGCCGAGCAGGCGGCCGAAGCCAAGAAGGAAGAGTTGCACCTGCGCGATGCCGCCGATCCGAACCGGCTGCATGCCGAGTACGTGGCCGAAACTGTGCGCCAGATGATGTACGCGCAGTACGGCGACAGCATCTACACCAGCGGCATGAAGGTCTACACCTCACTGGTCGCGGCCGACCAGGCGGCGGCGTACAAGTCGCTGCGCAAGGGCATCATGGACTACGAGCGCCGTCAGGTGTACCGCGGCCCCGAGAAGTTCGTCGACCTGCCGGCCAGCGGCCAGAAGGAAATCGACGAGGCCGTCGATGAAGCGCTGGCCGAGCACCCCGACAACGGCGACGTGATCTCGGCCGTGGTGCTGGAAGCCAGCGCCAAGGAAGTGACCGTGGTGCGCGCCAACGGCGAAGCCTTCGAAATTTCCGGCGAAGGCCTGAAGCCCGCGCAGTCCGGCCTGGCCGCGAAGGCGCCGCCGAACATCAAGATCCGCCGCGGCGCCGTGATCCGCGTCGCCAAGACGCCGAAGAACACGTGGGAAATCACGCAGCTGCCCGAAGTGGAAGGCGCCTTCATCGCGATGGACCCGCGCAGCGGTGCCATCACCGCGCTGGTCGGCGGCTTCGACTTCGGCAAGAACAAGTTCAACCACGTGTCGCAGGCCTGGCGCCAGCCGGGCTCCAGCTTCAAGCCTTTCATCTATTCGGCCGCGCTCGAAAAAGGCTTCACGCCCGCCACCGTGGTGAACGACGCGCCGCTGGTGTTCGACGCCGGCGTCAACGGCGGCCAGCCCTGGGACCCGAAGAACTTCGACGGCAGCTTCGAAGGCCCGATGCCACTGCGCAATGCGCTCATGAAGTCGAAGAACCTGGTCACGCTGCGCGTGCTGCAGTCGATCGGCGCGCCCTACGCGCAAGACTGGGTCACGAAGTTCGGCTTCGACAAGGACAAGCACCCGGCCAACCTGCCGATGGGCCTGGGCGCCGGCTCGGTCACGCCGATGCAGATGGCCGTGGGCTACTCGGTGTTCGCCAACGGCGGCTACCGCGTCAACCCCTACCTCGTGACCCGCGTCACCGACCTCAAGGACAAGGTGCTGATGGAAACCGAGCCCCCGGCGCTCGACGAAAGCCGCCGCGCCATTCCCGCGCGCAACGCCTTCGTCATGGAATCGCTGCTGCAGAGCGTGGTGAAGGGCGGCTCCGGCTTCAAGGCCTACCAGGCGCTCAAGCGCGACGACCTCTTCGGCAAGACCGGCACCACCAACGACTCCTTCGACACCTGGTTCGCGGGCTTCCAGCCGACGCGCGTGGGCATCGCCTGGGTCGGCTACGACACGCCGCGCCAGCTCGGCGTGCGCGGCGAAACCGGCGGCAGCCTGAGCCTGCCGATCTGGACCGGCTACATGCAGTCGGCGCTGCGCGGCGTGCCCGTGATGTTGCCGGCCGAGCCGGCCGGCGTGGTGAGCATCGACGGCGAGTGGTACTTCGACGACTTCACGCCGGGCCACAACGTGGCGAGCCTGGGCCTGGAAAGCGCCGAGCAGCCGATACAGCCGGTGGAGGTGCTGACGGGCGCGCCGATCGGTGCACCGCCGCCGCCCGAGGAACGCAACCGCATCCTGGACTTCTTCCGCTAGCCGGCGGCGAGATCCATCCCAGAACGCGGGGGACGCGCGGTGCCTACACTCGGTGCCGCGGCCCCCGCGATTTTTTTTTGCCTTTTCTCTTCTCTCCCCTTTTCTCGCATCCATGGAAATCCTCACCCTGGTGGCACTCATTGCCGCTGGCTTCTACATCCTGAAGTCCAAGGAACAGCGCCAGCGCATCGCGCTGCTCGGCCGCCATCTGGGCCGCTACCAGATCGAAAAGCTGATGGAGAGCCTGACCCAGGGCTACCTGCGCTGCCTCGGCGAAGACGACGCCGAGCGCCGCCAGCAGATCTGGCACCTGCTCGACAGCACCGAGGAAAAGCTCGCCGCCCAGTTCGAGACCTTCGCCGCCGACCTGGCGCGCGAACCCGAAGCCGACACGCGCGTGAGCCGCCTGCCGGTGGCCTTGCCGTTCGCCACCACGCTGTTCCCGTCCGCGAGTTTCGACCTGCGCGAAGCGCTGCGGACTCACGCGCGCGGCATCGCGGGCGTGGCGAAAAATACGGCGGGCCGTTCACCGAAATCGAAGGCCTTCACGATGTCGGCCGAGCTGTTCCTGATGCAGCACACCTGCCACTGGTTCTGCAAGTCGAAGGCCGTGGCCTCGGCGCGCATGCTGACGCGGCATCAGACCTCGTACGAGCAATTGCTCGAAGCCGTGAGCCCCGAGACGCGCAACGCGTATCGCGCCCTGGTCGGTCAGTGATGCGTTGACAGCAGCGGCAGCGTGAGCGTCGCCACGGCGCCGCCGCGCGTCGCGTTGCCCAGGTCGATGCGGCCCCGGTGCAGCGTCGCAATTTCCTTCACGAACGCGAGCCCCAGCCCCGTGCTTTTCTTCTGGCTGTGCGGCCGGGCGAGCGAATAGAACTTCTCGAAGACCTTGTCCTGCGCGTAGTCGGGGATGCCCGGGCCGTGGTCGCGCACGTTGATGCGCGCCAGCCGCGACGTGGTCTCCAGCGTCAGCAGCACCTCGCTGTCGGGCGGTGAAAAGTCGAGTGCGTTGTCGAGCAGATTGCTGATCGCGCGCCGCAGCAGAAACGGATCGCCTTCAACGCGTGCGGGCTCCCGAATGTTCACGATCAACCGGATGCCGCGCCGCGACGCGGCGGGCTGTGCGCTGCCCGCAATGTCTTCGATCAACGGGCCCAGTGCCACCGGTTCGGTGCGGTCGAGGGTGCGCCGCGTTTCGAGCGCGGTGAGCTCCATCATGCGGTCGACGATTTCCTGGATGCGCTGCGTTTCGCGTTCGATGTTTTTCAGAAAACGTTCGCGCTGGTCGTGCGGCATCTGCGGTTCCTGCAGCAGCTCGGCCGCGCCGCGAATGGCCGAGAGCGGGCTCTTCACTTCGTGCGTGAAGGTCTGCACGTAGTCGGCGACGTAGTTGCGCCCGGTGAGCGCATCGCGCATTTCGCCGAAGCCGGTGCGCACCGCATCGACCGCGCGCCGCGCCATGCGCGACAGGCTCAGGCTGCGCTGCGCGCGCACCCAGGTCCAGTAGTCGCGGATCAGGCCGAAGGGCCGCACCAGCCACACCGAAACGATCACGGTGAGCAGCAGCAGCGCCAGTGCCGAACCCACGCCGACCCAGATGGTGCGCACGCGGGCGTCTTCGACGAACTGGCCGAAGCTCTGCACCGGCTTGCCGACGCTGACGACGCCGACGATCTCGTCGTTCCAGCGGATCGGCGCACCGACGTACATCACGGAGGTGCGCGGGTCGCCGTCGACGTCGCGCGAGGTGCGCGCGCCGTACAGGCCGCCGAGCGTGCGCTTCACGTCGCTCCACTGCGAGTAGTCGTTGCCCAGGTGGCGGCCGAGCGAATCGAACATCACGCGGCCGGTGCGGTCGGTGACGTACACGCGCAGCTCGACCCGGCTCTTGTGCAGGTTGTAGATCTGGGCCGAAAACTCGCGCGTGTAGACGCTGCGAAACAGCGGCTCCAGCCGCGCCGTGTTGATGGCGCCCGCGATCACGTCCTGCTCGACCAGGCTGGCCATGAGCTGCGAAGTTTCGACCAGTGATTCTTCGGCCGACTCGCGGTAGCGCGGGTCGATGTCGGAGACGACGCGGTACAGCAGGAAAGCGATGCCTGCCGTGTAGATCAGCAGGATGCCGATGAAGATCCGCGTGCGCCGGGTCATGCCCTGCTGGCAGGCAATTCTTCGTGCAGCGCGTAGCCGGTGCCGCGCAAGGTGCGGATCGGCTCGACCTCGGGCGCGATGGTCTTGAGCTTGGCGCGCAGCGTCTTGATGTGCGCGTCGACCGTGCGGTCGAAGCTGTCGCTGGCGTCGTCCCAGACGAGCTGGAGCAGTTCGTCGCGCGTGAACACGCGCCCCGGGCGCTGGACCATGAGTTTCAGCAGCCCGTATTCGTAGCGCGAGAGTTCCAGCAGCCGTCCGTAGTAACGGATTTGCATGCGCTCGCTGTCGAGCGAAAAGGGCGTTGCAGGGGTCTGTGGCGCCGCTGGAAGCGGCGCCGGCGCGTTTTGATGGGGTACCCCATGAATCGGCGCTGCGGCGACTGGCGGGCTTCCTACGCCGTTTCTGGCGCTGCGCCGCAGGATGGTTCGGACCCGGGCGACCAGCTCCCGGGGAGAGAACGGCTTGGCGATGTAGTCGTCGGCACCCAGTTCGAGGCCCACCACGCGGTCTATTTCGTCGCTGCGGGCCGTCAAAAACACCATCGGTACCTCCGGGCCACCCATCGACTGATTCAGCGCCTGGAGGCGTTTGAAGAGCTCGAAGCCGTTCAGGTCGGGCAATCCGATGTCCAGGATCGCGAGCGCAGGGCGTTCCTGCGCGAACTGCGCGATGGCTTCTTCGGCCGTGGCGCACCAGACCGGCTGGAAGCCGTCGCTGCTCAGAACGTACTGGAGCGTGTCGGCGATGCCCGATTCGTCTTCGGCAATCAGGATCCGGGGTTTGAAGCTCATCCGGCGATGTTAGCGAGGGCCAAGGACGACCCGTGCCCGGTTTTTCGCCCGAGGCGCCGGGGACCGGCGCGGCCTTTCGCGGTTTTTTTTTCGGGCGCGGCTTTTCCCCTTCCTGTCTTCTTATTCTTCTTATTCAAATTAGTAGTAGTAGATAAGGGTCGCACCCTTCTGTGGAAAGGTCGCTTTTTCCTTGACGTGACAACGACTTGTCATGCCTGCGTCACTGTGCGCACCCGCGCTTCCGTGGTGTACCCGCAACTTGGACAACATGGGGTAACCCGCCGGCCCTGTGGATAACCGATGGCTTGTGCCAGAACTCTCCCCAGAGTTGTCCTTTGACAGCCTTCCACAATTCTGCGAAAGGCGGTTTTCCGACAAAGAAATCAAGTGCCTGTTATTTGGGCATGTTGTAGATTTCCTTTGTAAATCAATGACTTGCAGCGCCCCTACAGAGCAGTGCCGGGGTTACCCACAGAGTTGTCCCAGTTTTGTGGGGAGAACGCGAAGCGGAACCTTCGGGCGCGGCGCGGACCCAATCCGTTCCTTCACATGACGAAAAAACTCGAACATGACACCTTCTGAAACAAAAGCGATCGTCACCCTGAGCCTGCTGGCGGCCTTCGTCGACGGCGAAAAGCACGAACGCGAGCGCGCCGAGATCAAGCGCATCGCCGAGGGCCTGTCGCAGGCCGACGGCGTGAACCTGCCGACGATCTACCAGGACGTGCTCATGAAGCGGGTGTCGCTGGCCTCGGTGGCCGGCGAGCTGAAAAGCGCCGAGTCGCGGCAGCTGGCGTACGAGATGGCGGTGTGCATGTGCGACGCCGACGGCGTGCAGTCGGAGCCGGAGCGGCTCTTTCTGATGGACGTGCGCAGCTCGCTCGGCTTGGACGCCTCGGTGGCGCAGTTCTCGCAGCGGGCGGAAGACATTGCCGCCGCGGTGCCGGCGGCTGTGGCGGCCACGGGCGCGACTGCGGTTGCAGCGGCGGCCCCCGCGGCGCCGCAGGCGCCCGACAGCACCGAGCTGGACCGCGCGATCCTCAACGCCGCCATCCTCAACGGCGCGCTCGAGCTGCTGCCCGAGACGCTGTCGACCATGGCGATCATTCCGCTGCAGATGAAGCTGGTCTACCGCATCGGGCAGGCGCACGGCTACCAGCTGGACACCGGCCACATCAAGGATTTCCTGGCCACGGTGGGCGTGGGCCTGACCTCGCAGTACCTGGAGCAGGCCGGGCGCAAGCTGCTCGGCGGCTTGCTGGGCAAGGTCGGCGGCGGCCTCCTGGGCGGTCTCGGCAAGCAGGCCGTGAGCTCGGGCATGAGCTTCGCGTCGACCTATGCGCTGGGCCATGTGGCCAAGCGCTACTACGCGGGCGGCCGCACGCTGTCCACGCAGATGCTGAAGGACGCGTTCTCGAATGTGGTGAAGGAAGGGCAGGGCCTGCAGACGCAGTACCTGCCGGCGATCCAGGAACGGGCGCGCACGCTGGACACGAGCCAGGTCCTGTCGCTCGTGAAGAACGCCTGACTTTTTCCAGGGATACCGTGGAACCGGCTTTGCCGGGCCACCGGTATCGCCCCCGGCGAGGGGGTTGGCGCAGCGACACGAAGTGCGCGAAGCCTGGGGGAGTACCTAAACTTGGCTCAGGTCGTCCAGGATCGGGCAGTCGGGCCGCGCATCGCCATGGCAGCAATGCACGAGGTGCGCGAGCGTGCTGCGCATCGACTGCATGTCGGCGATGCGCTGCTCCAGTTCACCGAGGTGCTTTTCGGCGATGCGCTTCACGCTCGAACTGGCGCGGCGGCGGTTGTGCCACAGGCCGACCAGTTCGGCGATCTCTTCCATCGAAAAACCCAGATCGCGTGAGCGCTTGATGAAGCGCAGCGTGTGGATGTCGGCGTCGTTGTACTGGCGGTAGCCGCTCTCGGTGCGCGCCACCGCCGGCAGCAGCCCCAGGCCTTCGTAGTGGCGCACCATGCGCGCCGACACGCCCGACAGCCGCGCGGCCTCGCCGATGGCCACCTGGCGGCCGTGGGCCGTGGTCGCTGTCGTCATTGAACGGTGTAGCCGGCGTTCTCGATCGCGGCCACGAGGTCCTGGCGCGGCTGCTGGCTCAGCACGTCCACATGGCCGGTTTCGAGATCGACCGTGACCTGCGCATGCGGATCGACCGTCTGTACCGCGTCTTGCACTGCCTCCACGCAGTGGTTGCAGCTCATGCCGGAGACCTGGAATTTCTGGCTCATCGTCGTTGCTCCTTGGGGGGAATGGATGATTGAATGAAGGGTGAAGAGATTGAACACCCGAATCGGGGACAACGCCAGTTTCAACCCTCTCACGATGTCAACGTCCAGCCAAGGGCTTTGAAAAATCGCCGCTTGACCTTGCCATGGTGTCAGGCTTTAGCCTCGGCACCATGGAACACATTCAGCCCCCACCCTCATCGGCCGCCGCCGCCACGCTGGACCTCTCGGTCGGCGGCATGACCTGTGCCTCGTGCGTGATGCGCGTGGAGCGCGCGCTCAAGAACGTGCCCGGCGTGCAGGACGTGAGCGTCAACCTCGCGACCGAGTCGGCCCGCATCGTGGCCACCGGCGGCGAGGACATGGCGCTGCTGCTGCGCCGTGCCGTGCGCGCCGCCGGCTACGAGCCGCGTGCCGAAAGCACTGCGCAAGACGAGGCCGCGGCGATGTCGCCCTGGCACGGCTTCATGCCCGTGGCCGTCGGCCTGGCACTGTCGATCCCGCTGATGGCGCCGATGCTCGGCGACCTGATCGGGCAAAGCTGGATGCTGCCGCCCTGGGTGCAGTTGCTGCTGGCAACGCCGGTGCAGTTCTGGCTCGGCGCGCGTTTTTATCGCGCGGGCTGGCATGCGGCCAAGGCCCGCACCGGCAACATGGACCTGCTCGTGGCGCTGGGCACCAGCGCGGCTTTCGGCCTGTCGCTGTGGCTGTGGTGGCGCGCCGCCACCGGCGAGCATGCGGGGCACGGCATGGTGCCGCACCTGTACTTCGAAGCCTCGGCGGTGGTGATCACGCTGGTGCTGCTGGGCAAGTGGCTCGAGGCGCGCGCCAAGCGCCAGGCCACGTCGGCGATCCGCGCGCTGCAGCAGTTGCGGCCCGAAGTGGCCCACCTGATCAATGCACGCGGCAAGGAAAGCGACGTGCCGCTGGCCGACGTGATGGTCGGCGACCGCCTCGCCGTGCGTCCCGGCGAACGCGTGCCGGCCGATGCGCGCGTGCTCGAAGGGCAATCGGAGGTCGACGAATCGATGCTCACGGGCGAACCGCTGCCCGTGGCCAAGAACCCCGGCGATGCCTTGACCGGCGGCGCGGTGAACGGCGACGGTCGCATGGTCATCGAAGTGCGCGCGGTCGGCGCCGAAAGCGTGCTGGCGCGCATCATCCGGCTGGTCGAAGACGCACAGGCTGCCAAGGCGCCGATCCAGCGCATGGTCGACCAAGTGGCGGCCGTGTTCGTGCCGGTCGTGTTGCTGATCGCGCTGGTCACGTTTGCGGGCTGGATGTTCGCGGGTGCCGGCGTCGAGACTGCGCTGATCCATGCGGTGGCGGTGCTGGTCATCGCCTGTCCGTGTGCGCTGGGTCTTGCGACGCCGGTGGCGGTGATGGCGGGCACGGGCGTGGCCGCGAAGCACGGCATCCTCATCAAGGACGCGCGCGCTTTGGAAATCGCGCACCGCGTCGACACCGTGGCCTTCGACAAGACCGGCACGCTGACAGTGGGCCGCCCCGTGCTCACGGCGCTGCTGCCCGCGGCCGGTGCGCTGGCCAACGAAAACGACCTGCTCGCCACGGCCGCCAGCCTGCAAGGCGGCAGCGAGCATCCGCTCGCACGCGCTGTGCTCACCGCTGCCGCCGAACGCGGCGTGCAGGCACCGCCGCTCGGCGCGATGCAGGCGATGCCGGGCCGCGGCGTGCGCGGCGAAGTGAACGGCGCGACCTGGGCCATCGCGAGCCTGCGCTGGTGCCGCGAACTCGATGCGATGCCGGCCGAAGCCGACATCGAGCGCCTGCAGTCGCAGGGCGCCACGGTGTCCGCACTGCTGCGCTTCGACGACGCCGGTTCCGCGCATGTGCAGGCACTGCTGGCCTTCGCCGACGAGCCGAAGCCGCAGGCGGCCGAAGCGATCCGCACCTTGCGTGCGCGCGGCCTGCGCGTGGTGATGATCTCGGGTGACAACCTGCGCGCAGCGCAGGCGATGGCGGCGCGGCTCGGCATTCCGGCCGAAGACGTGCGCGCCGATGTGCTGCCCGCCGACAAGGCCGAGCAAGTGAGCGCATTGCGCAAGAACGGCCACGTGGTCGCGATGGTCGGCGACGGTGCCAACGACGCACCCGCACTGGCCGCGGCCGATGTGGGCATCGCGATGGCGCCTTCGGGCGGCGGCACCGACGTGGCGATGGAAGCGGCCGGCATCACGCTGATGCGCGGCGACCTCGCGCTCGTGGCCGAAGCGCTCGAACTCTCGGGCCGCACGGTGGCGAAGATCCGGCAGAACCTGTTCTGGGCTTTTGCCTACAACGTGGCCGGCATTCCGCTTGCGGCCTTCGGTTTGTTGAGCCCGGTGGTGGCCGGCGCGGCGATGGCGCTGTCGAGCGTGAGCGTGATGGCCAATGCGCTGCTGCTGCGGCGCTGGAAGCCGAAGCACCAGCAGCAGCAACATTGATCCGACAGCGGATCAGTCGAACAGCAGCGCCATCAGGTGCTCGTCGATGAAGTCCGCTTCACCGGCCCGGCGGTAGAACTGGCGCAGCGTGCCTTCGTGCACGAAGCCCAGCCGGGCATAGAAACGCAGGGCCGTGGCGTTGTCGCTCTCGGCCATCAGCTCGACGCGGCGAACGCCTTCGGCCTTCAGCCGCGCGAGCACGTCGGTCACCATGGTCTGCGCGATGCCGCGGCCATGCAATGTGGGATCGACCGCGAGCGTGCCCAGGCTCGCCACATGCTGCGCACGGCCCGGGTAGCGTGTGACGCGGTAGAAACCGGCGACCTGGCCATCGACGTCGAAGAGGAAGAAGGCACCGCTGTCGAGCAGGCCCTGGAAGATCGGGCGAAAGTCGTCGCGCGGCATCGGGTCATAGCCGAGGTAGGGCACGACCCGCTCGTGCATGTAGAGATCGAAGACGGCGTCGAAATCGGAGGGGGTGGCGAGGCGGTGCAGGGGCATGTCGCGCTTCTTCTGTGGGAACGATGCGGCGCAGCATAGCAAGGCGGTGCCGACGATGGCACCGGTTTTTCTGTCCCCTGGAGGTCAGCGCCGGCTCGCCACGATCACCGCATTCGTGCCGCCGAAGGCGAAGGAATTCGACAGCACATGGCGCAACCCCCGCGCCTCGCGCGCGGCGCCGCGCACGAAATCGACATTGCCGAATGCAGCATCCGGCGTGTGCAGGTGGGCGATGGGCGGCAAGGCCTCGCGCGCCAATGCACGCAATGCGGCCACGAGTTCGATGGCGCCACCACCGCCGAGCACATGGCCATGGATCGCCTTGGTCGCGCTGATCGGTGCGGTGTCGCCGAAGAGTTCACCGATCGATGCAGCTTCAGCCGCATCACCAGCTGCAGTGGCCGTGCCGTGGGCGTTGATGTGGCCGATGTCCGACGGCGTGAGCCCGGCGTCGCGCAGCGCCGCACGCATCGCACGCACCTGGCCGGCCGGGTCGGGATTCGTGATGTGCGTGCCGTCGCAGTTGCTCGCGTAGCCGCTGAGCACGAAGGGCTGCGCGCCGGTACCACGCGCTCGCGCATGCGCCTCCGACTCGAGCACCAGCGCAGCCGCGCCCTCGCCGATGGCGAAGCCCGCGCGGTCGGCCGAGAACGGACGGCACGCGGACGCGGGCGCATTGGCCGGCGGTGGTGCCATCACACGCATCGCATGCCAGCTGGCCATCACCCCGGGCGTGAGCATCGCATCGTGGCCACCGACGATGGCGATGTCGATCCAGCCGCCGCGGATGGCGCGCATGGCTTCGCCGATGGCGACCGCTGATGAAGCGCAGGCGCATGCATAGGCCAGCGCCGCACCACGCGCGCCGAAGTGCAGCGCCAGTTCGGCAACGGCCGCGTTCGGCATCACGGTGAGTACGGTGGTGGGGCGCATGCGGCGCTGTTCGCCGTAGAGCGCGCGCGTGGTGGCGTCGAAGGTGCTGGCGCCGGCCAGGCCGCTGCCCCAGAAGATGCCGAGGCGGTCGCGGTCGATGGTGTCGAGATCGAGCCCGGCATCGGTTGCAGCATCTTGCGCAGCGGCCAATGCCATCGCGGTGCCACGGTCGAGTGGCAGGCGCGAGGCGCTGCGCACGCCGCTGGCGTCGAAGTCGCAGGTGGCGGCAGCAATCGCCATCAGGTCCATGCCCGGAATCTCGAGCGTCTGTGCGCGCACCGCGGAACGGCCGGCGAACAGTGCGTCGTCGAAGGCCTCGATGCTGCGTCCGAGCGGCGTGATGAAGCCGAGGCCGCTCACGTGCACGGGTGCGGCGGCGGTGCGCGCGGTCGAGGCGGCCGCGAGCACGGCGTGGGCGGCGCCGCTGCTCATGCCGTGGCTGCCATCGGCTCGCTGCGTGCGGCAGCTGCTTCACCTTCGGCATCGATCACCTCGCACAGCCGCTGCAGCGTGATGCCTGCTTCGCGCGGGTCGAGCCGGTCTTCCGGAATGCGCAGGTGGAACGCGTCTTCGACTGCGAAGACGAACTCCATGAGCGCCAGCGAATCGAGGCCGAGGTCCGACAGCGCGGTGGCCGGCGAGATGTTCGCGCGGTCCACGCGGAAGTCGGTCTCGAGGATCGTGGCGATGCTGTTGAAGGTGGGAGAGGAAGACATGAGGGGGTTCCTTTCTTTCAGGCGTGGAGAACGGAAAGTCCGCGGGTGCGGACCACGGGTTCGGGCACCGGGCCGTGGGCCACGGTTTCGGCGAAGGCGAGGGTCTCGCGCACCACCTGCTGGCGGTCGTTGTCGATGGAGATCATGTGGTAGCTGTTGTTCAACACCACGGTGCGCAGCGAGGCGCAGCGCAACCCGCGCACGAGCAGGTCGAGGTTCGACAGGCTGGCCACCTCGTCTTCGCGCGCATGCAGCGCCAGCACCTGTTCGCACTGCACGTCGTTCAGGCGTCGCCTCACATGGCGGATGAGCCGGTCGTGCTCGCGCAGGTGGCCCACGCCGATCACCGCGCTGCCGGCGCGCGAGACCTGGCGATGGCGCAGTTCGCGTTCGATCCAGGTGCGCACGCGCTCGTTCTTCACGCCGTAGGGCGGGCGCTCACGGTACTGCCAGAAGCGGCCCAGCGGCGTGTAGAAAGCCAGCGGCAGCAGGCAGCGCGTGCGTGGCACGGCCCAGCCGTCGAAGCGCAGCGTGGTCGACATGAGCACGAGCGCATCGACCTCGCGCCCGCAACGGATCGCGCCGCCCAAGGCCAGCGACGCGCCGGCGGAGATGCCGACCAGCATCACGCGGTCGTGCGTGCGCCGCAGCGCCTTCACGTGCGCTTCGAGCGTGTCGAGCCAGCGTTCGAAAGGCACGGCCTGCTGCAGTGGCGCGGCCACGTCGAACGAGTAGCCCACGATGCACAGCGGCTGCACCGCATACCCGTGGCGCTGCAAGGTCGATTGCACGGTCAGCAGCTCGTCAGGTGTGCTGCATAAACCATGGAGCAGAACCACCGCGGTGCGCTGCACGGCGGGGGACACCAGGCTCAAGGGATCGGAGGGATCGCGTGCACTCATCGGAAGGCGTGTCGTATGCTCATGCCGCGTTTATCGCGGTGAGCGACTGACCGGCCGCTGACGCGTCTTTCACCAGGGCAGATCCACAGAATCACACACCCACTCATTCACTCACCATGCGAATCCTGCTTGTGGAAGATGACACCGTGCTGCGCGACGTGATGCTGCGCAGCCTCGCCGACGCGGGCCACCGGGTCGATGTGTCGACCAACGTCGAGGACGCCGACCACCTGTGGCGCGTGCAGCCCTTCGATGCCGTGCTGCTCGACCTCAACCTGCCTGCCACCGCCAGCCCCACCAGCGGCCTCGCGAGCGGCCTCACTGCGTTGCGACAGGCGCGAGCACGCGGCGATCGCACGCCGGTGCTGGTGCTCACGGCGCGCGGTCGCACCGAAGAGCGCATCGCCGGGCTCGATGCGGGCGCCGACGACTACCTGGGAAAACCCTTCGATCTCGCCGAGGTGGAAGCGCGGCTGCGTGCGCTGGTGCGGCGTGCCAAGGGCACCGAAGACATCGTGGTGCTCGGCCAGCTCAAGCTCGACCGCAAGGCGCGGCGCTTCGCGGTCGCGAACGCGCCGCTCGATTTGCCCGCGCGTGAGTTCGAGGTGCTGTGGGAGCTCATGAGCCCACCGGGCCGCACGGTGAGCAAGCGGGCGCTGTCGGACAAGCTCTCGGGCTTTGACGAATCGCTCGGCGACAACGCGCTCGAGGCCTTCATCTCGCGCCTGCGCAAGAAGCTGCTCGGTTCGGGCGCGGGCATCCGCACCTTGCGCGGCATCGGCTACCTGCTCGAAGCCGAGGTGTGAGGCCACCGGTGAGCGAGTCAACGCCGACGGCCGCTCGCACCGCGCCGTCGCTCACGCGGCGCGTGCTGCGCAACGTGCTGGTGCCGCTGGCGCTGACCTGGATGGCGGGCGCGGTGATCGCATTGGTCATCGCCAACTACTTCTCCGAACAGGCCTTCGACCGCGGCATGCTCGACGACGCCTATGCGCTGTCGGCCAACGTGCAGGCCGGCGAGCGCGGCATCGAGCTGCTGCTGACGCCGCGCGAAGTGGCGACCGTGCTGTTCGATCAGACCGACAAGGTCTACTTCTCGGTGCAGCGGCTCGACGGCACGCCCATCTCGGGCAGGGTCGACCTGAAGGCGCCGCTGCCCGACGAAGGTTCGCGCTACCGTTTTTCCGACATCGACTACGACGGGAACGTGCTGCGTGCGGTCGTGCTCGATCACGACACGGAGCCCGGCCTGCACATGCCCTACCGCGTCATCGTGGCGCAGACCACGCTGAGCCGCGCCGCGCTCGTGCAGCGGTTGTTGTTCTATGCCATGGCGCCGCAGGTGCTGCTCCTCGTGCTGCTGGCCGTGTGGCTCTGGCATGGCATCCGACGCGATCTGCGACCGCTCGGCGACTTGCAGCGTGCGCTCGACACGCGCGACGTGCGCGACCTCTCGCCGGTGGCCGTGGCGCAGACCTCGAAGGAACTGCAGCGCCTGGGCGATGCGGTGAATGCGCTGTTCGACCGGTTGCGCTACAGCGTGCGCGCACAACGCGAGTTCGTGGGCAACGTCGCGCACGAGCTGCGCACGCCGCTCGCCGGCATTCGCGCACTCGCCGAGTACGGGCTCGCGCAACACGACACCGCGGTGTGGCGCGAGCAGCTCACGCGCGTGTCCGAACGGCAGGCGCGCGCGAGCCACCTCATCGACCAGCTGCTCGCACTCGCGCTGGCCGACGAGGCGCGCACCGACCTGCAGCGCACACCAGTGGCGCTCGATGTGCTGGCCGAACAGACCGTGCTGCGCCACCTCGCGCGTGCCGATGCACGCGGTGTCGACCTGGGCGCACGCGGCCTCGACGACGGCGTGACGGTGCTTGCGAACGAAGCGCTGGTGGAGGGCATCCTCGACAACCTCATCGACAACGCGCTGCGTTATGGCGGTCGCACGATCACGGTCGAACTCGCGGGCCGCACGCTGAGCGTGATCGACGACGGACCCGGCATTCCCCTCGAAGCGCAGCGCGACCTCATGCAGCGCTGGGCGCAAGGTCCCGCAGGCCAGAAGCTGGGGCAGGGCGCGGGGCTGGGGCTGTCGATCGTGGCGCGTTATGCCGAACTGCTGGGGGCGGAGTTGCGGCTCGAAGCGGCGGAGCCTGCGGGTCTGCGCGTGAGCGTGACCTTCGCAGACGACGCCTGAGGTTTCACGCGGCCGTCAGTGGCTTGCGCAGATAGACGCGCGTGCGGCCGTCGAGCGATTCGCGCCGGTACTCGACATAGCCGATGCGCTGGTAGAGCGCGAGGTTCTCGGTCATCTTCTCGTTCGTGAACAGGTAGATCGACCCGTGGCCCTGGCGCAGCGCTTCGCGCTCGGCCAGTTCGAGCAATGCGCGACCCGCGCCGCTGCCCTGGTGGTCGGGGTGAACGGCGATCACATCAATGAGGAAGCCTTCGTCGGTCACATCGAGCAGCAGTGCCGCGCCGATCTGTTGCGCCGGCCGCTCGGCCACCCAGACCTGCAGGTGCGCGATGGCCTCGGCGTAGTCGCGCGTCATCGGCCTTGGCGTGAGACCCAGGCGCGGGATGTAGGTGCGGAAGGCCTCGACGGCGCAGGCAGTGACGGCTGCCACGTCGTCGGCGGTCGCGCGGCGCAAGGTCCAGGACGTTGTGTCGGTGCTCATGCGTCGAACTCGACTTCGCCCTCGATCTCCACCGGGATGCCGAAAGGCAATTCGGCCATGCCCACGGCGCTGCGCGCATGGGCGCCAATGTCGGGGCCGAAGAGTTCGAGGATCAGGTCGGAAAACCCGTTGATCACCGCCGGCTGCTGCTGAAAGCCAGGCGCCGAAGCGACCATGCCGAACACGCGCGTCCATGCGGTGATGCGGTCCAAATCACCGAGCGCGCGCTGCAGGCTGCCGAGCATTGCGAGCGCGGTGAGGCGCGCGGCGATGTAGCCCTGCTCGACCGTCAGCTCCGCGCCGAGCTTGCCGAGCGGCGTGGCGATGCGACCGTCGGCAGTGAGCGGGCCATGGCCCGAGACGATCGCGCGCCGGCCGATGAGGCGGACGAACTGGAAGGGGAGGAGGACGCCGGGCGGTGGCGTGACCGGCGGGGGCAGCACGAGGCCGAGTGCTGCGAGCCGTTGTTCGATGCGGGCCATGGCGTTGCGCTCCTGCAGACGGACGTTGATGAAGAAAAGGTCCGCTGCATCTTGCCATGGCCCTCAGGGGCCGTCGGGGACTCAGCCCAGCGCCGGATAGTCCGTATAGCCCTTGACGCCCCCACCATACATCGTCGCCTTGTCCAGCTCGTTCAGCGGCGCGTTCTCACGCAGCCGGCGCACCAGGTCAGGATTCGAGATGAAGGGCTTGCCGAAGGCCACGAGGTCGTCGCCTTCCTTCAGGGCTTCTTCGGCCAGGGGGCGGTCGTAGCCGTTGTTGACCATCCACGCGGCCTTGCCGCCAGCGGCGCGGTAGGCGGCCTTGAGGGCTTCGTAGTCGAAGGGGCGGTCGGCAATTTCGCGCGGGCCGCCGGTGGCGCCTTCGATGATGTGGATGTAGGCCAGGTTCAGCGGTGCGAGCTGTTTCACGACGTAGGTGAACAGCGGTTGCGGGTCGCTGTCGTGCGCGTCGTTGGCGGGCGTGACGGGCGACAGGCGGATGCCGGTCTTGCCGCCGCCGACGGCGTCGACCACGGCGCGCGTGGATTCGAGCAGCAGGCGTGCGCGGTTCTCGATGGAGCCGCCGTAGTCGTCGGTGCGCTTGTTGCTGCCGTCTTTCAGGAACTGGTCGAGCAGGTAGCCGTTGGCGCCGTGCAGCTCCACGCCGTCGAAGCCCGCGGTCTCGACGGCGTTGCGTGCGGCCACCGCAAAGGCGTGGACGATGCCGGGCAGCTCGGCGGCGTCGAGCGCGCGCGGCTCCGAGGTTTCGACGAAGGTGGGCACGCCGTCCTTGATGAGCACGGTCTTGGTCTTGGCGGTGATGGCCGAGGGCGCGACGGGCTTGCCGCCATCGGGCTGCAGTTCGGTGTGCGAGACACGGCCCACGTGCCACAGCTGCACGACGATCTTGCCGCCCTGGGCGTGCACGGCGTCGGTCACGCGCTTCCAGGCGTCGAGCTGTTCGGTGCCGTAGAGGCCGGGCACGTCGGAATAGCCCTGGCCCTGGTGGCTGATGGCGGTGGCTTCGGTGATGAGCAGGCCGGCACTGGCGCGCTGCGCGTAGTAGGTGGCGGCGATGTCGGGCGGGATCGCATTGGGCGAGCGGTTGCGCGTGAGCGGCGCCATCACGATGCGGTTGGCGAGCTGCAGGTCGCCGGCCTGGACGGGGTCGAAAAGGGTGGACATCGCGGATGGAGGGGGCAGAGTTGAAACAGGCCCGAGGCTAAGCCGCCCGCCTCAACCCTGCTGTCGCACGGTTGTCCCGATTGGTGCTAGGGACGGCAAGTCAGCTCAGAAGGTGTGAATGAATCCGGCGTGGCCGAGCAGCCCGCCCAGGCGCGTTCCCTCAAGGCGCAAAGCGCAGCCATAGCTTGGGCTATGGCGAGCATTTGAAACGCGGAGGGGGCGCGCCTGGGCGGGATGAGCGGGCATGGCGGGTTCGTTCACACTTTCTCAGGGCAGCGCCAGGGCCTCGGGGATCAGCGACGCCCCGGCGTTGGCCCAGGTGGCGAAGGGCATCTCGATGTCGGACACGAAGCGGTCGCCCCGGTACCAGAAGCGCCCGGCGAGCGCGATGCGGCCCTGGGTGTCGAACACGCGGCGCTCCATGTGCGCGATGGGGGTGGCAAAGGAGCAGTGCAGGTACTGCGCGAGCAGCAGGTCGGCCGGCGCCACGGTGAGCGTCTGCTGCACCTTGTGCATGCGTTCGGCGGCATGCTGTTCGAGCAGGTGGGCGATCTTGTGGTGCTGTTCGCTGTCGGGCGGAAAGAGCGCGTGGATCTCCGACGCCACATGGATCTCGACGAGGCAGAAAGGCTCGTCGTCGTGCACGTGGATCTTGCGGATGAAGGCGTAGTCCGCAAAGGTGGCGCTGCCGCGTGCCAGGCCTTCGGGCAGCGGCTGCTGGCGGCGCTGCTCGAGGATGTCGAAACGGATGTTGCGCGCCCGCGGATCGTTGATGGCGTTGCGCAGCAGCGGGTCCGTGCAGGCGGCGGGCCGCGCCGCGACGAAGGTGCCGCGGCCGCGCTGGCTGGTGAGCAGGCCTTCGCGCGCGAGCACGCCGTAGGCCTGCCGCACGGTGACGCGCGCGAGCTTGTAGTCGGCCGCGAGCTGCGCCACGGTGGGCAACTGCTGGCCGGGCTGCAGTTCGCCATGGGTGATGCGGTGGCGCAGCACGCTGGCCAGTTGCAGGTACTGCGTGACGCCCGCGCCGTGGTCGCCACCCAGGGGCGAAGGAAGAGGGGACGCGGCGGGGAGGTTCATGTCGGGGGCGGTGCGCTGTGCTGCGTGGCGGGACTGCGCCTCAGGGAGTGTCGATGCGCAGCGAGCGGATGAATGGTACCCATCGCGCGCGCTCGGCCCGCCCATAGGCCTCGGCCTGCGCGGGCGTGGTCGGCCCCAGCGGATCGGACGCGCCCTGCGCGAGCCGCGCCTGCACGGCCGGCAACGCCAACGCCTGGTTGAGCGCGGCATTGAGCCTGGCGAGCACCTCGGGCGGCGTGCCGGCGGGCGCCATCAGCTCGTTCCAGGTGTAGGCCTCGTAGTCGCGCAGGCCCTGCTCGGCGAAGGTCGGCAGCGTGGGCGCCATCGGGCTGCGCTTGTTGCCCGAGATCGCGAGCATCTTCAGCTTGCCCTGCTTCGCCAGTGGTGCGGTCGAGATGAGGCCGTCGAACAGCAGCTTCACATGGCCGCCCGAGAGGTCGATCAGCGCAGCGCCGTTGCCCTTGTAGGGCACGTGCAGCAGCTGCACGCCGGCGGCCTTGGCGAAGGCTTCGCCGACGACGTGGCTGATGGAGCCCGGGCCGCCGGAGCCGTAGCTGACCACGCCGGGCTTGGCTTTCGCAAGCGCGATGAGTTCCTTCAGCGTGCCCGGCATGTCGGCGCTGGCCACCAGCACGAGCGGTGTGCGTGAGACCAGGCCGATGGCCTGCAGGTCTTTCTCCACGTCGAAGGGCAGCGAGCGGTACAGGCCCACGTTCATCACCAGCTGCGAGCTGGTGCCCAGGCCGATGGTGTAGCCGTCGGGCGCGGCCTTGGCGACGGCGTCGGTGCCGATCACGCCGCCACCGCCGCCGCGGTTTTCCACCACCACGCTCTGGCCCAGTTGCTGCGTCATCGCAACCGCGAGCTCACGCGCGATGGTGTCGTTGCCGCTGCCGGTGCTGAAGGAGACGATGAGGCGGATCGGCCGCGACGGCCAGGCCGGCTGCGCCAGCGCATGCAGCGGCGCGCCGAGCACTGCGGCGCCGCAGCTGCCCAGCACCAGCCTGCGTCGCCGGATGCGCGCGGCGTTCATGGCAACAGCGCCAGCAGGGCGGTGCTCGCACGCACCGGCATCGCGAGCAGGATCTGTCCCATGCCCTTGCCCAGCGGGTCGTTGCGCAGCGAGGCCATGCCGCCGCCGCCCAGCGCCTGTTCGCAGACGAAGTTGAAGGCGTCGATGCCGGGCACGTCGTAGCGCGTGACGCGGCCCTGCACCAGGTGCGCGAGCCATGCGGCCACGCGGGCCTCGGTGAGCTGCGCGCGCAGCAGCGGCAACAGCGCGGGGTGGCGCGCGATGATGCCGATGTTGGAGGTGTCGCCCTTGTCGCCGCTGCGGGCCCACGCGAGGCGGATCAGCGGCACTTCGATGCTGTCGGCGGTGTCGATGTCGGCCACGGTGTCTGCCGAAGCGACCGCCGCACGGGGTGCGCCGTCTCCCGGCCCCGCCTGCGTCGGCGGCACCTCGACCGGCGCACGATCGACCGTGACGTGCGGCTGCACCCGCGCCTTGTCGAGCAGGAACGCGTACTGCCGGATGGACGGCGAGACCGATGCGCGCCCGCCGCCCGCGCCCGTGGTGCCCGGCGCCCACGAGGTGCCCGCCGGCGCGACCTCGCGTGCGAACAGCTCCAGGGCTTCCTTGCGCGGGTGCGTCACCGCGAGGCGCAGGATGGCTTCACGCGTTGGCGTGGCCTGGGCATGCGGTCCGTAGCAGGACTCGGCACCCAGCACTTCGAGCTGCGTGCCGCTGTAGGGCCCGAGGCCGGCGGCCGCGATCAGCTCGCTCGTGCGCGTGAGGATCGCCTCGCCGGTGCGACGCGCCTTGGCCACCGCATCGAAGCCGACGATGGTGAGCTGCGCCGCGGTCTTGAAGCCTTCGACGTAGGTGGCGCAGACCTTGTAGGTGGCGGTCGGTGCGCGCCCGCGCGCGCCGTGCACGGCCACGCGGTGTTCGCCGGCCTGTTCGATGCGCACCTGCGTGAAGTCGGCCACCACGTCGGGCAGCAGGTAGGTGGCGGGGTCGCCGATCTCGTAGAGCATCTGCTCGCCGACCACCGCGGGCGTGAGCTTGCCGCCGGTGCCCGCGGGCTTGGTGACGACGAAGCTGCCGTCGGCGCTGCACTCGACGATGGGATAGCCGATGTGCGGCCAGTCGGGCACGGTGTCCCAGTCGGTGTGCAGGCCGCCGGTGGCCTGGCAGCCGCATTCGATGATGTGGCCCGCGAGGCTGCCGGCCGCCAGCAGGTCGTGGTCGCCGGGCTGCCATTTGAATTCGTGCATCAGCACGCCGAGCGTGACGGCCGAGTCGACACAGCGGCCGGTGATGACCACCTGCGCGCCCGCATCGAGCGCCGCCTGCACGGGCCGCGCGCCGAGGTAGGCGTTGGCGGTGAGCACGCGCTCGGGCAGGGCCGCGCCGCTCTGCAGTTCGCGCACGGGCGGTTGCGATGCGCGCAGCTCGGGCAGCAGCGGCGACACGTCGTCGCCGCTCACCACCGCGATCTTCAGCGCGATGCCTTGCTCGGCAGCGAGCGCGGCCAGTGCGTCGGCGCAGCCTTGCGGGTTGACGCCGCCCGCGTTGCTCACGACACGGATGCCTTGTGCCACCACGTCCTTGAGCACGGCCTTCATGGCGACCGAGACGAAGTCGGTGGCGTAGCCCAGTTCGGGCTTCTTGAGCCGTGCGCCCGCGAGGATCGACATGGTGAGTTCAGCCAGGTAGTCGAACACCAGGTAGTCGATCTGTCCGCTGGCCACGAGTTGTGGCGCGCCCACGCTGCTGTCGCCCCAGAAGCCGGAGGCGCCGCCGATGCGGACGACGCGGTCCTTGCTGTTCTTTGTGTTGCTGTTCATCGGCCACTCCATTGCGGTTTGCGTTTTTCGCGGAAGGCGAGCTGGCCTTCCGCGGCGTCTTCGGTCAGGGCGAAGAGGGCGATCTGGCTCTCGGTGAAGGCCATCGATTCTTCAAACGCCATGGCCTCGATCTTCTTCATCGTGTACAGGCCGCGGCGGATGGCGGCGGGCGACTTGTCGAGCATGCGACCGAGCAGCCAGTCGACGCTCTCGTCGACGTCATCGCTCACGCGGTTGACGAGGCCGTGTTCGAGCGCCTGTGCGGCGGTGATGGGTTCACCGGTGATGCACATCTCGGACAGCACGCGGCGCGGCAGCAGGTCGCCGAGCACGCTGAGCACCTGCGCAGGAAAGAGGCCGACCTTCACCTCGGGCAGGCCGAACACGGCCTGGCTGCTGGCCACGGCCATGTCGCACATGCCCATGAGCCCCATGCCGCCGGCCATGCACGCGCCGTTGACGCGCGCGATGAGCGGCACGGTCGATTGCTTCGCCTGGCGGAACAGGTTGGCGAAGCCCTGGTAGGGCTGCGAGTGGTCGAACTTGAAGGCGCTGCCGCTTTGCAGGTCGGCGCCCGCGCAGAAGGCGCGCGTGCCCGCGCCGGTGATGACGACGGCGCGCACGTCGGTGTTGCGGTTGGCGCGCGCCAGCGCGTCGGACAGGCCGGCGAGCACGCCCGCGCTGATGGCGTTGCGGCGCGCTTCGCGGTCGATGGTGAGCCACATCACGGCGCCGCGCATTTCCTCGCGCAGTTCAGTGGGGGACGGGGCGTGGTCGGTCATGCGGTGGGTCCTTGAGTCAAGAGGAAGAAGAGGAGGGCGAGGCGGGCCACTGGAAGCGCGCCGGCCGGCGCTGCGTGAAATCGTCGATGGCCTGGCGGTGGTCGTCGGTCGCGAAGGCCAGGCCTTGCGCCATGGCTTCGAACTCGAACATCGCGTCCATGTCGCTGTCGAAGGTGCGCTGCAGACCCTGCTTGGTGAGGGCGATGGCGGTGGCGGGGCCGTTCGCCAGTGCGGCGGCGAGGGCCTGTGCGTGCGACAGCAGCGCGTCGGCGGCGACCACTTCATGGACGATGCCCCAGTCCCTCGCGGTCTGTGCGTCGAGCTCGCGCGCCGACAGCATCAGCGCCTTGGCGCGGTTCAGGCCCACGCTGCGCGCGAGCGTGAAGAGCGCGCCGCAGTCGGGCACGAGGCCGACCTTCATGAACGACATGCAGAAGCGCGCGCTCGGCGCGGCGAGCACGATGTCGGCCGTCAGCGCCAGGCCGAAGCCGCCGCCGTAGGCACAGCCCTCGACGGCCGCGACGACGGGCTTGTCGCTCTGCATCAGCAGGTGCATGCCGGCCTGTGCGTCCTTCATGCGCAGGCGGCCGGCGGATGCTTCGAGGCGTTCGATCTCGCGCATGCCCTTGACGTCGCCGCCCGCGCAGAAGTGGCCGCCGCGTCCGGTGAGGACGATGGCGCGCACCTGTGGGTCTTCGACGGCATGGCGGATGGCATCGAACATCTGCGCGCGCATCTCGAGGTCGAAGGCGTTGCGGCGTTCGGGCCGGTCGAGCGCGAGGGTGGCGACGTGGCCGTCGATGTCGCAGGCGATGAAAGAAGAAGCGGTGGTGGTCATCAGGATGCGCGCACGGCGCCGTTGTGAATGAGGGCGTCGATGCGCGCGTCGTCGTAGCCCGCTTCGCGCAGCACTTCGCGGCTGTGCTGGCCCAGGCGCGGCGGCGGCGTGGCGGGGCCGGGCGGCGTGCCGGACCATTCGCTGGGCACGGCCATCTGGCGGATACGGCCGACGTCGGGGTGCTCCATCTCGCTGAAGAAGCCGATGTCCTGCAGGTGCGCGTCGGTGAGCAGCGTGTCGAAGGTGTGCATCGGAAACACCGGGATGTCGGTGGCCGCGAGCAGGGCCTGGCACTCGGCGGTGGTGCGCGTGGCCAGCGCCTCGCCGACCATCGCGTAGAGCGCATCGATGTGCCGCGTGCGCGCGCGGATGTCGGCAAAGCGCGGGTCGCTGTCGAACAGCGCGGGCTGGCCGATGGCGGCGAGGAAGGCGCGCCACTGCGGGTCGGTGTAGATCAGGCAGCAGACGTGGCCGTCGCGCGTCGGGTAGGGCCGGCGTTCGGGCGAGAGCAGGCGCGGGTAGCCGAAGTCGCCCTGCGGCGGCACGAAGGTCTGGTTGTAGAGGTGGTCGCCGAGCACCTGCGGCACCATGGTCTCGAACATCGGCACGTCGATGCGCTGGCCGCGGCCGGTGCGCTCGCGGCCGTAGAGCGCGGCGCTGATCACGCCGAAGGCATACAGGCCCACCGAGCGGTCGGCGATGGTGATGGGCAGGTAGCGCGGCGTGCCGTCGGGGCTGCCCATGGCCATGGCCTGGGGCAGGGCGCAGGCGGCCTGGATGAGGTCGTCGAAGGCCGCGCTCGCGGCATGGCGCCCGCGCTGCGAGAAGCCGAACATGCCGACGTAGAGCAGGCGCGGGTTGAGGGCGGCGAGCGCGTCGTAGCCCAGGCCCAGGCGCTCCATGGCCTGCGGGCGCACGTTGTAGGTGAGCACGTCGGCGTCGCGCACGAGGTCGAGCAGCGCGGCACGGCCCTCGGGCGACTTCAGGTCGAGCGCGATGCTGCGCTTGTTGCGGTTCATGCCCAGGAACAGCGGGCCCATCTTCTGCTGGCCCTGGGCGCCGATGCCGCGCACCACGTCGCCCTCGGGCGCTTCGACCTTGATCACGTCGGCGCCGAGGTCGCCGAGCATCTGCGTGGCCGAAGGGCCCATGAAGATGGTGGTGATGTCGACGACGCGCACACCGGTGAGCGGGCCGCGGGCACCGGGCTCGTCCGCAGGGGAAGAAGGCGAAGGAGAAGACATCGGCCTCAATCTCTAAAGTTCTATTTATAGAGTTTATGAGGCGAAAGAAAAGCCGCGCAAGGCGGCTTCTGGCTGAATCGATCCGGGTTTTCCCCCGGATCGGTGGGCTTCGGCTTACTTCAGCAGGCCTTCGGCCTTCATTGCTTCCTGAACGGCGGGGCGGGCGGCCACGCGGGCGTGCCAGGCCAGCACGTTGGGGAAGCCCGAGATGTCCACGCCGGTGGGCTTGGTCCAGTTGGTGACGGTGAACAGGTAGCCGTCGGCCACGCTGAAGTGTTCGCCCATCAGGTACTGCTTGGCGGCGAGTTCGCTGTCTAGCCATTCGAAGCGGGCCTTGAGCTTGTCCTTGGAGATGGTCTTGGCTTCTTCGGGCATGGCCGGGTTGAACAGCGGGCTGAAGCCCTTGTGCATCTCGGTGCCGATGAAGGTCAGCCACTCCTGCAGGCGGTAGCGCGGCATCGTGCCGTTGGCGGGCGCGAGGTTCTTGGTGGGGGCGAGGTCGGCAATGTACTGGACGATGGCCGGGCCTTCGCGCAGGCGGGTGCCGTCGTCGAGCTCGAGCATCGGCACGTAGCCCAGCGGGTTGATGCCGTAGTAGTCGGTGCCGTCTTGCAGCTTGTGGCTCTTGGTGCTGGCCAGCACGGGTTCGAAGGCAATGCCGGCTTCGTGCAGCGCGATGTGGGGGGAGAGCGAGCAGGCGCCGGGCGAGTAGTACAGCTTCATTCGAAAAAACTCCAATGGATAGAAGGAAAAGATCTGTGCGACCGCAGGGGATGCTAGCGGGTTTGGCTGCGTCGCGTTTTTGTCCTACGGCGGCTCGCGCGCGCCGACTATCGGGCGGCCGGCCGGGGCTTTCTACAGTCCCGACACGGCGGCACAAGCCGCTGCAAGGCAACAAAGGAGTGGTTCACCATGCTCAAGTACGCGATCATTTTTGCGGTCATCTCGCTCGTGGCCGGCCTACTGGGCTTCGGCGGCATTGCGGCCGGTGCGGCGGGCATTGCCAAGCTGCTGTTCGGGCTGTTCCTCGTGCTGGCGGTGCTGTTCGTGGTGCTGGCCGCACTCGGCGTCGGCGCGGTGAAGAAAGCGATCGATTGACCGCGCTGCCGGCCGGCGCGCCCTTGGCCCGTGCCATGCACCTGTCGCACATCGACCTGCGCCTGGAGTACGAGGTCGACGCCCCGGCGCACCTGCGGCTGAACATCGAGGCCGCGCGCACGGGCGCGCAGACGGTGCTGGCCGAAACGCTGACCATCGAGCCGCCCGCGCGGTTGCGGATAGGCTGCGAGGCCGACAGCGGCAATCGCTACGTGCGCTTCGACGCCCAACCCGGCCCGCTGACCATCGCCTACCGCGCGACGGTGCGGCGCCCGGTGGTGCACGTGCCGGCCACCCTGCCCGAGGTGCCGGTCAGCCAACTGCCCGACGCCGTGCTGGGCGACCTGCTGCCCACGCGCTATTGCGAGTCCGACCTGCTGGCGCGTTGCGCGCAGCAGCTCTTCGGCGACCTGCCGCCGGGCATCGGCCGCGTGCAGGCGATTGCCGACTGGATCCACGAGAGCATCGTCTACGTGCCGGGCAGCAGCGACTCGACCACCACGGCGCGCGAGGTGTTCGTGCAGCGCGCCGGCGTGTGCCGCGACTTCGCGCACTTGGGCATCACCTTCTGCCGCGCGCTCAACATCCCGGCGCGGCTGGTGGTGGGCTATGTGTGGTTCGACGAGCCGCCGCAGGATTTCCACGCCGTGTTCGAGGCCTGGCTGGGCGGGCAGTGGGTGCTGTTCGATCCGACGCGCATGGCGCCCGTCGACCGGCTGGTGCGCGTGGGCACGGGGCGTGATGCGAAGGACGTGGCCTTCTCCACGATCTTCGGCGCCGTGCGCATGACCGACAAGAAGCTCACGATTCAGGAACTGCAGGACGAACGCGCGGTGCCGCCGCGCACGCCGGCCCCCAGCGGGGAGCTGCGAGGCATCGAGAAGCCCGATCCGGTGCCCAAGCCCGCGCAAGTGCCCGCCTGACGCGGGTTGTTTGCTATTAAATATATAGCAACTAGCACAATCCCGACGCGAGTTCAGGCCATTTTTGGCGTGGTCCCCTAGCTTGTCCACACCGGGGGCACGACAGGGCATCGCCGCTTAAAATTAGTGCCCTTTTTTGCGCCGCGCACGCGTCCAGTGGTGCGCTCCTTTTTCCAATGCTGTACCCCGAAGAATTCGATGTGATCGTCGTTGGCGGTGGCCATGCCGGCACCGAAGCCGCGCTCGCTTCCGCACGCATGGGCGCCAAGACGCTGCTGCTCTCCCACAACATCGAGACGCTGGGGCAGATGAGCTGCAACCCGTCGATCGGCGGCATCGGCAAGGGCCACCTCGTGAAAGAGGTCGACGCGCTCGGCGGCGCGATGGCCATTGCCACGGACGAGGCGGGCATCCAGTTCCGCATCCTCAATTCGAGCAAGGGCCCGGCGGTGCGCGCGACGCGTGCGCAGGCCGACCGCGTGCTGTACAAGGCCGCAATCCGCCACCGCCTGGAAAACCAGCCGAACCTCAGCCTGTTCCAGCAAGCCGTCGACGACCTGATGATCGAAGGCGATCGCGTGGTCGGCGCCGTCACGCAGGTGGGCATTTCTTTCCGCGCTCGCACCGTGGTGCTGACCGCAGGCACGTTCCTCGACGGCCGCATCCACGTCGGCCTCGACAACTACCAGGCCGGCCGCGCGGGCGACCCGCCGGCGATCAGCCTGTCGGCGCGCCTCAAGGAACTGAAGCTGCCGCAGGGCCGCTTGAAGACCGGCACGCCGCCGCGGCTCGATGGCCGCAGCATCGATTTCTCGAAGTGCGCCGAACAACCCGGCGACGGCATGCCCGGTGGAGCAGGGCCGATGCCGGTGTTCAGTTTCATGGGCAGGGCCGAGATGCACCCGCAGCAGATGCCGTGCTGGGTGACGCACACCAACCAGCGCACGCACGACATCATTCGCTCGGGCTTCGACCGCAGCCCGATGTTCACCGGCAAGATCGACGGCGTCGGTCCGCGCTACTGCCCGAGCGTCGAAGACAAGATCAACCGCTTCGCCGACAAGGACAGCCACCAGATCTTTCTCGAGCCCGAAGGCCTGACGACCCACGAGTACTACCCGAACGGCATTTCGACCAGCCTGCCGTTCGACATCCAGTACCAGCTGGTGCGCTCGATGGTGGGCCTGGAAAACGCCCACATCCTGCGCCCGGGCTACGCCATCGAGTACGACTACTTCGATCCGCGCGAGCTCAAGAGCAGCTTCGAGACGCGTGCGATCCGCGGCCTGTTCTTTGCCGGACAGATCAACGGCACCACCGGCTACGAAGAGGCGGCGGCCCAGGGCCTGTTCGCCGGCATCAATGCTGCGCTGCAATGCCGGGGCGAAGACGCTTGGCTGCCGCGCCGCGACGAGGCCTACCTGGGTGTGCTGGTCGACGACCTGATCACCAAGGGCGTGACCGAGCCGTACCGCATGTTCACCAGCCGTGCCGAGTTCCGGCTGCAGCTGCGCGAGGACAACGCCGACATGCGCCTGACCGAAGCAGGGCGCAAGCTGGGCCTCGTGGACGACGCGCGCTGGGACGCTTTCAGCCGAAAGCGCGACGTTGTTTCACGTGAAACAGAGCGGCTCAAGTCGATCTGGGTGAACCCGCGCAACCTGCCGGCGGCCGAGTCGGCGCGGGTGCTGGGCAAGGCCATCGAGCACGAATACAACCTGGCCGACCTGCTGCGCCGGCCCGATGTGAACTACGCAACCCTGATGTCGCTGGACGGCGGCAAGTACGCTGCGAGCACGGCCTTGGGCGAAACCGAGATCGAGCAGATCGAAATCTCAGCCAAGTACTCCGGCTACATCGAGCGCCAGCACGACGAAGTAGAGCGCGCCGCCCACTTCGAGAACCTGAAGCTGCCGGACGACTTCGACTACGGCCAGGTCAAGGCCCTGAGCTTCGAGGTGCGCCAGAAGCTGGACAAGCACCGGCCGGAAACGCTGGGGCTGGCGTCACGCATCTCGGGCGTCACGCCCGCCGCGATCTCGCTGCTGATGATTCACCTGCGCAAGGGAGGGCACAAGGCATTCGCCCGCGACGCCGCCGCCGATACCGATACCGCCACCACCACCGAAGCTGCTGCCGCCGAGCCGCACACCGCCCCATGAGCGCGACGCCCCTCGACACGCTGCGCGCAGGCGCAGCCGCCCTGGGCGTGACCCTGTCCGACGCGCAGGGCGAACAGCTGCTGGCCTACGGCACGCTGATGCTCAAGTGGAACAAGGTCTACAACCTGACGGCCGTGCGCGACCCGGCCGGCGTCATGACGCACCACCTGCTCGACAGCCTCGCGGCCATCGCACCGCTGCAGCGCGAGTGGGCAGGGAAGGGCAAGTTGCTCGACGTCGGTTCGGGCGGCGGTCTGCCCGGCGTGGTGATCGCCATCATGCGGCCCGACATCGAGGTCAGCTGCCTCGACGCCGTCGCCAAGAAGGCGGCCTTCGTGCAACAGGTGGCGGCCGAACTGGAGTTGCCGAACCTGCGCGGCCTGCACGCGCGGGTCGAATCGCTGGCCGGCAGCTACGAGGTGATCAGCTCGCGCGCCTTCGCATCGCTGCCCGACTTCTTCAATGGCTCGGTGCATCTGCTGGCGCCGGGCGGTGTCTGGCTGGCCATGAAGGGCAAGCTGCCGACCGACGAACTGGCCGCTTTGCCGGCAGGCGTCGCAGTGTTTCACGTGGAACAACTGACGGTGCCGGGCCTGGATGCCGAGCGCTGCATCGTCTGGGCGCGCAAAGAGGCCGCCTGATTTCGTAAAAGATGCGACGGCGCCGGCAAAAGCCGGTGTCGGAGCAATCTTCCCAGCGCCGGCCTGCCTTAGACTCGAAGCCTCCCCCTGGCTCTCTTTTTCGAGGCAAATCCCATGTTCGGCATCGCTGACTACGGCGCATTCGTCGCCGCCATCGTCGTGTTCCTTCTGATTCCCGGCCCGGGCAATCTGGCGCTGATCACTTCGACCAGCAAAGGCGGCATTCGTGGCGGCCTGGCAGCGACCTTTGGCGTGATCCTGGGAGACCAGGTCTTGATGTGGGCGGCAGTGGCGGGCGTGTCTGCCGTGCTGGCTGCCTACCCGGCCGCCTTCAAGGCCGTGCAGTGGCTGGGCGCCGCCTACCTGGCGTGGCTCGGCCTCAAGATGCTGCTGGCCAAGCCCGGTGCGGCGCCGATCTTGAACATCCGCCCGAGCCATTTCCTGCGCCAGGCGCTGACGATCACCTTGCTGAACCCCAAGGCGATCGTGTTCTACATGGCCTTCTTCCCGCTGTTCGTCGATCCGGCGCGCCACCAGGGCCTCATCACTTTCGGCGCCATGGCCGTGACCATCGCCGTGCTGACCTTCCTGTACGGCCTGACCTCGACGCTGCTCACGCACTTCCTGGCCGAGCGCATCCGCGCCAATCCCCGCATCTCGGCCACGCTCGAAAAGCTGGCTGGCACGTTCTTGATCGCCTTCGGCATCAAGCTCGCGATCTCCCGCTGACCGACCCCGACGACCTGCACTGACGACACATGGCCAAGATTTTCTGCATCGCCAACCAGAAGGGCGGCGTCGGCAAGACCACCACCACTGTCAATCTCGCCGCCGGCCTGGCCAAGGTAGGCCAGCGCGTGCTGATGATCGACCTCGATCCCCAGGGCAACGCGACCATGGGCTCGGGCATCGACAAGCGCCAGCTGGAGCTCACGGTGTACGACGTGCTGCTCGAATCGGCCTCCGTGGCCGAGGCGCGGGTGAAGTCCGACAAGCTCATCGAGGCTGAGGCCAGCTACGACGTGCTGGGCGCCAACCGTGAGCTGGCCGGCGCCGAAGTCGAAATGGTGGCGCTCGACCGCCGCGAAAAGCGCCTGCGCACCGCGCTGGCCGCCGTCGGCGCCGAGTACGACTTCGTGCTGATCGACTGCCCGCCGAGCCTGAGCCTGCTGACGCTCAACGGCCTGTGCGCGGCCCACGGCGTGATCGTGCCGATGCAGTGCGAGTACTTCGCGCTCGAAGGGCTGACCGACCTGGTCAACACCATCAAGCAGGTGCACGCCAACCTCAACAAGAACCTGCAGATCATCGGCCTGCTGCGCGTGATGTTCGATCCGCGCATCACGCTGCAGCAACAGGTGAGCGAGCAGCTCAAGTCCCACTTCGGCGACAAGGTGTTCGACACCGTCATTCCGCGCAATGTGCGCCTGGCCGAAGCGCCGAGCTACGGCCTGCCGGGCGTGGTGTTCGATCCGTCTGCCCGCGGTAGCCAGGCCTTCATCGCCTTCGCGGAAGAGCTGGTCGCCAAGATGCCGCCCGCGAGCGCCTTCGCCTCGGGCGCGGTGGCACCGCCGGTCACTCCTGCACCGCGCGTGGTGCCCGACCTGCCGATTCCCGACGACGTGCTGGCCGCTGCGCCTTCTGCTTCTTCCGTCGCCGATACCGACCAAAACTCCGTCTGATGCTCGCCCGACGGGCGGCAGGCGCTATCAAGTTCGTAGCAATCAGCCATGAGTGAACCCCGCATCCTGCTGCTGCCCGGATGGCAGAACAGCGGCCCCGGCCATTGGCAGACCCGCTGGGAGTCGCTCTACGGCGACCGCCGCGTCGACCAGCACGAATGGATGCGACCGCTGCGCGGCGACTGGTCGATCCGCCTCGAAGAAGAAGTGCTCGCCGCACCAGGCCCCGTGGTGCTGGCTGCGCACAGCCTCGGCTGCATCCTCACCGCCGCCTGGGCCGCTCACTCGCGCAACACGCACAAGGTGCGCGGCGCGCTGCTGGTGGCGCCCGGCGACTTGGAGCGCGACGACCTGCGCCAACTGATTCCCGGCTGGGCACCCATCGTGCGCCAGCCGCTGCCGTTTCCGGCCGTGCTGATCGCCGCCAATGACGACCCGTACTGCGACGCCTCGCGCTCGAAGCAGCTGGCCAGCGACTGGGGCGCACGCTTCGTCGACGCCGGCAAGGGCGGCCACCTGAACGCCGAATCCGGCCTGGGCGACTGGCCCGAAGGCCGGCAACTCCTGAACGACCTCTCGAAAGACACGCACTGATGGCGACCAAGAAACCCAAGGGCCTGGGCCGCGGCCTCGAAGCGCTGCTCGGCCCGACGGCCGCACCCTCCGCCGACCATGGCGGCCCGCTCGGCGGCACCTCGGCAGAAGAGGGCGGCGCACCGCAGAACCCCAACACCCTGAAGCTCGACCAGATGGTCGCCGGCGTCTACCAGCCGCGCACCCGCATGGACGAGGGCGCGCTTTACGAGCTGGCCGAGAGCATCAAGGTGCAGGGCATCATGCAGCCGATCCTGGTGCGCCGGCTCGATGCCGAATCGGCCGCGGCCAAGAACGCCGAGTACGAAATCATCGCGGGCGAGCGGCGCTTCCGTGCCGCCCGGCTCGCGGGCTTGGACACCGTGCCGGTGCTGGTGCGCGACGTGCCCAACGAGGCCGCGGCGGCCATGTCGCTCATCGAGAACATCCAGCGCGAAGACCTCAATCCGCTGGAAGAAGCCCAAGGCCTGCAACGCCTCGTCACAGAGTTTGGGCTCACTCACGAGATGGCGGCCCAAGCCGTCGGCCGTTCGCGCAGTGCCGCCAGCAACCTGCTGCGCCTGCTGAACCTCGCCGAGCCCGCCCAGCTCATGCTGATGGCCGGCGACATCGACATGGGCCACGCCCGCGCGCTGCTGTCGCTCGACCGCGGCACGCAGATCACCGCCGCCAACCAGATCGCCGCCAAGAAGATGTCGGTGCGCGAGGCCGAGGCGCTGGTGAAGAAGCTCGCGGCCGAGTTCACGCTCACGCCCTCGCGGCGCGGCAATGCCGGCGAGAAATCGCGCGACCTGCAGCGCGTCGAAGAAGAACTCGCCGACCTGCTCACGGCCGAGGTCGAGGTGCGCATCAAGAAGCGCACGAAGCGCGGCGAAAGCGGCGAGCTGGCGATCCACTTCGGCTCCATCGAAGCACTCAACGGACTCATCGAGCGCATCCGTCGAACGGCCTAGTTCGGCCTGCGTTGCGAACGCGGACCCCTGCGTTCGTTTGATTGATTCCTGCAATCCTTTGCGCGTATCCTCGATCGCGGTTTTTCTTTCAGCGTTGCAAGACCATCACCATCGAACCGAGGGAGTCCACCATGCCGTTCTTCGTCACCAAGTTCCCGTTTGCCGCGGTCGCCGTGGGCGCGCTGCTGCTCACCGGCTGCGCCACCACCGACATGCAGATGGGCAGCCAGTCCGCCAAGACCACGGCCACGGGCAGCGCCGCCGGCGGTGCCACGGCGGGCGCGAGCAGCCAGCTTGAGCGCTGCGAATCGCCACTGGGCACCGTGTCGCTCATCGAGAACGTCAACGCCGGCTGGTACACCATCCTCACGGGCGAGTACCGTCTGCCGCCTACTGCAAATCTGTTGCGTTTGCTGGTGCAGCAGTCGAATTGCTTCATCGTGGTCGAGCGCGGCGCGGCCGGCATGAACGCGATGACGCGTGAACGCGCACTGCAGCAGTCGGGCGAAATGCGCGGCGGCAGCAACTTCGGCCGCGGCCAGATGGTCGCCTCCGACTACGGCCTGTCGCCCGAGATCGTGTTCAGCAACAGCGATGCCGGCGGCATTGGCGGCGCGCTCGGCGGTCTCGTGGGTGGCGGCCGCGGCCGCGCCATCGCAGCCATCGGCGGCAGCATGCAGACCAAGGAAGCCAGCGCGCTGCTGACGCTCATCGACAACCGCTCCGGCGTGCAGGTCGCGGCTTCGGAAGGCAGCGCCTCCAAGACCGATTTCGGCGCCTTCGGTGGCCTGGCCGGTCGCAGCGGCGCTGGTGGCCTCGGCGGCTACACGAACACCGCGCAGGGCAAGGTGATTGCCGCGGCCTTCATGGACGCCTTCAACCAGATGGTCCGCTCGCTGCGCAACTACAAGGCGCAGACGGTGCGCGGGCAGGGCCTCGGCGGCGGTGGTCGCTTGGGCGTAGACGGCGGTGCTGCACCGTCGCAGACCTACGTGCCGCCGGAGCCGGCACCGGCGCGTCGCCGGAGGTAAGAAGAAAACCGCGGGCCGTCGGGCCCACGAAAAAGCCCGGCGCTCTTGCGAGCCGCCGGGCTTTTTTACGCGTGAGCGAGAACGGTCAGAGGCTGAAGATCTTGCCGGGGTTCATGATGTTCTTCGGGTCGAGCGCGCGCTTGATCGTGCGCATCATGTCGATCGCGCCCACACCCGCTTCGGTCACCAGGAAGTCCATCTTGTGCAGGCCCACGCCGTGCTCACCCGTGCAGGTGCCTTCGAGCGCCAGCGCGCGAGTCACCAACTTGTGATTGAGCTCCTCGGCCTTCACGCGCTCTTCGGGGATGTTCGGGTCGAGCAGGTAGCCGAAGTGGAAGTTGCCGTCGCCCACGTGGCCGACGAGGAAGTAGGGGATGCCGCTCGCATCGGCTTCGGCCACCGAGTCGAGCAGGCAGTCGGCCAGGCGCGAGATCGGCACGCAGGTGTCGGTGGAGATCACGCGGCAGCCGGGGCGCGACTGCACGGCCGCAAAGTAGCTGTTGTGCCGCGCGGTCCACAGGCGCGTGCGTTCTTCCGGCGTGCTGGCCCATTCGAAGGCATTGCCGCCGTGGCCGCTCGCGAGCTCCTGCACCGTCTCGGCCTGCTCCTTCACGCCGGCCGGCGAGCCGTGGAATTCCATCAGCAGCATCGGCTCTTCGCGCAGGCCCAGCTTGGCGTAGGCGTTCACCATGCGCACCGTGTTCACGTCGATGAGCTCCACGCGCGCGATCGGCACACCGAGCTGGATGGTCTCGATGGTGGTGCGCACCGCGGCCTCGATGCTCGGGAACGAGCAGATGGCGGCCGACACGGCTTCGGGCAGCGGGTAGATGCGCAGCGTGACCTCGGTGATCACGCCCAGCGTGCCTTCGCTGCCCACCATGAGGCGCGTGAGGTCATAACCGGCCGACGACTTCTTCGCGCGCGTGCCCGTGCGAATGATTTCACCCGCGGCCGTCACCACTTGAAGCGCCAGCACGTTCTCGCGCATCGTGCCGTAGCGCACCGCGTTCGTGCCGCTCGCGCGCGTGGCCGTCATGCCGCCGATGGAGGCGTCGGCGCCCGGGTCGATGGGGAAGAACAGGCCCGTGCTCTTGATCTCTTCGTTGAGCTGCTTGCGCGTGACGCCCGGCTGCACCGTCACCGTGAGGTCGTCGGCGTTGATCGACAGCACCCGGTTCATGCGCGACACGTCGATGCTGATGCCGCCTTGCACCGCGAGCAGATGGCCTTCGAGCGAAGAGCCCACGCCGAAGGGAATGACCGGCACGCTGTGCTCGCTCGCGAGCTTCACGGCATCGGCAACATCCTGCGTGCTTTCGGCGAACACCACGGCCGAGGGCGGCGGCGCGTCGAACGACGACTCGTCGCGGCCATGCTGCGTGCGCACCGCCATCGCCGTGGAACAGTTGTCGCCAAAGCGCGCCTTCAGCCCGTCGATCAGGGCTGCGGGCACATCGCGCAGATGGAGCGCCGGCATCAGGTGCGAGGTGGAAGTCGGGGCGTTCATCGGGCGTCTCCTGGAGGGGCTGAGGGGGATCGGTCATTTTACGGAGCGCGCACCATAATGCGCTTCAGTAGAAGACATGAACCCCACGACCCTTGCAGCCCTTGCGGCCTTTCCCTTGCAGCTCGAAGCCCACTACGCGGCCATTCCCCAGGCCTTCCGGCACTGGGCGCCGCCTTCGTGGGAGGGTGTGCCCAGCGAGGCCTTCACCGCCATCGAGCAGCTGTGCCATGTGCGCGACATCGAGATCGAGGGCTACCACGTGCGCTTTCGCCGCACGCTCGCCGAAGCCCATCCGACGCTCGCATCGATCGACAGCGAGCCGCTCGCCATCGAACGCAATTACGGCGCAGCCGACGCGGCAACCGTGCTCGCCGAGTTCCGCCTGGCGCGCGTGCAGACGATGGAAATCGTCTCGCAGTTGAGCGACGCGCAGCTTGCGCGCACCGCCGTGTTCGAGGGCTACGGCCCGCTCACGATGCGCAGCCTCATCCATTACCTGTGCAGCCACGACCAGCAGCATCTGGCCGGACTGCAATGGCTGGCAGGCAAGATCGACGCCGCCAGTCTCACGACCTGAACCGAGAGGAGCGCCTATGGGCAACCGACTTTCCCAGATCGCCACCCGCACCGGCGACGACGGCACCACCGGCCTCGGCGACAACACCCGCGTGCCCAAGGACCACCTGCGCGTGCACGCGATGGGCGACGTGGACGAACTCAACTCGCACATCGGCGTGCTGCTGTGCGAGCCGCTGCCAGAGTCCGTGCGCGAGCTGCTGGTCGATGTGCAGCACCAGCTCTTCAACCTCGGCGGCGAACTCTCGATGCCCGGTTTCACGTTGCTCAAGCCCGAGGCGCTGCTGCAGATCGACAACGCACTGGCCGACCACAACGCGGCCTTGCCGCGCCTGGCCGAATTCATCCTGCCCGCCGGCACGCGCGCCGCATCGCTCGCGCACGTGTGCCGCACCGTGGCGCGGCGTGCCGAGCGCGCGGTGGTGTCGCTCGGCGCCAGCACCGCACTCAACGACGCGCCGCGCCAGTACCTCAACCGGCTCAGCGATCTGCTCTTCGTGCTCGCACGCGTGCTCAACCGCATGAACGGCGGCGACGACGTGTACTGGAAGAGCGAGCGCATGGCCCGCGTGGCCGCCGCCGAATCCGAAGACCACTCCCAGGGGACGACGCCATGAAAACCTTCCACATCACCGCATCGCTCGCCGCCATCGCGGCTGCGCTCTGGCTGCCCGTCACCGCGCAGGCGCAGAGCGCCGACAACCCGCCGCAGGCCGAACGCGCCCACACCATTCCCTCGCCGTCGCGCAACGGCAAGGTGGTGGGCAGCGTGCAGCGCGGCACCAACGCCGCCGGCCGCGGCGTCAACCGCGCCGATGCGGCCACGCGGCGCGGCGTGAGCAACGTGTCGGAAAAAGCCAGCCGTCCCGTGCGCAACGTGGGCGAGTCTTTTGGTCGCAAGCTGGCGCCCGGCTCGAGTGGGCGTGCGGCGCCGCCGCCTGTGGGGCCGCAGGGCAACGCGCCCTGAGTCTTGGCTGCTGTTTGTTCAGGGCGACGCTCCCGCCGACGGGGAGCCTTGCTCCGCGAATGTCCTCCGCCCTTCGGGCTCCCCCTTGATTTCGCTGCGCAAGGCACCCCATCGACGTGAGCGTCTTCAGTGCGGTCGTTGATCGGGCCAGCACAACGAGAGCGCCCTGCGTGCGCAGGACACTGGGTGCTTCCCGCAGCGAAATCAAGGAGGAGGGCGAAGCCCGGGGGACATTCGCGGAGGGAAGTACCCGGTGGCCTGTGCACGCGCCCTGAACACAGCCTCAACAAAACGAGAAGACATGGCAAGAAACGTAGAGATCAAAGCCCGCATCGACAGCGTAGACCGCATCGCAGCCATCGCCGCAACGCTCGCCGACCAAGGCCCCACCGAAATCGCACAAGACGACACCTTCTTCCGCTGCGAGCAAAGCGCCGACCGCCTCAAGCTGCGCACCTTCGCCCCCGACCGCGGCGAGCTCATCTTCTACCGCCGCGCCGACAGCAGCGGCCCGAAGGAATCGTTCTACCTGATCACGCCGACCGCCACGCCCCACGCGCTGCGCGAATCGCTCACGCTCGCCTGGGGCCAGGCCGGCCGTGTGCGCAAGCAGCGCCGCCTGTTCCTCGTGGGCCGCACGCGCGTGCACCTCGACCGTGTCGAAGGGCTCGGTGAATTCCTCGAACTCGAAGTGGTGCTGCAAGAGGGCGAGCCCGCCGAGGCCGGCGTGGCCGAAGCCCATGCGCTCATGGCCCGGCTCGGCGTGGCCGCGGGCCAGCTGGTGCAGGGCGCTTACGTCGACCTGTTGCGCGCGCAGGCCGCCTGAGCGATCGGGCAGCCGGCGAGCACGCGCGCCAGCAGGTCTTGCCGCAGCGCGTTCAGCTCGGCGATCTTCTGGTCGATGACCGCGACCTTGTCGGCCAGCAGCGCCGCGATTGCATCGTCGGGCGCGGCCGACTCCCACACTGCGGGCAGGTTGTCGCCGATCTCGTGCAGGCTGAAGCCGAGCTTCTGCGCGGTGCGGATGTAGCCCACCATCTGCACGGTTTCCTTCGCATAGACCCGGTAGCCGTTGCTGCCGCGCTCCGCACGGATCAGGCCGCGCTCTTCGTAGAAACGCAGCGTGTCGCGGCTCAAGCCCGTCGCCGAAGCCAGCTGGCCGATCTGCATGGTCGTGGTTCCTTCGCCGAAGAATGTGCTTGACCCTGGAGCGTACCCGAGGCTTTAGCTTCCGGGGCTTCTTCACTCCCTGCAGGGCTCTTCTTCATGATCGCGCTTCCCACCTACCAACGCATCGTCCGCGCCAGCGCCTGGTACGACCTCGTGGTGACCATCGGCTTCGCCACGCCGTGGACCTTCGCCGCAGTGCACGCCCTGCTGCTGTGGACCATCCAGACGCTGCAGCTGCCCGGTAGCTTTCCGGCCTTCGACCCGGTCCACATGCTGATGGCCAACCTGCTCGGCTCGGTGGTCACCGTCTGGGCCGTGCTGCGCATCCGCGATCCGCGCCTGCGCTATGGACGTTACGACGCCGTGGCGCGCTTCCTGTTCGCGACCTGGCAGGTCTACGCCGTGACGCAGGGCGCGAGCCTGATCATCCTCGGCTTCACCGCGATGGAGCTGCTGTTCGGCGTGCTGGAGAGCCTGCCGGTGCGCGGTGCCGCAGCACGCGCTCCCATGCGCTCCGACGACCGCGCAACAAGCCTCAGCGCCAGCCCGCAGCCTTGAGCTGCTCGGCGAGCTGCTCCGCCACCTTGGCGTAGCCCTTCGCGTTCGCATGGATGCGGTCCGAGCGCAGGGCCGCATCCGACAGCACGCCCGAATACACACCCGCGACCAGCAGCGCCTGTCCCGACTTCGCGACCTCTTCGTAGAACGGCGCGTCGCTGAGCGAGCCGACCACCGCGCGCATCGCATCGGGCGCGGGCGTGGCCAGCACCGCCACGTGCGGCGTGTGCGCGCGCGCCTGCTCGATGAGCGCGGCGAGGTTCTCGCGCGTGCTGGCGGGCGACACGCCGCGCAGCATGTCGTTGCCGCCGATGCCGATCAGGATCGCGTCGTAGCTGCCGGCGGACAGCAGCGCAGGCAGGCGCTCCAGCGCACCCGCCGACGTGTCGCCGTTGACGCCCGCGTTCTCGACCTGCCAACCCGTGAGCTCGCCCAGCTTCGCGGGCCACGCCGTCTCGGGCGATGCGCCGTAGCCGAAGGTCAGGCTGTCGCCCAGCGCCAGCACGCGGGCATCGGGCTTCAACGCATTGGCTGAGGCCTTTCGTTTGCCGCACGCGGTGAGCAGCAGGGCGGTGGCCGGCACGCCGGCGAGCATGTGGAGGAGGTGGCGTCGCTTCATGTGGCGCGCAGCTTAAACGAGGCCGCGCATCGCTTGGCGCTTGTCCCTTCGCTTGCTCGGAAAGCGCATAAGCCTCTCCGTTTTTGTTCGTTCCCGGCACGGGGACAGCGGCGAAGAATCGCGGCCTTCACGCTGATGCGCTCATCCCTTCACTGCCACCGAGGTCCGACCCCATGCCGCCGCTGTTCACCCGCCATCGTTTCCTGCGCCATGCGGTCGCACTGTCCGCCGCCTTGCTGGCCGCGCCGCTCGCGGCCTGGGCCGCAACCGCCAGCGGCGAGCCCGTGTGGTTCGGTGTGAGCGGCCCGCTCACCGGACAGAACGCGCAGTACGGCGCGCAGTGGAAGGCCGGCTTCGACCTCGCGATCGATCACATCAATGCGCAGGGCGGCATCCACGGCCGGCCGCTGGCCTACAACTTCGAGGACAGCCAGAGCGACCCGCGCCAGTCCGTTGCCATTGCGCAAAAACTCGTGAACGACAAGCACGTGCTCATCGAGCTCGGCGACTTCTCCAGCCCCGCTTCGATGGCCGCCTCGCCCATCTACCAGCGCGCGGGCCTTGTGCAGCTGGGCTTCACCAACTCGCACCCCGACTTCACCAAGGGCGGCGACTACATCTGGAGCCCGTCGATCAGCCAGGCCGACGCGCAGCCGTTGCTGGCCGACCTCGCCGTGAAGACGCTGGGCTTCAAACGCATCGCCGTGCTCTTCCTGAACACCGACTGGGGCCGCACCAGCAAGGACGTGCTCGTGAAGGCCGCACAGGAACGCGGCGCGCAGCTCGCCATTGCCGAGGGCTACCAGCCCGACGAGAAAGACTTCCGCTCGACCCTCGTGCGCGTGCGCGACGCCAACCCCGACGGGCTGGTGCTCATCTCGTACTACCCCGACGGCGCGCTCATCGCCGGCCAGGTGCGCAGCGTGGGCCTGAAGCAGCCGATCGCGGCCGTGGGCTCGGTCTACTCGCCCAAGTTCATCGAGCTCGGCGGTGCGGCGGTGAACGGCATCCACACCAACACCGCCTTCTATCCCGACGAGCCGCGTGCCGAAGTGCAGGCGTTCGTGAAGAGCTTCCGCGTGAAGTACAGCAAGGAGCCCGACGCCTTCAACGCCTATGCCTACGACGCCGTGGTGTACGCCGCCGCCGCGCTGCGCCAGGCTGGCCCGAAGGCCGATCGCAAGGCCGTGCGCGACGCGTTCTACAAGATCAAGGACGTGCCCAGCGTCATCTTCGGCAAGGCCACCTTCGATGCACAGACGCGCCGCGTGATCGGCGTGAAGAGCGTCAACCTCGTGGTGAAGGACGGCAAGTGGGCGCAGATCGACGAGAAGGCGGCTGTGGCCTCTTCGAAATGAACGGGTCTTTGAATTGTTCCCTCTCCCGCTTGCGGGAGAGGGCTAGGGTGAGGGCTGGGGCCTTCGACAAGCAACAGGCCTTCGCAACGGCCGCCGCACCCTCACCCCCACCCTCTCCCGCAAGCGGGAGAGGGAGCAAGGCCGCAGGCGTCGCATGAGCTTCACCTCCTTCTTCGACCACACGGTCAACGGCCTGATCATCGGCAACATCTATGCGTTGCTGGCGGTCGGGCTCGCGCTGATCTTCGGCGTCTCGCACCTCATCAACTTCGCGCACGGCTCGGTGTACACCGTGGGCGCGTACATCGGCTGGGCCAGCATCACCTACCTGCACACGCCACTGCCGGTCACGATCGCGCTGGTGGTGCTCGGCAGTGGCGCACTGGGCATGCTCATCGAGCGCGTGGGGCTGCGGCCATTGCAGGGCGCTGCGCGCATCGCGCCGCTGCTGGCGACCATCGGCATCAGCTTCGTGCTCGACATCCTCGTGCAGCTGGTGTTCAGCCCCGACCCGCGCGCGCTGCCCACGCAACTGCCCGACTGGCGCCTGCAGATCGGCACCGGCACCATCGGCGCGCTCGACCTGCTGATCGCGGGCACCGGCATCACCAGTGCCGCCGTGCTGTTCGGCTTCCTGCGTTTCACGAAGCTCGGCTGGGCCGTGCGCGCCACCGCGCAAGACCGCGACGCCGCGCAGCAGATGGGCGTGGACGTGAACCGTGTGAACCAGACCGTGTTCGCGATCGCCGCCGCGCTGGGCGGGCTCTCGGGCCTGCTGGTGGGCATGTACTACAACAACATCAGCCCGGCGATGAGCTTCCAGGCCACGCTCAAGGGCGTGGTGGCCACGGTGGTCGGCGGCGTGGGCAACGTGCCCGGCGCCATCGTCGGCAGCCTGCTGCTGGGGCTCATCGAAAGCTATGGCGTGGCCATTCTCGGCACGCCGTACCGCAATCTGTTTGCCTTTGCGCTGCTGCTGGTCATCCTGGTGTGGAAGCCCAACGGCCTCTTCGGTCGCAAGCGTGCGCTGCCGCCCGAGCCGCTCACCGGCACCTTCATCGCACCGAGCAAGCCGTGGCGCGTGCCGCCGCGCGTGTTGCTCGCGCTGTTCGCCGCGGCCGTGCTGCTGCCGCTGTTCGATCCGTCGCCCTACGTGCTGCAGACGCTCACCAATGCGTGGCTCTACGGTGCGCTTGCGCTGAGCCTCACGCTGGTGGCCGGCACCATCGGACAGATCTCGCTGGGCCATGCGGGGCTGCTGGCCATCGGTGCGTATGCCTCGTCGCTGCTGGTGCTCGACCTGCACCTGCCCGTGGGCACGGGCATCGTGGTCGCGGGCGTGCTCACCTCGCTGATCGGCACCGCGCTCATCTTCCCGGCCTTCCGACTGCGCGGGCACTACGTGTCGATCGCCACGCTGGGCATCGGCGAGATCGTGGCGCTCACCATCCTCAACTGGGAAAGCCTCACGCGCGGGCCCATCGGCGTGTCGGGCATTCCGCCGCTGTCGCTGTTCGGGCGCGATGCGTCGTCGAACGAGGCCATCTACTGGGCCTCGTTCGGTGCGCTGGTGCTGCTGGCCCTGCTGCAGTGGCGCCTGCTGCGCTCGCACCTGGGCCGCACCTTCCGCGCCGTGCGCGAAGACGAGGTGGCCGCGCGCGCCTACGGCGTGAGCCCCGACCGCTACAAGGCGCTGGCCTTCGGCTTCGGCGGCTTCGCAGCGGGCGTGAGCGGCGCCTTCACCGCGCACATGTACTCGTACATCAACCACGAGACCTTCGGCTCGCAGATCTCGATCCTCGCGCTCACGATGGTGATCCTCGGCGGGCTCGGGAACATCAGCGGCGCACTGCTGGGTGCGGTCGCGCTCGTGAGCCTGCCCGAGCTGTTCCGCGTGACGGCCGAGTACCGCATGCTGATCTACGGCGTCGCGCTGCTTCTGTTGATTCGCTTCCGTCCCCAAGGCCTGCTCGGCACTGTCTGAAAGAACCACACACCATGAGCCACCTCAACGACTACCTCGCCGAGAAACGCACCGCCGTGCTGGCACGCAACGCCGCCGTCGCGGCCGGCACCGCACAGCCTTCGCAGCTCAAGGCCAGCGTGCGCGCCGAAGGCCGCAGCGGCGTGCGCCGCCTGCGCATCCGCGAGCACCAGGTCATCAGCGACAGCCCGCCCGATTTCGCGGGCTACAACCTCGGGCCGAGTTCGCCCGAGCTGCAGCTGGGCGTGCTCGGCACCTGCGTGACGCACATCTTCCTGATCCAGGCGGCCGAACGCCAGGTGCCGCTCGAAAGCCTCGAGGTCGAGGTGACCGGCGTCATCGATCCGCGCGGCGGCAAGCCCGGCCATGAGCAGACGCCGATCTGGCCGCACGAGATCGGCTACACGGTGCACATCGATTCGCCCGCGAGCCGCGAGGAGATCGACGCGCTGTTCGAAGCGGTGGAGCGCAACTGCCCCATCCTCAACCTGCTGCGCAACCCGCAGGCCATCCGCGCCGAGGTGAAGCTCGTGAACTCGAAGGCCGCCCTCACTTCCGATCGCACCGCCGATGCCCTCGCCACTGCTTGAAGTGCGCGGCCTCGTGCGCCGTTTCGGCGGGCTCACGGCCGTCAATGCCGTCGACCTGCAGGTGGGCGAAGGCGAACTGCTGAGCGTGATCGGCCCGAACGGCGCAGGCAAGACCACGCTGTTCAACCTCGTCACGGGCCTCGACAAGCCCGACGCCGGGCAGGTGCGGTTCGATGGCCACGATATCACCGGCCTGCCCGCGCAGCAGCTCGCGCAGCGCGGCCTCGCGCACCTTCCAGCATGGGCGCGTGTTTGCGAACCTCTCGGTGCTCGACAACGTGCTGGTCGGCGCCCACACGCGGCTGCGCGCCGTGAAACCGCGCGTGGGCGGTGTGCCGGGCCTCGGGGCGCTGGCCGAGCTGGCGCTTGCGCTGGTGCAGCCACGCGCCGTGCGACGCGAGGAAGAAGCGCTGCGCGACGAAGCGCGCGAGATCATCGCGCTCTTCGGCGAACGGCTCACGCCGCGCACCGACCATCCGGCCTACAGCCTCTCGTACGCCAACCGCCGCCGCGTGGAGATTGCGCGCGCCCTCGCGCTGCGACCGCGCCTGCTGCTGCTCGACGAGCCCACGGCCGGCATGAACGAGAGCGAGACGGCCGAGATGCTGGAGATCATTCGCGGCCTCAAGACGCGCGGCCAGACGATCCTGCTGATCGAGCACAAGCTCGACCTCGTGATGCAACTGTCCGACCGCGTGGCCGTGCTCGACGACGGTCGCAAGATCGCAGAAGGCCTGCCGGACGCGGTGCGCAACGACCCCGCGGTGATCGAGGCGTATCTCGGCCATCGCCATGTCGGCGAAGCACAGAAAGAAGCGGTGCCCGCATGATCGCGACTGTCGCCCGCACCGGCCTTCTGGCTCCCTCTCCCTTGCGGGGAGAGGGTTGGGGTGAGGGTCTGCCCGAACGCACCACGGCACCCGCTTCCGGCAACGCCACGCGTCCACTGCTCCAACTCCAGAAGATCAACAGTTTCTACGGCCCCGTGCAGGCCCACTTCGACCTCGACATCGAAGTGCGCAAAGGCCAGATCGTCAGCCTGCTCGGTGGCAACGCGAGCGGCAAGTCGACCACGATGAAGATCGTGCTCGGCCTGCTCAAGCCGCGCTCGGGCGAGGTCCGCATCAACCGCGAATCGACGCTCGGCCTGAGCACGCCGCAGATCATCCGCAAGGGCATCGGCTCGGTGCCCGAGGCGCGCCGCCTGTTCCCCGCGATGACCGTGCGCGAGAACCTGCTCATGGGCGCCTATGCGCGCCGCGACCGCGCGGGCGTGGCCGAAGACCTGGAACGCATGCTCGAGCTGTTCCCGCGCGTGGCGGAGCGCCTGGGCTTTCTGGCCGGCACGCTTTCGGGCGGCGAGCAGCAGATGGTGGCCATGGCGCGCGCGCTCATGGGCCGGCCGCAGCTGCTGTGCATGGACGAGCCCACCATGGGCCTGTCGCCGCTGTACGTCGACAAGGTGCTCGAGCTCATCGCGCGCATCAACGCGCAGGGCGTCTCGGTCTTCATGGTCGAGCAGAACGCCAGCCTCGCGCTGCAGATCGCCCACCACGGCTACGTGCTGCAAACCGGTCGCATCGTGCTCTCGGGCCCGGCCCGCGCGCTGCTGGCCGACGCACGCATCCGCGATGCCTACCTGGGTGGCGAGGGCGCCGCCCGCACAGCCTCCTGACGACGACGACAACACCACCTCTGCTGGAAGGAAGGCCTTCACCATGCCCTTGACCCTCGACCACGTCGTGATCGCCGTGCACGACCTCGAACGCGCCATCGCCGACTACGTCGCGCTCGGCTTCCATGTGCTGCGCGGCGGCGACCATCCGGGCCGCAGCACGCACAACGCACTCGTCGTGTTCAGCGATGGCAGCTACTTCGAACTCATCGCGTGGCGTGAACCCGCACCCGCCGAGCGATGGTGGCAGCTGCTGCAGCGGCACGGCGAAGGCATCGTCGACTTCGCGCTGCTGCCGCGCGACACGGCCGTCACCGTGGCCGACGCGAAAGCGCGCGGCCTCGTGCTCGAAGGCCCGCTCGACGGCGGGCGCGTGCGCCCCGACGGCGAACACCTGCGCTGGCAGACCGCGCGCGCACCGTCGGCCGACCTGCCGTTCCTGTGCGGCGACCTCACGCGGCGTGCCCTGCGCGTGCCCGAAGGCGCCGCGCGCGTGCATCCCAACGGCGTGCTCGGTGTGGCCAGCCTGGCCATCGCCGTGCGCGACCTCGACGCCACGCTGGCGCGCTACCGCGCCTTGCTGGGCACCGTGTCCGACGACACGAGCACGCACATCGGCGAGCCCGTGGCCGTGCCCGCCAGCCAGGTGCGCGTGGCGGTGATCGCATTGGGAAGCAGCGTGCTCGTGCTGTCGTCGCCGCGCGACCGCGCCTCGACGGCAGAGCTGGGTGGGGACGCGCTCGCACAGCGCATCGCCGTGCGCGGCGAGGGCCCGTACGCATTGGTGCTGCACACCGACCGGCCGCAATCGACCGGCACCTTCGACCTCGCACGCGCGCACGGCGCGTGGATCGAACTCGACCTGCCGTCGCTGGACGGGCTGGCCGTGCAGGGCAGCGCGCGCAACGACGCGGCGAGCAGCACCGTCGGTGGGTAGGAGGAGGGCGCTATCGGCCGCCCAGGTGCGCCTTGCGCAGCGCGGCCCGCATCTTCTTCTGCAGCGCCGGCCCGCCCTTTTCCAGCGCGGCCGCGGGCGCACCGCTTTCGGCCGTCACCGGCCGGTGCTTGCGCCCCCAGATGCCGAGCTGCGTGATCACCGGCAGCAGGTCGATGCCCACGGGCGTGAGGCTGTAGAGCGCCTTCTGCTTGTGCGTGGGGTCGTCGGTCTTGCTGAGCACGCCGTGCTCGACCAGCGTGTTCAGCCGCTCCGTGAGGATGTTCGAGGAGATGCCTTCCTCGGACTGCAGGAATTCGCGGAAGTGCCGCTTGTCCGCAAACATCAGGTCGCGAACGATCAGCAGGCTCCAGCGGTCGCCGACGACTTCGAGCGCGAGGTTGATCGGGCACAGGGACTTCTGCTGGATGGCCATCGGGATTCCGCCGGTTCAAGAAACTGCTTGCATTTTCGCATCGGTTTGAGAATACTGAAACTGCTTGCATTTCAAGATCGGTTTGTGCGAGCGACTTTCAGGAGACTCCGATGCGAAAGCTCATCGTGCAAATGCAGATGTCGGTCGACGGGTTCGTGTCGCCGGCCAATGGCGACATCGACTGGCAGCTGTGGGGCTGGGGCGACCGGTGGCGCTGGGATGCAGCGCTCAAGCGTGACTTCAACGCCGTGTTCGCGGGCATCGACACGATCCTGCTGAGCCGCAAGATCATCGAAGAGGGCTACCTCGAGCACTGGGGCCGCGCCGCCACGCGCTTTCCTGCGAACCCCGACTACGCCTTTGCCCAGAGGATCGTCGAGGCACGCAAGGTCGTGCTCACGAACAAGCTGCAGGCCTCGCGCTGGGAACGCACCGACATCGCGCGCGGTGCCATGGCCGACGAAGTGAACGCGCTCAAGCGCCAGCCGGGCAAAGACATCCTCACCATCGGCGGTGTCGGCTTTGCGTCGTCGCTCACGTCGGCGGGCCTGGTCGACGAGTTCCAGTTCTTCGTGAACCCCACGGCCGTCGGCGCGGGCCGCTCGGTGTTCCACGACACGCGCCATGGCCATGCGCTGCGCCTGCTCGGATCGACGGCCTACGACTGCGGCATGGTGGTGAACCGTTACGCGCCGGCGTGATGTACGTCACGCGCGTGCAGGACAACACGCCGTGGGGATACCTGCGCTTACGGGATTTCATCTGACGGTGACCTGACGCACCCGAAGCAGACACATGCGCTGCCCAGAATGGAGGCGTCATCACAGACACACCAAAGGAGTTCCAGATGATCTTTCGTACCAAGCGCCTCACCACTGCCGCCGTTGCGGCGCTCGCAATGTCCCTGGCAGCAGGCAGCGCGCTGGCGCAAGATCGCCGGGGCGACGACCACCGTCCGGGCGGCGGCCGCTACGAGCAGCGCGATGACCACCGTGGGGACCATCGCGGTGCAGGCCGCTACGAACAGCGCAACGACCACCGCTCGCACCGCGGCCCTCACGCCGGTTACCGCGGCGACCAGGACTTCCGCGACGGTCGCCAGTTCGACCGCCGGGGCTTCCCGCAGCCGCACAGCGAGTGGCGCCGTGGTGGCCGCGTGCCGACCGAATACCGGGGCCGCAACTACGTGGTGAACGACTGGCGCGCCTACCGCCTGCAGCAGCCGCCGCGCGGCTACCAGTGGGTGGGTGTGGGCGGTGACTACGTGCTCGCAGCCATTGCCACCGGCCTCATCGCGCAGATCATCGCGGGCCAGTAAGCCTTCGCTCCGCGTTCACACCCCGCACATGCAAAAACCGCCACAGGAGACTGTGGCGGTTTTTCTTTGGGGAGCCTGGCGGGTGGTTTGTCAGGCCACCGCGGTGGCGGCCGACTGGGCGCACACGTTGCGCCCGGTGATGGTGAGGCGCAGGCCGCCGCCATGCCATTCGAGCCAGTTGAGATCGACATAAGCGTCGATGTCGCGATCGTCGATGCGATCGGCCTGGCGGCTTTGCAGCAGTTCAACGGTGGCGGGCAGGGCACGTTTCAGGCGTTCGCGCTTCTCCGCTGCATCGGCCGCCTTTTGGGCGGCCCGGGTGGCCTGTAGTTTCTGCTGCTGCTGCGAAGTCGATGCCATTGCTGATCCGTTCCGGGAGCCAAGGAATTAACCCGAATGTACGCCGCTTGTGTGAAGCCGCGCGCATTCTTTTCAACCCTGGAGCCGGAAGTGTCGATTTCGTTGCGCTTGAGCTAAATCTCGTAGTGAGAAACCTTGACCTCGTCGCCCAAGGCCTTCTCGACAATCGCGCGCGTCAACGTCGGTGCGAACGACTCGATGAACGCGTAGACGTATTTGCGCAGGTAGTTGCCGCGCCGCACGGCGAGCTTGGTGAGGTTGATGCCGAACAGCCGCCCCGCATCGAGCGCGCGCAACTGCGTGTCGCGCTCGGCTTCGTAGGCCACGCCGGCGACGATGCCCACGCCCAGGCCCAGCTGCACATAGGTCTTGATGACGTCGGCATCCATCGCGGCGAGCACGATGTTGGGCTGCAGACCGCGCTGCTCGAACGCCTCGTCGATGCGCGAGCGGCCGGTGAAGCCGGTGTCGTAGGTGATCAGCGGGTGCTGCGTGAGCGCCTCCAGCGTGAGCGGCGCATCGAGCAGCGGATGCCCCGGCGGCACGATCACCGAGTGCGTCCAGCGGTAGCAGGGCAGGGCGACCAGCTGCGGGTAGTCGCCCAGCGCCTCGGTGGCGATGCCCACGTCGGCCTCGCCATCGAGCAGCATCTGCGCGATCTGCTTGGGCGAGCCCTGGTGCAGGTGCAGTTTCACGTTCGGGAACTGGGCACGAAATTCCTGCACCGCCACCGGCATCGCATAGCGCGCCTGCGAGTGCGTGGCCGCCACCGAGAGCAGGCCGCTTTGCTGCGCGACGAACTCCTGGCCCGCGTGCTTGAGGTTGCTGCTTTCCATCAGCATGCGCTCGATGATCGGCAGCACGTGGCCGCCGGGCTCGGTGAGGCCCGTGAGCCGCTTGCCGGCACGCACGAAGAGCTCGATGCCGAGCTCTTCTTCGAGCTCGCGGATCTGCCGACTCACGCCGGGCTGCGAGGTGTGAAGGGTGTGGGCGACCTCGGTCAGGTTGAAGCCGCAACGAACGGCCTCGCGTACCGAGCGCAGTTGTTGAAAGTTCATCGAGCGCGCAGGAGGAGAAAGGTCCGGACCCCGGACGGGGCCGATCGGCGATTCTCGGCAGAAGCGGCGATGCGGGGAACGATGCGTTTGTTGGTTTCACATGCGCAAAACATCTATGAGGCCCTTCTGCATGGGGGAGTTGATGTTTCGCACGGCTGTGCTAAAGTCTGCCGAATGGACGCCAAGACCCAGAAAAGCGAACTCACCCGCGCCGCCATCGTCGGCGCGGCGATGCACCTCGCGCTGGCCGAAGGGCTGGAAGCCATTTCGCTGCAGGCCGTGGCGAGCCGGCTCGGGCTGTCCAAGAGCGGCGTGTTCTCGCGCGTGGGGTCGCGCGAGGCGCTGCAGAAGGCCGTCATCGAGGAGTACGGCCGCGGCTTCCTGGCCGAGGTGTTCGTGCCCGCCATGCAGAAGCCCAAGGGCCTGCACCGCCTGAACGACATCGTCGCGCGCTGGATCGCCCGCACACGCGACGTGGAAGCGCAAACCGGCTGCCTCTACGTGGCCGGCGCCTTCGAGTTCGACGACCGAGAAGGCGAGCTGCGTGACCTGCTGTTCGACGAGATCACGCGCTGGCGCGCCGCGCTGCGCCGCACGGTGCTGCAGGCGGTCGAGACCGGCGAACTCCAGGCCGACACCGATCCCGCCCAGCTCGTGAGCGAGATCAACGGCATCATGATGAACCAGCTGCACGACGCGCGCTTCCTGCGCGACGGGCATGCGGCCGAGCGCGCGGGCCAGACCTGGCAGCGCCTTCTTTCCAGCTACCGCGCTTGAGCGCGCCCGCAGACGACGACCTTTGCCTCTTCGTCTGCCTTAATTTCGCACCATCGTGCGATAAAAAAGGAGAAGCACCATGCTGATCATTGCCCTCTTTCTCGCCGCCTACGCGGCCCTTCTCGGTGTGCGCGGCGTGCGGGACACGCTGCACAGCCTGCCGCGCAGCAACCGGGACTGGGTCTGGTATTGAGCCTCTGAAAGAAGCCTTCCTCATGACGACCACCGCCCCCACCACCGCCCCCGTGGGCTACTACAGCGCCAGCCCGCTGATGCGCGCGATGCGCTTCGGCCTCGGCGCCTCGCAGCGCCTGTGGCCCGCGCTCGGCGTGCGCGCCGCGTACCGTGTGTTCGGCACGCCGCTGCCGCCCAAATGGCTGTACCGCGGCCAGCACCCCGGCACCGACTGGCACCGCGAGGCCTGGTCATTCGAGGACGCGAACCTCGGCATCTATCACCTCGCCGCGCAGGACTCGGGCGCCGAGTCGGCACCGGTCGTGCTGCTGGTGCATGGCTGGGGCGGCCACGCGGGCCAGATGCTGCCGCTCGCGCAGGCCATCGCCGCCGAAGGCCTGCGGCCGGTGCTGCTCGAGATGCCGGCCCACGGCCGCAGCGCGGGCACCGCCAGCAACCTGCCGCAGTTCGCGCGCGCCATCGACTACGTGACAGCGCGGCTCGGCGCCGACGGGCATGTGCTGCGCGCGGCGGTCGCGCATTCGCTGGGCGCCAATGCGCTGGCCTATGCGGCGGGACGCGGGCTGCCGGCCGAGAGGCTGGTGCTGCTCGCACCGCCGGCCTCGCCGCGCGAGTACACGCGCTACTTCGCGCAGGTGTTCGGCCTCAGCGAGCGCACGCGCGCGGGCATGCAGCGCCTGATCGAAGCGCGCGAGGGCATCCTGATGCAGCAGCTCGAGCCTGCCGCGGTGGGCCCGCGCATCGCACAGCCGACGCTCATCGTGCATGACCGCGACGACCGCGTGAATCGCTTCGCCGACGCCGAGGCGTTTCGCGATGCGATCGCCGGCGCGCGGCTCTTTCCCACGCAGGGCTGGGGCCACCGCCGCATCCTGAAAGAGCAGGCCGTGCTCGCGCAGGTCACGCAGTTTCTGGCATAGCCTGCGACGGTCGCATGCGCGTGAAACGGCGCCTCTAAACTGGGCGCCACCCATGGCCTTCGCCGTGGACGACACACGCGACCACACATGGGCAATCGTTCCTGGCTCTATCTCGAACACAGACTTTCCGGCGACGACGACGGCGCTGACCCCGAAGAAACTTCGGCCGACGAAATCGCCGAAGCCAACAACAACTTCCCCGTGCTCTGGCAGCTCCTGCTGGCCGATGGCGCGGCAGGCGACGCTATCGACCACCAGCGCGTCTTCGGCGACGCGGGCACCGACAACCTCGCGAGCGACGCGCATGCCGCGCTCGCGCGCATCCGGCAGCTGCAGGCCTTTGTCGAACGGCATCCGATGCTGCACACGCTGCCGCAGATCGCACTGCAGTTCGAGGCGGTGGCGCTGCATCTGGCCGAACTGATCGACGAAACGCCGGACGACAGTGCGCCGCGCTTCTCTGCCAACCTCGACGAACTGTCCTGGCTGGGCGGGGACACGGAAGGCGAAGGCTTCATCGAACGCAACCGCCGCGAGTGCAATGAACTGTGGGCCGAGGTGCGGCGCTGCATCGACAGCGGCAACCACCCGGGCGTGGATGCGGCGCTGGGCATCCAGCGTTTCGCCGACTGGGAGGCCTGGGCCTGGCAGTTCGGCTTCGGCAGCCTGTCGCATCCCTACTTTGACGGCTACGAAGCGCCGCGCGACGAGCGCTTTGCCGACTTCGAGCCCGAAGAAGACGAGGACGACGACGAGCGTCCGGACTACGACAACCACCTGGGCGGCGACCTCTGGCGCTTCGAGGTCGACGGCCGTTGGGGCGTGATGCGCCTGGTGTACGACGACGAGGGCGCCAGCCAGCGCACCACCGTGGTCGAGCCCGCGTGGGACGACATCCGCTACGCCGGCGGGAGCGATCCGCGCCTGCTCTGGATCTCGCAAGGTGAGCAATCCGGCCTGCTGCTCGCCGACGCCGAGGCACCGCGCGTGCTGCTCGAACCGCAGCTCGACGAGGTCTGGGCCTTCGAGGACGACATCGCCACGGCCCTGGTCGGCGACCACGTCGGCCTGCTGCGCACCGACGGCAGCTGGCTGCTCCCGCCCTCGGTCGACGAGGTCTGGAGCTTTGTCGAAGGCCGGGTGCGCGCCCGCGTGGGCGAACGCATCGGGTACGTCGACCTGCAGGGCCAATGGACGATTGCGCCGCGGTTCGAAGAGGCCGAAGACTTCACGCCTTTCGGCCTCGCGCCCGCGCGCGCCGACGCGGGCGGCTGGGGGCTGGTGCGCGCGGACGGCGAATGGGCCGTGCCGCCGGACTTCGAAAGCCTTCAGTGGCGCCACGACTGGGAGGGCTTCGAAGCCACGCGCGACGGCAAGGCCGGGCTGCTCGATCCGCAAGGCCGCGTCGTGATCGAGCCGGTGTACGAACAGGTCGACCTGCTCGAGGAATACCCGATCGACAGCCTGACGAGCGAAGACAACGATCCGTCGAACGAGCGCGGCGCGCCGGCCCGGCCGAAGCGCTTCGCCGTGGAACGCGCCGACGGCCTGTGCGGCCTCATCGACGGGCAGGGCCGCGTGCTCGTGCCCTTCGACTACGGCCGCTTCGAAACGCTGGAGCCGCTGACCGGGGAGGAGCGCGCGCACGCCATGGTCCGGCGCGACCTGGTGCGCGTGGCGTCCAAGGGCGGGCGCACGGCGAAGAACGCGCCGTGGCTGCGCGGCATCTACGACGTGGCCGCCGGCCGCGAGCTGGTGCCGTGCCGGCACCGCACGCTCCAGCCGCTGGCCTGGGGCACGCAGGACATCGGCTGGCTGGTCGCCGATCCGGTGCCGCGCAGCGCGAAGGCGGAGAAGGGGCAACTCGCCGTGGGCGTGCTGCGCGCCGATGGCGCCGTGCTGCATCCGCAGGCCTATCCGTGGATCAGCGCCGCGGTGTCCGTCGCTGACGGCTGGATGTCCACGGTGGTCCGCTCGGACCTGTGCAAGCGCTGGAGCGCGGGCGAGCCGGTGAAGGCCGTGCGCAACGACACCGGCCTGTACGTCTGGCTGCACGCCGACGGCCGCGAGCAGGCGCACACCGAGCACATGGCCGCGCGCCATGCCGCCGGTGACCTGCAGGCGGCCTACGAGCTGGCCTGCCACCTGCGCGACGGCGAAGGCGTCGAGGCCGATCCGCGCGAAGCCCTGCGCTGGATGGCGCGCGCCGCCGGCGTTCGCGCGCCCGGCGACGCCCCCGCGACCGCGTCACCTGACGGCCTGCCCGTGGCCATGTGCGAGCTCTCGAAGATGCTGCGCTGGGACACAGCCGGCCTCGGCGCCGAACCCGCCCTGGCGCGCGCATGGCTGCTGCACGCCATCGCCCATGGCGGTGAAGACGGCGCCGATGCCGCCACGCACGGCCATCTCGGCTACATGCTGTGCGAAGGCGAGGGGGGCGAGCGCGACCTGGAAGGCGGCATGCGGCACTACGAACGGGCCGCCGAGCACAACCAGACGATGGCGCTCTACAACCTCGGCCTGGCGCACAAGCTCGGCGAACCCGGAGAGCCCGACCTGGCGCGCGCAATCGGCTATTTCCGCCGCGGCCATGAAGCCGGCGACACCAGCGCCACGATGCAGCTCGGCCGCACGCTGTGCCTGCACGCAGGGGCGCTGGCCGAACAAGGCCACGCAGAAGCGGAAGTGAACGTCCTGTACGCCGAGGCCCTCTACGCGCTGCAGAAGGTGGCGGAAGACAGCGCCAAGCGCCAGCAGGGCTGGGCCTGCTACGAGCTGGGCTGGATGCGCTTTCAGGGCCAGGGCGCGCCGGAAGACGCGGCGGCCGCCGAGCGCTGGCTGCTCACCGGCGCCGCGCTCGATGACTGCGAAGAGAACCTGGAGAGCCAGCGTGCCTGCACGGAGGTTCTGGCGCAGACGTTCTACGGTGACCCCGACAGCCCGCTCTTCGACGAGGACAAGGCCCGTGAGTGGGCGCAGCGGCTGGAGGCGTTGCCCGCGGCCCAACCGGAGTGAGCGGGTCCGCCCTGAGGCTTCAGGGCGGCTGCCGGGTGCTGGCGCTCAGCGCGCCGGAACCGGATCGGGCAGTTCGATCTTGATGTCCAGCACTTCGAGGTTGTCCTGGGTTTCCAGGTGCACCTTGATGTCGTCGGCGTTGATCGACACGTACTTGGAAATCACTGCCACCAGCTCGCGCTGGAGCTCGGGCAGGTAATCGGGGCGCTTCTTGCCGCTGAGGCTGGAGCGCTCGTGAGCGAGGATGATCTGCAGGCGCTCCTTGGCGACGCTCGCAGTCTTCTTCTTCTCACCAAGCAGGAACGAAAGAAACGACATGCCTACTTGCTCCCGAAGATCCGTTTGAAGAAGCCGGGCTTCTCGGCGTCGACAAAGCGCATCGGCTTGTCTTCGCCAAGGAAGCGCGCGACCACGTCGCTGTACGCCTGGGCCACGTCGGTGTCCTTGTCGTGGATGGCGGGCACGCCCTGGTTGGAGGCGTGCAGCACGCTTTCCGACTCCGGGATCACGCCGATCAGCTTGATGCGCAGGATGTCCTGGATGTCTTCCAGCGAGAGCATCTGGCCGCCGGCCACCCGGTTCGGGTTGTAGCGGGTGATCAGCAGGTGTTCCTTGATCGGCTCGCCGCCGTCCTTGGCGCGCTTGGTCTTGCTGCTGAGCATGCCCAGGATGCGGTCCGAGTCGCGCACCGAAGAGACTTCGGGGTTGGTGACGATCAGCGCTTCGTCGGCGAAGTGCATGGCCATCATGGCGCCGGTCTCGATGCCCGCGGGCGAGTCGCAGATGATGTAGTCGAACTCCATGGCCGACAGGTCGTTCAGGATTTTCTCGACGCCTTCCTGCGACAGGGCTTCCTTGTCGCGCGTCTGCGAGGCGGCCAGCACGAACAGGTTGTCGCACTGCTTGTCCTTGATGAGCGCCTGGCTCAGGTTGGCCTCGCCCTGGATCACGTTGATCAGGTCGTACACCACACGGCGTTCGCAGCCCATGATCAGGTCGAGATTGCGCAGGCCCACGTCGAAGTCGATCACGGCCGTCTTCTTGCCGGCGAGCGCAAGGCCCGACGCGAAGCTGGCGCTCGTGGTCGTCTTGCCGACGCCGCCCTTGCCCGAGGTCACCACCACAATTTTGGCCATCGCCATTCCTTCTTGTTTCGATTCAGTTGTCGATTGATGCTCAGCGCTGCCGCGTTCCTGGTTTTTCATCAGGGAATCGCGTCGATCGCTATCTTTTTGCCGTCCAGGCGAACTTGGGCGGGCTTGCCCAGCACGGGCTCGGGCAGCGGCACTTCGTTCGTGCGATAGATGCCGGCAATGGCCACCAGCTGCGCTTCCATGCAGGTCGAGAAGATCCGCGCCTCGGTGTTCCCGCGCGCGCCGGCAATGGCCTTGCCGCGCAGCGGCGCGTACACATGCACGTTGCCGTCGGCGATCACTTCGGCGCCGAAGCTCACGATGGCCGTCACCACCACGTCGCCGCCACGCGCATAAATCTGCTGGCCCGAGCGCAGCGGCTTGTCGATCAGCAGCGTGCCGTTGGCCGGCACCGGCAGCTCGCGCACGATCTGCGGGGCCTCGGAGGCCGCAGGCGCCTCGGCGGGCGGGGCCGGCGACCGGGGCGCAGGGGCCGAGGGCATGGCGGCCACCGACAGGCCGGCTTCACGGGCCGCGGCATGCTGCCCGGGGCTGCCGCCGCGCACGGCGATCGGCTGGGTCTGGTGGCGCGCCAGCAGGCTGCGCAGGGCGGCAAAGTCGATCTCGGGGGCGGGAGTGTCGGCCTCGGCCGCCAGCTCCTGCAGCATCGAGAGGTCGATCACCACCGGCTCCTGCTCGAAGAAGTCGGGCGAATCCGCCAACTGGGCGTCGAGCGCCTCGGCCAGCACGTCGAGGTCGGCTGTCTTGAGGATCACTGCGATCAGCGGCAGTGTGGCGCTCTTGAATTCGAAAACCGCCTTGGTACGAGCGGCGGAAACATCGGCCATTGGAAAACGTGTGTGAACGTCGGTGCGAAAAGCGTTGGAGTCTAACGGGCGCCGGCCAAAGCCCGATGGCCGGCGCCGTGTTCACTGACCCCGCACAACAGTTATTGCACGAGGTTTCACTTTGTCTGCCCTCAGGCGTTGCGCGAACGGCCGAGCAGGGCGTAGAGGATGATGGCCCCGAAAGTGGCGGTTCCGATGCCGCCCAGCGCGAAGTCGCCGAACTTCAGCGTGAAGTCGCCGGTGCCGATGATCAGCGTGATCGCGGCCACGATCAGGTTCTTGTTCTGCGAGAAATCGACCTTGTTGTCGACCCAGATCTTGGCGCCCGCAATGGCGATCAGGCCGAACACCACGATGCTCACGCCGCCCATCACCGGCAGCGGAATCGCCTGGATCAGCGCGCCGAACTTGGGGCTGAAGCCCAGCACCAGCGCAATCACCGCCGCCACCACGAACACTGCCGTCGAGTAGATGCGCGTGGCCGCCATCACGCCGATGTTCTCGGCGTAGGTGGTCACGCCCGTGCCGCCCGCGGCGCCGCTGATGACCGTGGCGATGCCGTCGCCGATGAAGGCGCGGCCCATGTAGGGGTCGAGGTTGCGGCCGGTCATGGCCGTCACCGCCTTCAGGTGGCCGAGGTTTTCCGCCACCAGGATGATCGCCACGGGCGCAATCAGCAGCATCGCGTTGGTCGTGAACACCGGCGCCGTGAAGGTCGGCAGGCCGAACCAGGCCGCGTTGGCGATGCCGCTCAGGTCGACCGGCTTGCCCAGGCCCATGCCGTTGGTGAGCGCGGCGTACACCAGCGTGGCCAGGATCAGGCCGATGAGGATCAAGAGGCGCTGCACCATGCCGCGCGTGAACACCGCCACCAGGCCCACGCACAGGAAGGTCACGGCCTGCATCCATGCGTCGAAGTTGGTGGGCGCCATGTTCTTGATGGGAATGCTGGCCAGGTTCAGCCCGATGACTGCCACCACGGCGCCCGTGACCACGGGCGGCATGAAGCGCTCGATCCAGCCCGTGCCCACCGCCTGCACGATGGCCCCGATCAGGATGTAGACCACCCCGCAGGCCACGATGCCGCCCAGCGCCACCGCGATGTTGGCGTTGGGCCCCTTGCCCGCATAGCCGCTGGCCGCGATCACCACGCCGATGAAGGCGAAGCTCGAGCCCAGGTAGCTGGGAACCTTGCCGCCGGTCACGAAGTAGAAGATGAGCGTGCCGATGCCGCTCATCAGGATCGCGATGTTGGGATTGAAGCCCATCAGGATCGGCGCCAGCACCGTGGCGCCGAACATGGCGATCACGTGCTGGATGCCCATGGCGCCGGTCTGCAGCCAGGGCAGCCGCTCGTCGGGCGCGATGACGGCGCCATTGGCCAGTGTGGACACCGGCTTTTCAGTCCAGTTGAACATGTGTTTTCTTCTCCTCGGTTGGTGTGTGTGGGGGGTCGACGCGCTCCCTGGGGCGAGATTGTGGTCGATCCACCCCGTGCTGAACACGGGTTCCACCCGCAAGAGACGTACCAGCGGGAGAAAGAAAACGAGGGGAAGAAAACGGCCCGAAGGGGGCGCCCGCGCTCAGCGCGGCTGCAGCACCGCCATGGTGATGCGCGACACGCAGGTCAGCTCGCCCGCCTCGTTCGTCAGGTCGATCTGCCAGACCTGCGTGGTGCGCCCGCGGTGCACCGGGCGCGCCGTGCCGATGACCCAGCCGCTGGTGGCCGAGCGGATGTGGTTGGCGTTGATGTCCAGGCCCACGGCCCGGTCGCCTTCGGGGGCCGAGTAGTGCGCGCCGCAGGAGCCCAGCGTCTCGGCCAGCACCACCGACACGCCGCCGTGCAGGATGCCGTAGGGCTGGCGGGTGCGCTCGTCCACCGGCACGCGGGCGCGGATGAAGTCGTCGCCCACCTCCAGGAATTCGATGCCCAGCGCGGCCACGGCCGTGCCCACGTGGTTGGCGGTCAGCGATTCGACCGAGATGTCTTTCTTCCAGATACGCATGCGGGAGTCTCCGAGATACAGGGGGTGCGAGGGCACTATAGCGACGACGGCTGACAGGGACAGTCGCCTTTGCGTGCTACCTTGGCCCGATGACCTTCCCTTCGGTGCGACGCTGGCTCCTGGGCACGGTGGCGGTGCTGCTGCTGGGCTTCGGCGCGCTGGTGCTCGTGGTGGCCGCGCGCCTGCCCGACGACGAGGAGGTGGCCGCCCGCATCGCCGCCGGCTTCTCGCAGCGCTACGGCGTCGACCTGACCGTGGGCGGCGCCCACTGGTCGCTGTGGCCGGTGCCTGTGCTGGCGCTGTCCGAGCTGGCCACCGACCAGCCCCAGCCCATCACCCTGCGCCGCCTGAGCGTGCGGCTGCACCTGTGGCCGCTGCTGCTGCACCGCGTGGTGGCCATCGACGAGATCGAACTGGAGAGCCTGGTGCTGCCGCGCGCCTCGGTGCGCGCCTTCCGCGGCAAGGGCCCCGAGCCGCAGGAGGGTGACCGCATCATGGTGCTGCCGGCGCCCTGGGCGCTGGCGCCCGTGCCGGTGGAGCGCGTGCGCTGGCGCGACGTGGTCTGGATCGACCGCCGCGAGATCGCGCTGGCCTACGACGGCGACGTGACCTTCGACGACAACTGGCGCCCGCGCAACCTGCGCCTGGAGCGCGCCGGCGCCGCGTCGCCCGTGCGGCTGCGGCTGGACCGCGAGGGCGGCGAGGACCGCTGGCGCACCCGCATCGACGCCGGCGGCGGCACGTGGAACGGCGAATCGCGGCTCGAGGTGCTGCCCGAGGGGCGGGGCTTGCGCGTGTCGGCCGAGCTCGACCCGCGGCAGGTCGACATCGAAGGGCTGGTGCAGGCCTTCGGGCGCCGCTCGGCGGTGGCCGGCAAGGTCTCGGGCCACACCTCGCTGGTGGCCGAGGCCCGCGAGTTGGGCGCGCTGATCCGCGGCCTGCACACCCGCACCACCTTCTCGGTGCAGCCCGCCACGCTGACCCGCCTCGACCTCGCCAAGGCCGTGACCACCGTCGGCATCAGCCGCGGCGGCACCACGGCGCTGGACGAACTCACCGGCACGCTCGACACCCAAGGCACCGAAGACGGCATCGTGATGCGCTACACGAACCTCAAGGCGCGCTCGGGCGTGCTCACCGCGAGCGGCAACCTGCGACTCTTCAACCGCCAGATGACGGGCGAAATGGCGGTCGATCTGGTCGACGGCGTGGTCGGCGTGCCGCTCAAGATCAGCGGCAGCGTGGCCGAGCCCGAGGTGTCGATGACAGGCGGCGCGCTTGCGGGGGCGGCCGTTGGCAGTGCAGTGCTGCCGGGTGTGGGCACGGCGATCGGGGCGCGCGTGGGGCAGCAGGTCGAGAAGCTGTTTGGTGGGGACGAGCCCGCGAAGAAGAAGGCGCCGAAGCCGCCTGCATCGCAGCGTTGACGGGCTCCCGTCGTGTTCAGGGCGCGTGCGCAGGCCACCGGGTACTTCCCTCCGCGAATGTCCCCCGCTTCGCTCCTCCTTTATTTCGCTGCGGGAAGCACCCAGTGTCCTGCGCACACCGAGCGCGGTCGTTGTTCTGGTCGATCAACCAAGGCTCTGATGACGCTCACGTCGATGGGGTGCCTTGCGCAGCGAAATAAAGGAGGAGCCGAAGGCGGGGGACATTCGCGGAGCAAGGTTCCCCGTCGGCGGGAGCGTCGCCCTGAACGCCCCGTCAACCGATCAAGAGAAGGCTTTGATCACCGCAGGCACCGTCAGCACCGCCGTGTAGTACCCCATGAACTGCACGCCCGTGTTGAAGCCGATCGCACGCGACAGCAGCCCACCGAGCAGACCCATCGTCAGGATCACCAGCAGCCCGAGCAGCTGGCCTTCCCACACGCTGATCACCACGATCAACCCGACGAAGGTCGCGATGATCGCTTCGTGGCTCACCTTGCGCGAGACGAACAGCGCCGCGCGGCGCGCGAAGTTCATCGTGAACGGATAGGCCACCAGCGCGGCGAGTACCACGGCCAGCATGCCGTAGCCGAGGAACTCCCAGTGGTTCAGCAGGTTGTGCAGGTTGTGGGTCTGGCCCGTGGCCGAATCGATCGTGAACACCGGCGGCGCATTGAACAGCGGCGCAGCCGGGCCTGCGGCCACGGGGCTCAGCGGCAGGCCGATGGCGATCAGCGGAATCAATGCTTCGGCGATGTACGTGGCCTCGGTCACGCCGTTGCGCGCGGCCAGCGTGGTCGTGAGGCGGTGGTACGCGTGCTTGATGCGCGAGCCGACCAGTTCGCCGAGCACCACGGTCATCGCGACCGGGCTGAACACGAAGGTGGCGCTGGAGATCGCGGCGGTGGCAAAAGTCCACTTCACCTGCGCGCGGTCGAGCACCTTGAACGGGTTCGGGAAGTAGCCCGTCCAGCCCTTCACGTCGGGCGCGAGCGAGAAGGTGCGGACCTTGTCGCGCTTCATGCGCGCCCGCGCCGCGGGCGAGATCACCGAGAACAAGTCGGCCACCAGCGGCCCGATCGCGATGCCCAGGAAGTAGCTGATGCTGAGCTTCACGCCGTACTTGCCGGTGAGCGCCTGCAGCGCCACGATCACCATCACGAACGGCACCAGCGTCGCCACCGAGGCCCAGCGTCCGCTCGAGAAGTAGGCAATGGCCACGGCCGCGACCACGAAGATCCACGGCGCCGCCTTGGTGATGGCCGCGCCATACGGCGCCAGCAGCACCGCGAACAGCACGGCCAGCGGCACCGCCAGAAAGGCCGCGATGATCGCGCCCGACACCATCTTGCGCAGCGCGATGTGCGGCACGCCCAGGTTGCGCAGCACGTTCGCGTCCTGCAGCAGCGGCGTGGCCATGGTGTCGCCCGGAATTCCCAGCAGCGCGGTGGGCACCGCGTGTGTCATGTGCTTGGCCACGGCGGCGGCCAGGAAGAAGGTGAACACGCCTTCGGGCGGCACGCCGAGCAGCACGACCAGCAGCGTGAGCGGTGCGAGCGTGGTGGTTTCGTCGGTGCCCGAGACGAGGCCGATGGCCGCGAACACGATGGCGCCCACGAGGCCCATGCCGGTGGCGACGAGGATCTGGTTGAACAGGGCGGCTTCGATCACGATGCGGCTCCTTCAGTGCTGCGAGCGCGGGGCTTGTACGACGCGAACAGGTCGTAGATTTCCAGCTCCTTCATCTCGCGCACCACCGACGGCGGCAGGTCGTCCACCGAGCCCAGGTCGCCGTGCTCGCCGGCCAGTTCGGCCAGCACTTCTTCGCGCCAGCGCGGATCGGGGTCCGTGCCTTCGACCACCTCACGCTTCGGCGTGAAGAGCTTCGCGCAGATCAGCCCCGAGACGACGCAGCCGCCGAGGCCCGCGAGCATCGCGTAGGCGCGCGCCAATTCAGGCGTGCTCACGACGCTCGCGAGCACGCGGCTCGCGACGAGGTAGCCCGTGAGGCTCACCGCGACGCCGATCACGATCGACCACGCGAGGTGGCCCAGGTCGGCCGTGTCGCCCCATATCTCCACCAGCCGCCAGCGGGCGGGCGTTGCACTGTCTGCGTTCATAAGTCGTGTGTCTCCGTCTGTGGTTGTGTGACAGCCGCGTGCGCAGCCGCCGCGGTGTCGGCCGCGGACCGTGGTGCGGGCTCCTCCCGCGTTGTTTATTTCTTGCGCAGTGCGTCGAGCAGTGCCACAGCGCGGTCGGTGCGCACGTCGTGCTCCGCTGCCATCTGCTTGGCGATGTGATCGATCTCGTCGCCGGTCGCGCCCGCGACGAGCGCGATGTTGCGGGCATGCAGCGCCATGTGGCCGCGCTGGATGCCTTCGGTGGCGAGCGCGCGCAAGGCGCCGAGGTTCTGCGCGAGGCCCACGGCCACGGCGACTTCGCCGAGTTCCTGTGCCGACTTCACGTCGAGAATTTTCAGCGCGAGCCGCGCGAGCGGATGCGTCTTCGTGGCGCCGCCAACGAGGCCCACGGGCATCGGCATCTCGATGGTGCCGACCAGCGCGCCGCTCGTGTCCTTCTCCCACGTGGTCAGCGAGGAATAGCGTCCGCTGCGACAGGCGTAGGCATGCGCGCCGGCTTCCACCGCGCGCCAGTCGTTGCCGGTCGCGACGATCACCGGGTCGATGCCGTTCATGATCCCCTTGTTGTGCGTCGCCGCGCGGTAGGGGTCGATGGCCGCGAAGGTGTAGGCGTCGATCACGCCCTCGACCACCTCTTCGCCGCTGCGCTCGCGGGTGGCCAGCACAGAAGGTGCGAGCCGCACGCGCGCACGCGCCAGCCGCAGGTCCGCCAGGTTCGACAGGATGCGCAGGCGCACCGTGCCGCCCGTGAGCTTTTCGACCAGCGGCGACACCGCCTCGGCCATCGTGTTGACCGTGTTCGCACCCATCGCGTCGCGCACGTCGACGATCAAATGCATCACCACCATCGCGCCGCGCGGCGTGTCGCCGAACACATGCACCTCGATGTCGCGGCAGCCGCCGCCGAGATCGATCAGCACCTTGTCGCGGCTGTTCGCCACGGCCAGGATTTCTTCGCGCGCACGCAGCAACGCGAGCCGCGCGCCGTACGGGTCGGTGATGCCGATCACCTGCACCTGCGCGCGCATCAGCGGTCCGGTGCTCGAGGCCTCGAAGCCGCCGCCTTCGCGCGCCAGCTTGGCCATGAAGGAGGCGGCGGCAACCACCGAAGGTTCTTCCACCGCCATCGGCACGAGGTAGTCGCGTCCGTTCACGGTGAAGTTGCCGGCCACGCCCAGTGGCAGCTCGAAGGTGCCGATCACGTTCTCGACCATGCCGTTGGCGCGGTCCAAACTCAGCGCGCCGGGTTGGGCGAGCAGCGCGACTTCGTCGTCTGTGAGCGAGGCGGCCTGTGCGATGTGGGCCAGGCGTTGGGCGGGCGTGAGTGCGCGGAAATTGGGAATGCGGGAATCGGCGGCCATCGGTGCGTGTCTCTTCGGAAGGTGAATTCGGGAGCAGGCAATTTAGGCCGGCTGTACCGCCCGCGGAAGGCACAGTTTGGCGGGACAGTGCGGACAGTGGTGCGCCGCCGTCGCTTGCTGTGTCAAAGTCTCGGCCCATGACCACGATCGCCGATTCGCTCGCCGACACCCTCGCGCGCCAGATCGCGAGCGGCGCCTACAAGGCCGGCGACAAGCTGCCCTCGCTGCGTGAACTCGCGCAACTTCACAGCTACGCCAAGAACACCGTGGTGGCCGCCTTCGAGCTGCTGGTGTCGCGCGGCCTCGTCGAACCGCGACGCGGTTCGGGCTACTACGTGCTCGCGCAGGCCACCACCACCCCCAAGCCCGCCGAAGACGACGCCGGCAGCCTCGGCCGTGCGATGGACATCGTGTGGCTCATGCGCGAGCAGCTCAAGACGCAGCCCGATGCGGTGGCCGTGGGCGACGGCTTTCCGCCCGTCGAGTGGCTCGCCGATGTGCGCCTGGACAAGTACCACCCGAAGGTCGTGCGCACGGGGCTCGGCGCGCTGTTCCGCTACGGCAGCCGCTTCGGTTACGCGCCATTGCGCGACCACCTCGTGCGCAAGCTCGCCGACTTCGGCATCGGCGCGGAGCCGCGACAGATCGTGCTCACGCACGGCGCCAACGAGGCGATGGACATCGTCATCCGCTACTTCGTGCCGCCCGGCGGCAAGGTGCTGGTGGACGACCCGGGCTACTACCCGCTGTTCGGCAAGCTCAAGCTCGCGGGCGCGCAGATGCTGGCCGTGCCGCGCCTGGCGGATGGGCCTGACCTCGAGGTGCTCGAGCAACTGCTCATCGCCGAACGGCCGCGCCTGTTCTTCACGCAGTCGCTGGCGCACAACCCCACGGGCTCCGACATCTCGCCGGCCAAGGCCTTTCGCGTGCTGCAGCTGGCGCAGAAGTACGACCTGCTGATCGTCGAGAACGATCCGCTGGCCGACTTCAAGCCGACCGCGTTGCCACGGCTCTCGGCGCTCGACCAGCTCGAACGCACGATCTACATCGGCAGTTTTTCGAAATCGTTCTCGGCCGCGCTGCGCGTGGGCTTCATCGCCTGCGGTGCCGACCTGGCGAGCGACCTCGCCGACCTGAAGGCGCTGATCCATGTGAGCAGTTCGGAGTACAGCGAGCGCACCGTCGACGTCATCCTGAGCGAGGGCCACTACCAGCGGCACCTCAAGCGGTTGCAGCAGCGGCTGGGCGAGGCCACGCGCGACGCGCTGAAGCTGTTCGACGCCGTGGACGCCGAGGTCTTCGCGCGCAGCCCGCAGTCGCTCTACATCTGGGCCGCGCTGCCCGGCGTGGACGACTCGCTGGCCTTCGCGAAAGAGCTGCTGCCGCGCAAGATCGTGATGGCGCCGGGGCGCATCTTCAGCGTCGACTCGACGCAGGTCTCGCGCTGGTCGCGCTTCAATGTCGGCGCCATGGCCGACCCGCGCTTTGCGAAGGGGCTGCGCACCGCGCTGCGGCGGCGATCTTGACTAGCCCTTGAAGGTGCCGTGCCGCCCCGCGCCGCCGGCAAAGCGCGCGGCACCGGCCTCGCCTTCGGCCGCAACGATCGGCACGCCCTGCGCGCCTTCGCGGCGCAGCGCCTCGGCCAGCGGCAGGTCCCACTGCTCGAAGGCGGAGCGGCGGTCGGCCAGCATGCATTGCTGAGGGAAGGCGGCGATCTGCCGCGCCAGTTCTTGCGCAGCGGCGAGCGCACCACCCGGCGGCGTGGTGCGGTTCACCAGGCCCATCGCCAGCGCCTCGGCGGCGGAAACGGGACGGCCCGTGAGGATCAGGTCGAGCGCGCGCCCCATGCCGATGAGGCGCGGCAGCCGCACGGTGCCGCCGTCGATCAGCGGCACGCCCCAGCGGCGGCAGAACACGCCGAACACCGCGTCGTCGTCGGCCACGCGCAGATCGGCGAGCAGCGCGAGTTCGAGCCCGCCCGCGACCGCGTAGCCGTTCACCGCCGCGATCAGCGGCTTGGACAGCGCCATGCGCGTCGGGCCCATCGGGCCGGCGCCGCCGCCCTCGGGGTCGAGCTCGTTGCGGCGCGCCGCATCGCCGACCGCGCCCAGGTCGGCGCCCGCGCAGAAATGGCCGCCCGCGCCCGTCAGCACGGCCACGCGCAGCGCGTCGTCGGCCTCGAAGCGCTCGAAGGCCGCGCGCAGTGCCGCGGCGACCACGCCGTCCACGGCATTGCGTTTGTCGGGCCGGTTCAGCGTGAGCGTGCAGACGGGGCCGTCCACATCGAAGGTCACGCAGGGCGGGGTGGTCATGACAGAGTCTCCGGGAAGGTGAGGTGGCGGGGCGATCCGGCCATCGTAGAAAACATTCCCAGGTTCTCCAACCCCGCGGTGTTCACGTGGCGCGGATCACGTCCGTGTCGCCTTCGTCCGATGCATGCAGCCGCGCCACCTCGGTGGCGCGCCGCGTGAGTACGGCGCGCTGGTTGATGTAGCCCTTGTCGGTGATCTCGCCCGCATCGAGGCTGGGCGGCTCGGCCAGCACCAGCGCGCAGGCCGGGCATTGCGACGAGCCCGCGCCCTCGTCGCGCAGGGCACGCAGCACCCCGGCGATGCGCGCGGCCAGTGCGTCGGGCGCGAGCGCCGTGCCTTGCGGGCTGGCGAACACCAGCATGCCGATCGCGTCGCGGTCGTGGCCCGTGAGCACGATGTCCTGCACATGCGGCGCCAGCAGCGACACCAGCTTCACGCGCAGCGTGCCCACCGACACCCAGGTGCCGGTCGAGAGCTTGAAGTCTTCCGCCACGCGGCCGTTGAAGATCACGCCCTGCGCGGGGTCGCCGGGGTTCGCCAGAAAGCCGGCGTCGCCGATGCGGTAGTAGCCCTCGGCGTCGAAAGCCTCGGCGGTTTCACGCGGTGCGTCGCGGTAGCCGGGGAACACCGAGACGCCCTTGACGCGCATCTCCAGCTTCTCGCCGTTGGGCACGAACTTCAGTTCCAGCCCCGGCAGCGGTGCGCCGATGCAGCCGGCGCCGTCGAGCTGCCAGTGCGCGGAAGTGATGGCGGGCGAGGTCTCGGTCGCACCCCACGAGGTCGTGAGCCACAGCGGGCGCGTGGGGCGCACGCGCCGCGCCACCGCTTCGAGACGCTGCCAGGTCGAAGGCGCGAGCGCGGCGGCTGCGTAGAACGCGAGACGCAGACGCGAGAACACCTCGGTCGCGAGTGCGTCGTCGGCCTCGAGAAAGGGCAGCAGCATGTCGAAGCCGCGCGGCACGTTGAACAGCAGCGTGGGTTTCACCTCGCGCAGGTTGCGCGCGGTCTTCTCGATGAGCCCCGGTGCGGGCCGTCCTTCGTCGATGTAGAGCGCGCCGCCATGGCACAGCACCATGTGCAGGTTGTGGTTCGCGCCGAAGGTGTGGCTCCATGGCAGCCAGTCGACCAGCACCGGCTTCTCTTGCGCGAGGAAGCGCCAGGTCTGCGCCATCATCTGCTGGTTGGCGCACAGCATGCGGTGCGTGTTGATGACCACCTTGGGCTTGCCGGTGGAGCCCGAGGTCAGCAGGTACTTGGCGTGCGTGTCGGGGCCCACGGCGGCGAAGGCCTGCATGACGGCGGGCGTTTCTTTCGTCGCGAGCAATCGGTCGAAAGCCATCGCGCCGGGATGCGTGTCGGCGTTGTGGCTGAACACCGTGACCGCGTCGATGCCGCAGCCGGTAAGCGATGCGCCGTACACCTTCGCGTCGGACGCGTAGACCAGCGCCGGTTGCAGCGCCTGCAGCATGCCGTGCAGCCGCGACGGATCTTTGGTCATGCGCGAGTAGGCGCTCGACAGCGAACACGCCGTGCGGCCGATGTGCATCGTCGCGAGCATCAGCACGGCGTGGTCGATGGCGTTGTCCGAGAGGATCACGACCGGCTTGCCTGCGGGCAGCTTCAGGTCGAGCAGGCCCTGCGCCACCGCGCCGACGGCCGCGCGCAGTGCGCGGTAGTCGAGTTGGCGCCAGCCTTCGCCGCTGTCATCGCGCTCGGCAAAAGCCAGCGCATCGGGCGTCTCGCGCGCCCAGCGCTCGATCCATTCGCCGATGCAGCGTGCATACGGCTGCAGCACCGTCGGCGAGCGCAGCACGAACGAGCCGTCGTCGAAATCGATGCGCGTCGTGCGGGGCGGAGCGATCAGCGTGTCGTCGAGAAGAAAGTCGGTCATGTCAATCCAGCGTGCCCGTCTCGGCCTTGGCGCGAATCAGGTTCAACAGCAGGGTGTCGCGCGCGGCTTCGAGGTCGGCCGTCTGGCGCGTGCCGAGTGCTTCCGCCACGCCTTGCACCACCTGCTGCTTCAACGCGTCCGTCATCGACGGTGCGCCCAGGTCCTTCCACCAGTCTTCGATCGGCCCGCCCAGGTGCGCGAGCAGGTGCGCGATGCCGCCCGCGCCGCCCGAGAGGTGCAGGTTCATGAACGGCCCCATCACGGCCCAGCGCAGGCCGGGGCCGTGCGCGATGGCGGTGTCGATGTCGGCCACGCTCGCCACGCCTTCGTTGACGAGGTGGAAAGCCTCGCGCCACAGGGCAGCCTGCAGCCGGTTCGCGATGTGGCCTTTCACCTCGCGCTTCACGTGGATCGGACGCTTGCCGATGGCGGCATAGAACGCCATCGTGCGGGCGATGACCTCGGCCGAGGTCTGCTCGCCGCCGATCACTTCGACCAGCGGGATCAGGTGCGGCGGGTTGAACGGATGGCCCAGCACCACGCGCTGCGGGTGCGCGCAGCCCGACTGCACGCCGCTGATCGCCAAGCCCGACGAACTCGACGCAAGGACCGTCTCGGGCGGCGCCGCCGCGTCCATGCGGCGGAACAGGTCGATCTTGAAATCCATGCGCTCGGGGCCGTTCTCCTGCACGAAGTCGGCCACGGCCACCGCGTCTTCCAGGCTGTCGTGAAAGCGCAGGCGATCGACCGAGGCGCCCTCGGCGAGGCCGAAGCGTTCCAGCGTCGGCCAGTGCTGCGCCACGGCGGCGCGCAGGCGGTCTTCGGCGCCGGGCGAGGGGTCGGTCGCGTTCACGTCGAGCCCTTGCGCGAGGAAGTACGCGGCCCAGCTCGCGCCGATCACGCCGGTGCCGACGACGGCGACGCGCTTCACGTTGGTGGTGGTGGGGTTCATGCTTGTTTCCACCGCGCGCAGCGGCTCTCCGTCTTGGTGGTCCAGGCGGCTTCGCCGGGGATGTTCTCGATCACCTTGTAATAGTCCCACGGCTCCTTCGACTCGGCCGGCGTCTTGACCTGCATGAGGTGCATGTCGTGCACCATGAGGCCGTCGTCGCGCAGCCAGCCGCCCTTGACGAACATGTCGTTGAACTTGGTCTTGCGCAGCTGCGCCATCACCTTGTCGGCATCGTCGCTGCCCGCGGCCTTCACGGCCTGCAGGTACTGCAGCGTGGCGGAGTAGTCGCCGGCATGGAAAGAAGAAGGCATGCGCTTGTGCTTGTCGAAGAAGCGCCGCGCCCAGGCGCGCGACTCGGGGCTCTGGTTCCAGTACCAGCTGTCGGTGAGGTACATGCCCTGCGAGGCCTTCAGGCCCAGCGCATGCACGTCGTTGATGGTGATGATCATGCCGGCGAGTTTCATGTTCTTGCTGATGCCGAACTCCGCCGCCGACTTGATGGCGTTCACCGTGTCGCCGCCCGCATTGGCCAAAGCCAGCACCTGCGCCTTCGAGCTTTGCGCCTGCAGCATGAACGACGAGAAATCGCTCGCGCCCAGCGGGTGCTTCACCGAGCCCGCGACCGTGCCGCCGCCGGCCTGCACGGTCTTGGTGGCGTCGCTCTGCAGCGCGGCGCCGAAGGCGTAGTCGGCCGCCACGAAGTACCAGCTCTTGCCGCCGGCCTTGACCACCGCGCTTGCGGTGCCGCGTGCCATCGCCACCGTGTCGTAGGCGTAGTGCACCGTGTAGGGCGAGCAGTACTCGTTGGTGAGGCTCGATGCGCCCGAGCCGACCACGAAGTACGGCTTCTTCTTGTCGGCCGCCACGCCTGCCATGGCAATGGCCGCGCCCGAGTTGACGCCGCCGATCAGCATGTCGACCTTGGTCACGTCGAACCATTCGCGCGCCTTGGCGGCGGCGATGTCGGGCTTGTTCTGGTGGTCGGCCGTGACCAGCTCGATCTTCTTGCCGTCGATGGCGCCGCCCATGTCGGCGATGGCCATGCGGATCGCCTCGGCGCCGGCCGGGCCGTCGTAGTCGCGGTAGATGCCCGACATGTCGCTGATGAAGCCGATGCGGATGGTGTCGTCGGACACCTGGGCGAAGGCATTGGCCGAGAAGGCTGCGACCAGCGCGAGGGCCAGTGCTGTGCGGGAAGTGTTCATGTGTCGTGTCTCCGTTCGTTGTCGTTGTTGTCTTGTCAGCCGAGTGCGAACTCGGGCCGCGGACCGCCCACACGCGGCAGGCCCATGATTTGCCGCGCCTCGGCCGGTGTGGCCACTTCCATATCGAGCTCGCGGATCACGCGCACGATGCGCTCGGTGAGCTGCACGTTGGTGGCCAGCTCGCCGTGGCGGAAGTAGAGGTTGTCTTCCAGGCCCACGCGCGCATGGCCGCCCAGCAGCAGCGCCGCCACGTTGGCCTCGAGCTGCGACATGCCGATGCCGCTCACGCCGAAGATGGCGCCCTGGGGCAGCGTGTCGACCATCATCTGCAGGTTGCGCGGCGAATACGGCATCGCGTTCTGGAAGTTGCGGTGCACGTTCATCACCAGGTTGATGAAGTACGGCGCGTCGTCGTGGCCTTCCTCGATCAGCGTGGTCGTGTCCTGCAGGATGTGCGTGGGGCTGAACACCTCCCACTCGGGCTTGATGCCGCGCGCCTTCATGCCGGCGGCCAGCTCGCGCCCGCGGGTGATGGGCGTGTCCATGAGGATCTGCTTGCCCTCGAAGCTCAGGTTGAGCGTGGTGGCGTCGAGCGTGCACATCTCGGCGCCGGCGTCCATGCCCTTGATGCGTTCTTCCCATGCAATTTCCCAGCGGTCGCCTGCGAGCGGCTTCACCATGTCGCCGTGCACGCCGCCGCCGGTGGAGTTGTTGAGCACGATGTCGCAGCCGGCCGCGCGGATGCGGCTGTTGATGTCGCGATACACCTCGGCATTGCAGGTGGCGCCGTCGTCGGGGCGGCGCGCGTGGATGGCGACCACGCTGGCGCCGGCGTTCCAGCAGCGCAGCACGTCGGCGGCAATCTCGGCGGGCTGGGTGGGGAGGTGGGGGTTCTGCGACTTGTGCGCCATGCCGCCGGTGGGGGCGATGGTCACGATCACTTTGCGCTTCGACATGCTCGGGAACTCCTGGTGTCTTTCATGGGGGCGCGCCATTATTTTTTGGCGTGCGTTTGGACTCAGTCATCGCGACGACATTCGGGGGCAGGGTTTACGCGGCGCAGGCGCTAAAGTTGCCCTTTGCACCTCCTGCGCACCCAGGTTCACGCCATGAAACTACTGCCTCTCGTGTGGGTCGCCGATCGCGAGAAGAAGCTGCACGAGGCGCAGGCCGGGCTGCAGCAGCGCAAGGCCGCGCAGTAACAAGCAAAGAAGACCGCATGCCCCCGACGAAGCCGCCGATTTCCGCAGCCTCCCTGACCATTGCCCAGCTGCTGCAAGGCTCGGCCTGGTTCCCGCTGCTCGACGTGGGCGCGGGCGAGCGCGTGCTCGACGAGATGCGCGAGGTCGAGGTGGCGGCCGGCGCCGCGCTGTGCCGGCGCGGCGACACGCCGCTGCACTGGTACGGCGCGCTCGAAGGGCTGCTCAAGTGGTCGATCACCTCCAGCGACGGCCGCTCGGTCACGCTGGGCGGGCTGTCGGTGGGCAGCTGGTTCGGCGAAGGCACGCTGCTGCGCGCCGTGCCGCGCTCGGCCGACATCATTGCGCTGCGCCCCAGCCGCGTGGCGCAGCTGCCGCTGGAGACTTTCGAGTGGCTGCACCGCACGCAGCGCGGCTTCGATCACTTTCTGCTGCAGCAGATCAACGAGCGGCTGCATTGGTTCATGGGCAGCTACGCCGCGCACCGCCTGCTCGACGCCGACAGCCAGGTGGCGCGCGCGCTGGCCGGGCTGTTCCACCCGTGGCTGCATCCGGGCAGCGAGTCGCACCTGCAGACTTCGCAGGAAGAGATCGCGAACCTGTCGGGTGTGTCGCGGCAGCGGTGCAATGCGGCGTTGAACCGGTTGAAGGAGGCGGGCTTCCTGCACATCGAATACGGCGGGATCACGGTGACCGATCTCGAAGGCTTGCGGCGCTTCATCCAGGAATGAAGGAGCCACTCCCTCTCCCTTTGGGGAGAGGGTTGGGGTGAGGGTGGCGGCCTTAGGTCAAGCGCCGCGCCTCATCAATCGCACCTGCCCTCACCCCAACCCTCTCCCGCAAGCGGGAGAGGGAGCAAGAGGGCAACGCCCGCTCAGCGCTTGTGGTGCGATGCCGCCAGCTCGTACACCGGCGTATCAATCCCTTCCATGCGCGCCTTCAGCTGCAGCGCCAGAAACTGCGAGTAGTGGCGCGACTGGTGCAGGTTGCCGCCGTGGAACCACAGGTTCTCGACCTGCGTCGGCTTCCACATGTTGCGCAGTTCGCCTTCCCACGGACCCGGGTCCTTCGGCGTGTCGGAGCCCAGGCCCCAGCACTTGCCGACCTTGTCGGCGATCTCGGGCGAGATCAGGTCGGCGAGCCAGCCGTTCATCGAGCCGTAGCCCGTGGCATACACCAGCAGGTCGGCCGGCAGCTCGGTGCCGTCGGTGAGCGTGACCGAGCGCGCGTTCACGCGCTCGATGTTCACGCCGCTTTTCAGGTGGATGCTGCCGTTGGCCACCAGCTCCGAGGCGCCCACGTCGATGTAGTAGCCCGAGCCGCGCCGCAGGTACTTCATGAACAGGCCCGAACCGTCCACGCCGAAGTCGAGCAGGAAGCCGGCCTTCTCGAGCCGCGCGTACAGGTCGGCGTCGCGCTTCTTCATCTCCTCGTACACCGGGATGTGGAAGGTGTGCATGATCTTGTAGGGCACCGAGGCGAAGATCAGGTCGCCCTTGTGGTGGTCGATGCCGTTCCTGAGCGCCTGCTCGGAGTACAGGCCGCCCAGCGCCAGCTCCATGAGCGACTGCGAGGGTGCGATGTGCGTGGACGAGCGCTGCACCATCGTCACGTCGGCGCCGTGCTCCCACAGCGCCGCGCAGATGTCGTGCGCCGAGTTGTTCGAGCCCAGCACCACGCACTTCTTGCCCGCATAGGCCTCGGGCCCGGGGTGCTGGCTGGAGTGGTGCTGGTCGCCCAGGAAGTTCTCGGCACCTGCCACCTTCGGCACGTTCGGGTAGCCCGACACGCCGAGCGCAAACACCAGCTGCTTGGGGCGCAGCGTCACGGGCTTGCCTTCGCGCTCCACCTGCACCTCCCAGCGTTGCGTGGCCTCGTCGAAGCGCGCCTTGGTCGCGTTCGTGGAGCTCCAGTAGTTGAGCTCCATGATCTTCGTGTACATCTCGAGCCAGTCGCCGATCTTGTCCTTGGGCGCGAACACCGGCCAGTCGTCGGGGAAGGGCATGTAGGGCAGGTGGTCGTACCAGACCGGGTCGTGCAGGCACAGCGACTTGTAGCGCTTGCGCCAGGAGTCGCCGGCCTTGGCATTGCGCTCCACGATGATCGTCGGCACGCCCAGCCGCCGCAGCCGCGCGCCCAGCCCGATGCCGCCCTGGCCGCCGCCGATGATCACCACCTCGGGCTGCTCGGTGTAGCCCAGCGCAGCCTCTTCGTCGCGGCGCTTCTCGAGCCAGTTCTTGCGGCCCTTGTGCACGCCGTGCTCCGCGCCCTTGATGCGGTTCTCGCCCGTCTTTTCCTCGAAGCCTTTCAGCTCGGTCATGGTGGTGAGCAGCGTCCAGGCCTTGCCGTTGCGCAAGCGAAGGTGGCCGCGCCCGCGTGCCACGCGCGTCTCGAAGGTGAACCATGCATCGACCACGCCGTCGGCCTCGGTCGCCTCGCCTTCGAGCGCAAAGGCCGTGGGCTGCGTGTCGGCCAGGCGCGCCTGCAGCATCGCGCGGATGGCATCGCCACCCTCCTGCGTGCGGATGTTCCAGGTGAAGGCGACGAGGTCGCGCCAGTAGCTGTCGGCCTCGAACCGCGAAACGGCCGCGTCGATGTCGCCGCGTGCGAGCGCGGCGGCGAAGTCGGCCAGCCATTGGGCGGCGGCCTGGGTGGGGCCGGTGGTCGGGTCTGTCATTGCATGTCTCCGTTGTGTCGTTGAACGAATCGCGGCGCGGCAAGGCGCACGCGGAGTTCGTGGCGCAGCTTTCGTGCCGTGCGGGACGCGACGAAGGATCAAGGGGTTGGCGGAGGTTTTGTCGCAATGGGCGGGCGCGTCGCATGCGCCGTGCGACGCACCTGAGACGTGGTTGCGACGGCCCGGCGATCCCAGTGAACAGAAGAAGAAAACTTTTGAATTAACTTTTCTGTGCCGATGTCCGCCGCGCCGCGAAAGCTGTGGTGCAGCGACCACTCCCGCGTGAACTTTTGGTTATGAATCCAAAGCTTTCGATACATTCGTGAAGCCTTTCGGCGCCGCCGGGAGCGCACAAAAAATCCATACAAAGGACGAGGGACACATGAGGGAAAACATCAGAACCGCGCTTGCCGCGGCAGTGGTCTTGGGACTGGCCGGATGCGGCGGTGGAGGAGGAGGAGGCGGTGGCGGCGGGTTGCCGATCGGATTCGTTCCGGCGCCCGCACCCACGCCGCCCCCGGCGGCAGAGCTGAAGCTCACCGTCGAAATCGCAGGCAGCGTGGCCACCCCCGACGGCGCGGGCACGTACAGCGTGCGGCCGGGCCAGGAAGTGGTGGTCAAGGCGAGCGACAGCGTCGGCTGGGCCGCCAGCGGTGGCGGCGGCACGGCCACCCTCACCAACGACGTCGACACCGGCGCCACGCAGTGGGTCTCGCGCTTCGCGAACAGCAGCAAGACGGACGCCGCCAGCTACAAGCTCGAAGCCTCCGCTTCGGAAGGCCGCACGAAGCAGGTGAACTTCGCGGTCCAGACCGGCAGCTACGACAACGGCGACTACATGGTGTTCGCCGCCAACGGCTCGCGCCAGAAGCTGCACATCGACTTCGATGCGAAGACCTACGACGTGACCGATGCGGCGGGCGACAAGACCTCGGGCACCTTCGGTGCGAACGGCACCGGCTGGGTCTTTTCCAACAGCCGCGTTCCCGGCATTCCCAACAACGCGACCTTCCTGCCACTGAAGGACAGCTTCGCCGGCGGGTTCCCGTTCGCCGTGCCCTTCTCGTCACCGGTGACCTACAAGAATGCGCCGTTCATCGCGACGCGCGCCTTCGTCACCACGCAGGCCAAGCTGGACGGCACGTACGACCGCGCGCGCGTCGAGTACACAAGCGCAGACCGCAACTCCGCGACCGCACAGATCCGGATTTCCGATGGCGGCACGGTGATGAAGCAGTGCGTCGACCAGAAGATCTATCGCATCGAGAACTGCCCGAGCGGCAGCGTGGTGACCTCGGTGGTCGCGGCCGACACGGAAGCCGGTCTGTGGACGCTGAAGGACGCCAGTGGCGCGGTCATCGGCAAGTTCGGCATCGCCATGGTGGAAGGCGAAAAGATCTACCTGAGCGCCGGCACCTCGACAGCCTTGGCCAACCAGGTGATGGCCATCGGTGTGCCCGCTGCCGCGACCTATGCGAACTTCAACGCCTCGGGTTGGGCCACGGACGGGGACATCAATCTCTCGACCGTGTCGACCGGGCTGTATTCGCTGACGGCGCCCGCTGGGCCGGTGATCACCAAGTCGTTGACGTTGAGCATCATCGCCGACACCCCTGACGGCATGCGGATGGCCTTCGATCGTGCGGATGCATCGCATCAGTATTTCGCCATGCGTTCGACCAAGCTCGATGTTCTGATCGGCAACCGGGGTCCTTCGTCGCCGACGCGCGGCTACCTGCACATCGGCGTGGTCCAGTAACCCCGCGCTGACCTCCAAAGCCCGCGCGCCGAGACCGGCGCCGCGGGCTTTTTCATGGGCTACGGAAAAAGCTGGAGCATGAAAATTTGAACGACGTATAAAATTGCACGACGTTCAAATTCAAGGGCCCGTACCGTGACCGAACCCGATCCCCCCGGCCGCCGCGAGCGCCGCCGCACCCACACGCTCGACCACGTCGCGTCCACCGCCATGCGCCTGTTCGAAGCCCAGGGCTACGACGCGACCACCATGGAGCAGATCGCGCAGCAGTCCGACGTGGCCAAGGGCACGCTCTACAACCACTTCCCGACCAAGGAAGCGATCCTGGCGCACTGGGTGCACCTCGAGCTCGTGGTCGATGCGCAGCGCCTGCACGCGTCGATCGACCCGAAGGCGGGTTTCACGGCGCAGCTCACCGGCCTGCTCGATGCCTCGGCCGAATGGTCCGAGCGCTACCGGGTCTACCTGCTCGACTACTTCCGCTTTCGCTTTCTCAACATCGAGAGCGAACTCGGCGGCGGTGGCGACCGCAGCACGCCGCGCGACCTGTCGGGGCTGTTCGAGGCGCTCATCGCAGCCGCCCAGCAAGCCGGCACGCTGCGCACCGACGTGTCGGCCGCGCACCTCGCGAGCCTGCTGCACCACCTGTACTTCGGCGCGCTGATGCGCTGGCTCACGCTGCCCGGCCTCGTGCTGCGCGACGAGTTCGCCGTGGTCGTCGACCTTTTCGTCGGCGGCGCACGGCCAGCCCCCAAACCCGCTGCGAGGAGGCGCACCTCATGAAGATCGCCGTGCTCACCTACGGCACCGAGGGCGATGCGCGTCCGCTCGCCGCGCTGTGCCGCGCACTGGACGACGCGGGCCATGCGTCGGTGCTGCTGGCGGACGCGACCACGCTCGGCGCGGCCGAACGGCTCGGCGTGCGCTCGCAGGCGCTGGCCGGCGACATCCGGCAGGCGCTCGGCGGCGTCATCGCGCAGGGCGACAAGCCGGCCGCCGCCGCGAAGGCGCTCGCGGACATCGCCAATGCCAACGCCACGCCCTGGCTGCGCCAGACCGTCGAGACCGCGCAGGGCTGCGACGCGGTCGTCTGTGCGGGGCTCGCGGCCTTCGTGGGCCTGTCGGCGGCCGAGGCGCTGGGCGTGCCCGCCATCGGCGCGGGCATGTTCCCGCTCACGCCGACGGCTGCGTTCGCCTCGCCCTTTCTGCCGCCCGCCCGCGTGCCGCGCTTTTTGAACCGCGCGAGCCATCACCTTGTCAACGGGCTGCTCTGGCGCGCGTTCCGGCCGGCGGTGAATGCCGCGCGCGCCGAGGTCTGTGGCCTGCCGCCGCGGCGGCGCCTGTGGACCACGCACCCCGTGCTCTACGGCTATTCGCCGAGCCTGCTGCCGCGTCCCGTCGACTGGCCCGCCAACGCCGCCGTGTGCGGCCAGTGGCTTGCGCCCGCGCCCGACTGGCAGCCGCCGCCCGCGCTGCGCGACTTTCTCGCGGCCGGCGAGGCACCCGTCTACATCGGCTTCGGCAGCATGACGGGCTTCGACAAGGCGCGGCTGCTCGCGGCCCTCGTCGACGGCGTGGCCGGCCGGCGCGCGGTGCTGCATCCCGGATGGAGCGGTCTCGATGTGCAGCAGCTGCCGCCGAACTTCCACGCCATCGGCGACACGCCACACGACTGGCTGTTTCCGCAGATGGCGCTGGTGGTGCACCACGGCGGCTCGGGCACCAGCCACTCGGCCGCGCGCGCGGGCGTGCCCTCGGTGGTCGTGCCTTTCGCGGGCGACCAGGCGTTCTGGGCCCACCACCTCGCGCAGGCGGGCGTGGCACCGCCCGCGGTGGCGGGTGCCCGGTTCGGCGCCGACGACCTGGCGCGCGGCATCGCGTTCGCGCACGACCCGCAGGTGCGCGCGCGGGCCCGGGCGTTGGGCGAACGCATGCGCGCGGAAGACGGCCTGGGCACGGCCGTGCGCGCCATCGAGCAGATCCTGAGGCGTTAGCCGCGCTGCGGCGCCACGATGCCGAAGCGCTTCATGTGGCGGTACGCCGTGGCGCGGCTGATGCCGAGCGCCTGCGCGGCCCGTGCCACATGCCAGCGGTGGCGCTGCAGTGCGTCGAGCAGGCGCGTGGCATCGGCGGCGCTGTCTTCGTCGTCGACCGGCGCAGGCGTGGCATCGCGATGGTGGTCGAGCGACGGACGATGCGGCGCCAGGCGCAGCTCCTCGGGCGTGATGCACGCGCCCGTGCAGAGCGCCAGCGCCAACCGCAGCACATTGCGCAACTCGCGCAGATTGCCCGGCCAGTCATGCGCCATCAGCCGCAGCATCGCGGCCTCCGACAGCCGCGCGGTCGAGCCCATCGCCGCCGCTTCTTCGCGGAACATCGCTTCGATCAGGTAGCGCCGGTCGCGCCGCGCGCGCAGCGGCGGCAGCTTCAGCACCGCGCCGCACAGCCGGTAGTACAGGTCCTCGCGAAAGCGCCCGGCCGCGACCAGTGCCGACAGGTCGCGGTGCGTGGCCGCCACCACCGCAAGGTCCACGCGCTGCGGCGACTCGGCGCCCAGCGGCAGCACCTCGCCTTCGGACAGCACGCGCAGCAGCCGCGTCTGCAGCGCCATCGGCATGTCGCCGATCTCGTCGAGAAACAGCGTGCCGCGGTCGGCCTGCGCGATCAGCCCCTTCATGCCCTTGGCGCGTCCGCCCGTGAAACTGCCGGGCGTGTAGCCGAAGAGCTCGCTCTCGATCAGCGAATCGGGAATGGCCGCGCAGTTCACCGCCACGAAGGGCAGGGCCGCGCGCCGGCTCGCGCCATGCAGCGCGCGCGCCAGCACCTCCTTGCCGCTGCCGGTCTCGCCCTCGACCAGCACATGGATGCCGCGGTCCACCAGACGGCGTGCCTGCGCAATCAGCTGCTGCATGGCGGGGTCGTCGTCGCCCGCGATGCGCTCGAGCGGCGGCAGGTGGTCCGAAGGTTGGGGCGCCGGCGAGGCGGGCGCAGTGACTGGCGAGCGCCGCAGGCGTGGCGCGATCAGCGAGGCGTGGTATTCGCCGCCGCCGGGCAGCAGCACCGTGTGCGCAAACGGCAGCGCCGACGCGCCGCCATTGCCCAGGCGCCAGATCGCGTCCATCGGCAGGTGCAGCAGCTCCGACACCGCACCGCCCAGCAGGGGCTGCCGAAGCCCCGAGAAGACCTCGCGCGCGCCGCCGTTGGCGCCCACCAGCGTGCCGCCATCGTCGAAGGCCAGCATCACTTCGCCCGCCACGTCGACCAGCCCGAAGGCACTGCCCAGCCGCAGGATCCAGTGGCCGCGAAAGTGCCGCAGAAAGTCGGCGTCCTCGATCATCCGCGCGTACATCGACACCAGGTGCCGCACCAGGTGCTGGCTCTCGCGCGCCTCGGGCGAGCGCAGGGCCGACACGTCGAGGATGGCCGTGAGCTTGCCGCTGTGGTCGAACAGCGGCGCCGTCGTGCAGGTGAGCGCGATGTGCGTGGCGTCGAAGTGCTCGGTCTGGTGGCAGGTCATCGGCTGCCGCTCGACGAGACAGGTGCCCACGCCGCAGGTGCCGGCGTGCGCCTCGTTCCAGTCCGCGCCCAGGTACAGGCCGGCGCGCCGCAGTTGGTCGTCCCAGGCCGGGTTGCCGATGTAGTCGACCGTGATGCCCTCGGCATCGGTCAGCAGCACCATGTAGCCCAGCTCGGCCACGCGGCGGTAGATGTCTTCCATGCCCGCCCGCGCCGCGCGCAGGAAGTGCTCGAGCTGCTGCTGGTGCACGCGCACCTCCTGCGCCGGCAGGATGCGCGCGGGCGTCGGCCGCGACGGGTCGAGCCCGTGGTCGCGCACGCAGCGCGCCCACGACTTGTGCACCAGGCTCGCCGCCGGATCGGCCAGCAACGCCGTGCCGGTGGCGATCGAATAGACGTTGTCGATGTGGCGCGATTGCAGGGACGTCATGCGCAGCCTCGTGCGTGGGTGGGCGCGGCTCGGGGAGAGGCTGCGCAGCCGGACATGATTCGGCTGTCGCACTGTCGCAGGACAGAGGTGAAACCCGGTGGAACGGACGTGTTACTCCCGCTCACAGCGCGGGCCATGCCGCCCGATCCGCCGCCGTGGCTTCACTGCGGCGGCTTCGCGCGCTCGGCCAGCCGCTTGCGGTACTCGGTGGTCGTCAGGCCTGCGAAGCCCCAGTCGTCGGTGTCGATCTCCTCGATCACGATGTGCGTCCATTCGGGCGGCTTCTTCAGCACCCGCTCAAGCGTTTCCGTGAACTCGGCGATGACCTGGGTCTTCTGTTCGCGCGTGACGCCGTCACGGGTGATCTTCAGGTTGATGAAAGGCATGGTGTGCTCCTGGGGTGAATGACTGAGGTGGTTACCACTTGCCGGTGCTCATGCCGCCGTCCACGGGCAGCACGACGCCGGTCGTGAAATCGGCGCTCGTGAGGTAGAGCACCGCATCGGCGATCTCCTGCACGGTCGCGATGCGCCCGGCGGGTGCCAGGCCGTTGAGAAAACCGTGCTGCTCGGGCGTGTACAGCGGCGTGTCCACGATGCCGGGCGCCACCGCATTCACCTTGACGTTGTGCGGTGCGAGTTCGAGCGCCAGCGCGCGCGTCGCGGCATTGATGCCGCCCTTGATCAGCACCGGCAACACGGCCGGCACCTGCTGGTTCGGCTGCAGCGCGATGCTCGCGGTGATGTTCACGATGTGTCCCCGGCGGCGCGCGACCATGTGCTTCGCCGCGGCCTGCGAGGCGTAGACGAAGCCCTTGAGGTTGGTGGCCACCATGTGCTCGAGGTCGTCTTCGGTGTAGTCGACGAAAGGCTTCGCGTTGAAGATGCCCGCGTTGTTGATGAGCACGTCGACCTGGCCGAAGCGCGCCACGGCGCGGTCGACGAGCTGCTGCGCCGTGTCGCGGCGGCCGATGTCGCCCGCCACGCCGAGAAGGCGCGCCGGGTTGCCGAGCTGCTTCGCGGCGGCTGCGAGCCGCTCTTCGGTGCGCGCGTTCGCGACCACGTTGAAGCCGCGCGCGAGGTACGCCTGCGCAAGGCCCAGGCCGATGCCGCTCGAAGCACCGGTGATGACCACGGTGAGGGAAGAGTTGTCCTGCATGTCGGTTCTCCAGGGAAGTTGATGACGTGAGGAGAACTGTATTGATGACGCATCGATAGATAAATCACTAGACTCGCACTTCACTTGATACGTGAGGTAATCAATCCATGCAGCGGCAGTTCGGCGACATCCTCCTGGGCAGCATCGAGTTGTTCTGCCTCGCTGCGGAGAGCGGCGGCTTCACCTCGGCGGCACTCGCGGCCGGCGTGACACCTGCGGCCGTGAGCCGGTCGATCTCGCGGCTCGAGAAGCGGCTGGGGCTGCGGCTGTTCGTGCGCACCACGCGCAGCGTGCGGCTCACCGACGCGGGCCGTGTCTACTTCGCGCAGTGCCGACAGGCGCTGGCGCAGCTCGCCGAGGCCGAGCGCGAGGTGATGGGCCAGCAGGCGCTGCCTTCGGGCACGCTGCGCATCAGCGTGCCGACCACCTACGGCCACCACCGCATCCTGCCGATGCTGCCGGCGTTTCGCGAACGCTTTCCCGACATCCGGCTGCACGTGCACCTGAGCAACCGCAACATCGATTTCGTGGAAGAGGGCTACGACATGGCCGTGCGCGTGCGGGCCCAGCCCGATTCCACGCTGATCGCGCGGCACCTCGAGGATGCGGACCTGGTCGTGGTCGCCACGCGCAAATACCTGAGGAAGGCCGGCACGCCGCGCACGCTGGACGATCTCGCCGCGCACGAGTGCATCCAGTTCGAGCTGCCCAGCAGCGGGCGCCGCATCTCATGGCTCTTCAAGGAGAACGGCAAGGACCGTGAAGTGTTTGCGGACAGCGCCTACAGCTGTTCCGACGACGTGCTCGGCGGCGTCACGCTCGCGAAAAGCGGCGCCGGGTTGTTCCAGACCTACCGCTTCGTCGTGGAAAAGGAACTGGCGGACGGCTCGCTCGTCGAGGTGCTGAAACCCTTCGCCGGCCGTTCGCGGCCTTACACGCTGCTGTACCCGGACGGGCGCCACGTGCCGCTGCGCATGCGGGTGTTCATCGATTTCCTGATGGCGCAGCGGACCGGGTGAGTCCCGCCACGCAAGCTCACACGCCCAGCAGTTCTTCCAGCACCTTCGGCTGCGCCAGCAGGTCCGCCGACGCGCCATGCCGCACGATCTGCCCCTTCTCCATCACCACCGCCAGGTCCGTGTGCGCGAGCACCTTGCGGTAGTCGCGATCGACGATCAGCGTGGCGATGCCCGTGCTGCGGATCTCGCTGATCACGCGCCAGATCTCGGCCACGATCAGCGGCGCGAGGCCTTCGGTCGCCTCGTCGAGGATCAAGAGGCGCGGGTTGGTCATGAGCGCGCGGCCGATCGACAGCATCTGCTGCTCGCCGCCCGACAGCTGCTGGCCGCCGTGCGAGAGCCGTTCCGACAGGCGCGGAAACGTGGCCATCACGCGGTCGAAGGTCCAGGCGCGCAGGCCGTCGACGCCGGCGCGTTCGCTCATCACAAGGTTCTCGCGCACCGACAGGTTCGGAAAGATGCCGCGCCCCTCGGGCACGTAGCCGATGCCCAGGCGCGCCATCTTCTCGGGCGGCAGGCCGGTGACGGTGCGGCCGTCGACCTGCACTTCGCCCGAGGCCGGGCGCACGTAGCCCATGACCGTGCGGATCAGCGTGGTCTTGCCCATGCCGTTGCGCCCGAGCAGGCCGACCGAGGTCGCCGCCGGAATGCCGGCGTGCACGCCGCGCAGGATGTGGCTGTTGCCGTAATACGTGTTGAGGTCGCGAACGATCAGCATTTTCAGTGTTGCTCCTCGCCGAGGTAGGCGGTGCGGACCTCGGGGTTCTCGCGGATCGACTTCGGGTCGCCGGTCGCGATGACAGTGCCGTTCACCATCACCGTGATGCGGTCGGCGATGCGGAACACGGCGTCCATGTCGTGCTCCACCAGCAGGATGGCGTGCGTGGCCTTCAGCCGTGCGAGCAGCGTGAGCATGCGGTCGGTTTCTTCGGCGCCCATGCCGGCGAGCGGCTCGTCGAGCAGCAGCACGCGCGGGTGGGTGGCCAGGCACATCGCGACTTCGAGCTGGCGTTGCGCGCCGTGGCTCAGCGTGCCGGCGATGCGCCGCGCCTCGGCCGTGAGGCCGGCGGCTTCGAGCGCGGCGTCGGCCGATGCGTTGCTGGTGGCGCAGCGCTGCGACGACTGCCAGATCGCCCACGGTTTGGCCGTGGCGGCCTGCGCAGCGAGGCGGCAGTTTTCGTGCACGCTGAACTCCGGAAAGATGGTCGTGCGCTGGTAGCTGCGGCCCACGCCGTCGCGGGCGCGGCGCGACTGCGCACGCGCGGTGATGTCCACGCCGTCGAGCGCGATGCGGCCTTCGGAGGCCTCGATCTCGCCCGAGAGCATGTTGATCAGCGTCGACTTGCCGGCGCCGTTGGTGCCGATCACCGCATGCACTTCGCCGATGTGCAGGTCGAGCGTGACGGCGTTGACAGCGGTGAGGCCGCCGAAGCGGCGGGTGAGGCCGGCGACGGAAAGAAGAGCCGAGGTGTTCATTGTCTTGCTCCCTCTCCCCTCGGGGAGAGGGTTGGGGTGAGGGCATGGGGCGGTTGAAAGCGCGGGTCGGTGGACAGGCCCGCAGCCCTCACCCTAACCCTCTCCCGCAAGCGGGAGAGGGGACAAATCCCGAACGCGGGAACAGTCATGGAGCTCCCTTCGGCGACAGCCGCTGCACCAGCCCGATCAGGCCCTTCGGCAGCAGCGCCACGAACACGATGATGGCAATGCCCAGCGTGAGCTGCCAGTGATCGGCCAGCGGCCCCATCACCGCATGCGTCGAGAAGATTTCCTTCAGCAGCGTGAAGGCCACGGCGCCGATCACCGCGCCGCGCAGGTGGCCGAGGCCGCCCAGGATCACCATCAGCAGCACCTCGCCCGAGTTGTGCCAGGCCATCAGCTCGGGGTTGACCACGCCATCGCGCGAGGCCAGCAGAAAGCCTGCAAGCCCGGCCAGCGCGCCCGCGAGCACGAAGGCCGCGAGCTTGTAGCCGTACACCGGAAAGCCCGCGGCGCGCATGCGCTGCTCGTTCACGCGGATGCCCGCGAGCGCCGCGCCGAAGCGCGAGCGGCGCACCAGCGCGAGCAGGCCGTAGGTGAACACCAGCGAGGCCAGCACCACGTAGAACAGCACGCGGCGGTTCTCCATGTCGAGCGCGCCGAGGGCCGGGCGCACGTACAGGTAGATGCCGTCGCTGCCGCCGCCGACCTTGGTGTCGTGGAACACGAAGAACGCCATCTGCGCAAAGGCCAGCGTGACCATGATGAAGTACACGCCGCGCGTGCGCAGGCTCAGCGCACCGACGAACAGCGCATACAGCGCCGCCGCGCCCATCGACAGCACCAGCAGCACCGCGAAGTTGCCGCCCTCGTTGCCCGAGGCCAGCACGGTGACGTACGCACCGATGCCGTAGAAGGCCGCATGGCCCAGGCTCACGAGCCCGGTCATGCCCACCAGCAGCTCCAGGCTGAGCGCAAAGATCGACAAAATCATCACCTTGACGATGAAGTCCGACGCGTAGTTGCCCAGCAGCGGACCGGCCACGGCGAGGGCGATGGCGCACCCCACGGGCACGACGAAGGCACCACGCCGCGGCGACGAAGGTGCAGACACAGACGCAACCACGGGGCTCATGGCCGCCTCCCCATCAAGCCTTCGGGCTTCCAGATCAGCACGATGGCCATCAGCAGGTAGATGCCGATGCCCGCCAGGTCGGCGAAGAACACCTTGCCGAAGGTGTCGACGAAGCCCACCAGCAGCGAGGCCACGAGCGCCCCGGTGATCGAGCCGATGCCGCCGATCACCACCAGCACGAAGCAGATGATGAGCACGCTCGCGCCCATGTTCGGGTACACCGAGGACATCGGCGCGGCGATCATGCCGGCGAGGGCCGCCAGCGCCACACCGGCCGCGAACACGATGCGGTACAGCCGCTTCACGTCGATGCCCAAGCCGCGCACCATGTCGCGGTTGCTGGCGCCGGCGCGGATCATCATGCCCAGGCGCGTGCGGTTCACCACGTAGTACAGGCCCACGGCCAGCACGATGCAGGCGGCCGAGGCAAAGAGGCGATACCACGGGTAGCTCATGACGTTGCCCAGCGCGAAGCTGCCGTCGAGCCACGCGGGCACCTTCACGCCGTGCACGTCGTTGCCCACGAAGATGGAGCGCAATTCCTCGAACACGAGGATGAGCCCGTAGGTCATGAGCACCTGCTGCAGGTGGTCGCGCTGGTAGAGGTAGCTGAAGAAGGCCCACTCCAGCACGTAGCCGAAGATCGCGGCCAGCACCACGCCGGCCACCAGCATCAGCAGGAACTGGTCGCCGAACAGCGGCGCCAGCGAGAACGCCAGGTAGGCGCCGATCATGTAGAAGCTCCCGTGCGCGAGGTTGATGACGCCCATGATCCCGAAGATCAGCGTCAGCCCCGAAGCCACGAGAAAGAGCAGCAGGCCGTACTGAACGGAGTTCAGGCACTGCACGAGAAAGGTTCCGAAATCCACCGTGAGATCCCAGTTGGTTGTGGTTGCCGCAAGGCGGCTCGCGGCCCTGACCCGGTCAGGACCGCGAGGGAACGAGAGAGAACCGAAGGCCCGTGGCCCTGCTTACATCCGGCAGCCGCGAGCGGGGTCCGAGAGACCCTTGATGGCCGTGCTCACCAGCTTGTTTTCCTTGCCTTCCACCTTGCGCAGGTAGATGTCCTGCACCGGGTTGTGCGACTTGCTCATCGTGAAGGTGCCGCGCGGGCTGTCGATCTTGGCCTTCTCGATCGCGCCCGTGAACTCGGCCTTCTTCGAGATGTCGCCCTTGGTGGCGGCCAGGCCCACGCCCAGCATCTGCGCGGCGTCGTAGCCCTGCACCGCGTACACGTCGGGCTGCAGCTTGAACGACTTGGCATAGGCCACGCGGAACGCGTTGTCGCGCGGGGTGTTCAGGCCGTCGGCGTAGTGCAGCGTGGTGAGCATGCCTTGTGCCGATTCGCCCTGCGCGTCGAGCGTGCCGTCGGTCAGGAAGCCGGGGCCGTACAGCGGGATGGTCTTGTTCAGGCCGGCGGCCTGGTAGTCCTTGACGAACTTCACCGCACCGCCGCCCGCGAAGAAGGCGTACACCGCATCGGGCTTGGCCGCGGCGATCTCGGTCAGCAGCGCCTGGAACTCCACGTTGGGGAAGGGCAGGGTGAGCTGCTTGTCGACCTTGCCGCCGTTCTTCTCGAAACCTTCCTTGAAGCCGTTGACCGACTCTTCGCCGGCCGCGTACTTCCAGGTGATGGTCATGACCTTCTTCTTGCCCTGCTGCTTGGCCGCCACTTCGCCCATGGCGAAAGCCGGCTGCCAGTTGCTGAACGAGCTGCGGAAGATGTTGGGCGCGCACATCGGGCCCGTGACCGCGTCGGCGCCGGCGTTCGGCACGATGAGCACCGTGCCGCTTTCCTTGGCGGCCTTGGCCATGGCCATCGCCACGCCCGAGTGCACGGTGCCGACGATCACATCGACGTTGTCGCGTTTGATGAGCTTGTTGACGTTGTCGGTGGCCTTGGCCGGGTCGGACTCGTCGTCGACCTTGAAGTATTCGATCTCGCGGCCGGCGAGCTTGCCGCCTTGCTGTTCCACGTAGAGCTTGAAGCCGTTTTCAATGGCCACGCCCAGGGCGGTGTAGGTGCCGCTGTAGGGCAGCATCAGGCCGACCTTGAGCTTGCCCGTGCCCTGTGCGCCGGCGGCGGTGGCCAGTGCGGCGAAGGCGATGGCCGTGAGCGCCAGGCGCGCGGTGCGAAGGTTCGTCATGGTGTCTGTCTCCTGTTGTTGGTGATGAAAGAAGCGGTCGCGACGATGACACGATCCGGCTGATCGCGATGCGGGGAATGCCCGCATTCAGGGATTTCGAGCAGCTCGCATGTCCCACTGACGCGCGGTGCGATGTCGCGGATCTGCGCGAGCGTGCCGTATTCGTCGTCGATGCCCTGCACCGCGAGCACGGGGCAGCGGATGGTGACCAGCTCGGCCTCGATGTTCCAGTCGCGAAAGGGCGGGTGCAGCCAGATGCGGTTCCAGCCCCAGAAGGCCGAGTCGGCGCTGTCGTGGTAGCGGCCGAGCCTGGCGGGCAGGTCGGTCGTGCGGTACGCGGTGCGCGCGATCTCGATGTTCGCGACGGTCTTGTCTTCCACGAAGAGGTGCGGCGCGAGCACGACGAGGCCTTCGACCTTGTCGGGAAAACGCGCGGCATACAGCAGCGATATCGAGCCGCCGTCGCTGTGGCCGAAGAGCCAGGGTTTTTCGTCACCGAGCTTCAGTGCGGCGAACAGCGCGGGCAGCACCTCGTGCGCCTGGCGGTGCATGAAGTCGACGTCCCAGATCTCGTCGTCGGCGCGCGGCGTGGAGCGGCCGTAGCCGGGGCGCGAGAACACGAGGCCGCGCGCACCGGCGGCTTCGCAGACTTGCGCGGGGAAGTCCTTCCACATGGCGACGGAGCCCAGGCCTTCGTGCAGGAAGACGATGAGGGGGGTATCGGGGGCGCGGTCGGGCGCGATCCATTGGCACTCGATGCGGATGGGGCGGCCGCGCCAGTCGATGGTGGCGAAGGTGGTGCTCATTGCATGGCCTCTGGCTGTTGCTCCCTCTCCCTCTGGGAGAGGGCGGGGGTGAGGGCCAGCGGCGCCGGTGAAGGCTGTGCGTGTGCGAAGGCCGATGCCCTCACCCTAACCCTCTCCCAGAGGGAGAGGGGACAACGCGGGAACCTCGTGCGCATGCTCATGCCTGCTTCTCGCGTTCGCGCAACCGGAAGCGCTGGATCTTCCCCGTCGCCGTCTTCGGCAGCTCGCTCACGAACTCCAGAAACCGCGGGTACTTGTACGGCGCCAGTCGCTCCTTCACAAACGCCTTGAGCTCGTCCTCAGTCACCGCAGCGCCGTCCTTCAGCACCACAAACGCCTTGGTCTTCGTCAACCCATCCGCGTCGTCCTTCCCGATCACCGCGGCCTCGAGCACGGCGGGGTGTTGCATCAGCGTGGCCTCGACCTCGAACGGCGACACATAGATCCCGCTCACCTTCAGCATGTCGTCGCTGCGCCCCGCATAGGTGAAGTAGCCGTCGGCGTCGCGCGTGTACTTGTCGCCGCTCTTGGTCCAGCCGCCTTGGAAGGTGTCGCGCGACTTCTCGCGGTTGCACCAGTACATGAGCGCCGAACTCGGGCCGCGGATGTACAGGTCGCCGACCTCGCCGTCGGGCACGGGGCGGCCGTCTTCGCCGCGCAGCTCGACCTCGTAGCCGTCCACCGGCTTGCCGGTGGTGCCGTAGCGCACGTCGCCGGGGCGGTTGGAGATGAAGATGTGCAGCATCTCGGTGGAGCCGATGCCGTCGATGATTTCGCAGCCGAAGCGCGCCTTGAAGCGCTGCGCGATCTCGCCCGGCAGCGCCTCGCCGGCCGACGAGCACATGCGCAGCGCGACCGCATCGCGCGCCGGCAGCCTGGGCGAGGCGAGCATGCCCGCGAAGCCCGTGGGGGCACCGAAGAACACGGTCGGTTGGTGTTCGGTCCAGCGGCGGAAGGTGGCATCGGGCGTGGGGCGCTCGGCCATCAACACGACGGTGGCGCCCACCGACAGCGGGAAGGTCAGCGCATTGCCCAGGCCGTACGCGAAGTACATCTTGGCGGCCGAGAAGCACACGTCGTCCTCGGTGAGACCGAGCACGGGCTTGCCGTAGAGCTCGGCGGTCCACCACAGGTTGGCGTGCGTGTGCACCGTGCCCTTGGGCTTGCCGGTGGAGCCGGAGGAATAGAGCCAGAAGCCGGGGTCGTCCGACGCGGTGGGTGCCGATGTGGGCAGAGGCTCGGCGGCGGCGAGCGCGGCCTCGAACTCTTGCGCGCCCTCGGGCAATGCGCCCGTCGGTTGCGACACGAACAGCGTCTGCACTTCATGGCCGCCGCGCGCCATCGCGTCCTGCAAGGTCGGCAGCAGCGCGCCCGACACCAGCACGGCCTGCGCGCGGCTGTGGTCGAGCATGTAGGCGTAGTCGTCGGGCGTGAGCAGCGTGTTCACGGCCACGGGCACGATGCCCGCGTAGAGGCAGCCCAGAAAACTCACGGGCCAGTCGTTGCCGTCGAGCATGAGCAGCAGCACGCGCTCTTCGCGGCGCAGGCCTGCGGCTTTCAGCGCGGCGGCCAGGCGGCGCGCGCGGTCTTCGAGCGGGCCGTAGCCCAGCGTGCCGCGGTCGTCGATGTAGGCGGTGCGTTCGGCGCGGCCGCGGTTGAGGGCGAACAGGTGTTCGGCAAAGTTGAATCGGGCGGGCAGGCTGCTCATCGTGTTGTCTCCTTGGGGCCTGTGCGTGGCGGGCTCTAGAGGCCGAGGGCGGCGAGCACGCCGGGGCTCGCCTGCACCGCGCTCCTGCGGTGATAGAAGTCGAGCGCGCGCAGGCCGCCCAGCTCGGCGCCGCCGCCCGCACGGCCGGGGCCGCCGTGCATCGACATCGGCATCACGTTGCCGTGGCCGGTGTGGGCTTGCGCCACCTCGGGCGTGATGACATGCACGCGGCCGTGGCTCGGTGCGACCGACAGCGCGGCCTGCGCCAGCGCGGCATCGTCGCTGCCGTAGAGCGAGGTGACGAGCGAGCCCTGGCCCCGGTGTGCGAGCGCGATGCCGTGCGCGAGGTCGTTGTAGGGCAGCAGCGTGGCGACCGGGCCGAACACTTCCACGTCGTGCACGCGCTGCGCCGCATCGGCGTCGCGCGCGCCCAGCAGCACGGGGCCGATGCAGGCGGCCACGGCCGGGTCGGCGTCGATGAGGGGCTTGCTGCTGCTGTCGTGCAGCACGGTGGTTTGCGTGGCCAGTGCGTCGAGGCCGTCGCGCACCGCGTTCAGTTGTGCGCGGCTCACGAGCGAGCCCATGCGCACGTTCTCGTTGCGCGGGTTGCCGACGGTCACGCTCGCGAGCTTCGCGCCGATGGCTTCGGCGGCGGCGTCGTACACCTCGGCCGGCACCAGGATGCGGCGGATGGCGGTGCACTTCTGGCCCGACTTGACCGTCATCTCGCGCACCACTTCGCGCACGAGCAGGTTGAAGGCCTCGCTGCCAGGCGCGGCGCCGGGCAGCAGCAGGGCGCTGTTGAGGCTGTCGGCTTCGATGTTCACGCGCACCGAACGTTCGGCCACGGCTGGGTGCGAACGGATGAGGGCGGCCGTCTCGGCCGAGCCGGTGAACGAGATCACGTCGAAGGGCTGCAACTGGTCCATCAGGCCGGCCGAGCTGCCGCAGATGACCGACAGCGCGCCGGCCGGCAGCACGCCCGCATCGACGACGTCTTTCACCATGCGCTGCGTGAGCCAGGCGGTGGCCGTGGCGGGCTTCACGATCACGGGCACGCCCGACAGCAGCGCGGGCGCGGCCTTTTCCCACAGGCCCCACGAGGGGAAGTTGAAGGCGTTGATGAACAGCGCCACGCCGTGCGTCGGCACCTGCAGGTGCTGCGACTGGAACACCGCCTCCTTGCCGAGCTTCACGGCGTCGCCGTCGCGCAGCGCACGCACGTCGCCGAGCGCATCGCCCCACTTGGCGTACTGGCCGAGCGTGAAGATCGCGCCGTCGATGTCGACGGCCGAGTCGTTCTTCACCGTGCCGCAGTTCGCGGTGGCGATCTCGTAATACGCGTCGCGGTTCGCCTGCAGCACCTTCACGATGGCTGCGAGCAGGCCGGCGCGTTGGCGGTAGGTGAGGGCGCGCAGCGCGCGGCCGCCCTGTGCGCGGGCGAAGCTGAAAGCTTCGGGCAGGTCGAGGCCGGTGGCGTCGACGCGCGCGAGTTCGGTGCCGAGCACCGGGTCGAACAGGGGCGTGCCGGCGCCCGTGCCGCTTTGCCAGCGGCCGGCGACGTGGTTGGGGAGAAGGTCGGTCATGGGGTGAACTTGATCTGCCCTTCGGGCAGGAGATACAGGACGAGCGCGCGGCCTTGCGCGACGGTCGGGCGGTGTGCGGTGCCGGGCCCGTAGACGCACCAGCCCGCGGGCCGTCCGTCGAAGGTGGCGGCGGGGGTGTCGTCGAGCGGCATGATCAGGTCGATCTCGCCGTTCGGGTGCGTGTGGTGCGGGCCGGCGAGGTCCTGCATGTCGACCACGTCGACCGAGAAGCGGTGCAGCGCGTCCTCGGCCTTGAAGACGCGGCCGTACTTGATGCCGCCGCCTTCGCGCTCGCACAGCCAGCCTTCGGCAACGCCGCCGATGCAGGCCTGGCGCAGTTGCGCAAAACGGGCACTGCCGGCGCCGTAGGAGGTGTTGAGCCACTGGTCGAGCGTGTCGTCGAGCGGCTGGCCGGCGATCTCGGCGGTCAGGCTGGCGATCAGCTGGTGAAATGCCGCCTTGCCGGTGGCGGGCGTGGAGGTGTCGGACATCGTGGGCCTCGAACGGATGAACTATCGACTTCTTGCAGGAAGGCTGCGCGTGCAGTATCTTGCGTGTGATCGAACAATAAGCAGCGAGACAACAGGTGTCAAGCAATATAGTGCATCTATGGTGTTTACCCTGAGCGCGCACAATCCCGGCGAAGAACGAGGAATGGCATGAACGAGCATGTAGACGCGGTGCTGGCCACCGCGCCCGAGAGCGGTACCGGCAACCACGGCGCCGCCGTGGCCGGGGAGGCCAAGAACCCACTGCTGGTGGCACTGGGCGACCGCGTGCGCAATCTGCGCGCGCAGCGCGGCCTCACGCGCAAGGCGGTGGCCCTGTCGGCCGACGTCTCGGAGCGCCACCTGGCGAACCTGGAATACGGCATCGGCAACGCATCGATCCTGGTGCTGCAGCAGGTGGCCGGGGCGCTGCACTGCTCGCTGGCCGAGCTGGTGGGCGACGTGACGACCAGTTCGCCCGAGTGGCTGCTGATCCGCGAACTGCTGGAGCACCGCAGCGAGGCCGACCTGCGCCGCGTGCGCGTGGCGCTCGGCGAGATGCTGGGCACGGCCTCGGTCGATCCGGCGCGGCACCGGCGCATCGCGCTCGTGGGGCTGCGCGGCGCGGGCAAGTCGACGCTGGGCCAGATGCTGGCCGAAGACCTCGAGATTCCCTTCATCGAGCTGAGCCGCGAGATCGAGAAGCTCGCGGGTTGCAGCGTGCGCGAAATCCACGACCTGTACGGCACCAACGCCTACCGCCGCTACGAGCGCCGCGCGCTCGAAGAAGCGGTGCAGATCTACAGCGAGGTGGTCATTGCCACGCCCGGCGGCATCGTGTCCGACCCGGCCACCTTCAACGAGTTGCTGGCCCACTGCACCACCGTGTGGCTGCAGGCCGCACCCGAGGAGCACATGGGCCGCGTGGCCGCTCAAGGCGACACCCGCCCGATGGCCGCCAGCAAGGAAGCCATGGAAGACCTGCGCCGCATCCTGAACGGGCGCGCCGCTTTCTATTCGAAGGCCGATCTGTCGGTGGACACGAGTGGGAAGACGCTGCAGCAGAGCTTCCACGCGCTGCGCGCGGTCGCCCGCCAATCCATAGGCCTGGTCTAGGCCGCTGCATCTGAAAAAAAGCACAACAGGCATTGACTTGCCTGTTTGCATGCAGCATGATGCATGTCATCGGAACAAGGAAGTGCATTATTATTCCTGTTCACGGTTTTCTGAACACAGCCCCACAGGAGACTTCCGCATGACCGACACCACGCTCCAGGCGCCCCAGCGCGTCGACTACCGCATCGAACCCACCCAGTACCGCCACTGGTCGCTGAGCTTCGACGGCGCCATTGCGCGCCTCACGCTCGACATCGCGGAAGACGGCGGCATTCGCCCCGGCTACAAGCTCAAGCTCAACAGCTATGACCTGGGCGTGGACATCGAGCTGAACGACGCGCTCAACCGCATCCGCTTCGAGCATCCTGAAGTGCGCAGCGTGATCGTCACCAGCGGCAAGGACCGCATCTTCTGCTCCGGCGCCAACATCTTCATGCTGGGCGTTTCGAGCCACGCCTGGAAGGTGAACTTCTGCAAGTTCACCAACGAGACGCGCAACGGCATGGAAGACACCTCCAAGCACTCGGGCCTGAAGTTCCTCGCGGCCGTGAACGGCGCCTGCGCCGGCGGCGGCTACGAGCTGGCGCTGGCCTGCGACGAAATCCTGCTGGTGGACGACCGCTCCTCGTCGGTCTCGCTGCCCGAAGTGCCGCTGCTCGGCGTGCTGCCCGGCACCGGCGGCCTGACCCGCGTGACCGACAAGCGCCACGTGCGCCACGACCTCGCCGACATCTTCTGCACCAGTGTCGAAGGCGTGCGCGGCCAGCGCGCGGTCGACTGGCGCCTCGTCGATGCGGTGGCCAAGCCCGCGCAGTTCCCCGCCGCCGTGCAGGAACGCGCCGCGCAACTCGCCGCCGGCAGCGACCGCCCGGCCGGCGCCAAGGGCGTGGCCCTGACCCGCGTCGAGCGCACCGACAGCGCCGACGGCATCGCGTATGCCAACGTCAACGTGCAGATCGACCGCAGCAAGCGCACCGCGACGATCACCGTGAAGGCGCCCACCGGTGCGCAGCCGGCCGACGTCGCCGCCATCGAAGCCGCCGGCGCTGCCTGGTGGCCGCTGGCCGTGTGCCGCGAGCTCGACGACGCGATCCTCAACCTGCGCACCAACGAACTCGACGTCGGCACCTGGCTGCTCAAGACCGAAGGCGACGCCGCCGCCGTGCTCGCATCGGACGCCGTGATGTTCGCCCACAAGGACCACTGGCTGGTGCGCGAAACCATCGGCGGCCTGCGCCGCACGCTGGCGCGCCTCGATGTGTCGTCGCGCAGCCTGTTCGCGCTGGTCGAGGCCGGCTCGTGCTTCGCCGGCACGCTGGCCGAGCTGGCTTTTGCGGCCGACCGCAGCTACATGCTCGCGCTGCCCGACGACGCTGCGCGCGCACCGAAGCTCACGCTCAACGAATTCAACTTCGGCTTCTTCCCGATGGTGAACGACCAGAGCCGCCTGCAGCGCCGCTTCTATGAAGAGGCCACGCCGCTCGAAGCCGCGCGCGCCGCCGCCGGCCAGGCGCTCGACGCCGACGAGGCCATGAAGCTCGGCCTCGTGACCGCCGCGCCCGACGACATCGACTGGGACGACGAGATCCGCATCGCCATCGAAGAGCGCGCCGCCATGTCGCCCGACGCACTCACCGGCCTCGAAGCCAACCTGCGCTTCGCGAGCAAGGAGAACATGGCCACCCGCATCTTCGGCCGCCTCACGGCCTGGCAGAACTGGATCTTCAACCGCCCCAACGCCGTCGGCGAAAAGGGCGCATTGAAGGTCTACGGCACCGGCCAGAAAGCCGGCTTCGACCTGAACCGCGTTTGAGCACAGAGCAGCAGTCCGCATAACCCAAGGAACAACGATGAGCACGATCAACTACAGCGAGAAGATCCCCAACAACGTCAACCTCGGCGAAGACCGCACGCTGCAGCGCGCGCTCGAAGGCTGGCAACCCAACTTCATCAACTGGTGGGACGACGTGGGCCCCGAAGGCTCGACCAACCATGACGTGTACCTGCGCACGGCAGTGAGCGTCGACCCGCAGGGCTGGGCGCAGTTCGGCCACGTGAAGATGCGCGACTACCGCTGGGGCATCTTCCTGAACCCGGGCGATGCCAACCGCGAAGTGCACTTCGGCGACCACAAGGGCGAGAAGGTCTGGCAGGACGTGCCCGGCGAACACCGCGCCAACCTGCGCCGCATCATCGTCACGCAGGGCGACACCGAGCCCGCGTCGGTCGAGCAGCAGCGCCACCTGGGCCTGACGGCGCCGTCGATGTACGACCTGCGCAACCTGTTCCAGATCAACGTCGAAGAAGGCCGCCACCTGTGGGCCATGGTCTACCTGCTGCAGAAGCACTTCGGCCGCGACGGCCGCGAAGAGGCCGACGCGCTGCTGCAGCGCACCTCGGGCGACGCCAACAACCCCCGCATCCTGGGCGCCTTCAACGAGAAGACGCCCGACTGGCTCGCGTTCTTCATGTTCACGTACTTCACCGACCGTGACGGCAAGTTCCAGCTGGCCGCGCTGGCCGAGAGCGCGTTCGATCCGCTGGCGCGCACCACGAAGTTCATGCTGACCGAAGAGGCGCACCACATGTTCGTGGGCGAGAGCGGCGTGTCGCGCGTCATTGCGCGCACCGCGCAGGTCATGAACGAGCTGAAGACCGACGACGCACAGAAGATCCGCGCCGCCGGCTGCATCGACCTGGGCACCATCCAGCGCTACCTGAACTTCCACTACTCGGTGACCATCGACCTGTTCGGCGCCGACCAGTCGAGCAACGCCGCCATCTTCTACAGCTCGGGCCTGAAGGGCCGCTACGAAGAAGGCAAGCGCGACGACGACCACGTGCTCAAGGGCCAGACCTACAAGGTGCTCGAAGTGCGCGACGGCCAGCTCGTCGAGAAGGACGTGCCGATGCTCAACGCACTGAACGAAGTGCTGCGCGACGACTTCATCAAGGACTCGGTGTCCGGCGTCGGCCGCTGGAACAAGGTGCTCGAGAAGGCCGGCATCCCGACGCGACTGTCGGTGCCGCACAAGGCCTTCAACCGCCAGATCGGCGCGCTCGCCGGCATCAAGATGTCGCCTGAAGGCCGCGTGGTGAGCGAGGTCGAATGGGCCGCCAAGCGCGACGAATGGCTGCCGAGTTCCGAAGACTTCGCTTTCGTGGCATCGTTGATGGGCCGCGTCATCGAGCCGGGCAAGTTCGCAGGCTGGATTGCACCGCCGGTGATGGGCATCAACCGCCAGCCTGTCGATTTCGAGTACGTGCGTTTCGGTTGATCCGGGATTTCGGTATTGCTCCTTCCCCCGCTGGGGGAAGGCTGGGATGGGGGCAAGCGGCGATAGCGCCCACGACAGAGGCCGCTTGCCCCCACCCAACCCTCCCCCAAAGGGGGAGGGCTTCAGGTTAGGAGAACAACATGGACATGGTCGTTGAAGCCGGGATCATCAAGCAGCACCTGATCGACCCCGAGATCTGCATCCGCTGCAACACCTGCGAGGCGACCTGCCCCGTGAACGCGATCACGCACGACGACAACAACTACGTCGTTCGTGCGGACGTCTGCAATGGCTGCATGGCCTGCATCTCGCCGTGCCCCACGGGCTCGATCGACAACTGGCGCACCATGCCCCTGGTGCGCGCGTACACCATCGAAGAACAGCTCACGTGGGAAGAACTCCCCGCCGAGCTCTCGCCCGAAGAACTCGAAGCCGCGGGCGTGTCCGGCGCGACTGCCGACGCTGCACAGGTGCCCGCGCAAACGCAGGCCCAGGCCGCCGCCGAAGCCACGGAGCCGGTCTTCAACTCCGCGCAGTACGGTGCCAGCGTGCCGCCCTGGTCGGCCGCGCACGCGTACACCAACCTGTTCCCGCCGAAGACCCCGACCACCGCCACCGTGGTGGGCAACTTCAACTGCACCGAGGCCGGCTTCGACAGCGAGACGCACCACATCGTGCTCGACTTCGGCGTGGTGCCGTTCCCCGTGCTCGAAGGCCAGTCGATCGGCATCGTGCCGCCGGGCGTCGATGCCATCGGCAAGCGCCACCATGCGCGCCAGTACTCGGTGGCCAGCCCGCGCAACGGCGAACGGCCCGGCTACAACAACGTCTCGCTCACCGTGAAGCGCGTCACCGAGGACCACGAAGGCGACCCGGTACGCGGCGTGTGCTCCAACTACGTGTGCGACCTCAAGGTGGGCGACACGGTGCAGGTGGTGGGCCCCTTCGGTTCGTCGTTCCTCATGCCGAACCACCCCAAGTCGCACATCGTGATGATCTGCACCGGCACTGGCAGCGCCCCCATGCGCGCCATGACCGAATGGCGCCGTCGCCTGCGCAAGAGCGGCAAGTTCGAAGGCGGCAAGCTCATGCTGTTCTTCGGCGCGCGCACGCAGCAGGAGCTGCCGTACTTCGGTCCGCTGCAGTCGCTGCCCAAGGACTTCATCGACATCAACTTCGCGTTCTCGCGCACGGCAGGGCAACCGAAGCGCTACGTGCAGGACCTGATGCGCGAACGCGCCGCCGACCTGGCCGCGCTGCTGAAAGACGGCGCCAGCCACTTCTATGTGTGTGGCCTGAAGAGCATGGAAGAGGGCGTGATGCTCGCACTGCGCGACGTGGCGAAGGAGGCGGGGCTCGACTGGGACACCGTGGGCGCTGCCTTGAAGCGCGAAGGCCGGCTCCACCTCGAAACGTACTAAGCTGCGGCGGATGCAGTTCGCCGACTTCCATGCGGGCCAGGTCATCGAGGCCGGGCCCTATGTGCTCACCGAAGCCGAGCTGCTGCAGTTCGCACGCGCCTACGACCCGCAGTGGTTCCACACCGATGCCGAGGCGGCCGCCGACAGTCCCTTCGGCGGGCTCATCGCGAGCGGCTGGCACACCTGTTCGATCGCGATGCGGCTGGTGGTCGAGGCCGCACTGGCCGGCTCCGAATCGTTCGCCTCGCCCGGGCTCGAGCACGTGCGCTGGCCGAACCCTGTGCGGCCCGGTGATGCGCTGCGGCTCGTGGCCGACGTGATCGAGGTGCGCCGCTCCGAGAAGCGCCCCACGCTTGGCATCCTGCGCTGGCGCTGGCGGCTGTTCAACCAGCGCGCGCTGGTGGTGCTCGACACCGAAGTCACCAGCCTCTTCAAGCTGCCCGCACCCGGCCCCTGAACGACACAAGCCCGCAACGCACGAAGCGTTGCGGGCTTGATTTCGTTGAAGCGATGCGCTGCAGCAGCCGCGTCCGGCCACTGCAGCGATGCGGCGTGCGAGCTGCTTACTTCTTGTGCAGGTCGATCGCGCCCGAGCCCTGCGCCTTGCCGCTCGCCTTGGCCCCGGCCGTGGCCGGTTTCACCGCGCCGCCGACCGCGCCCGCGGCACCGGTCGCACTGTTCACGGTACTGCCGACGGTGTTGGTCACACCGCCGACGGCCTGCGTCGCACCGCCCGCAGCCTGTGTCGCGCCGCCCACGGCGCCGGTGGCACCGCCGACCGCACCCGTGGCCGTGCCGAGCACGCCACCGACGGCATTGCCCACGCCGCCGGTCGCACCGGAGGTCGAGGTGTCCGCGTTGGCATTCGTAGTGGCACCGGCCGACGCACCGGTCTGCGAGCGTGCACCCGCTGCGCCGCCTTGCGTCGCACCAGTCGCGCCCGAGGCCTTCACATCGGCGTTGACCCCCACGCCGACCCCGACGCCTTGCGCCTGGGCCGTCGCGCCGAGGGCCAGGAGGCCCGCCAGCATGGCGCCGATGAAGATGCGGTTGGTTGCATGTGTAGTCATGAGTGACAGTTCCTTTCGTTGCTGAGTCACGTTTGCAGAACCGACCGGGGTTCGATCGATTCGGGGGCAACCATCACGGGCCGGCGGGTTGTCGCCATGTGCGGCGCGTTCGCTCGCTGCTGTGGGAATCGACCGTCGGCGGAATGAAGGGGTCGTGCGTTAGGGCGGCGCTGCCATGTCTACAGGTCGCGGCGGCGGCAGATGCGCGCTGAAGAAGGCCGTGGTCTTGCGGTTCACCTCGGGCAGGACGCTCGCGCGGTCGAAGCCCGGCGGATCGTTCAGCATGTCGCCGATCAGGCCCGAGAGGTTCGGCGGCGGCGGTGACAGCAGCGCACCGTGGCCGCCGGTCGGCATGTCCGCAATCCACTCGCAGCGCGGCAGGCAGGCCGCGAGGACCCGGTCGCTGTGAAAGCGCGGAACCAGCCAGCGGTCCTGCTGCGCGGTGATCAGGCCCAGCGGCACGTGGGGTGTGGCCAGCGAGGTCATGTCGAAATCGGCCGACGACGGCACGCCCGCCACGATGGCGGCGATGCGCGGGTCGGTGTGCGTGCGCCACGTGGCGTCGTCGAAGCGATGGCGGATGACACGCCGTGCAACCCACTTCTTGAGGCCGTCGAACGGCCCGCCCGTGAGCCGCGTGATGAGGCCCACGCACGACTGGAAGTCGTCCACCAGGTTCGCCTCGCAGTGCTGCTCGAATCCGGCCGGCGACCAGCGCCCGCCCGCGAGGGTCAGCGCGGTGTGACCCCCCGCCGACATGCCGTACATGCCGACCTTGTCGAACCGCAGCAGCGGCGCAAAGCGTGCATCGCGAGCCACCGCATCGATGGCGCGCGACACCTCGGCCGGGCGCATCGTCCAGCTGTCTGGCCCCGGGTTGCTGTCGTCCTTGTAGTTGTCTGCCTGGTGCTCAGGCATGGCGACGACGAAGCCTGCATCGACCAGGCTGCGCGCCAGATCCGCATGCACCCACGGCGCGCCGCCCGAACCGTGCGAGGCCACGACCAGCCGGCCATTGCCGCGCACCGGTGCACCCTGCGCCGCCACGTCGAGCGTGAAACGGGCACGCCGTGTCGGCTGGGACGGGTCGCTGGAGGGATAGAACACCGTGACCGGGCCGTCGCCGTCAGCCGCGGGAATCTCCGTCAGCCCCATCGCGGCGTGCACCCAGCCGGACCCCAGCGCCAGCAGGCAGATGAAATACAGACGTCCTCGCATCGAACAACTCCTTGTCATCGAAGGCCCATGCCCTCGGCGACACGGACGATGCCGCGCGGCAGCGCTCGCGTCTGGCCGAAACCCGCAAGCGCGGCTTTCGGCCAGAGATTTCAGGATTCGGCCAGCTTCTGTTTGCGGAATTCGGTGGGCGTGAGCCGGGTGGCAGCCTTGAAGGCGCGATTGAACGGACCGATCGACTGGAAGCCGGCGGTCAGCGCGAGGGTCAGCACGGGCAGCTCGCGCTTCGACGGATCGGCCAGTGCCGCCATGGCCTCGGCCAGCCGGAAGCCGTTGACGAAGGCGTTGAAGTTGCGGTGCCCCAGCCGCTGGTTGATGACGCGGCGCAGCCGGTATTCGGGCACGGACAACCGGGCGGCGAGGCTGGCGATGCTCAGGTCTTCGCGGCGGTAGACGCGGTCGACGGCCATGGCGTGCTGGAGGGCTTCGGCGAGGCGATCTTCGGCGGGGTCGGCTTCAGGGGCAGGTTCAGGTGGCGGCTCGGCTGCTGCCGGCGACAGGGGTGCTTCGACCGGCGCCGGTGCGACAGCTTCTTCTTTCAGTGGCGCTTCTTGCGTCACTTCGGGAATCGGGACCGGCGCCTGCGCAGCCGGAAACAGCTCCGACCCCGCCAGCCGCAGCATCCGCCACGCCACCACCGCGACGATCAGCAGCAGCATCGCCACGTCCACCGTCGCCGACAGGTCCGACAGCTGCCCGCGCGGCGAGGCCAGGCGAACGCCCAGCATGCCGACGCTGTAGCCGACGCCCGTCACCACGATGAACACGCGCAGCCGGCGGCGTCCTTCCACCAGGTCCGTGCGCCACTGCGAAGCCGCCGCCATTGCGGCCAGCACCGCGAACACCAGCGGCACCGCGCGCTGCACGCCCATCGTGAGCGGCGCAATCATCGAGGCGCTGCCCGCCACCAGCGCGCAATTCAGCGCGGCGACCGCGGCCACCGCCAACCAAGTGACGACATGCAGCGGCCGCAGCACGAAGTCGTCGTCGAACAAAGCCTGCACGAACACCCAGAACACGACGCCGTTGCCGACGGACACCGCGACAAAGGGCGCCTGCCACCCGCGCGGCATGAGCGCTTCGAACAGCGGCGTGGCGCCGATGACCTGCACGCACAGGCCGAGCGCGAGCAGCGCACCCGCACGTGCGGCTGGCAGGCGAGGGCGGTCGCGCCCGAGGACCAACGCGAGCACGAGCAGCAAGGCCAACAGCACGCCGCGCAGGGCGGCGTCGAACAGGGTGGTCGGGGTGGGCGTCATGGCGAGGCCGATTCTCGTGCCTGCGCCGCGGCAAGCGCGCGCGGAGTGCCGGGCGCCGAAAGACCCTTCGGCGTGCCGTGAAAATTCATGCAACTCATAATGTTGCATGAAACGAGACAGCAAGCTCTCCGGCGTGCTCCACGTGCTGCTGCACATGGCCGAGCTGGACGCACCCATCACCTCCGAGGCGCTCGCCGCGGCGATGCAGACCAACCCCGTGGTCGTGCGCCGGCTCATGGCGGGCTTGCGGCAGGCCGGCTTCGTCAGCTCGGCGAAGGGGCATGGTGGCGGCTGGGTGCTGTCGTGTTCGCTGGGCTCGGTGACGCTGGGCGACATCCACAACGCCGTCGGCGCGCCCGCGCTGCTGGCCATGGGCAACCGCACCGAGAGCCCGGGCTGCATCGTCGAGCAGGCGGTGAACGCGGCGCTCGACGGTGCCTGCCAGGAGGCCGAGGCGCTGCTGTTGCGGCGGCTCAACGGGATCACGCTGGCCGATCTTTCCAAGGACTTTCATCGCCGCATGACGGGCGGCGGCTTCACCCTGAAGGACATCGCACATGCGCCATGACGCACTCATCGTGGGCGGCAGCTTTGCCGGCCTTTCCGCCGCCATGCAACTGGCGCGCGCTCGCAGGAAGGTCTGCGTCGTCGACGCAGGCGCGCCGCGCAACCGCTTTGCCGCAGCCTCGCACGGCTTCTTCGGGCAGGACGGCATGCCGCCGCTGCAGATGATTGCCGACGCGCGCGACAAGCTGCTCGCCTATCCATCGGTCACTTTCGTCGAGGGCACGGTGACTGCCGCGGCGCCCGATGGCGAGGAGGGCTTCACGGTCTCGCTGAACAACGGCGAACAGCTCTCGGCGCGCAAGCTGCTGCTGGCCTTCGGCGTGCAGGACGGCCTGCCGGACATTCCGGGCCTCGGCGAACGCTGGGGCAAGAGCGTGCTGCACTGTCCTTATTGCCACGGCTACGAGTTCGGTGATCGCCCGCTGGGCGTGCTCTTTCACAGTGCCCATCCGCCGGACCACGCGCTGCTGATCGCCGAGTGGGGCCCGACCACGCTCTTCGTGAATGGCGACGAAGGGCCGGATGCCGAGGCGCGCGCCCGGCTGCAATCGCGCGGCGTGACCGTCGAGCCGGGGCGCATCACCGGCCTTGAAGGGCAGGGGACGGACCTGGCGGCCGTGCGCCTGGACGACGGCCGGCGCGTGCCGATCGAGGCGATGTTCGTGGCGCCGCACACGCGGCCGACCAGTCCGCTGGCCGAACAGCTGGGCTGCGCCTTCGACGACGGCCCCACGGGCCGGGTGCTGCGCGTCGATGCAATGAAGACGACCACGGTGCCCGGCGTGTACGCGGCGGGCGATGTGGCGATGGCTTTTTCCAACGCCACGCTGGCCTCGGCCGACGGGCTCATCGCCGGGGTGTCGATGCACCGCGCGCTGGTGTTCGGGGCCTGATTTCAAATTTTTTCAGCGGAGGCTGGCAAACGGCCCCGAATCACCCTATAATCTGAGGCTCACGCGGGAATAGCTCAGTTGGTAGAGCGCAACCTTGCCAAGGTTGAGGTCGAGAGTTCGAGACTCTTTTCCCGCTCCAAATCGCATGAAAAAGGCCACCTCACCAGGTGGCCTTTTTCATTGGCGCGTCCGGTTCAACCCAGGTCACCCTCGGGCCGGCAGCACGGTTCCCCGGCTTTCGCCGAAGCCGATGCGCGCATGGCCGGGCTTCTCGCACCAGCCGCGCAGCAGCACCGCATCCCCGTCTTCCAGGAATCCGCGCGTTTCACCGTTGGCCAGCGTCACCGGGGTTTGGGCCGCGCGGGTCAGTTCGATGATTGCGCCGGCCTCGCCCTCGCCGGGGCCCGAGATGGTGCCGCTGCCGAACAGGTCGCCCGGGTTCAGGCTGCAGCCGCCCACCGTGTGGTGCGCCACCATCTGCGCAAGGCTCCAGTACTGGTGCCGGAAGCTCGTGCCCGACAGGCGCGACGGCCCGGTCTTCTGTTCGCGCGCCTTTTCGCTTTCGAGCCACACCTCGAGCCGGATGTCGAGCGCGCCGCCTTCGCGGTTCGCGCTGGCTTCCAGGTACGGCAGCGGTTGCGGGTCGTTCGCGGGCCGAGTCCATGCCTGACGGTAGGGCGCGAGCGCTTCCATCGTCACGATCCACGGCGAGATCGTGGTGGCGAAGTTCTTCGCGAGGAACGGCCCGAGCGGCGCCATCTCCCAGAACTGGATGTCGCGCGCCGACCAGTCGTTGAGCAGGCAGAGGCCGAAGATGTGCGCCTCCGCGCGCTCGAGCGGAATCGCCTCGCCCTGCGCGTTGCCCTGGCCGATCCACACGCCCAGCTCCAGCTCGTAGTCGAGCCGCGCGCAGGCCTGGTAGGTCGGCGCCTTCGCGCCGGGCGCCATGGCCTGGCCCATCGGCCGGTGAAAGCGCTGGCCGCTCACGCCGATGGTCGACACGCGCCCGTGGTACGCGGTCGGCACCCAGCGGAAGTTGGGCGTGACGTCGCCGTCGGGATTCATCAGGCGGCTGATGTTCAGCGCGTGGTCGATCGAGGTGTAGAAATCGGTGTAATCGCCGATGCGCGCAGGCACGGTGTATTCGACCTCGACCTGCGGCACGAGGCAGCCGCGCAGATCGTCCACCGCCGGCGCATCGCTGTGCAAGAGCGCAAAGACCGCGTGGCGCAGCGCCTGCCAGGCCGACTGGCCGAGCGCGAAGAAATCGTTGAGCGCGGGCAACGCAGCTGCACGCGCCGCATCGAGCGCGAGGCCGTTGACGTGCGATCCCGCAGCCAGCGCCGCGAGGTCGAGCACCTGGTCGCCGATCGCCACGCCACCGCGAAACGGCTCGGGGCTGCCCGTGCGACGGAACATCGCATACGGCAGGTTCTGGATCGGAAAGTCGCAGCCCGCGACGTTGGCCGATGCGACCCAGCTGCGGGCGCCGACGTCGTGCGTGTGGTTGAGTTCGATCATGTTCACGCCGACGCCATCAACGCGTCGTCGAAGATCGCCACCGCGCGCGTCCAGCCCGCCGAAGCGCCGCGGATCTTGTGCGGAAAGCAGCTGATGAAGAAGCCCGTGGGCGGCAGCACCTCGAGGTTGTGGAGCTTCTCGATGTGGCAGTAGCCGATGTCGCGCCCGGCCTTGTGGCCTTCCCAGATCAGCGACGCGTCCTGCGTCTCGCCGTATTTCTTCGCGGTGTGGACGAAGGGCGCGTCCCAGCTCCACGCGTCGGTGCCCGTGAGGCGCACGCCGCGCTCCAGCAGGTACATCGTCGCTTCGTAGCCCATGCCCGCGCCGGCCGACACGTAGTCGTTGTTGCCGTAGCGCGAGCCCGCGCGCGTGTTGACGACCACGATCTCCAGCGGGCTCAGCGTGTGATCGATGCGCTTCAATTCCGCCTCGACATCGGCGGCCGTGACCACGTAGCCGTCGGCGAAGTGGCGAAAGTCGAGCTTCACGCCGGGCTGGAAGCACCATTCGAGCGGCACGTCGTGGATCGCGATGGCGGGCTTCTTCTCGCCCAGTGCCTTGTCCATCGTCGAGTGAAAGTGGTACGGCGCATCGAGGTGCGTGCCGTTGTGCGTGGACAGCTGCACCAGCTCCACGGCCCAGCCTTCGCCGTCGGGCAGGTCTTCTTTCTTCAGGCCGGGAAAGAAGGGCTCGATCTGCTCGAAGGTGTTGTCGTGCGTGAAGTACTGGATCTTCGGCGCGAAGGCCGGCGGATCGGACAGCACGTCGTTTTCGAGAAAGATCGACAGGTCGACGAACTTGCGGGGCATGGCGAGGCTCCTTGTGGGGTGTTGGATTTGATGGACTTGATCAGGGCTGCTGCCACCGCAGCAGGCGCTTTTCGGCAAAGGCCAGCAGCGCGTTGCTCACGAAGCCGATGAGCCCGAGCAGCACGATGCCGGCGAACAAATCGCTGGCGCGGAAGGCGCGGGCCGCCAGCAGAATGGCCTGGCCCAGGCCGCTTTGCGAGGCGATCATTTCGCCCACCACCGCGACGATCAGCGCGATGGTCAGCGCCAGCCGCATGCCGGCCAGGATGTCGGGCATGGCATTGGGCAGGCCCATCTTCCAGATGTACGCGGCGCGCGACATCTGCAGGCAGCGCGCCACTTCCGACAGGCGCGGCTCCACGGCCGCAAAGCCGTGCACCGTGGCCAGCAGCACCGGCCACATCGCGCCGAAGGCGACCACGAACAGCACCATGCCGGGGTTCAGCCCGAAGATCGAAATGGCCAGCGGCAGCAGCGCCGAGGCAGGCAGCGGGCGGATGAACTCCAGCGTCGGCTGCACCCACGCGCGCACTGCGGGCGACACGCCGATGGCCGCACCCAGCAGCACGCCGAACAGCGAGGCCAGCAGCCAGCCTTCGACCATGCGGCCCACCGTGGCCTGCGTGAAGGCCAGCAGTTCGCCGTTGCCATCGTTGCCCGCAGAGAGGTTGAGCCCTTCGAGCAGGCTCGCGAAGGTGGCCTGCGGCGTTGGAAGGAACACGCGGCTGACCCAGCCCGCGTTGCTTGCCGCCCACCACAGCGCAACCAGTGCGAGCAGCACGGCCACCGAACCCAGCCACCCCAGACCCAGTCGGTCGTTGCGGTTGTCGTTCATGGCTGCACCCCCATGCGGCGCGCGACGAAGGATTGCAGGCGCAGCATGCCCGCGTTGACCGCAAAGCCCACCACGCCGATCCAGCCGAGCCACGCGAGCATCAGCGCGGGGTCGAAGCTCTGCTGCGCGATCATCATCGCGTAGCCCATGCCGTGCGGATTCGCGGCGATTTCGACCGTCACCGCCACCACCAGCGCCACCGCCACACCGAGGCGCAGCGCGACGAACAGGCGCGGCACGATGGCCGGCAGCACGATCTTGAAGGCACGTTCGCGCGCCGACAGGCCGAGCACGCGGCTCACCTCGAGCAGCCGGGGCTCGATCTGCTGCACCGCCGACTGCACCAGCACCAGCAGCGGCCAGAAGGTGGCGAAGGCGACGATGGCCACTTCCATGCGCACACCGAAACCGAAGCCCAGCATCGCGAGCGGGATCAGCGCGACCGAAGGCACGGGGCGCAGCACCTCGATGGAGACGGAGCCCAGCTGCGCCGCACGGCGCGAAAGCCCGAGCACCAGCCCGAATGCAATGCCAAGCACCGCACCCAGCAGCAGGCCGAGCGCCGCCGTGCCGAGCGTGAAGCCCGTGGCCTGCCAGAGCGAGCCGTCCATCGCCGCGCCGACGAAGGCCTTGGCCGCGGCGCTCGGCGGCGCGAGTGCATCGCTGCCCAACGCTGCGGCACGCCGTGCGTACCACTCGAAGGCGCCGACCAGCACCGCGGGAAACACCCACGGCCGCAGCCAGCGGAAGAGGCGGCCTTCAGTCATGGCCCTGCTCGATGAAAGCGAACAGCTCACGCCGCAACTGCAGGTAGTCCGGATGCTCCTTCGTCGTCAGCTGGTCGCGCGGGCGCGGGATCTTCACGTCGATCATCCGCGCGAGGCTCGGACGCCCCGGCCCGGGGTTGGCCTGCAGCGCGATCACGTGGTCGCCGAGGTAGATGGCTTCTTCCAGGTCGTGCGTGACGAACAGCACCGTGAGCCCGTCGTCGCGCACCAGCCGCGCGAGCTCGTCCTGCAGGCTCTGGCGCGTGAGCGCATCGAGCGCGCCGAAAGGCTCGTCCATCATCATCAGCTCGGGCTTCTGCGCGAGGCAGCGCGCAATCTGCGCGCGCTGCTGCATGCCGCCCGACAGCTGCACCGGAAACTTGTGCGCGTGCTTCGCCAGGCCGACCTTGCCGAGCACGTCGGCAATGCGCGGCGCGCGCTCGGTCGCGGGCACGCCCGCCGCTTCGAGCGCGAGGCTCACGTTGCCTTCGACCGTGCGCCAGGGCAGCAGCGCGCGGCCGTAGTCCTGGAACACGAAGGCCACTTCGCGCGAGGGCGCCGTCATCGGCACGCCCTTGCGTCGCACCTCGCCGGCACTCGCCGTGACAAGGCCGCTGGCTGCGCGCAGCAGCGTGGTCTTGCCGCAGCCGCTCGGGCCGACGATGCAGACGAACTCGCCGCGCGCCACGTCGAACGACGTGGGCGACAGGATCTCGCGCCCGCCCAGGCGGATGGTGACGCCATCGAAGCGCAGGAAGGGTGTGGCTTGCATCGTGGAGCTCGTCGGCGAACGTGCAACGCTCGCAGAAAGCGCGGCGCGCGTGGTGATCGGGGCAGGTGCGGAAATCACTTGGCGATCAGCTTCGCAACGTCGATGTTCGTCTTGAGCATGTCCTGCTCCTTCATGAGCCCGGTCCAGTAGCCCAGTTGCTTGTCGGTGACGACCGGGCCGGGTGGCGAGACCTGCACCTTGGCGAGCACCTCGGCCGGCAGCTTGATGTACTTGCCGATGGCCGCGCGCACCTTGGCGTCGTTCTTCGGCTGCTGCATGAAGGTCGCGGATTCGACCAGCGCCTCGCGGAAGGCGCGCGCCGTGGCGGGATTCTTCGCCACCCACTCGCGCTTGGCCGCATGCACGATGGTCTGGTTGTTCTCAGGCAGGAAGGTCGAGTAGTACGAGGCCACGTAGCCCGCGCCGCTCTCGGTGATGCGGCTCATGAATGGGTCGGCCGACACCACCGCATCGACCGAGCCGCCGCGCAGCAGGTCGGCATGCTGCGGGAACGCGGCCTCGATGAAGTTCACCTTGCGGTAGTCGACGCCGCTGTCTTTCAGCCATGCGCGGAAGGTCACGTGCAGGAAGGCACCGAGCCCCGGCACGCCGATCTTCTTGCCCACGCAGTCCTGCGGGCTCTTGATGCCCGAGCCCGCGCGTGCCACGAGGCCGAAGCCCGTGATCGTCTTCGAGGTGAGGCCGCCGCCGGCCACCAGCACCAGATCGAGCCCGCCGTCCACCGCCTGCAGGAACACCGAAGGCGTGGGCCCGCCGATCTGCAACGAGTCGGACTGCAGCGCGGCCGGGATGGTGGAGTTCAGCGGAATGAACTTCAGCTCCACCTCGAGGCTGCGCTTCTTGAAGTAGCCCTCTTCGGCCGCCGCGAAGACCGAGGCGAAGTCGGTCACCGCCGTGTAGCCGAACACGATCTTCGGGTGCGCCTGCTGCGCGCGCGAAGGCAACGAGGCGGTGGCCGATGCGGCCGCGAGCGCCGACAGCAGGGTGCGTCTTTTCATCATGGCTGGGGTCTCCTGGGGATGGTCTTTTTCGTGCGTGAGGACTTGGCGGCGGCGGTCTTGGAAGCCGCTTTCGGTTTCGGCAGCGCGGCGCGCAACCCGCCGACGATGAAGTTCACGAGCATCGGCGCCACGGCCGGGTCGGCGCGCCGGTTCTCGCCGCGCGAGAGCCGTTCGATGCGGCTGTCGTTCAGGTGATGCAGCAGCGCGCCGAGCGCGAACTGGTAGCCCCACGCGACCTGGCCGTGCGTGGCGTGCGGCAGCGCCACATGCAGCGCATCGATGTAGGCCTCGGCGAGCGGGTCGAAGTAGCCGCGCAGCACGCGGTCGGCTTCTTCGGTCGCGTGGTACAGCTCGCGTGCCACCAGCAGTGCGTAGTACTCGCCCTCGGTGCTCGCGCGCAGCGCCAGCACGGGCGCGGTGAAGGCTTCGATGATGCGCGGCAGCGTGCGCGCGTCGTCGGGGTCGATGGTCACGGCCGCCAGGCGCGCGAGCCGTTCCTCGATGGTGTGGCTCCAGTGTTCGAAGATCGCGTGGAACAGCTCGTGCTTCGGGCCGAAGTAGTAGCCCACGAGCGCGAGCGGCACGCCGGCTTCTTCGGCGATCTGGCGGATCGTCACCGCGTGGTAGCCGTGCTGCGCAAAGAGCTTCTCGGCCGCCAGCAGGATCGCCTGACGACGGTCGGGCCGCGCGGGCTCGGGTGCGACGGTCGGGGCGCCTGAAGCGCGCGAAGCAGATGAGGCGCGTGCAGCAGGTGAGGCGCTGCGTTTGCGGACCGTCGGTGTGCGAGCGTTCATGGGGCGTATTGAACGGCTGTACAAAAATGTTGAACACGCGTACAAACCCTGAGGTCAACCCTCATTGAGCACGGCCGTTCGCGGCGCTACGCTCGTGGCATGCCCGCTCCCCACATCCCCCAGATCCGCCTCTATCAGAACTGGCTGCGCGACACGCGCGGCCTGGCCTTCGACAGCTACGACGCGCTGTGGCGCTGGTCCGTCACCGACCTCGATGCCTTCTGGCAGAGCATCTGGGACTACGCCGGCCTGCACTCGCCCACGCCGCACACCGCGGTGCTCGCCGAACGGCGCATGCCCGGCGCGCGCTGGTTCCCCGGCGCGCAGGTCAACTACGCGCGCGAGGTGCTGCGCCACGCCGACGCGGCCCATGCGGCCGGCCTGCCCGCCATCGTGAGCGACAACGAACGCGGCGAGGTGCGCGAGCTGTCGTGGCCCGAGCTGCGCCGCCAGGTGGCCGCGGTGGCGCTCACGCTGAAGTCGCTCGGCGTGCGCCGCGGCGACCGCGTGGCCGCCTACATGCCGAACGTGCCCGAGACCATGGTGGCGTTTCTCGCGTGCTCCAGCATCGGCGCGGTGTGGAGCGTGTGCGCGCCCGACATGGGCACGGCCGCCGTGGCCGACCGCTTCCGCCAGATCGAACCCACGCTGCTGATCGCGGTCGACGGCGTGCACTACGGCGGCAAGCCGCTCGATCGCAGCACCGTGCTGCAGGAGCTGCGCGGCCAGCTGCCGAGCGTGCAGAAACTGCTGCTCGTGCAGACGCCCTTTGCTGCGAACGCGGTGGCGCACGATGTCGAATGGCAGCAGGCCATTGCGCGCGACGACGCCGAGGTCGCGGCCTTCGAGCCCGAGTGGCTGCCTTTCGATCACCCGATCTGGATCGTCTATTCGAGCGGCACCACCGGCCTGCCCAAGCCCATCGTGCATGGGCAGGGCGGCATCCTTCTCACCATGCATGCCTGCGGCCTGCACAACGACGTGGGCGCGAGTTACGGCGCCAACAACCTCGGCGAGCGCTACCACTGGTACAGCTCCACGGGCTGGGTGATGTGGAACTCGCAGCTCTCGGGCCTGGCCTTCGGCGCCACCATCTGCATCTACGACGGCAACCCGGCGGGCAGCAAGGAGAAGCCCGACTGGGGCGTGCTGTGGCGCTTCGTGGCCAAGCACCGCGTCACCTTCTTCGGCGCGGGCGCGGCCTACTTCACCAACTGCATGAAGGCGGGGCTCGTCGCCAAAGACTGCGGCGACCTGTCGCGCGTGCGCGCACTCGGCAGCACCGGCTCGCCGCTGCCCGACGAGGTGCAGCGCTGGGGCTCGCAGCAGATCCTCGATGCGGGCTCGAGCGGTGTGTGGTGGTGCAACATTTCGGGCGGTACCGATTTCTGCGGCGCCTTCGTCGGCGGCAACCGCGAGCTGCCCGAAGTGCCGGGCCAGATGCAGTGCCGCGAACTCGGCCACGCAGTGGAAGCCTGGAACGAGCAGGGCCAGCCGGTCATCGGCGAGGTCGGCGAACTCGTGTGCACGCAGCCCATTCCGTCGATGCCGCTGTACTTCTGGGGCGACGAGGGCAACGCACGCTATGTGTCGAGCTACTTCGACACCTACCCCGGCGTGTGGCGCCACGGCGACTGGATCAAGGTCGGCACTGATGGCGGCTGCATCATCTACGGCCGCAGCGACGCCACCATCAACCGCCAGGGCCTGCGCATGGGCACCAGCGAAATCTACAGCGCGGTCGAAGGCCTGCCCGAGGTGCTGGACTCGATGGTGGTCGACCTCGAATACCTGGGCCGCGACAGCTACATGCCGCTGTTCGTGGTGCTGCGCCCCGGCTTGGCGCTCGACGAGGCCATGCGCACGCGCATCAACAACGCCATCAAGACCTCGCTGTCGCCGCGCTTCGTGCCCAACGACATCTTCCAGGTGGCCGAGATTCCGCGCACGCTGTCGGGCAAGAAGCAGGAGCTGCCGATCAAGAAGCTGCTGCTGGGCCAGCCGATCGAGAAGGTGGTCAACCGCGAGGCGATGGCAAACCCCGGCAGCCTGGATTGGTATGTGGCTTTCGCCGCGGAGCGTGCCTCCGCATAATGGGGCGATGAAAAGACGCACCAGCCTCCTCATGCTCTCCGCGATTGCCGGAGCCTCCGTCCTGAGCGCCTGCGCTTCCTCGGGCACGCCGGCTACGCCCAAACCGGGCACCGCGCCACTGCGTGTGACCGGCACCGTGGCCTACCGCGAGCGCATCGCGCTCGACCCCGCAGCCGAAGTGCGCGTGCAGCTGCTCGACGTGTCGCGCATGGACGCACCCTCGGTCGTGCTTGCCGAGCAGCGCATTCCCGCCAACGGCAAGCAGCCGCCCTTCGCGTTCGAGCTGAGTGTGGATGCAGCGCGCATCGACCCGCGCATGCGCTACGCCGTCGCGGCGCGCATCACGCGTGGCGAGCAGCTGCTGTTCATCAACGACACGCAGTACGCGGTGCTCACGCAGGGCAACGGCACCACCGCCAACCTGATGCTGGTGCGCGCGACCACGCCACCGCCGCCGCCGCGTCCCTCGCGCTGATCGACTCCAACCCGCGCGACGCGATGCTCGCGCGGATTGGTCCTGGTCAGGTCAGCAATTCGTGGAGCACCATGCGCGTCTGCCGGCCGCGCAGCTCCACCAGCTCTTCGATGCGACGCGTGGCCAGCCGCCCGTTCAGGGCCGCGAAGGTGGCCTCTGAAATCAGCATGCGCGTGCCCAGCTGGCGGTTCGCGCCTTCGATGCGGCTCGCCACGTTCACCACGTCACCGAACGCCGTGTAAGACAGCCGGTCGTTCGACCCCAGCACCCCCGCCACCACCACGCCCGTGTGGATGCCGATGTTCGTGCGGAACTCGGGCAGGCCCTGTTCGGCCCACTGCCGGTTGAGTGCGTGCATTTCGTCGTGCAGCTCCAGCGCGGCGCGGCAGGCCTTGTACTCGGCGTCTTCCAGGTCGGCCGGCGCGCCCCACAGGACCATGATGCCGTCGCCGATGAACTTGTCGATCACGCCGCCGTGGCGCGCGAACACATCGGCCGCGAGGTTGAAGTACTCGGTCAGCTGGCGCACCAGCACGTCGGCCGCGATCGATTCGGAAATCGACGTGAAGCCTTCCACGTCGGTGAACATCACCGTCACCTGGCGCGGCGAGCCATTGGGTGCGAGCGCGTGGCCTTGCGCCACCAGCTGGTTGATCACGTCCACCGGCACGAACTTGCTGAAGGCCTTGAGGCTGCGCGCCGAATCGTCGAGCGCCTGGTCGAGGTGCTGGATTTCAAGCACGCGACTGGGCTCGCGCGGCAGGTCGTCGAGCTCGAGGCGACCGATGCGGTGCGCGATGCGCGAGAGGTTCTCGACTGGCGCCGTCACCAGCTTCGACAGCTTCAGCGACATGTACAGCGCGAGTCCCAGGAACACCAGCGCCAGCAGCAGCGACCACGCCACTGCGCGGCGCAGGCCACCCAGCAGCACGTCTTCGGGCACCCAGCTCACCAGCTGCCAGCCCGTCGCAGGAATGCGCGAGGCCTGCACCAGGTAGCGCTTGCCTTCGTGGCTGAACGCGAAGGCCCTGTCACCGCTGCTGCCGGCGATGCCGTCGGCCGTCATCTGTGCATCGAGCGCGCCGAGTGCGCCCGTGGGCGCCTCCAGCGTGTGCAGCACGCCGGGCATGTCGCTGCGCGCGAGCACCTTGTGGTCGGCGCTCAGCAGCGCGCTGTTGCCGTTGCCGTTGCGGCTGAACAGGCGCACGAACTCTGACAGCCGGCCCAGCGAGACATCGCCCGCCACCACCATCGCCTGCGGGCTGCCCTCGGCCTGGCGGCGCTGGCTCGGCAGGGCGTAGGTCACGCCGAGTTCTTGCGCGGCGGCGAACACATAGGGGCTGGTCCAGACCGGTGCCTGCGTCTTGCGCGCCTGCACGAACCAGCTGCGTTGCGTCGGGTTGTAGGTGCTGCGGTAGGCCTCGACGCGCTGCGTGGCAAAGCGCTGCTGCACATCGGCCTCGGAACCCAGCGGCAGCTTGTACTGCCAGGTCTCGGTGGTGAAGTCGGCGCTGCGCGCGATGTGGCGGATGGCCGGCACCGGGTAGCGCAGCGCCATCAGCATCCTGCCCTCGACGTTCGCCACGTAGACGCTGTCGAGCTCGGGCGATTGCTGCAGCAGCGTCCACAAAAGCTCGGCCGTGCGCTCGACGTTCTCACCCGCGGGTGTGAGGCTCGGCGAGCTGCCGATCGCGCCGACCGCCGACTCGGCCTTGGACAGGAAGGCCAGCACCTTGTCCTCGATGCGGTCGTGGTTCGACTTGTGCGCGGAGGTGCCGATCGTCGTCACCAGCCGCTGCGAACCCCAGTAGCCCAGCGTCACCAGCAGCAGCGACTGCGCCAGCGCCACGGCACTGACGATGGACCCGACATCGACCCGGAAGCGACGTGGTCGCCGGGGCGGTGGGATTTCAGCAGAAGAGGGTGACGGAGACGGTGGCAACGGCGTGGTGACGTGCGCGAAAGACGGGCGACCCGCCGCATCCGGAGGCCCGGACGATTCCTTGTACATACAGCTCCCTGACGACAACGCGGAACGGACCCCGGCTCCTCATCACGAGGTCGTGGTCCGGCGTCCGGAGGGGATTGCGGGGCCGATCGTGTGCGCCGGCCATCCTGGCAATCCCCCGGATGCGCGCGGGATTTTCGCTTGTATTTGGTACATATGTGCAACTTTGCACGCTCGGTGCCAAGTTGCTGCGCCCGAGGGCTTGCTTGCGAACGGGCGTTCGTTTTAGTCAACGCGCGTCGTGAAAGATCAGGCCCAGCGTGTGGCGTCGACCGCTGCGCACGCGGCTCACGCCATGGCGCATCGTCACGCGGTAGCTGCCGCGCGTGCCGGCCACGGGCCGCTGGTTCACCGCGAAGATCACGGCCTCGCCTTGTGCGAGCGACACCACCTCGGCGCGCGACTGCATGCGCGGGCGCTGCTCGGTCAGCACGAACTCGCCGCCGGTGAAGTCTTCGCCGGGCCGGCTCAACAGCACTGTGAGCTGCAGCGGAAATTGCAGGTCGCCGTACAGGTCCTGGTGCAGGCAGTTGTAGTCGCCTTCGTCATAGCGCAGCAGCAGCGGGGTGGGGCGCAGCTGGCCCGCCGCATGGCAGCGATCGAGGTAGGCCGCGTGGTCCGGCGGGTAGTCGGCCGGCTGGCCCATCGCAGTGGCCCAGGCATTGGCCAGCGGCGCGAGGCGCTCGTACAGCGCGCTGCGAAACGCCACGAGCTTGGACGGCAGCGGGTTCGCGAAATACTGGTACTCGCCCTGGCCGAAACCGTGCCGCTGCATGACCACGCGGCTGCGGAAATGCTGGGGCGCGTCGTACATCGCGGCGAGTGCGGCGCATTCCTTGGGCGTGAAGAGCGTGCCGATGGTCGCGCAGCCGCGCGTGGCCAGGTCGGCGTCGATGCGGGGCCAGTCGAGGGCGTCGACGCGGGAGGGGACGGGGGAGGTCATGCGGGCAGTGTCGCGCTGCTGATGCCTGAGGGCTCGCCGTTTTCGGACGCGGGTTTCGGTGGAGCAGGGCCCGGCTTGAGCGATCATCCCGAAGACCCAGCCAGAAAGCATTCCATGAGCACCCAGAACCCCACCCCTCAAGACACCGCCAGCGACTGGCAACTCCCGTGGAGTGGCGGCTGCCGCTGCGGCCAGGTGCGCCTGCGCATCACCGCGCCGCCGCTGCTGGCGATGGCCTGCCATTGCACCGGTTGCCAGCGCATGAGCGCCAGCGCGTTCTCGCTGTCATTGGCGATCCCGACGCCGGGCTTCGAGGTGGTGTCGGGCGAGCCCGTCCTTGGCGGCCTGCACGGCGATTCGCATCACTTCTTCTGCCCGCACTGCAAGAGCTGGATGTTCACCCGCACCGAAGGCATGGACGAGTTCGTCAACCTGCGCCCCACCATGCTCGACCGGCACGAATGGGTCGTGCCCTTCGCCGAAACCTGGACCGACGAGAAGTTGCCGTGGGCGACGACGCCGGCGAAGCACCGCTTCGGCAAGCTGCCGGAGTTGACCGCCTTCCCGGCGTTGATTCAGGCGTATGCGCAAGAGGGTGCGCGGCCGGCCAAGGCCTGAATCACCCCTCCCGCGCCTGCCCCAGCAACCAATCACTGAACAGCTTCAACAACGGCCGCTGGTCCGCCCGCTCCGGCGTCACGAGGTAATAGCTGCGCTCCGCCGACAGCGCCCGCGGGCAGGCCACCACCAGTTCGCCGCGCGCCAGCTCGTCGGCCACCAGCATGGTCGGCATCAGCGCCACGCCCAGGCCGTGCGACGCCGCCGCCGCAAGGATCGAGAACAACTCATAGCGCGGGCCGCCGCGTGCGTTGGGCGCGTCGATCTGTTGCGCGTCGAACCACTGGCGCCAGCCGTCGGGGCGTGTGCTCTGCTGCAGCAGCGGCATCTGCGCGATGGCGTCGGGTGACACGGCCTGGCCATCGGGCAGCAGCGACGGGCTGCACACGGGCACCACGTCTTCGTGCATCAACAACACAGCGCGCGTGCCGGCCCAGTTCTCGACCTGCGCGGGCGTGCCCGCGTACAGCGCAGCGTCGAACTCCGCATCGGCGAACAGGAAGGGGCGGGTGCGCGTTTCGATGTGCACCACCACGTCGGGCTGCAGTGCTGCAAAACCGCGCAGGCGCGGCACGAGCCAGCGCGTGGCGAAGGTGGGCACTGCGGCCAGCGACAGCGAACCGCCTTCGCCCTGGTGCGCCATGGCGTCGAGCGTGTCGCGCTCCATGGCTTCGAGGCGGCGGGCGATCTGGCGCGCGTAGGCGGCGCCGCTGGCCGTCAGCGCCACGCCGTGCCGCGTGCGGCGAAACAGCGCCACGCCCAGGAAGGCCTCGAGCGACCCGACCTGGCGCGACACCGCGCTCTGCGTGAGCGCCAGTTCCTGCGCGGCGCGGGTGTAGCTCTCGTGGCGCGCGGCGGCGTCGAAGCACACGAGGGTTTGCAGGGGTGGGATCTTGCGGCGCATGTATGCCGGGAGTGTATGACTGGCGGGGTGGTTTCACCCGTAAATCAACAAGATGTATCTCTCCATATGTGCGTCAGACGCATATCTGGGTGAGGATTCATCGTTTGCGCCAGGCCCCCTGCGTGGCTACGATCGACCGCATTCCCCTTCTTTTGTTTCTTCTTCCTTTTCCGGAGACATCCACATGGCCGCCAAAGCGCAATTCCACTGGGACGACCCCTTTCTTCTCGACCAGCAGCTGACCGACGAAGAACGCATGATCCGCGACGCGGCCAACGCCTACTGCCAGGAGCGCCTGGCGCCCCGCGTCATCGAAGGCTTCCGCAGCGGCGAAACCGACCCCGCGATCTTTCGCGAAATGGGCGCGCTCGGCCTGCTCGGCCCGACGATCCCCGAGCAGTACGGCGGTCCCGGCCTGAACTACGTGGCCTACGGCCTGATCGCCCGCGAAGTCGAGCGCGTCGATTCGGGCTACCGCTCGATGGCCAGCGTGCAGAGCTCGCTGGTGATGGTGCCGATCTTCGAATTCGGCACCGAAGCGCAAAAGCAGAAGTACCTGCCCAAGCTCGCCACCGGCGAATTTATCGGTTGCTTCGGCCTGACCGAACCCGACCACGGCTCCGACCCCGGCAGCATGGCCACGCGCGCCAAGAAGGTGCCGGGCGGCTATTCGCTGAGCGGCTCGAAGATGTGGATCAGCAACTCGCCCATCGCCGACGTGTTCGTCGTGTGGGCCAAGGAAGTCAGCGAAAGCGGCACCGTCGGCCCGATCCGCGGCTTCGTGCTCGAGAAGGGCATGAAGGGCCTGAGCGCTCCCGCCATCCACGGCAAGGTCGGCCTGCGCGCCAGCATCACCGGTGAAATCGTCATGGACGGCGTGTTCTGCCCCGAAGAAAACGCGTTCCCTGAAGTGCAAGGCCTCAAGGGCCCGTTCACCTGCCTGAACAGCGCCCGCTACGGCATCTCGTGGGGCGCCATCGGTGCCGCCGAAGACTGCTGGCACCGCGCCCGCCAGTACACGCTGGACCGCAAGCAGTTCGGCCGCCCGCTCGCCGCCAACCAGCTCATCCAGAAGAAGCTGGCCGACATGCAGACCGAGATCACGCTGGGCCTGCAAGGCAGCCTGCGCCTGGGCCGCATGAAGGACGAAGGCATCGCCGCGGTCGAGATCACCTCGATCATGAAGCGCAACAACTGCGGCAAGTCGCTGGACATCGCCCGCATGGCGCGCGACATGATGGGCGGCAACGGCATCAGCGACGAGTTCGGCGTCGCTCGCCACCTGGTGAACCTCGAAGTGGTCAACACCTACGAAGGCACGCACGACATCCACGCCCTGATCCTGGGCCGCGCCATCACCGGCATCGCCGCTTTCGCGAACTGATCGGACGCATGACCACCAAGCCCGCAGCACTCGACGGCATCAAGGTCCTCGATCTGTCCCGCGTGCTCGCGGGCCCGTGGTGCACGCAGATCCTCGCGGACCTGGGCGCCGACGTCGTCAAGATCGAACGCCCCGGCGTCGGTGACGACACGCGCACCTGGGGCCCGCCGTTCGTGAAGGACGCGCACGGCCACGACACCGACCAGGCCAGCTACTTCACGTCCTGCAACCGCAACAAGCGCTCGGTCACCATCGACATGGCCACGCCCGAGGGGCAGGCGCTGCTGCAGCAGATGGCGGCGCAGGCCGACATCGTGGTCGAGAACTTCAAGACCGGCGGCCTCAAGCAGTACGGCCTCGACCAGGACAGCCTGCGCGCGGCCAACCCGCGCCTCATCTATTGCAGCGTGACCGGCTTCGGCCACGACGGCCCCTACGCCGAGCGTGCGGGCTACGACCTGATGATCCAGGCCATGACCGGCATGATGAGCATCACCGGCCGCCCCGACGGCGAACCCGGCGGTGGCCCGTTGCGCGTGGGCGTGGCACTCACTGACCTCTTCACCGGCGTCTATGCGAGCACCGCCATTCTTGCGGCGCTGCAGGTGCGCGACCGCACCGGCGAAGGCCAGCACATCGACATGGCACTGCTCGACGTGGGCATGGCCATCCTCGCCAACCAGGCGAGCGCTTTTCTCAACACCGGCAAGGCGCCGGGCCGCCAGGGCAACACGCACCCGAGCCTCGCGCCGTATCAGGACTTTCCGACGCAAGACGGTTCGATGCTGCTGGCCATCGGCAACAACGGCCAGTTCTCGCGTTTCTGCGAAGCCGCCGGCCACGCCGAATGGGCCACCGACGAACGCTTTGCGACCAACACGCTGCGCGTGAAACACCGCGGCGTGCTGATCCCGATGCTCGAAGAACTCACGCGCACCCGCACCACCGCCGACTGGGTGGCGCTGCTCGAAGACAAGGCCGTGCCCTGCGGCCCCATCAACGACATCGCGCAGGCCTTCGACGATGCGCAGGTCAAGGCGCGCGGCCTGGCCGTCACGCTGCCGCGCGATGCGGGCGACGGCATCGCCAGCATCACCGGCGTGGCGAGCCCGCTGCGCCTCACGGCCACGCCGCCCGTGCTGCGCCGCGCACCGCCCGCGCTCGGGCAGCACACGCAAGAGGTGCTGGCCGAGATGGGCGTCGACGCCAGGCGCTTCGAGGCATTGCGCGCATCCGGGGTGGTCTGACACACTGGCGGGCATGACGCGCCCGCCTGATCCGTCGCCTGTGGTTTCCGCTGCCGATGCCGCGCCGTTCGCGGTGCTGCGCATCGACCACGTCGTGCTGCGCGTGCGCGACGCCGCACGCGCCATGGCCTTCTATTGCGACGTGCTCGGCTGCACGCTCGAGAAGCGTCGCGATGACCTCGGCCTCGTGCACCTGCGCGCCGGCAGCAGCCTCATCGACCTCGTCACGCACGATGGCAAGCTGGGCAGCCAGGGCGGCGCACTGGCCGGGCGCGAGGGGCGCAACGTCGATCACCTCTGCTTGCGCATCGAACCCTTCGACGAAGCGGCGATCCGTGCGCGCATGGCGCGGCACGGCGTGCCGGTGCAGGGTGAGGTGCAGAACAACTTCGGGGCCGAGGGCAATGGGCCTTCGATCTACCTCGAAGATCCCGATGGCAACGGCGTGGAACTGAAGGGTCCTGCGGCCTAAGCGCCGCGCCCCATCACCGCCACCCCGAACACCACCACGCCCAGCGCGAGGTTCAGCGTCACCAGCTGGCGCACGGTGTTCAGCCGCGCGGCCGCCACAGGCCAGGCGCTGTCGTCTACCGCACGGCGCAGCGCGCGGAACACCGAGGCGCGGATGTAGACATAGACCGCCGCCATCACGAGCGCGATGCCCATCATGGCCTCGACACGCCAGTGCACGGCGCGAAAGCCGCCGGTCGCGTGGATCAAACCGATGCCGGTCACGAACAGCAGCGTGACGGACGCGTCCACCCCGATGAAGAAACGCCGCAGCGTCGCGGCCATCATGCGCAGGCGCAGCGGCGGCTCCAGCGTGGCGACGGCGGCGGGGCGCACCGCGAAGTGCATGACGGCCATGCCGCCGACCCAGAAGGCGGCGCACAGCAGGTGAATGAAGAGGGGAGCGAGGTAGGACATGGGGTCCGATCAGAACACCGAACCGTGCGCGCACGCAACGCAAGGCCCCATGCCCTTCAACCTGTCGCGCCGCGCCCGCGCGTGCTCGCGCGGGGCTTGGGGGTGCCCGTGCCCGCGATCGAATCGGCATAGCGCTTCATGTCCGCCACCACCTGCCGCAGCAGCGTCGCCGCGGCCGGCGGCAGCAGGCGGCCGTGTCGCGACACGATGTGCGAGCGCCCCTGCGACAGCAGCGGGTTCTTCATCGGCAGCTCGACCAGCGCCGGATGGTCGGCGTTGGGCGTGAGCGAGATGCGCGTGCCCAGCGTGTAGCCCAGGCCCGCCGACACGAAGTGGCCCAGCGCGCTGAACGAGGTGGTGGTCAGCAGCGCGGGCAGCCGCACGCCCTCGCTGATCTCGGCCGCCTCGATGTGCTGGCGCACGCCGAAGTTGCGGTGCAGCGTGGCGCCGGGGTAGGGCAGCAGGTCGGCCAGCTTCAGCGGGCGCCCGAGCTGCGCGAGCGGGTGCGAGCCCAGCACCATGGCCTGGATCGGCTGCGCGTGCGACTGGTGCGAGGTGAGCCGCTCGTCCTTCGGCGGCTGGAACAGCATGCCGATGTGCGCACGCTCCTCGATCACGCGGCGCACGATCTCGTCGGTGCTGGCCACGTCGAGGTTCACCGTGATCTTCGGGTGGCTGGCCATGAAGATGCGCAGGCTGTGCCGCATGAGCCAGTCGACATAACCTTCGCCGGCCACGATGTCGATGTGGCCGCTCTCGATCTTGCGGATGCTGTCCATCTGCGCCAGCAGGTGCTGCTTCTGCCCCTGCTGCCTTCGCACATAGCCGGCCAGCAGCTGGCCTGCGTCGGTGGGCACCACGCCGCGTCCGTGGCGCTCCAGCAGCGGCAGGCCGCACTCGGTCTCCAGGATGCCGATGGCGCGGCTCACAGCCGACGGGTCCATGTCGAGCACGTCGGCCGCGCCGCGCACCGAGCCGCTGTCGAGCACCTGCATGAAGTAGCGCACCCGGCGGGTGTCGAGCTTGTCGTCCATGGCGGTCGTCTCCGAGTGTTGCATTCAATGCAACGAATATCCTTATTTGCGGTCATTGATGCAAGAGGCCCGTCGCCCGAAACTCGCCGGCACCCCTCGAAAACGCCCACCCATGACCTCCGCTGCCTCCACGATTGCAGCCGTAGCGCCTTCCAGCGCCGCCGGCAAACTCAAGCTCCTCGTCGTCACCCTGGTCCTCGTGGCCGTGGCCGAGCTCATCGGCCCGACGCAGTTCAGCGTCGGCCCCGGCAAGGTGGTGCTGCTGCCGATGCTGTGGGCGCTGCTCATGGCCGCCGCCTGGGGCATCGCGCACCGGCGCGTGCCGGGCGTGGTGCGCGTGGCCACGGCGCAGCAGTCGCTGGCCGGCGGCCTGCTCAACGCGGGCCTGCTGCTGTTCGTGGTGAAGCTGGGCCTCACGGTCGGCGCCGCGCTGCCGCAAGTCAAGCAGGCCGGCTGGGCGCTGCTGTTCCAGGAGTTCGGCCATGCGCTGGGCACCCTGGCGCTGGGCCTGCCGCTGGCGCTGTTGCTTGGCATCAAGCGCGAGGCCGTGGGCGCCACCTTCTCGGTGGGCCGCGAGGGCAACCTCGTGATCATCGGAGAGAAGTACGGCATGGCCTCGCCTGAAGGCCGCGGCGTGCTGGCCGAGTACATCACCGGCACCGTGCTGGGCGCGCTGTTCATCGCGGTGCTGGCGGGCTTCATCGCCAGCCTGCACATCTTCGACCCGCGCTCGCTGGCCATGGGCGCCGGCGTGGGCTCGGGCAGCCTGATGGCGGCGGCGCTGGGCGCCATCGCTGCGCAGAGCCCGCCCGAGATGCTGCCGCAGCTCACGGCGATTGCCGCCGCGTCGAACCTGCTGACCACCGTGGCCGGCTTCTACTTCACGCTGTTCCTGTCGCTGCCGCTGTGCTCGTGGCTCTACGGCAAGCTGGAGCCGGTGCTGGGCCGCTTCTCGAAGCATGGCGCGCAACAGGGCGCCGCCGTGGACGCGGGCGCGAACGTCTCGAGCGCCGACGTGGCCCACGCCGCGCCGACCTCGCTGCGCGACACGCTGCTGGCCTGGCTGGTGGTGGGCGGCGGCGTGCTCATCGGCAATGCCCTGACCTACAAGGTGCCGGTGCTGGTGTCGCTCGAAGGCGTGCTCGCCGTGGTGGCGATCGCCGGTGCCGTCGAAGCCGTCAAGCGCTTCGTGCCGCGCCTGCCGATGGTGCTGGTGCTGTCGGTGGTGGCCACCGTGGTCGGCATCCCGGGCCTGTTCCCGTTCTCCGACGCGCTCATCGCGCTCACCGCCAAGCTCAACTTTTTGGCCTTCACCACGCCGGTGCTGGCGCTGGCCGGCTTCTCGGTCGCGAAAGACCTGCCCGTGTTCCGCCGCCTCGGCTGGCGCATCGTGGTGGTGTCGCTGACCGCCACCGCAGGCACTTTCCTCGGCGCGACGTTCATCGCCGAGTTCTTCCACTGATTTCATCCCACGAGAGATTCACGCCATGTACCGCGACCCCGAGATTGCCGAAGACACCCGTGCCCGCATGCTCAGCTGGCGCCGCGACATCCACGCCAACCCCGAGACCGCCTTCGAGGAACACCGCACCGCCAACGTGGTGGCCAACGCGCTGATGCTCATGGGCCTGCCCGTGCACCGCGGCCTGGCGGGCACCGGTGTGGTCGGCACGCTGAGGAACGGCGAGGGCCCCAGCATCGCGCTGCGCGCCGACCTCGACGCGCTCAACATGCAGGAGCTGGGCACGCAGGCGCATGCCTCCAAATGCGTCGGCAAGATGCACGCCTGCGGCCACGACGGCCACACGGCCATGCTGCTGGGCGCGGCCGAGCACCTGTCGCGCCACAAGCCGTTCAAAGGCACGGTGCACTTCGTGTTCCAGCCCGCCGAAGAAAACGAAGGCGGCGGTCGGGTGATGGTGGAAGAGGGCCTGTTCGACCAGTTCCCGGCCGACGCCGTCTACGGCATGCACAACTTCCCGAGCCTGCCGCGTGGGCGCTTCGCGATCCGCAAGGGCACGATGACGGCCTTTCTCGACACCTTCGAGATCGTCATCACCGGCAAGGGCAGCCACGGCGCCATGCCCGAGACCGGCATCGACTCGGTGGTGATCTCGGCCCAGCTCATCAACGCGCTGCAGACCATCGTGAGCCGCCGCACCGGCGCCACCGACGCGGCCGTGGTCAGCGTCACGCAGATCCACGGCGGCGACACGTGGAACGTCATTCCCGAGACCGTGGTGCTGCGCGGCACCGTGCGCACGCTCGACGCCGGCATCCAGGACAAGACCCAGGCGGCGATGCAGCAGATCTGCGACGGCGTGGCCGCCACGCACGGCGCCAAGGTCGCGCTGGAGTACCGCCGCGGCTACCCCGGCGTGGTCAACACGCCGGCCGAGACCGACGCGGCCATCGCGGCGGCGGCCAGCCTGGTCGACCTCGAACAGGTGCACACCGACATCCCGCCGGCCATGGGCTCGGAAGACTTCGCCTTCATGCTGCAGAAGCGTCCCGGCGCCTACATCGGCATCGGCGCGGGCGAGGGCCCGAACGACCCGAACGTGCACAACCCGTACTACGACTTCAACGACAACATCCTGCCGCTGGGTGCGGCCTACTGGGTGGCGCTGGTCAAACAGCAGCTTCCGGTCGCATGATGCGCTGATGCTCTCCGCCTTCGACATCTTCAAGATCGGCATCGGGCCGTCGAGTTCGCACACCGTCGGGCCGATGCGCGCCGCGCTGCTGTTCGCGCAATCGCTCGAACGGCGCGGCCTGCTCGCGCAGGTGGCACGGCTGCACGTCGACCTCTTCGGCTCGCTCGGCGCCACCGGCCACGGCCACGCGACCGACCAGGGCGTGATCCTCGGGCTCTTCGGCGACGCGCCCGACACCGTGCGGCCCGAGACCGTGCAGCCGCGCCTGGACGCGCTGCGCCGCAGCGGCCAACTGAGCCTGCTGGGCACCACGCCCATCGCCTTCGACCGCGTGCGCGACATCGCCTTTCGCGGCGAAGAGTCGCTGCCCGAGCACCCGAACGCGATGCGCTTCACGGCCTTTGCGGCCGACGGTGCCGTGCTTGCCGAGGGCACCTACTTCTCGGTCGGCGGCGGCTTCGTCGTCGAGGGCGGGCAGGCGGTGGCGCAAACGGCCGCCGCCGCAGCCGCCGTGCCGCATCCCTTCACGACCGGCGACGAACTCATGGCGCAGTGCCATGCGCACGGCATTTCCGTGGCCACGCTGGTGATGCGCAACGAATGCGTGTGGCGGCCCGAGGCCGACGTGCGCGCGGGCCTGCTGCGCATCTGGGGCGTGATGCAGCAGTGCGTGCAGCGCGGCTTCGGCATCGACAACCCGCTGGCCGCGCACGCGCTGCCCGGCCCGCTGCGCATGCGCCGCCGTGCGCCCGAGCTGCACCGCGAGCTGCTGGCGCAGGCCGGCGCCGCCGATCCGCTCGCGGCCATGGACTGGGTCAACGCCTTCGCGATGGCGGTGAACGAGGAGAACGCGGCCGGCGGCCGTGTCGTCACCGCGCCCACCAACGGCGCGGCCGGCGTGGTGCCCGCCGTGATGCACTACTACCAGCGCTTCGTGCCGCAGGCGAGCGACGAAGGCATCGTCGACTTCCTGCTCACGGCCGCGGCCATCGGCATGCTCTACAAGACCAACGCCTCCATCTCGGGCGCCGAGGTCGGCTGCCAGGGCGAGGTCGGCGTGGCTTGCTCGATGGCGGCCGGCGCGCTCGCCGCCGTGCTCGGCGCCACGCCCGCGCAGGTCGAGAACGCGGCCGAGATCGGCATGGAGCACAACCTGGGCCTCACCTGCGACCCGGTCGGCGGCATGGTGCAGATCCCCTGCGTGGAGCGCAACGCGATGGGCGCGGTGAAAGCCATCAACGCCTCGCGCATGGCGCTGCGCGGCAACGGCAGCCACTACGTCTCGCTCGACGCCGTGATCCGCACCATGAAGCAGACCGGCGAGGACATGAAGTCCACGTACAAGGAGACCTCGCTGGGGGGGCTTGCGGTGAACGTGGTGGAGTGCTGAGACGCCTGCGTCAGAATGACCGGCTCACCGTCTTGAACACAGAAAGCCGAGGCCCCATGACCCGCACCGTCGCCGAAAAGCGCGCCGCCTTCCGTGCCCTCCACGCACAAGGCTGCTTCGTCATTCCGAACCCCTGGGACACGGGCAGCGCGCGCTACCTCGAAGGCCTGGGCTACCAGGCGCTGGCCACCACCAGCTCCGGCTTCGCGTGGTCGCGCGGCCATGCCGACGGGGCGCTGTCGCGCGACCAGATCCTCGCGCACCTGCGTGAACTCGTGGCCGCCACCGACCTGCCGGTGAACGCCGATTTCGAGAACGGCTTTGCCGCCGATGCACAGGGCGTGGCCGAGAGCGTGCGCCTCGCGGTAGAGACCGGCGTGGCGGGCCTGTCGATCGAGGATTCGACGGGCAACCCCGACGATCCGCTGTTCCCCATCGACGTCGCGGTCGAGCGGCTGCGCGCTGCGCGCCGGGCCATCGACGCGGCGGGCGGCGACACGCTGCTCGTGGGCCGCGCCGAGAACTTCTTTGCCAACCGCCCCGACCTCGACGACACCATCGCGCGCTTGCGTGCCTACGCCGAGGCCGGCGCCGACTGCCTCTACGCGCCCGGCATCAAGACGCGCGAGCAGATCGCGGCCGTGGTAGCCGCCGTTGCGCCCAAGCCGGTGAACCTGCTGGTCGGCGCGACCAGCGAGCTGACGATGGCGGACATCGCCGCGCTCGGCGTGCGCCGCGTGAGCGTGGGCGGCGGCATGGCGCGCGCGGCCTGGGGCGGCTTCATCCGCGCCGCACGCACGCTGGCCGAGCAGGGCCGCTTCGACGGCTTTGCCGATGCCACGCCGGGCACCGAGCTCAACGCGTTCTTCCGTCCGTTCGCAGATTAGTTTTCAGCGCCGTGGATGCACTGCTCGCCGAGATTCGCGCCTGTCGCGCGTGCGAGGCGCACCTGCCGCTCGGGCCGCGCCCGATCGTGCAGGCCAGTGCGAGCGCGCGGCTGCTGATCGTCGGCCAGGCGCCCAGCCTCACGGTGCACCAGACCGGCGTGCCGTGGAACGACAAGAGCGGCGACCAGCTGCGCCGCTGGCTCGGCATCGACCGTGAGCTGTTCTACGACGCGGCGCGCATCGCGATCGTGCCGATGGGCTACTGCTACCCGGGCCGCGGCACCAGCGGCGACCTGCCGCCGCGCAAGGAGTGCGCGCCGCTGTGGCACGACCGCCTGCTGGCGCAGATGCCGCACATCGCGCTGACGCTGCTCATCGGCCAGTACGCGCAGCGCCACTTCCTTGGCAAGACCGCGCACAAGGGCGTGACCGAAACCGTCGAAGCCTTTGCCGACTACGCACCGCGCTTCGTCCCGCTGCCGCATCCGTCGCCACGCAACACCGCGTGGTTCCAGCACCATCCGTGGTTCGAGCGCGATGTGCTGCCGGTGCTGCGCGAGCGCGTTCAAGAGGCGCTCAGCGCGCCTTCTTCTTCGGCGCCGCCGGCCGCCTCGGCGGCTTCGCCTCCAGCACCAGTTCGGCCGGCAGTGCGTCGTTCCACGACTCGGTGAAGTAGGCGCGGTCGCTCGGCACCAGCTGCGGCAGCACCTCGCGCAGCAGGTCCAGCGAGTGCTCGGCCGCCTTCAGGTCGCCCGCATGCGCCGCGTACCACGCGTGCTCGAACAGCAGGCTGCCCTGCTGCAGCCCGGGGTAGCGGCGTCGCCCGGCCTGGTGGTCGGCCAGCCGCGCCTGCGCCACGTCGACCCAGCGCGCGGGCCAGTTGGCGGCGTCGAAGGCATCGGCGAGCGGGCCTGCGAGCTTCGAGACCGCGGCCGGGTCGAGCGGCTTCTGTGCGCGGAACTGCGCGAGCGTGGGCTGCGTCTCTGGCTTGCAATGGCCGCGTGCGATGCGCATCAGGTAGATCGCGTTCCATGCCGAACGGCCCTGGCCGTCGGTGTGGCCGCACAGCCATTCGCTGAAGGCGATCCATTGCACCGCGCGGCGCGTGGTGTCGGCCCGGTGGCCGTCGTGCGCGAGCGCCGGCAGGTCGCCCAGGCCCACGCGGTCGAACAGCCACGCGGCCATGCCCATGTTGGCCGCCACGTGCTGCGCGGCGTCGAAGGAGTGCGACTCGAAAGCCGCTGCCAGCGCTTCGCCGAAGCGCTGCAGCGACTCTTCGGCGAGCGCCGCGGCAGCCGGGCGGTCGTCGGCGGCCAGCGCAAGGGCGCGCGAACGGCAGGCCAGCGCCCACAGGTTGCACCACTCGAAGCGCACGTCGGGGTGGTGGCGCAGCACCAGCGCGCGCGCCGGGTCTTCGGCCATGCCGCCCAGCAGCGACTGCGCCAGCGGCAGGTCGCGTGCGGTGTAGGCGCACCAGGCCGAGACGATGCACTCCATCGCGCCGAGGTAGTCGTTGCCCGCCACGTGGTGCGCGAGCCGCTGCTTCTTGAGTGCCTGCAGCCGGCGGCGTGCCTGCTCGTTGTCGCCGAGCCGGCGCCACAGCATCGCCTCGTTGAGCGTGACCAGCGCGCGCTGGAAGTCGCTGGCGGCCAGCGTGCCGGCCAGGCGGATGGACTCGAGCGCGCTGCCGTTCCCGCCCGCCACCGGCGACATCAGCCGGCCCTGCCGCGCGGCCTGCTGCGAGGCGACCAGCTGTTTCCAGAAGGCCGCGTCCTGCAGGTGCACGGCGTCGGGCGGCGTCATCGCCCCGGCGGCCTGCGCCTTGCGCGAACGCAGGCCGAGGAACGACGCGACCTCGGCGGCGGTCGCCGGGCGGTTGTCCACGAGCAGGCGCAGGCGTTTGGCTTGCGCGGCCGGCAGCCAGAACGGACCCTGGCTGCGCCGCTCGGCGTTGAGAAAGCGCGGCTCGCGCTGCAGGTCTTCGCCCCAGCCGACCTCGAGGCCCCAGGCCTTGAAGTCGCGGAAGGCGCGGCTCACGACCATGCGCAGCGTGCTGGCGTCGGACACCTCGCCGCGCAGGTCGGCCAGCCGCACGACACCGCTGCCGCCGCCGTGGGCATGGGCGTGCTGCATGCGCACCAGCAGCCACAGCGACTGGAAGGCGGCGCGCCGTCCGTTGACGGACTGCGGCGAAGTGAGTTCGATGGAAAGAAGAGCAGGGATGGCGATGGAAGGCACGCCCTGGATTGAACCTCAAATCGCATGCGGTCCCTGAAGAAACCGCACGCGCGTTTCGGTGAATCAGTGGCGGTGCCTGTCGAGCAGCTCGGGCACTTCGCTGCGGCCGATGCCCAGGTCGCGCAGGTCGTGGTCGCTCATGCCGGCCAGCAGTTGCACGTCGTCGCGGGCGCGGCGGCGTGTCACGGCGCGGCGGCGCCAGTCGTGCAGGGCATGCAGCAGGCGTTGATGAAAAGACGGTGGCTTCGGCGCGGTCACGATGGGCTCCTGGTAGGGGAGCGCTTATCTTCCGGCGGCGCGTGCTATTATGGAAGTTGAGATTTCTGACACCTTCAATCAGCATTCCTGATGCGACAGCTCAACCTCGACCAACTGCGCACGCTCATCGCCATTGCCGACCTGGGCACCTTCTCGGCCGCGGCCAAGGCGTTGCACCTCGCGCAGCCGACGGTGAGCCTGCACATCAGCGAACTCGAATCGCGCCTGGGCGCACCGTTGGTGGTGCGCGGCAGCCGCCGCGTGCTGCCCACGCCGGCCGGTGCGGCGCTGGTGGAGCGCGGGCGCAAGCTGCTGCGCGACACCGACGACGCGGTGGACGCCGTCAAGCGCCAGGCCGAAGGCCGCACGGGCCGCGTGCGGCTGGGCACCTCGACCGGCGTGCTGGTCGACCTGCTGCCGCAGGTGCTCGAGGCGTTGGGGGCGGAGCACGCGGGCATCGACGTCGAGGTGAGCATCCGGGGCTCGTACGAGGCCATGGAGCGGCTCGCGGCGGGCACGCTCGACATCGGCCTGGTCGCCATTCCGCAGCCGCCGGTGCGCGGCATCGTGGTCACGCCCTGGTGTGAGCAGCCCATGATGGCGTTCGTACCGCAGCGCTGGAAGGCGCCGAAGCGCGTCACGCCGGCGTGGCTCGCGGCGCAGCCGCTGATCTTCAACGAGGCGACCACGCACATGTACCGCCTCACGATGGAGTGGTTTGCCGCCGCCGGCTTTGCGCCGCGTGCGCGCATCGAACTCAACTACGACGCCGCCATCCGCAGCCTCGTGGCGGCGGGCTATGGCGCCGCGCTGTTGCCGCTGCAGAAGTCCACCGACATGGCGCGCAACGATCGCATGCAGATCGTGCCGGTGACGCCCAAACTCACGCGGCGCGTGGGCATTGCGCACCGCCAGCATGCGGTGCTTGACGGTGCCACGCAGAGCGTGCTGAAGGTGCTGACGGGCTTTCGCCAGCTCTGAGTTCGTTCAGCCCGCGCTCGGCTTGTTGCCGCGCGCGCCGAGCGAAAGAATTTCGTTGGCGTTGACGATGGCCGCGGCAATGTCTTCCATGGTGGTGCGCTTGCTCATGGCCTGCTCGCGGATCAGGTCGTGCGCCTGGCCTTCCGACACGTCGTGCGTCTTCATGAGGATGGACTTGGCCTCGGCCAGCTGCCGCACGCCGAGCAGCTTGGCCTCGGTCTTGCGCAGGCGCCGCGCGAGCGAACGGCTTTCCTTGTGCGCCTCGCGCGCGACCACGAGTGCCGAGAGCAAGCCGAACGAACGCACCGGCGACGGCAGCACCGCCTTGGCGCCGATCTCGAGCACGGCCTCGACGATGGTCGGGTTCTCGTACGTGACGACGGCGATGACGGCGGGCGCGTCCTCGCTCTGGGTCCACTCGAAACGCAGGTTGATGAAGTCGGGCAGCACGGCCATGAAGGCCACGTCGATGCCCTCGGGCAGGTGCTGCACGGGCGGCCAGAAGGCCTGCACCTGGCAGCCGATGCGCTGCAGTTGCTGGGTGAGCTGCCGGCCGTCTGCGTCGTCGGGATGGATCACCGCGATCTTCAGCAGCCGCAGCTCCTTGAGCTGCGGTGGCGTCACCCGCAGGGTGTGTCGCTTGGGGGCTGTGCTGTCCACGGTCAGCTCTTTCTCAGGGCGCCGCTGGTGCTGCTGTTCGGGGCGCGTGCGCAGGCCACCGGGTATTTCCCTCCGCGAATGTCCCCCGGCTTCGCCTCCTCCTTGATTTCGCTGCGGGAAGCACCCAGTGCCCTGCGCACAGGGGCACGCTGCTGGGGCGCGCCGATCAACGACTGCTGCGGGTTCATCCTAGAGCTCCAGCGTATCGAGCCGCGCCGTCCAGTCGCCCAGCGAATGGGTGACGAGGTAAGGGTCCGGGTACACCGCGCGCGTCGCCTGCCGCACGATGGTGAACTGGCCGTGGGCATCGACCCGCCCGATGCGCGGGTACAGGCAGGTGTGGTGGTTCGCCGGGTCGATCTTCACGCGGCCCTGCGGCGCATCGAACTCGCTGCCCAGGATGTGCGGCAGGATCTCCGCGATGCCGTCCGTGCCCGCCTGCCGGAAGGCGTTGGCGAAGATGTGCATCTGGAAGTACGACGCCTCCCAGCACAGATTGGGCACGCAGCCGTCGCCGAAGCGCGCACGCAGCCGCGCCAGGCAACGCTGGTTGGCGGGCGAGTCGATCGACTGGAAATACGGTGCCGCCGTGAAGTGGCCCGTGGTCACGCCCGGACCCATCTGCGAGACCTCGGCCTCCGAGGTGGTGAGGCTCGAGATGGGCATCGTCTTCGGGTCGAAACCGGCCTCGGCATACGCGCGGTAGAGGCTGGCGGTGGAGTCGCCCACCACCGTCGAGAAGATGAAGTCGGGCCGCTTGTCGCGGATGTCGTCCATGATCGCGCGGTAATCTTTCTCGGTGGCGTCGAGCGCCACGTAGCGCTCGCCGAGTTTTTCGCTGCCGGGGCGCTGCATCACCAGCTCGCCCATGATGCGGTTCGACTCGTAGGGGTAGATGTAGTCGGAGCCGATCAGGTACACGCGCGAACCGAAGTTCGTGGTCATGAACTCGGCCAGCTGCACGCTGTTCTGGTTGGGCGCCGCGCCGGTGTAGATCACGTTGCCCGAGTACTCGAAGCCTTCGTACAGCGTGGGGTAGAACAGCAGCTTGTTCCACTTCTCGATCACCGGGATCACGGCCTTGCGGCTGCTCGACATGTAGCAGCCGAAGATCACGTTCACGCGGTCCTGCACGATCAGCCGCTCGGCCAACTGGGCGTAGCGCACGGGGTTCGATTGCGGGTCGTAGCGCACGCCCACGAGTTCGCGGCCGTCGACGCCGCCGGCCGCGTTGATCTCCTCGATGGCCAGCAGCGCGCCCTGCAGCTGCGACAGGCCGATGGTCGAGGTGACGCCGGTCTCGGAATACAGAATGCCGACGCGAAGAGGGTCCCTGTCAGCCACTGGGGTGTCTCCTGGATGTGTAGGCCCTCATTGTGTGCTCCTCCGTGTCTTTCTTCCGTCGTTCGGTCAATGGGCGGCGGCCAGCCGCGTGCTCATGCGGGCCAGCCGCGCGGGCAGGCTGCGCGCATCGTCGGCGATGCAATAGTTGCGCCAGCCGAAGATGCGCCGCACATACGCATCGGCCGCGCCGTCCACCGCGATGCACGCGCTGCGCACGCCGGCATCGCGCGCCTCGGCCACGGCCTGGCGGGCGTCTTCGATGAGGTACTTCGGGTCGTGCACGTCGATGTCCGACGGCGCACCGTCGGTCACCAGCAGGATCGCGCGCGGCCCCGCGGGCTCGGCCTGCAGGTGCGAGGCCGCATGGCGCAGCGCGGCGCCCATGCGCGTCGAGTAGCGCCCGCGCACCGTGCCGATCATCGCGCGCGAGGGCGCGGCGAGCGGCTGGCCGAACTCGAGCAGGCGGTAGTAGTACACCTCGGCGCGCGTGTTCGACGAAAAGCCGTGGATGGCGAGCCGGTCGATGCCGCGCGCGTTCGAGGCAGCCAGCAGCAGCGCGGCCTGCTTCTCCAGGTCGAGCAGCGACACGGCGCCATCGCCGTGGCCCGCGTCGTTGGCCGACTCCGACAGGTCGAGCAGCACCAGCACGCTCGACGGGCGCGGGCCCTTGCCGGGTCGCATGAACAGCCGCGCATCGGGCCGCAGGCGCAGGCGGCGATCGACCAGCACTTCGATGGCCGCATTGAGGTCGATGTCATCGCCTTCCCACTGCCGGCGCAGGCGGTGCGTGCGGTCGAGGTGGCGCGCGCGGGGCAGGGTGAGCGGCACGATGCGCTCATGGCCCGCCGCCGTCGACGTGCCCATCGCACCCAGGCCCTGCCATGCGGGCAGCTTCTCGATCACCGTGCACCAGTCGGGCCGCAAGCGCTCCTGCGTGCGGTCCCATTCGGGGTAGGTGTAGCGGCCGAGCTCCATGTCGGCGCCGCCTTCGGGTGGCGCTGCGTCGCCTTCGTTCGGTGCATCCGAAGCTGGCGGTGGCCGCACGCCCGTCTGCTGCAGCGCGATGGCGTCGTCGGGCGGTGTCTCGGCTTCGCCGAAATCCCAGAGGTAGCTGTTGTCGTCGCGCCAGGGCGCGGGCACGGCGTAGTCCTGCGGCTCGAAGCGCACGCGCATCTGGCCCAGGTCGTTGGCGAGGATCGAGGCGATGGCGCGGAAGGCGTCGTAGTCGTCCAGCCCTGCGCGGGCGACGGTCTCGTCGAACAGGTGGCGCGCCTTGTTGACCCAGTGGTTGTCGTCTTGGGCATCGGCTAGCAGCAGCACGCGGTCCACGCGCGCGACCAGCGCGGCAAAGCGCAGGTCCAGCGGATCGGGCGCGGGCGGCAGCGCCGCAACGAACCAGCCATGCAGGCCGGGAAAGTCGCGGCACAGCAGGCGCTCGACGCGCGCGTCTTCGAGCGCCGAGACGATGGCGATGCCCATCGGCTTGAGCGTGCGCGCCGGCCGCGCGGGCGTCGAGTAGCGCAGGTGCGCGACCGCATGCGCCACCATCGCGCGGTGCAGGCGCACGACGGCCTCGTCGCCCTCGGGCAACAGCAGCCGGCGGCCCTTGAGCACGGCGCGTGCGCCGGCCAGTGGCTGCACGTCGACATCGACGCCGGCCAGCCCGCGGGCCAGCAGCGAGAGGGCGCTGTGCCCGTCGTTCATCCGAACTGCGCCTCGACAAAGCCCTGCAGCGCGCTCGCCATGTCGGGGTCGTCGGTGAGGGCGCGCGTCATCGTCATGTCGCAGCTGTCGCGCGGCGACACGCCGTCGCGGATCAGCACGCCCGCGTAGATCAGCATGCGCGTCGACACGCCCTCGTCGAGCCCGCGGTGCTTGAGTTCGCGCGAGCAGTGCGCAATGGCCACGAGCTTTGCGGCGAGCTCAGGTTCAATGCCGGCTTCGTGCGCGACGATCTCCGCTTCGAGCACGCCGTCGGGATAGTCGAACTCCAGCGCGGCGAAACGCTGGCGCGTCGACGGCTTCATGTCCTTCGCGCTGCTCTGGTAGCCGGGGTTGTACGACACCACGAGCTGGAAGTCGGGGTGCGCGTGCACCAGTTCGCCCTTCTTGTCGAGCGGCAGGATGCGGCGCGCATCGGTCAGCGGGTGGATCACCACGGTGGTGTCCTGCCGCGCCTCGACCACTTCGTCGAGGTAGCAGATGCCACCGTGGCGCACCGCAAGCGTCAGCGGCCCGTCGTGCCAGGCCGTGCCGTTCGCATCGAGCAGGTAGCGGCCCACGAGGTCCGACGCCGTCATGTCCTCGTTGCACGCGAGCGTGACCAGCGGCCGGCCGAGCGACCACGCCATGTGCTCCACGAAGCGCGTCTTGCCGCAGCCGGTCGGCCCTTTCAGGATCAGCGGCATGCGGTGGCGATAGGCGTGTTCATAGAGCACCACTTCGTTTCCGGCGGGCCGGTAGAACGGCTCGGTCTCGATGCGGTAGCTGGCGAGCGGGTCGTGGACGGGAGCGTTCATGGCGTGGCGAGCAGTTCCTTGAGGGCGTCGTCGATGAAGCGGGTGTCGACCGGGCTGCTGCCGCCGCCCGCGAAGTGGCCCCACACGCCGGGGATCGGGCGGCACTCGGCGTTCGGCATGTGCGACACCTCCCACTCGTTGTCGGCCACGGGAAAGTACAGATCGCGCTCGGCCGGCATCACGATCGCGCGCGCTTTGATGGCGCCCAGTGCTTTCTTGAAATCGCCCTTGAACACCGGGTTGTCGCTGATGTCGCCGTGCTGCCACGACCACAGCATCGCGAGCAGGTTGTTCGCGTCCTTCTGCAGGAAGAAGCCTTCCCAGTAGCCCACCAGGAAGTCTTCGAGCGAACTGAAGCCCAGCTCGCGCCACAGTTCCTGCATGTAGAAGGGCTGCGACAAACCCCAGCCCGCGTACACGCGGCCCACCGCGCGCAGGCCCTTGCTCGGCGGCGTGGTGTACCAGCCGCCGTTCCATGCGGCGTCGGCCTGGAGCGCGGCCTTCACGCCTTCGAGGAACACGATGTTGTGCGGCGCCGTCTTCGCCGAGCCGCAGAAGGGCGCGATGCGCTTCACCATGTCGGGGTACAGGCAGCCCCACTGGTTGGTCTGCTGCGCGCCCATCGACCAGCCCACCACCAGCGCGACCTGCTCGATGCCGAACTTCTCCGTCACCAACCGGTGCTGCAGCGTGACGTTGTCGTACAGCGTGATGTCCGGAAAGCGCGACAGGTTGTACGGCTCGGGCGTGTTGCTCGGCGACGAAGACAGGCCGTTGCCCAGCATGTTCGGCACGATGATGAAGTACTTCTCGGGGTCCAGCGCCATGCCCGGGCCGATGAGCCATTCGTTGTCGTAATGCTGGCCCGAGTACCAGGTCGGGTAGACGATCACGTTGCTCTTGTCGGCGTTGAGTTTGCCGTAGGTCTTGTAGGCGAGCCGCGCATTGCGCAGCGTCGCGCCCCGCTGCAGGGGCACGTCGCCGAGGTCGAAGATGTCGTAGTCCATGGGGTGATCGCTTTCGAAGGAGGTGTTCAGTTCTTGATGGAAGGCGCGGCTGCCGCCACCGGCGCTGCGCTCCCGATGTGGAGCACGAAGTAGCAGACGCCTGCCGCAATGAAGGCCGCCACCGCCGTCGACAGCTGCGGCGCCATCGTCTCGGTGGCATAGGCCACCAGCGAGCCCACGCCCCAGGCGATGAAGGCGCGCGGGCGCCAGTCGGCACCGATGGCGGCGCCGGGCCGCACGAAATACAGGTCGGCGATCAGCACGGCGCCGATGGGCGGCACCAGGATGCCCAGCAGCGACAGCCACGGAATGAACAGCGCCCACACGTTGGCCGCGGCAATCACGATGCCCACCGCGGCGAGCGCCACGGCGAACACGCGCATGCGCCCGTTGCCGATGCGCGACCAGCCCACGGCCGAGTTGTAGAGGCAGTGCGCGCACACCGAGCCCAGGTTGCACAGCAGGAACACGAAGGCCACGACGGCCAGCCATGGCGCGTTCTGCGCCAGCAGGTAGCCGAACATGTTGTCCAGGCCGAAGGGCTGCGGTTGCGGCAGCGCCAGCGCGGCCGTCATGACGCCGCCGACCAGCATCGCGACGAGGTTGGCCACCGGAAAGGCGCAGGCCGTGGCGATCAGCGAACTCTTGCGGTCGGTGGCCCAGCGGTTGAAGTCGGCCGTGACCGTGCCCGCGTCGATGAACAGCGCCACCACGATGGTCAGCCCGATGCCGAAGGACATCGGCAACGCGGGTTGCGTGCCGGCGTACGAGAGCACCTTGTCCCACCCCGCCGCGCCGGCCGAATGCAAGGCGACCCAGCCGCCCAGCACCACGAACAGCGGCACCGACACCATGCCGATCCAGTGCAGGCCGCGAATGCCGACGAAGGTGATGCCCAGGTACAGCACGCCGGCCGCGATCGTCATCGTCAGGTAGTCGAACTTGAAGGCCGTGTGCATCAGGTTGCCCGTGATGCCGGTCTGCACCGCGTACCAGCCCAGCAGCAAGGTCGACAGCAGGCCCGACGCGAACACGTAGCCCTTCTTGCCGAAGCTGGCACTGGCCAGCAGCGCGAAGTTGTGGCCGCGCGCCGTGCCCAGCGCGCCGAGCGCCCCGACATACGCGAACATCAGCAGGTTGCCCACGACCATCGCGAGCAGCGCGGACCGGAAGCCCATGCCCGCCACCAGGATGGAGCCGGTCATGGCCCCCGTGATGATCATCGGGAACCCGAGCCACACCATCGAGACCGAGAAGGTGCTGCGCCGCTTCGAGAGCGGCACCGGGTCGTGCTCGTACTCGTCGCCGAGTACCGTGTCGTCGACATGCGTCTGACTCATGGCATACCTCTTTTTCTTGCGTTGAAGGGGAGGGGCGGGGTGCGGTCGCTCAGCGATGCTTCGCCGGCTCGTTCGGAATGCCCTCGATCGGGCACTCGGGCGTGCCGACCGTGGTGCGCGTGAACGACTCCACCATCTCCCGCGTGCCTTCGGGGTCGTTGATCCACTGCGTGTAGAAGTTGTAGGGGCAGGCCGCCACGCCCTTGTCGCCGTCGCCCGAGTTGATGGTGCCGGTGTAGCCGCGGTGCACGAGCTTGAACAGGTGGTTCTGCGACTGGCCGTTCTTGCGCGCGTCGCGGATGAGGCTCATCGAGAGCTCGGCGTAGTTGATGCCCATCTCTTCCTCGCCGCATTCGCCGAGCGTGCGGCCGTCGAAGCCGATGAGCGCGGAGTGGCCGAAGTACGAGTACACGCCGTCGAAGCCGGCCGCGTTGGCCACGGCCACGTAGGTGTTGTTCATGAAGGCCATGGCCTTCGACACCAGGATCTGCTGTTCCTTGGCCGGGTACATGTAGCCCTGGCAGCGGATGATGAGCTCGGCGCCGCGCATCGCGCAGTCGCGCCAGATCTCGGGGTAGTTGCCGTCGTCGCAGATGATGAGGCTCATCTTCATGCCCTTGGGGCCTTCGCTCACATACGTGCAGTCGCCCGGATACCAGCCCTCGATGGGCACCCACGGCATGATCTTGCGGTACTTCTGGACGATCTCGCCCTGGTTGTTCATGAGGATCAGCGTGTTGTAGGGCGCCTTGTTCGGGTGCTCCTCGTGGCGTTCGCCGGTGAGCGAGAACACGCCCCACACGTTGGCGCGGCGGCACGCGTCCGCGAAGATCGCGGTCTCCTCGCCGGGGATGGCCGACGCGGTGTCGTACATCTCCTTGGCGTCGTACATGATCCCGTGCGTGGAGTACTCGGGAAAGATCACCAGGTCCATGCCCGGCAGGCCGCGCTTCATGCCGACCAGCATCTCGCCGATCTTGCGTGCGTTGTCGAGCACCTCGGCCTTGGTGTGAAGGCGGGGCATCTTGTAGTTGACGACCGCGACGCCGACGCAATCGTTGCTGCTCGAAATATCACCATGTCTCATGACGCTGCTCCTGAAGGGTGGTTGAGGGAAAAAAGAGGAAGGGCTACACGGTCAGAAAGGATCGGACCTTGTCTTGGTCAAGGCTCGCGCGTGCTTCGTCGTGCACGATGCGGCCGCGGTCGATGACGAGAAAGCGGTCGGCCAGGTCGAGCGCGAAGCTCAGCACCTGCTCCGACACCACGACGGCAAAGCCGCGCTCGGCGCGCAGCACGTTCAGCGTCTGCGCGATCTCCTTGATGATCGAAGGCTGGATGCCCTCGGTGGGCTCGTCGAGGATCAGCACCTTCGGCTCCGAGATGAGCGCGCGCGCAATCGCCAGCATCTGCTGCTGGCCGCCCGAGAGGTTGCCGGCCTTGCGCTGCTTCATGTCCTTGAGCACGGGAAAGAAGGTGTAGAGGTAGTCGGGCACCGTGCGGTGGCCCGACCTCGCGGCGCCGGCGAGGATGTTCTGCTCCACCGTGAGGAACGGGAACACCATGCGCCCCTGCGGCACGAAGGCCAGGCCCTGCGCCACGCGTTGGTAGCTCGGCAGCTTCGTGAGTTCGGTGCCGCCCAGGCGGATGTGGCCGCCGCGCGCGGGCAGCAGGCCGATGAGCGACTTCAGCAAGGTCGTCTTGCCCATGCCGTTGCGGCCCATGATGGCGACCGCTTCGTCGGGCGCGACGCGCAGCGACACATCGCGGATGACGTGCGATTCGCCATACGCCACGTTGAGATCGGAGACTTCGAGCATGTGAATTCTCCTTCGCTCAATGGCCGAGGTACACGTCGATCACGCGCGGGTCGGCCTGCACTTCGGCGGCCGTGCCTTCGCTCAGCAACTTGCCCTGGTGCAGCACCGTGACGCGGTGTGCGATGCGCTTGACGAAGTCCATGTCGTGCTCGATGACGACCACCGACTTGCCGGCCGAGATGCGCCGCAGCAGGTCGCCCGTCTGCTCGCGCTCGCGCGGGCTCATGCCGGCCACGGGCTCGTCGAGCAGCAGCAGCTCGGGCTCCTGCATGAGCAACATCCCGATCTCCAGCCACTGCTTCTGCCCGTGGCTGAGCTGCCCGGCGCGATGGCCGAGGCGTTCGGCCAGGAAGACCTGCTCGGCCATCGCGTCGATGCGCTCGCGCACGGCGGGTGTGCGGCGAAAGGTCAGCGACTGCAGCAGCCCGTGCATGCGCGGCAGCGAGATCTCGAAGTTCTCCAGCACCGTGAGGTCTTCGTAGACCGAGGGCGTCTGGAACTTGCGGCCCACGCCGGCGCGCACGATCTCGTACTCGTTCAAGCGGCCCAGGTCCTGGCCGTTGAACAGCACCCGACCCGCGCTGGGCTTGGTCTTGCCGCACACCATGTCGAGCAGCGTGGTCTTGCCCGCGCCGTTCGGTCCGATGATCACGCGCAGCTCGTTGCGCTCGACCGAAAGGCTCAGCCCGTCCACGGCCTTGAAGCCGTCGAAGGACACGGTGAGGTCTTCGATGCGCAGGATCTGTTCGTTCGATGGCGGCACGGCCGAAGCGGCCTGCGGCAGCCCGCCGTTGGGCATCGTCATCGTGGCGTTCATGGCGCCACCTCCGTGCTGCGACGGCGCATGAGCTTCTCGCCCAGGCCCGCGAGTCCGTTCGGCATCGCCCACACCACGAGGATGAACACGGCACCGAGGAAGTACAGCCAGCCTTCGGGAAAGGTCTCCGACAGGTACGACTTGAGAAAGCCGATCAACAGCGCGCCGACTACCGCACCGGGGATCGACAGCCGCCCGCCGACCGCGGCGTAGATCACCATCTCGACCGAGGCCACGACGCCGATCACGCCCGGCGCGATCAACCCCACCTGCAGGCTGTAGAACGCCCCGCCGATGGCCGACAGCACCGCGGCCACCGCGAACACGAAGGCCTTCATGTGCGCCGTGTTGTAGCCGCTGAAGCGCACGCGGTCTTCCTTGTCGCGGATGGCGATCAGCAGCTTGCCGAAGCGGCTGCGCACGATGGCGAGCGACACCATCATCACCAGCGCGATGGCCGCCACCTCGACGAAGTACATCGTGCGCTTGGCCTCGTCGGTGGCGATGTCCCAGCCCAGCAGCGTGCGGAAATCGGTGATGCCGTTGGCGCCGCCGGTGTCGCCTTGCTGGCCGACCACCACCACCGTGAGCGTGAGCGCGAGTGACAGCGTGACGATCGCGAAGTACACGCCGCTCACGCGCCGCTTGAAGATCGCGTACGAGAACACATAGGCCACCACGGCGGGAATCACGAGGATGCCCACGACCGTCCAGCCCAGCGAGTGGAACGGCTGCCACCACGCGGGCAGCTGTTCGACGCTGCTCCACACCATGAAGTCCGGCAGCTCGGGCGCCGAGGCTTCGAGCTTGAGGAACATCGCCATCATGTAGCCGCCCAGGCCGAAGAACATGCCCTGGCCCAGGCTCAGCACGCCGCCGTAGCCCCAGGTGAGTACCACGCCCACCGCGACGAACGCGAAGGCCAGGTACTTGCTGATGAGGTTCAGGCGGAATGGATCGAGCGTGAGCGGCAGCACCACGGCCAGCAGCACCAGCACCGCCACCATCGCGCCGAGGTCGCGGGTACGTTGAGGAGAAAGACCGTGCATGCGTCAGCTCCTCGCGCGTGTGGCGAACAGGCCGTGGGGCCGGAAGTACAGCACCGCGATCACCAGCAGCAGGATCGTGGCCTTGGCCATCGAGCCGCTCATGAGGTACTCCAGCCAGGTCTGCGACTGCGCGATGGCAAAGCCCGAGAGCGCGGTGCCGATGAGGCTCTGCACGCCGCCGAACACCACCACGATGAACGAGTCGACGATGTACAGCTGGCCCGTGCCGGGGTTGGTCGAGCCGATCATCGTGAACACCGAACCGGCGATGCCCGCCAGGCCCGAGCCCAGCGCGAAGGTCATCGCGTCGACGCGGTGCGTGTCGATGCCGACCGCGCCGGCGATGGCGCGGTTCTGCGTCACCGCGCGCACCTTCAGCCCCCAGGGCGTGCGGTACAGCAGCAGGTACACACCGACCGCGACGAGGGCCGTGAGCCCGACGATGAAGATGCGATTCAGCGGCAGCTGGATGCCCGCCGTCGGCTCCCACGCCCCCGCCAGCCACGAGGCCAGCGGCACGCTCACTTCCTGCGCGCCGAAGACCGAGCGGTAGGCCTGCTGCAGCATGAGGCTCAGGCCCCAGGTGGCCAGCAGGGTGTCCAGCGGACGGTCGTAGAAGAAGCGGATGAAGCCCCGCTCCAGCACATAGCCGAACGCGAAGGTCACGGCGAACGCGAACGGAATCGCGGCGAACAGGTACAGGTCCATGAAGCCCGGGGCGAAGTGCGCAAAGAAGCGCGCCGCCAGGTAGGTCATGTAGGCGCCGAGCGCCATCAGCTCGCCGTGCGCCATGTTGATGACGCCCATGAGGCCGAACACGATGGCCAGCCCGAGCGCCATGAGCAGCAGGATGGTGAACAGGCTCACGCCGTTGAACACCTGCATCACCGCGATGTCGAAGTTCATCGCGTTCAGACCTTCGGGAAGGGGTTGGGCTCGACCGGCTGCGGCGATTCCCACACGATGTCGAACTGCCCGTCGGGCCGCGCGCGGCCCACGCGCACCTTCTTCCACACGTGGTGGTTGGTGGCGTGCACGCGCACCGTGCCTTCGGGTGCCTCGATCTCCACGCCCGCGGCGGCGGCCGTGACCTTGTCGACCTCGAAGGACTTGGCCTTTTCCACCGCCAGCTTCCACAGGTACACGCTGTTGTAGGCCACCTCCATCGGGTCGCCGATCACGCGGTCCTGCCCGTACTTGGCCTTGAAGGCCTTCACGAACTTTTCGTTGGCCGGCGACTTGATGCTCTGGAAGTAGCCCATGCAGGCGTAGTAGCCCGCGGCGTTGTCCTTGCCGATGCCGTCGATCTCGTTCTCGGACACCACGGTCGACAGCAGCACCTGCTTGGCGCCGTCGAGCCCCGCGGCGCGCAGCTGCTTGTAGAAGGCCACGTTGGAGCCGCCCACCACCGTGCTGTAGATGCAGTCGGGCTTGGCGGCCTTGATCTTGTTGATGATCGACGAGAACTCGGTGTGGCCCAGCGGTGCGTACTCTTCGCCGAGCACCTTGCCGCCGGCCTTTGCGATGGCGGGCTTGGCGATCTTGTTGCAGGTGCGCGGGTAGATGTAGTCGGAGCCCACGAGGAAGAAGTTCTTGCCCTTCTCGCGCGCCATCCATTCCACGGCCGCGATCACCGACTGCGTGGCTTCCTGCGAGGGGTAGAACACGCGCTTGTCCTGCTCCTGGCCCTCGTAGTAGGTCGGGTAGAACAGCAGGCCTTTGGCCTGGTTGAGCACCGGCAGCAGCGCCTTGCGAGAGGCCGAGGTGTAGCAGCCGATGATGGCCGCGACCTTGTCGCGCTCCAGCAGCTTGCGCGCCTTTTCGGCGAACACCGAGTTCTCGCTCGCGCCGTCTTCGACCACGGCCTCGATCTTCTTGCCCAGCACGCCACCGGCGGCGTTGATCTCTTCGATGGCCAGTTTTTCGGCATCGACCAGCGAGGCCTCGGCGATGGCGATGGTGCCCGAGAGCGAGTGCAGCAGGCCGAGCTTCACGGTGGCGCCGTCCTGCGCGCGGGCCAGGCCGGCCACGCCGCCGGCGGCGCCCAGCACGATCATCGAGCCGCCCGTCTTCACGATCTGGCGGCGGTTGAAAGCGTTCGTCATGTCAAATTCCTTTGCTTTGGTTTTGTGCGAGTCATCAGGAACATCCGACCTTCGGAACCGCGTGGTGGGTGTCTCCTCCCGCCGCGCGGCCCCTGCAAACGAGCGCTGTGCTGCCAGTGCTTTCTCTTCGGGCAAAGCTGCGCCACCGGATGACGCGCATCCGTTTTGAAAAGGCGTTGTTGCGACCGAAAAAACAAAAAAGCCCGAACCGGTGGTGAAACCGATTCGGGCTTTATTGCCCGACACCTCGCTGGCAGCACTGGCAGCGGGCGTCGTATGACTGGGAACGATTGCTCGTTGGGGCGGATTCTTCTCGTCTCACCCCGGCGTGAACATACGCTGTTTCGCTAATTGGCGAAAGGGCGGCGCGTGTGCTATTCGCGCGCAGCGCCTGCGTGAATCAGAGGCGGCTAGCTGCGCGGGCGCGCGTAGTCCGACTCGATCCACGCGGTCGCGCTCGACGTCGTGAGCCGGAACGCGGGCGACACGTTCACGCTCGCCAGTTCCGAATCGTCGGCATCGTCGTACGCCGTGAGCGTGGCCGAGGGGTTGTCTTCGTCGGGAACGATCGACAGCGCCACGCGAATGCGCTGGTCGTTGCGCGCGGTGACCGTCACGCTCTTGTTGAGCGTGGCGTGCAGCTGCTGCTCGTGGCGGCGGATCACCTCGGTGGCGGTCTTCACCAGCGTGTGGAAGGCGGGCGTGTCCAGCGGCTTGGGGTTCTTCTTGTCGCGGCCCATGGTCCAGGGGCCGACGAGCGCGGGCTCGGGGTCGCCGTGGCGGGTCATCTCGACGGCCCAGCCGTCGTCTTCCTCGTTCTTGATGATGCGGGCGGTCCAGAGGTCGTCGCGCCAGAGGCGGGGTTCCTGCAGGGGGAGGTGGTCGGGGGAATCGGTCGTCGTCATTCAGGGAGAAGCTTTGGGTCTTGCGCGGGGCATTGTCGCCCGGGGCGCGGGGGCGGCCGCCACGCCAACGTACTGTTGCAAGCCCTCGACCAGCGCATCGAAGGCCACGCGACAGCGCGGGCTGTGGCGCAGGTCTTCGTGCATCGTGACCCAGGTGTCGAGCTTGAGTGAGAGCGCGCGCGGCAGCAGGCGCACCAGCGCGGCGTCGCGCTTCGCCAGGCCCACCTGGCACACGCCGATGCCCGCACCTGCGCGGATGAGGGCCAACTGCGCGAGGTCGCTGTCGGTGCGCAGCGCAAAGGCGTCGCGCGTGAAGCCCGTGGCCGACTTGAGCGACTTGATCGCCTCGCGCACGAAAGCCGAGGGCTGGTCGTAGCCGATGAGCGCATGCGCCGCCAGGTCGTCGGGCGTGCGCGGCGTGCCGTGGCGCGCGAGGTAGCGGGTGTGCGCATGAAAGCCCAGCTCGATGTTCCCGATGCGGCGCGCCACCAGCTGCGCCTGCCGGGGCCGCACCATGCGCACGGCGATGTCGGCCTCGCGCCGCAGCAAATCTTGCACGCGGTTGGTCGCCACCAGCTCGACCTTCAGCGCCGGGTGCGCCTCGCGCAGCCGCGCCACGACGGGCGGCAGCACCTCCACCGCGATCACCTCGCTGACCGACACCCGCACCACGCCGCGCACACCGTCGCCCTGGCTGCTGGCCGCGCGCTGCAGCGAGGCCGCGGTGCTTTCCATGGCCTCGGCATGCGTGCGCAGCGCCAGCGCCACTTCGGTGGGCAGCAGGCCCACCTGCGAGCGCGTGAAGAGCACCACGCCGAGCGCTTCTTCGAGCGCCGCCACATGGCGCCCGACGGTGGGCTGCGTGATGCCGAGTGCGCGCGCCGCGCCCGAGAGCGAACCCTCGCGCAGCACGCCGAGGAAGGAGCGGTACAGCTCCCAGCTGATGTTCCAGGTCATACAGAAATGTATGGCCGATGGCGCATGTTCGGCAATTCCATTTGAGCCCCCTCCTGCCCAGAATTCGCTTATCGATCACTCTTCCGGAGCATTTCATGGCACGCAACGACAACACGGTTCTGGTCCTTGGCGCGACCGGTGGCATCGGTGGCGAGGTGGCCCGCCAGCTGCGCGATGCAGGCTGGCAGGTGCGCGCATTGAAGCGCGGCGCCACCGAAGGAAAGCGCGACGGTATCACCTGGGTGGCCGGCGACGCGATGGACGCGCAGGCCGTGCGTCAGGCCGCCAAGGGCTGCGCGGTCATCGTGCATGCGGTCAACCCGCCGGGCTACCGCCGCTGGTCGGAGCTGGTGCTGCCGATGCTCGACCACAGCATCGCCGCCGCCAAGGCCGAAGGCGCGACCCTCGTGCTGCCCGGCAACGTCTACAACTTCGGGCCCGACGCCTTCCCGCTGCTGACTGAAGAGTCGCCGCAGCACCCCGCCACGCGCAAGGGCGCGATCCGCGTCGAGATGGAGCGGCGCCTCGAGGCCGCGAGCCGCGAGGGCGCCCGCGTGCTGATCGTGCGCGCCGGCGACTTCTTCGGTCCGAAGGCCGGCAACAACTGGTTCTCGCAGGGGCTGGTGAAGGCGGGGCAGCCGGTGCGGGCCGTGAGCTACCCGGGCGACGCGGGCGTGGGCCATCTCTGGTCGTACCTGCCGGATGTGGCGCGCACGATGGTCGAGCTGCTGGCGCGGCGCGATCGGCTCGAAGCCTTTGCGTGTTTTCACATGGCCGGCCACTGGGACGCCGACGGCACGCGCATGAGCGATGCCATCCGCACCGTGGTGGCGCGCCGCACCGGCGCCGAGGTGCCCGTGCGCGCCTTTGCGTGGTGGCTGCTGACGCTGGCCTCGCCCTTCGTCGCGACCTTTCGCGAACTGCGCGAGATGCGCTACCTGTGGCGCACGCCCGTGGGCATGGACAGCGCGAAGCTGGTGGCGTTTCTGGGACGCGAGCCGCACACGCCGCTCGAAGAAGCCGTGGAGGCTGCGCTCGACGGCATGGGGTGCCTGCCCGTGGCGCCGGTGGCTGTGCCCGCCTGAACGTGCGTCAGAACACCGACAGGCCGGTGCGCGCCACGAACATCTCCAGCGCTTTCATGCCCAGCAGCGAGTTGCCGGTCGCATCGAGCGCCGGCGACCACACGCACAGCGTCAGCTTGTCGGGCACCACGGCGACGATGCCGCCGCCCACGCCGCTCTTGCAGGGCAGGCCGATCGAAAAGGCCACGTCGCCGGCCGCGTCGTAGGTGCCGCAGGTGAGCATCAGCGAATTGATGCGGCGCGTCTGGCGCTCGCCCGTGACCTCGGGCTCGCCGGCGATCGGGTGCGCGCCGTCGCGGCACAGGAAGGCGGCGGCGCGCGCGAGCTGGCGGCAGCTCATGCGCAGCGCGCACTGGTGGAAGTAGGTGTCGAGCACCTCGGCCACGTCGTTGTCGATCTTGCCGAAGCTCTTCATGAAGTTGGCCAGCGCGACGTTGCGAAAACCCGTGTCGGCCTCCGATTGCGCCACCTCGCCGTCGAAGTCGATGCGCTCGCCGCACAGGCTGCTCATGAGCGCGAGGATGTCGGCCTTGGCGCCATCGCCGCTAGTGCCCTTGGCTTTGGCCTGGCTCACGAGCCGGTCGGCCACCGCGATGGCGCCGGCATTGATGAAGGGGTTGCGCGGCTTGCCTTGCTCGTTCTCCAGCTGCACCAGCGAGTTGAACGGATTGCCCGAGGGCTCGCGTCCGATGCGCTCCCACAGCGCGTCGCCCATGCGCTGCATGGCGAGCGTGAGCGTGAACAGCTTGGACACGCTCTGGATCGAGAAGGGCGTTTCGAAGTCGCCCGCGCCGGCTTCTTCGCCGTCGCAGGTGCGCAGCGCAATGCCGAACTGCCGCGCATCGATGCGCGCCAGCGCCGGGATGTAGCTGGCCACGGTGCCGCCCTGGCCGAGCTGCAGGCGCAGGGTGGCGACGATCTCGTCGAGGACGGGCTGGAATCGGGTCGGGGTCTTCGTGCTCATGACGGGCGTTGTACCGCAGGCCGCCGGTTCACCAGCACGATGCCCAGCGCCACGCCGATCAGCGCCACCACCAGCTGCAGTGTGAGCGGCTCCTTCAGCAGCGCCACGCCGAAGATCAGCGCGAACAGCGGCGTGAGAAAGGTGAAGGACGACATCTGCGTGGCCGGGTAGTGCCGCAGCAGCCACATCCACGTGAGGTAGCTCGCGAAGGCGCCGACCACCGTCTGCAGGCCGATGGAGGTCCAGGCCCAGGCGGAGTACGAGAAGCCCCAGGTTTCGCCGAGCGCGAGCGACAGCAGGGGGCACACGGCGGCGGTCACGGCCACTTGGTAGAACAGCGTTTTTTCGGCGCTGGCCGTGGCCAGGCGCGTGGTGCGCAGCGTGAGCGTGGTCAGGCCCCAGAGCATGCCGGCCGCCAGGGCCATGCCGTCGCCGATGAGCTGCGACGAACTCATGTGGCCGAAGCCTTCGCTGAAGGCCAGCACCACGCCCGCGAACGCGATGAACAGGCCCAGCCACTGGAAGCCGCGCAACCGCTCGGCCGGCACCCAGCGCGGCAGCAGCAGCGACACCCAGAAAGGCGCGGTGTAGAGGAACACCGTGAGCCGCGAGGCGCTGGTGTGCTGCAGGCCCAGGTAGATGCCGGCGAACTCGCCCGCGAACAGCAGGCCGGCCAGCAGCCCGGGCCACAGCGTGCCGTCGCGCTCGAACAGCGGCACGCGCCGCACCGCGCACCACAGCCACAGGAGCGCGACCGCGCCGACCATGCGCACCGTGGCCTGCCACAGCGGCGGCACCTCGGTCACGGTGGTCTTGATGAGGATCTGCTGCAAGCCCCAGAACGCGCAGCAGACGATGAGCAGGCCGATGGCCAGGGAATCGAGGTGGGTCTTGCGCTGGATCATTCGCGGTCAATCGGTGGCGACGGGGGCGGCGGAAAGGCCGCCGAATTCATCCGATGATCGTATCGCGCCGGCGCCAAGGCCGTGCGGCGCCGCTCAGTGCCCGGCCAGCGGGTAGGGCGGCTTGCCGCGCGTGCCCACCATCAGGTCGGGCACCACGGTCTCGACGTCGGGCACGGTGCGCGCCGCGCGTTCGAGCTTCCGGGCCAGCGTTGCATCGGGCACACAGCCCTGCAGGCCCGCGGCGACCTGGAAGAAGGGGTCGTCAACCAGTTCTGCCGCAGCGGTTGCGGCGATGGGGATGGCGGCTCAGGCGTGCCCTGGCAATCCGCGCGGCGAGCAGCAGGACGGCCAGCAGCGCGGGGCGGTTCACAACGGGTGCTCGGTGTAGAAGCGCCCGCCGTGGAACAGCAGCGGCGAGGCGTCGGGGTCGTGCATGCAGCGCTCCACCTCGCCCACGAAGATCACGTGGTCGCCTTCGTCGTAGCGGCTGCGGTTGAAGCACTCGAAGCTCGCCGCCGCGCCCTGCAGCACCGGCGCGCCGCCCAGGCCTTCGGTGTAGGCCACGTCGGCCCAGCGGTCGATGTTCTTGGTGGCGAAACGCTCCGCCAGCGTCTTCTGGTTGGCGGCCAGGATGTTGACCGCGTAGTGCGAGCCGGCGCGCAGCGCGGACATCGACGCGGCCGCGCGCGCCAGGCTCCACAGCACCAGCGGCGGCGCGAGCGACACCGAGTTGAACGAGTTGGCCGTGAGGCCGACCAGGCTGCCGTCGGCCGCGCGCGCGGTGACGATGGTCACGCCGGTGGCAAACATGCCGAGTGCCTTGCGGAATTCGCCGGGCGAGAAGGTGGGGGGCTGGGCCCGGCGGGAGGTGGTCACGGGAGAACGGACGGCAAGGCGGTGAGCGGCAAAGGAGGGGCCATTTTGGCTCAGGCCCCGGCGGCCTGCCTGGCGGGCCCGAGCAACTCGGTCACCAGCCGGGTATAGACCGTGGCGGCGGCCGTGGGTGTGCGGCCCGCCAGCGTCACCAGGCTGTAGTGGGTGCGCATGCGTGACAGGCCCGCCACCGCCAGCGGCGCGAGCGCGGCGGTCTCGGGCGTGAGGCCGGGTGCGTGGGGCGCGAGGATCACCGCGTGCGCGGTCAGTGCCAGGTGGCGCAGCGTGTCGGCGTCGTCGCAGGTCACGTTGAACACGCCGCGGTCGGTGCGGCGGATCTGCCGGTCGAAATACGCGGCCACTTCGGTGGGCAGGTGCGGGCCGGCCACGGGGTAGTCCATGAGCTGTTCGAGCGTGAGCGGCGCCGGTTGCTTCAGCAGCGGGTGCCTGGGCCGCACGAAGAAGGACACCGGCACGTTGGGCAGCCGCACGAGCTTCAGGCCCGAGGGCTTCTTCAGGTCGCGGGTGTCGGCGATGAAGAGATCGATCTGGCGTTTGTGCAGCCGTTCGCAGAGCGTGACGGTGTCGGCCACTTCCATGCGCATCAGCAGCTGCGGGTGGCGCTGCGTCATGAGCGACAGCGCCGCGCGCCCGAGCAGGCCGGCCGCGAAGGGGCCCAGGCCCACGGCGAGGCTGCCGAGCGTGAGGCCTTCGAGCTGCTGCACCTCGCGCTGGATCTGCCGCGCGTCGGCGACCAGCTCGCGGGCCCGCGCCAGCACCAGCTCGCCGGCCTGCGTGAAGCGCACGGTGCCGTAGGCGCGGTCGATGAGGCGGGCCTTCAGCGCCTGCTCGAGTGCGTCGATGCTGCGCGACAGCGCGGGCTGCGACAGGTGCACGGCCTGCGCGGCACGCCCGAAGCTGCCTTGTTCGGCGAGGGCGATCAGGTGCTGGAGGTGGCGCAGCTGCATTTTGCGTTTTCGTTCAAAAGCAAGATCACATTTTGCATTGGCCAAGGGGTTGCTTGCTTCCGAGAATTGGCCGTTGCTCCCTTTCCGTGCCCCGTCGTTCGACAGACAACAACCCCGAGACATCGATGACCCGCATTGCTTCCGCGCCTACCCGTTTCTCCCTGGCCCTCGTCGCCTGGGCCTGTGCCTTCACCGCCACGGCGCAGCCGGTGGTGGCGCCCAAGGCGGCCGAGCCCGTCACGCTGAAGGCCAACGCCGACATGGCGAAGGCGCTGCCGTTCGCGAACAGGCAGGATTTCGAGGACGCGATGCGCGGCTTCATCGGCACCGTGCCCGACGCGCTGGTGACCGGCAGCGGCCCGCGCCCGGTCTGGAACATGAAGCCCTACGACTTCCTGAAGGCGAACGAGGCGGCGGACACGGTCAACCCGAGCCTGTGGCGCCAGGCGCAGCTCAATGCCATTCACGGCCTGTTCAAGGTCACCGACCGGGTCTACCAGGTGCGCGGCTTCGACCTGGCGAACATCACCATCGTCGAAGGCGACACCTCGCTGATCGTGATCGATCCGCTGCTGGCCGCCGAGACCGCGCGCGCCGCGCTCGAGTTGTATTACCAGCACCGCCCGAAGAAGCCGGTCGGCACGGTGATCTACACGCACGGCCATGCCGACCATTTCGGCGGCGTGAAGGGCGTGGTCAGCGAGGCCGACGTGGCGGCGGGCAAGGTGCAGGTGATCGCGCCTTCGGGCTTCATGGAATCGGCGGTGGCCGAGAACATCCTCGCGGGCAACGCGATGAACCGCCGCTCGCAGTACCAGTTCGGCACGCTGCTGCCGCCGGGCGCGCGCGGCCAGGTCGACACGGGACTGGGCAAGGCGCTGGCGCGCGGCAGCGTGACGCTGATCGCGCCCACCTCGACCATCGAGAAGACCACCGAGGAGCGCACCATCGACGGCGTGCAGATCGTGTTCCAGCTGGTGCCGGGCTCGGAGGCGCCGTCCGAGATGCTCATGTACATGCCGCAGTTCCGCGTGCTCAACATGGCCGAGGACGTGACGCACAACATGCACAACCTGTACACGATCCGCGGCGCCGAGGTGCGCGACGGCAACCTGTGGGCCAGGTACATCGACGAGGCCCGCGTGGCCTTCGGCGACAAGACCGACGTGCTCATCGCGCAGCACCACTGGCCCACCACGGGGCGCGAGCGCATCGTGGATCTGCTGAAGAAGCAGCGCGACATGTACAAGTTCATCAACGACCAGTCGCTGCGCCTGTTGAACCACGGCTACACGGCGCCCGAGATCGCCGAGACGCTGCGCATGCCCGCGAGCCTGGAGCAGGAGTGGTCCACGCGCGGCTACTACGGCACGCTGCGCCACAACGCGAAGGCGGTCTACCAGAAGTACCTGGGCTGGTACGACGCGAACCCGGCCAACCTGAACCCGCTGCCGCCGGTGGCGCAAGCGAAGAAGACGGTCGAGTACATGGGCGGGGCCGACGCGGTGGTGGCGCGCGCCCGCGACGATTTCAAGAAGGGCGAGTACCGCTGGGTGGCGAGCGCGATGAGCCAGGTGGTGTACGCCGACCCGGCGAACCGCGCGGCACGCGAACTCGGCGCCGATGCGCTCGAACAGCTCGGTTATCAGTCGGAGGCGGGCACCTGGCGCAGCGCCTACCTGGTGGGCGCGATGGAACTGCGCAACGGCGTGCCGAAGATCCCGGGCGGCAGCAGCGCGAACGGCGACACGCTGAAGGCGGTGAGCAACGAGCTGTTCTTCGACTACCTCGGCGTGCGGCTCGATGCGGCCAAGGCCGAAGGCAAGACGATGGTGATCAACTGGAACTTCACTGATTCGAACCAGAAGTTCGTGCTGACGCTGGAGAACTCGGCGCTCACGCATGTGAAGAACCAGCAGGCTGCCGGTGCGGACGCTACGGTCACGTTGAGCCGGGCGACGCTCGATGCGATCACGCTGAAGCAGACGACGTTCCCCGAGGCCGTGCAGTCGGGGCAGGTGAAGATCGATGGGAACCGCGTGAAGCTCGGGGAGCTGTTCGGGATGCTCGACAACTTCGATCTGATGTTTCCGGTGGTGGAGCCGCGCAAGTAGTTGTTCAGGGCGCGTGCACAGGCCACCGGGTACTTCCCTCCGCGAATGTCCTCCGGCCTGCGGCCTCCCCCTTGTACCGGGACTTCTCGCGCGGTCAAGCACGGGTTCAGGGTTGTTTTCTTGCCATGCTGTATTGCCTGCAAGGCGGTGAGGAACCAGGCGCAACGAAACGAGGAACAGACTGCACATCTACCGACGGTCTTGTTGCACTGGCACTTGGCCGTGCGGACCCAGATACGAACCGCTCAGCGGGGCTCCATTCATTTCTCGTGATGCCCATTTCGATCGGCATCACCAAGGGGGAGTCGAGCTTGCCCGCTGCCGGTCTGACCTGTTCATTGCATCTTGGAACTCACGTCTGGCAAACAAATAGACAACAAAGGCTTTTCAAACGGATCGCGCTACACCGCGATGACCGCAGCGACAGCGCCTGGTGGTTTGGTACTGACGTGGTGCGCATCGAAGGCCCGCCCGCGTGCGAATACCGCCCACAGGATGCGCGCATTCTTGTTGGCCAACGCCACCACGGCCTTCTGCCAGCCAGAGCGCTCGCGCAAGGCCTGCACCCAGCGCGAGATCGGATCGTCGCGTCTGTGCGCCGTCAACACGATCGACTTGGCCCCCTGGATCAGCAGCGTGCGCAGGTACGCGTCGCCTCGCTTGGTAATGCGCCCCAGGTTGTTCTTGCCACCGCTGGAATTCTGTCGGGGCGTCAGACCCAGCCAGGCGCCGAACTGCGCACCGTTCTTGAATTGCTTGAAGTCGCCCACGGTAGCCACCACCGCGGATGCCGTGACCGGCCCCACGCCCAACAACTGCTCGGCCTGGCGCACCTGATCGCTGGCCTTGCCGTGTGCGGCGATGCGCTCGTCGCACCATCGCAGGTGTGCATCGAGTTCTTGCCATTGCGCATAGGCCCGCTGCAGCGTCAACCGGGCCAGAGCGCCCAGTTCATTGCTGGCATCTTCCATCGCGTCGGGAAGCGCCTGGCGCAACGCCTCAGGGCTTTGGGCGAACACCAATCCGAACTCCGCCAACAGGCCCCGGATGCGGTTGATGCAGGCGGTACGGTCCGCCTTGACGCCCTCTCGCAGGCGGTGGATGCACAGCATGCTTTGCTGCTCCACGCTCTTGATCGGCACGAAGTGCATGTGCGGGCGCGAGGCGGCCTCGCAGATGGCAGCGGCATCGTTGGCGTCGTTCTTGCCGCTCTTGCCTTGCAGGCGATAGGGCACGACGTGCGGGGCTGCGATGATGCGAGCATCCAGCCCCAAGGCCTGCAGCTTGCGCGCCCAGTAATGGGCGCTGGAGCTGGCCTCCATGGCAACCAGGCAGCCCGCGGGCAGTTGCGCGCACCAAGCCAGGAATTTATCGCGTGCCAAGGCGCGCCCGGTGACGCGCAAGCCCGCGGCATCGACCGCAAAGACCTGGATCACGCGCTTTGCCAAATCCACGCCGACTCGGGTAATCTCGTTCATGGGGCTTCTCCTTTCAAAGGTTTCAGATTGACTTCGCAAATCAATCTTGGCACTCGATGCCGTGACCAGAAAGCGAGAAGTCCCTTCGCATTCATTTCGCTGCGGGAAGCACCCAGTGTCCTGCGCACACTGGGCGCTCTCGTTGTGCTGGCCCGATCAACGACCGCACTGATGACGCTCACGTCGATGGGGTGCCTTGCGCAGCGAAATCAAGGAGGAGCCGAAGGCGGGGGACATTCGCGGAGCAAGGTACCGCGTCGGCGGGAGCGTCGCCCTGAATGACCCTGAGCTATCCGAAGAACCAGTAGCAGACCGCAATGGCGGCCACCACCCCCGCCAGCTCGGCCAGCAGCGCACACGCCACCGCATGCCGCGCGCGCTGGATGCCCACCGCGCCGAAGTACACCGCCAGCACGTAGAACGTGGTCTCGGTGCTGCCCTGGATGGTGGCGGCCACCAGCGCGGGGAAGCTGTCGACCCCTTGGGTCTTCATGGTCTCGATGAGCATCGCGCGGGCCGCGCTGCCCGAGAAGGGTTTGACGAGCGCCGTCGGCATCGCGTCGACAAAGCGTGCGTCCCAGCCGCCCGCCTGCACCAGCCAGCGCAGGCCGTCGAGTGCGAAGTCGAGGGCGCCTGAGGCGCGCAGCACGCCCACGGCGCACAGCATCGCGACGAGGTACGGCAACAGGTTCTTCGCGATGTCGAAGCCTTCCTTCGCGCCTTCGACAAAGGTCTCGTAGACCTTGACGCGCCGGATCGCGCCGGCCGCCAGGAACACGATGATCACGCTGAACAAGGTGAGGTTGCCCAGCAGCGACGACAGCGAAGCGATGGCCGCGGCCGACAGCGTGCCCAGCAGCGCCATGAAGCCGCCCAGCAGCAGCGCGCCCGGCACGAGGTAGGCCAGCACCACCGGGTCCCACAGCCGCAGGCGCTGCGCCACCGCCACCGTGAGCAGGCCCACCAGCGTCGACGCGCTCGTGGCCAGCAGGATCGGCAGGAACACCATCGTCGGGTCGCTCGCGCCCTGTTGCGCCCGGTACATGAAGATGGTGACGGGCAGCAAGGTCAGCGACGAGGCGTTGAGCACCAGGAACAGGATCTGTGCGTTGGTGGCCGTCACGGGGTCGGGGTTCAGGCGCTGCAGTTCGCGCATGGCCTTCAGGCCGATGGGGGTGGCGGCGTTGTCCAGCCCCAGCGCATTGGCGGCGAAGTTCATCGTGATGAGCCCGAGCGCCGGGTGCCCGGCCGGCACGCCCGGCATGAGGCGCCGGAACAGCGGACCGAGCAGGCGCGCGAGCCAGCCGACGAGGCCGGCGGCTTCGGCGATGCGCAGGAAGCCCAGCCACAGCGTGAGCGTGCCGAACAGCAGCACCATCACCTCGACGGCCAGCCGCGCCATCGTGAACAGGCTTTCGACCAGCGCCGCGAACACGGTCGGGTCGCCGCCGACGAGCCACCGTCCCAGCGCGGCGAGCGCCGCCATCCCGAAGAACCCCAGCCACAACCCATTGAGCACGCGTTTTTTCCTTCTTTTCGTTGGCTGCTGTATGTGCCGTTGATCATAGGGCGGAGCTACAGTGCGACCCATGGCCGCCGCGCTCTCCCGCCTCCGTCGCTTCGTCGCCTTGGTGTCGATGGGGCTGGCCATCGCCTGGCTCGCGGGCTGCGCCAGCCTGCCGCCGTCGCAGCCGCACCCGGTGCTCACGAGCGCGGTCACCGACGTGGCCGACACCGACCTGGGCCGGCTGGCCGCCAAGGACGCGCCGCAAGGCAGCGCGGTGCCGCTGTCGGGCTTCCGGCTGCTGCCCGAGGCGGCGTTCGCGTTCGACGCGCGCATCTCGCTGGCGCGGCACGCCGAGAAGTCGCTCGACGTGCAGTACTACCTCATCAGCAACGACGACGTCGGCCTGCTGTTTCTCAAGGAGCTGCGCGAGGCCGCCGCGCGCGGCGTGCGCGTGCGGCTGCTGGTGGACGACCTCTACGCGGGCGGCGAGGACGAGGTGTTCAGCAGCCTGTCGGCCTTTCCGAACATCGAGGTGCGGCTGTTCAATCCGCTGCCTTCGCGCGCGGCGTCGCTGCCGGCGCGGCTGCTGTTGTCGCTGGGCGACTTCCGCCGCATCAACCACCGCATGCACAACAAGCTGCTGGTGGCCGACAACAGCTTCGCGGTTTCGGGCGGGCGCAACATCGCCAACGAGTACTTCATGCGCAGCACGGCGGCGAACTTCATCGACATGGACGTGCTCTCCAGCGGCCCGATCGTGCGCCGCATGTCCGAAGGCTTCGACCGCTACTGGAACAGCGACCACGCCTGGCCCATCGAGCGCATCGTGCCGCGGCGCCTGCCGGTCGAGGAAGCCCAGCGGCGCTTCGACGCCCTGGCGCGCGCGGCCGTGCCCGACGTGCCCATGCAGCAGCGCGACGTGCTGGGAAAGTCGCCGCTCGGCGAGCAGCTCACCACCGGCCGCATCGACCGCTACTGGGCCAGCGCCACGCTGTTCGTGGACGACCCCGACAAGATCACGCGCAAGGCCGAGGCGGCCTACGGCGGCAGCGTGACCGAGGGCGCGCTCGGCGTGATCCAGGCGGCCAGGCACGAGGTGAAGATCGGCTCGCCGTACTTCATTCCGGGCGCGCGCGGCATGGCGATGATGAAGACGGCCATCGAGCGCGGCGGGCGCATCACGGTGGTCACCAACTCGCTGGGCGCCACCGACGAGCCGCTGGCCTACGCGGGCTACGAGCGCTATCGCGCCGACATGCTGAAGATCGGCGTCACCATCTTCGAGATCGCGCCCACGCTCACCGGGCGTTCGGGGCGCTTCGGCGATTTCGGCAAGTCGATCAGCCGGCTGCACGCCAAGCTGGCCATCCTGGACAACGAGCGCTTTTTCGTCGGCTCGATGAACCTCGACCACCGCTCAGCTGCCGTCAACACCGAAATGGGCCTGCTCATCGACAGCCCGCGGCTGGTGCAGGACTACGACAAGCTCATGCACGGCGAGCGCGTCAACCTGGGCTACCGGCTGCGGCTTGCGCCCGGCGGGCGGCGCGTGCAGTGGCTGGAATACGACGATGCCGGCGGGGACATCGTGCACGAGGACGAACCCGGGGAGTTCCTCTGGCTGCGCTTCAAGAACTGGCTGCTGCTGCCCATCGTGGGCGAGGAGTTGCTCTAGGCATTCGGGTTTGTCATGACCGATCCAGCGAGGTGCGTTACATTTCTGTTTGAAATGTGAGCTTTTGTCACCGACTATTGGAGGCTTTGATCATGACCGTCCCCGTGCCGCGCGAGTCGACCGCGCCGCTTTCCACCAGCCGCCGCCGCGCCCTTTCCGGGCTGGCCGCCACGACGGCCGCCGCGGCCGGCGTCGGGCTGGGATTTCCGGCGTTCGCGCAGAACCGTGCGATCCGCATCGGGACGACCTTCGACAACAGCAGCGTGGAAAAGGCCAACGGCCAGGGGCTGTACCAGGGCTCCAGCGCATTCTTCAATGCGCTGAACAAGGCCGGCGGCCTGCACGGCAGCAAGGTCGAACTCGTGATGGCCGACGACACCTTCAAGCCCGACGTGGCCAAGGCCAACGCGCTGGCCTTCGAAAAAGACAGCTCGGTGCTCGCGCTGGTGCACCCGCTTGGCACGCGCCAGACCGCCGAGGTGATGGACGCGGTGCCCGGCATGGCCGTGGTCGGCCCGATCACCGGCACCATCGCGCTGCGCAAGAAGACCTCGCCCAACACCTTCTGGGTGCGCGCCAACTACGACCAGGAGGTCGACAAGCTGGTGAGCACGGCCGCCGTGCTGGGCCAGACCCGCATTGGCCTCGTGCATTCGAACGACCCGCTGGGCCAGTCGGTGCTGGCGGCGTTCAAGAACGCGCTGGCCAAGGCCAAGCTGGAGCCGGCGGTGATCGCCACCACGCCCAACACCACGAGCATGGAAGTGGGCCCGGCCGCCGAAGCCATCGCCAAGGCCAAGCCGCAGGTGGTGGTGGTCGGCCTGGCCGGCACGGCGCCGGTGTTCCTGAAGGCGCTGCGCGGCGCGGGCAACAGCAGCTCGGCCTACGGCCTGTCGATCACGGCCAGCGCGCTGTCGGCCATGGGCGACCTGGCACGCGGCCTGGGCTTCGTGATCGTGGTTCCGTCGCCGTACTCGACCAAGTTCGAGATCGTGCGCCGCTACCAGGCCGACATGACCGCCAACGGCACCAAGGACTTCTCGCTGACCAGCCTGGAGGGCTACATGAACGCCGCCGTGCTGGCCGAAGGCCTGCGCCGCGCCGGCCCCTCGCCGACGCGCGCCGCCGTGCTCGGCGGCATGGCGAGCATCGAGAACTTCGACCTCGGCGGCGTGAAGATCAACTACGGCCGCTCGAACCGCGAAGGCGGCCAGTTCGTGGACGTGGCCGTGATCGGCAGCCGCGGGCAGATGCTGAGCTGATGCCGGTGAGGCGTACCGCGCGCTGCGGCGTGCGGTAGCGCCTGCCGGTACGCCGTCGCCAGCGCGGCACCTTTCTCGGTGAGCGTGCTTACAGTGCGGCCATGACCCTCGAACTCATCCTGGGCCTCGGCCTGCTGGCCCTGGTGCTGCTGGACCTGGCCCTGTTCTTCCTCGTGCGCTGGGCCGTGCTGCGTGAGCACCTCGGGCCGCTGGCGGCGAGCCTCGTCTACGGCCTGTGCCTGGCGGTGCTGCCGTACTTCGTGTGGTGGGGCCTGGGCACCCATGTGCTGTTCGGGAAGGACACAACCTTCCTCTCACGCGTGGTGGACGTCGGCCTGGCCTTCATCCTCTACACCTGCCTGTGGCTGTCGTGGGGCGTGAGCCTGATCGCCGGGGGGCTGGCGTCGTGGCGTTTCTTTGCCGGCGCCAGGAAGATCGGTCTGCTGGCCTGACGGTTCAATCGGCCGGCGCCTCGGCGATGCCGACGCCCAGCAAGCCTTCGAGCAGTTCCTTGTCCGCCGCGAGCGCCGCGCTCGGGCCCGCATGCACGACGGTGCCGCGCTCCAGCACGATCGCCTGGTGCGTCATGTCGAGCGCCAGCACCGGGTGCTGCTCCACCACGATCGAGGCCAGGCCTTCCGATTCGCACAGGCGCCGGATGGCTGCCGCCAGCTCTTCCACGATGATCGGCGCGAGGCCTTCCATGGGCTCGTCGAGCAGCAGCAGCTTCGGGTTGGTCATGAGCGCGCGGCCGATGGCCAGCATCTGCTGCTCGCCGCCCGAGAGCTGGTTGCCGTAGTTGCCGCGCCGCTCACGCAGGCGCGGAAAGAATTCATAAACCCGTTGCAAGGTCCAGCTGCCGGGGCGGGCGATCACCGTGAGGTTTTCTTCCACCGTGAGCGACGGGAACACCTCGCGCTCCTGCGGCACCCAGCCCAGCCCGGCGCGCACGCGCTGGTGCGAAGGCCAGCGCGTGATGTCGGCGCCCTGCCAGCGGATCGTGCCCTGCATCACGCGGGTGTTGCCCATCAGCGTTTCGAGCAGCGTGGTCTTGCCCACGCCGTTGCGCCCGAGGATGGCCAGGCTTTCGCCGGGCCGCAGCGAGAAGTCGAGGCGGTCGAGGACCACGGCGTTGCCGTAGCCGGCGGTGACGCAGTCGAAGGCGAGTGCGGCGGTGTCGGTGTCAGCCATGGTGGTGCGAGCTTCCCAGGTAGACCTCGCGCACGCGCGGGTCGGCGCCGATCTCGGCGGGCGTGCCTTCGGTGAGGATGCGTCCACCCACCAGCACCGAGATGCGGCGCGCAAAGCGGAACACGAGCTTCATGTCGTGTTCGATGAAGAGCACGCTGATGTCCGCCGGCAGCGCCGCGATGGCTTCGAAGAGTTCGCCGCTCTCGTCCTGCGGCACGCCGGCGGCGGGCTCGTCGAGCAGCAGGATGCGGGGCTTGGCTGCGAGCGCCAGCGCAATCTCGAGCAGCCGTTGCTTGCCGTAGGCCAGCTCGGCCACGGGCACGTCGGCCAGGGCGTCGAGCTTCAGCGTGGCCAGCAGCGCATGCGCTTCGTCGAACACGGCGGTGCAGCCCTTGAGCGGCCGCCACCACGTGGCGCCCAGCCCTTCGCGCTCGCTGATGGCGAGCACCACCGACAGCAGCGGCGTGAGGCTGGGGAACAGCGTGTTGATCTGGAAGGTGCGCGCCAGCCCCATGCGGGCGCGCTTGTCGCCGGGCAGCCGCGTGATGTCGCGCTCGCCCAGGCGGATCGATCCGCTCGTGGGCTTGAACACGCCCGTGAGCAGGTTGATGAGCGTGGTCTTGCCGGCGCCGTTGGGGCCGATCAGCGCCTGCCGCGCACCGGGTTCGAGCGACAGGTTGACCTCGCTCACGGCCTGGAAGGCGCCGAAGCGGATGCCCAGGTTCTGCGTGCGCAGGGCGTGCGTGGTGTTCGTGGTGGTGGAGGAAGTCATTGCGCCTTCCCCGTGCGAACCACGCGCGAGAGCGCGCCCATGATCCCGCCGCGTCCCAGCATGACGGCCGCGATCAGGAAGATGCCGAGCCAGAACATCCAGTACTGCGGGTTCATGTCGGCGAACCAGTCGTGCACCAGCATGTAGACGATGGCGCCGATGAGGCCGCCGTACAGCCGCCCGGTGCCGCCGAGCACGAGGATGATGAGCACTTCGGCCGAGCGGTTGAAGCTGATCGACTCGATGCCGACGAACTGCGTGGTCTGCGCCAGCAGCGCGCCCGCCACGCCGGCCACCGCGGCCGACATCGCGTAGGCCATGCGCAGCCGCGCTTCCACCGGCGAGCCGATGGCCGTCATGCGCTTGCGGCTGTCGTGGATGCCGCGCAGCGCGAGGCCGAAGGGCGAGCGCAGCACCAGCCGCACGAGCAGGAACATCGCGAGCACCACGCCGAAGGCATAGCCGAACGCGGTCTTGCCGTAGAGGTCGAAGTCGAACAGGCCGAGCACGGGCGCGATCACCACGCCCTGCAGGCCGTCGGTGCCGCCCGTGATGCCCGAGAGCCGGTTGGCCAGCTCGAACAGCAGCACGCACACGCCGATGGTGATCATCAGCCGCGTGAGGTCGGCGCCGCGCACCACGAGGTAGCTCAGCACGTAGCCCACCAGGGCGCACACGGCGAGCGCGAACAGCAGGCCTGTGAAGGGCTCGCTCCAGCCGTACTTGGCGAGCAGGCCGGCCGCGTACGCGCCCGCGCCGAAGAAGGCGGCGTGGCCCACGGTGAGGATGCCCGCGTAGCCCAGCGCCATGTCGAGCGACACGGCAAAGAGCCCGAAGATCATGATCTGGCTCATCAGCGTGAGCTTGTCGGGCAGCAGGAAAAAGCTCGATGCGAGCGCGAGCCAGAAGGCGATTTCGGCCCCGCGCAGTTGCGCAGGAGAGAGGCTCAGCGGCTTCATGCGAGCCCCTTCTTGGCGACGATGCCGTTCGGGCGCACCAGCAGCATGACGATCATGAACACGTAGATGAGAAAGGCGCCCGTTTCAGGCAGGTAGTACTTGCCCGCCACGTCGACGATGCCGACCAGCAGCGCCGCAATGAAGGGCCCGGTGACGGTGCCCGCACCGCCCACGCACACCACCATCAAAAAGTAGACGAGGTACTTGAGCGGGAACGACGGCTCCAGCCCCAGCATGCCCAGGCTCAGCGCGCCGCCCAGGCCCGCCAGGCCGCAGCCCAGCGAGAAGGTCAGAAAGAACAGGCGCTGCACGTGGATGCCCGTGCCGCCCGCCACGCGCTGGTTGTCGACCGCGGCACGCACCATCGCGCCGTAGCGCGTCTTGCCCAGGCCCAGCAGCAGCGCGACCAGCACGGCCACGCCGCAGCCGATCAGGAACAGGCGGTAGCGGCCCACCTCGAGGCCGAGCAGCGACACCTGGCCTTCGAGCGCCTTGGGCAGTGTGAAGGGCTGCATCGTCGGGCCGAAGAAGTAGGTGAACGCGGCGATCGAGACGAACACCACGCCGATCGACAGCAGCACCTGGTCGAGCGGGTGCGCGCGGTACAGCCGCCGGTAGAACACGAACTCCAGCACCGCGCCCACCAGCGCCGCGGCCACGAAGGCCGCAGCCAGCGAGAGCCCGAAGCCCAGGCCCCACTGGTTCATGAGCACGCTGGCCGCGTAGCCGCCGACCATCGCGAAACTGCCGTGCGCGAGGTTGACGAAATTCATGAGTCCCATCGTGATGGACAGGCCCACGCCGATGAGAAACAGGAGCATGCCGTAGGCCACTCCATCGAAGATCACGATACCCATGAATTTCCTGCTTGCTGCTGCTGCGTGCTGGCGTTGGCTGGCGTTGGCTTACTTGGCGGCGGCGGCTTCCTTGGCCGGGTCCTTGACGCGCTCGAACTTGTCGAACTCCACGTTCACCAGCTGGCCATTGGCGCGCTCGGTCTTGCGGATGTAGACGGTCTGCACGATGTCGCGGGTGGCGGCATCGATCTCGATCGGGCCGCGCGGGCTCTCGAAGCTCAGGCCCTTGAGCGCGTCCATGAACTTGTCGCCGCCGGTGTCGCCCTTGGTCTTGGCCAGTGCCAGGTCGATGGCGGCGATGGTGTCGTAGGCGGTCACGGCGAAGTAGCTGGGGCGCAGCTTGGTGCCGTTGTCGGCGGCGAAGTCCTTGACGAACTTCTGGTTCTTCGGTGAGTTGTGCGCGAACGAGTAGTGGTGGCTGGTGACGAGGCCGAGCGCCACGTCGCCGGTGGCGTCCAGGTAGCTGTCGTCGGTGGCCTCGCCCGTGGCGAAGAGCTTGATGCCGGCCTGCTCCATGCCGCGCTCCTTCCACACCTTGAGGAAGGCCGGCGGCATCACGCCCGAGGGGAAGAAGAAGAACACGGCCTGGGGCTTGGCGTCCTTGATGCGCTGCACGTAGGCCGAGAAGTCGGGGTTGTTCATCGGCGTGCGCACCTCGCCCGAGACCTTGCCGCCGCCGGCGGTGAAGGCCTTCTTGAACGCCGTTTCCGCATCGACGCCCGAGGCGTAGTCGGCGACCACGGTGTAGGCGTCCTTCACGCCCTGCTTGAGCATGTAGCGCGCCATCGGGTCGGTGACCTGCTGCACGGTGAACGACAGGCGCGCCACGTAGGGCGAGCTGGTGGTGATGGCCGAAGAGGCGGCGTTCATCACCAGCGTGGGGATCTTGGCCTGCGTGGCGATGGCGCCCACGGCGTACGCATTGGGGCTGAAGTCCAGGCCGGTGAGGATGCTCACCTTGTCGCGCACGATGAGTTCCTGCGCGATGCGCTTGGCGGCGTCGGGCGCGGGGCCGGCGGTGTCCTTCTTGACGATCTCGACGGTGCGCCCGCCCACCTTGCCGCCGTGCTCCTTCAGATAGAGCGCAATGCCGGCGTCGAACTGGCGGCCGTAGTCGGCGTAGGGGCCGGAGTAGGTCGCGATGAGGCCGATGCGCAGCGGCTCGGTGGTCTGGGCTTGCGCAGCACCCGCCATGCCGAGGCCGGCGAGCAGCAGGGTCGAGAGGAGGGTTCGCTTGGTCATCGTCGTCGTCATGAAAAAACGCCTTTCTGTGGGAGTGGAATGCGCCGCGCGGGCGCCGCTGGCTTGTAACCGGATGTTTGGCAGCGGGCGATGATGCCCGACGCGCTGGTCAGACCTGTGTATCGGGCACACGCACCGTGAGGCCATCGAGCGCGGCGCTCACGCTGAGCTGGCAACTCAGGCGCGAACCGGGCCGGCGCTCGGACGCGACGGCATCGAGCAGCGCGCTTTCCATGTCGTCGGGCGGCGGCAGCAACTCGAGGAATGCGTCGTCGACGTAGACGTGGCAGGTCGCGCACGAGCAGCAGCCGCCGCACTCGGCGTCGATGCCGCGCACGTTGCCGCGGATGGCGGTCTCCATCACGCTGGCGCCGACCTTGGCGTCGACCTCGCGCGTGGTGCCGTCCTTGAGGATGTAGTGGATCGTGGGCATGGGGTTCAGAACATGTCGAAGTACTCGCGGTGTTCCCACTCGCTGACTTCGAGGTTGAAGCGGGCGATTTCCGCTTCCTTGATGTGGCACAGGTAGTCGACGAAGACCTTGCCCATCTGCGCGTTGAGCATCTCGTCTTTGCGCAGGCAGGCGAGGGCGTCGCTCAACGACCGCGGCAGTTGCTCGGCCGGTGTTTCGTAGGGCGCATCGGCCGAAGGGCCCGCGTCGGTCTGGTGGCGGATGCCGTCCAGGCCCGAGAACAGCTGCGATGCAAGGTACAGGTACGGGTTGGCCGTCGGCTCGCCCACGCGGTTCTCGATGCGCGAGGCGTTCTGCCCCGGGCCGCCGAGCACGCGCAGCATCGCGCCGCGGTTGTCGCGGGCCCAGATCGCGCGGTCAGGCGCCAGCGAGAAGGGGCGGTAGCGGCGGTAGCCGTTGATCGTCGGGCTGGCCAGTGCCGCCGCGCCGCAGGCGTGCGCCTTCAGGCCGCCGAGGTAGTGCATGCCGATCTCGCTGAGGTCGCGTCCGCCGGGCTCGGGCATGAAGGCGTTGACGCCGTCGCTCTTGCGGCGCAGCGACTGGTGCAGGTGCCAGCCGCTGGACATCACGTTCGGGATCTTCGGGCGGCACATGAAGGTGGCGTGCAGGCCGGCGCGCTGGCAGATCTGCTTGATGGCGCTGCGCAGCAGCACCATGGTGTCGGCGGGCGTCACGCCGGCCGTGGGGCCGAAGGTGAGCTCGAACTGGCTCGGGCCGAACTCGATCTCGAGCGAGCGCAGCGGCAGGCCGAGCGCCACGAGCTGCGAGCGCAGCAGCTCCATGAGGCCGTCGACGCGGTCGTAGCGCAGCTCGGTCAGGTACTGGTGGCCGTGCGACAGCAGCGACACGCGCGGCGGTTCGCCGGGCTGGCCCGAGTCGGCCAGGCCCATGCGCGCGTCTTCGAGCTTGAAGACGTGGAACTCGACCTCGAGGCCGGCGATGAAGTCCAGCCCCAGTTCGTCGAGCTGCGCCACCGCGCGCTGCAGGATCTGCCGCGTGGCGAAGGGGCAGGGCCGGCCGTCGGCCATGTAGGCGTCGCACAGGATCCAACCGGTGCGCGGCGCCCACGGCAGCACCTTGAAGGTGGCGGGGTCGGCCACGATGGTGAAGTCGGCACCGCCCTGCAGGCCCTCGATGGCGAAGCCGCCGCCCTGCGTGAACACGGGGAACACGGTCTTGTGCGAGGTGTCCTTGGCCAGCAGGGTGGAGGTGAGGTTCACGCCCTCCCACAGGGCCGAGCGCGCCTCGCTGGCGACCAGCGTCTTGCCGCGCAGCAGGCCGTGCTGGTCGGGCCAGGCGAAGCGGACGGTGTCCACCTCGCCGCTGTCGATGCGGCGCACGAGGTCGCGCGCCTGCGCATGCTGGTCGTCGGACCAGAGGCCGAAGCGGTCGACGAAGGTGTGGGTGCTGCTCATGGCGGCGTGCTCAGGCGGTGAGCCGTGCGGAGGCCCAGTCGGACTTCAGGCGGCGCGCGCGGTCGGCGTCCTGCCAGTAGGCCTCGGTGGCGGCTTCGTCGACGACCTTGCCGATGCCGTCGATCGAGGGCGGGCCGGTCATGGCGCGGGCCTGTGCGGCATCGATGAGCATCGGCGCGCTGTCGCCGGCGAGCGTGGCCTCGATGGCTTTCACCAGCACGCGGCGGTAGGCAATGATCCCCTTGTCGGTGCTGCCCAGGTGCTCGCGCGTGCGGTCCTGGATGGCGCCCTGCGACTCCACCGCCCACTGGTCGTGCACGTTGATGTCGTCGCCCATGCCGGTGTAGGTTTCGGTCAGCTGCTCTTCGATGCTGAAGCCGTAGTTGTTGCGCTTGTTCTTGCGCGAGGTGTAGTCGGGCAGCTCGTACAGCTTCAGGCGCTGGTCGCGCATCTGCTGCTTGTCGACCGGGCCCGTGAAGCTGGTGAACACGGCGTACCAGTAGCAGTGCGTGTCATCGACCGGCACGTGCCATTGCGAGATGGTCATCTCGGCGCTCATCGGGATCACGAAGGCCTGCGGGAACACCACGTTGGTCACGCGCACGTGGGTGGTGTCTTCCGAGAGCTTGCGCAGCGCCTTGAGGCGGAAACCGTAGTCGGTGGGCTCGACGCTGATGTCGGGCCGGTCGTATTCGCGCAGCACCTTGGTGATGGGCATGTCGGAGTCGGCCGAGGCGCCGCGGAACTGCTTGCCGTAGCTTTCCGACGTGTCTTCGTCCTCGAAGAAGCGGTGCAGGTACGAGGCGTGCGCGGGGTCGATGCCCACTTCGAGCGCCTGCAGCCAGTTGCATTCGAACAGGCCCTTGAACGCGAAGGTGTGGGTGTCGGGCGCGACGAAGCAGTCGAAGTCGGGGAAGGCCGGGGGCTCGCCCTCGCCGATGTACGCGAAGACCACACCGGCCTTCTCGACCACCGGGTAGGCCGACTGCTTGATGCGGCTGCACAGCTTGCTGGTGGCGGGCTCGGCCGGCGTCTCCAGGCAGTTGCCCTTGGCGTCGAACAGCCAGCCGTGGAAGGCACAGCGGATGCCGCCGTTTTCGAGCCGGCCGAAGGCGAGGTCGGCGCCGCGGTGCGGGCAGTCGCGGTCGAGCATGCCGAGCTGGCCGCTCTCGTCGCGGAACAGCACGAAGTCCTGGCCCATGAGCTTCACAGGCTTGACCGGGCGCGGGCCCGCCAGTTCGTCGGCCAGGGCCACCGGCTGCCAGTAGCGGCGCAGCAGCTTGCCGGCGGGCGCGCCGGGTCCGACGCGGGTGATGAAATCGTTTTGCTCGGCGCTGATCATCGTGCGGGCTCCATCGAGAGGTCTTTGTCAGAAGGCCTGCAGGCATTGCATGCAGTTGTATGCATTGTCTTGGTGATTTTTGACAGAGGTCAAACTTTCATAGGCTTGCTCGCCCTGTTTTGGGGTTGCGAGGCGCCATATATAGGGTTAACTCTGGGGTGTTTGTGGGTTTTTGACACACATATGTTTGCACTGCATGCAACAAACGCGCCCGCTTGGCTATGCTGCGTGCAGCGGCGGGCGCTTCTCCTAGAATCCGCCCATTCATCCCTCTCCCTGCTGCCCTGGCGCCTCCCGATGGACTCCCAACAATCCCGCGTGCTCGTGCAACTGCGCGACCTGATCCTCAAGGGCGAATTCGTGCCGGGAGAGCGGCTGGCCGAGATCCCGCTGGCCGAGAAGCTCGGGGCTTCGCGCACGCCGGTGCGCCTGGCGCTGGCCAGCCTCGAGCACGAAGGTCTGATCGAGCAGTCGCCCAGCGGCGGCTACCAGATGCGCCGCTTCACCTCGCAGGAAGTGGCCGACGCGATCCGCGTGCGCGGCGTGATCGAAGGCTTTGCCGCCCGTTTGCTGGCCGAAGACGGCGTGTCGCGCCAGTTGCTGCGCGACTTGAAAGACTGCCTGGAAGAGGGCGACCGCGCCGTCAACAAGCCCAGCATGGAGATCGACGACTACGCCGCGTACGTCGAGATGAACGACCGCTTCCACAAGCTGATCCTCGAAGGCTGCGGCAACCTCGCGCTCAAGCGCGTGATGGACATGCTCGGCGGCCAGCCCTTTGCCGCGCCCAGTGCGATGCTGCCCATGCAGTCGTCGATGGAAGAGGGCCAGCAATGGATGCGGCAGGCGCACCGCACGCACCACGCGATGGTGCAGGCGATCGAGCGCGGCCAGGGTTCGCGGGCGCAGGCGCTCGGCGAAGAGCATGTCGAGATCGCGCGCATGAACCTCGACTACGCGCTCGAACGGCCCGAGCTCGCCGCCGAACTCATGCCCGGCATTCGCCTCGTGGCGAAGGGCCGCAGCGCCTGACGGGCGAAGCAGCCGGTCAGCGGACCTCGATCAGCAGCTGGGGCTGGTAGCCCTCTTGTTCGCCGTTGCTGCGGTAGCCCAGCGGATTGGCGACCACGCGGCAGCCGTCCTTTACATAGTCGAACGGGCAATGCAGATGGCCGTGCAGCCACAGCTGCGCGTGAGGCAGCAACTCATCGAGTGAATTGCAGAAGCCCGCGGTACCGGGCGTGAGGCCGTAGCGCGGATCGGCGCTCGCGAGGCTGGGTGCGAAATGGGTGATGGCCACCGTCGTGCCGTCGAAGGGCTGGGCCAGCGCGTCGCGCAGCCAAGTCTGGCAGGTGAGCGCTTGCTCTCGCATTTCGGCCGCCATGAAGGGCAATCCGTTTCGCGTGCCAGCCATTTTCTCGAGGTAGAAGTCGGCCGCACGCATCGCCTTGCCGCGCTTCTTGAGCGCTTCGGCAAGGCTGTCGCGGGGCTCGACCAGCGCGTCGAAATCGGCCCACAGCGTAGTGCCGATGAAGCGGATGCCCCCGATGACCAGCGTCTCGCGCTCCAGCCAGAGGATGCCGAGTTCTTCGCACAGCGCACGCAGGCGCGCGTGCGTGGCGTCGAAATCGAGGTTGTCGTATTCGTGGTTGCCCGGCACGTAGACCACCGGCGTCGGCCAGTCGTTGCGCGGCGAGAAGCGGCCCAGGCCGAAGTCGGTGTCCGTCAGGCGGGAGCCTTCCTGGTAAGAGCCGATATCGCCCCCGAGCACCAGCAGGTCGGCGCCCGGAATGGGGTCGGCATGAAAGCTCGGGTGGGATTCCAGGTGCAGGTCGGAGAGCAGTTGCAACTTCATCGTCGGATCAGTCTAGGTGAATCTCATCATGCGTGAGATGCATAACTTGGGTCTTGTTTTACTAGGGATTACCCTTAATCTACATCCATCGTTAATCAACCCCGTCGCAGCCACAAGCCGCGCACCGTCATGTTCAGTCTTCTTGCCCAAGTGGCCCGTTTCTTCCGTTCGTCGCCGACCCAGACCCCCGCCAGCCACGCCGCTGCGCTGATGGAAAGCGCCGACAGCCGTGCCGGCCGTGGCGCGCACCACGCACAAGAACTGCGTGCTGCGGCTTCCGCCTGGCTCAGCGTCGTCAGGTAACTGACGGGCCCGCGCCGCCTCGAGCGGCGCACCTGGTTCAAGGGGGCACGTCACGCCTGTCCATGAACCGAGCCCGCGAACGCCGCGGCCGCCGAGCGCAACAGCGCCGTTCGCAGCCACTCGTGGGAATGCCCGTGCTGGGCGCGCCGATGCCAGATGGCATCCACGTGCACCGGCGGCTGGTCGAACGGCAGGTCGTGCACCACCAGTTGCTCCTCGATGCCGGTCACGCTCACGAAGTGGCGCGGCAGGACCGCCAGCAGGTCTGAATTCGCGACCACGCGCCCGGCGGTGAAGAACTGGTTCACCGTCACCGCAATCCGCCGCTCGCGCCCCATGGCGCCCAGCGTCTGGTCGATGAAGCCATAGGGGCGGCCCGAAAAGCTCACCAGCAGGTGCCGCGCCGCGCAGTAGCTGTCGAGCGTCAACGGCGCCCCCGCCAGGGGATGGCCGCGCCGCATCACACATACATATTGGCCCAGGTAGAGCCGCTGGGTCTCGAACGGCACCCCCACCCCGGATTGGCCGCGCGCCGCCAGGCTCGCGATCACCGCTGGAAAGTAGCCGACGGCCATGTCGACCTCTTCGTGCTCCAGCATGCGGCGCGGGTCGCGTGTGGTCAGCGGTAGCACGCGCAGCGAAATGGCAGGCGCGTCTTCTTCTGCAATCTTCACCAGCCCCGGCATGAGTTCGGCGGCCGTGGCGTCGGCCATGGCCAGCAGGAAGGTCGTGTCGGCGGTGCCGGCGTCGAATTCACCGGGCGCCAGCGTGTGCTGCAACTGGCGCAAGGCGTCGCGCACGGTCGGCCAGAGGGCTTGCGCACGCGGCGTGGGCTCCACACCCGCACCGGAACGCCGCACGAGCTCGTCGCCCAGCAGTTCGCGCAGGCGGCGCAGCGAGTTGCTCACGGCCGGCTGGGTGATTGCAAGGTTGCGGGCGGCGCGCGTGAGGTTGCGCTCTGCCATCACCTCGTCGAAGACGCGCAGCA
>NZ_CP138496.1:5845000-6463879 GCF_033802765.1 Variovorax sp. EBFNA2
TACTTCGTTTGCTTTGCTGCGATCAGCGAAGCCTTGTAGTCTAACACGATTTTTTAAGTATCGTCAAACTTTTTCGCTTTCTTCAACTTCTTTTTTCGCATCCCGAATCTTTCGATTCAAGCTGCTGAAGTTGTTTTCAGCGGAGCCTTCGATTATGCACTGTTTTTTCAAACCGCGTCAACTTTCGGAGACTTTTTTCGCTTTCCACTCCTTCTTTCCTGCAACCCGAACCTTTCAGTTCAAGTCGCTGAAGTTGTTTCCAGCGAAGCCTTCGATTATGCACTGTTTTTTCAAACCGCGTCAACTTTCGAAGACTTTCTTCACCACCCACAACCAGCACTCCTGAGAGTTCCAGTCGCCTCGAACACCAGAGGTATTCAGTAGCGAAGCCCACGAGTATATGACAGATTTTGGCTCGTGCAAGCCAAGCCGAAAGAAACTTGAAGAGGGCCTTGTCGCCTCGCTCGCCGCCGAGCCTCAAGCCTCCTCCCCGGTTGCCAGCGTCTCTCCCAGATGACTCCAGACCTCTCTATATAGAGAGCCGCAAGAAAGCCTTCTCCCCCGGCCGCCAGGCGCCGTCACCCGCCCCTCCGATAATCCGTGCCACATGGCACTCATCACACTCCTCGACGCGCAGCTCGCGTTCGGTCACGTCCCGCTGCTGGATCATGCGGACTTCTCTCTTCTCGAATCGGAGCGCATCGGCCTGATCGGCCGCAATGGCGCCGGCAAGTCGTCGATGCTCAAGATACTGGGCGGGCTGGAAAAGCCCGACGACGGCACGCTGCAGCTGCAGCAGAACCTTCGCGTGGCCTACGTGGCGCAGGAGCCCGCACTCGACATGGATGCGGACGTCTTCACCGCCGCCAGCCAAGGCCTGGGCGAAGTCATCGCCATTCGCGACCTGTATCTCTCTGGCGCGGATGGGCTCGACCTGGACGCCCTGCAGTCCAAGATCGAAGCCTACGACGCCTGGAACTGGGAGCAGCGTGTCGAAGAGACGCTGCACCGCCTCCACCTCGACCGCAATGCGCGCGTCGGCTCCCTCTCCGGCGGCACGCGCAAGCGGGTCGCCCTGGCCCAGGCCCTGGTGGCCGCGCCGGACGTGCTCCTACTAGACGAACCCACCAACCACCTGGACCTCGACTCCATCGAGTGGCTGGAACAGCTGCTGATCGACTTCAAGGGCAGCGTCGTCACCATCACCCACGACCGCAGCTTTTTGAACCGCGTCGCCACCCGCATCGTGGAACTCGACCGGGGCAAGCTGGGGTCCTACCCCGGCAATTTCGAGCAGTACCTTCTTCAGAAGGAAGAACAGCTCGCCCAGGAAGCGATCATCAGCGCCAAGGCCGACAAGCTGCTGGCGCAGGAAGAGATCTGGATCCGCAAGGGCGTCGAAGCCCGCCGCACGCGCAGCCAGAGCCGCATCACGCGACTGCAGGAGTTGCGCGCCAGCCGTTCCGCGCGCCGCGAGGTGCAGGGCAGCGTCAACATGGACGTGGCCTCGGGCCAGTCCAGCGGCAAGATCGTGGCCGAGCTCACCGACGCCACCAAGTCCTTCGGCGAGAAAACCGTGATCCGCGGCTTCAGCGGCACGATCCTGCGCGGCGACAAGATCGGCCTGCTGGGCCCGAACGGCGCCGGCAAGACGACGTTGCTCAAGCTGATCCTGGGCGAACTCGAGCCCGACAGCGGCAAGATCCGCCGCGGCACCAACCAGCAGGTCGCCTACTTCGACCAGATGCGCGACAAGCTCGACCTCGATGCCACGCTCGAAGACTTCATCAGCCCCGGCAGCGAGTGGATCGAAATCGGCAGCCAGAAGAAGCACGTCAAGAGCTACCTCTCCGACTTCCTGTTCTCCCCCGCGCGCGCCAACTCCCCCGTTCGCTCGCTCAGCGGCGGTGAACGCAACCGCCTGCTGCTGGCGCGCCTGTTCGCGCGCCCGGCCAACGTGCTGGTGCTCGACGAGCCGACCAACGACCTGGACATCGACACGCTCGAACTGCTCGAAGGCCTGCTGCAGGACTACGACGGCACCGTGTTCCTCGTGAGCCACGACCGCACCTTCCTCGACAACGTGGTGACCAGCACGATCGCCTTCGAGGGCGACGGCCGCTGGCGCGAGTACGAAGGCAGCGTGGAAGACTGGCTGATCCAGTCGAAGCGCGCACGCGAAATCGCCGAGCAGCGCCTCGCGTCGGCACCGCCGGCGCCTGCCGCCGCACCGGCCCCGGCTCCCGCGGCTGCACCCGCCGCTGCCCCCACGGGCGGCCCCCGCAAGAAGCTCTCTTACAAGGAGCAGCGCGAACTCGAAGCCCTGCCCGCGCAGATCGAAGCCCTCGAAGCCGAACAGAAGCGCATCAGCGAAATGCTCGAGCTCGACGGCGGTGCGATCTATGCGAGCGACGCCTCGCGCGCGGTCGAACTGAGCGAGCGCCACGCCAAGATCGACGACGAACTGCTCGCTGCGCTGGAGCGCCAGGAAGAACTCGGCGCCGGACGCTGAGCACCGGTTGGCCGCCCGTCCCACCCCCGGCGGGCGCCAACTCGGCTATACATGCGGCACCGCCTTCCCTGGCCCCGGAAAAATCTCGCCGCATGCCTTCTTCTTCCTTCCGCGCAATTGCCCGCCGCAGCGTCGCGCTGCTGGCCATCCTGGTGCTCGGCGCCTGCGCGCAGCTGCCGAAGGAGGTGGACCGCCCCGTCTCAAGCGCGCTCGCCTCGCCTGACGGCACGGCGCTGGCCACGCTGCTGAAAGAGCGGCGGCAGGCAGACAAGGCCCGCTTCGACTCGGGCTTCCTCTTGCTGGGCGGTCCGCAGGCCGCCTATGGCAGCCGGCTGGCGCTGATCGAGGGTGCGCAGAAAACGTTGGACCTGCAGTACTACGCCATTCACGCCGACGCCAGCACGGGCCGGCTGGTGCGTGGGTTGCAGACGGCGGCCGAGCGCGGCGTGCGGGTGCGCATCCTGCTGGACGACTTCCACACCATCGGCCGCGACGCGCTGGTGCTCGGGCTGGCCTTCATCCCGAACATCGAGATGCGGCTGTTCAATCCGCTGGCGGGCTCGCGCGGCACCGGCTTCAACCGCATGCTCAACGCCATCGGCGACGTCTCGCGCATCCAGCAGCGCATGCACAACAAGCTGTTCCTGGCCGACAACGTGATGGGCGTGACCGGCGGGCGCAACCTGGGCGACGCCTACTTCGGCAATGCCACCACCGGCAACTTCGTCGATGTCGACGTGCTGGCGGCCGGCCCGATCGTGCAAGACCTCTCGCGCAGCTTCGACAGCTACTGGAACAACGAGCGTGCCTACCCCGTGCAGTCGCTGGTCTCGCGCGAGGAGTTCCAGCGCATCCGCGAACGCGCCCAGCGCGCCGACAAGGAACTCGGCGACGGAGCCGCCGAGGCCCGCAACCTCCCGAAGCCGCCCGACGGCGAGCCCCGCCCCGGCGCGGCGCCCACGGCCGAACAGCGCGCCCGCGCCTGGGACGAGAAGCCGCTCGACCTGCGCACCGCCACCTTCGTCTGGGCGCCGGCGCTGATGCTTGCCGACGCGCCCGGCAAGATCCCGGCCGACCGCGGCCCCGGCGCGATGCGCAACCCCGACCTCGTGGTGAGCCGGTCCGCGCTGCCGTCGCGCAACGCCGCGGCACTGGCCGACCTGGCGTCCAGCGGCGACACGGTGGTCGAAGGCCTGCTGCACCTGATCGGCCAGGCGCGCACCGACCTGCTGATCATCTCGCCCTACTTCGTGCCCGGCCCCGACATGCAGCAGGCCTTTGCCGCGGCGCACGCGCGCGGCGTGCGCATCCGCGTGCTGACGAATTCACTGGCCTCGAACGACGCACCCATCGCCCACGTGGGCTACGCGCGCCATCGCAAGGCGTTGCTGGCCGCGGGCGTCGAGCTGTACGAGCTGCGCAGTGAACAGGCCGACTTCGGCAATGTGTTCGGCTCTTCGGGCGGCAGCAGCGCGGGCAGCGCCAGTGGTGAATCGCGCGCGATGCTGCACTCCAAGGTGCTGGTGATGGACGGCCGGCTGCTGGTGGTCGGCTCCATGAACCTCGACCTGCGCTCGCAGCTGCAGAACACCGAGATCGCGCTGCTGATCCGCAGCAGCGAACTCTCGCGCGTGGCGGCCGAGCAGATCGAGCGCGGCATGCGCGAGCGCTCGTGGCATGTCGAGCTGGTGAAGGGCGCGCTGGTGTGGCGCGCGCCCGAAGGCAGCGGCCTGCAGGACACGGACACCGAGCCCGACGCGAGCGCCACGCTGCGCTTCCTGCTGCGGCTGTTCGGGCCGCTGGCGCCGGACCAGTTGCTCTGACGGTCCGGCGAGACCCGAGGGGGTCAGTGCTTGTGCTGGTGGTGCTGATGCGCGCCGCCTGCCGCGGGCGCCGGCGCTGCACCTTCGGGCGCACCGACCGGCAGCTTCAGTTCCAGCGTGGTCTTCGCGCCCTTGGCGTCCTCGAACTTCAGGGTCATGGGCACGGTCGCGCCCTTGGCCATCGCGCCCTTCAGGTCCATCAGCATCACGTGGTAGCCGCCGGGCTTGAGCTCGACGGTCTTGCCGGCCGGCAGGTCGAGGCCGCCCGCCAGTTCGCGCATGCGCATGGTGTCGCCTTCCATCTTCATCTCGTGCACCTCGGCCACGCCGGCGGCGGGCGTCGAGATGCCGACCAGCTTCGTGCCCGTGGGCGCGGTGAGCTTCATGAAGGCGCCCGTGCCGCTCTGGCCCGGCACCGACTGGCGCACCCAGGCGTCGCGCACGTCGACCGTGGCCACGCCCTGCGCCACCACCTCGAGCTTGGGCGCGGGCGTCTTCAGGCCGGCCGTGGCGCTGCCCGCGGCGGGCACCTGGGCCCAGTCGACGCTGCCGACGTCGCAGTCCTGGTGCACCTTGAACCACAGCGGGCCCGGCGCGGCAGGCACCTTGCCGCGCAGCACGAACTCGCCGCGCTCGGCGGCGGGCAGCGCGTTCTGCGGCGTCTCTGCGGTCCAGCGCACTTCGCCTTCGACGCTGCCTGCTTTGGGCGCATCGAGCTTCCAGCCCTTGCGCGCCTGCGCGTCGGTGAGCACGAAGCCCTTGGGCAGGCGCACCGCGAGGCCGGTGGTGGCCTTGGCGCCTTCGCAGGCGTGGCCGACGCGGAAGGCGGCGTTGTACTCGCTGCCGACGGTGGCGCCGCCCGGGGGCAGGCTCACGTGGGCGCCAGCGGCGCCGGCACCGGCCAGCAGAGCGCAGGCGGCGAGGATGTGGAAGGTGGGAGTGAAAGGCTTCGTCATGGCGTGTGTCCTTGGATAGGAAAAAGTGAGGGTCAAAGGTCGAACTTGAGTTCGGCCACGAAGGTGCGTTGCGGGTACGGGTGGAAGGCCCAGTAGGTCCGGTTGTTGAGGTTGTCGATGCCGACGGCGGCGCTCCACTGGCGGTCGATGCGGTAGCGGATGCGCGCGTCGACCACGAAGAACTTCGAGAAGCCCATGAAGGCCATGCCGTTCGGATCGCTGTTGTCGAGCGTGCCGTACTGCCGGCCGCTGTAGCGCGCGCCCACTGTGTAGCTCCACTTGGCATCGGGCCGGTAGGTGGCGAGCAGCGAGGCGCGCACCTTGGGCACGCGCGGCTGGTCGCGCCCCACGCTGGCGGGGAAGCCGCTGTTGGCGGTGATCTTCGAATCGGTCAGCGTGAGGCTGCCGCTCAGGTCGAGTCCCTGGATGCCCGCGTCGACCGTGTTCAGCGCCACTTCCAGCCCGCGCGTGCGGATGGCGTCGACGTTCTGGATCGTGCTCACGAGGTTGGTGAGCGCCTGGGTGTAGAGCGCGTCTTTCGTGTGCTCGAAGAACAGCGTCGTGCGCAGCACGCCGTCGAACCCCCAGCGCTTGAGGTCGCGCTCGGCGCTCAGTTCGGCGGTCCACGAACGCTCGGGGCGCAGGTTCGGGTTGGTGTTGACGATGCGGTTGCCCTCGATCGAGCCCTGGTAGAGCTCGCTCACGGTGGGCATGCGCACGGCGCGGCCGGTCGAGGCCTTGAAGAGCCAGTCGGGCGTGGCCTGCCAGGCGAGCGCGGCCTTGGGCGAGACGAAGCTGTTCTTGCGCGGCGCGAAGTCGAGCAGCCGCGCCGCGTTGCCGAGCTGGCCACCGTACGCCTCCCAGCGCTCGTGGCGCAGGCCCAGCGTGGTCTTCCAGTCTTTGGCGAAGCGCCAGGTGTCCTGCACGTAGAGCGAGCGCAGCCGCGTGTTGCCGTTGAAGGCGGAAAACGGCGACACGGCCGGCCCGCCGATCCAGTCGCGCGTGTTGCCGATGGCGCTGCGCAGCCGCGCGGTGTCTTGCTGGACACCGAAGTCGACCACGTGCGCGCCCACGCCCTCGGCCGAGCCGGTGGGCCGCCAGGTGCCCGCGGCCTTGAAGGTGTGCCAGCCGGTGCCGCCCATGTCGGTGGTGCGACCGGGGCCGCCGTAGAACGCACCGGGCAACGCCACGGTCGGCGTGCGCGAGGTGTCCTTGGCGTAGTCGAACAGGCTCGCCGCCACTTCCCAGTCGAACACGCCGCCCGTGTGGCTCTTCACCGAGAGGCCGTGCATGTAGTGCGTGAGCGCCGTCTCGGTCGGCGCGAAGGCGGCGGCCGGCGTGTCGAGGGTGTAGGTGCGCCCGCCGAGGTTCACGCGCCCGCCGTACACCGGCTGCCCGAGCGCATCGCGCAAATAGGTGTCGGTGCTGCCGTGCGTGGTGTTGTGCCAGGCGCCCAGCGTGTAGGTGGCGCGCACCGTGGGCGAGAAGTCGTAGGCCAGCTTGAGCTTGGCCTGCTCCTGGGTCGTGTCGTAAGCGGTCGTGCCGCCGAGCAGCCACCACGGCTGGTTCGACGGGTTCAGCCCGAGCACCGCACCGGTGACGGGCGTGCCCGCCGTGCCGACGGTGCCCGCGCTGACGAGCCGGTTGGCGAACGACAGCGCCTGCCCCTTGCTGTGGGTGCGCGAGGCGCCGAGCCACCACGACCAGTCGCCGCTGCGGCTGCCCAGCGACAGGTCGAGCTGCTGGCCGCCCGGCGACGAGTGGCTCTTGTCCAGGTCGAAGTTCGAGGCGAAGCCGCTGAGCTTGACGTGCGCCTCGAGCTGCGTGGGCATGCGCGTCACGTAGTCGACCACGGCGCCCACCGAGTTGCCCGGGTAGGCGGCCGAGAACGGACCGTAGAGCACGTCGACACGCTCGATCTCGTCGGGCGACACCATGCCCCAGCGCGGCGCGAAGGTGGCGCCATTGCCCAGCGGGTTCGACAGCATGATGCCGTCGGCGTAGACCATTGCGCGCGCGCTGTTGCCCGTGCCCGAAGCGCGTGTGGCGAGCACCGCGTGGTTGAAGTCGCCGATGTAGCGCTTGCGCACCAGCAGGCTCGGCAGGTACTTGAGCGCGTCTTCCGCGTCGGTCGCGTTGACCGTCTCGGCGATCTGCTCGGCGGTCACGCCTTCGATGGTGGTCGGGATCTGCGTCGGCAGCGAGGTCGGGCGGCCACCGCTGATGGTGACGGTGCCGAGCGCGCGGCCCGGGGCGGCGGCGGCCTCAGGCGGCGGAGGCTGCTGCTGCGCCCACACGGGCGCGCCGAGAGGAAATGCCATGGCGATCGCCAGGGCGCGGGAATGGGGTTTCAAGGGGAGCCGGCTCCACGAACTTCAAGCCAAAGGGGGCCGCCTGCGCGCACGCGGGGTGCACAGACAGGCAGCGCTGTTGCTGATCGCTCAGGCGGAAGGCGGGGGCCCACGGGCCGGCAGCGGTGCGGCCGTGGCCGCGGCATGGCGCGCGGCGGGAATCGGTTGAAGCACGCGCCCCAGCGGCAGGGGCGCATCGAACGCGGCCGCCACGGGTGGCGGGGGCGGTGCGCCAGTCAGCACGCACAGCGGGCAGTCCATGTGCGTGGCGCCCATGTCCTGCACGCCGTCTTCGGTGTGGACCACCACCTTGATGGTGCCGGCGCCGGAACACACCAGTTCCATCGCCTGCGGATGCACCACCGGCGCGGCCACCGCCACGCCCAGCGACAGCACGAACCACAACAGCACCCACCGGCCGAGACGGCCGATCAGGCGGGGGTGGGGGCGCAGCGTGTGCATGGCGGTCGCGATTATCGGCGCACTTTGCCGTTGGTGGCCTTGGGGGCGGGCTTGCCGCTCTTGGGCGCGGCGGCCTTCGTGGCCGGCTTGGCCCCGCCCTTCGCGGCAGCCTTCTGGCTCTGGCCCTGGCCCTTGGCCGCCTTCTGCCCCTTGACGTTCTTGCCGCCGCGCACGGCCTTGCGCGACGGCGGCTCGGGCGCCGCGAGCGCCGGCATCGGCAGTGCCATCTGCGCCTGCGCCTCGGTGAGCACCGGCGTCACGGTGAAGCCGCGCGCCGCCATCAGCGTGGGCAGGCCTTGTGCGCCGACCATGTGCAGCGCGCCGACCGCGGCGAACGCGCTGCGCCCGCCCGCATGCAGGCGCTCGATGCCGTCGGCCAGGCCGGGGTTGCGGTCGTCGAGCAAGCGCTTCATGAGGCGCTGCTCGGCCGGCGTGTTCAGGCACCCGCACCACTCGGGGTAGCGCGCCAGGCGGGCCGCGTCGCTGCGCGCCCAGATGTCGGCCAGCGCCTTGAGCTGGCCGCGCAGCCGGCCCGATTCCAGCTCGTCGAGCATGGCGTCGATCTGCTCGGCCTCTTCCGCTTCGGAGCCGCCGGTGAGCCAGCGCAGCTGGTCGGCCGCGCTCTCGAGCGCGACGATCGGCTTGTTGCTGTTGCGTGCCGAGACGGCCAGCGTCTCGTCGACGCCGAACTCCGCGTACAGGCCGTCGGCGCGCGCCGCCAGCGCGGTCAGCGTCGTGACCTGCAGGATCGGCGGCAGTCTGGCGGTCGAGCCCGGCGGCACGCAGGCCTCGGCGTTCTGGCGCTCGAGCCGGCGGGCGCGTTCGCCGCTGAGCACGCGCGCCACCGCGGCCGGGTCGGCGGGTTGGCTCAGGGCGCGCACCGTGGCCTCGTCGCGCGAGTCGAGCTCGAGCGCGAGCGTGTCGCTCTGCGCCATCGCCTTCTGCACCGTGGGGCCGGGTCGCACCCATTCGCCGCGCCCCAGATGCATCGTGCCGTAGAGCCACGAGGTGCGGCCGTCGCGTTCGATGCGCCACAGCAGGCCGCGATCGACGCCGTTGCGCAGGCCGATGCCGGGCTTCTCGAGGCTCGCGATGGCCGAGGGCGGGCAGGCGGCGGCATGCGCCGCAACCGCAAGAAAACAACCACCGACAGCCGCGAAGGCCTGGCCAGTCAGACGTGCAAGAAGGCGCTGGGGCGCCGGCCGGTCGGTGCCGCGCGACAGCAGGCGCAGCGGTGCGACGAGGGCTCGGAGTATCCGCAAGGCGAGCTCCATGATTGAAAGAAAGTCCGGCATTCTCACAGCACCGCTGCCCATAATCCAAAACCATGCAAAGCATCTTTCACCTTGCCATTCACGTGCGTGACCTCGACGGCGCGCGCCGCTTCTACGGCGACGTGCTCGGCTGCGCCGAAGGCCGCAGCACCGACACCTGGGTCGACTTCGACTTCTTCGGCCACCAGCTCTCGCTGCACCTCGGTGAACCCTTCGCGACCACCCGCACCGGCCGCGTCGGCGATGCGATGGTGCCCATGCCGCACTTCGGCATCGTGCTCGCGCTGCCCGACTGGCAGGCACTGGCCGGACGCCTCGAGGCCGCCGGCACCGACTTCGTGCTGAAGCCGCAGGTGCGCTTCGAAGGCCAGCCGGGCGAGCAGTGGACGATGTTCTTCTGCGACCCCTTCGGCAACCCGATCGAGGTCAAGGGCTTCCGTTCGCTCGACACCCTGTACGACAAGTGACCCCGCGCCCGCCCGCTCCCGTGCTTCGGGCGCCCCGGGCGGCCGCGTCCCTCCTCGGCCCGGCCGTGATCGCATGGGCCGCGTTGCTGGGTACCCCGGCCGTCCACGCGCAGCAGGAGTGCGAGCTCAACGGCCAGCGCGTGAGCCCGGCCGACGGCAACAGCACCGCCGGCAAGACCGGCCTGATGCGCTGCAAGGACCGCGGCAGCGGCGAGCTCCAGCGCGAGCAGCAGGTGCAGAACGGCGTCTTCATGGGCCTGGTGCGCTTCTACGAAAAAGGCAAGCTCGCGCGCGAGCACACCGTCAACGCCAAGGGCAACATGCAGGGCCGCGCGCGCGAGTTCGCGCCCGGCGGCCAGGTGCTGCGCGAGGCCACGTACGACGACGGCCAGGAGCGCGGCCTCGTGCGCAGCTTCTACCCCGGCGGCCAGCTGCGGCGCGCCACCTTCTACCCCGACCGCGGCAGCGAGCGCGCCATGGTCGAGTTCACCGAGCGCGGCCAGATGTCGATGCTGCGCTGCGCCGAGGCGCCCGTGCTGGCGCCGGTGGCCGACGATGCGAAGCTGTGCGGCTTCACGGGCGGGCCGTCGACCGTCGACCTGTTCGACGCGCGCGGCACCCTGCGCTCGAAGCTCTCGTACCAGGCGGGCAAGCGCGTGCGCACGCAGGAGTTCTACGACAACGGCAAGCCGTCGGTGGTCGACGAGACCAGCGGCAACCGGCGCGTGGAGCGCAGTTTTTCATCCGAGGGCGTGAAGCGGCGCGAAACCGTGTGGCTGCTGGTCGGTCGTTCGTCGATCCGCCAGCGCGAGCAGGAGTTTTCCGACCGCGGGTCGCTGGTGCGCGACCAGCGCTGGAACGCCTCGGGCGAGCCCGTGAGCGACGACAGCTACCACCTCAACGGCCAGCCGCGCAGCAAGGCCGTCTACAGCGGCGCCGGCAGCGGGCGCACGGTCGACGTGACCGAGTTCTACGACAGCGGCCAGCGCGCCGCGCAGGGCCGCTACCTCGCGCCGGGACGCAGCCGGCAGGTGCCCGTGGGCACGCACCAGCGCTTCAATGAAACAGGCGAGCTGCTGGCCGAGTCGAGCTTCGACGACAAGGGCCGCGTGACGCGCGAACGCAGCTGGGACGAGAACGGCGAGCTGCAGCGCGACGACGAAGTCTTCGAAGACGGCTCCAGAAAGGCATTCACCCGTTGAGGTGAACGCCCCTCGGCGGCATCAGTCCAGCTTGATGCCGGCCTGCTTGATGATCGGCCCCCAGCGCTTCGATTCCGCGCGCGACAGCGCCGCGAACTGCGCCGGTGTGCCGGGCATCGCTTCCATGCCGAAGTCGTCAAAACGCTTCTGCACGGCCGGCGTGCTGAAGGCTTTGTTCAGGTCGCTGTTGAGCTTGTTCACCGCGGCGGCGGGCAGGCCGGCCGGGCCGAGGATGCCCTGGAACGCGAACACCTCGGTGTTGGGCACGCCCACTTCGGCCAGCGTCGGCACGTCGGGCAGGCGCTTGCTGCGCGCGCCCGAGCCGATGGCCAGCACGCGCACCTTGTTGCCCTGCATGATCGGCAGGCCCGAGGCCAGGTCCAGGAACATGCACGGCACCTGGCCGCCCATCACGTCGGCCATGGCCGGCGCCGCGCCGCGGTACGGGATGTGGGTGATGAAGGTGCCGGTGCGCGCCTTGAACATTTCCATCGCCAGGTGGTGCGGCGAGCCGTTGCCGGGCGACGCGTAGTTGACCTTGCCGGGGTTGGCCTTCACGTAGGCCAGGAACTCCTTGAAGGTCTTGGCCGGGAAGTCCGGGTGCACGACCAGCGCGAGCGGGAACTTGCCGATGGCGCCGATGTAGGTGAAGTCTTTCTCGGGGTTGAACGGCAGCTTGCTGAACAGGTGCTCGTTGAAGGCCAGCACGGCGTTGTCGGCCGAGAGCACCGTGTAGCCGTCGGGCTTGCTCTTGGCGACCAGGTCGGCGCCGATGTTGGTCGATGCGCCTGGGCGGTTGTCGACCACGATCTGCTGGCCCAGCGTCTGGCGCATGGCCTCGGCCAGCACGCGTGCGATCACGTCGGTGCCGCCGCCCGCGGGATACGGCACGACCCACTTGATGAGCTGCGCGGGGTAGTCCTGGGCGTGGGCGAAGGGGGCGGCGGCCACGGCGGCGCCGGAAGCGAGCGTGGCGAGAAGGGTGCGGCGATCCATGAGATCAATCTCCATGTTGTTGTTCGGAAGCGGACAGCGATGGTACGGGCAGCGCGCGCAACGCGTCGGCCAGCGCGGCGCGGCAGCGCGACTCGTCGCCGACCTGCTCGAACAGCAGCAGCGCGAGCCGCGCGAGGAACAGCGATTCGCGTTCGGCGCCGGCCTCGGTGATGGCGCGCGCGCACTCGGCGTAGAGGCGGTCGCGCGCCTCGGGTTGGAGCGAAGGGGCGGTGGTGGTCATGCGGGAATGTCCTGTGAAGTAGCGACAGCGGCGCGGGCCAGTGCGGCGGGCAGTGCGCCGGCCGGCAGCCGGTGCCAGCGCGCGGCCACGTGACCGTCGGGGCGCAGCAGGTAGACCGCGCCATCGCTCGCGCCGAGTGCTGCGAAGACAGCGGTGGACGCCTGCGCATCGGCATCCTTGTTCTCGAGGCTGCCGATGGTGCGCACGGCAAAAGGCAAGGCGCCCTGCTGCGCCTGCGCGATGTCAACGGCGGGCAGGGGCATCACGTCGGGCTGCAGCACCAGCAGCGTGAACACGGGGCCGATCCAGTCGGTGAGGTGACCTTGCGCGAGCGGCTGCTCGGACATCGCCTCGCCCGGCAGCGGCCCGGCGGGCAGCGCATCGCCCACACTCGACAGCGCCGAATCGTCGTAGCGCACGGCCTGCGTCTGGCGCGGGTTGATGAGCTGCGCGATGCCGCGGTGCGCTTCGGACAGCGACAGCGCCGCCTCGCGCAGCAGGTCGAAGCCGCGCGAGGGCGGCGACATGAACTCGGTGCTGCGCATCGCGGCCTCGGCGTTGATGTGGAAGGCCGCGATGCGCTCCTGCGAGTACGCGTCGAGCAGCGCCGCGCCCGACAGGCCCTTCGCCACACAGGCCAGCTTCCAGGCCAGGTTGTCGGCGTCGTCGAAGCCCGAGTTGAGGCCGCGCACGCCGAAGATCGGCATCGCATGCGCCGCGTTGCCCGCGAACACGACGCGGCCGTGGCGGTAGCTGTCGAGCGTCATCGCGCCGGCGCGGTAGACCGAGGTCCACACCGTCTTCCACGGCAGGTGACCTTCGCCGATGGCGTCGAGGTGGCGCTGCACGAACTCGGCCACGGCCGCGGGCTGCAGCGCGTCTTCGGTGCTTTGCCCCGCGCGCAGTTGGTAGTCGATACGCCAGATGTCGTCGGGTTGGCGGTGCATCAGCACGGTCGAGCCCGGGTTCCACGGCGGGTCGAACCACGCGCGGCGCTCGGTCGGGTGGCCGCTGTGCAGTTCGATGTCGATGATCACGTAGCGGCCTTCGTAGCCCGTGCCCTCGAGCGCCAGCCCGAGCGACTTGCGCACGAAGCTCTGGCCGCCGTCGCAGGCCGCGAGCCACTGGCCGCGCAGGCGGTAGGCGCCTTCGGTGTTGCGCACGTCGAGCGTCACGCCATCGCCATCGTCGTCCTGCGCGAGCGCGGTGAGCTCGGTGCCCCAGCGGATGTCCACGAGCCCCGGCGTCGCGGCATTGCGGCGTTCGATTGCGTCCAGCAGGTACTGCTCGATGTAGTACTGCTCCAGGTTGATCATCGGCGGCAGCTTCTGCTGCGCGTCCTGCGGCATCTCGAAGCGGAACACCTCGGCCGTCTTGTAGAAGCTGCGCCCCACGCTCCACGGCAGACCTTTGCCCAGGAAGGCCGGCAGCGCACCCAGGCGCTCGACGATCTCCAGGCTGCGGCGCGAGATGCAGGCCGCGCGGCTGCCCACGCAGACCGTGTCGTCGGCCTCGAGCACCACGCTGCGCATGCCGTGGTTGGCGAGCCCCAGCGCGAGCGCCATGCCCACCGGGCCGCCGCCCGCGATCACGACGGGATGGCGGCCGGGCTCCATGCCGTCGGCACCGAGCGACGGGAGGCGCGGCGCGAAGCGCGTGTAGTGGAAGGCGCCGACCGAGGGCGGCAGCGCGGTCGCGGAGGACGGCGGCGGCACGGGGCCGGTGGCGGCGTCGGCGGTACGGGTGGTGGTCATGGAACGGGATTGTCCCGATGCAGCGTCCGCGCCAATGTCATAACTTCGTAGGAGGTATTTACCCTAGCTCCCTTAAAAACCCCATGAAACGCTGGCGCCTCCATCCCGCCGCCGACGCGCAGTTGTCGGCCGCCGTCGTCGGCGACGTGCTTGCGGGCATCGGCACGCCGCACCTGGCGGCCAGCTGCCTCGCGGCCATGCACCGCGTGATGCCCGTCACCTTCTGCACCGTGTTCGGCGTCGATGCCACCGGCCGCATCGAGACCGTCTCGGCTGCCAGCAGCTACGGCCACACGGCCGAGCGCACCGCCGAGCGCTACGTGGCGCAGCGCTTCGACCTGCTCGACCCCCACATGGCGTGGCTCGCCGCGCGCAAGCTGCCGAAGCGCGCGCAGCTGTGGATGGGCCACCAGCACGGCGACGAGGTGGCCGACCCCGCCTACCGTGCCGCCTGCTACGGCGACGTGGGCATCCGCGAGCGCAGCTCGGTGCTGCTGCTGCGCCCGAGCGGCCAGCGCGTGGCCGTCAGCTTCTACCGCAGCCTGGCGCAGCCCGAGTTCGGCGAGACCGACTTCGCCGTCATCGCCGCCCACGCCACGCTGCTGGCCGACGCCGCCAGCGCCCACAGCCGCAGCGCAGCGGCCGTGCACGAGGCGGCCGCGCCCACCCTCGCCTCGCGGCTGCTGACGCTGAGCCTGCGCGAACGCGAGGTGATCGGCCACCTGATGGCCGGGCGCACCGCGAAGGAAACAGCGCGCATGCTGGGGGTCGAGCTGAGCACGGTGCGCACGCATCAGTACCGGGCGTTCCGGCGGTTGGGGATACGGACGCAGAAGGAGTTGCTGCGGGGCGCGGTGGCAGCTTAAATTCGCGCGCCCTTGCTGGCGTTGAGTTGCTCTTCGGCCTTTGCCAGACTCGCCAGCACCTCCTCGAAGGCGGGCGGTGCACTGGCGAACATTTGCTGCATGACTGCGTAATCCTGAGCTAGCGCTGTGCGTCGCGCGAGCGGAGGTACCAAACGGAAAGTGCCGGCGCGTGCGAGGTCGTAGCGCGCCCAGCCGCGCGCAAATACGCGGCTTTTCCAATCCACCACACGTGCGCACAGAGTTTCATCGGTCAGAAAACGTTCGGCGTCCCCGTGTGCCAGCAACCGTGCCATGTCCGAATAGTGCCGTGCATAGCGATCAGGCAAGCCCTGCTCGTCTGGCCGGTAGAACTCCGCATGCAGGATCGTCGCCTTCTCCCAGAAGGTTCTCTCCAATGCCAGCGCGGTGACTTCACAGTGCCAGTCGTCAAAGATCGCGGGGAAAGCGTCGCTCACCAGTGGACGGATCGCGTGACGTTCCGTCGGTTGCTGGTCGGTCAGCGTGCCGAGCTCCAGCTTGACCTCACGTTGGATGTAGGAGAAGCCCGTGCGCTGCTGCGTCGGGTATCGAAAGTACAAGATGGGCGACCGCGCTACCTCGTCCTCTTCGTAGCGCAACCACGCATCTGCGGTCTGCGAAACACCCAGTGCATCGCGAATTGCTGCCTCCAACTGCGGCTGCAGGACCTCTCTGACCTTGAGGCCGCACAGGCGCTGCATCTCCAGCACCGCAGCGTCACGCCGTGTCCGGCTGCCCAGTGCGTCGAAGCCCTCGGCGTCGGCTCCCACGAAAGCAGGCACAAGACACAGGTCGATGTCCTCCGAGAACCGGTCGATGACACCGTAGACCTTCGACAGCGATGTCCCGCCTTTGAAAACCAGATGCGGGGCCACATCGGGCAGGGTGAACAGCAAGCCCAGGAGCCAGCTGACCCAGAAATCCTTTTCCAGCATGACCTGCTGGCCTGCGCGCCCGGCGGCCGCCTGCTCGAAGGCCAGGGTGCGCCGTTCTGCCGACAAGGACAGGAATCGACTGGCCGGCGGTGATGTTGTGTTCATGGAGGTGGCGCTGCTTTGGAAGGTTTGGCGTCGTCGTCGCGAGCCACGTCACGCAACAGAGGCTGCATCCACGCCGGCGCGAGCGCGATGTCTTGAAGCAGCTTGGTGCGCTCAGACGCCGGAATGGTCTGGCGCAGCCGCTGAATTCGCTCGGCAGTGATGTTCTTGGCGCCCAGGCTTTTGAACGCTTGAATCACCAGACCGCTCAGGCGGCCTGCTGCCGCCATGTCGCGCGGCGTGGTGCGTTTGAGCGTGATCTGAATCGGCCCCGCCTGCACGGAGCGGGAGGTCCCATCCGTCAACAACACGACCTTGGCCGGCACCTGTTCCGACAGACCGAGCAGATTGGCGGCATACGCCCCGGTCGGTTGCGTTCGGATATGGTCTTTGCCCGCGAGGGCACGCACAACGGCCTCGACCGTGGGCCAGAGCGTGCCGAGCATTTCGTCCTGCCGGGGCTTGTCGTACAGGCCGCGGGACAACCGGCGCAGATGGCCGGACGCCACCAGCCGCTGCAGCGCCTTGTCGATCGCAGCGCGGCTGCCAAGGCTTGCGAAACTGGCTGGCGTGAACACCGTGCCGCGCGGGGCTCGCTGCACCCGGCGTGCGAGCTGGGTGTCGGTGCTGTGAACGGATGGAGCGCGAGGCATTTGCGACTTCTATTTGACCGAAAAGTAGCACGCTTTTCGGCCAAATAGAAGATTTCATTTTCCGCTGAACCCGCATCCTTATTGAATCAGATCGATGATTGATCTGAATTCACGTGACGCGGCCTGTCAGTTGCTCACGCCTTCCGATGGTGCATTCACCAACGACACAGGCGCCTCCACCGCCCGCCCCGCCGTCGACACAATCTCCTGATCAATCGCCCCGAACAGCGAGCGGCCGTCCAGCCCCTTCATCTCGATGCGAATCGTGTCGCCGAACTTCATGAAGTCGGTGGCGGGTGCGCCGTCCTGGATGGTTTCGATGCAGCGCTTCTCGGCGATGCACGAGTAGCCCTTGGGCCATTCCATGCGGCCGTTTTTCTCGACGCCCTTGTTGCTCACGGTGCCGCTGCCGACGATGCTGCCGGCGCGCACGTTGCGGGTCTTGGCGATGTGGGCGATGAGCTGGCCGAAGTGGAAGGTCATCTCGGGGCCGGCGTCGCACAGGCCGACCTTGCGGCCGTTCCAGCTGCTTTGCAGCGCCAGGTGCACGCGCCCGTCCTGCCAGGCGGCGCCGATCTCGTCGAGCGTGACGGCCACGGGGCTGAAGGCGGTGGCGGGCTTGCTCTGGAAGAAGCCGAAGCCCTTGGCCAGCTCGGCCGGAATGAGGTTGCGCAGGCTCACGTCGTTGGCCAGCATCACGAGGCGGATGCCGTCCAGGGCCTGGTCGGGCGTGGAACCCATCTTCACGTCGCCGGTGACGACGGCGATCTCGGCCTCGAAGTCGATGCCCATGGCTTCGCTGGGCACGATCACGTCGTCGACCGGGCCCAGGAAGTCGTCGCTGCCGCCCTGGTACATGAGCGGGTCGGTGTAGAAGCTCTCGGGCACTTCGGCGTTGCGCGCCTGGCGCACCAGCTCGACGTGGTTCAGGTAGGCCGAGCCGTCGGCCCACTGGTAGGCGCGCGGCAGCGGCGCCATGCACTGGGCGGGGTCGAACGGAAAGGCGTGGCGTGCGCGGCCCTGATTGAGCGCGTCGTACAGGTCCTGCAGCTGCGGGCTCATGAAGCCCCAGTCGTCCAGCACCTGCTGCAGCCGGTGGGCGATGCCGGTGGCGTAGTGGGCGAGCGTGAGGTCGCGCGAGACGACGACCAACTGGCCGTCGCGCGAGCCGTCCTTCAGGGTGGCGAGTTTCATGGTGCGGGCGTGAGCTAGGGTGCAGGGGCGCAGCGCGGCGCCCACTAAACTGGTTGAACGGGCGGCAGTGTACCGAGTGGTCTTCGTGAACCTCGGCGCCGCGGCCCACTCCACACACCCATGTCGACGCACGTCGCGCCTCCATCACTGTCCCTCGGCCTGCCCGGACGCCCGTCCTGGCGCGCGCTCGCGGGGCTGACGCTGGCGGTGGCGCTGGTGCACCTGCTGCTGCTCGGGCTGGCGCCGATGGCGATCGGGCCGGAGCCGTCACCCCTTGCGAGCAAGTTCATCACGCGCACGATCGTGATCGCACCGCCCGCGGCGCAAGCCCCTGCGGCACCGGCCGCCGCGCCGGTCGCGGCCAAGCCGCCGCCGCCGGCCAAGCCCAAGCGCCCGCGCGAGGCGTCGGTGCCCCGGCCCAAGCCCGCCCCGGCCCCCGTGCCGGAAGCGTCGACACAGACGCCGCCCCCCGAAATGCCTGACCAGACAGCGCAGGCTGCTACAGATTCAGGAGCAACATCGCCCGAGACCCCCGCCAGTGCCCCGGTTGCGGCCACAGGCAACACGCCCGGTGGAACGCAGGGCGGCACGACCACGGCCGGCAGCGGCGCCTCCGGCACCATCGCCGGCACCCAGGCGCTGCGGATTCCGGGCTCGGTCACGCTCGATTTCGAAGCCACCGGCCAGAAAGGCGCCTCCCCGCAGCGCGGCGTGTTCGGCGAACTGGTCTGGCTGCAGGACGGCAGCCGCTACGATGGGCGCCTCGCGCTCAAGGCGGTGTTTTTCACGCTGCTGAACTGGCACAGCACCGGCAAGATCGGCCCTTCGGGCCTCGAACCCGAGCGCTATTCGGAAAGCCGCAAGGCCGAGGTGGCCTCGCATTTCGTGCGCGACCAGGGGCAGATCGTCTTCAGCAACAACGCCCCGCCCGTGCCCCTGCAGCCGGGCGCGCAGGACCGCATGAGCGTCATGATGCAGCTGGGCGGCCTGCTGGCGGCCAGCCCGGCGCGGTACCCGGCCGGCACCCGGATCTCGGTGCAGACCGTAGGCGTGCGCGACGGCGATGTGTGGGTCTTCGAAGTCGGCGACGAGGAGCAGCTCAGCCTGCCGGCCGGCGAATTCACCGCGCGCAAACTCACCCGCACGCCCCGCAAGGAATTCGACCGAAAACTGGAACTCTGGCTGGCGCCGAAGTACGGTTATTTGCCCGTTCGCATCCGGCAAACCGAGGCAAACGGCGATTTTGCTGACGCCCAATTGCGCAAACCCCTACCCGAAGCGCCCGCCAATTGAGGCAAAAAGAGCTCATATATCAACGGCGCGGCGACAACTGTTCTTGAAACTGGCGCGTTGATTGCTATCTAACCCCCATGAACGCCATCGACATCCTCACAGGGCCCGCCATGAACATGCTTTACGACTCCGAGTCCTTCGTCGTCGTGCACGTCCAGCCGAACGACGGCGACGAGCCGAGCACGAAGCCCAACGGCCCCGTGCTGGAGCGTCACGGCTTCGAGATCGTGGACAAGCGCTCCGGCAAGGAGGTCTACCTCGACGGCTCCTGGGCCGAGCTGTTCCAGCAGCAGATCGCCGCGTGGCAGCTCAACACGCCCACGCAGGAAGAGGTCGAGGACACGCTCGAGGGCTACGCCGAGCTGGCACACACGCCGGTGCTGGTGCACTGAGCGGCCTGCGCCGCCGAAATGAAACGAGCGCCCCGCGGGGCGCTTTTTCTTTGCCTGTCTCCCGGGCCGTCAGCGCTCGGTCCACCGGTACATCGGCCCCACGATCAACAGCACCGCCACCAACCGGCACACCTGGAACGCCGTGACCACCGGCACGCCCAGTTGCAGCACCTTGGCGGTGATCGACATCTCGGCGATGCCACCGGGCGAGGTGCCCAGGATCATCGTGGCCGGATGCAGCCCCGTCGCCCACGCCAATAACCACGCCGCGCCGGCGCACAGCACCAGCATGCCGACGGTGCCCAGCGCCACCGAGCCGAGCCAGCGCGGCGCCGTGTGCAGAAACTCGCGGCTGAAGCGCACGCCCAGGCTCACGGCGATCACGAGCTGCGCGGTGTTCGACAGCCAGGTCGGCACCGCCGACAGCGACTGCCCCGCGACCGTGAAGCCCATCGCCACCAGCAGCGGCCCCATGAACCAGGGGTTGGTGCGGCCCAGCGCCCGCATCGCGAGCCCGCCCACGCCGGTGGCCAGCACCAGCAGGGCCAGCCCGGCCGGGTTCACCTCGCGCACGCCGGGCGGATTGATCTCCAGGCCGTGCAGCCCGCTCCACTGCATCGCGAACGGAATCGTCACCGTCACCACCATCAGCCGCAGGCTGTGCGCGGCCGCCACCAGGTCGGTGCGCGCGCCAGCCGATTCGGCCAGCAGCGTCATCTCCGACGCCCCGCCGATGGCGCCTGCGAAGTAAGTCGTGGCTCTCATGGATTTCGCCGGCACATGCGGCATGCGCGCCGCATGCACGCGGTGCAGCCAACGGCCGAAGGCCCAACCCAGCAGCAGCGCCCAGCCGATGGCCAGCAAGATCGCCCACCACACGCCGGCCACCAGCGTCACCACCTGCGGCGTGAAATACAGGCCCAGCGCCGTGCCGATGGCCCATTGCCCCATGTTGCGCAGCGGCGTGTGGCTCGCGGTCGGCAGGCCCGCGATCGAGGCCAGCGACACCGCGAACAGCGGGCCGATCATCCAGGGCAGCGGGGTGTGCAGCGCGACACACACGAGGGCGGCGGCCAGCGCCAGCAGCAGCGTGGCCAGCACGCGAAAGGGAAAGCGGAACGACACGGGAAGAAAAAGCGGCGGAAAAGGACGACATCCCGGGGCGGGGTGCGGGGCATAGTATGGCGGGATGCTCCTTCGCCCCTCCCGCGTTTACTGCGCTTCCCGGCTCCTCGCGCCGCTGATGGCCACCGCCCTGCTCGCCGGCTGCGCCGCGCTGTCCGCCGAGGCGCCCGTCGCGCGCCGCGTCGCAGCGCTGCTGCCGGCCGATGCCCTGCTGCTCGGCGAACAGCACGACGCCCTCGAACACCACATGCTCGAACGCGAGACCGTGCAGGCCCTGGCCGAGCGCGGCCAGCTCGCCGCGCTGGCGCTCGAGATGGCCGAAGAAGGCCGCAGCAGCGCCCGCCTGCCCGCCACCGCGACCGAAGCCCAGGTGCAGACGGCCCTCGGCTGGAACGACAAGGCCTGGCCCTGGAAGCGCTACGGCCCCAGCGTGATGACGGCCGTGCGCGCCGGCGTGCCCGTGGTCGGCGCCAACCTGCCGCGTGCGCGCATGAAGGACGCGATGGCCGACGTCTCGCTCGACGTGCAGCTCAACGGCGAGGCCTACGCCATGCAGCAGGAAGCCGTGCGCGAAGGCCACTGCAAGCTGCTGCCCGAATCGCAGATCGGCCCCATGACCCGCATCCAGGTCGGGCGCGACCGCGCCATGGCGCAGGCGGTGGTGAAGGCCCGCCAGCCGGGCAAGACGGTGGTGTTGATTGCGGGCGCCGGCCACGTCACCAAGGTGCTGGGCGTGCCGCAGCACCTGCCGACGGACGTGTCGGTAAAAACCGTCCACCTGCAGGCCGGCGGTGCGGCCGAAGACGACACAGCCTACGACGCCACCTGGCGCACACCGGCGCTGCCGCCGGTGGACTACTGCGCGGGCGTGCTCAAGCGAACTTCTTGATCGAGTCGGCCAGCGTGTTGACCAGCGTGTCGATGTGCTGCTTCTCGACGATGTAGGGCGGCGCGATCACCAGCACGTCGCCCGCGGCGCGCACCAGCGCGCCCTTGTGGAAGCAGTCGAGGAACACGTCGTACGCGCGCTTGCCCGGTGAGCCGGCGATGGGCGCCAGCTCCACCGCCGCCGCCAGGCCCAGGCTGCGGATGCCGATCACGTTCGGCAGACCCTTGAAGGTGCTGTGGAAGGCATCGCCCAGCACCTTGCCCATTTCGCCGGCGCGCGCGAACAGGTTTTCTTCCTTGTAGAGATCGAGCGTGGCCACCGCCGCCGCGCAGGCCACCGGGTGGCCCGAGTAGGTGTAGCCGTGGAAGAACTCGACCACATGCTCGGGCGCGTCGGTCTTCATCATCGCGTCGTAGAGCTTGTCGCGGCAGATCACGCCGCCCAGCGGAATCACGCCGTTGGTCACGCACTTGGCGAAGTTCAGCATGTCGGGCACCACGCCGAAGAAGTCGGACGCGAAGTTGGTGCCCATGCGCCCGAAGCCGGTGATGACTTCGTCGAAGATCAGCAGGATGCCGTGCTTGTCGCAGATCTCGCGCAGCCGCTTCAGGTAGCCCTGCGGCCCCAGGTACCAGCCGGCCGAACCGGCCACCGGCTCGACGATGATCGCGGCGATGTTGCTCGCATCGTGCAGCGGCAGGATGCGGTTCTCGAGTTCGACCAGCGGGTCTTCGGCCCACACCGGCTCCTGGTTGTGGATGTAGGCATGGTTCACCGGGTCGTGAATGAAGCGCATGTGGTCCACGCGCGGCAAAAAGGCCGAGCCGAACACCTTGCGGTTGCCCGGAATGCCGCCCACCGACATGCCGCCGAAGCCCACGCCGTGGTAGCCCTTCTCGCGGCCGATGAACACGTTACGGTGGCCTTCGCCGCGCGCGCGGTGGTAGGCCAGCGCCACCTTCATCGAGGTGTCGGCGGCCTCGGAGCCCGAGTTGCAGAACAGCACCTTGTTCAGGTCGCCGGGGGCCAGCGCGGCGATCATCTCGGCCGCCTTGAAGGCCTTGTCGTTGCTGACCTGGAAGGCGGTGGCGTAGTCCAGCGTGTCCAGCTGCTTCTTGATCGCCTCGTTGATCGGCTTGCGGTTGTGGCCCGCGCCCACGCACCACAGCGACGAGATGCCGTCGACGACCTTCTTGCCGTCGTGCGTGGTGAACGTCATGCCGTCGGCCGCCACGAAGACCCGCGGGTCTTTCCTGAAATGGCGGTTGGGCGTGAAGGGCAACCACTGGTTGTCCATGTTGAAGTCCTGGAAGGCCATGTCTCGCTCCTGCGGTTATGTGGTCGAGGAAAATCGCGATTCTGGCACCCCTGCCACAATCCTGCCCCTGATGACGACCACTACGCCCGCCTACATCCTGAACCTCTCCTGTCCCGACCGGACGGGCATCGTGCACGCCGTTTCGGGCTTCCTGCTCGAGCGCGGCGCCAACATCGAAGAGGCCGCCCAATACAACGACCACGGCACCGGCCTGTTCTTCATGCGCGTGCGCTTCGCCTGCGGCGCGCACAGCGAAGCCGTGCTGCGCGAGGAGTTGAAGACCTTCGCCACCGGCTTCGGCATGAGCCTGCAGCTGCACGCTGCCGCCGAGCCGATGAAGACCGTGATCCTGGTCAGCAAGGAAGGCCACTGCCTGAACGACCTGCTGTTTCGCTGGAAGAGCGGCCTGCTGTCGATCGACGTGCGCGCCATCATCTCGAACCACCGCGACTTCTACCAGCTGGCCGCCAGCTACAACGTGCCCTTCCACCACATTCCGGTGACGGGCGCGACCAAGGCGCAGGCCGAGGCCAAGCAGCTGGAAATCATCGAGGCCGAGGGCGCCGAACTCGTGGTGCTCGCGCGCTACATGCAGATCCTGAGCAACGACCTGTGCAAGAGCCTGGCCGGCCGCGCGATCAACATCCACCACTCGTTCCTGCCCAGCTTCAAGGGCGCCAAGCCCTACTACCAGGCACACGACCGCGGCGTGAAGCTGATCGGCGCCACTGCCCACTACGTGACGGCCGACCTCGACGAAGGCCCGATCATCGAGCAGGACGTGGCCCGCGCCGACCACACCGACACGGTCGAAGACCTCACGGCCCGCGGCCGCGACACCGAGAGCCAGGTGCTGGCCCGCGCCGTGAAGTGGCACAGCGAGCACCGCGTGCTGCTGAACGGCCACCGCACGGTCGTCTTCCGCTAACCCACCCAACCGCCGCTCCCAGATGCGCCTGCAGCTTCCGCTTTTCGCCCTCGCTGCCGCTCTGGCAGCGCCCGCCACCTTCGCCCAGGACGCACGCGGCAGCGGCGCCCCGCTGGCGCCCGACGTGCTGTTTGCGCGCGTCTCGCCCAGCGTCTGGGTCGTGCAGCCCAGCGACGCCCAGGGCAAGCTCATGGCCACGGGCAGCGCGGTGGCCACCGGCCCGGGCACAGCCATCACCAGCTGCAAGCTGCTGGCCAGGGCCAGCGCCGTGGTGCTGCGCCGTGACAACGTGAGCTACGGCGCCGTGCTGGAGCACCCGGACGTCGAACGCGACCTGTGCCAGTTGCGCGTCGCGAACCTCGCATCGCCGACCCTGGGCGTCGTGCCCGCGGGCGCGCTGCAGGTCGGGATGCCGCTGTACGTCATCGGCGCGCCACGCGGTCGTGAATTGACACTCGGCATGTCCATGCTCGGTGGCGTGCGTCGCAATGCCGCGGGCGCGCTCGAATCGCTGCAACTGGCCACGCCGACCGAGGCGGGCCTCGCAGGCGCCGGCCTGTTCGACGCGCAAGGTCGCCTGGTGGGACTCGTCGCGAGTTCGGCGCCGGCAACCCTCGCCATGCCGGCCGCGTGGATCGCGGACCTGCCGACGCGCGGCCAACGCGCCATCGAGCGCCTCGCCGCGCAGCCGGCTCCAGCGTCGCTGCAGCGTCCGAACCTCGTGGAGTACCAACTGCACGACCGCCTCACCAACACGCACCGCAAGGTGATCTACCGCGCGGACCCGGCCACCACCACCGACGACCGCCTCAGCTTCAACAACGGCGGCTACGTCGAGAAGCCCGGCGGCGAGGTCGTCAGCGTCACGACGGCCGTGGCCGGCGAGTTCGATGGCGTCATGCCGCCGGGCGGCTGGGCCCGGCCGAGCCTGGAACAGGACGCCGCCTGGGCCACGGAATACGACGCCACCATGGGCGGCACGCGCATCAAGATGGACCTGCGCGCCACCGTGGTGAACGACGCCGCCACGCTGCCGGTCAACGGCCGTGAGATGAAGGTGGTGCAGATCAACTACCGCGGCTACACCCAGCGCTTCGCGAACGCGGGCGCCTGGAGCGGCAACCAGTACGGCGCCTACCGCGCCAGCGTGTGGTTCTCGCCGGAGCTGGGCCGCGTCGTCCGCTTCGAGGTGCAGACGCGCGGCGGCGCGAGCGGCGGCGCGTTCCAGGTCAGCGAAGTGCTCGAGCTGGTGAGCATCCGCTAGCCGGGCAGCGCGCCGCGCGCGATCAGTTCAATCAATCAATTGCGGTACGGATTGTTCGGACGCCGGTCATGGCGGTTCGGCACGCCGTCGCCGTCGCGGTCCCAGCGGCCGCGGTTGTATTCCCAGCGGCCATTGTTCTCGCGCCATTCCGGCGGACGGTAGGCATAGCCCGGGCGGGCCCGCACGTACATGCCGCGCACCCACACATGGCGACCGCCGCGCCACTCATAGTGACCCGGTGCCCACACGTAGCCGCGGCGCGGCGGCGGCACACGCTCGTAGCGCGGCGGGGGCGGCGGTCCCTGGATGGTGATCACCGCCTGCGCCTGCGCGGCCGTGGGAACGGTCAGGGCGCCCACGGACAGCAGCGAGGCGGCACCGATGGAAAGAGCGACTGCGAGTGTTTTCATGAGAAAGCCCCATGGTTGTTGGAGGAGCCTTCATGCTGCCGGGGCCGTGTGAAGCGCCTGTAAGCGGTGCGCGAAATCTTGTGTAGAGCTGTTTCGCGCCCGCGCGCGTGCTTTATTCCTGCAGTTCGCGCAGGTCGATGGCCGCGGCCATGGCCGCGTGGCCGGCGCGGTTGGGATGCAGGTGATCGCCGCTGTCGAATGTGGGATTCAGCTGACGCGGCGCGGCGGGGTCGCGCAGCACGGCATCGAAGTCGATCACGCCGTCCACGTCCTGGCGGCTGCGCACCCAGCGGTTCACGGCCTCGCGCATGGCCTCGTTGGCCTCGGTGGCGTAGGGCGTGTTGCCGAAGGGCGGCACGGTGCCCAGCAGCACCTTCACGCCCTTGGCGCGCGCCTGCTTCACGAGCTGCCCGAGGCCCTCGGTGATGCGCTCGGCGGTGGGCACTTCGTGCGGTGCCACGCCGGCGGCAGGCAGCATCGCGAACACGCTGCGGCCGATGTCGTTCGTGCCAAGCAGCACGATGACGTGCGTCACGCTGCTCTGGCCCAGTGCATCGCGTGCGAAGCGCGACAAGCCGTTGGGGCCGATGCCGTCCACCAGCAGCCGGTTGCCGCCGATGCCCATGTTGATCACCGACACCGCCTGCGCGGCCTGCGGACTGTCGCGCAGCCGCGTCGCGAGCATGTCCGGGTAGGCGCCGGCGCCCGACTCGCCGCCCCCCGCCGTGATCGAATCGCCGAACGCGACCACGGTGCGCATCGGCTTCGTCGTGAGCACGTCGAGGCCGGTCACGATGTGGTTCATCGGCAGCGGCGTGGCCTTCGGCAGCTTGGGTGCCGCCACGGCGTTGCCGGCCGCTACCCACCCCGTGTCCGCAGACAGCAGATAGGCCGTGGCGAACGGCGTCGCACGGTCGAAGAAGAGACTGACCGCCACCGACTGCCCGGCCTCGACCGCCAGCGCCACGCCGTCGCTCCAGACCTCGGCCCCCGGTGCCACTGTGACGGTGGCACGCCCGCCGAAACGCAAGGTGCGCAACGAGGCGGGCGAGACCGCGGTCGCGCCGGTGCCCAGCGCCACGGTGGCGGCAGCGATGCGCAGCGGCTCCTTGCCGAAGCGGTTGGACACGCGCACGCGCACACGCTCGCCATCGAGCGTGGGTTGCAGCAACTGGCGCAAGGTCTGGCCCTGGAACACATGGGCGCCCGGCCCACCCATGGACGCGGTGCGCGGGTTCGCGGCCAGTTCGCGGAAGTCCAGCGGCGCCACGGCCCAGCTCGCGACCCAGCGCGCGTCGGCCGGCTGGCGCACGGGCTGGTCGGCCCCGACCGCCTGCACACCCGCGAGCAGCACCACAAGGCCGAGAACGACCATCCAGTGTGCGGGGGAATTGGAGGCGTCGCGCAGACGGGCGCGCCAACGGGCGAGAAGATTCATGCGTGCAAAAGCGGCCCAGTGTACGGAGCCGCCTTGCCCGCGCAGGTGACGAGGTCTAGCCTGAAGTTACCAAGTGTCGACGTACGCCGAGGCCGCCTCGGCCGGCCGCGTCGCCGAGGCCAGCCCGCGCACCAGCCAGCTGCGCGTGTCGGCCGGATCGATCACGGCATCGATCTCCAGCGTCTGCGCCATGTGGATCGCCTCGCCGTTGGCGTACTGCTGCGCCACCAGTTGCTTGAACAGCGCGTCGCGTTCCGCGCCCTCGGGCACGGCTGCGAGCTCCTTGCGAAAACCCAGTCGCACCGCGCCTTCGAGGCCCATCGCGCCGAACTCGCCGGTGGGCCAGGCCACGGTGAACACGGGCGCGTCGAAGCCGCCGGCGGTCATGGCCTGCGCGCCCAGGCCGTAGCCCTTGCGCAGCACCACCGCGAAGAAGGGCACGCGCAAATGCGAGGCCACCATGAACATGCGGCACACGTGGCGCACCTGCGCCTGCGCCTCGATTTCGGGCCCGACCATGAAGCCGGGCGTGTCGCACAACGACACGATCGGTAACCCGTGGGCGTTGCACAGTTGCATGAAGCGCGCGGATTTGTCGGCCGCCTCCACGTCGATCGCGCCGCCCAGGTGGTGCGGGTTGTTCGCCATGAGGCCGACCGGCTTGCCCTCGATGCGCGCCAGCGCGGTGACGATGCCCGCGCCGAAGCCCGCGCGCAGCTCGAGCAGCGAGCCTGTGTCGGCCACGCCGCGCATCGCGGCGCGCACGTCGTACACGCGCAGCCGGTTCTCGGGCACCACGTGGCGCAAGGTGCGCGGGTCGGCGCACTGCCAGTCGCTCACCGGGCCCTGGAAGTACGAGAGGTATTGCTTGGCCGCAGCGACGGCGGCCGCCTCGTCTTCCACCAGGATGTCGATCACGCCGTTGCGCGACTGCACGCTGCTCGGCCCGATCTGCTCGGGCGCGAAGGTGCCCAGGCCGCCCCCTTCGATCATGGCGGGGCCGCTCATGCCGATGTTGCTGCCCTTGGTCGCGATGATCACGTCGGCGCAGCCCAGCAGCGCCGCGTTGCCCGCGAAGCAGCGGCCGTGCACGATGCCGACCACGGGCACCTTGCCCGAGAGCGCCGCGAACTGGCTGAAGGTGTGGTTGTTCAGGCCTGCGACGATCGGCATGTCGGTGTCGCCCGGCCGCCCGCCCCCGCCTTCGGCGAACAGCACCACCGGCAGCTTGAGCTGGTGCGCCACCGCGAGCATCCGGTCGGTCTTGTGGTGGTTGCGCATGCCCTGCGTGCCGGCCAGCACGGTGTAGTCGTACGCGAGCACCGCGCAGCGTGATTTCTCGGGGCCGAACTGCTTCGCGTTGATGCTGCCCAGCCCCGTCACCATGCCGTCGGCCGGCGTGTTGGCGATGAGGTCTTCGAGCGAGCGGCGGCGCGTCTGCGCGGCGATGGCGAGCGCGCCGTACTCGATGAAGCTGCCGGGGTCTTCGGCCGTGTCGCACAGGTCGGCGATGTTCTCGCGCGCGGTCCGACCGCCCTGCGCATGGCGCTTGTCGACCGCCGCCTTGCGGTTCGCATCGAGCGTGGGCGCATGGCGGTCGATGACCTTCTGCAGATCGGGGCGGACCGCGTCGAGGTCGTGCGCGATGCGCGCCTGCGCCTCGACGCCCTGCGCATCGACGGCCTCCAGGCGCACCAGCGACTGGCCTTCGACGAGGTAGTCGCCGGGTGCGGCCAGCAGCGCGAGCACGCGGCCGGCCACGGGCGCATGCAGCAGGTGCTCCATCTTCATGACTTCGAGCACGCCGAGCTGCGTGCCGGCGGGCAGCACGTCGCCCACCGCGACCTCGAACTGCACCAGCTTCGCGGGCATCGGCGCCTTGACGGTGAGGCCGTCGTCTTCGCCCTCTTCCTGCACCAGAGCGCTCGCGACGGCTGGAGCCGTCACCTTCTTCGTGTGCTTTTCAAACGCCTTCGCGTCCGCGAGCAGATCGCCCAAGTGCGCTTCCACGAAACGCGTGTGCACCGCCTGCGTGGCGAACTCGGGCCGCGCGGCAATGGCGCACAGCAGCGGCAGGTTGGTGGCGATGCCGTCGATGTGGCATTCGTCGAGCGCGCGCAGCGAGCGGCGCAGCGCGTCCGCGAAACGCGGCGACGGCGAATGCACGATGAGCTTGGCCAGCAGCGTGTCGTAGTGCGGCGAAGGCGCCAGGCCCGTGTAGCCGTGCGTGTCGACGCGCACGCCGGGGCCGGCCGGCAGGTCGAAACGCGCGAGCGTGCCGCCCGCGGGACGCGCGTTGCCTTGCGCATCGAGCGTCTCGGCGTTGATGCGCCACTGCACCGCGAAGCCGCGCTGCGGCGCCGTGCGATCGGCTTCCACGCCGAGCGCGCTCAAGGTCTCGCCCGAGGCCACGGCGATCTGCAGCTGTACGAGGTCCAGCCCCGTCACCGCTTCGGTCACCGTGTGCTCGACCTGCAGGCGCGGGTTCGCTTCGATGAAGACGAAAGGCAGAGTGGTCGATGCGGCATCGACCAGGAATTCAAACGTGCCGAGCCCGCGATACCCCACGGCCTTGGCCATGCGCAACGCCGCCTGCGTGACCTGCGCGCGCAGCGTCTCGGGCAGCGACGGGCTCGGCGCAATTTCCACCAGCTTCTGGAAGCGACGCTGCAGCGTGCACTCGCGCTCGCCGAGGCTGGCCACGGCGCTGCCGTCGCCGAGCACCTGCACCTCGATGTGCCGCGCGTTGCGCATCAGGCGCTCGACGTACACGCCCTCGATGCCGAACGCCGCCTTGGCTTCGGACATGCAGCGCGCGTGCGCCTCGGGCAGTTCGTCGGCCGTGAGCACGGCGCGCATGCCGCGCCCGCCGCCGCCGCCGATGGCCTTGACCATCACGCCCGCGCCCTGCGCGTGCTGCTCGGCGAAGAAGGCCTGCGCCTGCGCGAGCGTCACCGCGCCGGCGCTGCCGGGCATCACGGGCACGTCGCATTGCGCGGCGAGTTCGCGCGCACGGGCCTTGTCGCCGAACAGGCCGAGCTGTTCGGGCGTGGGGCCGATGAAGACCAGGCCCGCATCGGCGCAGGCCTGTGCGAAGTCGGCGCGCTCGCTGAGGAAGCCGTAGCCGGGATGCACCGCATCGCAGCCTTGTGCCTTCGCCACGGCGATCAACGCGGCCACGTCGAGGTAGGCCGAGGGGCCGGTTGCGTCGAGCGCGACCGCCACGTCGGCCAGTTGCACGTGGAGCGCGGTCGCGTCGTCGCGCGCATGCACCGCCACGCTGGCGATGCCCAGGTCGCGCAGCGCGCGCACCAGGCGCACGGCGATCTCGCCGCGGTTGGCAATCAGAACTTTGGAAAACACGCAGTCGGCCTTTCAGGTCTTGTCTTTGAGCAGGCGGCGCAGCACCTTGCCGGCGCCGGTGGTCGGCAATGCGTCGATGAAGCTCACGGCGCGCGGCGCCTTGTAGCTCGCCATGTTCTCGCGCGCCCAGGCCACGAGCGCATCGGCCTCGAGCGTGGCGCCGGGCTTGCGCACGATGAAGGCCTTCACGACCTCGCCCTTCTCGGGGTCGGGCTGCGCAATGACGGCCGCCTGTGCCACCGCCGGGTGCTTGATGAGGATGGTCTCGACCTCTTCGGGGAACACGCTGTAGCCCGAGACCTTGATCATTTCCTTGAAGCGGCCGATGAAGGTGAGGTAGCCGTCGGCGTCGAGCTTGCCCATGTCGCCCGTGTGCACCCAGCCGTTGCGCAAGGTGGCGGCCGTGGCTTCGGGCTTGTTCCAGTAGCCCTTGAACGAGCCGGCGCTGGTGAGCACGATTTCGCCGACTTCGCCCACGGGCATGTCGACCTGCGTTTCGGTGTCGATGATGCGGATGGTCACGCCCGGCACCGGCACACCCTGCGTGCCCCAGCGCGGCGCCTCGTGCGGCGTGTAGGTGTCGCAGGTGTGGGTTTCGCTCAGGCCGTAAGCGGCCTCGAACGAGCTGCAGTTCTTTGCGTGCGAGCGCCACTGTGCGGCCAGCGGCTCGGTGAACGCGATGCCGAAGCTGGTCACCGGGTTCATCTTCAGGCTAGCCAGGTCGAAGCTGGCGATGTCGGGCACCTGCATGCAGGCCACGTTCATCGGCGCGATGCTGTACCACCAGCTCACCTTGTAGGTGGCAATGGCCTGCAGCACGGTGCGCGGGTCGAAGCGGTGCAGCAGCACCGACGCGGCGCCGCTGAGCACGGGCACGTTGACGCCCATGAGCATGCCGGCGATGTGATACAGCGGCGCGATGGACAGCAGCACGTCGTCCGGCCCCACGCCGTTGCAGTCGGCCGCGGCGCGCGTCTTGTAGAGCGCGTTGCCGTAGCTGAGCATCGCGCCCTTGGGCAGGCCGGTGGTGCCCGAGGTGTAGGTCATGAGCGCGATGTCGTCCATGTCGATGGCGACGGGCTGCGGCTTGGCATCGGACTTCATCACGGCGAGAAAGTCTTCGCAGCCTTCGGGCACGCTGCGTTCAGCTGTGCGCTCGGCGGCGAGTTCGGCCGGCAGGTCGAGCGTGGGCTCGGCGGGCAGCAGGTCGGCGTAGTGCACGACGAACACATGCGCGAGCGCGCTCTGGGCCTGCACCTTGCGCACCACCGGCACGAGCGGCGCGGCCGCGACGATCACGCGCGCCTTCAGGTCGTTGACCTGGTAGGCCAGCTCGTGCTCCTTGTTGAGCGGCCCGCTCGGGCAGACGATGGCGCCGATCTTCTGGATGCCAAAGTGCGCCACGAGGTACTGCGGGCAGTTGTTGAGGAACAGCACCACGGGCTCGCCCTTGGCCACGCCCAGGGCCTGCAGGCGCGCGGCGAAGGCGTCGCTCGCGCGGTCGAGCTCGGCCCAGCTCAGGGCCTGGCCGTACCAGAGGCAGGCGGTGGCGTCGCCGCGTGTGCGCGCGTGGTCGCGCAGGTAGGCGTGCAGGGGCTGCTGCACGCGAGGCGGCAGCTCTTTCAAGCGTTGCGGGATGGCGGGCGTTGTCTCCATGGCGTCACTTTCTCAGGGTTATCGATAGCCGCCTGCACAGGGCCGGCGCTTGCCAATGCGGCATCGTGCACGAACAATCCTACCCATGGGTATAACTTCCGCGACACCGAACAAACCCTCTGCCACGCACACGGCGCAGCCGCACCTGCCGCAGGGCACGGGCCGCCAGCGCGCGGCCACGCAGGGCACCGACCTGCAGCGCGAGCGCATCCTGCAGGCGGCCGCGCAGCTCTTTGCCACGCAGGGCTACGCCAACACGACCATGGCGCAGATCGTGCGCGAGCTGGGCGTGACCAAGCCCTTCGTGTACTACTACTTTCGCGACAAGCAGGAGATTTTCGAGACGCTGTCATGGCGCCCCGCGGTCGACTGTTTCACCGCGCTCGACTTCGCCGCCACCGATCCGCGCCGCGCGAGCGAGAAGGTGATGGAGGGCATCGAGGGGCTGATCCGCGCCACCATCGCGCACCACCCGGTGGCCTTCTTCGCGTACCGCGAGCCGCAGGTGTACCGCCCCGAATACCTCGAAGCACAGAAGAAGCTCGCGCACCACTTCTATGACCTGCTGTGCCCGCTGCTCGAAGAAGCCCGGCGCGACGGCGACCTCGACTTCGACGAGACCAAGATCACCGCGCTCGCGGCCTGCAGCCTGCCGGGCTTTCTCTACAGCTGGTACCGCCCCGGCGGGCGCCTCTCGCCCGACGAGGTGGTGGCGCAGCTCACAAAGCTGGCCAGCCGCGTGATCGGGCTGCGCGCGACGCACTGATTCCGTCTTTCACACACCCTCCGGAGACACTTCATGAAGCTCACGCATGCGCCCCTGGCGCGGATCGCCCTTGCCTCTTTGTTTGCCATCGCCGGCACCGCGGCGCAGGCGCAGGCCCCGCAGCCGACCTACAAGATCGCCTACATCGATCCGCTGTCGGGGCCGTTTGCCAACGTGGGCGAGCTGATGCTGATGCACACGCAGTACGCCATCGAGGACATCAACGCCAAGGGCGGCGTGCTCGGCGGCATGAAGCTGCAGCTGCTGCAGTTCGACAGCAAGCTCTCGGCGCAGGAAAGCCAGAGCGCGCTGCAGGCGGCCATCGACCAGGGCGCCAAAGCCATCGTCACGGGCGGCTCGGGCTCGTCGGTGGTGACGGCGCTGGTGCTGGCCGTGGCGCGCTGGAACCAGCGCAACCCGGGCAAGGAACTCATCGTGCTGAACCACTCGTCGATCGACCCCGAGATGACCGGCAAGGGCTGCAGCTTCTGGCACTTCCAGACCGAGGCCAACACGGCGATGAAGATGAAGGCGCTGGCCAACTACATCAAGAAGACGCCGGACGTGAAGAAGGTCTACCTGCTCAACCAGGACTACGCCCACGGCAAGCAGTGGGCCAGCTACGGCCGCCAACTGGTGGGCCTGGCGCGCCCCGACATCCAGTTCGTCGGCGAGACACTGCACCCCATCGGCCGCGTGAAAGACTTCGCGCCCTACGTCGCCAACATCAAGCAAAGCGGTGCCGACTCGGTCATCACCGGCAACTGGGGCCAGGACATGACGCTGCTGCAGAAGGCCGCGGGTGACGCGGGCTACAACCTGCGCTATTTCAACCACAGCGCGGGCTCGGTGCCGGGCACGGTCACCGCCGTGTCGCAAGCGAAGACGGGACAGCTCACGTGGGTGGCCGAATGGCACCCGGGCCAGGCCGACACGCCGAAGGTCGACGCGCTCGCCAAGGCCTACAAGGCCAAGACCGGCAAGGACTTCCTCGCGCCGCGCATCGACCTCACGCCGCGCCTGCTGGCCGCCGCCATCGCAAAGGCCGGCAGCGCCGACACGGTGAAGGTGGCGCGCGCCCTCGAAGACCTGAGCTTCGACTCGGTGGTGGGCCCCGTGCGCATGCGCGGCGAAGACCACCAGCTGCTGCTGCCGCAGGTGGTGAACACCATCGCGCCGGTGGACGGCAAGGCGGTGAAGACGGGCTGGGAAGGCACCAACTACGGCTTCCGCACCGATGCGGTCTATACCGGGAACGAGCTGGCGCAAGGGACCGACTGCAAGATGGTCCGGCCCTGATTGAGTGCTTTCGGGGGACGTGCCCAGGCCACCGGGTACTTCCCTCCGCGAATGTCCCCCGGGCTTCGCCCTCCGCCTTGATTTCGCTGCGGGAAGCACCCAGTGCCCTGGGCACGGGCACGCTGCGGGCTCATGACCTCACTGTGAATGGCGATCACGCTGCCTGTGTGAACGCCCTGCAGGCCTCCTAAGGGAAACCCCGTCCTGCCCGCCCCCTGTGCCGTCGGGATACTCCGGATTCGCATCCCGGACATCCGAAGCGGGTCCCTACGCAGGCACAAGAAGGCACACATGGCAGGAAAGAACTCGCTCCATCCGATTCCCCACCCGGCGAAGAAACCCTTCGTCGGCAATCTGCTGTCCATCGGCTCCGACTCGCCGGTGCTCGACATGTGGAAGATCGCGCAAGACCTCGGCGGCATCTACTGGCTCGACATGCCGGGCATGCCGGTGATCGTGGTGTCGTCGCCCGCGCTGGTCGACGAGCTCTGCGAAGAGCCGCGCTTCGACAAGAGCACGCGCGGTGCACTGCGCCGGTTGCGGGCTGCGTCGCACGGCCTGTTCACCTCCGACACGCACGAAGAGACGTGGTCGAAGCCGCACAACATCCTCCTGGCCAACTTCAGCCAGCGCGCGATGCAGGCCTACCACCCGATGATGCTGGACATCGCGGGGCAGCTGGTCACCAAGTGGGAGCGCCTCAACTTCGATGAAGAGGTGGACGTGGTGCGCGACATGACCGCGCTCACGCTCGACACCATCGGCCTGTGCGGCTTCGGCTATCGCTTCAACTCGTTCTACCGCGAGGGCTTTCACCCCTTTGTCGATGCGATGGTGCGCACGCTCGAAACGGTGCAGAACCGGCGCGGCCTGCCGCTCGAGGAGCTGATGCTCAAGAAGGAGCTGGCGCAGCAGCGCAAGGACATCCGCTACATGCACAAGATGGTGGAAGACATCATCGAGGAGCGGCGCGCGAGCGGTGCCGACATCGCCACCAAGCCCGACCTGCTGAGCTACATGATCGCGGGCGTGGACAAGAAGAGTGGCGAGAAGCTCACCGACAAGATGATCCGCGACGAGTGCATCGAATTCCTCATCGCGGGGCACGAGACCACCAGCGGCCTGCTGTCGTTCGCCATCTACTTCCTGCTGAACAACCCCGAGGCGATGGCCAAGGCGCAGGCCGAGGTCGACAGCGTGTTCGGCGGCGACACCACGCAAAAGCCCACGTACGCGCAAGTCAACCGGCTGCAGTACGTGATGCAGGTGCTGAAAGAGTCGCTGCGCCTGTACCCGACCGCGCCGGCGATCTCGATGCGTGCCAAGGAAGACACGACGATCGGCGGCCAGTACACGATCAAGAAGAACAACATGGTCATCATGCATGCGCTGGCGCTGCACCGTGACAAGGGCATCTGGGGCGAGAACGCCGACCAGTTCAACCCCGACCACTTCAGCCGCGAGGCCGAGCGCGAGCGGCCCGTGAACGCATTCAAGCCCTTCGGCAACGGACAGCGCGCCTGCATCGGACGCCAGTTCGCCCTGCAAGAGGCGGTGCTCACGCTGGGCATGATCCTGCAGCGCTTCAACCTGGTCGATCACACGGGCTACAAGCTCAAGATCAAGGAAGCGCTGACGATCAAGCCCGAGAACTTCAAGATCAAGGCGCTGCTGCGCGACCCGGCCTCGCGCCCGCGCGGCAATGGCGAGACAACCGCCGCGCCCGATGCACCGGTCAAGCCGGCTGCGCGCAAACCGCAGGCAGCACGCCACGGCACCTCGCTGCTGGTGCTGCAGGGCTCCAACCTCGGCACGGCCGAAGACCTGGCGCGCCAGCTGGCCGAGGCCGGCGAGTTGCGCGGCTTCTCGACCCAGCTCGCCTCGCTCGACGACTACGCCGAACGGCTGCCGGCCAGCGGCGCGGTGGCGATCGTCTGCGCCTCGTACAACGGCGTGGCGCCCGACAACGCGGCGGAGTTTCATCGCTGGCTCGACAAGGCCGACGACGCGCTCAACGGCGTGCGCTTCAGCGTGTTCGGCTGCGGCAACACCGACTGGGCCGCCACCTACCAGGCCGTGCCGCGCCGCATCGACGAACGGCTCGAAGCCTTGGGCGCCGACCGCGTGCACGCACGCGGCGAAGGCGATGCTCGCGAGGACATGGACGGCGCCTTCCAGGACTGGAGCGACGCGCTGTGGCCCGCACTGGTGAAGGCCTTCGACATCAAGAACGGCGCCGACACGCCGGCCGAGGCCGAGCCGCTGTACACGCTGGAAGAACTGCCGCCGCCGCAGAAGAACGCGCTGGTCGATGCGCTCGGCGCCGTGGCGCTGCGCGTGATCGAGAACCGCGAGCTGCAAAGCGCCGGCGCCAACGGCGAGGCCGGGCGCTCCACGCGCCATGTCGAGCTGACGCTGCCCGAAGGCGTGAACTACGTGCCCGGCGACCACCTGAGCGTGGTGCCGCGCAACAGCCCGGCGCAGGTCGAGCGTGCGATGGCGCGCTTCGGTTTCGACCGCTCGGCGCACGTGCGGCTGCAGGCCGTGCCGGGGCGCAAGGCGGCGCTGCCCGTCGATCAGGTCATCGCCGTCGATCGCCTGCTGGGCGACTACGTCGAGCTGCAGGACGTGGCCACGCGCAAGCAGATCGCCACGCTGGCGGCGTACACCGAGTGCCCGTTCACCAAGCCGAAGCTTGTCGCGCTGTCAGGCAGCGACGAGGCCTCGCAGGCTGCCTACAAGGCCGAGGTGCTGCACAAGCGCAAGTCGCTGCTGGAGCTGCTCGAAGAGCACCGCGCCTGCCAGGTGCCGTTCGCGGTGTTCCTCGAAATGCTGTCGCCGCTGTCGCCGCGCTACTACTCGATCTCCTCGTCGCCGGCGATGACGCCGGGGCGCTGCAGCGTGACGGTGGGCGTGGTGAGCGCGCCCGCGATGTCGGGCAGCGGCACCTTCGAGGGCGTGTGCTCCAACTTCCTGGCGCGCGCCGAGGCCGGCGACACGGTGCATGGCGTGATCCGCGAGACCACGGCCGAAGGCTTCCGGCTGCCGGACGATGCGATGCGCCCGCTGATCATGGTCGGGCCTGGCACCGGCCTGGCGCCGTTCCGCGGCTTCCTGCAGGAGCGCGCAGCGCAGGTCGAACGCGGCGAGGCGCTGGGCGAGGCGATGCTGTTCTTCGGCTGCCGCCACCCCGAGCAGGACTTCATCTACGCCGAAGAGCTGCAGGCCTGGTCGCACCGCGGCCTCATGAAGCTGCACACGGCCTTCTCGCGCGCGGGTGACCGCAAGGTCTACGTGCAGGACCTGATCCGCGAGCAGGGTGCGGCCGTGTGGAAGCTGCTCGAAGCCGGCGCCGTGGTGTATGTGTGCGGCGACGGCTCGCGCATGGAGCCCGACGTGCGCCGCACGCTCAGCGACCTTGCGCGCGAGCACGGGCAGGACAGCGCGGCGTGGATGGACCGGATGATTGCCGAGCAGCGCTATGTGCTCGACGTGTGGGCCGGGGCCTGAAGAACCAACTCTGGAGCCCCAAAGAAGAAGACCGGCAGTTGCCGGTCTTTTTTATGGGGGAGTGCGCGCCTCAGGTCAGGCGTCGCGGTCCGGGTCCGGATACACCAGCGGCCCGAGCATGCCGCGGTTGAACGGCTTCCACGCGCCCTCGGGCTGCGCCAGCCGGTCGGCCACCGCATAGAGCACGGCCGGGTGCGCGCCGAGCCCCAGGTGGCTGGCCATCACTTCGATGTTCTCGGACTGCGGACCGGTCTTCTCGAGGCTGCAGCGCCATGCCACGACGCCGTCGGTGCGGCTGAAGATCGAGGTCGTGGGCACGGGCGGCGTGGGTTCGACGAACTTCATGCGGCGCGGGTCGTGCGAGCTCTGGCCGCTCACGCCTTCGTACACGCGCCAGGCGTTGGTGGCGCGCGGGCTGCCCGAGAACGGGCTGCCGAGCGTGATCACGTTGCGGATGAGGTCCTTCTGCGCCGAGGCCAGCAGCCGCGCATACACGCCGCCCAGGCTCCAGCCGATCACGCTGACCTTCTGGCCGCTCTTGTCGGCCAGGGTCTTGAGCAGCTCGACCATGCCGTCTTCGACGCCGGCGCGCGGGCCCAGGTTGCGGCCCTGGCCCCAGCCGTGCGCGTCATAGCCGCGGCTGCACAGGTAGCGGCGCAGCAGCAGCGTGGACATGTCGCTGGCCACCAGGCCCGGCAGCACGATCACGGGGTGCCCGTCGCCGCGTGGCGCGAGCTGCAGCAAGGGCCACATGGCGAGGCCGGCGCCGGTTTCCCAGAGGGCGCGCGCTTCGGCCAGCAAGAGCAGGCGCGACGGCGGTGCGATGGGTTCGTGGGTGGCGGTGGACATGGTGGCGGCTTCCTTTCTGTTCTTTCTTCTGTAGGACGAAGATGGGGGTGCGAAGTTGCATTCCCCGTCGGACGACGACTTCATTTATCCGAGGTATTTGCCCCTCAGGTAATCAAGATAAGCCCTCGATTCGCTGGAAACATACGGAGAAACCAGCGTGAGTGTGTAGAAAGCCGCCAAACCGGGGTCGGCCTGCGCCAGGGCGTCGCGTCCCGGCACCAGCCGCTCGAACGAGAGCCAGCAGGTGGTGGTGAAGACCATCTGCAGCGCGAGGATGCGCGCCTGCTCGGCGCTGGTCTCGATCACGCCCGACGCCACCAGCCCTTCGCACAGCGTCTGGGCTGCGAGCAGGTTCTGCGCGGTCATGGCCTGGGCGCGCTGCCCCAGGGCCGGGTACTCGCTGGCCAGGAAGGCCATGTCGCGGTAGATGAAGCGGTATTCGTCGATGGCCTCGAAGCGCAGGTGCAATGCGAGCCACAGGTCGTCGATGGCGGCAATAGACGCCGACGAGCCGTTGAGCACTTCGAGCCGCTGCTCGAAGCGCCGGAACAGCCATTCGACGATCAGCTGCTTGGCCTTGAAGTGGTAGTGCAGGTTGCCCGGGCTCATGCCGAGCTCGGCCGCGATCTTGTGCGTGGACACGGCCGGAAGGCCTTGTGCGTTGAACAGCGCGAGGCTGGTCTGCAGGATGCGATCGCGCGTGGTGTTGGAGCTGGCCACAAGCGGCGTGTTGCGTGCGTTGCGTGCCGCTCAGCGCTTGCCGCCGGAGCCGCCTGAACTGGCGCGGGGGCCGGTCGGTTTCTCGAGTTTCGCGAGGCGTTCGCGCAACTGCGCCACCTCGTCGCGCAGCGCCTGCACCTCGTCGGCGCTGGGCATGCCCAGGCGTTGCAGGGCGGTGGCGACACGCTGGTCGAACACGTCCTCGAACTTGCGGATGCCGAAGGTGTCGAGGCTGGGGAAGCCGCGCGTCAGCGCCGCCTTGGCACCGGCCGCGTCGGCCTTGCCTTGCCCGATGCCGAGCAGGCCTTCGATCACGTTGGCCTGGCGCTTGGCGACGTCGCTGCGCACGTTGTCCAGCGCCTTGAGGCCGGCGCGCAGCAGCGCTTCGGCCTTGTTGGTGCCGGCCGCAGCACTGTCTGCAGGCGGTGCTTTCGCAGCCGGCGCCGCCTTGCGGGGCGCGGCTTTTTTCTTCGCCGCCGGAGCCTTCTTGGCAGGCGCCGCCCTCTTCTTCAACTTTGCAGTGTCATCGGGACGGGTCGCCATGCGGTGGTGCTCCAGGGGCGGTAGAAATGAAAAAGGGCGCGGTCAGCGCCCCGGGATCAGGCCGCCTTGCGGGCAGCGCGGCGAACCGGCTTCTTGGCCGCAGCGACCTTGGCCTTCACGGTGCGCACGGGGGCGGCTTCTTCGGTGCCGCTCACACGGGCTTCGATCTGCTTGGTGCCGGCGACGATGCGGTCGGCGATTTGCACCGACACGGTGGCGAAGGGCTGGTTCACGGTCGACAGGGCGTTGAACACGGTGGTGGCAGCGGGCGATTCGATCTGGGCGACGCGGTTGGCGACGGTTTCGATGCCGCTGGTGGTGCCGGCGGCGACGCGGTCCATCGCGTTCACGATGCGGCTGGTGTCGATGTCCAGGCGGTTCGACAGGAAACCATGCACCTTCTCTTGCGCGCCGATCAGGTTGGCCTTGATCTGCTCGCTCACCAGCGGAATCTGGCGATTGCCCAGGAACTCGCTGTAACGCGAAGCGGCACCGCCCAGCAGGCGCTGCACGCCGGTGCGGTAGGCACCGACCAGGGTCTTGCCGGCGTCGTTGTACTGGCCGACGACGTGGATGGCGGCGGAAGCGATGTTGGTTTGCGTGGACATGTGAGATTTCCTTGAAGTTGAATGGCTCGCGGGGAATCGCGATGGGCCAATCATCTTCCGCAGGGCCTAGGCCTGGAAAACTAGAACGGTTGGAAAACTAGTCCAACTGCCCCAATTTTTTGCCCAGGCCGGGCCCGCCTGTCGATCATGCCGCAGCGGCGCGGGGCGACGCGGCGGCCTTGCGGGCCGCGGGCCGGGGCGCCGCCTTCTTCGCTGCGGCCTTCTTGGCAGGGGCTTTCTTCGCTGCTGCCTTCACCGGCGCGGCCTTGGCGGGCGCCTTCTTCTTGGCTGCGACCGCCTTCACCGGGGCCTTCTTGCGCGCGGCCGGCTTGCGGGCCGGTGCGGCGGCCTTGGCTTCTTCTTTCTCTTCCGGCGCAGGCGCGGCCACGGGCTTGGGCGCAGTGGGCACGCCCGCAGCGGCCGGGTACTTCTCGGTGAGCGACATCAGCAGCTTGTGCTCGGCCAGCAGGTAGTCGCCGATCTCGGTGATGTCGGGCACGGCGCGGCGGCAGGCGATCAGGCCGTAGTCCATGCGGCCGTTGTAGCTCTGCACCGTGACGTTGAGCGCGGTGCCGTGGCTGGCGATCGACACGGGGTAGTAGCAGGTGACCAGCGCGCCCGCGAAGTACATCGGGAACGGCGCGCCCGCCACGTTCGAGACGGCCACGTTGGCCGCCGGCGGCAGCAGGTTGACGATGCCCGAACGTCCCACCATCGACGCAATGCCCGACATCAGCCAGGGCGCGGCAAAGGTCGGGAAGTCGTCCAGGATCACGGCCTTGAAGCGGTTCATCGTCGACTTGGAGCTGTTCGACGAGGTGTTGATCGCCTTCAGCCGCTGCACCGGGTCGGTGATGTCGGTGGCCAGGCTCACGAGGATCATGCTGGCCTGGTTGTTGGCCGTCTGGTCGCCGGCCTCGCGCAGGCTCACGGGCACGCCGGCCACCAGCGGCTTGGCCGGCAGCTCGTTGTTGTCGGCCAGGTAGTGGCGCAGCGCGCCGGCCACGGTGCCCAGCACCACGTCGTTGAGCGACACGCCGAAGTGCTTGGCGATGTACTTGGTCTCGGCCAGCGAGATGGTGCGGCCCGCAAAGGTGCGCTGGTTGGTGATCGACACGTTGAGCGAGGTGCGCGGCGCGAAGAGGTTGAACTTCTTCGGCGCGGCGGCCACCGCCTTGTCGGCCGCCTTCTCGTCGGGCTTGGCCAGGCCGCCAATGGCGCGTGCGATGGCCGGCGCCATCTTGAAGAGCTTGACGTACTGCTGCGCCGTATTGCGCAGCGCGGCGGTGGCGAGCTCGGCCATGCCCAGCTGGTAGCCGCTGCTGCGCGGACGCGAACGCGGTGGCTTGACCACACGGCCCGTGGCCTCCAGGTCGAAGATGGCCTTGCCCACTTCGACGCCGGCCTGCCCGTCGATGCCCGCATGGTGCACCTTGGTGTACAGCGCCACCTGGCCGCTCTGCAGGCCGTCGATGATGAAGAACTCCCACATCGGGCGGCTGCGGTCGATGAGCGTGGAATGCAGCCGTGCCACGTACTGCTGCAGCTGGCGGTTGGTGCCGGGCCTGGGCAGCGTGATGTGGCGCACGTGGTAGTCGATGTCGATGTCGTCGTCGTCCACCCACACGGGGTTGGACATGTCGAAGGGCATCAGCGCGAGCTTGCGCGTGAACACGTCGGCCAGGTGGATGCGGCTGGCCATGAAAGCCTTGGCGTCTTCGTAGAAGTCGCCCTTGTAGCCCTTGGGCAGATCCAGCACGTTGAGCGAGCCCACGTGCATCGGCATCTCGGGGGTTTCCAGGTGAAGGAAGGTGGCATCAAGACCGCTCAGGTGTTTCATGTGTGGTTCTCCTCGTTGGGGCAAGCGCCGTTCGGCAGGATACCGTGGGCATGGCGTCCGTGGGCCTTCGCTTCTTCAGTGTTTCCACCGGGGGAAGGCACGCGCGAGACAGGGGTTTGTCCCAAGCTTTGCGGGGATGCGCGGCCACTTGTAATGAAAAAATCGACGCGCCTTGCAGGCCGCGACCAGGCCGCAACAACTGCTCGCAGCCGGCGCGGTCACGGGGGCTTCGTACACTGTGCCGCATGACCTCTGCGCACGACAACGACGACAACCTCTGGCTCGAAGACATCGACGGCGAAGCCGCTCTGGACTGGGCTCGCCAGCAGAATGCACGCACCGTTCACACCTACGCGCAGTCGCCCGACTTCCGGGCGATCGAGCAGGGCCTGCTCGAGGTGCTCGACTCGGACGCACGCATTCCGATGGTCAGCAAGATCGGCCCGCTGTACTACAACTTCTGGCGCGACAAGGCGCACCCCAAGGGCCTGTGGCGTCGCACCACGCTCGCCGAATACCGCACGCCCGAACCCGACTGGGAGACCGTGCTCGACCTCGACGCGCTCGCAGCCGAAGACGGCGAAAACTGGGTCTGGCACGGCGCCGACTGCCTGGAGCCCGACTACGAGCGCTGCCTGATCTCGCTGTCGCGCGGCGGCGCCGATGCCGACGTGGTGCGCGAGTTCGACCTGGTAATCATGACGTTCGTCGAAGGCGGTTTCGCGCTGCCCGAAGCGAAGAACCACGTCACCTGGAAAGACATCGACCACCTCTACGTGGGCACCGATTTCGGCCCCGGCTCCATGACCAGCTCGAGCTACCCGCGCCTGGTGAAGCAATGGCAACGCGGCACGCCGCTGGCCGAGGCCGTCACCGTGTACGAGGGCGCGCACGAAGACATGTCCGTGAGCGCCTGGAGCGACCACACGCCCGGCTTCGAGCGCGACTTCGTCTCGCGCCAGATCGACTTCTACGACAGCGAAACCTGGCTGCGCGCGCCCGACGGCGCGCTCGCCAAGATCGACGTGCCCGACGACGCCAACACCGGCGTCACGCGCGAGTGGCTGCTGATCGAGCCGCGCGAAGACTGGACCGTGGCCGGCCAGACCTACACCGCCGGATCGCTGCTGGCCGCGCGCTTCGACGACTACATGGCCGGCGCGCGCGAACTCACGCTGCTGTTCGAGCCCGACGACACGACCGCGCTCGACGACTACTCATGGACGCGCCACCACCTCATCCTCAACGTGATGCACGACGTGGTGAACCGGCTCGAGGTGCTCACGCCGCCGGCGGACGGCCTCGGCGACTGGGCGCGCGACAGCCTGGGCGGCGCGCCCGCGCTCTCTTGCGTGGCGGCCGGCGGCATCGACGAGACCGAGAACGACGACTACTTCCTGACCGTGAGCGGCTTCCTGCAGCCGACCACGCTGTACATCGGCACCCTCGGCCAGGGCGAGCCGCAGCCGCTGAAGCACAGCCCCGGCTTCTTCGATGCGTCGCGCTTTCGCGTGAGCCAGCATTTCGCGACCTCGGCGGACGGCACGCGCGTGCCCTACTTCGAGATCGCCGCCAAAGACCTCGTGGCCGACGGCACGAACCCCACGCTGCAGTACGCCTACGGCGGCTTCGAGATTTCGCTGGAGCCGAGCTACAGCGGCGGCATCGGCCGTTCCTGGCTGGAACGCGGCGGCGTGTACGTGGTGGCCAACATCCGCGGCGGCGGCGAGTACGGCCCGCGCTGGCACCAGGCCGCGCTGCAGGAGAACCGCCTGCGCACCTGCGAAGACTTCGCGGCCGTGTCGCAAGACCTGTTCGCGCGCGGCATCACCTCGCCCGCGCACCTGGGCGCCATGGGCGGCAGCAACGGCGGCCTTCTCATGGGCAACATGCTCACGCTGTACCCGCAACTGTACGGCGCCATCGTGAGCGAGGTGGCGCTGCTCGACATGAAGCGCTACACGCAGCTGTCGGCCGGTGCCTCGTGGATCGCGGAGTACGGCGACCCGGAACAGCCCGACGAATGGGAATTCATCCAGACCTTCTCGCCCTACGAGAACGCCAGGGCCGGCACGCCCTACCCGCCCGCGCTGTTCACCACCTCCACGCGCGACGACCGCGTGGGACCCGTGCATGCGCGCAAGATGCACGCGAAGCTGCTCGCACAAGGGCACGACAGCAGCTTCTACGAAAACATGGAAGGCGGCCACAGCGCCGCCGCGGACAACAAGGCGTCCGCCTTCATGGATGCGCTCGGCTACGCCTACCTCTGGCACCACATCGGGAGACCGACATGAACAGCAGCAGCACCGCCGCCACCGTCACCCTCGAACTGATCGGCGCGCCCACCGACATCGGCGCCAGCGTGCGCGGCGCGGGCATGGGGCCCGATGCATTGCGCGTGGCCGGCCTGGCCGAGGCGCTGGCGGGCCAGGGCTTCACGGTGCTTGATCGCGGCAACCTCGCGGGCCCGGCCACGCCGTGGGCGCCACCCGCCAACGGGCTGCGCCACCTCACCGAAGTGATCGCGTGGAATCGCTCGGTCTACGCCGCCGTCGACACCGCGTTGGGCGCCGGCCACGTGCCCGTGATGCTGGGCGGCGACCACTGCCTGGCGATCGGCTCGATCAGCGCCGTGGCCTGGCACGCACGCCAGCGCGGCAAGAAGCTGCGGGTGTTGTGGCTCGATGCGCACTCCGACGTCAACACCGAGACCACGAGCCCCAGCGGCAACCTGCACGGCATGCCCGTGTCGTGCCTGCTGGGCCACGGCCCCGCGGACCTCACGGGCTGGAGCGGCGAGCCCGCGGCGCTGGCACCCGACGCGATCCGCTTCATCGGCATCCGCAGCGTGGACGATGACGAAAAGAAGGCGATCCGCACGCTGGGGCTGCATGTGTTCGACATGCGCCACATCGACGAGCACGGCATGCGCACCACCATGACCGAGGCGCTGCAGGACGTGGACGAAGACACCCACCTGCACGTGAGCTTCGACCTCGATTGCCTCGACCCGGCCGACGCGCCCGGCGTGGGCACGGGCGTGCGCGGCGGACCGACTTACCGCGAGATGCAGCTGTGCATGGAAATGATCGCCGACACCGGGCGGCTCGGCTCGGTCGACGTGGTGGAACTCAACCCCGCGCTCGACGTGCGCAACCAGACGGCCGAGGTGGCGGTGGAGTTGATCGAGAGCCTGTTCGGCAAGTCGACGCTGGTGCGCTGAGCGCGCCTCTTTGCTCTGCGGTTCAGCCGCGGTTCGGCGACGGCGATACCGGGAAGGTCGTTGCAGCGGGGCGCGCAGTCGGCTTCGGTGCCTCGTCCGCTGGCGCCGCATCGGCCGGCATGTCGGGGCCGCCGCCCTGCAGGAAGCGCTCGACCAGCGTGAAGAAGCGGTCGTAGAAACGTTCGTCGGACAGCGTCTCGCTCGCCACCTTGACCATCGCCTCGTTGCTGCCGCCGAAGGGCAGAGAGAGCGAGCCGATGGCGCCCACACCCAGGCTGGCCGAGTTGCTGCCCTTCTTCAAACCGTAGCGGTCTTGCAGCGCGGTCGCGAAGGCCACGGTGCTGCGCCCGGCCGAGGCGCTGCCCGCACCCAATTCGCGTGCGCAGACCACGCGAAACTCGACCTCGACGTGCGTCTCGGCCGCGGGCTGGAAGCTCTTGCGCGCGGTCACCAGGTCGGCGTTGGCGGCCGTGACCATGTAGCCCTGGCTCAGCAACGCGCGACGCGCCGCCTCGCAGGTCTGCGCCTCGCTGGCGGCGTAGTTGCGCGTGTGGGTGGTGGTCGAGTCGAAGTCTTCAGGCTCGTAGGCCTGGCGCGTGCCCAAGGTGCCGCAGCCGGCCAGCACGAGCACCGACAGCAGGCTCGGGAACAGAAACGCCGGCACACGGGCCGGCGAAGAGAAGAAAGCAGCAGAAGAGGTGGGGGGCATGGCAGGTCGGGAAGGACACCGGATGCTAACCACCCGGCGGCTTCGCTTCGAGCCCCCGGCGCGCCGGGGGTTCCCGAAAAGGCCCTGCAAGCCCCAGAGATCGCGTCAGGGCGTCAGGGGTAGAGACCGCGTTCCTGGCGCGCCATCAGGATGCGCTCGCAGGCCACCGCATACGTGGCCGTGCGCAGCGAGATCTTGTGCTTGTCGGCCGTGTCCCAGATCTGGTTGAGCGCGTTCATCATGATGCGGTCGAGGCGCACGTTGATCTCGTCCTCGTCCCAGAAGAAGGACGAGAAGTCCTGCACCCATTCGAAGTACGAGACCGTCACGCCGCCGGCGTTGCAGATCACGTCGGGCACGACCAGCACGCCGCGCTCGGCCAGGATGTCGTCGGCCTCGGGCACCGTCGGGCCGTTGGCGCCTTCGAGCACCAGCTTGGCGGTGGTCTTCTTGGCGCGTTCGGCGGTGATCTGGCCTTCGAGGGCGGCCGGGATCAGGATGTCGCAGGCGACGTCCCAGAAGTCTTCGTTCGGCACGATGTCGCCGCCGGCCTTGAAGCCGACCACGCCGTCGGTGCGCGAGATGGGCACGAGCTTCGTCAGGTCCAGGCCGTTGGTGTTCACGATGGTGCCGGTGTGGTCCTGCACGGCGACGATCTTGGCGCCGGCTTCCACGAACAGTTCGGCCGCGACCGAGCCCACGTTGCCGAAGCCCTGCACCGCGATGCGCGCACCGCGCAGGTCCATGCCCAGGCGGCGGGCCGCTTCACGGCCGGTGACGAACACGCCGCGGCCGGTGGCCTTCACGCGGCCCAGCGAACCGCCCAGGTGCAGCGGCTTGCCCGTGACCACGCCGGTGGCGGTGCCGCCGACGTTCATCGAGTAGGTGTCCATCATCCACGCCATGATCTGCGCGTTGGTGTTCACGTCGGGCGCGGGGATGTCGGTGTGCGGGCCGATGATGATGCCGATCTCGCTGGTGTAGCGGCGCGTGACCTTCTCGAGCTCTTGCAGCGACAGCTTCTTCGGGTCGACGCGGATGCCGCCCTTGGCACCGCCGTACGGCAGGTTGACGGCCGCGGTCTTGATGGTCATCCAGGCCGACAGCGCCATCACTTCTTCGAGCGTGACGTCGGGGTGGAAGCGCACGCCGCCCTTGCCCGGCCCGCGGCTCATGTTGTGCTGCACGCGGTAGCCCTCGAAGTGGGCGATGGTGCCGTTGTCCATCTCGATCGGCACGTCGACGATCAGTGCGCGCTTGGGGCGCTTGAGGGTTTCGACCCAGCGCGCCAGCGGGCCGAGGTACGGCACGACACGATCGACCTGCGACAGGTAGGTGCCCCAGGGGCTGTTGGCCGTCGGATTGACGAAGGAGAGTTTCTCGTTCATGAAAGATCCCTTGGTTGGAATGGATGGGCGCAACGATATGCCGACTGCGGGCCGCGCGCCATGGCTTATGCATGCCGCGATGGCGGTTATGCAAGAGAAGTTGGAAGGCCCCTTGCGCTGCCGCAAGACGCGGCCCGATGCAGATCGATACGCACATGACAAAACCGTCATCCGGACGTTATCGCTCGCGTGGATGCGCTTCGTACAGTCGTTCTCACCAACCAAGCAACCCCCTCAAGGAGTGAACGAACATGACGCTGTCTTCCACCACCCGCCTGCTGAACACCGCCGCCATCGCCGCCCTGCTCGGCCTCGCCGCGGCACCGAGCTTTGCCGGCAACTACGCCGAAGGCGATCCGCGTCCCGCGCCCTTTGCGTCGTCGACGACGCGCGCCGCCGTCACGGCCGACGCCCAGCAGTGGCTGAAGACCGCGCCCACGCAGGGCTACAACGAGACCATGGGCCAGGAGCCCGTCGTCGTCTCGGCCAACAGCCGCGCCGCCGTGGCCGCCGACACGCAGCTGTGGATCCGCTCGGGCCTGGCCGCCCAGCAATCGGGCGAAGCCGGCGCCGACACGTCGCGCCCCGGCTACCGCGAAGCCCAGGCCGCCTACACCAAGCTGCGCGAAGGCCCGGCCTACGGCGCGCTGGTCGACCAGCTCTCGGGTCGCCAGGCTGCCGCGCCCGGCACGACCACGCTGCGCTGAACTTCAGCGCAGCCACGGCTTCCCGTAGTTTGAATCGCCACAAAAGGGTAGTCGAACGGCACTTCCTTGGTTCTATCTCCTATGGCCTGAACAAATAGGCCGAATTTCTCGCAGCGGATCGATGTGTGCGCCGGATAATTCTCGAATGCTTGATCTGGACCGCATCGATCTGCGCCTGCTGAAGATCCTTCAGGAAGATGGCCGCATCACCAACCTCAAGCTGGCGGAGGCCGTTGCGCTCTCCCCCACCGCCGTGCTGGCGCGCGTGCAGCGCCTCACGCGCGACGGCTTCATCCTGGGCTACGAGGCCCGCCTCGACCCCTACAAGCTGGGGCGCGGTTTCACCGTGTTCGTCGAGGTGCTGCTCGACCGCACCACCGCCAACGTGTTCGACCAGTTCAAGGCCGCCGTGCAGGTGCGCGACGAGATCATGGAATGCCACATGGTCGCCGGCGGCTTCGACTACCTCCTCAAGACCCGCATGGCCGACATGGCCGCCTACCGCGAGTTCGCCGGCACCGTGCTGTGGCAACTGCCCGGGGTGCGCGAGACGCGCACGTATGCGGTGATGGAAGAGGTGAAGAGCAGCGCGCGCTTGCCGCTCGGGGTCTGAGACGTTCTGAGCAGGCTCAGGCGGGCTTGCGCGCCCTGCCGCCGAAGATCGCGGTCCCCACTCTGACCATCGTGCTGCCGGCACTGACCGCCGCCTCGAGGTCCCCGCTCATGCCCAGCGACAGCGTGTCCAGCGCGATGCCCGCCGCGCGGATCGACTCGAACACCGCATGCGCGCGCAGGCAGAGTTCGCGCTGCGCCGCGAAATCCGCCGCCGGTTCGGGGATCGCCATGAGCCCGCGCAGCCGCAGCTGTGGCAATGCCGCCACAGCCCGCGCGAGCGCCAAAGCCTCTTCCGGCGGCACGCCGGACTTGTTCGCGCCGCCGTCCACGTTGATCTGCAGGCACACCTGCAGCGGCGGCAGATGGGCCGGCCGCTGGGCTGACAGGCGCTCGGCGATCTTCAGGCGGTCGATGCTGTGGACCCAGTCGAACTGCTCGGCCACGGGCCGCGTCTTGTTGCTCTGCAGAGGGCCGATGCAGTGCCATTCGAGCCCCGCGCGCAGATCGGCCAGCGCGGCGATCTTGTCCAGACCCTCCTGCACGTAGTTCTCGCCGAACGCCGCCTGGCCGGCCGCGTGCGCCTCGCGCACCGCCTCCGGCCCGAAGGTCTTGGACACCGCCAGCAGGCGCACCGCCGACGGGTCGCGCCCGGCGTCTGCACAGGCCTGGTCGATCCGGGCCCTTACTTGCTGGAGGTCGTCGCCAATCATCGTCATAATCTTCCGAATTCGTATCAAAACGTCACCAAAGCCTGCCTGAGGAGCCCCGTGGACATCACCCAACTGCTGGCGTTCAGCGTCAAGAACAAAGCCTCCGACCTGCACCTGTCGGCCGGCCTGCCGCCGATGATCCGCGTGAACGGCGACGTGCGCCGCATCAACGTCGATGCGCTGGACCACAAGGCGGTGCACGCCATGGTGTACGACATCATGAGCGACACGCACCGCAAGCACTACGAAGAGTTCCTGGAGGTCGACTTCTCGTTCGAGATCGACGGCCTCGCGCGCTTCCGCGTGAACGCCTTCAACCAGGCGCGCGGCGCGGCCGCCGTGTTCCGGACCATTCCCTCGAAGATCCTCACGCTCGAGCAGCTCAACGCCCCGAAGATTTTCGGCGAACTCGCACTCAAGCCGCGCGGGCTGGTGCTGGTGACGGGCCCCACGGGCTCGGGCAAGTCGACCACGCTGGCGGCGATGGTGAACTACCTCAACGAGAACGAGTACGGCCACATCCTCACGGTGGAAGACCCGATCGAGTTCGTGCACGAGTCGAAGAAGTGCCTGATCAACCAGCGCGAAGTGGGGCCGATGACGCTGTCGTTCTCGAACGCGCTGCGCTCCGCGTTGCGCGAAGACCCGGACGCCATTCTGGTGGGCGAGTTGCGCGACCTCGAAACCATTCGTCTCGCGATGACCGCGGCCGAAACGGGCCACCTGGTGTTCGGCACGCTGCACACCTCGTCGGCCGCCAAGACCATCGACCGGATCATCGACGTGTTCCCGGGCGAAGAAAAAGAAATGATCCGCGCGATGCTGTCGGAATCGCTGCAAGCCGTGATCTCGCAGACGCTGTGCAAGACCAAGGACGGCCAGGGCCGCGTGGCGGCGCACGAGATCATGCTGGGCACGCCGGCCATCCGCAACCTGATCCGCGAGGCCAAGGTCGCGCAGATGTACTCCACCATCCAGACCGGCCAGGGCTCGGGCATGCAGACGCTCGACCAGAACCTGACAGAGCTGGTGCGCCGCAATACGATCTCTGCCGCCGAAGCGCGCGGTAAAGCCAAGATTCCCGAGAATTTCCCCGGCTGATTCGAACAGCCACCCGGAGCACAGACATCATGGAACGCGATCAAGCCAGCCAGTTCATCAACGACCTGCTCAAGCTCATGGTGAGCCGCAACGGCAGCGACCTGTTCATCACCGCCGACTTCCCGCCGGCCATCAAGGTCGACGGCAAGGTCACCAAGGTGTCGCAGCAGGCGCTGGGCGCGCAGCACACGCTGGCGCTCACGCGCTCGATCATGAACGACCGCCAGACGGCCGAGTTCGAGCGCACCAAGGAGTGCAACTTCGCGATCTCGCCGACCGGCATCGGCCGCTTCCGCGTGAACGCGTTCGTGCAGCAGGGCAAGGTCGGCATGGTGCTGCGGACCATTCCCGCCAAGCTGCCGACCATCGACGGGCTGGGCATGCCGCAGGTGCTCAAGGACGTGGCGATGACCAAGCGCGGCCTCACCATCCTGGTGGGCGCCACGGGCTCGGGCAAGTCGACCACGCTGGCCGCGATGGTCGACTGGCGCAACGAAAACTCCTACGGCCACATCGTCACGGTGGAAGACCCGGTCGAGTTCGTGCACCCGCACAAGAACTGCGTGGTGACGCAGCGCGAAGTGGGCATCGACACCGACAGCTGGGAAGCCGCGCTGAAGAACACGCTGCGCCAGGCGCCCGACGTGATCCTGATGGGCGAAATTCGCGACCGCGAGACCATGGAGCACGCCGTGGCCTTCGCCGAAACCGGTCACCTGTGCATGGCCACGCTGCACGCCAACAGCGCCAACCAGGCGCTCGACCGCATCATCAACTTCTTCCCCGAAGAGCGCCGCGCGCAGCTGCTGATGGACCTGTCGCTGAACCTGCGCTCGCTGGTGTCGCAACGGCTGGTGCCCACCGAAGACGGCCAGGGCCGCGTGGCGGCGGTCGAGATCCTGCTGAACACGCCGCTGATCTCCGACCTGATCTTCAAGGGCGAGGTGGGCGAGATCAAGGAAATCATGAAGAAGAGCCGCAACCTGGGCATGCAGACCTTCGACCAGGCGCTGTTCGACCTGTTCGAGGGCAACGCCATCAACTTCGAAGAAGCGATCCGCAACGCCGATTCGGCCAACGACCTGCGCCTGCAGATCAAGCTGAACAGCCAGCGCGCGCGCAGCACCGACCTGGCGGCCGGCACCGAGCACTTCGCGATCGTCTGAAGCCGCCCCACCGGTGCGTCCCCGGGGCGCGCCGGCTTTCTTTCTTTGGCTTTAAGCTGTCGGCCATGAGCAGCATCAACCCCCGCACCTACGAATCCGTTCCCGCCCAGACGGTGGCCTTTCTCGGCCTCGGCGTCATGGGCGGGCCCATGGCCGGGCACCTGGCCAAGGCCGGCCACACGGTCACGGTCTACAACCGCACACCCGCCAAGTCGCAGGCCTGGGTCGCCGAGTTCGGCGCGCCCGGCCGCCACGCCCCCACGCCGCGCGAAGCGGCAGCCGGCGCGGACATCGTGTTCTGCTGCGTCGGTAACGACGACGACCTGCGCTCGGTGGTGCTCGGCGACGACGGCGCGCTGGCCGGCATGAAACCCGGCGCCGTGCTGGTCGACCACACGACGGCCTCGGCCGACGTGGCGCGCGAGCTGTCGAAGGCGGCGCTGGCGCGCGGCCTGCACTTCATCGACGCGCCCGTGTCGGGCGGCCAGGCGGGCGCGCAGAACGGCGCACTCACCGTGATGTGCGGCGGCGACGCAGCGGTGTTCGAGCGCATCAAGCCGGTGGCGATGGCCTTCTCGCGCGCGGTCACCTTGCTGGGCGAGAGCGGTGCGGGCCAGCTCGCGAAGATGGTCAACCAGATCGCCATTGCGGGACTGGTGCAAGGTTTGTCGGAAGCCATCGCCTTCGGCCAGCGCGCCGGCCTCGACATGGAAGCCGTGCTCGGCGTCATCGGCAAGGGCGCGGCCCAGAGCTGGCAGATGGACAACCGCGGCAAGACCATGATCGCCGGCAAGTTCGACTACGGCTTTGCCGTCGACTGGATGCGCAAGGACCTGGGCCTGGTGCTCGACGAAGCCAAGCGCAACGGCGCGCGCGTGCCGGTGACGGCGCTGGTCGACCAGTTCTATGCCGACGTGCAGCAGGCCGGCGGCAGGCGCTGGGACACGTCGAGCCTCATCATCCGGTTGAAGTAGGCTCGCCCCCAGGCTGCGCGCACTTCGTGTCGCTTCGCCAACCCCCTACCGGGGGCAACACCTGAGGCCCGGCAAAGCCGGTTCCTCGGTGTTCCACGAAAAAGAAAAGCCCGCTGCCGCGGGCTTTTCTATGGGGCAAGGCTCTTCAGCGCACGGGTGAGGTCGTTGCACCGCCGGCCGGCGCGGGCAGCGGCTCCATCGGCGGCAGCGGCACGCGTGAGCCCGAGGACGCAGCCGGTGCCGACGGCGTTGCGTTGCTGACCGGCGCCGGGCCCGTGCCGCCGCGCTGCGCGCCGGACTGGTTGGCCGCCTGGCTCGCTGCGAGGTCGGCCTCGCTCACCACCTCGACCACCCGCACCACCTTCGCCACGCCGGTCACGCCGCGCGTGATCTCGGTGGCGCGGTCGGTCTCGCGTCGGGTGGCGATGCCCATCAGGTAGACCGTGCCGCGTTCGGTCACGACCTTGAAGGAGTTGGCGAAGATGTCCTTGGCGTCGAGCAGCGAAGCCTTCACCTTGCCGGTGATGTACAGGTCGTTCGAGCGGTCCTGGAAGGTGCTCGGGGCGCCGATGGTGAGTTCGTTGACCACCGAGCGCACGTTGACGACGCGGCTCACCTCGTCCTCGACGCGGCGGCGGTCGGCGTCGTTGCCGACGGCGCCGGTCAGCAGCACCTGGCGGTTGAAGCTGGTGACGCTCACGTACATGTTGTCGTTGGCGATGTCGCGCACGCGGGCCGCGGCACGCAGCTCGATGCCCTGGTCGTCGAGCTGGGCGCCCGAGCTGCGACGGTCGGTCGCCACCATGCCCACGCCCACCATCGCCGCGCCGCCCACGACGAGCGGCACGCAGGCGGACAGGCCGGCCACCAGAGCGGCGCCGAGGGTGAGCGCCAGAGCGAAACGTTGGGTCGAGGCCTTGGTCAGGGTCGTCATGGTCATGAGGAAACTTCCTGTTCTCCGAGTAACTGGGCATCCACGCCGTCGCACAGGCAATGCAGCGCGAGCAGGTGGATTTCGTGAATGCGCGCCGCACGCTCGTGCGGCACGCTGATCTGGACGTCGGTTTCGCGCAGCGCGCGGCCGATCGTGCCGCCTGTGCCGCCCGTGGCTGCGGCACCTGGCGCGGCCGCTGCCAAGCCGGTCGCGGCGTTGCCGAGCAGCGCCACCACCGTCATGTCGCGCTCATGCGCGGACAGCACGGCGGCCAGTACCGCGGACGAATGCCCGCTGGCGCTGAGCACCAGCAGCACGTCGCCGGCCTGGCCCAGCGCGCGCACCTGGCGCGCGAAGCGGTCGGCATCGGCGGCCTGCGGGCTGTCGGCGGCCGGGTCGGTGGTGTCGCCGGGCAGCGCGATGGCGCCCAGCTCGGGCCGCTCGCGTTCGAAGCGGCCCACGAAATTGGAAGCGAACTGCGCGGCCAGCAAGCCCGACACGCCGGCCCCGCAGGCCAGCACCTTGCCGCCGCTGGTCACGCAGGCCAGCAGCGCCTGCATCGCTTGAGAGATGGGTTTGCTGAGGACCGGGCCGGTCTGGTATTTGAGGTCGGCACTGTCAATGAAGTGCTGCTGAATCCGTTGCTCGAGCATGGGGCGCGATGATAACTGGGGGTCGTGAAACAAGAAGTTTGAGTGGTGGAGCCTTCAGGAAGGCTTCAGTTCCCTGGCGGGCGCGTCAGCCGGCATCGAAGGCGGCTTTCAACCAAGTGATTTTCTCCTCGATCAGCACCACGTCGAACCGGCACGGCGGCAGCGCCCGCAACCGGCCCAGGTAATGCCGCGCGGCCAGCACGATGCGCCGCTGCTTCCCCGCCGTGATGCTGCCGCCCGCGCCGCCGTGCGAGGCCGCGCTGCGCTGGCGCACTTCGACGAACACCAGCGTGCCGTCGCGCGGATCGCGCATGATCAGGTCGACCTCGCCGCCGCCGCGCCCCGGCGTTCGATAATTGCGCGCGACCGGCACGAGGCCGGCCCGGCGCAGGTGATCGAGCGCAGCGTCTTCCGCCGCATCGCCGCGATGCTTCGTCGTCGTGGTGCTTGTCGTCATGGCTCCCTGCCCTGTTTTTTGTTTTCGCTGCCCTACGGAGAAACCTCTTGGCTTCACTCGCCCCTGCTTCCTTCGGCGCCGCCCTGCCGGCCGCGCACGACGCCGCGGGCGCGCAGCATTATCCGCAGGGCACGCTGTATGTCGTCGCCACGCCGATCGGCAACCTGGCCGACATCACGCTGCGCGCACTGCATGTGCTGCAGCTGGTGGACGTGATCGCCTGCGAGGACACGCGCCACACACAGACGCTGCTGCGCGCCTACGGCATCGACCGCCCCGGCGCACGGTTGCTCGCGGTGCACCAGCACAACGAGGCCGAGGCTGCGCAGGCCGTGGTCGCGCGGCTCGCGCAGGGCGAGCGCATCGCCTACGTGAGCGACGCCGGCACGCCCGGCGTGAGCGACCCCGGCGCGCGCCTGGCCGCCGCCGTGCGCGCGGCCGGCCACCGCGTGCTGCCATTGCCGGGCGCCAGCAGCGTCGTCACGCTCGTGAGCGCGGCGGGGCTGGTGGCCGACGGCGGCGAGAGCAACGCGCACAACAGCAGCGCCTTCGTGTTCGCGGGCTTCCTGCCGACCAAGGCCGGCGAGCGCGACACCGCCGTGCAGGCGCTCGCGCAGGAGCCACGCGCCGTGGTGCTGCTCGAAGCGCCGCACCGCATCGAAATCCTGGCCCGCGCACTGGCCGTGCTGGGCGAACGCCGCATCACCGTGGGCCGCGAGCTCACCAAGCAGTTCGAGGAAATCGCCACCGTGGCCGCCAGCGCGCTGCCCGACTGGTTCAGCGCCGACCGCGACCGCACGCGCGGCGAGTTCGCGCTGGTGCTGCACCCCGTGGCGGTGAGCGGCGACAGCGGCGCGGAAGGCGAACGCGTGCTGCGCCTGCTGCTGGCAGAACTTCCGGTGAAGACGGCCGTGAAGCTGGCCGCGGAGATCACCGGCGCGCCGCGCAACACGCTGTATGAGTTGGCGCTGCGCATCCGCAACGAAGCGGAAGACGAGTAAACAGGCTGCAGCTACGCGCCGCGCCCAGGCTCCGACAGGAATTCTGGCGCCACGCGCGCGGTCAGCCAGACCCCGTTCTCGGCGCGGTGAAACGCATGGCCCAGCGCATGCATGCGGCCGGCGTCCACCCGTAGCACAACGGCCTTGCCGTGGCGCTGCCCCACCTGCACCGCCGTCGCCTCGTCGGCGGACAGGTGCACGTGCTGCCGCGTACCCGGCAGCAGGCCTTGCGCGCGAATGGCCGCCAGAAAGCGTGTCGCCGTGCCGTGGAACAGCAACGCCGGCGGCGTCACGGCCTCGAAGCTGCGGCTGACCTGCGACGTGGAGTGCCCTTGCAGCGCGCGGATGCGCAGCCCGTCGCCCGACAGCTCGTAGCGCTTCTTCGCGCCCGAATCGACGGCGCGCACGACCTCCGACCGCGTCAGGTCGCGGCCCGCCGCCACGGCCCCTGCGACGAGGTCGTCGATGCCGGCCCAACCCTCCGCGTCGAGGCGCAGGCCGACGGATTCCGGCGCATGCCGCAGCACGTAGGCGATGAATTTGCTCGCGTCTTCGGGTGTCATGGCGCCTTCCGGCCGGAGGATTGAAGGGCAGCCCGCCAATGGTCGGCATGGGCCAGCAACGCATCCAGGAGGCGTTGCTCGTGCTCAGTGGGCGGCCGGTCGGCCGCGTGGAACACGTGGTACTCGAGCGGCGGATAGCCCTGCAACGGAATGCCGACCAGTTCCCTGGGAATGCGACAGCAGGCGTTCACCACCGTGAGACCGAAGCCCAGCTGAGCGAAACGCAGCATCAATTCCCAGCCGTTGGCTTCGAGCGAGGGCTGCCAGGGCACCGACTCGACCTGCAGCAGCCGACCGAGCAGTTCGCGGTGCGGCCTGCCCGCCGGCGGCACGATCAATTGCGCGCCCTTCAGGTCCCGCAGGCGCACCGACTTGCGCGCGGCCAGTGCGTGCGTGCGGGGCACGACCAGCACCTGCCCCACGGACGTCAGGCGCCGCGCCTGCAGGTCCGCGGGCACCGTGCCGAGCGGCGCGATGCCCAGCTGCGCCTGCCCGGCCCGCACCGCCTGGATCGCTTCATCGCGGTTGCGTGTGAGCAGTTGCAGGTGCGGCGATGCGCCCGGCCCGGAGAACTGCGACAACGCCCTCCCCAGCAGGTAGAGGTACGCGCCTTCGCCGGCCGCCAGCGTGACGACCGGCGTGTCCTGCCCCATGGCCAGTCCCTTGACGAAGCGCCGGTTGAGCGTCAGCAGCTCTCGCGCATGCCGCGCCACCTGCTCGCCGGCCTGCGTGAGTTGCAGTGCGCTGCCCACCCGCACGTACAGCGTTGCATCGAGCTGCTCGGACAGCTTGCGCACCTTCGCGTGCAAGGCCGGTTGGCTGATGTGCAGCAATCGCGCCGATTCGCTGAAGTTCAACGTGTCGGCAAACACGGCGAAGGACTGCAGCGCGTCGAGGTTGGTACGGGGAATGTCCATCTATCCATTTTATGGATAGCTCATCCAATATCAGTAGTTCCTGGTGATCACCTTCATTTCTACGATCCGCTTGCTTCTTCAAGACACAAGGAACAAGAAATGAAAAACACACACCCACTTCCCCGGCTCGGCATCGACATCGGCCGCGTGCTGATCGCTCCCGAGGGCGCTGATGGCGCGGACACATCCTTCATCGGCGGTTCGCTCGACGATGCACTGCGCACGCTGCCCTATGAAGGCATGTTCGAGGCGGTCGGGCCGCTGGTAGAAAAGTTCGAAGGGCGCGTCTGGCTGGTCTCGAAATGCGGCCCGAGCGTGCAGGCCAAGAGCCGTGCCTGGCTGCGGCACCACCGCTTCTTCGAGCGCACGGGCATCGCACCCGCCAACCTGCGCTTCTGCCTTCAGCGACCACAGAAGGCCGATCACTGCCGCGAACTGCACATCACGCACTTCATCGACGACCGCAGCGACGTGTTGCATCACCTGGAAGGCATCGTGCCGCACCGATATCTGTTCGGCCCGCAGCGCAAGCCAGTGACGGTCGCGGGCCTGGTGCGGCTGCCTGCATGGCAGGACGCCGCCGCGCTGGTCACCTGAGACGGTGGTTTTCAGCCATCCAACTCGGCATAGCGCCGAAAGATCCCCTCCTCGTTGAACGCGATGCGACGCGGGCTCTGCAAGTAGTCGTGCACGCGCTGGCGCCGCCGGATGTTGGCGTGCAGCTTCACGACCGACGGCGTGTCGGCCAGCGCCCGCGCGGCGGCTTTCGGAAAGGCGTACTGCAGGCCGTCCACCAGTTGGAACAGCGACAGGTCGGCATAAGTGAGCACGTCGCCGACCAGGTGCAGGTCGCCCGAAGGATTGCGCTGCAGCACCTGCTCGAACCAGTTCAGGAATTTCGGGATGCGCGCTTCACGGAAGGCCCGTGCACGCTGCACGGCCGCGTCGCGCTGGTCTTCGTAATAGTCGCCGGTCGAGATCGGGTGGTGGGTGTCGTGCGCCTCGGCCACGGCGTCGGCAATGGTGAGCTGCAGCTGGTGCGTCCACAGGCCGTCGGATTCGCCAATGCCGGCCAGGCCGAGCTTGGGGCCAAGGTACAGCAGGATCGCAGCGGTCTGGCCGACCACGATGTCGCCGTCGATGAGAAACGGCGGTGCGAACGCGGCGCGCGGGTTGTCAGGGTCGCCGAGCCGCTGGCCCAGCGCGGACTCGCCACCGCCTTGCGACGCGGGCAGCCGCGCGACATCGACGTAGTCGGCGCCGGCGGCCTCGAGCGCGAGCCGCACGAATTCGCCGCGGCCCTGGATCGTGGGCCAGTAATGAAGTTGGTATGCCATGCGGCCATGGTGGCAGGGCCGGCGGGGGCCCGCAACCGACGACCGGCTACGCGACGTGTCGGATCAGGCCGCGCGGGCGCGCGGCCGGCTCACCAGAACTTCCACCACGGACGCGGCGGCTGGCGCAGGGCCAGGGGGCGGGTGTCCAGGTCGGCGCTCTGGCTTGGGGGAATCGAATCGCCAAAGCGGCGCCGCATTTCGGCCTCCAGGGCATGTGCGATGCCGCGGGCCTGTTTCTCGCCGCGCAGCGCGCGCCGACGCCATTCGGCGGCGTGTGCTGCGAGGCTGGTTTCGTCCAGTTCGGTGAGCTCCATAGGCGGGAATTTTTACATGCGTGCGACCGGGTGACGGGGTGCAACGGCGTGTCACGGCCCGGTCGCGCGGATCTCCGGATCGGCCTTGTCACACAAGGCCGGGGCCGGGTCGGGGAAGAAGTGAAAAAACCGGAAGCCCTTGCGGAATTTCCGGTCTTGAAGGTGGTCCCGCCGCCAGGAATCGAACCTGGATCTCAGCCTTCGGAGGGCCGAATTCTATCCGTTGAAATACAGCGAGAGGGGTGCTCCGGAATGCACCGGAGCCACACATTATGGCCTATCAGGCGGGGGCGGTTTCCGTGTCCTGTGCCGTCGGGACGGCGCCGGCCGGCGCGCGCGGGAAGCCGAGCCCGGCCAGGTAGACGCGGAAGGTGCGCCGGCCGGTCGGCACGAGGTCGAAGGCCGTGGGGTCGAGCAGCCAGTTCTGGATCAGCCCGCCGATGAGCGCATGCATACCCTGCGCGGCCATCGCTCCGGGCACCGGCAGCCGGATGCGGGCACGCCGCGCGGCCAGTCGCAGGGCTTTTTCGAAATCGACCACGCAGGCGTTGCGGGCGTCGAGGTGGCGCTGCTGCACCGAGGCCATGTCATGCGTGTATTCGACCTTGTGGGTCGCGATGTCGAACACGCGCCGCACCTGCAGGTCGACGACCACGAGCGTCAGCGCGTGGATCATGCCCTCCTCGATCTCGGCCAGCGGATCGTCGCTGCCGCCGGCGAGCCGGCTCCTGGTCGGCGTTTCCAGCGGCAGGATCACACGCTCCATCATGGCGTTGAACAGGTCGGCCTTGTCCTTGAAGTGCCAATAGATGGCGCCCCGGGTCGCGCCGGCCTGCTGCGCGATCTGCTGCAGCGTGGTCTGCGAAACACCTTGCGCCTGAAACAACAGCTCCGCGGCATCGAGCAATCGATTCCGCGTCGCCAGTGCTTCTTCCTTCGTACGACGTGCCACCAAGTCTCCTGATTTGTAAAGCGAACGGCCTTTGCGTATCGTGGGGCCATTGCATGGCTGTCACTATACATCCATGAATGTATGTAAACTAGCGCGCTTCTCGGATGGCCCGCCTGCCCGTGCTGGTTTACGGATCTCTCCCGCAAACGCGCCATCTCCCGTCTTCGCATCAAAGGAATCACATGCCTCTTCTGCATGTCTCGCGTCAACCGTCCTTGTCGTTCTCGCCGCGTCTCGCGACCGTGGCCCTCGTCTCCCTCCTGTTCCTGGCCGCCTGCGGCAAGGGCGAGGCCCCGGCCGGACCGGGCGGTGGTGGCGGTGGTGCCCGTCCGGCGCCTGAAGTCGGCGTGGTGGTGGTCAAGCCCACCGACGTGGGCCTGGTGACCGAGCTGCCCGGCCGCCTCGAGGCCTCGCGCATCGCCCAGGTGCGCGCCCGCACCCCCGGCATCCTGCTCAAACGCGAGTTCCGTGAAGGCAGCGACGTGAAGGCCGGCCAGTTGCTGTTCCGCATCGACCCCGCACCGCTGGTGGCCGCCACGCAGAACGCCCAGGCCGCATTGGCCCGCGCCGAAGCCAACGCCGTGCAGGCCAAGGCACTGGCCGAGCGCTACAAGCCGCTGGTCGAGGCCAACGCGGTGAGCAAGCAGGAATACGCGACGGCCGTGGCCTCCGCCAAGACGGCCGAAGCCGACGTGGCCGCCAACCGCGCGCTGCTGCAGACCGCCAAGATCAACCAGGGCTATGCCGATGTCACCTCGCCCATCGCGGGCCGCATCGGCCGCGCGCTGGTCACCGAAGGCGCACTGGTCGGCCAGGGCGACGCCACCGAGCTGGCCGTGGTGCAGCAGATCAACCCGCTGTACGTGAACTTCACGCAGTCGGCCTCCGACGTGCTCAAGCTGCGCCGCGCCGTGGCCGCCGGCCAGTACAAGCGTGCGAGCGGCGAAGAAGCCGCGAGCATCCGCGTGGTGCTGGAAGACGGCACCGACTATGCGCAGGACGGCAAGCTGCTGTTCTCCGACCTCACGGTCGACCCGACCACGGGCCAGGTCACGCTGCGCGCCGAAATTCCGAACCCCAAGGGCGAGCTGCTGCCCGGCCTGTACGTGCGCGTGAAGCTCGAGCAGGCCCAGGTAACCAACGCCATCACGGTGCCGCAACAGGCCGTCACGCGCACCCAGCAGGGTGACCACGTGACGGTGGTCAGCGCCGACGGCAAGCTGAGCCAGCGCACCGTGAAGATCAGCGCCGCCAAGGACAACCAGTGGGTGGTGCTCGACGGCCTGAAGGCCGGCGAACAGGTGATGGTCGACGGCTTCCAGCGCCTCCAGATGATGCCGCCCGGCACGCCCGTGAAGGCGGTGCCTTGGCAGAAGCCGGCGCCGAACGGCGCGGCTGCCCCAGCGGCTGCTGCACCCGCGGCACCGGCAGCGTCTGCTGCCGCGGCACCCGCCGCCAGCCCGGCTTCGGCCCCGGCTGACAAGAAGTAATCAGGAGCGCCTCGCATGGCCAAATTCTTTATCGACCGACCGATCTTCGCGTGGGTGATCGCACTGTTCATCATCGTGCTGGGCGGCGTTTCCATCACGCAGCTGCCGATCTCGCAGTACCCGCCGGTGGCCCCTCCGGCCATCGTGATCAACGTCGCCTACCCCGGTGCGTCCGCGCAAACACTCGAGGACAGCGTGCTGTCCGTGATCGAGCGCGAAATGAACGGCTCGCCCGGCCTGATCTACATGGAATCGGTGGCCCAGGCCGACGGCACCGGCGCCATCACCATCAGCTTCGAGGCTGGCACCAACGAAGACCTCGCGCAGGTGGACGTGCAGAACCGGCTCTCGCGCGCCACGCCGCGGCTGCCCTCGGCCGTGACGCAGCAGGGCGTGCGCGTCGACAAGTCGCGCAACAACTTCCTGCTGTTCGCGATGCTGTCGTCGGACAACCCCGACTTCGACCCGGTGGCGCTCGGTGACTACGCCGCGCGCAACATCGTGCCGGAACTGCAGCGGATCGACGGCGTGGGCCAGGCCCAGCTGTTCGGCTCCGAGAACGCGATGCGCATCTGGATCGACCCGGCGAAGCTGCAAGGCTTCAACCTGTCGTCCAACGACGTCAACACCGCAATCCGCGCGCAAAACGCCCAGGTGGCGTCGGGCACGCTCGGCGACCTGCCGAACATTCCCGGCCAGGCGATCTCCGCCACGGTGACGGTGAACGGCCAGCTCAACAGCGTCGAGCAGTTCCAGAACATCGTGCTGCGCGCCAACACCGACGGCTCGACCGTGCGCCTCAAAGACGTGGCGCGCGTCGAACTCGGCGGCCAGAACTACGCCACCTCGGCGCGCCTGAACGGCGTGCCGGCGGTCGGTATCGGCGTGCAGCCCACGCCGACCGGCAACGCGCTGAAGTCGGCCAAGGCCGTGCGCGCCAAGATGGCCGAGCTGGAGCGTTACTTCCCCAAGGGCGTGAAGTGGGACATTCCGTACGACAGCTCGCGCTTCGTGCAGATCTCGATCACCGAAGTGGTGAAGACGCTGTTCGAAGCCATCGCGCTGGTGTTCCTGGTGATGTTCCTGTTCCTGCAGAACTGGCGCTACACGATCATCCCGACGATCGTGGTGCCCATTGCACTGCTGGGCACCTTTGCCACGCTGCTCGCGCTGGGCTTCTCGATCAACGTGCTCACCATGTTCGGCATGGTGCTGGTGATCGGTATCGTGGTGGACGATGCCATCGTGGTGGTGGAGAACGTCGAACGCATCATGAGCGAAGAGGGGCTCTCGCCGCTCGACGCCACGCGCAAGGCCATGCAGCAGATCTCGGGCGCCATCATCGGCGTGACCGTGGTGCTGATCTCGGTGTTCGTGCCGCTGGCCTTCTTCGCGGGTTCGACCGGCAACATCTACCGCCAGTTCTCGGCGGTGATGGTGGCCTCGATCGGCTTCTCGGCCTTCATGGCGCTGTCGCTCACGCCGGCGCTGTGCGCCACGCTGCTCAAGCCGGTGGAAGCTGGCCACCACCATGAGAAGCGCGGCTTCTTCGGCTGGTTCAACCGCGGTTTCTCGCGCACGGCCAAGGGCTACGAAGGCGTGGTGGCGCGCATCCTGCGCCGCGCCGCCCGCTACCTCGTGATCTACGCCGCGATCATCGGCGCCGTTGCGTACTTCTACACGCACCTGCCGAGCTCGTTCCTGCCCGAGGAAGACCAGGGCAACATCATCGTGAACGTGCAACTGCCCCCGGGCGCGACGCAAGAGCGTTCGCTGTCGGTGATGCAGCAGGTCGAAGGCTTCATCCTGAAGCAGCCTGAAGTGCAGAGCATCGTGAGCGTGATGGGCTTCAGCTTCTCCGGCCAAGGGCAGAACGCGGGCCTCGCCTTCGTGACGCTGAAGGACTGGGAAGAACGCAAGGACCCGGCCAACTCGGCCAGCGCGCTGGCCGGCCGTGCCTTCGGTGCGCTGTCGGGCATCCGCGACGCCTTCATCTACCCGCTAAGCCCGCCGCCGATTCCCGAGCTGGGCAACGCCAGCGGCTTCAGCTTCCGCTTGCAGGACCGTGCGGGCGCAGGCCACGAGGCACTGATCAACGCGCGCAACCAGCTGCTGGGCATGGCTTCGCAGAGCAAGATCCTCGCGCAGGTGCGCCCTGACGGCCTGGAAGACGCGCCGCAGCTGGAGATCGACATCGACCGCGACAAGGCCAACGCCCTGGGCGTGAGCTTCGATGCGATCAACAGTGCGCTGTCGACCTCGCTGGGTTCGAGCTACATCAACGACTTCCCGAACCGCGGCCGCCTGCAGCGCGTGGTGGTGCAGGCCGATGCGCCGGCACGGATGCAGCCGGACGACCTGCTGCGCCTGAACGCCGTCAACACCAAGGGCCAACCGGTGCCGCTGTCGGCTTTCGCGACCACCAAGTGGGTCTCGGGTGCGACGCAGACCGTGCGCTACAACGGCTACCCCGCCATCCGCATCAGCGGTGACGCGGCGCCGGGCCAGAGCACGGGTGCCGCCATGGCCGAGATGGAAAAGCTCGCCGGCCAGCTGCCGCAAGGCTTCGGCTTCGAGTGGACCGGCCAGTCGCGGGAAGAAAAGCTCGCAGGCTCGCAGGCCATGATCCTGTACGGCTTCGCGATCCTGGCGGTGTTCCTCTGCCTGGCCGCGCTGTACGAGAGCTGGTCGATCCCGCTGTCGGTGATCCTGGTGGTGCCGCTGGGCGTGCTGGGCGTGCTGGTGGCGACGATGCTGCGCGCCTATTCGAACGACGTGTACTTCCAGGTGGGCCTGATCACGATCATCGGCTTGTCCGCGAAGAACGCGATTCTGATCATCGAGTTCGCGAAAGACCTGCAGGCGCAGGGCCGCGGCGTGGTCGAGGCCGCGCTCGAGGCCGCGCACCTGCGGTTCCGTCCCATCATCATGACGTCGCTGGCCTTCGGCCTGGGCGTGCTGCCGCTGGTCCTGGCTTCGGGCGCAGGCTCGGCGAGCCAGCGTGCCATCGGCACCGGCGTGCTCGGCGGCATGGTGACCGGCACGATCCTGGCCGTGATCTTCGTTCCGGTGTTCTTCGTGGTGGTGCGCACGCTGTTCAAGGGCAGCGCGCGCCAACGCGAAGCCGACAAGCGGCATGCAGCCGCGGCCGGCATCACGGGAGACCAAACACATGACTAAGAAACCTCTGATTCCCACCGTGCTGGCGGCCGCGATGCTGCTGGCGGGCTGCTCGCTGATTCCGACCTACGAGCGCCCCGCGGCGCCGGTGCCGACCACCTTCCCGGGCGACCCGGCGCAGCCAGCCGGCCAGGCCGCGGCCGCCCTGCCCTGGCAGGACTTCTTCACCGACCCGCGCCTGTCGGGCCTCATTCAAACGGCGCTGGCGAACAACCGCGACCTGCGCGTGTCGGTGCTCAACATCGAGCAGGCGCGTGCGCAGTTCCAGATCGAACGCTCGGCGCTGTTCCCGGCGCTCGGCCTCACGGGCGCGGGCTCGCGCTCGAGCCCCAACGCCTACCAGGCAATCGATCCGACGCAGGGCAGCGTGTCCTCGCAGTACAGCGTCAACTTCGGCTTCACTGCGTGGGAGCTCGACTTCTTCGGCCGCATCCGCGCGCTGAAGGACCAGGCGCTGTCGCAGTACCTGGCCACCGAAGAGTCGCGCAAGGCTGCGCAGATCAGCCTGATCGCGGCCGTGGCCAGCGGCTGGCTCACGCTGCTGGCCGACGACGAGCTGCTCGAGATCACGCGCCAGACCATGGTCACGCGCGACGAGTCGGTGCGCCTGACCAAGCTGCGCTTCGACAACGGCGTGTCGTCCGAGATCGACTTCCAGGCCGCGAATTCGCAGGCCGAGACCGCGCGTGCCGCCTATGCGCAGCAGCAGCGCGCCCGCATGCAGGACGAGAACGCACTCGCCCTGCTGCTCGGCGCACCGGTGCCGGCCGAGGCCACTGCCGGTGGCGCCAAGGGACTCGCGGGCATCCGCCCGATGCCCGACGTGCCAGCCGGCCTGCCCTCCGACCTGCTGACCGAGCGGCCCGACATCCGCGCGGCCGAGCAGCAGCTGATTGCGGCCAACGCCAACATCGGCGCGGCGCGCGCGAACTTCTTCCCGCGCGTGTCGCTCACGAGCTCGATCGGCACCGCAAGCAGCGAGTTCTCGAACCTGTTCGACCGCGGCACCAAGGCCTGGAGCTTCGCGCCCACGGTCACGCTGCCGATCTTCGATGCAGGCCGCAACATCGCGGGGCTCAACTCGGCCAAGGCCGGACGCGAGATCGCAGTGGCGCAGTACGAGAAGTCGGTCCAGACCGCCTTCCGCGAAGTGGCGGACGCGCTCGCAGGCCGCGCCACGCTGGGCGAACAGGCACGCGCGCAGACCGCGCAGGCCGACGCCGAGGCGGTGCGCTACAAGCTCTCCGACCTGCGTTATCGCAACGGCATCGCCAGCGCGCTCGACTTGCTCGACGCACAGCGTTCGCTGTTCACGGCGCAGCAATCGGCCGTCGCCACGCGCCTGCTGCAGCTGCAGAACCAGGTCACGCTGTACAAGACGCTGGGTGGCGGCTGGGCCACACGCAACAACGGTTGAGACACCTGCGCGTCCGATATGGAGAGGTCAATTGCCCGCGCGGGCAAAGGGCCTCTCTATAATCGCCGGTTGGTTAGAAAAAGCCCCCGACGAGCCCCCCGATATTGAGGACGCCATGAGCGCAGACCCGCACTACCAGGCCACAGAAGAAGCCCATACCGGCCCGATCAAGAACCCGAAGCAACTGCTGCTCGCGGTATTTTTCTCTTTCATCATTCCGATCCTGATCATCGTGGGCCTCGTGTCCTATGTGGTCTCGGGCACCAAGCCCGCCGGTACCGCGGAGGGCGACAACATGGCGCTCTACGGCGTGACCCAGGAATCGCGCGATCGGGAAGTGGCCGAGCGCCTGAAGAAGGTCGGCGCCATCGAGATCCGTGACGCCAACCGGCCCCTGGCCGCTGGCGACGCCGTGTTCAAGGCCCAATGCGTGGCCTGCCACGGCGCTCCCGGCATCCCCGGCGCCCCGCACCTGAACGACGCCGCAGCCTGGGGCCCGCGCATCGGCCAGGGCTACGCAACGCTGCTCGAGCACGCGCTCAAGGGCAAGGGCGCGATGCCCCCCCAGGGCGGCGGCGACTTCGAAGACATCGAAATCGGCCGTGCCGTGGTGTACCTGGCGAACGCCGGCGGCGCCAAGTTCCCGGTGCCGGACCGTCCGGCAGCGGCTGCCGCGCCGGCCGAAGGTGCTTCGGCTGCGGCCAGCGCACCTGCCAAGTAAGCAATCGACGGCGCCCTGCGCCCATGAAAAAACCGGCCTGAAAGCCGGTTTTTTTACGCCCGGACGATCCGGAGTGCTATCTTTTCAATAGCTACGCAGCCGCGCCGTCATGGCGTTCCGCCGGACTCAGCACATGCCCGAAGCGCCCCGGCAGGTCGGCCGCCTGCACCGGCTCCGGCCTCCAGATGCCTTGCTCGACGGCTTCGGCTGCGATGCCTACGTCCTGCGTGTGCACCAGCCCGAGTCCCGCCGGCGCGACCAGATAGAGCCGGCCGTGCTCGTCGAGCAGGCAACCGGTCACCTCGGCGGGCGCGCCCGTGTGGGCCGTGACCGTGAACGCGTTCGCGCCCTCTTGCGCCACGCGCCACACCAGCGGCGCCGCCTCCAGCTCGACGTAGACACGCTGCGGCCCGTTCTGGAAAAACCACTGGCCGTCAGCGTCGTGCTCGTAATTGCGGTGAATGAAGTCGATCAGCTTGTCGTGCCGCAGCATCGAACCCTTGGCGCTGCGGAACGGGCCCTGCGCCTGCGTGCGGTCGTCGCGCATGTACCAGTTGCCGCGCGCGTCCAGGCCCAGCCAGCCGTAGCAGTGCGGCACGTTCGGCCATTTGGCCAAGGCTTGTTTGACGATGTCATCCATGGGCGCCATTTTGCGCGCGCGCCGACGACAGGTTGTAGGCCAACCACCCGCCGACGCGCTCGGGCATTCCGCCCACATGCCCCGGCGGCAGGCCGAGCGGAAAGCCGACATGCCCGCCGCCCGCGGGCTGCCACAGCGTGACGTGCGACCCGACCTCGTTCGGCCCGGGCAGGCTGCGGGCCGGAATGAAGGGGTCGTTGCGGGCGTTCACCACCAGCGCGGGCACGCGGATCGCGCCCAGCAGCGGCTTGGACGAGCCGCGCGCCCAGTAGTCGTCGGTGCCGCGAAAGCCGTGCAGCGGCGCGGTGAACACGTCGTCGAAGTCGTAGAGATCGCGCGCCGCCATCAGCCGGTCGCGGTCGAACAGGCCCGGAAACTGCGCCAGCTTGGCGAGCGCCTTGGGCTTCATGGTCGCGAGGAACATGCGCGTGTAGACCAGCCGGTTGAAGCCGCGTCCGATCGCCTCGCCGCCCGCCGCCAGGTCGAGCGGCGCGCACACCGACGCCACGGCGTCGACCGACGCCCGCGCCGTCTCGCCCGCCTCGCAGGCCCAGCGCAGCAGCGCGTTGCCGCCCAGCGAAACGCCTGCCGCCAGCACCGGCCCGCCGCCGCCCTGCACCACGTGCTGTGCGTGCATGCGCCGCAGGATCCAGTCGATCTCCTCGTAGTCGCCCGAGTGGTAGGCGCGCGGCGCGAGGTTCAGCTCGCCGCTGCAGCCGCGAAAGTGCGGCACCGCAAAGGCCATGCCGCGCGACGCGGCAAAGGCCGCGAAAGCCTCGGCGTAATGGCTGCGCGACGAGCCCTCGAGCCCGTGGAACAGCACCAGCAGCGGCCGGGGCCCGGGCTGCGGCGCATCGGCGAAGTCGACATCGACGAAGTCGCCGTCCGGTGCGGTCCAGCGCTCACGGCGGTAGACCGGCGCCGGTCCGTCGAAACGGCGCGACCACAACGCGGGCCAGATGGTCTGCAGGTTGCCGCCGGGCAGCCAGCGCGGCGCGACGTAGCCCATGGCGTCGTGTGCAGCGGGCGGCGCCGACGTCGGTGAGAAAGAGGAAGAAGGAAACGGAGAGGCCATCGCTCGGGGGCAGGACTCAGTGAAGAACCTGCGGGGGATCGTTCGCGTCGTCCGGCTCGCGCGCGCTGCCCGGGCTCGCGTGGTGCGCCACCAGGCGCCAGCCCTGCGCGGTCTTGTGATACACGTTGGTGGCCAGCACGAAGGCATGGCGCGGCCCCTCGGCCGTGAGCACCTCGATGCGCTCCAGCACGTTGTGCACGGCACTCGCCAGCGACTCGATCTTGCGCACGCGCGCCGGCGTCGCATGGATGGCGCCATTGCCGAACATCTGCTCGAAGGCCGCGCGGATCGCAACCGCGCCCACCAGCCGCGGGCCGCCCGGATGGACGCAGAACACCTCGTCCTCGTCGGCCCAGCAGGCCATCAGCGCATCGACATCGCCGCGTTGCAGCGCTTCGTAGAAAGCGGTCTCGACATCGTCGGCAGTGCCGCCGATGGCCGCGGCGGCGCGGAAAGGGGTCTTGGGCATGGCGGTGAAGGGCGAGAGCGAAGGGGGTAGACCGGATTTTGCCCTGCCCATGTCACGGCCATGTGGCAGCCGGTGACGGGGCAGTGGGTACCTCGGGGGCGGACGCGGGAATGAGCCACGCGCGCGCCGCTGCCTCGGTGGCGCCCTGCGCGGCCTGCCAGACCATCTCGGGCGCGGCCACGTGCACACCGGGCGGCGCCACGCGCAGCGCGAGGTCGACCAGCTCGGCCATCTTGGACGCGCGCACCGGCTGCTCGTTGGCCGGCACCATGAACCGCATGATCGACAGCATCCAGGCCGCCAGCCGCTCGCCCATGTTGGCCAGGCGCACGGCGGCGGGCTTGCGCGCCGAGCGCAGCAGGATCACGCGCTCGAAGCCGCAGGCGACCACGGCCTGCTCGTCGAGGCTGGCCAGCCCGCGCTTGAGCGCCTCGGGCAGCCGGCCGCGGTCGTGCGGCTGCACGATCGCCAGCGTGCGCACGCCGCTGGCGCGCAGCCAGCGCGCCAGTTCGGGCAGGTCAGCAGGGTCGGGGTGCCAGAGCGCACGCTCGCGGCCGTGGTACAGGCGCGGCGGGTCGAAGGCGACCACCGCGACATCGGCCGCCACCGGCGGCCACTGTGCGATCGGCAACGCCGGGCACTGCACGGTCTCGACGCCGGGCAGCCCGTCGTGCATCGGTTCGCGCGCCAGCACGCGCGTGCGCCGGAAGCGATGGCGGCCCGCGAGCCGGTGCAGCAACTCCTGCCCGAGCGCGCCGGTCGCGCCCGCAATCAGCAGCGTGCCGACGGGCGGTGCGGCAGCGTGGGGCACCGCGCGGTTGGCGGCTTGCAGGGCGTGGAGCGGATCGAGGGCCATGACCCCGTCTATGCTAACTTCGGCCTTCTTCTGCGGAGGTAATGCAAATGATGATGAAGCGCTGGTTCCTGATTCTCGCGGCCGCCCTGTCCCTCAGCGGATGCGGCTACAACGACTTCCAATCCCTCGACGAGGCCAGCAAGTCGGCCTGGAGCGAAGTCCTCAACCAGTACCAGCGGCGTGCCGACCTCGTGCCGAACATCGTCGCCACCGTGAAGGGCGAGGCCAGCTTCGAGCAGGACACCCTCACCAAGGTGATCGAGGCGCGCGCCAAGGCCACCTCGATCCAGGTGACGCCCGAGACGCTCAACAACCCCGAAGCCTTCAACAAGTTCCAGCAGGCGCAGGGCGAACTCTCCTCGGCGCTGTCGCGGCTGATGGTGGTGTCGGAGCGCTACCCCGAGCTCAAGGCCAACCAGGCCTTCCGCGACCTGCGCGTGACGCTCGAGGGCACCGAGAACCGCATCACCGTGGCGCGCAACCGCTACATCGAGAGCGTGCAGGAGTACAACGTGCTCTCGCGCAGCTTCCCGACCAACCTCACGGCCATGGTCTTCGGCTACAAGCCCAAGGCGAACTTCTCGGTGCAGAACGAAGCCCAGATTTCGACGCCGCCCACGGTCGATTTCGGCACGCCCAAGAAGTAAGAAGCGGCGCCGATGGCCGCTGCCCTGATCCGCCGCGCACTGGCTGCGATCTTCATCGCGGCCCTCGCATGGGCCGGCCTGCCCGCGCTGGCGCAAAGCCTGCTGCCGATCCCCGCGCTCACCGCGCGCGTGATCGACCAGACCGCCACGCTCGACGCCGCGCAGCGCTCGGGCCTCGAAACCAAGCTGGCGGCCTTCGAGCAGCGCAAGGGCTCGCAGATCGTGGTGCTGATGGTGCCGACCACGGCGCCTGAAGACATCGCGAGCTACACGCAGCGCGTGGGTGACACCTGGAAAATCGGGCGCAAGGGCGTGGGCGACGGCCTCCTGGTGATCGTCGCCAAGGACGATCGCAAGATGCGCATCGCCACGGCCAAGACGCTCGAAGGTGTGGTGCCCGACCTCGCGGCCGTGCGCATCATCGACGAGGAGATGAAGCCGCGCTTTCGCAACAACGACTTCGCGGGCGGCCTCAACGCCGCGGTCGACCGGCTCATCGGTCTGGTCGACGGCGAGCCGCTGCCAGAGCCTTCGCGCAGCAACAACAGCAGTAGCAGCAACGACGGTTTCGACTGGGAGAACCTCGCGATCTTCCTGTTCGTCGGTGTCTTCGTCGGCGCACCGATCGCGCGCGCCATCCTGGGCAAGACCATGGGCTCGGTCGCCATGGGCGGCGGCATCGGCGTGGTCGCGTTCCTCCTCACGACCAGCACCGTGATCGCAGTGATCGCCGGGATGCTCGCGCTCATGGTGTCGCTGTTCTCCGGCCTCGCCGGCTTCGGTCCCGGCCTCGCCGGCTTCGGTCCCGGCCGCGGCGGCCGAGGTGGCGGCGGGGGTGGCGGATGGAGCAGCGGCGGTGGTGGTGGCGGCTGGGGCGGAGGCGGCGGAGGTGGCGGCGGAGGCTTCAGCTCCGGCGGCGGTGGCAATTTCGGCGGCGGCGGCGCTTCGGGAGACTGGTGAGAAACATGGCAACTGCAGATCCCACGTTCTTCTCGACGCTGGGCCGCATCTGGCGGCATCTCTGGACCGACGAAGCCGCCGTGCGCCGCGTGCTGCCGGCCGACGCAATGGAGCGCCTGGCCGGCCGCGTGGCCGCGAGTGAGCGGCGCCACAGCGGCGAAGTCCGCATCTGCGTCGAAGCCGGCCTGCCGATGTCGTACCTGTGGCGCCACGCATCGCCCCGCGAGCGCGCCGTTGCGATGTTCGGCAAGCTGCGCGTGTGGGACACCGCGCACAACAACGGCGTGCTCATCTACCTGCTGCTGGCCGAGCACGCCATCGAGATCGTGGCCGACCGCGGCATCGACGCCCACGTGGGCAGCGCCGAATGGGCCGCGATGACGCTGCGCATGGGCGTGGCCTTCCGCGAAGGCCGCTTCGAGGACGGCATCACGCTGGCGCTGGAAGAGGTGTCGGCGCTGCTGATGGCCTACTTCCCGTTGGCCGACAACCAGCCCGACACCAACGAGCTGCCCGACGCACCCGTGGTGCTCTGACGTTGGCCTTTCTCCCTCCCCTTCCGGGGGAGGGTGGGGGTGGGGGCAAGCGGCGTGTCCATTGGGCGCTCTGCCTGCCCCCATCCCAACCTTCCCCCAGAGGGGGAAGGAGCCAGATCCTTCAGTCCGATGGCGGCAGTGCCCACACGGTCTCACCGCCCACCGCGTAGAAGCGCCGATCCGGCGCCCTCTCCATCAACCAGCCGCCCGTGAATTCGCCGAAGGCGGGCAACACGGCCTGGCGCGCATCGCTCACGAAACACGGCAGCCGCACGCTGTCGCGCCCGGGTCCGTGGAGCCGGCACACCGGATGCAGGTGCCCCGCGAGCACGAAATGCGTGGCGTGCGATTGCGGATGGTGGCAGCAGGCGAACGGCCCCAGCAGGAAGGGCTCGTCGACCACGTCGATGCCGAGTGCCGCGGGCGGATCGCCCGCGCGGCTGTCGTGGTTGCCGCGCACCAGCGTCATCGCGACGCCGGCATGCAGCGCGCGCCAGTCGCTCACGGCAGCGAGCACCGTGCGCGCCTGCGCCGCATGCAAAAAATCGCCGAGGAACACGAGGCGCTGCGGCGCAAGCCGAGCGATGAGTGCGTCGAGCCGCGCAAGGTTCTGCTGCGTGGTGCCGCCCGGCACGGGCTGGCCGAGCGCGCGGTAGGTCGCGGCCTTGCCCAGGTGCAAATCGGCGACGAGGAGCACGCGCGCGGCGGGCCACCAGAGCGCGCGCTCGGGCAGCAGGTGCAGCAGCTCGCCGGCCCACTGGACAGCGAGCGCCGACGCGGTAAGGTGCGGGGAAGTCACGGCCAACGAGTGTCGCAAAAGACGCGCAGCCCAGCGGCCATCTTGCAATTCAACCGCGCCAGCCCCAGTTCTTCCGCATGACCGAATCGCCTCCAAAGCTCATCGTCTGTCCGCACTGCCACACGACCAACCGCGTGCGCGCGGAGCAGCTGGGCAGCGCGCCCGACTGCGGCAGCTGCCACCAGGCGCTGTTCACCGGCCATTCGACGGCGCTGCCGGATGCGGCCACCTTCGACCGCCACATCACGCGCAACGAGATCCCCGTGCTGGTCGACTTCTGGGCGCCCTGGTGCGGCCCCTGCCGCCAGATGGCGCCGGGCTACGAACAGGCCGCGACGCAGCTCGAACCCCACGTGCGGCTGGCCAAGGTCGACACCGAGGCCCTGCCCGCGCTCGGCGCGCGCTTCAACATCCGCAGCATCCCGACGCTGGCGCTGTTCAAGGGCGGGCACGAGGTGGCGCGGCAGGCCGGCGCGATGGGCGCGGCCGACATCGTGCGGTGGGTGAAGGCACACGGCGGCTGACCCGCTCACAGCGGCGGCAGCGGCTTTGACGGCCGCCTGCGTTCACGCCGTGGCGTGGGCGGCTTGCCCGGCCCCTCCTGCCCGAACGCCAGCGTGTTTTTCACGCGCTCCACACCGCCGGCCGTGACCACGCCGCCCGCGGCTTTTTCCAGTTGCTCGACCATGCGCGCGATGCGATCGGCCACGTTCTCGTTCGACAGCTTCTCGCGGAACAGCTCGACCATCAGCGGAAACGAAAACGGCGTCGGCCGTTCGAGCGGCTTCAGCACGAGCTCTTGCGTGGCCATGCGTTCGAGGCTCGCGCGCAGGCGCCCGATCTCCAGCTCCTGCGACAGCAGTTCCTGCTCGGCCTGCTGCAGCAGCTTGTTCTGCGGGTCGTATTTGCGGAACACCTCCCAGAACAGCGACGACGACGCCTGCAGCTGCCGGCTGCTGCGCCGCTCGCCCGGATAGCCCTGGAAGATCAGCCCCGAGACGCGCGCGATCTCGCGAAAGCGCCGCTGCGCCAGTTCGCCCGCATTGAGCGAGGCCAGCACCTCGTGCAGCAGCACGGTGCGCGCATCGGCGTCGACAGTGCCCTCCGGCAGGCGCAGCACCTGCGGCAGCAGCGCGGGCCAGTCGACCTCGGTCGCGCTCAGGAGCTCGAATCCGTAGTCATTGACCGCAATGGAGAAGGTGCGCGCTGCATGCTGTGCCACGCGCCAGGCCAGCAGGCTCGCCAGCCCCAGGTGCACATGCCGGCCCGCGAACGGATAGAGGAAGAGGTGCGAGCCCTCGCGCGTCGTCAGCGTCTCGGCGAGCAGCGTCTGCGGCGTCGGCAGTGCGGACCACCGCTGCTGGATCTCGAGCAGCGGCCGCACGCACGTCAACTCGGGTGATTTGTAATTCCCCTCGCCCGCCAGCGCGAGCTGCTGCACCACCGCATCGGCCAGCGTGTTCGACAGCGGCATGCGCCCGCCGTTCCAGCGCGGCACGGCGGCACGCTTGCCGGTCGCGCGGCGCACCCAGGCCGTCATGTCGTGGATGCGCACGAGTTCGAGCAGGCGGCCGCCGAACAGGAAGCAGTCGCCCGGCTTCATGCGCGCGACGAAGCCTTCTTCGACATTGCCGATCTTCGATCCGCCCAGGTACTGCACCGCCATGCTCGCGTCGCTCACGATGGTGCCGATGTTCATGCGGTGGCGCCGCGCGAGCCGCGCATCGGGCACGCGCCACACACCCTCTGCGTCGGGCACGGCGCGCTTGTAGTCCGGGTACACGGCGAGCGACGGGCCGCCCTGCGAGACGAAATCCAGGCACCACTGCCAGCTCTCGCGCGACAGCGATGCGTAGGCGGCCGTTGCGCGCACCTCGTCGTAGAGATCGTCGGGCACGAAGCCGCCGCCGAGCGCCACCGTCACGAGGTGCTGCACCAGCACATCGAGCGGCTGGTCGGGCGAATGACGCGCCTCGATGTGCCCTTGTGCAATCGCCGTGCGTGCAGCCGCGCCCTCGACCATCTCGATGCTGTGCGTGGGCACGAGCGTGATGCGCGATGGCCGGCCCGGCGCGTGGCCCGAACGGCCCGCGCGCTGCAGCAGCCGCGCCACGCCCTTGGGCGAGCCGATCTGCAGCACGCGTTCGACCGGCAGAAAGTCGACGCCCAGGTCCAGGCTCGAGGTGCAGACCACCGCCTTGAGCTGCCCGCTCTTGAGGCCCAGCTCGACCCACTCGCGCACCTCGCGGTCGAGCGAGCCGTGGTGCAGCGCGATGAGCCCGGCCCACTCGGGCTTGGCCTCGAGCATCGCCTGGTACCAGATCTCGGACTGCGAACGCGTGTTGGTGAAGACCAGCGTGGTGCTGCTTGCGGCGATTTCGTCGATCACCTGCGGCAGCATCGTGAGGCCCAGGTGCCCGCCCCACGGAAAGCGTTCGGCGCGGCCGGGCAAGAGCGAATCGATGACGAGCTTCTTCGGCACCTGGCCCTGCACGAGCACGCCGTCGTCATGGCCGAGCAGCGAACGCATCGCCTCCTGCAGATTGCCCAGCGTGGCCGACATGCCCCAGACCGCGAGGCCCGGGTTCCAGCGCCGGAGCCGCGCGAGCGCGAGCTGCACCTGCACGCCGCGCTTGTTGCCGAGCAGCTCGTGCCACTCGTCGACCACGACCATCTTCACGCGGCCCAGCACAACGCTGGCATCGGCGCGCGCGAGCAGCAGCGAGAGGCTTTCGGGCGTGGTGACGAGCACGCTGGGCAGGCGCGTGTTCTGCGCGCTGCGCTCGGCCGAGGAGGTGTCGCCGCTGCGCGCACCGGCGCTCCACGGATGCACCTCGGCGCCGAGCGCGTCGAGCGGTTGCTTCAGTGCGCGCAGCGTGTCGGCCGCGAGCGCGCGCATGGGCGTGAGCCACAGCACCGTGAGCGGCGGTGCGGCGGGCCGTGCGGTTTCCTTGCGCGCCTGCGAGAAGACCTGCAGCGCGCCGAGCCACACCGCATAGGTCTTGCCCGCGCCGGTGGTGGCGTGCAGCAGGCCGGACTGGCCTTCGGCAATGGCCTTCCACACGTCGCGCTGGAAATTGAACGGCTTCCACCCGCGCGAGACGAACCACGCATCGAGCGCCGCCTTGACCGTCTTGCTCCTTCCCCTCCCGGGGGAAGGCTGGGATGGGGGCGCGCGGCCTTCGACAGGCAGCCGATCCTTGATGCGCCGCTGGCCCCCACCCCTGCCCTCCCCCGAAAGGGGAGGGAGCGATGCGGGCTCCGGCGGCTCGGCCAGTCGAGCGGTTTTCGATGTCTTGCTCCTTCCCCTCCTGGGGGAAGGTTGGGATGGGGGCGCGCGGCCTTCGACAGGCAGCTGATTCTTGATGCGCCGCTGGCCCCCACCCCTGCCCTCCCCCGAAAGGGGAGGGAGCGATGCGGGCTCCAGCGGCTCGGTCATGACGGCAGCAGCGCAGCCAGCGTCTGCAGCGTGTCGGCTTCGGCCACCGGCTTGTCCTCGCGCCATCGCAGCATGCGCGGAAAGCGCACCGCGATGCCGCTCTTGTGCCGTGTGCTGCGCGCGATGCCTTCGAAGCCCAGCTCGAACACCAGCGTGGGCTTGACGCTCTTCACCGGGCCGAAGCTCTCGACCGTGGTCTTGCGGATGATCGCGTCGACGCGCGCCATCTCCGCATCGGTGAGGCCCGAGTAGGCCTTGGCGAAGGGCACGAGCTTGCGGTCTTCCTGTTCGGGCGGCCCGTCCCACACCGCGAAGGTGTAGTCGCTGAAAAGGCTCGCGCGACGGCCATGCCCACGCTGCGCATAGATGAGCACGGCGTCGATGCTCAGCGGATCGATCTTCCACTTCCACCAAACGCCCACATCCTTCGTGCGGCCCACGCCGTACTGCGCGTCGCGGCGCTTGAGCATCATCCCTTCGACGCCCAGCGTGCGCGCGGCTTCGCGCTGGCGTGCGAGGTCGGGCCAATCGGTGCCCGTGAGCAACGGGCTCGGCAGCAGCGACGGATGCTGCATGCGCATCACCAGTTCATCGAGCAGCACGCGGCGCTGCGACTGCGGCAGCGCGCGCAGATCGCGCCCTTCCCATTCGAGCAGGTCATAGGCGAGCAGCACCACGGGGATGTCGCGCAGCAGCTTCGCGCCGAGCGTCTTGCGCCCGAGGCGTTTCTGCAGTTCGGCGAAAGGCTGCACTTTGTCTTCGCGCCACACCGCGATCTCGCCGTCGAGCACCGTGCCGTCCGGCAACGCTTCGCCGAGTGTCGCGAGTTCGGGGAAGCGATCGGTCACCAGCTCTTCGCCGCGCGACCACACCCACACCGCGCCCGCGCGTTTGACGATCTGCGCGCGGATGCCGTCCCACTTCCATTCGACGAGCCAGTCAGCCGGCGGGCCCAGCACCGCATCGAACTGGTCGAGCGGGAGGTTGAACGGATGCGCGAGGAAGAAGGGATAGGGCTGGCCGCTGGTCTTGCGCACCTGCTCGGCATCGGACTCCGGCGCGATCAGCGCGGCGTAGTCGCCGGCCTGCGGACGTGCGCCGAGGTGCGTGTAGCCCATGAGCCGCTGCGCGACGCGCTTGGCATCGATGCCGCCGACCGCAGCGAGCGCCTGCGTGACCTGCAGCTTCGACACGCCCACGCGGAACGCGCCGGTGATGAGCTTGAAGTACACCAGCCGCTCCTCCGCCGCGAGCTGCCGCCACTGCGCACGCAGGCGGTCCGCCAGTTCGTCGGGCGCGCGCTTCGCGGTCTCGCGCAGCGGCAGCAGGTGCTGCTCGACCCACGCCGCGAGGCCGAGGTCATGTGCTTCGGTCGGTGGCGGCAGCAACAGCGCGATGGTCTCGGCAAGGTCGCCCACCGCGTCATAGCTTTCGTCGAACAGCCACTCGGGCAATCCCGCCGCTTCCTGCGCGAGCAGGCGCAGCAGCTTGGTGGGCACGAGCTGGCGCGGCTTGCCGCCGGCCAGGAAATACACGGCCCATGCGGCATCGGCCGCGTTGGCCTCGCGCAGGTAGCGCTGCAATGCGGCCTGCTTCGCGAGGTTCGACGTGCTCGCATCGAGCTCGCGATACAGCGCGGCGAAGTCCTTCATGGGCCGGCTCCTTCCCCCTCTGGGGGAAGGTCGGGATGGGGGCTGACGGCATCCCCATCGTGCGCCGCTTGCCCACTCCCACCGGGCGCTTCCTGGTCATCCTCATCCCCGTACTCGGTCTTGAACCCCTGCGCATCGAGGCCGTTCTCGCCGAGCCAGCGCACCATCACCTGCACGCTGCCATGCGTGACGAACACGCGCTCGGCGCCCGTGCCCGCAATCGCCTGCTGCAGGCCCGGCCAGTCCGCGTGGTCCGACATGACGAAGCCGCGGTCCACACCGCGCCGTCGCCGCGTGCCGCGCAACTGCATCCAGCCGCTCGCGAACGCATCGGCGTAGTTGCCGAAACGCTTCATCCACGGCGTGCCCTGCGCGGACGGCGGTGCGAGCACCAGCGCGCGCTTCAACAGCGCCGCATCGACGCCCGGATCGGTGACTCGCAGCGTCTGCGGCAGCGCCACGCCGGCCGCGCGGTACACGGCGTTGAGCGGCTCGACCGCGCCATGCACGACGATGGGGCCGATCGACGCGTCCACGCCATGCAGGATGCGCTGTGCCTTGCCGAAGGCATAGCAGAACAGCACCGACGCGCGGCCCGCTTCGGCATTGGCGCGCCACCACGCATCGATCTCCGCGAACAGCACGGCCTGCGTGGGCCAGCGGTAGATCGGCAGGCCGAAGGTCGACTCGGTGATGAAGGTGTCGCAGGGCACGGGCTCGAAGGGTGTGCAGGTGCCGTCGGCCTCGGTCTTGTAGTCGCCCGAGGCGACCCACACGCGCCCGCCGTGTTCGAGCCGCACCTGCGCCGAGCCCAGCACGTGGCCGGCCGGATGCAGCGACAGGCGCACGCCGTGGTGGTCGATGGTTTCGCCGTAAGGCAGCGTCTGCAGGTTGATGTCGGCGCCGAGCCGCGCGCGCAGCGTGCCGGCGCTGTCGGTGTGCGCGAGGTAGTGCGCGTGGCCGATGCGGGCGTGGTCGGAGTGCGCGTGCGTGATGACCGCGCGCGCCACCGGCCGCCACGGGTCGATGTAGAAATCGCCGGGCGGACAGTACAGGCCCTCGGGCCGGGCGACGACGAGATCCACCGTGTCTGGCATGGCACGCCATCGTAGGGCCGCCGGGGTCGGTGCGCTGCCGACCGCTCGCCGCGAGCCGCTGTGGGCCTGGGCCTACTTGCCGGGGCTCATGGGCTCATTTGCGCGCGGGCGTCTTCCCCATCGCGTCGAGCAGGTTCATCTTCATGCCGTTGGCCATGACCATGTCGCCCGGCTTCTGGCCCGGCTTGCAGGGACCGACCCACTTGGCTTCGATGAGGCTCGTGCCTTCGGTGCGGCCCATGAGCGGCGGGCTGTAGGTCGACTTGCTTTCCATGCGGTAGGCGCTGCTGAAGTCGCCGCTCATCACGGCGCGCGAGGTCGCGGTGGTGGGGCCGATCTTGCAGACCGAATCGATGACGAGCTTCACGCCTTCGAGGCGCAGGTCCTGCTTGGAGCACATGTCCTTGCCCATGCCCTGGCCCATCTCGCGCATCGCCTTGTCGGTGGCGGCGTCGATGCATTGCTGGATGGTCTGGCCCGGCGTCTTGGCCGTGGCCGCGCCGCCCTCACCGGTCTGGATTTCCCACAGGCCCGGCTTGCGCGCGGGGTAGTCGATGGCGAACGCGGGGCCGGCCAGGAGGCAGGCGGCGGCAGCGAGAGAGAGCAGGCGAAAGGTCATGGCGGGCTCGGTGAACGGCGATGCCGATTTGTACCGTCGGCGCCTGCGCGGAGGAATACCGCGATCGGTCTACACCGCGACCGGTACAGGGGCCGCCGATGGCCGCTCGCGCAACGCGAAGCCCATTGCCAAGCCCAACCCGAGGCCGCCGAGCACATCGATCAGCACATGCTGGCGCACCGCCATCGTCGAGTACACGATGGCCACCGCCCAGACGACATTGAGCAGCCGCAGCCACACGGGCGCGCCGGCTTCGCGCAGCTGCCGCGCCAGCACGAGGCAGGCGAACACCGAGAACGACACGTGCAACGACGGAAACGCATTGCCCGCCGCATCGAAGGTCTTGAGGAAGTGCAGCGACGAGCCCGGCGCGGCGTCGATCGCGAAGTTCGGGATCGCCGTGGGCATCCACCAGAACACGGCCAGCGCGATCGCCGTCATCACGGCGCAACCGATGGCGATGGTGTTCAGCTCGCGCCGGTCCTTGGCCAGCAGCACCGGCAGCGCGATGTAGGCCCACAGCGTGAGGTACACGGGCAGCATCGCCGGCGAAAACGCGATCAGCCGGTCGACGGCCGTGAGCGGCAGCACCCACGCGGGTCCGGCGTTCTGCATGACCCAGAAGTACAGCGGGAAGAAGCCCAGCGTGGCGACGGTGTTGCCGGCCAGCTTGAGCAGCCACAGCGTGCGACAGCGCTGCCAGAGGGCGCGCGGCCATGTCTGCGGGGAAAGAGCGTCGGAGGAGATGGAATGCGTCATGGCGGCCTCTGGTGCCACGGCCCGCCCCGCATGGATCAACGGGGCCTGTGCGCAGTTACCAGGGCGTCCACTTTAATTCGCTGGCGGCCGAGGCCACCGTGCGTTCGATGAAACGCACGCCGCGCGCACCGTCTTCCACGCGCGGATAGTCGGCCGCGAGCGGGTCGGCCACCTGCCCCGCGAGCCGCGCGCGGATGTCCGCCGCCACGCCCGCATAGACATTCGCAAACGCCTCGATGAAGCCTTCGGGATGGCCGGCCGGCAGACGACTCGCGCGCCGCGCCGACTCGCACAGCCAGGGCGCGCCGCGCGTGAGCACGCGCCGGGGCCCGTCGTGCGGCAGGTGCACGAGCTGGCTCGGCTGCTCCTGGCGCCATTCGAGCGTGCCCAGCGTGCCGGACACGCGCAGGCGCAGGTCGTTCTCCAGCCCGGTGTTGATCTGCGAGGCCACCAGCACGCCGCGCGCACCGCCCTGGAAGCGCAGCAGCAGGCTGCCGTCGTCGTCGAGCATGCGGCCCGGCACCAGCGCGCCGAGGTCGGCGCAGAGACTTTCGATGTCTAGGCCCGTGACGGTGGCCACGAGGTTCTCGGCATGCGAGCCGATGTCGCCGATGGCGCCGGCCGCGCCGCTGCGCGCGGGGTCGGTGCGCCAGTCGGCCTGCTTGTTGCCGCCCGCGGCTTCGACGTGGCTGGCGAGCCAGCCCTGGTTGTATTCGACGACGACCTTGCGGACCTCGCCGATCTCGCCCGAGCGCACCATCTCGCGCGCCTGCCGCACCATCGGGTAGCCGGTGTAGTTGTAGGTCACGCCGAACACCGTGCCTTGCTTCGCCACGGTGGCGACCAGCGCATCGGCCTGTGCGCGCGTGTGCACCAGCGGCTTGTCGCACACCACGTGAAAGCCGGCCTCCGCGAAGGCTTGCGCCACGGGGTAGTGCACGTGGTTGGGCGTGACGATCGAGACGAAGTCGATGCGCTCACCGGCCGGGCGCTTGAGCTCGTCGGCCAGGAGCGCCTGCCAATCGCCGTGGTTGCGGTCGTCGGCCAGGCCGAGGTCGCGGCCCGAGGCGCGCGCCTTGTCCGGGCTCGACGACAGCGCGCCGGCGACCAGCGCGATCTGGCCGTCGAGCGCCATGGCCTTGCGGTGCACGGCGCCGATGAAGGCGTCGCGACCGCCGCCGACCATGGCGCAGCGCAGCGTGCGAAGAGGGGTGTCGGTCATCAATCGTCTCGGTGTTCCTGGGAACTGTCCCCTCTCCCCTCGGGGAGAGGGCTAGGGTGAGGGTGGCGGCGTTTGCACGCGCACCGTTTTCGCCATCGCCGCTGCCCTCACCCCCGCCCTCTCCCCGAGGGGAGAGGGAGCAAGGCAGGGCCGCTGTTCTTCAGAACATCAGAACGGCGAGTTCGGGTGGTAGAAGTCCTTGGCGTTTTCCTTGGTGATCAGCACCGAGGGAATGATCGTCGTCGCCGGCAGCTTCTCGCCCTTCAGGCGCGCTTCGGCCGTGAGCTTGATCGCGTCGTAGATGAACTTGGGCGAGTAGCTCACGTCGGCGCCGATGCGCTTGTCCTTGCCGTCCATGATGGTCTTGACCATGTCCTTGGCGCCGGCGCCGCCGAACACGATCTTGATGTCGTCGCGCTTGGCTTGCGAGATGGCCTTGAGCACGCCCACGGCCATGTCGTCGTCGGCGGCCCAGATGGCGTCGATCTGCTTGAAGCGCGTCAGGTAGTCCTGCGTGACCTTGAAGGCATCGTCGCGGTTCCAGTTGGCGTACTTGGCGTCGAGCAGCTTGATGTCGGGGCTGCCCTTGAGCACCGCGTTGAAGGCGTCCATGCGTTCGTTGTCGAGCGTGGTCGCGATGCCGCGCAGCGCGACCACATTGCCCTTGCCGCCGAGTTGCTTGACGATGTACTCGGCCGGAATCTTGCCGAAGGCCGTGTTGTCGCCGGCCACGTACGCGTCCTGCGCGCTGGTGTCGGTGAGGCCGCGGTCGACCACGGTGACGTACGCGCCCTTGGCCTTGACCTGCGCGACCGGCTTGGTCAGCGCCGCCGATTCAAAGGGGAACACGACGAGCGCGTTGATCTTGGTGACCGTCGACAAATCTTGCAGCTGGTTGGCCTGCTCGGGCGCGTTGGCTGCGGTCTTGATCGTGATCTTCAGGTCCTTGTGCTGCTTCTCGAGGTCCTTCTTCGCCTGATTGGCCCAGTAGTTGATGCCGCCCATGAAGCTGTGCGTGGCCGCGGGAATCGACACGCCGAGGTTGACCTTTTCCGCGGCAAGCGCGGGCGGGCTGGCGGCGAACGCTGCGGTGGCAACCGCCGTGAGCGCGAGGCGTCGGGTGAAAGTCGTCATGCTGGATGTCTCCTCTTTGGTGGGTGGAACGGGAACGGAACGAACGAACAAACGAAAAACTAGCGCCGACCGCGTTGAAGGAACGCGACGACGATGATCACGAAGCCCTGCACCGCCGCGTTCAGGTACACGCTGATGATGCTGGTGAGGTTCAGGATGTTGCTGATGACCGAGAGCAGGATCGCGCCCACCACCGTGCCGGTGATGCTGCCCGCGCCGCCCTTCAACGCAGTGCCGCCGACGATCACCGCGGCAATGGCTTCGAGCTCCCACAGCAGGCCGGTGGTCGGCGAGGCCGAGCCCAGGCGCGGCACGTAGAGCAGCGTGGCAATGCCCACGCACACGCCGAGCAGCACGTAGGTGAGGATCTTCACGCGGTCGACGTCGACAGCCGCGTAGCGCGCCACCTGCTCGTTGGAGCCGATGGCCTGCACATAGCGCCCGTAGGCGGTGCGGTTCAGGATGACGCCGCCGATGATCGCGACGATCACGAACACCCACACCGGCACCGGGATGCCCGCAAGGCTTGCGTAGTACACCGGCGCGTAGAGATCGGACAGCTCGTTGTCGAGCGTGAGCGCGCCGCCATCGGCAAAGTATGTGAGGTACGCGCGGAAGATGCCTAGCGTACCCAGCGTCACGATGAAGGGCTCGATGCGCCCCTTGGTGATGAGCAGGCCGTGTGCCAGGCCGAACAGCGCGCCGAGCACCACGGCGAGCACCGCGCCCATCATCACCGCCATCAGCGGCGAGCCCGACGCGGGACCGGCCCAGTTGATGAACATGATCACGCTGCCCGCGATGAGCGCGGCCATCGAGCCCACCGACAGGTCGATGCCGCCCGAGATGATCACGAAGCACATGCCCACCGCGATGATGCCGATGAAGGCGGTGCGCGTGAGCACGTTCATCGCGTTGTCGACGGTCGCGAAGTCGCTGTTGAGCAGCGTGCCTGCGATGCACAGCAGCACGAGGCCGATGACCGGACCGAGGCCGTGCAGGCGCTCGGTCCAGCGCGGCTTGGCCTCGCTGCGATGCGCTGCAGCAGCAGCTGTTGCTGCGGCTGCTTCAGGCTGCGGTGGAGGTGTCTGCGGTTCCGGTGGCATGAGCGATGAGCTCCTCTTCAGTCAGGTGGGTCGCGTCCAGCGTGGCAACGAGCCGGCCCGCGCGCATCACCGCGACGCGGTGGCACAGGCCGATCAGTTCCATCAGCTCGGACGAGACGACGATCACCGCGAGGCCTTCGCGGGCGAGTCGCTGGATCAGGAAATAGATGTCGCGCTTGGCGCCCACGTCGACGCCGCGCGTGGGCTCGTCGAGCACCACCACCTTGGGCTGCGGCTGCAGCACCTTGGCGAGCGCGAGCTTCTGCTGGTTGCCGCCCGACAGCGACGAGGCGCGCACGTCGAGCGAGCCGGTGCGGATGCCGTAGTCCTTCACCGCTTCGGCGAGCGCGATGCGTTCAGCGTCGGGCTTCAGCCAGGGCTGCGCATAGCGCTCCAGCGCCATCAGCGTGAGGTTCTGGCGCAGGCCGAAGTGCACGTGCAGGCCCTTGCCCTTGCGGTCTTCGCTGAGGTACGTCAGGCCGTGCTTCGCGGCATCGCGCGGGTTGCGCCAGCCCTTGCCATGCGGCACGGGCTCGCCGCGCATCTCGACCGTGCCGCTGGCGGGGCGCAGCCCGAGCAGGCCTTCGAACAGCTCGGTGCGGCCCGCACCGACGAGGCCCGCGAAGCCGAGGATCTCGCCGGGGCGCACCTCGAAGCTCGCGTCCTGCGCCCAGCCGGGCACGCTGAAATTGCGCACGCGCAGGGCGGGCTTGTCGGCCGCCACGACGAGGTCGCGCGGCGGGTACAGGTCGGCGAGTTCGCGGCCCACCATGAGGTTGGCCATCTGCTGGCGCGAGACCTCGGGCGTGGGCGCGCGCGCCACGAAGCGGCCGTCGCGCATCACGATCACCTCGTCGGTGACCTGCTCCACTTCGTCGAGCTTGTGCGAGATGTAGACGATGGTCACGCCATCGGCACGCAGCTGCGCGATGAGCTTGAACAGGCGCTCGGTCTCGCCGGGCGTGAGCGTGGCGGTGGGCTCGTCCATGACGAGCAGGCGCGCGCGGCGGGCGATGGCTTTCGCGATCTCGACGAGCTGCTTCTCGGCGACGATGAGCCGGCGCACCTTGGTGCGCGGGTCGATGGCCAGGCCGACGGCGGCGAGTGCGGCGGCGGCATCGCGCTCCATCGCTGCGTCGTCGAGCAGGAACCCTTTTTTCTTTTCGTGGCCCAGGAAGATGTTCTGCGCCACGCTGAGGTCTTCGGCGAGGTTGAACTCCTGGTGGATCAGCACGATGCCCAGCGCCTCGGCATCGCGCGAGCTCGTGAACTGCTGCGGTTGCCCGTTGATGCGCAACGTGCCGCCGGTGAGCGACTCGTAGCCCGACAGGATCTTCATCAGCGTGGACTTGCCCGCGCCGTTCTCGCCGAGCAGGCCGTACACGCGAGCCGGCGCGAGCGCGAAGCTCACGCCGTGCAGCACCTGCACCGGGCCGAAAGCCTTCATCACGCCGTCGAACTCGACGGCCACGCTGCCCTTGTTGGTTTCCACGGCGGTCATGGCGCCACCCCTCGGGCCTTGAGTGTTTCCTGCATCGCCAGCACGCCCGCGCCGACGAGGCCGCCCTGCGTGCCCAGCGGCGTGTACTGGATCTCGAGGTGCCGCGTCGACAGCGCGAGCGAGCGCTGGTAAACGCTCTGGCGCACCGCCGCGAGAAACAGCGGCCCGATGCGCGTGATGCCGCCGCCGATGAACACGTGCGACGGATTGAAGAAGTTGACCACCGACGCAAGCATCTGCCCGATGAGGCTGCCCGCGCGCTGGATGATGGCGTTGGCCGCCGGGTCGCCGCCGCGGCTGGCCTGGCCCACGTCGAAGGCGTCGATGCGCCCGCGCGTGCGCAGGCACTCAGCCAGCGTCGCACTTTCGCCGGCTTCGGCCGCCTGCATCGCCATGCGCGTGATCGCGGGGCCGGCTGCCATCGCCTCGACGCAGCCCAGGTTGCCGCAGTGGCAGCGCGGACCTTCCTGGTCGACGCAGATGTGGCCCACGTCGCCGGCCGAACCCGCCGCGCCGCGGTACACCTCGCCGTGGCAGACGATGCCGCAGCCGATGCCGGTGCCGATCTTGATGACGAGGAAATTCGACAGCGAGCGGCGCAGCCGCCACAGTTCTCCGAGCGCCATCAGGTTGACGTCGTTGTCGACGAACACCGGCGCGGCATAGTCTTCACGCAGGTAGTCGCGGATCGAGAAGCTGTCCCATGCCGGCATGAGCGGCGGGTTCACGAGCTGGCCGATTTCGAAGTTGACCGGGCCGGGCACGCCGATGCCGATGCCCATGACGTTCCTGGCGCTCTGGCCGCAGCGGGCCAGCAACTCGCGCATCAACACGCGCACACGGGCCAGCACCACGGCCGGGCCTTCGCGCACGTCGGCGGCTTCTTCATGCTGGGCCAGCACCGTGAGGTCGGGGCGCAGCACCGCGACGTCGAGGCTGGTGGCGCCGATGTCGATGCCGACGAGCACACCGAGGTCGCCATTGAGTTGGAGGTTTTCTGCGCGGCGGCCGCCCGAGGAGCGCTGCAGGCCGGCTTCGGCGAGCAGGCCCTGGTCGACCAGGCCGGCGATCAGGCCGTTGGCCTTGCTCTTGGAAAACCCGAGCTGTTCGGCCATGGCATGGCGCGAGCCGCCGGCCGACCAGAAGGTCGATTCCAGCAACCGCATTTCGTCGGTCGTGATGCCGCTCCAGGGTGCCACGCGTTTGTCTCCGCTCTTTTTTGGAAAGGCGCCGGTCGAACGATCAAGCGATCGGCCACCGGGCGAAGGCGAATACTAGGAGCGCATCTTCAGCCGGGCAAGGCTTAACTTCGACCTATTTCAAACCAAACAGGCGCGCAACCCGGAAAAGGCGGGACGAAAAAAAGCCACCCGAGGGTGGCTTCCTTCTTTGCTTCTGCCCGAAGGCAGCGGCTTTGATTTACTTCTTTTGGCGGTACTTGCGCAGCGCAGCGATCTGCGCAGCCATCACGGCCAGCTCCGACTGCGCCATCGCGATGTCGATGTCGCTCTTCGCGTTCTTCAGCGCTTCCTCGGCGGCCGCCTTGGCCTTGTTGGCCTTCTCGTCGTCGAGGTCCTTGCCGCGGATCGCAGTGTCGGACAGCACGGTGACGGCGTCAGGCTGCACTTCGAGGATGCCACCGGCCACGAAGACGAACTCTTCGCCGCCGTCCGCCGTCTCGATGCGCACGGCACCGGGACGGATGCGCGTGATCAGCGGCGTGTGGCGCGGATAGATGCCGAGCTCACCGGCTTCACCGGGCAGCGCGACGAACTTGGCTTCGCCCGAGAAGATCGACTCTTCCGCGCTGACCACGTCCACATGAATAGTGTTTGCCATCTGTTGTCCTTTGCCCTGTTTGAAGAAGGGGGCGGAAAGCAAGCAGTCGGCCGTCTGGTGAGGCGCCGCGCACAGCCGTACATGGGTACGGCGAGCACGGCAACGAAGCCAGGCGGTCGAGTGCGCCGCTTTACGCGACCTTCTTGGCCTTTTCGAACGCTTCGTCGATGGTGCCGACCATGTAGAACGCTTGTTCCGGCAGGTGGTCGGCTTCGCCGTTCACGATCATCTTGAAGCCGCGGATGGTTTCCGACAGCGGCACGTACTTGCCCGGCGAACCCGTGAACACTTCGGCCACGTGGAACGGCTGCGACAGGAAACGCTGGATCTTGCGGGCGCGAGCCACGGCGAGCTTGTCGTCGGGAGCCAGTTCGTCCATGCCCAGAATCGCGATGATGTCGCGCAGTTCCTTGTAGCGCTGCAGCGTGCCTTGCACGGCGCGGGCCACGTTGTAGTGCTCTTCGCCGACCACGTTCGGGTCGAGCTGGCGCGAGGTCGAGTCCAGCGGGTCCACGGCGGGGTAGATACCGAGCGAAGCGATGTCACGCGACAGCACCACGGTCGAGTCCAGGTGGGCGAAGGTCGTGGCGGGCGACGGGTCGGTCAAGTCGTCGGCAGGGACGTACACGGCCTGGATCGAGGTGATCGAGCCGACCTTGGTCGACGTGATCCGCTCTTGCAGACGGCCCATTTCTTCGGCCAGCGTCGGCTGGTAGCCCACGGCGGAAGGCATGCGGCCCAGCAGTGCCGACACTTCGGTACCGGCCAGCGTGTAGCGGTAGATGTTGTCCACGAAGAACAGCACGTCGCGGCCTTCGTCGCGGAACGACTCGGCGATGGTCAGGCCGGTCAGGGCCACGCGCAGACGGTTGCCCGGGGGCTCGTTCATCTGGCCGTAGACCATGGCGACCTTGGAGTCTTCGAGCTTCTCGAGGTTCACGACGCCGGAGTCGGCCATCTCGTGATAGAAGTCGTTGCCTTCACGGGTACGTTCGCCCACACCCGCGAACACCGACAGACCCGAGTGAGCCTTGGCGATGTTGTTGATGAGTTCCATCATGTTCACGGTCTTGCCCACGCCGGCGCCACCGAACAGGCCCACCTTGCCGCCCTTGGCGAACGGGCACACCAGGTCGATCACCTTGATGCCGGTTTCCAGCAGGTCTTGCGACGGCGACAGTTCGTCGTACGCGGGAGCCTTGCGGTGGATGGAGGCGGTCAGCGTCTGGTCGACCGGACCACGCTCGTCGATGGGCGCGCCCAGCACGTCCATGATGCGGCCCAGCGTCGCCTTGCCCACGGGCACGGTGATGGGGGCTTGCGTGTTGGTCACGATCAGGCCGCGGCGCAGGCCGTCGGAAGAACCCAGCGCAATCGTGCGGACCACGCCGTCGCCGAGCTGCTGCTGGACTTCGAGCGTCAGTGCGCTGCCTTCGAACTTGAGGGCGTCGTAGATCTTGGGCATCTTGTCGCGCGGGAATTCCACGTCGACCACAGCGCCAATACACTGAACGATCTTGCCTTGAACTGCTTCTGCTTGAGCCATGTCTGCTCCGATAAAAATTTAAATCTGTTGAGGTCCGAAGGGCTCAGACACCGGCGGCCGCCGCAGCGCCCGAAACGATTTCCGAGAGCTCCTTGGTGATGCCGGCCTGGCGGGTCTTGTTGTAGACCAGCTTCAGCTCGCTGATCACATTGCCTGCGTTGTCGGTGGCAGCCTTCATGGCCACCATCCGCGCCGAATGCTCGGACGCCATGTTCTCTGCCACGGCCTGGTAGACCAGCGACTCCACATAGCGGACCAGCAGCTCGTCGATCACGCTTTGCGCATCGGGCTCGTAGATGTAATCCCACGAATGCTGGCCTTCCTCGACTTTCAGCGAGTCTTCGGCCAGCGGCAGCAGCTGCTCGACGAGCGGCTCCTGCTTGATCGTGTTGATGAACTTCGTGTAGCACAGGTACACGGCCGAGAGCTTGCCTTCCGCGTAAGCGTCGAGCAGCGTCTTGACCGGGCCGATGAGCTTGTCCAGGTGCGGCGTGTCACCCAGGTGGGTGACATGCGCGACCACGCGGGCGCCGATGCGGTTCAGGAAGCCGAGGCCCTTGCTGCCGATGGCGACCGACTCGATCGCCACGCCAGCTGCCTGCGCTTCGCGCAGCTTGCCCGTCACGGCGCGCAGCAGGTTGGTGTTCAAGCCACCGCACAGGCCCTTGTCGCTCGTCACGATGATGAAGCCGATCGCCTTGGCGTCGTTCTTCTTCATGAAGGCGTGCGTGTACTCGGGATTCGCCTTGCCAAGGTTCGCCGCAATGTTGCGGATCTTCTCGCTGTAGGGGCGGGCGGCACGCATGCGCTCTTGCGCCTTGCGCATCTTGGAAACCGAGACCATTTCCATGGCCTTGGTGATCTTCTTGGTGTTTTCCACCGATTTGATCTTGCCGCGGATTTCCTTACCAGCTGCCATATGAACTCCTTCTTGCGTCGGTCAAGGGGTCGATCAGGCGAACGACTTCTTGAACGAGGTGGCGGCGGCCAGCAGTTCGGCTTCGGCGTCCTGGCACACCTTCTTGAAGGCCTGCTTTTCTGCGCTGTCGTCCGGCTTGGCGGGCTTGGCATCCCACTTGGCACCGTGCTTTTCCATGGTCTCGAGCAGCGCAGCGTGGCTGGTCTTCAGGAGCTGGTGGAAGCCGTGTTCGAACGGGAGCACCTTCTTGACTTCGATGTCGTCCATGAAGCCCTTGTTCACTGCGAACAGCGTGGCATTCATCAGCGAGATCGGCAGCGGGCTGTACTGGGTCTGCTTGAGCAGTTCCGTCACGCGCGCACCGCGGTCGAGTTGCTTGCGGGTCGCTTCGTCGAGGTCGGAAGCGAACTGCGCGAACGCGGCCAGTTCACGGTACTGGGCCAGGTCGGTACGGATGCCGCCCGACTGGTTCTTGATCAGATTGGTCTGCGCCGACGAACCCACGCGCGACACCGAGATACCGGCGTTGATGGCGGGACGGATGCCGGCGTTGAACAGGCTGGTTTCCAGGAAGATCTGGCCGTCGGTGATCGAGATCACGTTGGTCGGAACGAAGGCGGACACGTCGCCGGCTTGCGTTTCGATGATCGGCAGTGCGGTCAGCGAACCGGTCTTGCCCTTGACTTCACCCTTGGTGAAGGCTTCGACGTAGTCGGCGTTCACGCGGGCTGCGCGCTCGAGCAGACGGCTGTGGAGATAGAACACGTCGCCGGGGTAGGCTTCGCGGCCTGGCGGGCGGCGCAGCAGCAGCGACACCTGGCGGTAGGCCACGGCTTGCTTGGACAGGTCGTCATAGACGATCAGGGCGTCCTGGCCGCGGTCGCGGAAGTATTCGCCCATCGTGCAGCCCGAGTAGGCCGACACGTACTGCATGGCAGCCGATTCGGAGGCCGAAGCAGCCACGACGATGGTGTAGTCCATCGCGCCGGCTTGTTCCAGCGAGCGCACCACGTTCTTGATCGACGAAGCCTTCTGGCCGATCGCAACGTAGACGCAGGTCATGTTCTGACCCTTCTGGTTGATGATCGCGTCGATCGCCACGGCCGTCTTGCCGGTCTGGCGGTCGCCGATGATCAGCTCGCGCTGGCCACGGCCGACGGGCACCATCGAGTCGATCGACTTCAGGCCGGTCTGCATCGGCTGGTCGACGGACTTCCGTGCGATCACGCCGGGAGCGACCTTTTCGATCACGTCGGTCATCTTGGCGTTGATCGGACCCTTGCCGTCGATCGGCTGACCCAGTGCGTTCACCACGCGGCCGATGAGCTCGGGGCCCACGGGCACTTCCAGGATGCGGCCCGTGCACTTCACGGTGTCACCTTCGGAGATGTGCTCGTACTCGCCCAGAATCACGGCGCCGACCGAGTCGCGCTCGAGGTTCAGCGCCAGGCCGAACGACGGTGTGCCGTCAGCCGTGGGCGGGAACTCGAGCATTTCGCCCTGCATCGCGTCCGACAGGCCGTGCACGCGCACGATGCCGTCGGTCACCGAGACCACGGTGCCCTGGTTGCGGATGTCGGCGCTGACGCCAAGGCCTTCGATACGGCTCTTGATCAGTTCGGAAATTTCTGCGGGATTGAGTTGCATGACTCTTTCCTTCTTTCAATAAATAGGGCCAACCGCGGCTCGCCGCCTCAGGCGGTGAGCGCTGCTTTCATTTGTTCGAGACGCGCCTTGACGGAGGTGTCGAGAACTTCGTCCCCCACCACCACACGGATGCCGCCGATCAGCGAAGGATCGGACTCCACACGCGTGTTCAGCGGACGACCGAAACGGCGCTGCAGCGCTGCGCCGACTTCGGCGAGACTCGCCGCGTCGATCGGGAAGGCGCTGTAGATCACCGCGTCGGACGTGCCACCCTTGGCGTTCTTGAGCTCGCGGTACTGGGCCGCGACTTCGGGCAATGCAGCGAGCCGTCCGTTGTCGATCACCGTGCGCAGGAAGTTCTTGCCGGCGTCCGGCAAGGCTTGCGGCAGGAGGCCGGAGATCAGGTCGAAGACCTGGTCCTGCGACACCTTCGGGTCGGCAGCGAACTGCAGGAGCTGCGGATCGGCAGCGAGGGCGGCCAGCTGGCCGATCCAGCCGGCCGTGCCTTCGAGGTCGCTCGAAGTAGCCTCGAAGAGCGCGTCCGCGTAGGGGCGGGCAATGGTCGCAAGTTCGGCCATATCGTCCTCAGAGCTCGGTCTTCAGGCGCTGGAGCAGGTCGGCGTGGACACCGGCATTGACTTCCTTGCGGAGAATCTGCTCGGCACCCTTGACGGCCAGTGCAGCGACCTGCTCACGCAGGGCCTCACGGGCACGCACGGACTGCTGCTGGGCTTCGGCGTGCGCGTCGGCCACGATCTTGTTGGCCTCCACCGTTGCACGGCCCTTGGCCTCTTCGATGATCTGCTGGGCGCGGCGCTCGGCATCGGCCAGGCGGCTGGTGGTCTCGTTGCGAGACTGAACCAGTTCCTGCTCGACGCGCTGGTTGGCGGAAGCGAGTTCAGCCTTGGCCTTCTCGGCGGCCGCCAGGCCCGCAGCGATCTTTTGTGCGCGTTCATCCAAAGCCTTTGCGATGGGCGGCCACACGAATTTCATCGTGAACAGCACCAGCAGCAAGAAGACGATGGCCTGAACGAACAGGGTCGCGTTGATACTCACGGCAACACCTTTCTGGAGTGGCGTTGAACCGGCTTACTTGGGCAGGTTGGCCAGCAGGGTCGCGGCGAACGGGTTGGCGAAGGCGAACAGCAGAGCGATGGCCACGCCGATCAGGAAAGCCGCGTCGATCAGACCAGCCAAGATGAACATCTTGGTCTGCAGGTCGTTCATCAGCTCAGGTTGACGGGCCGACGATTCCAGGAACTTGCCACCCATCAGCGCGATGCCGATGGAAGCACCGATGGCGCCGAGACCGACGATCAGACCACAAGCGAGAGCGACGAGACCGAGAATGTTTTCCATGATGACTCCTTAGAACAGATTTAAAGCAAACGAAAAGAAAAAGGGAAACTCAATGCGCCTCATGCGCCTGGCCCAGATAGATCAGGGTCAGCATCATGAAGATGAAAGCCTGCAGCGTGATCACCAGGATGTGGAAGATCGCCCAGACAGTGCCGGCAATGATGTGCCCGATGGGCAGCATCACACCGGAGAACGAGGCCGCCATGGCACCGCCCATGAGGGCGATGAGCATGAAGACGAGCTCGCCTGCATACATGTTGCCGAACAACCGCATGCCGTGTGAAACCGTCTTGGCCAGGTACTCGATGACCTGCATCAGCAGGTTGATGGGCCACAACAGCGGGTGGGCACCGAAAGGCGCGGTGATCAGCTCGTGGCCCCAGCCGCCCAGGCCCTTGACCTTGACGCTGTAGAACAGGCACAGGAGCAGCACGGAGGTGGAAAGACCGAGCGTGGTCGAGAGGTCGGCGGTCGGCACGACGCGCATGTAGGCGTGGTGCGGATCGTGGCCCATGGCCGAGTAGACCTGGGTCCAGACGGCCGGCAGCAGGTCGACCGGCAGCATGTCCATCGCGTTCAGCAGGAAGATCCAGACGAACACGGTGAGCGCCAGCGGGGCAATGAACTTGCGGCTCGCGGCGTTGTGAATGTTGGCCTTGGCCTGGTTGTCGACCATCTCGACCAGGATTTCGACCGCCGCCTGGAAACGCCCGGGCACGCCGGGCGTTGCCTTGCGGGCAGCCAGCCACAGCACGAAGCAGCCCAATGCGCCGATGATCAGTGCATAGAGCACCGAGTCGAGGTTGATGACGTTGAAGTCAACAATGGCGGATTGAACGACGGGCTTGAGGCTCCAGTCGACTTGCCAGTGCTGGAGGTGGTGAACGATGTATTCACTCGCGGTCGGGGCGTGTCCTTCGGCGGCCATCTTTCAGCGTCTCTCTTCCAAAACAGTCAAATCCGGTTCAAAAATTTGGGCCGCACCAACAGTGCCACCCAGTACATCTTCATGGCGACCACCACGCCAGCCACCATGGCCAGCCAGACGAGCCCCCCGATCAGCCACGGCGCCGCGGCCAGCAAGGCTACGGTCAACGCGATCTTGATCATCTCCCACACAAAAAACCTCAACATGACAGCCTGCGACGGCATGCCCGGCTTGCGCCGGACACCGCGGACAAACAAGGCCGCAGGGATCGCTACTGTCATGGCTCCGTAAAACGCCGAGATTGCAGCCTCGGATCGCGCCGTCCAGATCCACGCCAGGCAAGCCACCACCACACCTGCAGCCACTTGGGCTGCGATCACCCACCAGGGTGACAGCTCGGGGTTTTGCTCGCGCAACTTCTGGGCCTCTTCGGCCGTGAGTGGCTTGAAATCGGATTCTTCGGCGTCAACCTCAGGGACAGGGGCGTTGGTTGTCATTCGAATGCACCCCGTGTTTGTCCCCGGAGAATTTTACAAAGCCATTGATTATAAGTAAAACCTAGCGGGGTCCCGCCATAACGTGACACTTCGTCGACAGTTCTGCACCGAGTGTGGCGTCCGCCCATAATTTGCGGATGCAAGACATCACCTCGGCACTGCCCGACACGCCGTGCTTTCTCAACGGCGAATTCACCCCCCTGCGCGACGCGAAGATCAGCGTCCTCGACCGCGGCTTCATCTTCGGCGACGGCATCTACGAAGTCATCCCTGTGTACTTCGGAGTGCCCTTCTGCTTCGACGAGCACATCGCGCGCCTCGAGCGTTCGCTGGCTGAGTTGCAGATCAACAACCCCTACTCGCGCGACGAATGGCGCGCCATTGCGATGCAGCTCGCTGCGCCGCTGGGCACGGCACCGCAGGCGATCTACTTCCAGGTCTCGCGCGGCGTCGCACCACGCGATCACGTGATGGTGCGCGGCCTGCGCCCCACGGTGTTCGCGATGGTGAACCCCCTGCCGCCGGTGGCCGATGCGGTGCGCGCCAAGGGCGTGACCTGCGTCACCGCCGACGACTTCAGCTGGCAAAAGGCCCACATCAAGAGCACCAGCCTGCTGGGCGCGGTGCTCGCACGGCAGATCAGCGTCGAGGCCGGCGCGACCGAAACCGTGATGTTCCGTGGCGACTCGCTCAGCGAGGCGTCTTCGAGCAACGTGTGGATCGTGAAGGACGGCACGCTCATCGGCCCGCCCAAAGACAACCTCGTGCTGACCGGCATCCGCTACGGCCTGCTCGAGCGCCTGTGCCAGGACAGCGGCATTCCCTTTGCACTGCGGCGCGTGTCGCGTGACGAAGTGTTCGGCGCCGACGAGCTGCTGCTGTCTTCCGCCACCAAGGAGGTGCTGCCGGTCACCACGCTCGACGGCCGCCCCATTGGCAATGGCCGTCCCGGCCCCATCTACCAGAGCTTGTATGCCGCCTACCAACAGGCCAAGCAACGCAACGCTGAGAAGCCAGGAGCCCTTGCATGACCGACAACACCACGCCCCCGACCGACGTCAACGACATCGCCGACGACACGGCCCCGATCCCCGATCCGCGCAAGGAATCGCTGATCGAGTACCCCTCGCAGTTCCCGATCAAGGTGATGGGCGTCAAGACCGACGGCCTGGTGCACGCGATCACGCAGATCGCCGAGCGCTTCGACCCCAACTTCGACGCCACCACGGTGGAGCTGCGCGACAGCAAGGCCGGCAACTACCTGGGCGTGACCATCACCGTCACGGCCACCAGCCGCGAGCAGCTCGACGACCTGTACCGCGCGCTGTCGTCGCACCCGTCGGTCAAGGTCGTTCTTTGACCATCGAAGCGCAGTCGCTCGGCCGGGCCGACTACCTCGCCACCTATGCGGCGATGCAGCGCTTCACGCAGGAGCGCACACCCGAGAGCCCCGACGCGCTGTGGATTTGCGAGCACGACCCCGTGTTCACCCAGGGGCTGGCGGGCAAGACCGACCACCTCCTGGCGCCCGGCCCGATCCCGGTCGTGCAGACCGACCGGGGCGGGCAGGTCACCTTCCACGGCCCCGGCCAGGTGGTGGCGTACCCGCTCATCGACCTGCGGCGCGCCGGCTACTACGTCAAGGAATACGTGTACCGCATCGAGGAATCGGTGCTGCGCACGCTCGCCCATTTCGGCGTAACCGGCCACCGCGTGGCCGGCGCCCCGGGCATCTACGTGCGCCTGGACGACGCGTTCTCGCACGCCGCGCTCACCGGCCCGATGCCCGGCGCCGACCCGTTCCGGGGCCTGGGCAAGATCGCCGCGCTGGGCATCAAGGTGAGCCGCCACGCCACCTACCACGGTGTGTCGCTCAATGTCGCGATGGACCTCGAACCCTTCTCGCGCATCAACCCTTGCGGCTACGCGGGGCTGAAAACGGTCGACCTTTCTACAATCGGCGTCCAAACCACATGGGAAGAAGCTGCCGGCGTGCTGGGCCAGAAGCTCATCACCTTCCTGGCACCGTAGCAATCCAATGAGCACCACCGAAGTCGTCCGCGACGCCCAGAGCGCCGAAAACTACAACCCCCTGGCCAAGCAGAAGGCCGCGGCCAAGCTGTCGCGCATCCCCGTCAAGGTGGTGCAGACCGGCGAAGTGCTCAAGAAGCCCGAGTGGATCCGCGTCAAGGCCGGCAGCCCCACCACGCGCTTCTACGAGATCAAGCAGATCCTGCGCGAAAGCAACCTGCACACGGTCTGCGAAGAAGCCTCGTGCCCGAACATCGGCGAATGCTTCGGCAACGGCACGGCCACCTTCATGATCATGGGCGACAAGTGCACGCGCCGCTGCCCGTTCTGCGACGTGGGCCATGGCCGCCCCGACCCGTTGGACAAGGACGAGCCGCTCAACCTCGCCAAGACCATCGCCAAGCTGCGCCTGAAGTACGTGGTGATCACCAGCGTCGACCGCGACGACCTGCGCGACGGCGGCAGCCAGCACTTCGTCGACTGCATCACGAACATCCGCGAGCTCTCGCCGATGACGCAGATCGAAATTCTGGTGCCCGACTTCCGCGGCCGCGACGACCGCGCCCTCGAGATCCTCAAGGCCGCGCCGCCGGACGTGATGAACCACAACCTCGAGACCGCGCCGCGCCTGTACAAGGAAGCGCGCCCCGGCAGCGACTACCAGTTCAGCCTGAACCTGCTGAAGAAGTTCAAGGCGCTGCACCCGAAGGTGCCGACCAAGAGCGGCATCATGGTCGGCCTGGGCGAAACCGACGAAGAGATCCTGCAGGTCATGCGCGACATGCGCGCCCACGACATCGACATGCTGACCATCGGCCAGTACCTGTCGCCGTCGGGCTCGCACCTGCCGGTGCGCCGCTACGTGCACCCCGACACCTTCAAGATGTTCGAGGAAGAGGCCTACAAGATGGGCTTCAGCCACGCCGCTGTCGGCGCGATGGTTCGTTCCAGCTACCACGCCGACCAGCAGGCGCACGCCGCCGGCGTCTGACGACGACGCCCCGCCCGACTGACCGCCACGCACGGGCGTCGGCGCACACCCTCCCCTGACTCCCTGACCTCGCCCCGCCGCCGTTTCCGAACGGCCGCGGCGACGGTCGCGCGCGCCTGTCGCGCCATCCAAAAAACTGATTAGAACCTCCGGGGGAAATAACCCGGGGTATCAAAAAATTTGCGGCGGCATTCGCTTGCGCCTGCCAATTCCATCCCCTACGCTGACCTCCTGATTTCGCCCGACTCGAAATTAAAAAACAGAGTCGACTCGTTTTTCGGATTCCCACGGAGGCTTTGACAAGGAAATTGAACGGTCAATTTCCAAGGCATTGTTTTGTCCAAAAATAATCAGATCCGCATCGCACGAAGAATTCATTCATCACGGCCCGCGCGTTTCCATCCCCACGGAGAAACCGGAATGCATGCCTTGCTCGAAGCCATCGACTCGCCTCATTCGCTGCGCCAGCTCGGCATTGCGCAATTGCCGGGCCTTGCGGATGAACTGCGGACATTCATCGTCGACAGCGTGTCCCGCACGGGCGGCCACTTCGCCTCCAACCTCGGCACGGTCGAGCTGACCGTTGCCCTGCACTACGTGTTCGACACACCGCGCGATCGCATCGTGTGGGACGTCGGCCACCAGAGTTACGCCCACAAGATCCTGACAGGCCGGCGCCAGGCCATGGCCACCTTGCGTCAATTCGGCGGCATTTCCGGATTTCCACGCCGCGCCGAATCCGAGCACGACCATTTCGGCACCGCGCATTCCAGCACCTCGATTTCCGCCGCGCTGGGATTTGCACAGGCCGCCCGAATTTCCAATTCGACCGACCACGCCATTGCGGTGATCGGCGACGGTGCTCTGAGTGCCGGCATGGCCTTCGAGGCCATGAACAATACGCAGGCCTGCGGCCGTTTATTGGTGATCCTGAACGACAACGACATGTCGATTTCACCGCCGGTCGGCATGCTGCGCCTTTATCTGGGCGGATTGATTTCAGAGCGCGCCTACGCCTGCGCCAATGAAGCCAGCCGGCAAAGATTGCGCGCCATGCGCCCGGCGCTGGACCCCTGCGAGCCCTCGGACCTCGGCCTGTCGCCCGCCACCCTGTTCGAGCAATTCGGCTTCCACTACACCGGCCCCATCGACGGCCACGACCTGGGCGCGCTCGTCCCCGCGCTGCAGCGGCTGCAGGCGCAACCCGGGCCGCAGCTGCTGCATATCGTCACGCAGAAGGGCCACGGCTACCGCCCGGCCGAGCAGGACCCGGTCCTGTACCACGGCCCCGGCAAGTTCGATCCCGTCGCCGGTATCAAGAGCGCCCCGGCCACCACGCCTGCGAAGCCGACCTACGCCCAGGTCTTCAGCGACTGGCTCTGCGACGAGGCCAATGCCGATGCGCGCGTGGTCGCCATCACGCCGGCCATGCGCGAGGGCTCGGCCCTGATGGAGTTCGAGCGCCGCTTTCCCGAACGCTATTTCGATGTCGGCATCGCCGAGCAGCACGCCGTGACCTTCGCTGCGGGGCTGGCAGCGGCAGGCATGCGACCCGTGGTCGCCATCTACTCGACCTTCCTGCAGCGCGCCTACGACCAGCTGATCCACGACGTGGCGTTGCAGAACCTGCCGGTCGTGTTCGCGGTCGACCGCGCCGGCATCGTCGGTGCCGACGGCGCGACGCACATGGGCGCCTTCGACATCGCCTACCTGCGCTGCATTCCGAACCTCGTCGTGATGGCTGCGTCCGACGAGAACGAGTGCCGCCAGATGCTGCACACCGCGCTGCGCCACGACGGCCCCGCCGCCGTGCGCTACCCGCGCGGCAGCGGACCCGGTGCGCAGACGGTGCGCGAGATGCAGCCGCTGCCCATCGGCCGCGGCCACGTGCGGCGCGAATCGACGCAGCCGATGGGCGCACGCATCGCCATCCTCGCCTTCGGCACCATGGTCGCGCCGAGCCTGGCCGCCGCCGAACGGCTCGACGCCACCGTCGCCAACATGCGCTTCATCAAGCCGCTCGATGCTGGTCTGGTGCTGTCGCTCGCCGAGACGCACGACGTGCTCGTCACCGTCGAAGAAGGCTGCGTGATGGGCGGCGCCGGCGCCGCCTGCCTCGAATCGCTGGCCGCGCAAGGCGTGCTGATTCCGTCGCTGCAACTCGGCCTGCCCGACCAGTTCGTCGAGCACGGCGACTGCGCCCGATTGCTCACCGCCCACGGCCTCGATGCCGACGGGCTGGTGCAGTCGATCCAGGCGTTCTTCGATGCCAACGCCCCCGCGTTCCGCACGGCTCGCATGAGCCTTGTTTCCTGAAAGAAAACCCACCGTCCCGTCCTTGAAGTCGTCACAGGAGAACCCGATGAGCACAGCCACCGCCCGCCGCGTCGATACCCCCGCCCCGCCCTCGCTGCGCGTGATCCGGGGCAGCGAGGTCAGCGCCTACCAGGCCAAGGTCGAATACACCTACCAGGACAACCCCGAAGACTGGCGCAAGGCCATCGGCGACTACCTGCTGTTCCAGTTCGGCGTGTACGACGACCCCGAGTCGCCGCAGCCGATCTCGCTGGACGAGTCGGGCATCAAGTACTTCGACCGGCAGCTGAAGCTGGCGGGACTCACCGGCCCCGACCGCCGCCCCGTCCACCGCATCCTGGACATCGGCTGCGGCTGGGGCTACATCCTCAAGCACCTGGCCACCCGCTTCCCGGAATGCCAGCGGCTGGAGGGCGTGAACGTCAGCCGCTCGCAGCTGGAGCACTGCGCCCGCTTCCACACCGAGCAGGGCCTCACCGACCGCATCACGCTCTACCAGTGCAACGCGCAGGACGTCGACCTGCTGCCCGACCCGCAGGTGCCCTTCGACCTGGTGATCATCCGCGGCGTCATCTCGCACTTTCCGGACGACCTGTACGAACGCACGATGAAGAAGCTCGCCACGCGCGTGCGCCCCGGCGGGCAGGTGATCATTTCGGACAACCTCTACAACGTGGCGCCAGACAACTACACGTCCGACACCTCCGACGAGGTCGACCGCCTGGCCTGCAAGCACCGCAAGACGCCCGCGTACTTCCGCCAGGTGCTGGAAGACAACGGCTTTCCCGTGCAGGACATGCAAGTGCTGCCGTCCAACATCGACGTGGCGCACTGGCTCATGGACTCCAAGGCCAACATCGAGCGCCACTTCACCGCCAATAACATCCCCGCGCCGCTCGAAGAGCTGCGCGTGCTGGCCGAGAACTGGTCGGTTGCGCTGATCAAGAACAAGGTGTCGACGTACAGCGTGATTGCGCGCAGGTCCGCGTCCTGAACCGGTGCGCATTGCGCCGTCCCTTCGGAAGGAACCCGGTGAACCCCATGAGAACCTTGATCACGCTCCCCCCGATGTACTGCCCGTTCCAGCACGTCATGCATCCCAAGGTGACGCAGTTCGACAAGGACACCGCGGACTGGCTCGAACACTGGGAGCTCTACTGGGACGAGCCCCAGAAGCGCCGCATGGTGCGCGCCGGCTGGGGCCGCCTGGCCGCGCTGGCCTATCCGACCGGCACCGACGCGCTCATCCAGATCGCGTCCGACTGGATGGCCTGGGCCTTCGCCTACGACGATGAGTGGTGCGACGAAGCGCCCGTCACGAAGAAGCCGGAAGCCATGATCATGGCCGCCGCGCGCATGAGCCGCGCGCTCGAGTCCCCGGAGCATCCGGTCGACCCGACGGACCGCTACAGCCTGTCGATGCAGGAGCTGCGCATCCGCCTCGAACAGCACGCCACGCCCGACCAGGTGGGGCGCGTGGTCGAGGCGCAGAAGGGGTACTTCATGGCCGAGATGGTGAAGGCCGCCTGCATGTTCCCCAACCTGAGCGAATGCGTCCTGCTGCGCCTCACCGGCGGCGGCGGCATGGTCTTTCCGGTGCTGCGGCACGTCGTGGCCGGCATCGACATCGACCAGGCCACCTACCTCGATCGCCGGATCGTGGCCATGACCGAGATGGCCGCCACGCTCGTGGTCTGGGAGAACGAGTTCTTCTCCTATGCCAAGGAGAGCATGCGCGCCAGCCTGGACACGCGCGGCCACAACGTGATCGACGCCGTCCGGCGCGAGTTCGGGTACGACGGCATGCAGGCACTGAACTGGCTCAACGCCATGCACGACCGCGTCATGGGCCTGTTCGTGCGGTTGCGCGAGCAGTTGCTGCAAGATGCCACGCCGGAAATCGCGCGCTACATCGAGGCGCTGATCCACTACCAGACCGGCATCCTCGAATGGCACCGGATCGACGAGCGCTACCGCTGCCTCAGCGCGGAGGACACGAGCCCCTGCTTCGACGGCGGCGGGCCGGCCGACCAGCCCCACGACAAGAGCTTCGAGCCGGTGCCGATCGCGTCGATCCAGTGGTGGTGGCGATACGACCCCGCGCGTCAAAGCGCCAACAGCGCCACCGGCGACTTCCACCCGAACCAGCTGGTGGAACCGGCCCGGGAAGCCGGGCGCCTCTTCAACGCGACGCAGGAAAACTACGTCCACAAGCCGCGCGCGGTGGCCGCATGACAAACGCCGCCGTGGTGCGCGACCTGCGCCCGACCGAGCGCAGCGGTCCGAGGGCATCGGACGCGCTCATCCGCGGCCGGCGCGTGCTGCCCTTTCCGGATGGGTGGTTCGGCGTGTGCTTCGGCCACGAACTGAAGCGGGGCGATGTGCGCACCGTCCCGTTCATGGGGCAGGAACTGGTGGTCTACCGCACCCACGCTGGCGAAGCCTTCGCAGTGGAACCGTTTTGCCCGCACCTGGGCGCGCACCTGGGCCACCGCGGCAAGGTCAACGGCGACGAACTGGTCTGCCCGTTCCATGGCCTCGCGTTCGCCCCCGACGGAACCTGCGTGCGCGCCTGCGGCGGCCAGAAGCCGCCCCACGCAACGCTGACACGGCGGCTCGCGCAGGAGCGCAACGGCATGGTGGTGGTCTGGCATCACCACGCGGGACAGGCCCCGGAGTGGGAGGTTCCGGACGCCGACACGCAGGGATTCTCCAAGCCCAGGGGCAGCAGCTTCGACCTCGAGGGCTATCCCCACGACGTGGCGGAGAACTCCTTCGACCTCGCGCATTTCGCCTGGCTGCACGGGTTCACCGACGTGGCGATGCACCACGAAACCGGCCCCCAATGGATGGAGAGCCACCTGACCGGACGCTGGCACGGCGTCGAGATCAAGATACGGCTGATCGCTCACGGGCTGGGCTACGTGCTGGGTGAAAGCGACGTTGCCAGCCTGGGCGTCAAGGTCACGACCTGCGCCTTTCCCACGCCCACGGCCCCCTTGAAGTGGACCTTCCGATGGACCGACGCCGTGCGCGTGGCGCGCGTGAGCGCCCTGCCGACGGCGCTGAGCCGGCCGCTGTACGCCCTGCTCATCAAGTTGGCGCACCAATGGTTCGTCCATGTGGTCGCCGCCGACTTCCCGATCTGGAGCAACCGGCGCCATGTCGAGCATCCGAAGCTCATGACGGGTGACGCGGCGTTGGCGGCGTTCCGGCGCTGGTCGGCCCAGTTCTATCCAGGGGCGCCCGTTTCCGACAACCGCCTCCAGGAAAACGGTGGCGATCCGTGGCCTCGCGCATGAGACCCGCCATGCACTTCACGCCCGACGTGCTGGAGCAGGCCATGGCCTCGCTGTCGGCACGCATGCGCCGCGTCGAGCCCGGAGGTGATCTGCTGGCAGGGCTGGTCAAGGACGACCTGGACGCGCTGCCCCCGAGCCGCAAGACCGCCACGTTCACGGAACTGCGCGACATCGCCATGAGCTTCTTGGACGCACTGCAAGGACAAGGCCCCGCCGTTCAGCTTCGTTGTGCGCAGGACCTGAGCCGATGTATGTCTTCGACCAGACCTCCATTCGGATCAGTTCGCCACAGCCGCGCCGCGCCCCATAAGGACATGCCATGAATCAGATGCATCCAGCGATGTCGGCGGACCTGCCGCGCCCAGCCGTCGGAATGCGGCGCCCGTTGCCCTATCCGAACGGGTGGTTCGCCCTGTGCTTCAGCGACGAGGTCAAGACCGGCGCGGTCCGCACGGTCTCCTTCATGGGAGGCGAACTGGTGGTCTATCGGACGCAGTCCGGCACAGTGAAGGTGGTCAGCCCGTACTGCCCGCACCTGGGGGCGCATCTCGGGCAAGGCGGCAAGGTCGAAGACGAGAACCTGGTCTGCCCGTTTCATGGGCTGAAGTACGCGCCCGATGGCCGATGCGTGCGTCCCGACGGCGAGCGGCCCCTGCGTACGCCCATGCTCAGTTGCTGGCAGGTGCACGAGTGGAACGGTGCGGTCTTCGTGTGGCGCGACAGTGAGGGGCGCCCCCCCGACTGGGGGCTTCCGGACGTCGATCTGCGCGGCTTCGCCCATCCGATCACCGACAGTTTCGAGGTGGGCGGCTACATCCAGGATGCGGCGGAAAACCTCGCCGATGTGATGCACTTCCGGGCGCTTCACGGATTTCAGGAGGTGGAGCAGGGCCCCCTGCGCACGGAGGGTCCACGCATGGAATGCGACTTCAAGCAAAAGGTCGGCAATCAATCGCTCCACTTCCAGGCCGCATGGCTGGGCCTGGGGTGCACCTCGGTCATGATGCAATTTCCCAGCCTGGGATTGCGGGCCCATGTGCAAGCCATGTTCACGCCCGTCGCCCCCCTCAGGTGGGCGTTCCGGGTTCGCCATGTATTCCAGTTGGCGTGGCTGGATCGCTGGCCGAGACTGCTGAGCGCCCCGCTCTATGGACTGATCCGCGTGGTCTTTCAGTACTGGTTCCATGGGGAGAACCTGAAAGACCGCCGCATCTGGGACACGAAAAGCTTCGACCCCGAACCGGGGTTGGTTCCGGGCGATGGTCCCATCATGGCCCACCGGCGCTGGGCTGCGCAGTTCTACCCGCCGGCGTCCCCGGACCATGAAGTCTCGCCGCTCAGGTTTGTCGCAGCGCATGGGGATGGCAGGCATCCCGATCGCTTTGCGCCCCCCAACACCACCGATCGTTCCGCGCCCGCCTCGGCGGGCTGAATGCAGGAGGCCGCAATGACCCCTGAAGCGCTGTTGCAAGACAAAGCCTGCGAGATCCCGGCGTCGGATGACGGACTGGCCGAGACCTTCGACGCCTGGACGCGCGACACCGTCCGGCGCACCGAGCACGCGCTCGCCGCGCTGCTGCCGACGTCCGACACACTGCCCGCGCGCCTGCACGAGGCATTGCGCTATGCCGCACTCGGTGGCGGCAAGCGCATCCGCCCGCTGCTGTGCCAGGCCGCGGGCGCCCTGGCAGAGGCGTCGCCCGACGCGCTCGACGCCACAAGCGCGGCGATCGAAATGATCCACGCCTACTCGCTCGTGCACGACGACCTGCCCGCGATGGACGACGACGACCTGCGCCGCGGCAAGCCAACCGTGCACGTGGCCTACGACGAGGCCACCGCCATCCTCGTGGGCGATGCACTGCAGGCGCAGGCCTTCTTCACGCTGAGCGAGCTGCCGCTGCCCGCCGAGCGCCGCATCGCGCTGGTGCGCGAGCTGGCGGAGGCGGCCGGCTCGCGCCAACTCGTGGGCGGTCAGGCCATCGACCTGCAAAGCGCGGGCCGCTCGCTGAGCCAGCCCGCGCTCGAACAGATGCACCGCATGAAGACCGGTGCGCTGATCCGCGCGGCGGTGCGCATGGGCGCGCTGTGCGGCGCAGCCGATTCCCCGGCGAATGCCGGCGTGTACCGCGCGCTCGACGACTACAGCAGCGCCATCGGCTTGGCCTTCCAGGTCGTCGACGACATCCTCGATGCGATCGCCGACACGGCCACGCTCGGCAAGACCGCGGGCAAGGACGCGTACGACGACAAGCCGACTTGCGTGTCGATGCTCGGCCTGGAGGCCTCGCGCGCGCTGGCCGCCGAATTGCGCGAACGCGCCCATGCCGCGCTCGCGCCGTTCGGGCCGCGGGCCCGGCGCCTCGGGCAGCTGGCCGATGTGGTCATCCACCGCGCGCACTGAACTTTCACCCGCCCCTCACTTCCTGAAAGACCCGCCATGAAGCCCGTCCGATTGCCAGAAATTGCGTGCCCGCTCCCCTTCGCCGTCTATCCCGACAGCCCGAAGTTCGACGCCGCCACCGCCGCATGGATGATCAAGTGGAAGCTCTACAGCGACGACGCGCATTGCGAGCGCCTGACCCACACCGAGTGCGGCCGCCTCGCCGCCCTCATGTACCCGGCGGCGAAATCCGACGCCCTGCTGCAGGTCATGGCCGACTACACGATCTGGGCCTTCGCCTTCGACGACGAATACTGCGACGAAGGCGACATGAGCCGCAGGCCCGCCGAATCCACCCTCGCCATGCACCGCATGCAGCGGGCCATCGAGTGTCCCGAATACACCATCGACCCGCACGACAACTTCGCCCTGGCGCTGCGCGACCTGCGCCAGCGCATGGACGCCCTGGCATCGCCGCTGCACGGTGCGCGGTTCGTCAACGTTCAGCGCGGCTATTTCTTCGTGGAAATGAACAAGCTGGCGCACGAAGCGCCCCGCGAGTTCAACGACTGCGCGACGCTGCGGCTGGCCTCCGGCGGCGGCATCGTCTTTCCGACGCTGGCGCACATCGCGTCGGTCAACGCCATCCGCCAGCAGGACATGGAGAGCCGTCGCATGATGGCCATGACGGAGATGGCGGCGATGCTCATCGTCTGGGACAGCGACATCTACTCCTACGGCAAGGAGCTGGCGCGCGAACCCGACGGCCGCCAGCACAGCCTCTGCGCGTGGATCCATCACCGCCGCGGCCTTGCGCAGGAAGACACGGTCCGCGAGGCCATCGCGCTGCGCAACAGCGTCTTCAGCCTGTACCTGCGGCTGCGAGAAGACATGCTCTCGGACGCGGCCCCCGACGTCCGCGACTACATCCGCGGGCTCGACGGCTACGTGCGCGGCGGATTCCACTGGATCCAGAACAACGACCGCTACCGCTTCAGGAACGGCGTGGACGGCGAACGCGCCTACGAAGGCGGCGACCTGGCGAACGCCTTGCCACCCGACGACGGCACGCCGATCCCGGTGCCGGCGCTGGCCTGGTGGTGGGAGCACGACCCCTTGCGGCGCGGCGCCGGGCACCGGGCGCACCGCCTCCAGGAAACGGTCCCGGTCGGCGCCTGAGCGTGCCGGTGCACCGTCCGAATGTCATCGCCCCCGGAGCTGCCGCCATGTCCGAATCGACCATCCATGTCATGAGGGAGTCGCCCTTGCGCAGGGTGCATCCTGCCGGCGACGAGTCCCCGCCCGCTGCCCTGAACAGCCGCCCGCCGATGACCGCGCACATGAAGAGCCTGCCCGGCGACGCACGTGCGGTGCTGCCCTATCCGAACGGGTGGTTCGCCGCCTGCTTCAGCCACGAGCTCAAGCGCGGTGCGGTGCTGGTCAGGCCGATGATGGACCGCGACATCGTCCTGTACCGCACGCAATCGGGCGTCGCCCACGTGGTCGAACCCTACTGCCCCCACATGGGTGCGCACCTGGGACACGGCGGTCGGGTCGAGGGGGAGAACCTGGTGTGCCCCTTCCATCACATGCAGTTCGGTCCCGAGGGCGGTTGCGTGCACACGGGGCGCGCCGGGGCCGTGCCCCGCATGGCGCTGACCGCACGGCACATGCGTGAGCGCAATGGCGTCATCTTCACGTGGGTGCATCACGAAGGGCTCGCCCCCTCGTGGGAGCCGCCGACGCACGACCTGACCGGCTGGAGCCGACCGGCCTGGGTGCACCAGGAACATGGCGGGTACTTCCAGAACTCGGGAGAAAACAGCGTCGACCTGGTCCACTTCGACACGATCCACAACTTCCGGCAACCGCAGATGTCGGCCGACGTCGTCGACAACCTGCTGGTGGTCCGGTTTTCCGCCAGGTTGCTGGGCAGGCCCTTCTTTCTGCATCTCACCAACTACGACGCCGGCAACCTGTATGGGCACTTCACGCTGCCTTCGCTCGGCCTGGAGCTCTGCGTGCTGGGATATGCGACACCCGATGCGCACCTGCGCTGGTCCCTGCGCATGGTCACGGCCATGAAAGTCGAACGCTTTGCGCGCTGGCCTGCAGCGATCCAGACGCCGCTCTATGCGCTGATGAGACGGGTCGCGGGCGTGTGGGCCGACCGCACGGCGGCCCAGGACACGAGCGTCTGGGAGCACCGGGGCCATCCGGGAAGCTTCAGGCTGATGGCCGAGGAACGGCCTGCTGCGCTGTACCAACGCTGGGTGCAGCAGTTCTATTCGTGCGACTTTCCCGGCGTGAAGCCGTCGGCCACGGACCGGCCTGCGCAGGAGGAAGTTCGATGACCTCTCCCGTCGCCCCTCCACCCTCTCGAGGAGAACCCACCATGCGCGTCATCCTTGCCCAGCCCCGTGGTTTCTGCGCCGGCGTCGTGCGGGCCATCGACACCGTGGAGCACGCGCTGCGGCGCCACGGCACGCCCGTCTACGTGCGCCACGAGATCGTCCACAACAAACACGTCGTCGACGACCTGAAGGCGCAGGGCGCGGTGTTCGTCGAAGAGCTGGCCGAAGTGCCTGCCGACGCGGTCGCGATCTTCAGCGCACACGGCGTGAGCCACTCGGTGGAGGTCGAGGCACGCGAACGCGGCCTGCGTGCGATCGACGCCACCTGCCCGCTCGTCACCAAGGTGCACGAGCAGGGACGCCGCTATGCCGCCAAGGGCTACGCGCTGATCCTCATCGGCCACGCGGGGCACCCCGAGGTGACGGGCACCCTCGGGCAGATTCCGGCGCCGGTCCGGCTGGTGCAGACCGAGGCCGACGTGGAGGCGCTGCCGCTCGATGCCGACACGCCGCTGGCCTACATCACGCAGACCACGCTGTCGGTGGACGACACGCGCGGCATCATCGACGCGCTGCAGCGGCGCTTTCCGCAGATCGTCGGGCCCGACACGCGCGACATCTGCTACGCCACGCAGAACCGGCAGACGGCTGTGCGCGAGCTGAGCCAGCAGGTCGACGTGGTGCTGGTGGTCGGCGCGCAGAACAGCTCCAACTCGCAGCGCCTGCGCGAGATCGCGGCGCAGGCCGGCGTGCGCAGCTACCTCATCGCACAAGGCAGCGAACTCAAGCCCGACTGGGTGCGCGACGCCGCCGCGGTGGGCGTCACGGCCGGTGCGTCGGCGCCCGAGACCATGGTGCAGGACGTGGTCGCCGCGCTGCGCCGCCTGGCCGATGTGGAGCTGATGACGCTGCCCGGGCGCGAGGAACACGTGGTGTTCCGGCTGCCGGCCGAACTCGCAGCTGACGAAGCGGTCACGCCATGAAACCACCCATCGCACGCCGCCTCTCGCGCCAAGTGCACGTGGGCACCGTGCGCATCGGCGGCGACGCGCCCGTGGCCGTGCAGGCCATGACCAACACCGACACCGCCGACGCGGCCGCCACCGTGGCGCAGGTCGCCGCGCTCGCGCGTGCAGGGGCCGAGCTGGTGCGCCTCACCGTCAACAACGAAGAGGCCGCCGCGCAGGTCGCGCCGATCCGCGATGCGCTCGCGCGCCAGCAGGTGCACGTGCCGCTGGTGGGCGACTTCCACTTCAACGGCCACCGCCTGCTCGCGCAGTACCCCGACTGCGCGCAGGCCCTGGCCAAGTACCGCATCAATCCCGGTAACGTCGGCCGGGGCGACAAGCGCGACGCACAGTTCTGCCAGCTCATCGAGATCGCCTGCCGCCACGACAAGCCGGTGCGCATCGGCGTGAACTGGGGCAGCCTCGACCCCGCGCTGCTGGCGCGCATGATGGATGCCAACGCGCAGGCGGCGCAGCCGCAGCCCGCCGACGAGGTGATGCGCCAGGCGCTCATCGTCTCGGCGCTGGAGAACGCGGCGCGCGCCGAAGACGTCGGCCTGCCGCCCGACCGCATCGTGCTGTCGGCCAAGGTGAGCCAGGGACAAGACCTGATCGCCGTGTACCGCGAACTCGCCGCGCGCTGCGACTACCCGCTGCACCTGGGCCTGACCGAAGCGGGCATGGGCTCCAAGGGCATCGTCGCCTCGGCCACTGCGATGGGCGTGCTGCTGCAGCAGGGCATCGGCGACACGATTCGCGTGTCGCTCACGCCCGAGCCGAACGGCGACCGCACGCGCGAGGTGCTCGTCGCACAACAGATCCTGCAGTCGATGGGGCTGCGTGCCTTCACGCCGAGCGTGACGGCCTGCCCGGGCTGCGGGCGCACCACGAGCACCTTCTTCCAGTCGCTGGCCAGCCAGATCGAAGGCTGGCTGCACGCGCAGGCGCCGGCCTGGCGCGTGCGCTTTCCGGGCGTGGAAGACATGCACGTGGCCGTGATGGGCTGCGTGGTCAACGGCCCCGGCGAGAGCCGGCTCGCGCACCTGGGCATCTCGCTGCCGGGCTCGGGCGAGCAGCCGGTGGCGCCGGTGTACATCGACGGCGAACGCGCGCTGACGCTCAAGGGCGAGCACATCGCCGACGACTTCACGCGGCTGGTCGAGACCTACGTGGCCGCGCGCTACGGCGCCGATGCCGAGGCGGGCCAGCGGCTGCGCGCGTGGATGAAGCCGGTGCCGTCGCACGAGCGCGTCGTGCCGATCGCGGCCGTCTGAAAGCATCGCCATGCCCACGCAACGCCTCACCCTGCTCGGCGCCACCGGGTCGATCGGCGACAGCACGCTCGACCTCGTGGCGCGCCACCCCGACCGCTTCACGGTGCATGCGCTGACGGCGCACCGCAACCTCGACAAGCTGTTCACGCGCTGCGTCGCGTTTCGCCCCGACGTCGCAGTGGTCGGTGAGGCGCAAGACGCCATGCAGCTGCAGGCCCGGCTGCGCGTGGCCGGCGTGCGCACGGAGGTCATGCACGGACCGCAGGCGCTGTGCGAGGTCGCGCAGTCGGCGGGCTGCGACACGGTGGTCGCGGCCATCGTCGGTGCGGCGGGTTTGTTGTCGTCGCTGGCGGCGGCGCGCGCGGGCAAGAAGATCCTGCTCGCGAACAAGGAAGCGCTCGTGATGTCCGGCGCGCTGTTCATGCGCACCGTCGCCGCGCACGGCGCCACGCTCCTGCCGCTGGACAGCGAGCACAACGCGATCTTTCAATGCCTGGCGGGCGCACCGGCCGGCGGTGCGGGTGTCGAGCGGATCGTGCTCACCGCGTCCGGCGGGCCGTTCCTGCACCGGCCGCTCGAGGCGCTGGACCGGGTGACGCCCGACGAGGCCTGCGCCCACCCGACCTGGCGCATGGGCCGCAAGATCTCGGTCGATTCGGCGACGATGATGAACAAGGGGCTCGAAACCATCGAGGCGCGCTGGCTGTTCGCGATGCCGCCCGAACGCATCGAGGTGGTGATCCACCCGCAGAGCGTGATCCATTCGATGGTGGCCTATGCCGACCAGTCGGTGCTGGCGCAGCTGGGCCGGCCCGACATGCGCACGCCGATTGCGCATGCGATGGCCTGGCCTGAACGCATCGACTCGGGCGTGGCGCCGTTGGACTTCCTGCAGCTCGCCCACCTGAGCTTCGCAGCACCCGAGCTGAAACGCTTCCCCTGCCTGCGACTGGCGCTGGAGGTGCTGCGCGAGGGTTGTGCGGCCAGCGTGACGCTCAATGCCGCGAACGAAGCGGCGGTCGATGCGTTCCTGAACGGGCGCCTGCGCTACACCGACATCGCCCATGTGGTGGAAGACTGCCTGCAGCGCGCGCCCTCGTCCGCGCATGAGAGCCTCGACGACATCCTCGCGACCGACACGCAGACGCGCGTGCTCGCGGGTCAGGCGATCCAGCGCGCGGCGTTGCGATCTGCATCGGCCACGGTCCCGCTTTCCCTTTCGACCACCTTGGACGAGGGCATCGGCGCGCGGCTGTAGCGCGACAGCCACTTGGCCGCCACCGCCAACGCCATCGGCGGTGGGGACTCACGCACGGCGCGCGACGCGCCATGCGCCTCGTGCGCCGCGCCGGTCACCATGGCAGTGAGTAGGTCTTGGTGTTGGTGAAGCTCTTCATCGCCTCGAGCACGCCTTCCTTGTAGCCCAGGCCCGAGTCCTTGATGCCGCCGAAGGGCGTGAGCTCCAGGCGGTAGCCCGGCACCTCGCGCACGTTCACGCTGCCCACGTTCAGCTCGCGGATGAAGCGCGTGATGTAGTCCAACCGGTTGGTGCAGATCGACGACGACAGACCATAGGCCGTGCCGTTCGAGATGCGGATCGCCTCGTCGATGTTCTTGAAGCGGATGACCGGCGACACGGGGCCGAAGGTCTCCTGCTTGGCGACGGTCATCTCGGGGTCGACGTGGTCGAGCACGGTGGGCGAGTACAGCGCGCCGCGGCGTTCGTTGCCGTACAGCAGCTTGGCACCGGCTGCGATCGCTTCATTGACCACGGCTTCGAATTGCTTGGCCGCCGCTTCGTCGATCACGGTGCCCATGTCGGTGTCGGGGTCCATCGGGTCGCCGTACTTCAGCGCGCGGGTCTTCTCGACCAGCAGCTCCACGAAGCGGTCGGCCACCGACTCGTGCACCAGCATGCGTTTGACTGCCGTGCAACGCTGGCCCGAGTTCTTGTAAGAACCATTGGCAGCGAGCGTGGCCGCTTCCTCGATGTCCGCGTCTTCCATCACAATGATCGGATCGTTGCCGCCCAGCTCCAGGATCTGGCGCTTGTAGGTGGCCTTGCCCGCGATGTACTTGCCGATGGGCACGCCGCCCGTGAAGGTGACGAGGTCGACATCGGCATTGGTCAGCAGCTCGTCGGCGATCTCCTTGGGGTCGCCGGTGAGCACCGACAGCATCTGCGGCGGCAGTCCGGCTTCGTACAGGATGTCGGCCAGCAGGAAGGCCGTGAGCGGCGTCTTCTCGCTGGGTTTCAGCACGATCCGGTTGTTGGTCGCAATGGCCGGCGCGACCTTGTGGATCACCTGGTTCAGCGGGTGGTTGAAGGGCGTGATGGCGGTGATGGCGCCCAACAGCGGCTCGCGCATCGTGTAGACCTTGCGGCTCTTGCCGTGGTGCGTGAGGTCGCACGAGAACACCTGGCCGTCGTCGACCAGCGCCTGGTTGGCGGCGAACAGCAGCACGTCGGCGGCGCGGCCCACTTCGTACAGCGAGTCCTTGCGCGACAGGCCCGACTCGAGCGTGATGGTGCGCGACATTTCATCCAGGCGCGAGGCGATGATCTCGCCGGCGCGCATGAGGATCTTGTAGCGCTCGTAGCGCGTGAGCGTGGGCTTGTAATCGCGGGCGATGCGCAGGGCGTTGCGCACGTCGTCCAGCGTGGCCTTGGGCACGGTGGCGATCACTTCGCCGGTGTACGGGTAGGTGACGTCGATGGTGCGGTCGCGGTGGACTTTCTCGCCGGCGATGCGCAGCGCTTCGCGGTACACGGTGCCGGGCTTCAGGGCGGAATGGTCAGACTTGCTCATGGAATGCTCCGTCAAAAGGGTCAGGCGGCCAGCGGGCCTTGGGCGTGGTTCAGTGCGAGGTCAAGTGCGTCGAAGTTGCGCAGCCGGCGCGTGCTCGCGATGCCGGCGACCGGGCGGTTGCAGATCAAGGGCACCTTCTGCTCCGAGACACCACCGTGCGAGCGCAGCGGCACTTCGAGCGCCGAGAGATCGTGGCGCGTGGCCGAGGTGCCGATGACGGTGCTCTGCTCGCTCACCACCACGATGTCGCCGATGCGGTCCGGCGGCAGCTCGAAGCGCTGCGCGGCCTCCTTGCGCGAGAGCACGAACTGCATGCCGGGGATGCGCTGGATGCGGTCGATCCAGCCGGGCACCTGGTTCTCATCGGGCACGTACACGGTCGCGAAGGAGCCGAGCGCGCCGTGGTGCACGACGTAGGGGTCGGTGATCGGCAAGATCACGCGCGCGCGGCCCGGGCCGTACCAGTCGTCGAGCACGTCCTGCAGATAGATCACGTTGGGCGAACCATCGGCACCGTGCTTGTCGTTCATGCCGTGGTCGGCCGTGAGCACGATGGTGGCGCCCAGTGCGTCGAGTTGCGCGAGGTAGCCGTCCATCATTTGATAGAACGCGTTGGCGGCGGGGCTGCCCGGCGCGGCCTTGTGCTGCACGTAGTCGGTGGTCGACAGGTACATCAGGTCGGGGCGCTGCGATTCCATGAGCTTCACACCGGCGGCGAACACGAACTCCGACAGCTCCGCGCTGTACACCGAAGGCACGGGCATGCCGACCATGTCGAGCACGTTGTCGATGCCGTTCTCTTCCATCGTCACCTGGTCCGACTTCTCGGACGAGAAGCAGATGCCCTTCATCTTGTGACCCAGCAGCTTGCGCAGCTTGTCCTTGGCGGTGACCACCGCGAGCTTGGCGCCGGCATCAGCAAAGGCCGCGAGCACCGTGCCGGCGCGCAGGTACTTGGGGTCGTTCATCATCACTTCCTGACCCAGCTCGCGGTCGAAGAAGTAGTTGCCGCAGATGCCGTGCACCGCGGGCGGCGCGCCGGTCACGATCGACAGGTTGTTGGGGTTGGTGAACGAGGGCACGACGCAGTCGGCGAGCAGGTCGGCGCCGTCCTTGCGCATGGTGTCGAGGTAGGGCGCGACGCCGGCGGCAATGGCCGCGTCGAGGTAGGCCGGCTCGCAGCCGTCGACGCAGACGACGACGACCGGGCGGACCATCCAGCGGTAGCTGCGGCCGTTCACTTCGAGGGAATCGGATTTCATGAAGGGGTACTCCTTGGCAAGTTGTGTGTAGGGGTGCGGCGGCTTCAGCGGCGGATGAACAGCGCGATGAAGGCGCTGATGAGGCAGCTGGCCGCGACGATGGGGAACACCACCGAGGTCGTACCCGAGACGTCCAGCATCCGGCCGATCAGCGGTTCGCCCAGGCCGGCCAGCAGGTAGGAGAAGAAGTTCATGACACCGGTGGCGGTGCCGGCGCGCTTGGCGCCCACGAGGTCGGGGCACAGGGCCCAGAAAGACGAGGCCGGGCCGTAGACGAAGAAGCCCGCGAGGAACAGCAACCCCAGGCCGAGGATGCTGGTGGGCAGCAGGTACATGCCGATCGAGGCGACGGCGCCCAGCAGCATGTACAGCACGATGGCCTTGTAGCGCTTGGAGCCGAACACCTTGTCGGAGATCCAGCCGTTGGTGAGCGCGCCGAAGGCCATGCCCACAGGCAGCGCCACCGAGATCCAGGCCGGGTCGATCATGCCGTCGGCGGCCTTGGCCCAGTCCTTGCCCAGGAAGTGCACCGGCACCCAGACGATGAGGCCGTAGCGTGCGGCGTTCTGGAAGCCGATGGCCAGCGCGGCGATCATCAGCTTGGGGTTGCTGAGCACGGCCTTGTAGCGCGACCAGGAGCTTTCTTCCGGTTCGCCATCGGCCACCGCGGCCTTGGCTTCCTGCGGGTTGTTGCCGGCCACGCCGGTGTCGGGCGACTTGAAGCCCATGTCTTCGGGCCGTTCACGGGCAATCAGGTAGAAGGCGATGCCGCCCACCAGCATCAGCAGCACGGGGAGCCGGAAGATCCAGCGCCAATCGAGGTGCAGCACGTTGACGACGATGATCGACGTGACGAACGACAGCACCGAGGCGCAGCCGGCGGCGAACACGTAGAAGCCGTAGACCTTGCCGCGCTCGCCCGCGCCCCACCAGTTCGACAGCAGCCGGCTGCCGGGCGCCCAGCCCAGGGCCTGGAAGTAGCCGTTGATGCCCCACGGAATCGCCAGGCTCTTGAAGCCGACCGCGAAGCTCACGACCCAGTTGGCGGCGCACGAGAGGATGGCGCCGGCCGTCATCACGCGGCGTCCGCCGAACTTGTCGCCCAGGTTGCCATTGATGGCCTGCCCGATGGCATAGCACCACAGCAGCGAGGTCGAGGCCCAGCCGAGCATTTCCTTGGAGAGGCCGAACTCCTTCTGGATGCCGGGGATCGCGAAGCCGAAGGTCTGCCGCCCCGTGTAGAAGAAGAAGTAGCAGAACATGGCCGCGAGCAGCATCCGCCACTGCGCCTTGCGGAACGAATTGTCGAGGGGGGACGCGTAGGTGCCCGCCTGCAGGATGGGATTGGCCGCTTGCATGGTATGTCTCCTTGTCTTGACGGGCGTGGGGCCCGTGGGGCCGGCTCGAAAGGGCCGGCATCGCTTGTCTGCTTGCTTGTCTTGCTGACTCTGTCTTCTCTCGCTGCGCAGTCCCTGCCTGTCAGGCCAACGCCGCCGCGCCGATGAAGTTCTTGCCGCGCGCCCCGTCCATGGCGCGCGCGATCATGGCTGCCGCTTCGCTGTCCGCCACGCCATAGTCGGCAAACTCGGTCTTCACGCCAAGCCCCTGGAGGAATGCCCGCAGTCGCTGCGTGGCGGTGGCCAGGTCGGGTCCGAAGATCAGCTGCAGCGTCTGGTCGCGGTCGGGCGAACGGGCCCAGGCTTTCTCCAGCACGATCGGCAGCGTGAACGAGCACGCGATGCCGTGGGCCAGGCCGTGGCGCAGCGTCATCTCGTACGAGATGGAATGCGCCAGCGCCGTCTTGGTGTTGGAGAACGCCATGCCGGCCTTCAGCGCGGCCAGCGCCATGCGCTCGCGCAGGTCGAGGTTGCCCAGGTCTTGGAGCAGCGCCGGCAGGCAGTCGAAGATGTCGCGCACGGCCGAGACGGCGAAGGTGTCGGAGACCGGGTTGGCGTTGACGTTCCAGATGGCTTCGAGCGCATGCGAGAGCGCGTCGAGCCCCGTCGACACCGTGGTGCCCGCCGGTACCGAGAGCATGAGCTCGGGGTCGACGATGGCGGCCTCGGGCCAGGTGGCGTCCAGGTGCAGCGAATACTTCTTCTGGTTGCCGGCGTCCCAGATGGTGGCCCAGGGCGTCACCTCGCTGCCGGTGCCGGCCGTGGTCGGCACGGCGATCAGCGGCTTGACGCTGGCGGGCACGAAGGGCTTGCCTGTGGCCAGCAGCGCGACGAGCTCGTCGAACTGCCCGTTGGCCGTGCCCACCATCAGGGCCTTGGCCGTGTCGATGGCGCTGCCGCCGCCGACCGCCACGATGGCGTCGCAGGGCGCGTCCGATTGCCAGAAGCGGTTGTACAGATCGCGCAGGTGGGCGACATCGGGGTTGGGGCGCACGTCGTCGATGACGGTGACGAGGGCATCGCCCAGCAGCGCCTGCAGGCGGTCGACCAGGCCGAGCCCGCGGGCTTCGGGGAAGGTGACGAGCGCGACGCGGCGGCCCGCCAGGAGCGAGGGCAGCCGCGCGAGGCTGCCTCGCCCGGAATGAATGGACACGGGGTTGCGGTAGGCGTGGGGCATGTTTTTTGTCTCCGGTTTCTGTCTTGGCCGCAGTGTCGAAGCGGCGCGACAGGGCGTCCAATCGCATTTCGCGCGTGCAACCGGTCCAAAACCGATGGATGCCTTGGGGTAAGCCTGCATAGGCGCAGGCGCCGAATCTGAGAGAGGCTCGGTGCACGCCCCGGCACCGACGCCCCTCACGACCGCCCCATGTTTCACCAGTACTACAAGTGGATCCGCTGCTTCCACGCCGTCGCCAAGACCGGCGGCTTCACCACGGCCGCGCGCTACCTGCACATCGGCCAGCCCACCGTGACCGACCAGGTCAAGGCGCTCGAGGAGCGCTTCAACGTCGAGCTGTTCCTGCGCAGCGGGCGCGCCGTGCGGCTCACGGCCGCGGGCGAGCAGCTGTATGCGATCACGCAGGGCCTGTTCGGGCAGGAGGAAGAAGCGATGCAGTTCCTGCAGCGCGCCCACAAGCTGCGCACGGGGCTGGTGCGCGTGGGCGCGGTGTCGCCGCCCATTGCGCTGGAGCTGGCGCGCAGCTTCAAGCGCAGCCACGCCGGGCTCGACCTGACGGTGTCGATCGGCTCCGAAGCCTCCACGCTCAGCGGGCTGCAGGACTTCGACATCGACGTGGGCATCCTCGTCGAGCCGCCCGAGATCGAAGGCCTGCACCAGGTGCCGTACCGCGTGGAGCGCATCGTCGCCGTGGTGCCCGCGAAGCACCCGTGGGCGAAGAAGCGCACCATCGCCACGCGCGACATCGCGGGCGAGCCGGTGATCCTGCGCGAGCCCGGCTCCAAGACGCGCCACCGCGTCGAGCGCGCCTGCGCGCAGCAGGGCGTGCAGATGAACTGCGTGATGGAGATCAACAGCCGCGAGGCCATCCTGCACGCCGTGGCCAACGGCATGGGCGTGGGCTTCGTGACGCAGATCGAATGCATTCCGCTGCCCGGCCTGAAGGTGGTGGAGATCGACGACGACGAGCTCTCGATCAGCTACTCGCTGTGCTGCCTGGCGGTGCGCAAGGACCGGCCGCTGATCCGCGCGCTGTTCGACGTGGCGCAGCAGGGCGACGACACAGGGGATTGAGCGGGGTTTCGTCGCGGGCGGCACACCCCGCGGCGGGCTTCTTCGCTATCCTGCCGTCTGGCCCCAGACGAAGGATCGACCTTGAACTTGCACCCCGCCCTCCAGGACGCCGCCGCGCGCGATTTCGGCACCCTTGCCGACCTGGTCCGCCTCCACGCCCAACACACGCCCGATCGCCCCGCGCTGGCCGATGCCCAACAGACGCTCGACTACCGCGCGCTCGACGCGCTCATGGACCGCATCGCCGCCGCCCTTCAGCGCGACGGCCTGCGCGCCGGCGACGCCATCGCGGTCTGCGCCGCCTCGTCGGTGCCTTATGCCGCCGTGTTCCTCGGCGCGCTGCGCGCGGGCGTCGCGGTGGCCCCGCTGGCCCCCGGCTCGGCGCCTGCCAGCCTGGCGCGCATGATCAGCGACGCCGACGCGCGCCTGCTGTTCACCGACGCCTCGGCCGCCGAGGTGGTGGGCGCCGCGCAGGCCACCGGACTGCCGCACATCGCGCTCGATGGCGCCGATGTCGGCCGCGCCCTCGATGACTGGCTTGCGGCGCCCGGCGCGAAGCCGGAGCCCGTCGACGCGCAGCCCGGCTGGGCCTTCAACATCATCTATTCGTCGGGCACCACCGGCGAGCCCAAGGGCATCGTGCAGGGCCACGGCATGCGCTGGTCGCACATCCAGCGCGGCGCCAAGTACGAGTACGGCCCCGAGACGGTCACGCTGCTGTCGACGCCGCTGTACTCCAACACCACGCTGGTGGTGTTCTTCCCCACGATCGCCTTCGGCGGCTGCGTGGTGCTGATGCCCAAGTTCGACGCGCTGGGCTACCTGCAGCTGGCCGAAAAACACCGCGTGACGCACACCATGCTCGTGCCGGTGCAGTACCAGCGTCTGATGGCGCACCCGCGCTTCGACGCGCACGACCTCTCGAGCTTCCGCCACAAGTTCAGCACCAGCGCGCCGTTCAACGCGGCGCTCAAGGCCGACGTGCTCAAGCGCTGGCCCGGCGGGCTGGTCGAGTTCTACGGCATGACCGAAGGCGGCGGCACCTGCATCCTCGAGGCGCACCTGAACCCGACCAAGCTGCACACCGTGGGCCAGCCCGCGCCGGGCAGCGACATCCGCCTGATCGACGAAGAAGGCAACGAGCTGCCGCGCGGCGACACCGACGTGGCCGGCGAGGTGGTGGGCCACTCGGCCGGCATGATGACCGGCTACCACCGCCAGCCCGGGAAGACACGCGAGGCCGAATGGTTCGACGCCACTGGCAAGCGCTTCATCCGCACCGGCGACGTGGGCCGCTTCGATGCCGACGGCTTCCTCACGCTGTTCGACCGCAAGAAGGACATGATCATCAGCGGCGGTTTCAACATCTACCCGAGCGACCTCGAAGGCGTGCTGCGCGGCCACGCGGCGGTGGCCGACGTGGCGGTGGTCGGCGTGCCGTCCGAGCAATGGGGCGAGACGCCCGTGGCCTTCGTGGTGCGCCGGGAAGGCGACGCCACCACCGAAGACGCGCTGCTGCAGTGGGCCAACGCGCAGGTCGGCAAGACCCAGCGGCTGGCGCGCCTGCGCTTCATCGACGAGCTGCCGCGCAGCGCGATCGGCAAGGTGCTCAAGCGCGAGCTGCGCGACCTGAGTGCCTGAGTGAGCGCCGCGAGCCCCCACACCGCGCCGCCGGAACAAGGCGGCGGTAACGGCCTGCTGTGGGTGCTCGTGGCCGTCGCGGTCGTGTTCGCCTTCGTGCGCCCGCGCGCGCCGATGGACTGGCTGCAGCTGGTCGACTGGCAGACGGTGGGCGCGCTCGCGGGCCTGCTGGCCATCACGCAGGGCGTCGAGAAGAGCGGCATGCTGCAGGCCGCCGCGCGGCGCCTGCTGGCGCACACGCACAGCGAGCGCGGGCTGGCCATGGCACTCACGGCCACGGCCGCGCTGCTGTCGGCGCTGGTCACCAACGACGTGAGCCTGTTCCTGCTGGTGCCGCTCACGCGCGTGCTGGCCGTGCAGGCGCACCTGCCGCTGGCGCGGCTGGTGGTGCTGCAGGCGCTGGCCGTCAACGCGGGCTCGGCGCTCACGCCCATCGGCAACCCGCAGAACCTGTACCTGTGGCATCGCTCGGGCGAGAGCTTCTTCGGCTTCATGGCCATGATGGGCCCGACCGTGGCGATCATGTTGTTCTGGCTGTTCGTGGCCGTGTGGTGGCTGGTGCCGCGCACGCCGATCGCGCTGCGCGAAGAGCCCGAGGCCGCGCCCGTGCAACCGCGCCTGCTGGCGCTGGCCGGCGTGCTGTTCGTCGGCTTCGTGGTCGCGCTCGACCGCCACTGGCTGTTGCCCGGCCTGGGCGTGGTGTTCGGCGTGCTGCTGCTCACCTACCCGCGCGTGCTGCGCGGCATCGACTGGGCGCTGCTGGCGATCATTGCGCTGATGTTCGTCGACCTGCGCCAGGCCGCCGAGCTGCCCGCCGTGGCGGCGCTGCTGGGCCACTGGCCCATCGGCGAGGGCTGGCGCGCCTACCTTGCGGCCATTGCCACCTCGCAGGTCATCAGCAACGTGCCGGCGGCGATTTTGCTCGACCGCTACGTGCACGACCTGCCCGCGCTGGCGGCCGGCGTGAGCGTGGGCGGCTTCGGCTGCGTGCTGGGCTCGCTGGCCAACCTCATCGCGCTGCGGCTGGCCAAGCTGCCGCACGGGCTGCGCGAGTTCCATCGCATCAGCATTCCCTTCTTGCTGGTGTGCGCGGCCTCGGCGCTGCTGCTGCGGCTGGGGTGATGACAGGCGGCGGGGCGGCGCGGACAATCGGTTCCGCGTCATGAACACCTCCGCCCCCGTCCTCTCGCTGCGCGACTACACCCCATCGCGCGGCAGCCACGCGCACGACCACTTCCAGGTGCTGCTCGGGCTCGACGGCGTGCTCGAGATCGAAGTCGAAGGCCGCGGATCGGGCATCGGCACGGGCCAGGCCCAGGTGGTCGCGCCAGGCGACCGTCACGACTTCGAAGCCCGGCGCGGCGGCAGCGTCTGCCTGGTGCTCGACACGCCGCACGCGCCGTGGGCGCGCTGCGTCGAACAGCCGCCTGTGGATGCGCCCCGGCTGCATGCGCTGGCTCGCTACCTCGCGCACTGCCTGCAGCAGCCGCAGCACGCGGCCCTCGCGCTGCAGCACGGCCCGGCCCTGCTGCTCGAGGCCTGGGGCGTTTCGCCGGCTGCGGCGGACACGCGCCGCAGACGCATCGACTGGCCGGCCCTCGCGGCCTGGGCGCAGGCGAACTGGCACCGACCGCTGGGCGTGGCCGACCTGGCCGAGGTCGCCTGCCTGAGCCCCAGCCAGTTCGCGCAGCGCTGCCGTGAAGAGCAGGGTCAGAGCGTGATGCTCTGGCTGCGCACGCTGCGACTGGCCCATGCGCGTGAACTGCGGCTCGAAGGCCTGAGCGTGGCCGAGACGGCGCGCCGCACGGGCTACCGGTCGCCGTCGGCGCTCACGGCCGCACTGCGTCGCTGACTTTGTATTTGTATGTCTCCCTCCCCCGCTGGGGAGGGCCGGGGTGGGGGCACGACGGCCTCCCAAAAAGCGCGGCGCCTCATCAAAGGCCTGCCCCCATCCCCACCTTCCCCCAGCGGGGGAAGGAGCAAGACCGCCGTTGCGCGACGATGCACCGCCATCGCGCGACGACTGCCTCACGTAGCCTCGACTTCCATGTCCGCCACCTTCTACGCCCTGCTCGCCATCGCGCTCTGGGCCACGCTCGCCACCCTCGGCACCGCGCTGTCGCACCTGCCGCCGTTCTTGCTGACCGGGCTGGCGCTGATCATCGGCAGCGTGCCGAGCTGGCCGCTGGTGCTGCGCGACCGCCGCGCCTGGCGCGTGCCGCCGCGCACGCTGGCGCTCGGGGTGTACGGGCTCTTCGGTTTTCACTTCCTGCTGTTCATCGCGCTGCGGCACGCGCCACCGGTCGAGGCCAACCTCGTCAACTACCTCTGGCCGCTCCTGATGGTGGTGTTGGCGCCGGTGCTGCTGCCGGGCGTGTCGCTGCGCCCGCTGCACGTGGTGGCGGCGCTGCTGGGCTTTGCTGGCGCGGCCATCGCGATCCTCGGTGCGCGCGGCGGCAGTGCCGTACTGCCCGGTGCGCCCGCTACGTACTGGGGCTTCCTGCCCGCGGCCGGCTCGGCCTTCATCTGGGCCAGCTATTCGCTGTGGACGAAGCGCGTCACGCCCTTCCCCACCTCGGCCATCGGCCTGTTCGGGCTGGTGTCGGGCATGCTCTCGCTGGCCTGCCATGCGCTGCTGGAGCCGTCGGTGCCGCTGTCGGCCAAAGACTGGCTGCTGGTCGCGCTGTGCGGCCTGGGCCCCTTGGGCGCGGCGTTCTTCGTGTGGGACATGGCGCTCAAGCGCGGCGACGCGCGGCAGATCGGCATCCTCAGCTACCTCACGCCGCTCGCCTCCACCGCGCTGCTGCTGGCCGTGACCGGCCGCGCGCTCACGGCCAGCATCACGCTGGCGGCAGCGCTCATCATCTCGGCCGCCGTGATGGGCACGCGTGCGAAATGAGACAAATCAGGGCGATGCCCGACAGAGCTTGTCGTTTTTTGTGGCTAGAGTGGAGGCTCAGGAAAAAGGAGTCACCCCCATGGATCAGAAGAACAACAAGACCGAGGATTTCGAGATCACGCCCAAGCTGGTGTTCGACATGAACCTGGCGCTGTACCTCGACCTGGTGGCCGCGCTGGAGGGCGCCGGCGCCGTCACCTACCGGCAGATGGCGGCGCGCGTCCTGAACATCAGCATGGACGCCCGCGCCGACGGCGAAGCCAGCCTGTCGACGGTGCTCGAAGGCATCGCCAAGGGCTTCGCCGGCCGCGGCGACGGCCTCTCGATCGAACTGCTGAAGGCCGCGCGCGGGCTGCGGGAGGACGATGCGATGGGCGACATTCCGATGCGGCCCATCGACGATTGAGATTCGGGGCGCTTCAGCACCCCCTGCGTCAGTCTTCGGCGACCTGAAGTACGAGCTTGCCGAAGTTCTCCCCCGCGAACAGCTTGTTCAGCGACTCGGGGAAGGTGTCGAGCCCCTTCACGATGTCTTCCTTGCTCTTCATGCGCCCGTCCTTCAGGTAGCCGGCCATCTCGGCGATGGCAATCGGGTAACGGTCGGCGTAGTCGAACACCACGATGCCTTCCATGCGCGCGCGGTTCACGAGCAGGCTCAGGTAGTTCTTCGGGCCGGCGGCCGGCATGCTGTTGGCGTTGTTGTACTGGCTGATGGCGCCGCAGATGATCACGCGGGCCTTGCGTGCCAGGCGCGCCAGCACCGCGTCCAGGATGTCGCCGCCGACGTTGTCGAAGTAGATGTCCACGCCCTTCGGGCAGTGGGCCTTGAGGCCTTCGCGCACGGCGCCCGCGCCGGCCTTGTAGTCGATGCAGGCGTCGAAGCCCAGCTCCTTCACCACCCAGTCGCACTTGGCGGCGCCGCCGGCGATGCCGACCACGCGGCAGCCCTTGATCTTGGCCAGCTGGCCCACGGTCTGGCCCACGGCGCCGGCCGCGCCCGAGACGACGACGGTTTCGCCTGCCTGGGGCATGCCCACGTCCATCAGGCCGAAGTAGCCGGTCATGCCGGGCATGCCCAGCACGTTGAGCCACTGGGTGATGGTGCCCACGCGCAGGTCGACCTTCACGAGGCCGTTGCGCTTGACCTGGTCTTGCGGCACGAGCATGTATTCCTGCACGCCGAGCGTGCCGTACACGGTGTCACCCACGGCGAACTGCGGGTTCTTCGACGCGATCACGCGGCCGATGCCGCCGGCGCGCATCACTTCGTCGATGGCCACGGGCGGGATGTAGCTCTTGGCGTCGTTGAGCCAGCCGCGCATGGCGGGGTCGAGCGACAGCGACAGCGTCTTGACGAGCACGCCGCCCTCGTCGGGCTGGGCCACGGGCTCGGTGCTGAAGCGCCAGTGCTCGCGCGTGGCCGTCCCCTCGGGGCGCTTGGCAAGACGGACCTGGTGGTTGGTGAGGGGGCTGCTCATGGTGTCTGTCTCCTTGACGTGGATGTGCCGGGCGTCGGCGATGCAGGCGCATCGTAGTCGCGGGTCAAGGCCCCGCGCGTAGCGCAGGCGACAGCCCGCCCTGCCCTTCGACGGCCACGCCGACCACGCGCCTCAGCCGAAGCGCACGCTGATCTGCAGCCCGGGGTGCGCGTTGCGCACCGTGAGCCGGCCGCCGTGGGCTTCGGCGATGAGCCGGCACAGGTACATGCCGAGGCCGACACCGCCCGTGGCGCGCGCCCGCGCGCCGTCGGTGCGATAGAAGGGCTCGGTCAGGCGTTCGAGCTGCGCCTCGTCGACGCCGGGACCGAAGTCGCGCACCTCCAGCTCGGCGCCGCCGTCTGCGGACGCACGCAAGGTCACGGTGGGCGGCTGCGGCGCGCCGGCGCTGTAGCGCAGCGCGTTGTCCAGCAGGTTGCGCACCATCAGGCGCACGCGCATGCGGTCGATGGCCTGGGGCGGCAGGCCGCCTGCCAGGTCGAGCTGCACCGCCTGCGCGCCGGGCATCTCGGCCACGAACTCGCGCACCAGTGCCGCGAGGTCGACCGGCTCGCGCTGCAATGCGGCATGCGGGCTCGCAAGGCGTTCGCTTTCGAGCAGGTCGCTGATCAGGTCGCGCATCTCGTTGAGGTCGCGCAGCAGCGCCTCGCGCTCTGCCTCGCCTTCGGGCGTGGCGGGCAGCAGCTCGGCGTTGAGGCGGGCGCGCGTGAGCGGCGAGCGCAGCTCGTGGCTCAGCGCCAGCAACAGGCCGCGCTTGGCGTCGAGCATGGCCTGGATGTCGCTGGCCATGGTGTTGACGCGCTTCGCGAGGTCGCCCAGGTCGTCGTTGCGGCGGATCGGAATGGGCTGCGTGAACTCGCCGCGGCCGAAGCGCTGTGCGCCCTCGCGGATGTCGATCAGCGGGCGCAGCAGCCGGCTCACCAGCCCGTAGGCCACCACCACGAGCAGCAGCAGCACGCCGAGGGTGGTCCAGCCGGCCGCGCGCGGCGCGAACTGCCACAGCCGGGGCGCCCAGCCGAAGATGACCTTGTGCCCGTCGGCCGTGGGGCGCACGAACCAGCGCTCGGTGGAGAACATCGACTCCTCGCGGTCGCGGTCGTGGAACCAGCCGCCGCGCGCGTGCATGTCGTCGCCAGGATTCGACGCCCAGTTCACGGCCGGGCCGGTGATTCGGATGGTGATCGGCAGCCGGTCGACCAGCGCCTGCGCGCGCGCCGTGTCGGGCGGCGTGCCGAGCTCGGCGACGAGGCGGTCGGCGTAGTCCATGAGCATGGGCTGCGCGGCCTCGGCCCAGGTGCTGGAGAACGAGCGCTTCATGCCGCCCACGAACACCGCGGCCATCACGAGTGCGAGCACGACGAACATCATCACGATCCGCACGCGCACCGAGCTGCGCCAGCGCTGCTGCATCTGTGCATGCATGCGCGCGTGCCAGTGCCGGCGCCGTTCCGCGCCGGGACAACGGCCCTCGCCGTCGGCGGGCACGGCGCCTTCGCGCCCTCGGGAAAATCTCATGAAGCGGGCTCGCCCGGTGCCACGGCCAGCGCATAGCCGGCGTTGCGCAGCGTCTTGATGCAATCGAGCGGCTCGAGCTTCTTGCGCAGCCGGCTCACCACGATGTCGACCGCGCGCGTGAAGAGCTCGGCCTCGTGGCCGCGCAGCCGGTTGAGGATGTCGTCGCGACTGAACACCTTGCCGGGCTCGCCGGCCAGCAGTGCGAGCAGGTCGAACTCGGTGCCGGTGAGCTCGACGCGCTCGCCATGGCGCATGACCTGGCGCCGGTCGAGGTCGATGGAGAGCCCGTCGAACACGCGCAGCTGCGCGTTGGCAGCGGTGGCGGCCGGCGCGCTGCGCTGGCGGCGCAGGATGGTCTGCACGCGCGCCACGAGTTCGCGCGGCTCGAAGGGCTTGGGCACGTAGTCGTCGGCGCCGAGTTCGAGACCGACCACGCGGTCCATCACCTCGCCGCGCGCGGTGAGCATCACGATGGGGATGTCGCTTTCCTTGCGGATCTCGCGGCACAGTTCGAAGCCGTCCATCTCGGGCAGCATGACGTCGAGGATGGCCGCGTCGTAGTGCCCCGCACGCAGCTTGGCAATGCCTTCGCTCGGGCGCGTGGCGCTGTCGAGCGTGCAGCCGAAGCGTGCGAAGTAGGTGGTCAGCGGCGCGGCGAGGTGTTCGTCGTCGTCGATCAGCAGGATGCGCGGCATGGCGGGATTGTGCCTCCTGGCAAAGAGAGCGCGAATGGCAAAGCTGGCAATCAGTCCAGACGGCATGGCACCGCCCGGGGCGTGCCCGCCGTCTGAAAAAGCCACACGGTCGCGATCACCATGGATCGGCGCGGCCGATGCGGCCGAGGTGGGTGGACGCAAAACCGGTCGCGTACTTGAGGCCGAAGCCCAGCGCATGGTCGAGCCCGACGCGGGCCAGCCAGATCAGGCCGCCGGCCACCGCCCACGGCTGCGCCGCGAACACGCCGAACGCCAGCAGCAGCACCGGCCCGATCAGCGCGTGCGCCGCGTTGTACAGCGCCGCACCAACGCGCGGGCCGGCGAGGTAACCCAGCAGCGAGAGGTCGGGTGCGAGCAGCCAGAGCGCGAACACGCCCCAGCCCATGCCGAACTGGGCGTAGCCGACCAGTGCGACCGCGAGCACCACCGCGCCTTCGAAGCGCAGCACGGTGCGCACACCGTCCACGGCCGGCGCGGCCGGTTCGCGCGGCACCACGGAGGCGGCGTGGTGCTGCGGCTCCCGCAGGGCGGGTCGGTGCAGCGACACGAAGTGCGCGAAGCCGGGAGGCGACCCGATGTCAGCCATGACGGTTCCAGCGGCGACCGCCGCGCTCCATGAAGTCGCGCACCTTCTGCTGTTGCGCCGGATTCAGGTGATCGAAGAAATCAGCCGCGGCGGCGATGACCTCAGGGCTGCCGGTGCGCACCACGGCGGTCTTCTCTTCGATGAGACGTGCGGCGCCGGACTGGTCGAGCGTGTTGCCCGCGAACAGCGCCTTGAACTGCGAGCGCGGATCGCCCGCGCCGCCCGCACCACGCATCGCCTGGCGCTGCGCCTGCAGCTTCTCGGCGAGCACGGTGAGCTTCTGTTTCTGTGAGGCGTCGAGCTCGAGCTTGCTGCCGACACGCTCGACCATCTTGGTGCGGAACTCGGCGCTGTCGCCGCCCCAGCCGTGGCGGTGACCGGCACAGCCGGCGATGCTGCCGGCCACAACGGCCAGGCCCGCGAATCCGAACAGGGTTCGTTTGATCCAGTGCTTCATAGGGGTGCTCCTTCATGCGCCCCTGCGCGGGGCGGCTTCGGTGATGGACGAGGCGACGGTGGCGACGCGTGCGCCGCAGTGGCTCAGAAGGTGCGAATGAATCCGGCGTGGCCGAGCAGCCCGCCCAGGCGCGGCCCCTCAAGGCGCAAAGCGCAGCCATAGCTCGGGCTATGGCGAGCATTTGCAACGCAGAGGGGGCGTGTCTGGGCGGGATGAGCGGACATGGCGGGTTCGTTCACACCTTCTCAGAGGCGGTTGCCGCTGTCGCGCGCGGCAGCGGCACGCGCGTCGACGGGGTTCTGCATCGTCGAGATGACCTTGCTGTTCACGCGCGAGCCGGAGGTCACGTTCTGGTCGGGTGCCGCGGCGGTGCGCACGGCTTCGGCGACGACGCGGGCGCGGTCGGTCGACACGGCCATGGTCTCGGGACCGCGCGAACCCCGCACGACGTTCTGGTCGGGGGCGGCGGCCGTGCGCACGGCTTCGGCGGCGACGTCGGCGCGGCTCATGGCCGACACGGAGGCGTGAACGCCTTGGTAGGTTTCGGCCTTGGCGCCGGCAGCGGCGAGCATGGCGAAGGAACCGACAGCGATGAGCTGGGCGAGGGGCAGAGACGACTTGACGATCATGATGCAGGCCTTTCTTTCAGGGGTTGGAAGAGGAGACCTGATGGTGCGCGTCAGGGCGCGGCGAGTCCTTTCACCTCGGTATCGCCGTATTTCGGTTTGTTTCACTCGCCCCGCAACCCACCGTTCTCACGGTGCATCACGAAGACAAAGGTATGCGAAAGCGCGGGCTCAGCCCGCGAGAGCCGCCGCAGGATCGTCCGCGTCGAGCACGCCCCGCGCCCAGGGCTCGAGCTTGCCCGTGTCGGCACGCAGCACTTCCTGCTTCACGGCGAGGATGCGCGACGGGTGCATCGAGAAGCTGCGCAGGCCCAGGCCCAGCAGCAGGCGCGTGAAGGCGACGTCGCCGGCCATCTCACCGCACACCGACACACCCTTGCCCTGACGGCGGCACTCGGCGATGGTGTCTGCCACGAGCTTGAGCACCGCGGGGTGCGCGGGGTCGTAGAGGTGGGCGACGGCCTCGTCGGCGCGGTCGATGGCCAGCGTGTACTGGATCAGGTCGTTGGTGCCGATCGACAGGAAGTCGAAGTGCTTCAGGAAGGTCTTGAGCGTGAGCGCGGCGGCCGGGATCTCGATCATCGCGCCGAGCTTGACCGGGCCGTACACCACGCCGCGGTTGTCGAGTTCGGCCCGCGCGAAGTCGATGAGCGACAGCGTCTGACGGATCTCGCTGGCATGCGCGAGCATCGGAATGAGCAGGTGGATCTCGCCGTGCGCCGCCGCGCGCAGGATGGCGCGCAGCTGCGTGAGGAACATCGCCGGATCGGCCAGGCTCCAGCGGATGGCGCGCAGCCCAAGCGCGGGGTTCAGGTGCTCCTGCTTGCTGGCCGACTTGCCGTCGAGCGGCTTGTCGGCGCCCACGTCGATGGTGCGGATGGTGACGGGCATGCCCTGCATGCCCTCGACCGCGCGCTTGTAGGCCTGGTACTGCTCTTCTTCGTCGGGCAGGCGCGTCTGGCGCGCCGAGTTCTCACGGCCCATGAAAAGGAATTCGGAGCGGAACAGGCCCACGCCCACGGCGCCGGCCTTGACGGCGCCGGCCGTGTCTTCGGGCATCTCGATGTTGGCGAGCAGGTCGACGCGCTGGCCGTCGAGCGTGACGGCGGGCTTGTGACGCAGCCGCGCGAGCCGGCCGCGTTCGAGGTCGCCCTGGCGCTGCTTGAAGCCGTACTCGGCCAGGATGATCGGCGACGGGTCGACGATCATCACGCCGGCTTCGCCGTCGATGATCACCCAGTCGTCCTGGCGCACCAGCTGGCTCGCGGAGCGCGCACCGACGATGGCCGGGATGTCCATGCTGCGCGCCACGATGGCGGTGTGCGAGGTGCGCCCGCCCACGTCGGTGACGAAGCCCGCGAACACGCTCTTCTTGAACTGCAGCATGTCGGCCGGCGAGAGGTCGTGCGCGATGAGCACCAGCGGCACGTCGAAGCCGTCGCCCGCGGTGGGGTCGTCGTCTTCGTCGTCATGGTCGTGATGGGCCGCGGCGCGCTTGCGCCGCGGCGGGCTGGGCGCGAGCACGGCGGCCGTGCCCTTCATGCGATGCAGCATCCGCTCGACCACCTGTTCGAGGTCGGCCTTGCGCTCGCGCAGGTACGGGTCCTCCATTTCGTCGAACTGGCGCGCGATGACCTCGAGCTGCGTGGTCAGCGCCCATTCGGCGTTGTACAGGCGCTCGCTGATCCAGTGCTTCACGCCGCCGCTGAGCACGTCGTCCTGCAGCAGCATCTGGTGCACCTCGAGCAGCGCCGCGAGTTCGTGCGGCGCGTCGTTGGGGCCCATCTGCGCCACGCTGGCCTGCAGCTTGGTGAGCTCGTCGGCCACCGCGTTGCGCGCGGTGCGCACACGGTCGATCTCGCTTTCGATCTCTTCGGGCTTGATGAAGTAGTGCGCCACGTCGATGCGGCTGGACACCACCAGCACCGCGCGGCCGATGGCAATGCCACGGGCGACAGGAAGGCCGTGGACTGCGAAGGTCATGTGCGTGGACCGAAGGTCATCGGCCGCCGCCGGGCCGCCCCAAGGCGGCCGAGCCCCCTCGGGGGGCAGCGACGACACGCAGTGCGGAGCGTGGGGGTCACATTCATTCGCCTTCGCCGAACTTGTCGTCCATCAAATGGACTATCGCGTTCATGGCTTCTTCTTCCTGCGGGCCGTTGGTCTCGAGCTCGACGGTCACGCCGAGGCCGGCGGCCAGCATCATGACGCCCATGATGCTCTTGGCATTGATGCGGCGGTCGCCGCGCGACAGCCACACCTCGCAGGGGTAGCTGCCCGCGAGCTTGGTCAGCTTGGCCGACGCGCGTGCGTGCAGGCCCAGCTTATTGCTGATGGTCACGGATTTCTTGATCACTGTGCTTTCTTTTCGCCTGGTTCTGGGGAGCCGCCACCGCCACCTGCATGACGCCGGCGGTGCCGCCCGCGAGGGCGCGCTGCACCAGCGTGTCGAGCGGTTCGTGGCGGTAGGTGACGGCGCGCAGCAGCATCGGCAGGTTGACACCGGCCACGAGCCGCGAGCGCACGCCGTCCACCAGCTTCTGCGCGACGTTGCAGGGCGTGGCGCCGAACACGTCGGCCAGCACCAGCACCTGCGAGCGCGGCGCATGGAGTTGCTGCGCGAGCGTGATGCGCGCGGCGGCCAGCGTTTCTTCGGGGGACACGTTGGGCAGCACGTCGAGCGCCACGACCGCCTGTTCGCAGTCGGGGAACACATGCAGCGCGCACTGCCGCAGCGCCTGTGCGAACGGAGAGTGGGCAATGATGAGGATGCTGTTCATGCGGCTCGGAGGACGACGCGTCGATTATGCGGGGGCGCCCAAAGGAAGTAGAGACATGGAGGACACAACGCGCCAGCCGGGGAAGGCGGCCATTGGCGCCGTGGCAACAGCTACAAAAACGATAGCTGCGCCTCGGGGCCCGAACTCAGGGCAGGCGCAGGCCCTCGAAGAAGGTCTTTGTCGCTTCGGGCGACGACGGACGGCCCAGCACGGTGGCCTGGTAGAGCGACACGCTGCCGTCTTTCTGCGACTGCGCGAACCAGAGCACCTCGACCGGCGCCACGCCCTGCTGCGCCGATTGCCCGTCGAGCCGCCACGGTGCGGGAACGGCCGTGGCGCGCGGCAATGTGGCCGGTCCCTGGATCACCTGCGCCACGCCCAGCTGGCCGTGCGTGGCCGTGCGCCAGGCCGTGAGCCAGGCCTCGGCCTGCGCCGGGCTGGTGGCGGCGGCATGGGCCACGGCGAAGGTCGCGCCGCCGGCTTCGCAGCCGGTCATGTCGACCTGCACCGACTCGGCGCCCAGCGGCAGCGCGCGCTGGGCGCGGTCGGCCTTGCAGGGCAGCAGCGCGACGAGGCCGGCGTCGGCGATCGGCACCTCGCGCCAGTTGAAGGTCGGGCTGCACGCGCCCAGCGCGGCGGCCAGGGCCAGCACGGGCCAGGAAGGGGAAGGAAGCGATGGCATCGGAGGGCGATTATCGAACGGCCTTCGGGAGGATGAAGGCCGTGTGCCGACGCGATCCGGCACGCGGAACTAAAATCGCCGCGCCTCTCTCCTTCAGGTGCCCATGAAAAAATACCTCGCTGCCGCCGCCGTCGTGATCGCCCTGGCCGCCGGCGTGGGCGTGTACCTCGGTTCGGGCAGCACGGCCGCCCCGGCCTCGACCTTCGTGCTGCTCGATGGCACCACCAAGAGCACGGCCGACCTGAAGGGCAAGGTCACGCTGGTCAACTTCTGGGCCACGAGCTGCGTGACCTGCGTGGCCGAGATGCCCCAGGTGATCTCGACCTACGACAAGTACAAGGCCAAGGGCTACGACACGCTGGCGATCGCCATGAGCTACGACCCGCCGAGCTACGTCGTCAACTTTGCCGAAACCCGCAAGCTGCCATTCAAGGTGGCGATCGACAACACCGGCAGCGTGGCGCAGGCCTGGGGCGACGTGAAGCTCACGCCCACCACCTTCATCGTCAACAAGAAAGGCGAGATCGTGAAGCGCTACGTGGGCGAGCCCGACTTTGCCGAGCTGCACAAGCTGATCGAAAAGCTGCTGGCGGAAGCTTGACCCGCCCCCAGGCTGCGCGCACTTCGTGTCGCTTCGCCCCCCCTGCCGGGGGCGATACCGGCGGCCCGGCAAAGCCGGTTCCGCGGTATCCCTGGAACGAAAAAGGCGCTCCTTGCGGAGCGCCTTTTTCATTGCGGAAGCCCGCGGCTTACTGGTTGCGGAAGCTGTCGTGGCAGGCCTTGCAGCTCGCGCCGGTCGCGCCGAACTGGGCCTTGAGGGCGTCGATGTTGCCGGCCTTGGCGGCAACCACCAGCTTGCCGGTCTCGGCGATCGCCTTGTCCTGGTGCTCCTTGAACTTCGCGGCTTCCTTCCAGACCTCGGGCTTGGCCTTGCCGCCCTCGGTGCTGGCGCCGAAGGCGGCCCAGGGCAGCTTGGCCATGTCGGCCACGACCTCGGCGTTGGCGGCGGCAGCGGCTGCGTCGTAGGGCACGCGGCCGTTGGCCATGGCGCCCAGGCGGCCGAAGTGCTGGCCCATCACGAACAGCGCGCTCTGGCGGTACTTGATGGCGTCTTCGGGCTTAGCGAACTGTGCCGCCGCCGGCAGGGACATGGCAGCGCAGGCGGCTGCAAGGGCGAACGAAGCAAAACGGATCATCGGGGGACCTTCCTTGTGTGGGGTTTGGCACCGTCGAACGCAGTGCTGTGGGCAGTGTAGGGGCTGCCTGTGTCGGGCGCATAGCAACAACCCGGTGGAACGACCGGGCCGGACTTTGCTAATCTGCGCCTTCCGCAGCCTCGCGCCCCGGCGCCTTTTTCGATGACCGACACCCTCTCGGTGGCCCGCACACGCGTCTGGGACCTGCCGACCCGCCTCTTTCACTGGGCACTCGCCTTCGCCGTGATCGGCCTGATCGTGACCGGCCTGAACGGCATCATGGAATGGCATTTCCGCCTCGGCTACACCGTGCTGGCGCTGCTGCTGTTCCGCCTGGTCTGGGGCTTCGTGGGCGGACGCTGGTCGCGGTTCGCGGCCTTCATCTACGCCCCGGGCTCGGTCATCGCCTACCTGCGCGGCAAATCGCACCCCGACCACCTGATCGGCCACACGCCGCTGGGCGCGCTGTCGGTGTTCGCGGTGCTGGCGCTGCTGATCCTGCAGGTCGCCACCGGCCTGATGGCCGACGACGAGATTTCCGCCTCCGGCCCGCTGACCCGCTTTGTGTCAGGCGCCATGGTGAGCCTGGCGACCGGCTGGCACAAGGCGCAGGGCAAATGGATCGTGATCGGCCTCGTGAGCCTGCATGTGCTGGCGGTGCTGTTCTATGTGCTGGTGAAGCGGCACCGGCTGGTCGGGCCGATGCTGTCGGGCGACAAGCTGGTGATCGCAGGTGCGGCCTCCGACGGGAATGGCAATGGCAATGGCAATGGCGTACCACCGAGCCGCGACGATGCGGCATCGCGCACGCTGGCGCTGCTGCTGTTCGCGCTGTGCGCGGGCGTGGCGTTCTGGGTGGCGTCGTTGCGCGTATGAGTGGCTTTTCCGTCTCCCGCCCGCTGCCCCTGTCGGACGTGCCGGCCGTGGTGCTCCTCACGCCCGACGAACCGCATGAAGTCGATGCCGTGCGCGCGATCTTCCGCGACTACGCGGGCTCGCTGACCATCGACCTCGCGTTCCAGGATTTCGACGGCGAACTGGCCGGCCTGCCCGGCGAGTACGCCGAGCCGCGCGGCACCTTGCTGCTGGCGCTGGTCGATCCCGCCCATGTGAACGAGGACGCCGGCCGCGCCGCGCCCACACTGAAGCGCGCCGACGGCACGCTCGCCCACGTGGCCGGCTGCTGCGCGCTGCGTCCGATCGACAGCACGGACTACGCGAACGCGGCGGAAATGAAACGTCTGTATGTGCGCCCTGGGTTCCGGGGGCTCGGGCTCGGCCGGCAGCTGGCCGAAGCCATCCTGGATGCGGCACGCAGCGCAGGCTATGCCTGCGTGCTGCTCGACACCCTCGACGACATGGAGTCGGCGCGCGCCCTCTACGAAGACCTGGGCTTCGCAGAGGTGCCGCCCTACTATCACAACCCCGTCGCCGGGGCTCATTACCTCAAGGTAGAGCTGTAGACCGGGCTCAGCCGCGGGCTTGCGCCAGCAGCGTGTCGGCGTCGCTCACTTCGAACTTGCCCGGGCCTTCGACGTTCAGCGTCGCGACCTTGCCGTCCTTCACGAGCATCGAGTAGCGGTTGCTGCGCAGGCCCATGCCGCGGCCGGTCAGGTCGAGCGTGAGGCCGGTGGCCTTCGCGAAGTCGGCGCTGCCGTCGGCCAGCATGCGCACCTTGGCACCGGTCTTCTGGTCGCGCGCCCAGGCGCCCATCACGAACGCGTCGTTCACGCTCACGCACCAGATCTCGTCCACGCCGGCGGCCTTGAAGTCGTCGAAGTGCTGCACGTAGCCCGGCACATGCTTGGCCGAGCAGGTGGGCGTGAAGGCGCCCGGCAGTGCGAACAGCGCGATGGTCTTGCCAGCCGTGGCCTTGGTCACGTCAACCGCGTTCGGGCCGATGCTGCAGCCTTCGCCCTCGACTTCGGAATATTCCTGCAGGGTGGCCGAAGGAAGGGTGTCGCCGACTTTGATCATGTAATTTGCTCCTGAAAAAGAAAAACGGCCCACATTGTGGGCCGTTTTCGGATGGGTTGCCTCGAGGGCGACCGAGTGCTTGATCAGACCAGGGCGGCCTTCTCGACCAGACGGGTCACAACCCAGTTCTTGGTCTTCGAGATTGGACGGCTTTCCGTGATCTCGATGGTGTCGCCCAGCTTGTACTCGCCCTTTTCGTCGTGGGCGTGGTACTTGCTCGTCTTGGCCACGATCTTGCCGTAGAGCTCGTGCTTCACACGGCGCTCGACCAGCACGGTCACGGTCTTGGCACGCTTGTCGCTGACCACCTTGCCGATCAAGGTGCGCTTGAGGGATTTTTTAGCTTCCGTCATGTTCACTCCTTACTTGGCGGCTTGGGTCTCTTGCTCTTTCTGAGCAAGAATGGTCTTGGCGCGAGCGATGTCGCGACGCGTCACGCGCAGCGTCGTGGTGTTCGACAGCTGTTGCGTGGCTTTCTGCATGCGCAGGCCGAAGTGGGCCTTCTGCAGATCTTTGATTTCAGCTTGCAGGCCTGCGACGTCCTTCGTGCGCAGGGTTGCAGCCTTCGTCACCTTGGCCGAAGCCGCGGTTTCTTTCTTCTTACGGGTTGCCATGGGTGTTCTCCTCTCAGGCGCCGAGCTGGCGAGCGACGAACGTCGTACGCAGCGGAAGCTTGGCGGCGGCCAGGCGGAACGCTTCGCGGGCGAGTTCTTCGGGCACGCCGACGATCTCGAACACGATCTTGCCAGGCTGAATTTCAGCGACGTAGTACTCGGGGTTGCCCTTACCGTTACCCATCCGCACTTCAGCGGGCTTGGTAGAGATTGGCTTGTCCGGGAACACGCGGATCCAGATACGGCCACCGCGCTTCACGTGACGCGAAATCGCGCGACGAGCGGCTTCGATCTGGCGCGCCGTGAGGCGGCCGCGGTCGGTGCATTTGAGACCGAAATCACCGAACGCAACCGAGTTACCCGTGGTTGCGATGCCGGTGTTGCGGCCCTTTTGTTCCTTGCGGAACTTTCTTCGTGCAGGTTGCAGCATGTTTTGTTACTCCGTGAGGGCCCCAGGCACTTGCGTGCCCGGGAGCGACCGATTACTCGGTCTTGGCACCGTCCGCTGCTGCAGCGGGCGCGGCTTTGCGGACGCGCTTAACGGCGGGTTTCGAGTCTGCACCGGCACCGCCGGTTGCTTCTGCGGGCTTGTCGCTGCCATCGGCCGGAGCGGTGTTGCCACCGATCGGACCACGGGCACCGGCACGGGGGCCGGGACCACGACGGTCGCCACCCGGACGGTCGCCAGGGCGACCATCACGGCGGGGACCACGCGGGCGGCGCTCTTCGTCCGGACGCGGCGTTTCGACGGCCGGCAGGTCGTTACGACCCAGCGTGTCGCCCTTGTAGACCCAGACCTTGACGCCGATGACGCCGTACGTGGTCTTGGCTTCCGAGGTGCCGTAGTCGATGTCGGCGCGCAGCGTGTGGAGGGGCACGCGACCTTCGCGGTACCACTCGCAACGAGCGATTTCGATGCCGTTGAGGCGGCCCGACGACATGATCTTGATGCCCAGGGCACCCAGACGCATGGCGTTTTGCATGGCGCGCTTCATGGCACGGCGGAACATGATCCGCTTTTCGAGCTGCTGCGTGATGCTGTCGGCGATCAGCTGCGCATCGATTTCAGGCTTGCGCACTTCTTCGATGTTCACTGCCACCGGCACGCCGAGCTGCTTGCCCAGTTCGCGCTTGAGGTTTTCGATGTCTTCGCCCTTCTTGCCGATCACGACGCCCGGACGAGCCGAGTAGATCGTGATGCGTGCGTTCTTGGCGGGACGCTCGATCATGACGCGCGACACCGAAGCGTTCTTCAGCTTCTTCTTCAGGTATTCGCGAACCTTGATGTCTTCGGCCAGCATGCCCGCGAAATCGCGGTCGCTTGCGTACCAACGGCTGGACCAGTTACGGGTGACCGCAAGGCGGAACCCGGTTGGGTGGATTTTCTGTCCCATATTTCTTCCAGGCCTTCTTAGTTGCCGACCGTCACGTACACATGGCACGTGGGCTTGCTGATGCGATTGCCGCGACCCTTGGCGCGCGCCGTGAAGCGCTTGAGCGTTGCACCTTGCTCGACGTAGATGGTCTTGACCTTCAGCTCGTCGATGTCGGCACCGTCGTTGTGCTCGGCGTTGGCGATGGCCGACTCGAGCACCTTCTTGATGATCACAGCGGCCTTCTTCTGCGTGAATTGCAGAACGTTGAGCGCTTGATCGACCTTCTTGCCGCGGATCAGGTCCGCGACCAGACGGCCCTTGTCGACCGACAGGCGGACACCGCGGAGGACTGCACGTGTTTCAGACATGGTCGTTCCTTACTTCTTCTGGACTTTTTTGTCCGCGGGGTGCCCCTTGAATGTGCGCGTGAGCGCAAATTCGCCGAGCTTGTGACCGACCATCTGGTCGGTGATGTACACGGGCACGTGTTGCTTGCCGTTGTGCACAGCGATGGTCAGACCGATGAACTCGGGCAGAACCATCGAGCGGCGCGACCAGGTCTTGATCGGCTTCTTGTCCTTGTTCGTCACGGCCTTGTCGGCCTTGGCCACCAGGTGGTGGTCGACGAAAGGACCCTTTTTGAGAGAGCGAGTCATTGGCTATCCCTTACTTCTTGCGACGCGACACGATGAAGACCTGCGTGCGCTTGTTGTTACGGGTGCGATAGCCCTTGGTCAGATTGCCCCACGGGTCGACAGGATGGCGGCCTTCGCCAGTCTTGCCTTCGCCACCACCGTGCGGGTGGTCGACCGGGTTCATCACCACGCCGCGAACGGTCGGGCGGATACCCATGTGACGCTTCACACCGGCCTTGCCGAGCTGGCGCAGGCTGTGTTCTTCGTTCGCCACTTCACCGATGGTCGCGCGGCATTCGATGTGAATGCGGCGGACTTCGCCCGAACGCATGCGGACCTGGGCGTAGACGCCTTCACGGGCCAGCAGCGTGGCCGAGGTACCGGCCGAACGAGCGATCTGCGCACCCTTGCCGGGTTGCAGTTCGATGCAATGGATCGTCGAACCCACGGGGATGTTGCGGATCGGCAGGGTGTTGCCGGCGCGGATCGGAGCTTCGGCGCCCGACATCAGGGTTGCACCAGCTTCCAGACCGCGCGGGGCGATGATGTAGCGGCGCTCGCCGTCGGCGTAGCAGACCAGAGCGATGTGGGCGGTGCGGTTCGGGTCGTACTCGATGCGTTCGACCTTGGCCGGGATGCCGTCCTTGTTGCGCACGAAGTCGACAATGCGGTAGTGGTGCTTGGCACCACCGCCACGATGGCGGATCGTGATGTGACCGTTGTTGTTACGGCCGGCCTTCTGGAACTGGGGTTCCAGCAGGGCTGCGTGAGGCGCACCCTTGTGCAGGTGGTCACGCGAAATCTTCACCGCGCCGCGTTGGCCCGGCGAAGTGGGTTTCATCTTGATGACGGCCATGATTAAGCGCCTTCCCCGACGAGGTTGAGCTCTTGACCGGCCTTCAGCGTCACATAAGCCTTGCGAACGTTGTCGCGGCGGCCGATGGACTTGCCAAAGCGCTTGGTCTTGCCCTTGGTGTTGAGCACCGACACGCCCTGGACTTCGACCTTGAACATCAGTTCAACAGCGGCCTTGATCTCGGGCTTGGTGGCGTCTTGCAGCACCTTGAAAGTGACAGCGTTCGACTTCTCGCCGACCATCGTGGCCTTTTCGGACACGATCGGTGCGACCAGCACGTTCATGAGACGGCCTTCGTCGAACTTACGTTGTGCAGGGGTGGGGTTCACGCGGCTCATGCGAACATCTCCTTGAGCTTGTCGACGGCACCCTTGGTGACCAGCACCTTCTTGTAGTGAACCAGCGACACCGGATCGGCGTAACGGGGTTCGACCACGAGGATGTTGACCAGATTGCGCGAGGCAAGGTACAGGTTTTCGTCGACTTCTTCGGCGATCACGAGCACGGACTCGAGATTCATTGCCTTGAAACGGGCTGCCAGCGGCTTCGTCTTGGGCGAATCCACGGTCAGCGAATCGACCACGGCCAGACGGCCTTCGCGAGCGAGCTGCGAGAAGATGGCGGCCATGCCGGCGCGGTACATCTTCTTGTTGATCTTCTGCGAGAAGTTTTCGTCAGGCATGTTCGGGAAAATGCGGCCGCCTCCGCGCCACAGGGGCGAGGACGTCATACCGGCACGGGCGCGGCCCGTTCCCTTTTGCTTGAAAGGCTTCTTGGTCGAGTGCTTGACCTGTTCGCGGTCCTTCTGGGCGCGCGTGCCTTGGCGGGCGTTGGCCTGGAATGCAACGACGATCTGGTGGACCAGGTCTTCGTTGTAGTCACGGCCGAACACGGTCTCGGGGGCGTCGTACTTCGACGCGGCCTGGCCTTGTTCGTTCAGGAGTTCGAGTTGCATTACTTCGCTCCTTCAGCCGCTTGCGGCTTGGCCTTGATGGCGGGACGCACGGTGACGAAGCCACCCTTCGAACCCGGGATCGCGCCCTTGATGAGCAGCAGCTGACGTGCTTCGTCGATGCGGAACACGTCGAGGTTTTGCGTCGTGCGGGTGACGTCGCCGAGGTGGCCCGTCATGCGCTTGCCGGGGAACACGCGACCGGGGTCTTGTGCCATGCCGATCGAGCCCGGCACGTTGTGCGAACGGCTGTTACCGTGCGACGCGCGCTGCGAGCTCATGTTGTGACGCTTGATCGTGCCGGCGAAGCCCTTGCCGATGGTCGTGCCTTGCACGTCCACCTTCTGGCCCACGGAGAACACGCTGCTTGCCGCGATGACGCCGCCAGCCTTGTGCTGACCTGCGGTATCGGCGGTGACGCGGAATTCCTGGATGATTTCACCAGCTTCGACACCTGCCTTGGCAAGGTGGCCGGCTTGGGGCTTGGTCACGCGCGATGCTTTGCGCGAACCGAACGTCACCTGCAGGGCGACGTAGCCGTCGGTCTCTTGGGACTTGATCTGGGTCACACGGTTGTTGGACACATCCACCACCGTGACAGGAACTGCGTCCCCGTCATCGGTGAAGAGACGCATCATCCCCACCTTGCGGCCCAGCAACCCGAGGGAGTTGCTCAGACTCATTTGTTTTCTCCAAAAATGGAAGACTTCCTTCGCCGCTGCCACTTCAATTGGCGACAGCGTTTGGCTGGTTTCCCGGCCTGCGAGAGAAGGTTGATAAATCTCTGCCAGAACGACGCCCGAACGGACGCAACAAGGGCAGAGCCAGAGATTATAGCCCGCAGTCGAACCGGGGCGCAAGTGGCCCTGTTGGGACCGGATTCAGGGGCTTCCGGCCCGCCTGGGAGCGGCCTTCGGGCCTATTTCGCAGGCAGCGAAATGATGTGGTCGCCGCTGGGCAGCGACTTGATCTCGCCATTGCCCTTCATGGCGGGGGCTGCCGAGCCGGTCTGGATCGGGATGGAAATGGCACTGGTCCGCCCGCCCTGCTTGATGAACACGTTCAGGTAGGCCAGGCCGTCGCCCTCGCTGACCACCGTGACGGAGGCGTCGGAGCGTTGCCCCGGCGGCAGGCTCAGCGACGCGTTGCCGGACAGCGTCAGGCCCGCATCGACCGTCAGCGTGACGCCGGCGCCCGCCGGGTCACTGACGCCGTCGAACTGCAGAACGACCACGGTCGGCTTGCCCGCCTGCGGCGCGCCATCCAGCCGGTACTGCAGCTTGACGCCGGAGTCGTTGGGTTTTCTCGACGCGGTCACCCAAGGGGTGGCTGCGCCCTTCTGGGCCGAAGTCGACAGCTTCGCAGTGGTGCGCGCCGACGGCATCCCGTCAGCCAGGGCCAACACCGGAAACATGGACACGGCAAGCCAGGTCAATGCCGCAGCCGAGGGGAAGCGAGTATTCAGGGTCATGACTGGGCCTCCTACTGTTGCTGGACGAGAACGGTGAGGCATTTCTGCGAGATGGGGGTCGAGGCCATTGCAGCATCCCTCACCGCCAGAACGTACTCACCCGCGCCCAGGCTGACCGTATTTCCCGACCGGGCGATCTCCCCGCCCCTGAAGAGATCGAAGTCCGGCACCGTGGCGCCCCCGATCGAGACCCGGTACTCCCGGTCCGCCGGCGCGATGAAGCGCAGATAGGCGATGTTGCCGTGCTTGTTGCCTGTGCCCGCCGCATTGGAGACGCAGGCGTTGCTTGGCGCCGGGCCCACCGTCAGGGCTCCGTACATCGGCAGCGCGCTGGGCACCCCGCCATCGTTCGATTCGCCCGCGCCGTACGCGTCGCTGGAGCTGATGTTCTGCGCGCTCAACAGGCCCGTCAGCGCCGACGTGCTGCCGGGCGACGCCACCTTGAACGCTGCGGCAAAGGCATGGATCGACGTGACCGGCGCCCCGCCGCGGAACTGGAAACCGGTCAAGGTGTCGTGGATGGGCTTGAAGCCGGCCTGCCGGTTGAGGTTCCACAGGATGGCCTGGACCGACAGTTCGCGGAACCAGCCCGGGGTCGTGCCGCTCGGCGGCCCGACAGACAGATCCAGTCGCCCGCCATCGCCCTGCTGCGCACCCGTCGAGTCCACGTAGTTGCTCCGGTTCAGCGCGATGCCCGACCACGCATTGCCCCAGCCTTCGGAAAAAGCGAGCCGCCGGTCGAGGCGGTCGTCCCCGTCATGCGCGCCGCCCATCGAATCGTCCCGACTGAAGGCCGATTGGTAGTAGTGACCCCATTCGTGCGCGATCACCGGCGCGTCGAATTCGTCGGTGTCGACGTTCTCCTTGCCCAGCACATAGATCTGCCGACCACTGCTTCCGTTGTTGAAAAAGAAGGTCGTGCCGATCTGCCCTGCTGCGAGGTCGATGGACGTGGACGGCGCGTTGTCCGTGCTCCAGAAAACCTTCAGCGAAGGAAACGCCGAAGCCGGCGCCACCGACAGCACCTTCTGCATGGAGGTATAGACCGTGTCGAGCACGGCGAACGGCGCCGCGACCCGCGTCCCGGTGTATCCCGAACCGCCCCAGCCGCTGTCCGCGCGCAGGTCGCGCGTCAATGCTGTATTGCCCGACGAGAAGCTCGCCGACTGCATCGAGTACAGCGCGTCGCCGCGGGTGTTGTCCCGCACCGTCACATCCCAGGTGGCACCCGGACCGGTCCGGGTCAGCTGGGCCCGGACGCGCACGCTGATGCTGGTATTGGCCGGCACCGAGACTGTGTAATTGCCACTGTCATCCGTGGTGGTCACCGCGAGCTGCACCGATGTGTTGGCATCGAGCACTTCCACCGTGGCGCCGCGCACCGGCTTGGCCGTGGTGCTCGCGTACAGGAGGGGGCCGTCGTTGTTCGGTACCGAATCGTAGGTGGCCTTCCCGCTCAGGGCGACCGGGTTCAGCACGATCGGCAGACCGATGGGAAATCCGGCGCCGCCGCCTCCTCCGCCACCGCCTCCCCCACCGCAACCTGCCAGCAACACCGCGGCGATGCACGCCGCACCGAATGCAAAAGAGAACTTTTGGCTCATCACGTGTGCTGCCCTCGCTTCAGCCCCGGCGCACTGCGTCCTGCAGGCCGGTGCGCGAGGATGCCACAGTTGATAAACAAACGTGAAGCACAAAAAAGCCCGCCTGCATTTCTGCAGGCGGGCTGTGCTCGGAATGCGACGCGAGGTCGAATTACTGCAGCTTGATCTCGACGTCGACGCCGGCCGGCAGGTCGAGCTTCATCAGCGCGTCCACGGTCTTGTCGGTGGGATCAACGATGTCCATCAGGCGCTGGTGCGTGCGGATTTCCAGCTGGTCGCGCGACGTCTTGTTGACGTGCGGCGAACGCAGGATGTCGAAACGCTTCATGCGGGTCGGCAGAGGCACGGGGCCCTTGACGATCGCGCCGGTGCGCTTGGCGGTGTCCACGATTTCAGCGGCCGACTGGTCGATCAGCTTGTAGTCGAATGCCTTCAGGCGGATGCGGATCTTTTGCTTGGTAGCCATGGTGATTCCTTTGCTTCCAGCTTAGATGTCGAGGATCTTGGCCACGACGCCCGAACCCACGGTACGGCCGCCTTCACGGATGGCGAAGCGCAGGCCTTCTTCCATCGCGATCGGGTTGATCAGCTTGACGGTGATGCTGACGTTGTCGCCGGGCATGACCATTTCCTTGTCCGCGGGCAGCTCGATCGCGCCGGTCACGTCCGTCGTGCGGAAGTAGAACTGCGGACGGTAGTTGTTGAAGAACGGCGTGTGACGGCCGCCTTCGTCCTTGGACAGGACATACACCTCGGCGGTGAAGTGCACGTGCGGCTTGATCGAGCCGGGCTTGCACAGCACTTGGCCGCGCTCGACTTCTTCGCGCTTCGTGCCGCGCAGCAGCACGCCGACGTTGTCGCCAGCCTGACCTTGGTCCAGCAGCTTGCGGAACATTTCCACGCCGGTGCAGGTGGTCTTGACGGTCGGGCGGATGCCGACGATTTCGATTTCTTCGCCGACCTTGATCACGCCGCGCTCGACAGCGCCGGTCACCACGGTGCCGCGACCCGAGATCGAGAACACGTCTTCGACGGGCATCAGGAACGTGCCGTCCACAGCGCGCTCAGGCGTGGGGATGTACGTGTCCAGCGCTTCGGCCAGCTTCAGGATGGCTTCTTCGCCCAGCTTGCCCTTGTCGCCTTCGAGGGCGAGCTTGGCCGAGCCGTGGATGATGGGGGTGTCGTCGCCAGGGAACTCGTACTTGTCGAGCAGCTCGCGCACTTCCATTTCGACCAGCTCGAGCAGCTCGGCGTCGTCGACCATGTCGCACTTGTTCAGGAAAACGATGATGTAGCCCACGCCCACCTGGCGAGCCAGCAGGATGTGCTCACGGGTCTGGGGCATCGGGCCGTCAGCGGCCGAGCACACCAGGATGGCGCCGTCCATCTGAGCGGCGCCCGTGATCATGTTCTTCACATAGTCGGCGTGACCGGGGCAGTCGACGTGTGCGTAGTGGCGGTTGGCCGTTTCGTACTCGACGTGCGCGGTGTTGATCGTGATGCCGCGAGCCTTTTCTTCGGGCGCTGCGTCGATCTGGTCGTAAGCCTTGGCTTCGCCGCCGAACTTGGACGACAGAACGGTTGCGATCGCAGCCGTCAGCGTGGTCTTGCCGTGGTCAACGTGACCGATCGTGCCCACGTTCACGTGCGGCTTGGTGCGGGTGAATTTACCTTTTGCCATTTTTCAATCCTTGAAAGAGCATGTCCCGTGTGTTGGTTTTATGTCTGCATCCGATTGCTGGTTCGCCCCGCACGGGAACAGGGCGGCACCGGATCGCAGACAAGAAGGGCCATGCACTGCATGGCCCTGCATTCTTGAATTTACTTGGCGCGAGCGGCCACGATGGCTTCGGCAACGTTACGCGGAGCTTCAGCGTAGTGCTTGAACTCCATCGTGTACGTGGCGCGGCCTTGCGACATCGAGCGCAGCGTGGTCGAGTAGCCGAACATTTCCGACAGCGGCACTTCGGCCTTGATTGACTTGCCGCCACCGATCATGTCGTCCATGCCCTGCACCATGCCGCGACGCGAGGACAGGTCGCCCATCACGTTGCCGGCGTAGTCTTCAGGCGTTTCGACTTCCACGGCCATCATCGGCTCCAGGATCACGGGGTTGGCCTTGCGGGCGCCTTCCTTGAAACCGAAGATCGCGGCCATCTTGAACGCCATTTCGTTCGAGTCCACATCGTGGTACGAACCGAAGTGCAGCGTGACCTTGACGTCCACGACGGGGTAGCCCGCCAGCACGCCTTGCGTCAGCGCTTCCACGACGCCCTTTTCCACCGCAGGGATGTATTCGCGAGGAACCACACCGCCCTTGATGGCGTCGACGAACTCGAAGCCCTTGCCTGCTTCCTGCGGCTCGATCTTCAGGATCACGTGGCCGTACTGGCCCTTGCCGCCCGACTGGCGAACGAACTTGCCTTCGGCATCTTCGACGGTCTTGCGGATCGTTTCGCGGTAGGCCACTTGCGGCTTGCCCACGTTGGCTTCCACGCCGAATTCGCGCTTCATGCGGTCCACGATGATTTCAAGGTGGAGCTCGCCCATGCCGGCGATGATGGTCTGGCCCGATTCTTCGTCGGTCTTCACGCGGAACGACGGATCTTCCTGCGCAAGACGCTGCAGGGCGATGCCCATCTTTTCCTGGTCGGCCTTGGTCTTGGGCTCGACGGCCTGCGAGATCACCGATTCCGGGAACACCATGCGCTCGAGCGTCACGACGGCTGCCGGGTCGCACAGGGTTTCGCCCGTGGTGACTTCCTTCAGGCCCACGCAGGCGGCGATGTCGCCGGCGCGGATTTCGCTGACTTCTTCGCGGTTGTTCGCATGCATCTGCACGATACGGCCGATGCGCTCCTTCTTGCCGCGCACCGGGTTGTAGACGCTGTCGCCCTTGCTCAGCACGCCCGAGTAGACGCGCACGAAGGTCAGCTGACCCACGAACGGGTCGGTCATCAGCTTGAATGCGAGCGCCGAGAACTTCTCGCCGTCGTCAGCCTTGCGGGTGACGGGCGCCTCGTCTTCGTCGGTGCCGGTGACCGGGGGAATGTCGGTCGGAGCGGGCATGTATTCGACGACGGCGTCGAGCATGGCCTGCACGCCCTTGTTCTTGAAGGCCGAGCCGCACAGCATCGGCTGGATCTCGCCGGCGATGGTGCGCTGGCGGATGGCAGCCTTGATTTCCTCTTCGGTCAGCTCGTTGCCTTCGAGGTACTTGTTCATGAGCTCTTCGCTCGCTTCGGCAGCGGCTTCGACGAGCTTTTCGCGGTACTCGGCGCACACATCGGCCAGGTTGGCCGGGATGTCGCCGTAGGTGAACGTGATGCCCTTGTCTTCATCCCAGATGATCGCCTTCATCTTCACGAGGTCGACGATGCCTTGGAAGTGCTCTTCGGCACCGATCGGGATCTGGATCACGACGGGGTTGGCCTTCAGGCGGTCCACCATCATCTGACGCACACGCAGGAAGTCGGCGCCGGTGCGGTCCATCTTGTTGACGAACGCAAGACGCGGAACCTTGTACTTGTTGGCCTGGCGCCAGACGGTTTCCGACTGGGGTTGCACGCCGCCGACGGCGTCATACACCATGACAGCGCCGTCCAGCACGCGCATCGAGCGCTCGACTTCAATGGTGAAGTCCACGTGGCCGGGGGTGTCGATGATGTTGATGCGGTGTTCTTCGAACTTGCCAGCCATGCCCTTCCAGAAGCAGGTGGTGGCAGCCGAGGTGATCGTGATGCCGCGCTCTTGCTCTTGCTCCATCCAGTCCATCGTGGCGGCACCGTCGTGCACTTCACCGATCTTGTGATTCACACCGGTGTAGAACAGGATACGTTCGGTCGTCGTGGTCTTGCCAGCGTCGATGTGCGCGGAGATACCGATGTTGCGGTAGCGCTCGATGGGGGTCTTGCGGGACATGGTGTACTTTCGGGTTTAAATGCGTTGAGCGCTGGGCGTCGAGCACGGGCGATTTCGCCTGGCACTCGACCCCCAACGCTCAAGAGACGTGTGATTTTTAGAAGCGGAAGTGGCTGAATGCGCGGTTGGCTTCTGCCATGCGGTGCACTTCGTCGCGCTTCTTCATGGCGCCGCCACGGCCTTCCGTGGCTTCCATCAGTTCGTTGGCCAGACGCAGGGCCATCGACTTCTCACCGCGCTTGCGGGCAGCTTCCTTGATCCAGCGCATCGACAGAGCGAGGCGACGGACAGGACGGACTTCGACCGGCACCTGGTAGTTCGCACCACCGACGCGGCGCGACTTCACTTCGACCATCGGCTTCACGTTGTTGATGGCAACGGTGAACGCTTCGAGGGGGTCCTTGTCCGGGTTCTTCTTCTCGATGAAGTCGAGGGCACCGTAAATGATGCGCTCGGCAACAGCCTTCTTGCCGCCTTCCATGATCACGTTCATGAATTTGGACAGCTCGACATTGCCGTACTTGGGATCCGGCAGGATTTCACGTTTGGGGACTTCGCGACGACGTGGCATTTTTCTAACCTCTTTGCTTCAGTTGGCATCGTTTCCGATACCGCGAGAGCCAGTCAGGACTCTCACTTACTCGACCCGACATTGGGTCACTTCGTTCGACAAGCCCGCCAAGGCCATCGAACACCGCTTGTTTTTTGACGACAGGAAGGCTTAAGCCTTCTTGGGACGCTTCGCGCCGTACTTGGAACGCGACTGCTTGCGGTCTTTCACGCCTTGCAGGTCGAGCGAACCGCGCACGATGTGGTAACGCACACCGGGCAAGTCCTTGACACGACCGCCGCGAACCAGCACGACGCTGTGTTCCTGCAGGTTGTGGCCTTCGCCGCCGATGTAGGAGATGACTTCGAAGCCATTGGTCAGACGGACCTTGGCAACTTTACGAAGCGCCGAGTTGGGCTTCTTGGGCGTCGTGGTGTAGACGCGGGTGCAGACACCGCGACGTTGCGGCGAGTTCTGCATGGCAGGGCTCTTCGAATTGATCTTTTCGACCGTTCGACCCTGACGCACCAGTTGATTGATGGTTGGCATGAATGAATTAGTCCCAAAACAACCCGGCCCTGGTGGTGAAACCGCCCCTGGTCGTGACTCAGGGAAGCCGGGAATAACGAAAACGTGAAACCCTTCGGAAAATTCCGAAAAGCCCACGAGTATAGCAGGCAGGTCTGAAATGGCAATGTCAGGCGCCTGGAGCGCCCGCCACCGCCTGTTTCAAGGCCTCTTTTCCCCGCCTCTTACTTGATCCAGAGACGCACGGCGTCCCAGGCGCGGCCGAAGACACCGGCCTGCTCGACCGGCTCCAGGGCCACCAGCGGCACGTCGGCCAGGGGCTGGTCGTCCAGCGTGACCTTGAGCGAGCCGACGGCCTGGTACTTGGTGAAGGGCGCGACCAGCGGATCGGGGCGCGACACCTGCGTCTTGATCTTGCTGGCGGAACCGGTCGGCACCGCGACCACGATGGCCTCGGGGCGACCCAGCTTCAGCACGTTGGCCTTGCCCTTCCAGACGGCGGGCGTGGCGGCGGGCTGGCCGGCTTCGAACAGGCGCACGGCGTCGTAAGCCGTGTAGCCCCAGTTCAGCAGCTTCTGCGACTCGTTGGCGCGCACAGCCTCGCTGCTGGCGCCCAGCACGATCGACAGCAGGCGGCGGCCGCCGGTCAGGTTCGGGAAGTCGCGCTTGGCGGTCGCGATCATGCAGTAGCCGGCGGCGTCGGTGTGGCCGGTCTTCAAGCCGTCGACGGTCGGGTCGCGGAACAGCAGCAGGTTGCGGTTGGTGTCGTTGGTCGACGGCGTGCCCGGGTAACGGTACTTCTTGATGGCGTAGTACTTGGCTTCTTCGGGGAAGTCGCGCACCAGGCGCGTGGCCAGGATGCTCAGGTCGCGCGCCGTGGTCGTGTGGCCGGGCGCAGTGAGGCCTTCGGGGTTCTTGTAGGTGGTGTTCTTCATGCCCAGCACCTTGGCCTGGGCGTTCATCATCTCGACGAAGTGCTCCACCGTGCCGCCCACGCCTTCGGCCAGCGCCACCGTGGCGTCGTTGCCCGACTGCACGATCACGCCCTTGATGAGGTCTTCCACCGGCACCTGCATCTTGGGGTCGATGAACATGCGCGAGCCGGGCATCTTCCAGGCGCGCGGGCTCACCGGCAGGGTCTGGGTCAGCGTGATCTTCTTGGCGCGCAGCGCGTCGAACGCGACGTACGCGGTCATCAGCTTGGTGAGCGAGGCCGGCTCGATGGGGCTGTCGATGTCCTTCTGCGCGAGGATCTGGTTCGCGGTCACGTCGAGCAGCAGATAGCTTCGCGCGGCGATTTCAGGCGGGGCCGGCATCTGGGCGGCGGCGATCACGCCGACCGAGGCAGCAGCGGTCAGCACCAATGCGCGAAGCGCAGTGAAAAAACGATTCATGGAGAGTGTGGGAAGAGGCGAAAACAAGCCCGGAAGGCTTTCATGCGGTGCCCGCGCGCAGATGGCGGGCGACCAGGCTTTTGAGCAGCGGCAATTGTCCGTGAAAGAAATGGCCACCCCCGGGAATTACCGTGACAGGGAGTGACTGGGGACGCGCCCAGTCCATCACGGCGGCGAGAGGCACGGTGTCGTCGGCTTCGCCATGGACCACCAGCGCGCGCTCGTGCGCGTCGGCCGGCAGCGTGGCCACCGAGAAGCGCGAGGCGGCCGTGCCCACCAGCACCAGTTGCCGCACGTCGCGTGCGGCCCAGAGTTTCTCGGCCGCACAGCTGGCCACGAAGGCACCGAAGGAAAAGCCGGCAATCGCCAGCGGGCCTTCGGGGGCGAGCTGGCCGACGACATGCAGCATGTCCTCAAGCTCGCCGCGCCCTTCATCGTGAGCGCCTTCGCTGGCGCCGACGCCGCGGAAGTTGAAGCGCACGGCCGTCCATCCGCAGGACACGAACGCGCGTGCCAGGGTCTGCACGACCTTGTTGTCCATCGTGCCGCCGAACAGCGGGTGCGGATGGGCGATCACCGCGATGCCACGCGCTTCGCCGGCCGGCAAATCGCGCTGCACCTCGATCACGCCTGCGGCGCCCTGGAGGCTGATTTTTTCGGTCTGGGAGTTCATGGCGCTGGGGTTGGCTGGGCCGGCGATGCCGGCAACGTGCACGGTACGAGCACGGGGCCCGCAGGAAAGTTCAGCGGCCGACGTCGGGCGGCAACACCAGCCGCTCGACGACCTGGCCGTTCTTCAGGTGCGACTCGACGATCTCGTCGATGTCTTCCGCGTCCACGAAGGTGTACCAGACGGCCTCGGGGTAGACCACAGCCACGGGCCCGCCCGCGCAGCGGTCGAGACAGCCGGCCTTGTTGACGCGCACCTTGCCGGGCCCGGCGAGCCCCTGTTCTTTCACCTTGGCCTTGCAGCGGTCGAAGCCCTCCTGCGCGTTGTGCAGGGCGCAGGAGTCTTCGCCGTTCTTGCGTTCGTTCAGGCAGAAGAAGATGTGGCGGCCGTAGTAGCCGGGCGGCGCGGCAGGAGTGGTGCTGGGCATCGATCGATTTTATGAGCGTGCTCAGGACGCAGGCGATGCAGGACGGCGGCGGCGCGACAGCGCGGCCAGCACATACACCAGCACCGCGAAGGGCCAGCACCAGCCCAGCCACTGGGCCAGGCCATGGAAACGGATGAAGCGGCCCTGCTCCCAGGTGGCCAGGGTCTGCGCAAAGTAGGCGCTCTCGGGCGCCTGGTTCAGAAGGCTCAGCTGAAGCACGAGCCCCATGAGCAGCAGCGCGCCACACAAGCGGCGCGGCGCGAACAGCAGCAGCACGCCTGCGAACACCGCCGCGGCCAGCCCGATCTGCGCCGGCAGCTCGAGCCACGCCCACGCATGCTCGGGACCGTAGCTCATCGCCGCCGACAAGGCCGAGGCCGCCATGCCTGCAAGCAGGATCAGCGGCAGCAACACCGCGCGCTGCACCACGGTGCGTGCCACCAGATAGCCCAGCAGGCACGGCACCAGCGCCCCGAGCATCACGCACAGCAACTCCACGGCCGGCACCAGCGGCTCCAGTTCGAACTGGCGCACGGGCAGCCAGTCGATGAAGGGCGTGTCGAGCAGCCACTCGGAAATCGTCGCCTCCAGCCGCTCGAAGACCTGGCCGAGGCCGAAGGTGACGGCTGCAGGAAACAGCAGGGCAAAGGGCCAGAGCGCCAGCAGCACGAGCCCGCCGCGCGCGTCCTCGACGAACCACTGCGAGCGCGCGCGGCCCCAGTGGGCGACCGCGCCTAGCCGCTCCAGCGCCGCGGCCAGCACGGCGCCGAGCACCGTCCCGGCGGTGTTCAGCCCCAGGTCGACATTGGAAGGAATGCGCGCCGGCAGATAGCTCTGCAGCGTCTCCATGGCAAAGGCGATCGCCGCGCCCGCCACGGTGGCGCGCAACAACCCACGCCACACACTGGGACTGCTGCCCGTGCGCAGCACGCTCAGCGCGCACAGGAATCCGAAGGGCACGTAGCCCGCCACGTTCACCCCGAAGTCGAAACCCGTCCAGTACTTGGGCCAGGGCGCCGACAGGTAGGCCCAGGGCGCGATCCCCTGGTCACGCCAGTCGGCAAACGGGTACAGGCTGGCATAGACGATCAGCGCCGCATACGCCAGCGCCAGGGGGAGCGCGGCAGACTTGTGCGGCATGTCTACCGTCGACACGGCATCAGAAAGGCTTTACCACCACCAGGATCACGATGCCCAGCAGCAGCAGCACGGGCAGTTCGTTGAACCAGCGGTACCAGCGGTCGCTGCGGCGATTGCCGCCAGCCACGAAGCGGCGCAACAGCACGCCGCAGCCGTGGTGATAGCCGATGGCCACCAGCACCAGCGCCAGCTTGGCGTGCATCCAGCCGTTGCCCGGGCCGCGTCCGATGCCGTAACCCAGCCAGAGCCAGGCACCGAACACCAGCGCCGGCACCGCCAGGAAGGTGGTGAACCGCAGCAGCTTGCGCGCCATCAGCAGCAGGCGTTCGCGTTCCGCAACCGACTCGGGCGGCACCATCGCCAGGTTGACGAAGATCCGCGGAAGATAGAACAGTCCGGCAAACCAGCTGGCAATGAAAACAATGTGAAGAGATTTGACCCAGAGCATGGCGGCAGTTTAGTGGTGGCTGCACACTGACCCCTTTCGGGGCCCTTTGCCAAGGTTTCGGGCAAAAAAAAGCCCGACGTCTTCACGTCGGGCTGGGAAGCCCTTTTGCTGTCACACATCAAGGCACCCGCTCAGGGAGGAAAAGCGGGGAGCGGCAAGCCGCCCGCTTCAGAATCTAACAAAGACGAAACAAGGTTTCAAGCGATTGAGGCAGTTTCTTTGACTTTTACAACAAAAATCTAGAACTTAAGTTCTATTAATTTCCGTAGTTGTCAGACAACTTGCTTCTAACCCTCCTGAGGCGCCGTCCGAGGCTTCAGGCACAATTTTAGATATATGACGTCATCATTTTCCCCGCTCGCCATGTTCCCCGCCGGCCGCCCGCGACGGCTGCGCCGCGACGCCTTCACCCGCAACCTGGTGCGCGAGCATGCGCTGACGACGAACGACCTGATCTACCCGGTGTTCGTGCAGGAAGGCGAAAAGCGCCGCGACGCCGTGGCCTCGATGCCCGGCGTGGAGCGCCTGAGCCTCGATCTGCTGCTGCCCGTGGCCGAGCAGTGCGTGCAGGCCGGCATTCCGGTGATGGCGCTGTTCCCGGTGATCGACGCCAGCCTCAAGACGCCCGCCGGCGACGAGGCCTTCAACCCCGCCGGACTGATTCCCCGCGTGGTGGCTGCGCTCAAGGCGCGCTTCCCCGAGCTGGGCATCATGACCGACGTTGCGCTCGACCCCTACACCAGCCACGGCCAGGACGGCCTGCTCGACGACACCGGCTACATCCTCAACGACGCCACCGTGGAAGTGCTGGTGAAGCAGGCACTCACACAATCGCAAGCCGGCGTCGATATTGTGGCCCCGAGCGACATGATGGACGGCCGCATCGGCGCGATCCGCACTGCGCTCGAAGCCCGCGGCGACGTGCACACGCGCATCATGGCCTACAGCGCCAAGTACGCCAGCGCCTTCTACGGCCCCTTCCGCGATGCCGTTGGCTCGTCCGCCACGCTCGGCAAGAGCAACAAGAAGGTCTACCAGATGGACCCTGGCAACAGCGACGAGGCCCTGCGCGAGGTTGCCATCGACATCGCCGAAGGCGCCGACATGGTCATGGTGAAGCCCGGCATGCCCTACCTGGACATCGTGCGCCGCGTGAAGGACGAGTTCCACGTGCCCACTTTCGCCTACCAGGTGAGCGGCGAGTACGCCATGCTCAAGGCCGCCGCCCAGAACGGCTGGCTCGACCACGACGCCGTGGTGCTCGAAAGCCTGCTGGCCTTCAAGCGCGCGGGCGCCGATGGCGTGCTGACCTACTTCGCGCTTGACGCCGCCCGACTGCTACAAAAATAATAGCTGTCGCGACATATCCGTCGCGCTTCCACTGCATTTTCGGCATGGAAGAAGAACCACCAGGGGCGAGTGTCCATGCGCATCTTCGAAATCAGCCGCTCGCAGGTCAGCGAGCACGCCTCGCTGGCGCCGCTGGCCGTGCCGGGCGCCTGCAGCGCCGCCAGCTACCTCTGGATTTCGCTGACGCGCGACGAATTCCGCGCCGCCCAGCCCGAGGTGCAGCAGATCCTGCAGACGCTGTGCCAGACCCAGCTCGTCGACCTGCACGTGGCCGACCTGCTCAATGACCAGCTGCCCTCGCACTACGACTACACCTCGCAGTACGACGTGCTGGTGTTCCGCCGCCTGGCCACGGGCAACGGCGCTGAAACCCCAAACACCAGCGAGCCGTCGGTGCCGCAGCGCCCGTCGCGCGGCGGCCCGCCAGTGCTGCGCCGCATCGACACCCGCCCGGTCGGCTTCGCGGTGTTCGACCGCGTGCTGCTCTCGGTGCACCCCGAAGACGGCACCGTGCGCGACGCTTTCGCCGCCCGGCTGCTGGCGGCCGCTTCGCCTGACGACCGCGGTACGCCCGCGCTCGACGTGCGCGCCACCTCGGCCCGCCTGCCGACCAGCCCGGCCGACCTGATGCTGCGCATCGTCAACCTGATCGTCGACGGCTACCTCGACATGCGCCGCGAACTCACGAAGCAGCTCGACCACTGGCAGACCGAACTCATCGACCCGCGCAGCCGCTTCACCAACTGGAGCGCGCTCATGGAGGCACGCCAGTCGCTGCACCGCCTCGACGAGATCTGCGAAGACCAGCGCGCCGCCATGCAGGACTGGATCGATTCGCTCGAAACACTGCCCACCCCGCAAGGTGAGGTGGCGCAGCGCGAGCGCGAACTGATCATGGTGCGCAGCCGCGACGTGCTGGAGCACATCCAGCGCGTGGTGCACCACGTGCACCGGCTCGAGCAGAACGCCGAGACCGCCGTGCAGATGCACTTCAGCGTCCAGGGCCACCGGGCCAACGACATCATGCGGGTGCTGACCGCGCTCACCGCCATCTTCCTGCCGCTGAACCTCATCGCGGGCATCTTCGGCATGAACTTCGAGTTCATTCCGCTCGTGCACAAGGCCGACGGCTTCTGGATCGCGATGTCGGCCATGCTGGTCATCGCGGTGGTGCTGGTCGTGGTCTTCTGGCGCAAGCGCTACCTGGCGCGCACGCGCTGACCCCCTCCTCCATTTCGAGCGCCCATGAAAAAAGCCACGCGGATGCGTGGCTTTCTTGTGTCAGCCCGGGCCGCCCCGGAAGGCGGCTGGCTTTGCGGCCAATTACTTGGCGACGGCGCCCGAACCTTGCTGGGCTTGAACGCGTGCGTCCATCGGGTTCACCATGGTCGAGACGACCTTGCTGTTGACGCGCGAGCCCGAGGTCACGTTCTGGTCCGGAGCGTAGGCGGTGCGGATGGCTTCGGCTTCGACGATCGAACGGTCCTTCGACACGGCCACGGTTTCCGCGCCGCGCGAACCGCGCACGACGTTCTGGTTCGGGGCTGCGGCGGTGCGCTGGGCTTCGGCGTTGACTTCGTCGCGGCTCTTGGACGAGATCACTTGGGTCACGCCTTGGTACGTCTCGGCTTGGACGCCGGTGGCGGCCAGGAGGGTCAGGGCGGCGGCTGCGAAAATGTGCGAGGTCTTCATGTCTGTTCCTTGTGTTCGGCTAGATGGGATGTCCACCAGGCTTGCACGTTGGCTCGCCTGTGCGGCGAGTGTCAGCCGGAATTCCTTCGGGAAAACACTCGGTTCAGAGACACGGTGTTTCCTGTAGCGAAACAATCAGTCAACAAAGTTGTGCACGCAAAAAGCCGGGTATTCACCGCTTGACTGCTTCCGGCGTACACCAGGAGCGCGCGCCGGAGCTGTTCGGCAAAACCCCCTGAAAATCGGCGCACCGCGCTCCCTCGCGAAAAACAACGGGCTCACTGACATGGACAGTCTCGATCTGATCAAAACCTTCCGGGAAGTCGCCTCGCACGGCAGCTTCTCCCAGGCCGCCAAGCGGCTCGACATGTCGAAGGCCACGGTCAGCAAATACGTCGCCGAACTCGAAACCCGTTTCGGCGTGCGCCTGCTCAACCGCTCCACGCGTTCCGTGAGCCTCACCGACGCCGGCCAGCTGCTGCTCGAACGCAGCACGCCGATGCTCGAAATGGTCGAGCTCACCCAGGCCGAACTGCAGGAGCGCGCCAGCCAGCCCGGCGGCCGGCTGCGCATCTCGGCGCCGCACGGCATGGGCAACGGCGAATTCCCCGACCTGCTGGCCGACTTCATGCGCCACTACCCCGACGTGAGCATCAGCCTGCAGCTGACCAACCGCACCGTCGACCTCGCCGAAGAAGGCATCGACGTCGACATCCGCAGCGGCCCGGTGGAAGACGCCAACCTCATCGTGCGCAAGCTGCGGCTCATTCCCATGGTGGTCTGTGCCTCGCCGGTCTACTGGAAGAAGCACGGCAAGCCCGCGCACCCGCAAGACCTCGCCAACCACGACGCGCTGACCCATTCATTGCTGGGCACGCAGCCCGTGTGGCGTTTCGATGACAACGGCCAGCCGCTGGACGTGCAGGTCAAGAGCCGCATGGACTGCACCGAAGGCGCGCCGCTGATCCGCGTCGCGATGCGCGGCTTCGGCGTGATCTACCTGCCCTCGCTGCTCGTGCAGTCCCACATCGACAGCGGCGAGCTGGTGCCCGTGCTCGAAGGCTATGCGCGCAAGGACATGTGGCTGTCGGCCGCCTACCTGCAGCGGCGCCACAACAGCGCGGCGCTGCGCGCGCTGCTCGACTTCCTGCAGACCCGGGTCGGCGCCAAGAAATAGAAGCAATGAAAAAGCCCGGCACTGCCGGGCTTTTGCCTGGAGCGTGGCGGTCGGATCAGCCGACGTGCTTGGCAAAGAACGCCAGCACGCGTTCACGCGCCGGCTTTGCCGCTTCGGCGTTGTACGAACCGCGCTGGTCGCAGTTGAAGCCGTGGTCGGCCTCGTACACATGTACTTCCACCTCGGGGTGCGCCTTCTTGAAGGCCTCGATGGTGTCCAGCGGAATCCAGTGGTCGCGGTTGCCGAACTGCGCGAGCACCGGCACCTTCGGCTGGCGCGCGCTTTCTTCGGGCGTCGTCATGCCGCCACCGTAATAAGGCGCGGCAGCGGCCAGGCCCGGCAGCAGGGCCGCGGCGCGCCAGACCAGCAGGCCGCCCCAGCAGTAGCCGACGATGCCGACCTTGCCCGCCTTCGAGGCGTAGGCAATCGCGGCTTCGAGGTCCTGCAGCACGCCGGGCGCGGGCAGCGCCTCGACCGCCGTCTTGTAGCCGAAGCCGATCTTCATGTCGTCGTCGCTGTAGCCCAGCTCGACGTCGGGCTTGACGCGGTGGAAGGTCGACGGCGCCACGGCCAGGTAGCCGTCGGCCGCATAGCCGTCGGCCACCGAGCGGATGTGCGAGTTCACGCCGAAGATTTCCGGCACCACCACCACGGCGCCGCGCGGCGTACCTGCGGGCTCGGCCACGTAGGCGGGAAAGGTGAAGCCATCCTTGGCGGTGAGATCGATGAATTGGCCCATGGGGTTCTCCTGAAACGATGGAATGGAAAGAAAGTGGTTTGGCTTGCGCGCGCGCCGTTCGTTACGCGCGCAATGCGCGTTCGACGAAATCGAGGCGGTCCTGGCCCCAGAAGATTTCGCCGTCGATCACGTAGCTCGGCGCGCCGAACACCTGGATGTCGATCGCTTCCTGCGTGTAAGCCTCGTAACGCTCCTGCACCGCCTGGCTCTGCGATTGCTCGGCGCGCTTGGCCGGCAGGCCGCATTCCGCGACCAGGGCTTCGAGCAGGTTCGGGTCGCCGATGTTCCGCTCTTGCACCCACACGGCCGCGAACACCGCGGCGCTGATGCGCATCGCGGCCTCGGTGCCGTCGTGCATGTCGACCGCGATGATCAGCCGCGCCGCGTCGTCGCCGGCCACCGGGAAGAACTTCGGCTTCGGGTTCAGCGGCAGGCCCAGGTGCCGGGAGAAGCGCGCCAGCTCGAGCAGCCGGTAGGCCTGGCGCTGGGGCGCGCGCTTGCCCAATGGCAGCCCGCCCGACACCGGGAACACGCTGCCCATGTCGATGGGCCGCACGCGCACCGTGGCGCCGGCGGCCGCTGCGAGGGCGGCAAAGCGGGTATGCCCCAGATAGGTCCACGGGCTCTGTGGCGCAAAGTAATAGTCGATGGTCTTGTGCATTCAATAACCTCCGTGCTTCGCACTGCGGTGCGAGCTTGGTTGGGGCGGTCCGGCGCGGCGCTCACGCTCATGCGCTGGCCCTCGATGATGTAATCCGGACGAACGGTTTTAACTGACACACAGTTTCTCTGCAGGAGGTGGGATTTGGACCAGGTGCTCTTGATCACCGGCGGTGGGCGCGGCATCGGTGCCGCCACGGCCTTGCTCGCCGCGACGCGCGGCTACGCCGTGGCCGTGAACTACGCCAGCAACTCGCTGGCCGCCGACGAGGTGGTGCGCACCATCCGCGCGGGCGGCGGCACCGCCATGGCGGTGCAGGCCGACGTGGGCGACGAAGCCCAGGTGCTCGCGATGTTCGCGAAGATCGACGCCAAGCTCGGTCGGCTCACGGCACTCGTGAACAACGCCGGCGTGGTCGACGTGCAGGCGCGCGTCGACGAGATGAGCGTGGCGCGCATGGAGCGCATGTTCCGCATCAACGTGATCGGCAGCTTCGTCTGCGCGCGCGAGGCCGTGAAGCGCATGAGCACGACGTACGGCGGCGCGGGCGGCGCCATCGTCAATATCTCCAGCGGCGCCGCGCGCCTGGGCTCGCCGGGCCAGTACGTCGACTACGCGGCCAGCAAGGCCGCCATCGACACCCTGACCATCGGGCTGGCCAAGGAAGTGGCCATGGAAGGCATCCGCGTCAACGCGGTGCGCCCCGGCCTCATCGACACCGAGATCCACGCGTCGGGCGGCATGCCCGACCGCGCCACCGAACTCGCGCCGACCGTGCCGATGCAGCGCACCGGCAGCCCCGAAGAAATCGCGGGCGCCATCCTGTGGCTGCTGTCGGCCGAGGCCAGCTACACCACCATGGCTCTGCTCGACGTGACCGGCGGAAGGTAAGCGATGAGCACTTCCATGGACCTCATCAAGCCGCTGGTCACGCTGGTGGCCATCGTCAACCCGCTGGCCATCGTGCCCTTCTTCATCCACTACACGCAGGACTACTCCGACGCCCAGCGCAAGCGCACGGTGCGCATGTCGGCCTTCAGCGCCTTCGTGGTAATTGCCGTCAGCGCGCTCATCGGGCTGCAGCTGCTGTCCTTCTTCGGCATCTCGATCGCGAGCTTCCAGGTCGGCGGCGGGCTGCTGCTGCTCATGAGCTCGATCTCGATGCTCAACGCGCAACCGGCCGAGAGCAAGACCAACGTCGATGAGTTGCGCGCCACCGAAGTGAAGGCGTCGATGGGCGCCTCCATCGCGGTGGTGCCGCTCACCATCCCGCTGCTCACCGGCCCGGCCGCGATCTCCACCGTGGTGATCTACGCCGACAAGACACAGCACCTGTGGGAGCTGGGGCTGCTGGTCGGCTACGGCGTGGTGGTGGCGCTGGCGACCGCGCTGGCGTTTTCGCTCGCGCAGCCGATCGCGCGGGTGCTCGGCAAGACCGGCATCAACATCATGACGCGGCTGATGGGCCTGATCCTCGCGGCGCTCGCGGTCGAGGTGATGGCCGACGGGCTTGGCAAGCTGTTCCCGATCCTGTCGAAAGTCGCCTGAACAGCTTCATTCAGGCCAGCATCTTCTCGATGACCTTCCAGTGCGCCGGCTCCACCGGCGTGATCGACAGCCGGTTGCCCTTGCGCAGCACGACCAGATCGGCCAGCTCGGGCTTGGCGCGCAGCTCGGGCAGCGACAGCAGCCGCGTCTTGCGCAGCGCCTGCACGTCGACCAGCAGCCAGCGCGGATCGTCCTTCTTCGAGGCCGCGTCGTAGTACGGCGACTTCGCATCGAACTGCGTCGGATCGGGCTTGATGCCCGAGGCCACGCGCGCGATGCCGGCAATGCCGGGCTCGGGGCAGCTCGAGTGATAGAACAGCACGCCGTCACCGACCTTCATGCCGTCGCGCATGAAGTTGCGTGCCTGGTAGTTGCGCACCCCGGTCCACGCCACGGTGGCACCGGGCGCGGCGAGGGCATCGTCGATCGAGACCTCGTCGGGCTCGGATTTCATCAACCAGTACTGGGGCATGGCGGCAGTCTCGCGAAGGGGATTTCGCGGAATATAGCCGCTCGCCCCCGTACGGTACGGGGGCGACCCTCGCTTACGGTGTCACGTAGTCGGAGACGACGACCCACTTGCCGTCCTTGATCTGCGACAGCCGCGACTGGTCGTTGCCCAGGCGCTTGGTGGCGGTGTAGGTGCTCTTCGGGCTGCCGAACATGTCGGGCTCGAAGGTGATGCTGTCCATCGCCTTGATGAAGCTGTCGGTCGTCAGGTTCGGGCCGGCCTTGGTCGCGGCCTTGATGAACGAGTCGATGATCACGTAGCCGTACACCGAGAACACGGTCGGGTCTTCGTTGAACTTGGTCTTGTACTTGTTGGCCCAGAAGCGCAGCGGCTGCGACTGCTCGTCGGTATAGGGGTTCTGCACCGTCATGGTGGCGTACACGCCGTCCATGGCCTTGCCGCCGAGCTTGTGGATCAGGTCGGTGTAGGCCGCGCTCGAACCCAGGAAGGTCGGGTTGAAGCCCGTCTTGCGCGACTCGCCCACGGTGCCGATGGTCTCGCGGATGATGGTGCCGAGCACCACGAGGTCGCAGTTGGCGGCCTTCATTTTCGCGACCTGCGAGCTGAAGTCGGTGGCGCCGCGCTTGAACGAGGTCTTTTCGGCCAGCTCCATGCCCGCGGCCTTCAGGCCGGCCTCGGCGCCGCGCTGCACCTCGAGGCCGAACTCGTCGTCCTGGTAGATCGTGCAGACCTTCTTGGCACCCTTGTCCTTGATCATCTTGGGCAGCGCCAGCCGGATCTGGTCGTAGTAGGTGGCCGCGAACGAGTACTTCAGCCGGTTCAGCGGCTCGTACATTTCGCGCGCCGCGGTAATGGGCATGAAGTTGACGACGTTCTTGTCGAACTGCACCGGCATCGCCGCCATGTTCTGCGCCGTGCCGATGTGGCCGGCCATGATGAAGATCTTTTCCTGGTTGACCAGCTTCTGCGCCGCCAGCACCGCCTTCTTCGGGTCGTAGCCCGAGTCTTCGACGAAGAGCTTGAGCTTGCGTCCGTTGAGCGTGCCCTGCTCGTTGAGTTCGTCCACGCGCAGCTGCATGCCGTTGCGCGCCTGCTTGCCGAAGCCCGCGAGCGGACCCGACAGGTCCTGGATGGTGCCGATGCGGATCTCGTCCTTGCTGACGCCCTGCTGCGCCGACGCGAGCGTCGCGATCAGGCCCAGCACGGCCAGCGTCGTCAATGTCTTGAGCTTCGTCATTGCCTTGTCTCCTTGCCTGTTGAAAAAACACACTGCCTGGCCTCTTCCAGAAACACCGCGGAACCGGCTTTGCCGGGCCGCTGGTGTTGCCCCCGGTAGGGGGTTGGCGTAGCGACACGAAGTGCGCGAAGCCTGGGGGCGAGCCCTATCTGTACATGGCGTCAATGCGCGCCGCGTATTTGGTCTGCACCAGCTTGCGCTTGAGCTTCATCGTCGGCGTGAGCTCCTCGTCCTCGGCGCTCAGTTGCGTCTCGAGCAAGAAGAACTTCTTGATCTGCTCGACGCGCGCGAACTTGGCGTTGACGCGATCGATCTCGCCCTGGATCAGGTCCTGCACTTCCTGCGTGCGTGTCAGGCTCTCGTAGTTGCTGAACGGCACGTCGTGGTCCTGCGCAAACTTTTCGACGTTCTCCTGGTCGATCATGACGATCACCGTGAGGTAGGGCCTCTTGTCGCCGATCACCACGGCATCGGTGATGTAGAGGCTGAACTTGAGCTCGTTCTCCAGCTCGCTCGGGGTCACGTTCTTGCCGCCTGCCGTGATGATGATGTCTTTCATCCGGTCGGTGATGCGGAAATACCCGTCCTCGTCCATCACGCCCACGTCGCCCGTGTGCAGCCAGCCGTCGGCGTCGATGGTCTCGGCGGTCTTCTCCGGCAGATTCAAATAGCCCATGAAAACATTGGGGCCGCGCACGAGAATTTCGCTGGTGGCCGGATCGATGCGCACCTCGTTGTAGCCCGTGGCCGGGCCGATGGAGCCGGGCTTGATGCGCGTGACGGGCACGGCCGTGGAGGCGCCGCACGACTCCGTCATGCCCCACACCTCGAGCATGGGCACGCCCAGCGCGAGGTACCACTTGACCAGCTCGGGCGAAATGGGCGCCGCACCGGTCACGAGAAAGCGCGCGCGGTGGATGCCGATGAGCTTGCGCGCGTTGTCCAGCGCCAGCAGCCGCGCCAGCCGGAACTTCAGGCGCAGCCCCGTGCCGATCTCCTGGCCGGCCAGCACCTTGTTGGCGATGGTCTCGCCCACGCCGATGCTCCACTTGTAGGCGGCCTGCTGCAGCGGGCTGGCTTCTTTCAGCGCGATCATCACGCCCGAATAGAACTTCTCCCACACGCGCGGCACGCCGGTGAACACCGTGGGCGCGATCTCGCGCACGTTCTCGGGCACCGTCTCGGGGTTCTCGACGAAGTTGAGGATCGAGCCGGTGTACATCGCGAAGTACTCGCCACCCATGCGCTCGGCGATGTGGCACAGCGGCAGGAAGCACATGCGCTCGTCTTTCTCGTCCTGCGCGATGAGCGTGTTGTAGCCGCGCGCCGTGTACACCAGCCCCGCGTGGCTGTGCATGGCGCCCTTGGGCTTGCCGGTGGTGCCCGAGGTGTAGACAAGAATGGCGAGGTCTTCGGGCCGGCAGGCGGCCACGCTGCGCTCCACTGCCTGCGGGTCACCCGCCAGGTGCGTGCGACCGAGGGCGCGCAGCGCATCCAAACTCATCACGGCCGGGTCGTCGAGCTCACGCAAGCCTTCCATGTCGAACACGACCACGCGGCGCAGGCCGGGCAGGCGGGCGCGCACCTCGAGCGCCTTGTCGAGCTGCTCGTCGTCTTCCACGAAGAGCACCGTCGTGCGCGAGTCTTCGCACAGGTACTCGACCTGCGAGGCGGCGTCGGTCGGGTAGATGCCGTTGGAGACACCGCCGCAGCTCAGCACGGCCAGGTCGGCCAGCACCCACTCGATGACGGTGTTGGAAAGAATGGACGCGCACTCGCCGCGCGTGAAGCCGATCGCCTGCAGGCCGGCTGCGATCTCGCGCACGGCCTCGGCGGTCTGGCGCCAGCTCCAGGCGCGCCAGATGCCCAGCTCCTTCTGCCGCATCCAGATGTTGTCGCCGCGCTGGCGCACGGCGTTCCAGAACATGGCCGAGAGCGTGTCGCCCGGCACGAGGATGTCGTGGCCGGGTTCGATGGTTCGAAGATCCCAGAGTCCTTGCATGGCGACGGCTACCTCCAGGTCTTCTTCTTTTTCCAGCGCCGCTCGCCGCGCACGCCGTCGTCCTTGACACCGAGGTAGAACTCCTTGATGTCGTCCTTCTCGCGCAGGCGCTCGCACGAGTCTTCCATCACGATGCGCCCGTTCTCCAGCACGTAGCCGTGGTCGGCGGCATTGAGCGCCATGTTCGCGTTCTGCTCCACCAGCAGGATGGTGGTGCCGCGCTCGCGGTTGATGCGCACCACGATCTCGAAGATTTCCTTCGTGAGCTTGGGGCTCAGTCCGAGGCTGGGTTCGTCGAGCAGGATGAGGTGCGGCGCCGCCATGATGGCGCGCGAAATGGCCAGCATCTGCTGCTGCCCGCCCGAGAGCAGGCCGGCGTCCTGCGTGGCGCGCTCGCGCAGGATCGGGAAGTAGGTGAAGACGGTCTCGATGTCCCGCGCCACGCCGTCGCGGTCCTTGCGCGTGTAGGCGCCCATCAGCAGGTTGTCCTTCACCGACAGCAGCGGGAACACCTCGCGCCCTTCGGGCACGTGGCTCAGGCCCTGCTGCACGATGAAGGCCGGGTCTTTCGCCGTGATGTCGTGGCCCTGGAACTCGATGCTGCCCTTGCGCGGATCGATGATCCCGGAGATGGTCTTGAGGATCGTCGTCTTGCCCGCGCCGTTGGAGCCGAGCACCGTCGCGATCTCTCCCTTGCGCACCTTCAGGCTCACGCCCCGGATGGCCTTGATCGGGCCGTAGGCGCTTTCGACGTTGAGCAGTTGGAGTACGACGTCGCTCATGCCACTGCTCCCTGATTCAAGGCGGAACATGCAGAGCCATCACGCCACCACGAAGCCCGGTGTGCGGTGCGGCGTGGGCGCCCCCTCTGTGCCGCCGAGGAGCGCAGCGTTTCGCGGATCAGGGCTCGCAGCTGTTTGAGCGCAGCGAGTTCTGCGAGACCCCGCGAAACGCGAGCACCGCAGGGGAGCCGCGCAGCGGCCGGCATAGTGGGGGCGACCGCGCCGTGCCGCGCACCGGGCGCTTTCAAAGAGGCAGCGAACAAGAACATCACGCCACCCTCCGCAAGCTGCTCACGTCATCCACAGTCCCAAGATAAGCCTCGATCACCCGCGCATCCGCCTGCACCTCGCGTGGAGACCCGGTAGCCAGCACCTCGCCCTGATTCATCGCCAGCACGCGATCCGACACCTTGGAAACAAGCGACATGTCGTGCTCGACCATCAGCACCGACACGCCCAGCTCATGCTGGATGTCCTGAATCCAGAACGCCATGTCCGCCGTCTCCTCGACATTGAGCCCCGAGGAAGGCTCGTCGAGCAGCAGCAGCTTCGGCTCAGTGCAGAGAGCACGCGCCAGTTCCACCACCTTGCGCACGCCATACGGCAGGCCCGCCACCATCGAGTCGCGGTAGTGCTGCAGGTCGAGCAGGTCGATCACCTGCTCCGCCTTCTCGCGCGCCGCGATCTCGGCGCGGCGCGTGGCCGGCGTGAAGAACACCTCGCTCCAGAAGCCCGTCTGCCGGTGCGTGTGGCGCCCGATCAGCAGGTTGTGCAGCACGGTTGCATGCTCGAACAGCTCGATGTTCTGAAAGGTGCGCGCAATGCCCAGCGCGGCAATCGCATGCGGCGCCTGCTGCGTGAGCGCCAGCGGCCCGCCCGCCTCGCCATGCCAGGTGATCTCGCCCGTGGTCGGCGTGTAGATGCGGCTGATGAGGTTGAACACCGTCGTCTTGCCGGCGCCGTTCGGGCCGATGAGCGTGAACACCTCGCCGCGCCGCACGTCGAAGCTCACCTTGTTGACCGCGAGCACGCCGCCGAAGCGCACGCTCAGGTCCTTGGCCGACAAAAGAATGTCGTTGCTCATCTCAGTCGGTCCGATTTGGTGAACGACTTCTGCCGCTTGAACAGGCCCTTGCGGTAGAACGGAAAGAGCTGCAGCCAGGTGCGGATCTTCAGCCAGCGCCCGTACAGCCCCAGCGGCTCGAACAGCACGAAGGCGATCAGCACCAGGCCGTACACCAGCCCCTGCAGGCCAGGCGCCTGGCCGACCACCGCCGGCAGCCAGTCCTTGCCCATCGAGATCAGCTGCGGCATCGCGATGAGAAAAATCGCGCCGAGGAACGCGCCGTGCACCGAGCCCAGGCCGCCGATCACCACCATCAGCAGCAGGTCGATCGACTGCAGGATGTTGAACTGGTCCGGCGAGATGAAGCTCAGCTTGTGCGCATACAGCGCGCCACCCAGCCCCGCGAGCGCGGCCGAGATCGCGAACGACATCGTCTTGTAGCGCGCCAGGTGGATGCCCATGCTCTGCGCCGAAATCTCCGAATCGCGGATCGCTACGAAGGCACGCCCGGTCGGCGAACGCAGCAGGTTCAGGATGCCCAGCGTGGAGATCACCGCGACCACCAGACACAGAAAGTAGAAGCCTTCGCCCGAGCCCAGCGACCAGCCGAACAGCTGCGGCGACTTCACGTGCAGGCCCGCGTTGCCGCCCGTCACGCTTTCCCAGCGCGCGAACACTTCCTCGACGATGAAGCCGAACGACAGCGTCGCGATGCCCAGGTAGATGCCCTTCACGCGCAGCGCCGGCAGCGCTACCACCACGCCCACCGCCGCCGACAACGCGGCCGACGCGAGCAGCGCGAGCGGGAACGGCACGCCCATGTTGGTCAGCACGCCCTGCGTGTACGCGCCCGTTCCCAAGAAGGCCGCATGCCCGATGGAGAACTGCCCCGTGAAACCCGCCAGCAGCATCAGCCCCAGGCCGACGATGCCGTAGATGAGAACGAAGGTCAGCTGCGCAAGCCAGTACTCGTCGATGACCCACGGCGCGACGAGCAGGAAGGCCACGAGCAGGCTGTACCAGAGCACATGGCCGCCGTGCCGCGCAAGGCGGATGTCCTGGTCGTAGGTGGTTTTGAAGATGAAGCGCATATGAGACTTACACCTTCTTGCGCAGCTTCTCGCCGAACAATCCGTTGGGCTTGATCGTGAGCATCAGCAGCACCACGATGTACGGCGCCGTGTCCTTGAAACCGTCGGGCAGGTAGAAGCCCGCGAACGACTCGACGATGCCGATCACCAGCCCGCCGACGATCGCGCCCGGCAGGCTGCCGAAGCCGCCCACCACCGCCGCCGGAAAGGCCTTGAGCCCGATGAAGCCCATGTTGGCGTGCACGAAGGTGATGGGCGCGAGCAGCATGCCGGCAATGGCCGCCACGGCTGCGGCGAGCCCCCACACCAGCCCGTTGAGCCGCTTCACCGGAATGCCCATGTAGTAGGCCGCGAGCTGGTTCTGCGACGAGGCCTGCATCGCGATGCCGAGCTTGCTGTAGCGGAACATCGCGAACAGCAGCCCGCACAGGATGGCGGTGGCAATGATGATCACGAGCTGCTCGAGGTTCACCACCAGCTCGCCGAGCTTCCAGATCTGGTCCTTGTAGGGCACGGCCAGCGTGTGGGTGTCGGTGCCGATGCCCGGCACCATGGTGATGAGGCCGCGCGCCACATACGCGATGCCGATGGTCAGCATCACGATGGAGAACTGCGGCTGCCCGAGGATCGGGCGGATCACCACCAGCTCGAGCAGCACGCCGAAGGCCGCCATGGCCACCACGGCCAGCAGCGCCGCGAGCCAGAACGGCATGCCGAACAGCGACATGCCCGCGAAGGCACCGAACGCGCCGAGCATCATCAGGTCGCCCTGCGCGAAGCTCACCGTTTCGGTGGCCTTGTAGATCAGCACGAAGCCGAGCGCGATCAGGCCGTAGATGCAGCCTTGCGCAATGCCCGACAGCAGGAGTTGGAGGATCTGCATGCGTTGCCGTCCCGCGTGCCGTTACTGCCGGAACCCGCCGGCCGCGTCGTGCAGCGCGAGGCGGCGCGAGCCCGCCACGATGTCGCTGGGCTTGAGCCCGTAGACCTGGCGGATCGAATGGCTGAAATGCGTGGAGTCGGGATAGCCGGTGTCCAGCGCGATGTCGGTGAGCGTGCCGCTCTGGTGCACGTAGCGCAGCAGGCTGCGCGCACGCTTCCACGCGCGAAAGCCGCGAAAGGCCATGCCCGTCTCCTGCTTGAACAGATGCAGGAAGCGCGAGAACGACAGGTGCACCGAGGCCGCGCAGTCTTCCGCCGAAGCAGGCGCGGCCGGATCGGCCACAAGCATGTCGACCACCTTGCGGATGCGCGCGTCGAGCGGACGCGGCGTGAGCGGGCCGTCGAAGAACAGCGCGTCGAAATCGAAACCGTCGAAGTCGATGCCGCGCGCCGAGGCCGCCAGCAAGTGGGCATGGGCCTCGCGCATGCGCTGCACGAAGGCCGGCGCATCGACCGGGCCGCAGTGCTGCAGGAAGGCCGGCATGCGCGCGGGATCGACCGACTCCGATTCGATCAGCAGGTTGAAGATCAGCGGACACGCGCTCTCGACCTGGTGCGGCACGTGCGGCGGCACCACGATGAACTCGCCGCTCTGCCAGGCACCACCGCCGATGCGGATGCGGTTGGGCGGCGCACCGGCGGGCGACACGTACACGCCGTGCCCGCCCATCGCGCGCTCGGCCGCGGCGCCGAGCAGGCCGGCATAGAAGACGCGCTGCGGCGTGAGCCACATGAGGCGTTCGCCCTGCCGTGCATCGCCGCCCGAAGGCGTCGACGTCCTGGTTCGCTGCATGGTGTCTGTCTCCTGCATCGGTCGACGACGTCCGACCGGGGGGTGGCGTCGTGTTCGCTGGATCGTAGCGGCGAGGGCCCTGAGCGCGGCATCCATTTGCGCGGGGACTTTCCCTAGGCCGACGCGAATGCGCGGCGCAGTTCGGCGGCGCACAACGCGACCGCGGTGTGCGCTTCGTCGAGCACCTTGCCCATGGTGATGAAGCCATGGATCTGGCGCTCGAAGCACACGTAGTTCGCGCGGTTGCCGGCGGCCGTGAGCGCCTCGGCATACGCCGCGCCTTCGTCGCGCAACGGGTCGTAGCCGGCGGTGATCACGAGCGCCGGCGGCAGGCCCGCGAGGTCGGTGTGCAGCAGCGGCGAAGCGCGCCAGTCGAGGTCGTGCGCCACGTCGGTGATGTAGTGGTCGTGGAAGTAGGTCATCGTGTCGCGCGTGAGCAGGTAGCCCTGCCCGTTCGCCTGGTGCGACGGATGGCCGCGGCGCATGTCGGTGGCCGGGTAGATCAGGAGCTGGAACATGATCGGCAGGTCACCCGCATCGCGCGCGGCAATCGCCGCCACGGCCGCGAGGTTGCCGCCCGCGCTGTCGCCGCCCACCGCGAGGCGGCTCGCATCGAGCCCCAGTGCAGCGGCCTCGCGGCGCACCCAGCGCGTGGCGGCGAGCACGTCGTCCACGGCCGTGGGAAAGCGGTGCTCCGGGCCCATGCGGTAGTCGACCGCGACCACCGCGCAGCCCGCGTCGTTGGCCAGCTCGCGGCACAACACGTCGTGCGTGTCGAGGTCGCCGATGACCCAGCCGCCCCCGTGGTAGTAGACGAGCACAGGCAGCGGACCTGCACTTGCGTTTGCGCCGAGTGGCTTGTACAGCCGCACCGGAATGGTGCCGTGCGGCCCGTCGGCGGCGAGGTCGCGCACTTCGGCGACCTCCGCCGGCAGCGGCTGCGTGGCCGTGCGACGCTCGCGATAGAAAGCCCGCGCATCGGCGGGCGACAGCGTGTGGGTCGGCGGAATGCCGCGCGCTTCGATGAAATCCAGCAAGGCGCGCGCCTGGGGATGCAGCATGGTGTCTCCGGTGAATCGAACGGAGCGCTCAGTGTGGAGGGCGGGGTGCCTGCGGGGTATCCGCATGCACCCGCACCCGACCGGCGTCCTGACGACAAGACCTGCACCATGCCCGCACCGCTGCGGGGTCGCTTGCGAAAACTGGCTACCGGGGCCCGGCTCGCGGGTTCACCCGGAGGATTGGGTCGCTCAGGCCGTGCGGGGCTTCACGCGCGAGGCGGCTTCCTTGGCGAGCTTGCGCGCCGTGTCGGTGTCGGCCGCGTGCACCAGCGCCACGCCCATGCGGCGCTTGACGAAGCTCTCGGGCTTGCCGAACAGGCGGATGTCGCTGCCCGGCACCTGCAGCGCCTCGGCCACGCCGTCGAAGGCGATGCCGGTGGCGTCGACGCCGCCGTAGATCACGGCGCTCGCGCCCGGGCTCTTGAGCGAAGTGTCGACCGGCAGGCCGAGGATGGCGCGTGCATGCAGCTCGAACTCGTTCTGCCATTGCGTGGCCATGGTGACCATGCCGGTGTCGTGCGGACGCGGGCTGACTTCGCTGAACCAGACCTCGTCGCCCTTCACGAACAGCTCGACGCCGAACAGGCCCTGGCCGCCGAGGTCGGCCGTGACGGCCTGCGCGATCTGCTGCGCCTTCTGCAGCGCGGCCGGCGCCATGGGGTGCGGCTGCCAGCTTTCCACGTAGTCACCGCTGACCTGCACGTGGCCGATGGGGTCGCAGAACTTCGTTTCGACGGCGCCTGCCGCATCCTTGGCGCGCACGGTCAGCAGCGTGATCTCGTAGTCGAAGTCGATGAAGCCCTCGACGATCACGCGACCATGGCTCACGCGGCCGCCGGCCATGGCGTAGTCCCAGGCCTTCTGCACGTCGGCCGGGCCGTCGATCTTGCTCTGGCCCTTGCCGGAGCTGCTCATCACGGGCTTGACGATGCAGGGGTAACCGATGCCCGCGTCGATGGCGGCTTGCAGCTCGGCCAGCGAGTCGCAGAACTTGTAGGGGCTGGTGGGAACGCCCAGCGTCTCGGCGGCCAGGCGGCGGATGCCTTCGCGGTCCATCGTGAGGCGGGCGGCACGGGCGGTGGGAATCACGCGCACCACGCCCGCGTCTTCGAGCGCCTGGAGCGTCTGCGTGGCGATGGCTTCGATCTCGGGCACGACGAGCGTGGGCTTCTCGGCCTCGATGAGCGCCTTGAGCTGCTCAGGGTCGCTCATGGTGATGGTGCGCGCGTGGTGGGCCACCTGCTGGCCGGGCGCGTTCTCGTAGCGGTCGACCGCGATGGTCTCGACGCCCAGGCGTTGCAAGGCGATGAGCACCTCCTTGCCGAGCTCGCCGGAGCCGAGCAGCATCACGCGGGTGGCGGAAGGGGACAGGGGGGTGCCGAGGGTGGTCATGCGAGGGCTCGAAAAAATAGGGTTGAAAACAATCGCAGCACTGTAAGCCACCCCGGGCTGGTGTCGCCCACGGGAACGGCCGCGCTGCACGGCTGATTCACAATGACCGCCATTGCGCGACGGCGGCTCCGCGCCCGCCCTCGCCTCCCCCTTTCTTTTTTGTTTCAAGGAGCATTTTTCATGACGATTCAAACTGTGGGCATCATCGGCGCCGGCACCATGGGCAACGGCATCGCCCAGGCCTGCGCGGTGTCGGGTGTCAACGTGGTGATGATCGACGTCGCCCAGGCGGCCGTCGACAAGGGCATCGCCACCATTTCGGGCAGCCTCGACCGCCTGATCAAGAAGGAAAAGCTCACGGCCGAGCAGAAGGCCGCCGCGCTGGCGCTGGTCAAGGGCTCGACCGACTACAACGACCTGAAGGGCGCGCAGCTGGTCATCGAGGCCGCCACCGAGAACCACGCGCTCAAGCTCAAGATCCTCAAGCAGGTGGACGATCTGGTGGGCCCCGAGGTGATCATTGCGTCGAACACCTCGTCGATCTCGATCACTCAGCTGGCCGCCGCCACCTCGCGCGCCGACCGTTTCATCGGCATGCACTTCTTCAACCCGGTGCCGATGATGGCGCTGGTGGAGCTGATCCGCGGCTACCTCACGAGCGACGCCACGCACGACGCCGTGAAGGCGCTGGCCGAGAAGCTGGGCAAGTCGCCCATCACGGTGAAGAACGCACCGGGCTTCGTGGTCAACCGCATCCTGGTGCCGATGATCAACGAGGCTTTCTTCGTGCTGGCCGAAGGCCTGGCCACCGCCGAGGACATCGACGCCGGCATGAAGCTGGGCTGCAACCAGCCCATCGGCCCGCTGGCACTGGCCGACATGATCGGCCTCGATGTGTGCCTGGCCGTGATGGAGGTCTATCTCGAGCAGTTCGGCGATTCCAAGTACCGCCCCTGCCCGCTGCTGAAGGAAATGGTCGCGGCGGGCCAGCTGGGCCGCAAAACGGGCCGCGGCGTGTACACCTACTGATCCGCAGCGCCACGACCACAACAACAAGGAGACAAGACCGATGACCGCGACCCCCACCACCCCGCCCGCCGAAGGCTGCATCGACACGCAGGTGCTCGACCACGTGCTGCTGATCGGCATCAACCGCCCCGCCAAGCGCAACGGCTGGACGCCGCCGATGTTCAAGCAGCTGGCCGAGGCCTACACGCGGCTGGACGACGACCCGAGCCTGCACGTGGGCGTGCTGCATGCCTTCGGTGACCACTTCACGGCAGGCCTGGACCTGCCGGCGGTCACCGAGTACATGAAGCGCGGCGAAAAGGCGATTCCGGCCGGGCTGGTGGAGCCGCACGACTTCGGCCTGGAGGGCTACCGCCGCCGCACCAAGCCGATGGTGGCGGCCGTGAAGGGCATCTGCTTCACGGTGGGCATCGAGCTGATGCTGGGCGCCGACATCGTGGTGGCGGCCGACAACTGCCGCTTCTCGCAGATGGAAGTGCAGCGCGGCATCATGGCCACGGGCGGCGCCACGCTGCGCATGGCCGAGCGCGCGGGGCTGGGCAACGCGATGCTGCACCTGCTCACGGCCGACGAGTTCGACAGCGCCGAGGCCTATCGCCTGAACTTCGTGCAGAAGGTGGTGCCGGCCGGGCAGGAGCTCGACGCGGCGCTGCAGATCGCGCAGCGCATCGCGGCCCAGGCGCCGCTGGCCGTGCAGGCCACGCGGCTCAACGTGCTCAAGGCGATCGAACACGGGCCGCTGGCGGCCGTGGCGGAATTCATCGAGACGCAGAAACGCCTGTCGAACAGCGAGGACGCGGCCGAGGGCGTGCGCTCGTTCATCGAGCGCCGGCCTGCGCGGTTCAGCGGCCGCTGAAACCGTCGTTGATTGCCGTTCCGTTTCTGTCGTCCACTGGAGCCCGTTGCATGCATTCTTTCCGTTCCCTCGTGCCCTTCTTCTTTCAACGCACGGCGCTGGCCGCCGCCTTCGCCCTTCTTGCCGTGAACACCAGCCACGCCCAGACCCCGACGCCGCCCGCGCTGCCCGATCCCGCTGCCACCTCGGTGGAGGCGATGGGCTGGATGCAGGGCTTTCCGCCACCGCCCGACAAGCAGATCACCTTCGACAACCCGGTCGGCGGCGTGTACCCGCGCATCCGCTGGAGCTTCTCGCACGTGCGCGAGACGGTGCCCACGGCCAACGTGTGGCGCGGCCCCGGCGCCGCGAGCCCGCTGCCGACGGCCACGCCGCGCTTCGACATCGAGGCCGTGCGCTTCCAGCCGATGGGCGGCGGCGAGGCGCAGACCTTCGGCCAGATGGTCACGCGCACCTACACCGACGGCATCCTGGTGCTGCACCGCGGCCAGGTGGTCTACGAGAAGTACTTCGGCGCGCTCACGCCCGAACGGCCGCACCTGGCGATGTCGGTCACCAAGTCGTTCGTGGGCACGCTGGCGGCCATCCTCGCGCAGGAGGGCACGATCGATCCGTCGGCGCCGGTCACCAAGTACCTGCCCGAACTCAAGGACACGGCCTACGGCGACGCCACGGTGCGCCAGGTGATGGACATGACCATCGGCGTGCGCTACTCCGAGAACTACGCCGACCCGAAGGCCGAGGTCTGGGACTATGCGCGCGCCGGCGGCATGCTGACTCAGGGCGCCAACTACACGGGTCCGAAGTCGTTCTACGAGTTCCTGGTCACGCTCAAGAAGGAAGGCACGCACGGCGATGCCTTTGCCTACAAGACGGTCAATGCCGAGGTGCTGGCCTGGATCGTGCGCCGCGCGTCCAACCGCTCGCTGGCCGACCTGCTGAGCGAAAAAATCTGGCGCCGCATCGGCGCCGAACAGGATGCGTATTTCATGGTCGACCGCATCGGCACCGAGTCGGGCGGCGGCGGCCTGAACACCGTGCTGCGCGACATCGCACGCTTCGGCGAGACGCTGCGCAACGGCGGGCGCGCACCCAACGGCCAGCAGGCCATTGCGAAGGCGGTGGTCGACGACATCCAGCGCGGCGCCGACCCGGCGAAGTTCGCGAAGGCGGGCTACGCGCTGTTGCCGGGCTGGAGCTACCGGAACATGTGGTGGGTGACGCACAACCCGCATGGCGCGTACATGGCGCGCGGCATCCACGGCCAGAGCATCTACATCGATCCGAAGGCCGAGATGGTGATCGTGCGCTACGCGGCGCACCCGATCGCCGCGAACGCGGGCAACGACCCGCTGACCCTGCCCGCCTTCCAGGCCATGGGCGAGGCGTTGATGAAGCCCTGAGCGGCTGTCCGAACGCGTCGGCTCAGCCGGCGCGCTGCTTCGCGATGACGAGCAGCCCGTCCATGATCAGGCTCTCGACCAGCTCGAAGTCGCCGTTCATGGCGGGCGCCATCTTCCAGCCCGCGCCGCCGGTCATGAAGCAGGCCGGCTCGGCGCCGCAGTGCGAGCGCACGTGCTGCACCATGCGCTCGACCGCGCCCGCGATGGCGTAGGTACCCCCGCTGGTCAGCGCGTCGCTGGTGTTGGTGGGAAATTCGCGCACCTCGCCGGTGGGCACGTGCAGGCCCGCCGTGCCCGACTCGAGCGCGCGCAGCATGATGCCGTGGCCCGGCAGGATGAGGCCGCCCAGGAATTTGCCGCTGGCATCGATCGCCTCGACGGTGACGGCGGTGCCGATCAGCACCACCACCATCGGCCGCTCGGGCCCTTGCGTCAGCATGCGGTGGCGCGCACCGATCATCGCCACGAAGCGGTCGGCGCCCAGCCGTGTCGGGTGGTCGTAGCCGTTGACGATGCCGGCCTCGCCCGCGCTCGACACGACCCAGCGCGGGGTGCAGTCGAAGCGCTCGGTGATCTGTTCTTCGGCGCGCCGTCGCAGGGTGTCGCCGGCCACGACGCAGCCCAGCATGGAACCGGGTGCGGGCAGCTCGGCCCAGGGGCCGTCGGCCAGGCGTTCGATGTGGTCGAGAAACTCGGCACCGTGGGCCTGCAGTGCCGCACCGGGGAAGGCCCCCTCGTACAGCGCCCACTTGAGCCGGGTGTTGCCGATGTCGATGGCGAGGAAGGGGGAAGACATGCGCGCGATTATTGCGACTTTGTTGTTATTCCTGCTGGCGCCTCTTTGACAGTCGCGGCGTGGGCCTACGTGGACGCGGTCGGTTCCGCCTCTACATTCGCTTTTTCCATCCACCACGGCACAAGGAGAACACCATGGGATTGCTCAGCTTCATCAAGGAGGCCGGTGAAAAACTGTTCGGCGGTTCGTCGGCCGAAGCGGCCACGCCCGATGCGAACACGGCAGCCGCCGCCGCCATCAAGACCTACATCGAGACCCAGAACCTCGGCCTCACCGGACTGGAAGTGACCTACACCGCCAGCAGCGGCGTCGTCACCCTCGCGGGCCAGGCGCCCTCGCAGGAAGCCAGCGAAAAAGCCGCGCTCGCCGCGGGCAACGTGGCCAACGTCACGAGCGTGGACAACAACCTCGTCGCCCCGGCCGCGCCGCCGGCGCAGTACCACGACGTGGTGAAGGGCGACACGCTCTCGGCCATCTCGAAGAAGTACTACGGCGACGCCAACAAGTACAACGCGATCTTCGAGGCGAACAAGCCGATGCTGTCGCACCCGGACAAGATCTACCCGGGGCAGAAGCTGCGCATCCCCGCGCTCTGATCGCAGCCGGATCAAGCCCGGCGCGCATCGCTAGGCACCGTTCTGGCGCCAGGCCCCGGGCGACACGCCGTACTCCCGCTTGAATGCGCGGTTGAAAGCCGCTTCCGATTCGTAGCCCACGCCTTCGGCAATGCGCGCCAGGTTGCCCTGGTCCTTGCGCAGCATCCCGGCGGCCAGGATCATGCGCCAGCGTGCCAGGTAGTGCATGGGCGGTGCGCCCACCAGTTCGGTGAAGCGGTCCGCCAGCACGCTGCGCGAGGTGTGGATTTCCTGTGCCAGTGCGTCGACCGTCCAGTTGCGCGCGGGCTCGGCGTGCATCAGCGCCAGGCAGCGGCTCACGTGGGGGTCGCGCAGGCCCGCCAGCCAGCCGGGGTTGTTGGCGGGCATCGACTCGATGTAGCCGCGCAGCACTTCGGTGAACAGCACTTCCGCCACCTTGGCGGCGACCAGCTCCGAGCCGGGCGTGTGCAACGGCGCATCACCCAGCACGAAGTCGACCGACTGCTCGATCCACGGGCCCGCCGCCCTGCTGCGCAGCGGCGTGGTGAACAGACGAGGAATGTTCGCCATGAGGGGATGGGGCGCGTCGCCTTCGTACGCGAACCAGCTGCAGACCAGCACCGTGCGGTCGCCCTGGCCGCCGTAGCGGATGCGCTCCAGCTCGGGCGCCCGCGGGCTCACCACATGCGACATGTCCACGGCCGCATGCTGCAGGCCACTGCCCAGCACATGCGCGTCGCCATGCGGCACGGCGATCACATCGCCGGCGTGCGCGTGGATCGGAGCCTCGCCGTCGAGCTGGGCCCAGCATTCGCCTTGCAGCACGAGATGGCAGATGGCCAGCCGCTGCGCGCCGGGCCTGAGCAGTTGCGCGATGTCCGCGCCCCTGGGTACCTTGAAGCACCAGGGTGCATACATGTCCCCGTTCAGGAACAGCGCACCCTCCAGGTGGATGGTCCGAAGCACGTTCGACAAGACATCCATGGTCACCTCCCGGCAAGCGAGGGCGGGGTTTCAGTCAACAAGTCCGGCGAGACGGGCAATGCAGGGCGGCTGCGCGTCGGCACCATAGGACCTGGTCACCTTCGGCCGATTCTAGACAGGAGTACCGCCATGCCCAAATTCGTTATCGAGCGAGACATCCCCGGCGCCGGCAAGTTCACGCCGTCGGACCTCAAGGCCATCTCGCAGAAATCCTGTGGCGTGCTCAACAGCATGGGCACCGACATCCAGTGGATCCACAGCTACGTGACCGACGACCGGATCTACTGCGTCTACCAGGCGACCGACGAGGCCCTGGTGCGCCGTCACGCGGAGCTCGGTGGCTTTCCGGCCAACCGTGTGGACCGGGTGTACAGCGTGATCGACCCGGCCACGTCCGAGTGAGGCGAGCGGCGCTCTCTAGTTCTGGCGCCAGGGCAGCCCGCGCTTGCGCCAGCCGCCGATCAACCCGCGGTGCCCGCTCTCGTCCGGGTTGCCCTCGAAGCCTTCGAGGATGTTGTAGGCCTGCACGCCCAGCTCGGTCGCACGCTTCGCCGCGGCGATCGAGCGCACACCGCTGCGGCACAGCAGCACCAGCTTCTTGCCGCCCTCCGCAGCGGCGCGCACGCCGTCGTCGAACGACGGGTTGATCGCCATGCCCGGCCATTGCTTCCAGGCCAGCGGCACGGCGCCGGGCACATAGCCGACCCATTCGCGCTCGGCGTCGGTGCGCACGTCCACCAGCACGGCCTCGCCGCTGGCCATCCACTGCGCGGCTTGTTCGGGCGTCACGTCGCCGGCGTAGCCTTTTTCTCCAACGGGTTCACTCATGTTCGCGTTTTCTTTCCAATTTCTAGGGTTAGCCCGAAGCCTTGGGCGGCTGGGGCCGATCGATCTGCACGCCGGATGATGGAATTTTTCACCGGTTCGTGAAAACCCTGTTTGTCACAAGGTGTGGCGCGCCAAAGATGGAGGTCGCGGCCTGTCGAAACCATAACTTGAAGACGACGGCCTGGGTGTTCCGGTCAGAGAACTTATGGAGAGAGACACATGACAGACAGCAAATCGCCCCGCCGCCGAAGCCTTCTCAAAGGCGCGGCGGTGGCCGCAGGCGCCATGTCGGCGCCTATGGTCAGCATGGCCCAAACCACGTCGCTGCGTTTCCAGAGCACCTGGCCGGCGAAAGACATCTTCCACGAGTACGCACAGGACTTCGCCAAGAAGGTGAACGAGATGGCGGGCAACCGCCTGAAGATCGAAGTGCTGCCCGCCGGCTCGGTGGTGCCCGCCTTCCAGCTGCTCGACGCGGTGGCCAAGGGCACGCTCGACGGCGGCCACGGCGTGGTCGCGTACTGGTACGGCAAGAACTCGGCGCTCGCGCTGTGGGGTTCGGGCCCGGGCTTCGGCATGGACGCCAACATGGTCCTGGCCTGGCACAACTACGGCGGCGGCAAGGCGCTGATCGACGAGATCTACAAGAGCCTGAACCTGGACGTGGTGTCGTACCTGTACGGCCCCATGCCCACGCAGCCGCTGGGCTGGTTCAAGAAGCCGGTGGCCAAGGTCGAGGACATGAAGGGCCTGAAGTTCCGCACCGTGGGCCTGGCGGTGGACGTGTTCACCGACATGGGCACGGCCGTGAACCCGCTGCCCGGCGGCGAGATCGTGCCGGCGCTGGACCGCGGCCTGATCGATGCGGCCGAGTTCAACAACGCGTCGAGCGACCGCGTGCTGGGCTTTCCCGACGTGGCCAAGAACTGCATGCTGCAGAGCTTTCACCAGTCGGGCGAGCAGTTCGAGATTCTCTTCAACAAGGCCAAGCTCACGGCGCTGCCGACCGAGCTCAAGTCGATCATCGACTACGCGGTGCAGGCCTCCAGCGCCGACATGAGCTGGAAGGCGATCCAGCGCAACTCGCAGGACTACATCGAGCTGAAGAAGGCCGGCATCAAGTTCTACAAGACGCCCGACGCCATCCTGCGCGCGCAGCTGGCCTCGTGGGACAAGACGGTGGCCAAGAAGTCGGCCGAGAACCCGATGTTCAAGAAGGTGCTCGACTCGCAGAAGGCCTTTGCCGAGCGCGCAGGCCAATGGCAGAACGACTACACGGTCGATTTCAAGATGGCCTACAACCACTACTTCGGCGCCAAGGCCAAGAAGGCCTGAGGCCATCCGCCGACCTGAGGGCACCCGCGCGGTGCCCTCTTTGCTTGCCTGTCCGCGCGGCATCGCCCGCAGCGAGGAGCCCCTTTCGATGCAATCTTTTTTGTTGGCCGTCGACCGGTTCTCGACCTGGATCGGCAAGACCTTCTCGTGGTGCGCGCTGCTGCTCACGCTGCTCATCAGCTGGGAGGTGTTCTCTCGCTATGTGCTGAACCGCCCGCACGCCTGGGTGCTCGATGCCCAGATCATGTTGTACGGCGCCATGTTCATGACGGCCGGCGCCTACACGCTCTCGAAGAACGGCCATGTGCGCGGTGACGTGCTCTACGGCTTCTTCCGCCCCCGCACGCAGGCGCTGTTCGACCTGGTGCTCTACTTTCTTTTCTTTCTGCCCGGCATCATCGCGCTGACCTGGGCGGGCTGGGTCTATGCGGGCGAGTCGCTGGCCATCCGCGAGCAGACCTTCTCGGCCGAGCCGCTGCCGCTGTACCCGTTCAAGTACGTCATTCCGCTGGCCGGCTTCACGCTGCTGCTGCAGGGCGTGGTCGAGATCATTCGCTGCGTGCAATGCATCCGCACCGGCGCCTGGCCGTCGCGCGAGCAGGACGTGGAAGAAGTCGACGTCGAGAAGCTCAAGGAAATGGTGCACGTGAAGGACGAAGACATCGCCGCGCTCGACCGCGTGGTGGTGGCCAAGGAGGCCGCGCGATGAACATCCGCCGCGAACTCTGGTTCGGCCTGTCGTTCATGGCCCTCATCGTCATCGGCGCGGCAGCCATGCTGCTGAGCGCCGACACCATCACCAACGGCCATCTGGGCCTGTTGATGCTCTCGCTCGTCGTGGTGGCGATCATGCTGGGCTTTCCCACGGCGTTCACGCTGATGGGCATGGGCATGCTCTTCACCTGGCTGGCCTACGACCGCGACTGGCACCGCACGCTCGACCTGATGGTGCAGTCGGCCTACAAGACCATGGCCAACGACGTGCTGATCGCCGTGCCGCTGTTCGTCTTCATGGGCTACCTGGTGGAGCGCGCCAACCTCATCGAGTCGCTCTTCAAGAGCCTGCACCTGGCGCTCGCGCGCCTGCCGGGCGCGCTGGCCGTGGCGACGCTGGTCACCTGCACCATCTTCGCGACTGCCACCGGCATCGTCGGCGCGGTGGTCACGCTCATGGGCCTGCTCGCGCTGCCGGCCATGCTGCGCGCGGGCTACAGCGTGCCGCTGGCCGCGGGTGCGATCACGGCGGGCGGCTGCCTGGGCATCCTGATTCCACCGTCGGTGCTGCTGATCGTGTACGGCGCGACGGCGGGCGTGTCGGTGGTGCAGCTGTACGCGGGCGCTTTCTTTCCGGGGCTGATGCTCGCGTCGCTGTATGTGGTGTATGTGATCGTCATCGCGTGGCTGAAGCCGCAGTGGGCGCCGCCGCTGTCGCAGGCCGAGCGCGTCGTGCCGCTGCCGCCGCTGTCGCAGCGGCTGGCCGACAGCCCCGCCGCGCACGCCGTGGTCGGGCTGCTGAAAGGCCGCCGCAACGCCGACGTGCCGTTCTCGCATGTGCTCAAGCAGCTGGGCATCGTCGTGCTGCCCGGCGCGATCTTCCTGCTGGCCGCGGGCCTGAGCTACCAGTCGGTGACCACCGTGGAAGCGCAGGCGCGCTACGAGATCCAGGAGATCGGCGCGACCGGAACGGGCAGCGGCGAAAGCACTGCGGGCGGCTTGCAGGAGCCGCCGTCGAACGACAGCCTGGGAGAGCCGCCTGCGGAAGGCGGGCTGCAGGAGCCGCCGTCGGAAGAGACGCCCGCGCCGGCCGCCTCGTCTTCAGGCCCGCTGGCCGAACCGCCCGGTGCTGCCGCCGAAGCCGCTGCGCCCGCAGCCGCGGTGGCAGAACCGCCGGCCGCCGCATCGTCAGCGCCGGCCGAAGGCGCCTCGGTGCGCCCCGCGCCGACCTGGTGGTGGGTCACCTTCGCCGTCTTCGGCGCGATGGTCACGCTGTTCTACCTGTTCCTGAGTTTCGCGCGGCTCGAGATCTTCAAGATGCTCCTCGGGTCGTTCTTCCCGCTGGTGCTGCTGATCCTCTCGGTGCTGGGCTCGATCGTGCTGGGCCTGGCCACGCCGACCGAGGCCGCCGCCATGGGCGCACTGGGCGGCATGCTGCTGGCCGCGGCCTACCGGCGGCTCAACCTCACGGTGCTGAAGGAATCGGTCTTCCTCACGGCCAAGACCTCGGCGATGGTGTGCTGGCTGTTCGTCGGCTCGGCCATCTTCTCGGCGGCGTTCGCGCTGCTGGGCGGCCAGGCGCTGGTGGAACAGTGGGTGCTCGGCATGAACCTCACGAAGGTTCAGTTCCTGATCCTGAGCCAGGTCATCATCTTCCTGCTGGGCTGGCCGCTGGAGTGGACCGAGATCATCGTGATCTTCATGCCCATCTTCATTCCGCTGCTGGACAACTTCGGTGTCGACCCGCTGTTCTTCGGCCTGCTGGTGGCGCTGAACCTGCAGACGGCGTTCCTGTCGCCGCCGGTGGCGATGGCCGCCTTCTACCTGAAGGGCGTGAGCCCGTCGCACGTCACGCTGAACCAGATCTTCCTGGGCATGCTGCCGTTCATGGGCATCCAGGTGCTGGCGATCGTGCTGCTGTACATCTGGCCGCAGATCGGGCTGTGGCTGCCGCAGCTGCTCTACAAGTAAGCGGACGGCGCCGGGCGCTGCTCAACGGCGGCGCTCGATCACTTCGAACAGGCCCATGCCCAGCAGCATGGCGCCCACGAAGACCAGCGCCTTGACTTCGCCCGAGCCCAGCGACACCAGCGCGGGCCCGGGGCAGAAGCCCGCGACGCCCCAGCCGACGCCGAACAGCAGGCTACCGCCGACCAGGCGGCGGTCGATGTGGCGCAGGCCGGGCAGCGTGATCGGTCCGCCGAGCAGCGAGTCCTTGCGACGGCCCGCCAGCAGGAAGCCGACGGTGCTCACTGCCACCGCACCGGCCATCACGAAGGCAAGCGAGGGATCCCAGGCCCCGCCCAGATCAAGAAAGCCCAGCACCTTGGCCGGATTGGCCATGCCGGAGACGATGAGGCCGAGCCCGAAGACGAGGCCGGCGAGCAAAGAAGCGAGGGCGGTCCACATGGCAGTCTCCCGGTTCACAGATTCAGCAGGTGGCGCAGCACGAACACCGTGACGAACCCCGCGGCCATGAACGCCAGCGTGGCGACCAGCGAACGCGGCGAGCGCCGCGCCAACCCGCACACGCCGTGGCCGCTGGTGCAGCCCGCGCCATAGCGCGTGCCCACGCCCACCAGCAGGCCGGCCAGCGCGAGCGTGCCGTAGCCCGCGTCGATCTGCGCCGCGGGCAGCACAGTGAACAGCCCGTACACGAGCGGCGCGCCGACCAGCCCGAGCACGAAGGCCGCGCGCCAGGTCACGTCGCCCTTCATGGGGTGCAGCAAGCCGCCCAGCACGCCGCTGACGCCGGCGATGCGGCCGTTGAGCAGCACGAACATCGCCGCGGAAAGTCCGATGAGCACGCCGCCGGCCAGTGCGGCCCAGGGCGTGAAATGAGGCCAGTCGATGGTGGGCATCTTCAGTTCTCCTTCGGGCAGTAGAGGCGGTAGAGCACCGCAAGAATCTCGAGCAGCGCGGGGTCGGCCACGCTGTAGTGGATGTTCTTGCCTTCGCGGCGCGTGGTCACCACGCCCTCGGTGCGCAGCACCGACAGTTGCTGCGACAAGGTGGGCTGGCGGATGCCCAGCACGCTTTCGAGATCGCTCACGCACATCTCGCCCTGCGAGAGCTGGCACAGCAGCAGCAGCCTGTCTTCGTTGGCCAGCAGCTTGAGCACGGCGACCGCCTGGCCGGCCGCACTGCGCAGTTGCGCGGGATCGATGACGAGAGTGGAAGCCTTCATGGGAAGATTGTCAGTTCGTGAATTTATATTCTATCAATTCATATAATATAGATCGCTTGAATGAGCCTTGGCCCTTGTTCGCGAAAGGAGTGCCCATGACCACGCACCGCGCCATCACCCAGGCGTTCTTCGACCCCGCAACGGGTACCGTGTCCTACGTGGTGTGGGACGGCGCCACGCAACGCGCCGCCGTCATCGACCCGGTGCTCGATTACGACTTTCGCTCCGGCCACACCGACACCGTCTCGGCCGACCGCCTGCTGGCGTACGTGCGCGCGCAGGCCTTGCAGGTCGACTGGATTCTGGAAACCCACGCGCACGCCGACCACCTCTCGGGCGCGCGCCATGTGCAGTCGCAGGCCGGCGGGCGCGTCGCCATCGGCGAGCACATCCGCACGGTGCAGGCCACCTTTCGCAGCCTCTACAACCTGGAGCGCGACTTCGTCCCTGACGGCAGCCAGTTCGATCACCTCTTCCAGGATGGCGAGCGCTTTCGCATCGGCGAGATCGAGGCCCAGGCCCTGCGCGTGCCCGGCCACACACCGGCCGACATGGCGTACCTGGTGGACGACGCGGTCTTCGTGGGCGACACGCTCTTCATGCCCGACCTGGGCAGCGCGCGCGCCGACTTTCCGGGCGGCGATGCGCGTGAGCTGTATCGCTCGATGCGCCGGCTGCTCGCGCTGCCGCCCGAGACCACCGTGTACGTCTGCCACGACTACCCGCCCGCCACGCGCGAGCCCCGCTGGCAGAGCACCGTGGCGCAACAGCGCGCCCACAACATCCACGTGCGCGACGGCATCGCCGAAGACGAATTCGTGCGCATGCGCACCGCGCGCGACGCCACCCTCGAAGTGCCGACGCTGATCCTGCCGTCGATGCAGGTCAACGTGCGAGGCGGCCGGTTGCCGCCGCCCGACGACAACGGCGTGGCCTACCTGCGCATTCCGCTGAACACGCTGGCGGGGCATCGCCCGCGCGCCGCGCCGGTGTGACGGCGCTGCTTGCTAGTCAGCGCCGCCGCTCCACATACGGCCGCGCCTGCAGCAGCACGATCTTGTCGCCCACGGTCGCCCACTCGATGTCCTGATCGACCGCATTGAACGTGCGCTTCACCGCCGCGCCCACGTTCGCGAGCCGCACCACCAGTTCGTCGGTGAGCACGTGGCGGCCCAGTTCCACGGGCACTTCCTTCACGCCGCCGTCCTTGTCCAGCTGCAGGGCCGTCTCCTCGGCCGAGCGGCTGAGCACCTGGATGGCTTTGGACCAGCTCGAATACATCACCTGCTCCGCCACGCGCTTGCCCTCGACCACGCGGATGCCGATGCCGCGCTTGGCCGAGATGTAGGTGACGTGCGGATGCCCCGCGTCGAAGGGGTCGCGCGTGATCATCACGCCGGCGTTCGTCGCGTCGATGGCGGTCTGCACGAACACGCCCATCAGCACCGACTCGGCGCCGAAGCCCGCGGCGCTGCGCGCCTCCCAGGCCTCGGGATTGAACACCGAAGCCCAGACCTTCTTCACCGCGAGTTCGAGCGCATCACCAGTCTTCACGTTGGGCACCGTCGTGTAGAGCCCCGCGCCGCTGAAGCCCGGCAGATCTTCCGAGTTGGACGAGCTGCGCACGAACACGCCGCCCCCACCCAGCTGCGATTGCCACGCGGCGCGCCAAGCTGCCGCGGTGCCCGCATCGACGGGCCATTGCACGATCTCCTCGCGCAGCTGCGCCAGCGCCTTCAGCCGCACCTGCGGGTCGCCCGCGAAGCCGGGTTGCTGCTGCATGCGCGCGATGCGCTCGGCCAGCCCGTTCGATCGCATGAAGCGGTCGTAGTGTGCAAACGGAATGCAGAAGCCGTCGGGCACGGTGGTCGAGGGAATACGCGCGGCCAGCACCGCACCAAGGTTGGCCGCCTTCGAGCCGCATTGCACGCTGTTCCGCGCACGCAGCGAGGCCAAGGGCAGCAGGCGCGTTTCGCGCAGATCGGGCTTCGCGGCCTTGCTGCCGGGCAGCGCGCCGGTGGCAGCGGTACGCGCAGCGCGCGGCGGCAGCGCGGCGATTTCTTCCGCCGTGAGGCGGCGCAGCTGGTAGCCCGAGGCCGCCACCTTCAGCGCCACCCACTGGCCCGCGTGCTCGCGCAGCACGGATGCGGCATCGCGCACATAGGCGTTCGGAATGCCCCAGCCCTTGGCCAGCAGGTTGACGTGCGACAGCGCCGTGGACGGCCGCTCGGTCAGCACGCCGGCCACCGGCGGCAGGTTGATCGGCACCTCGCGCAGCACGGCGATGTCGTCGGGCAGCAAGGCGTTCAGGCCCGAGGCGTCGTTCACGATGCGCACGCGACCCGTGGCGGTGCCGAGGTTCATCGGCAAAAAGGGCTGCTCGCGGATCAGCGCCTCCTGGCTCACGAAGTCGATGCCGGCTTCTTTTGCGATGCGCTCGTGCAGCGTCGAGTTGGTCTTGAACTTCACTGGCGCGAAGAAGCTGGCCTTCACCTGCGCCTCGGCCTCGCGCAGCAAGGGCACCGTGAGCCGGTCGCCTTCCCAGAACTCGTAGGTGAAGGTGCCGATGTTCTGCTGCCAGCTCAGCGTGCCGAACAGAAAGCGCCGGTCGGGCACGAGGTAGTTGCGGTCGATCTCGCGCTTGACCGTGTTCGGCGTGAGCCGCGTGTCGCGCAGGAAGCGCACGTGCAGCTGGAAGCGCGGCGTGTCGATGTAGTGCATGCGCGCCGGCCTGGCCTTGCGGTCGATCGCGAACAGCACGTGCGCCAGCTGCATCGGCGTGCCGGCGTCGTAGACGCGCGCCAGCGCATCGAAATCGCCCTGGCTGCGCAGCGCCGGCAACGAGGCCGGCACGGCGGGGCGCGGCACGAGCTGCGCGGCCGGCCCTTCGGGCTGCGGCTGGTTCTGCTGCTGGTAGTACGACGGCTTGCGCGCGAGCTGCGCGCCGGCGCTCAGGCAGACGAGCGCGAGCGCGCACAGGGCCACGCCCTTCTGCGGCCACCCGGCCCCGATGCCGAGGATGTTTCTATGGCTGTGCGTGTTGTTCTTCATGAGGCCTCGGACTCCCGTTGCGACGAGCGCGAATTCTCGCTCGCCACCGGCCCTCAAGCCCCGCCACGAGCACCGCCTTCGCCTCACCGCTACAGTCGGTCGCAAGGAGCGTCTTTCTCATGCAACCATTCGATTTCGACCTCTTCGTCATTGGCGGCGGCAGCGGCGGCGTGCGTGCCGCGCGCATGGCGGCGCAAACCGGCGCGCGCGTCGCGCTGGCCGAGGCCGCCGAACTCGGCGGCACCTGCGTCAACGTGGGCTGCATCCCGAAGAAGCTCTACAGCTACGCCGCCGGCTATGCCGAGGCCTTCGAGGAAGCCGAAGGCTACGGCTGGAAGCTGCCCGAGGCGCCGCAGTTCGACTGGGCCCACCTCAAGACGCAGCGCGCCAAGGAGATCAGCCGGCTCAACGGCATCTACGGCTCGTTGCTGAAGAACTCGGGCGTCACGCTCGTCACCGGCTGGGCGCAGCTGGTCGATGCCCACACCGTGGAAATCGAAGGCAAGCGCCACACCGCGCGCCACCTGCTGGTGGCCACCGGCGGCACGCCCTTCGTGCCCGCAATTGCGGGCCGCGAACACATCGTGACCTCCGACGCGATGTTCGACCTCGATCCGTTCCCCAAGCGCCTGCTGGTGGTCGGCGGCGGCTACATCGCCTGCGAGTTCGCATCGATCTTCAACGGCCTGGGCTCGAAGGTGACGCAGCTGCACCGCCGCGCCCACCTGCTCACCGGCTTCGACGACGACGTGCGCCAGTTCCTCGCGCACGAGATGGGCAAGGCCGGCGTCGACGTGCGCCTGAACTGCGAGGCCTCGTCGATCGCACGCGGGCCCGATGGGCTCGTGGTCACGCTCGCGCGCGGTCAGCAGATCGAGGCCGACACCGTGCTCTTCGCCACCGGCCGCGTGCCCAACACGCAGGGGCTTGGCCTCGAGGCGGCGGGCGTGAAGGTCGATGACAAGGGCGCCATCGCGGTCGATGCGCACTACCGCACCTCGGTGCCGTCGATCTACGCAGTGGGCGACGTGTCGACCCGCGTGCAGCTCACACCCGTGGCGCTGGCCGAGGCGATGGTGGTGGTCGATGCGCTGTTCGGCAAGGGCAAGCGCGGCATGGACTACGAGTTCATTCCCACCGCCGTGTTCACCCACCCCAACATCGGCACCTGCGGCTACAGCGAGATCGACGCCCGCGCGAAGTTCGGCGAGGTCACCGTGTTCTCCAGCGAGTTCAAGTCGCTGCGCCACACGCTCTCGGGCCGCAGCGAGCGCACCTTCATGAAGCTCGTGGTCGACAAGAAAAGCGACCGCGTGGTGGGCCTGCACATGGTCGGCGCGGACGCGGGCGAGGTGGTGCAGGGCTTTGCGGTGGCGATGCGCGCGGGCGCGACGAAGGCGCTGTTCGACAGCACTATCGGCATCCATCCCACCGCTGCTGAAGAGTTCGTGACGATGCGCGAACCAATGCCCGGCTAGACGCCGGCCTGGGGCTGCTTGCCTTCGAGCAGCTTCACCATCACGAACAGCACGCGGTTCGCCGGCGTCGGCACACCCAGTGCCTCGCCGCGCCGCACGACCAGCCCGTTGAGGTGGTCGATCTCGCTGCGCTTGCTGCGCGCGAGGTCTTGCGCGGTCGACGAATACTGCGAGGGCATCGACTGCGCGATGCCGCGAAGGGCCGCATCGGTGTCGCCCGGAATGACGACGCCTTCGGCCTTCGCCACCGCAAGACATTCGGCGACCACGTCGCGGATCACGTCGTTCACGCCGGTGCCCTGCACGAGCACGCCGTACGGCAGCTGCGACACGGCCGACAGCGCGTTGTAGGCGCAGTTGAGCACCAGCTTGGCCCACAGCGCGCCGCGCACGTTGTCGGAAATCTGCGTGGGCACGCCGGCGGCGACCAATGCCTGCGCGACCTCCTCGCTGCGGCGCGACGGCGCGATCACCAGTTCGCCGCGGCCGTGGTGCTTCACGTGGCCCGGCCCGGCCATCTCGGTCGCCACGTAGACCACGGCAGCGGCCACGTCGTGCGACGGCAGCGCCGCGCGCACGCGCTCGTCGTTGTCGACGCCGTTCTGCAGCGTGAGCACCAACGCACCGGGCGCGAGGTGCGACTGGATCTGCGCGGCGGCCGATTCGGTGTCGGTGGACTTCACGCAGAACAGCACGAGGTCGGCGCCCTGCACCGCGTCCGCTTCGGTGCTCGCATCGAGCGGCACCTGTTCATCGAAAGTCTTCGTCTCCAGCCGCAGCCCGTTCGCGCGCACCGCCTCCACATGCGAAGGCCGGCCGATCAGCACCACCGCGTGGCCTGCGCGCGCCAGCATGGCGCCGTAGTAACAGCCGACCGCGCCGGCACCCATGACTGCGACTTTCATTCCTTCACCTTCCTGCATTCGTTGAGCGGAAACCATCGAGGTTAATCACTTCGCGCCCGGCGCGCCGGGGCGCGCGCCGAAGCACGACAGCGCCGCGCGGCGACCGCCCGCGCGTCACGCCCGCATTGCACAATGACGCCATGCCCTACATGCCCACCTTCGTCGCTCCCGCCCGCTTCACCGACGCCGCCGAGGCGCTCGACCAGGTCAAAGCCATCTACCAGGGCGGGCTCGCCCACCTGCGTGAGTCGATGCTGCGCTTCGTGGCCGGGGAGGCGCTGCCGGGCCGGGTGCGGGCCTGCTACCCGTTCGTGCGGGTGCACACGCACACGGTGTCGCGTCACACGCCGCCGGCCAACGCCGGCCTGAGCTACGGCTTCGTGGCCGGCCCCGGCCGCTACGAGACCACGCTGACGCGGCCCGACCTGTTCTCGCGCTACTACCTCGACCAGTTCCGCCTGCTGCTCGAGAACCACCAGGTCGAACTCGAGGTGGGCACCAGCACGCAGCCGATTCCCATCCACTTCTCGTTCGCCGAGAACGACCACATCGAAGGCACGATGAGCACCGAGCGCCGCGCCCTCATGCGCGACGTGTTCGACCTGCCCGACCTGGGCGCCATGGACGACGGCATTGCCAACGGCACCTTCGAGGCGCTGCCCGGCGAGCCGCAGCCGCTGTCGCTGTTCACGGCGGCGCGCGTCGACTACTCGCTGCACCGCCTGCGCCACTACACGGGCACGGCGCCCGAGTGGTTCCAGAACTTCGTGCTGTTCACCAACTACCAGTTCTACATCGACGAGTTCGTGCGCCTGGGCCACGAGGCCATGGCCGACGAGAACAGCGAGTACATCGCCTTCATCGAGCCCGGCAACGTGATCACGCGCCGGCGCGGGCTGGCCGCGGGCCAGAGCGACACCTTCGCCCATCTGCTGGACGGCAGCCAGGGCACCGCGCCGCCGCGCCTGCCGCAGATGCCGGCCTACCACCTGGTGCGCGAGGACTACAGCGGCATCACCATGACCAACATCGGCGTCGGCCCGGCCAACGCCAAGACCATCACCGACCACATCGCCGTGCTGCGCCCGCACGCCTGGATGATGCTGGGCCACTGCGCCGGCCTGCGCAACACGCAGCAGCTGGGCGACTACGTGCTGGCCCACGCCTACGTGCGCGAGGACCACGTGCTCGACGAAGAGCTGCCGCTGTGGGTGCCGATTCCGGCACTGTCGGAAATCCAGCTCGCGCTCGAGCAGGCCGTGGCCGACGTCACGAAGTGCGAAGGGCCCGAGCTCAAGAAGATCATGCGCACCGGCACCGTGGCCAGCACCGACAACCGCAACTGGGAGCTGCTGCCCGCCAACCAGCCGCAGCGCCGCTTCAGCCAGAGCCGCGCCGTCGCGTTGGACATGGAAAGCGCGACCATCGCGGCCAACGGCTTCCGCTTCCGGGTGCCCTACGGCACGCTGCTGTGCGTGAGCGACAAGCCGCTGCACGGCGAGATCAAGCTGCCCGGCATGGCCAACCACTTCTACCGCGAGCGCGTCGAGCAGCACCTGCGCATCGGCATGCGCGCCATCGAGATCCTGCGCCAGGAAGGCACGACCCGGCTGCACAGTCGCAAGCTGCGAAGCTTTGCGGAAGTGGCTTTCCAGTAGGCTGCGGCGCCTTTCTCCCGGTCTTCGCCTCAGGGTTTCTCCCTGTGAGGCCGAAGACGGGATGGCGGTGTTTCGCGGACATCATTGGCTGTCACGTACACCACCGGAAACACGATGCGCCCGTCTTCGCCGCCTGCCGCCGCCCTCCCCCTGTCCCGCCGCCGATTCGGCACCTGGCTGGCCGCCTCGGCCGCTGCCGCCGGTGCGGGCCAGGCCGCGCTGTGGGCCGGCAACGCCCGCGCGGCCGACGCGCCGCTGAGCAGCAAGCTGCGCATCGTCATTCCCGCGAACGAAGGCGGCGGCTGGGACCAGACCGGCCGCGCCCTCGGCGCCGCCCTGCTGGCCTCGGGCGCCGTGGGCACCGTCACCTACGAGAACATCGGCGGCAAGGGCGGCACCATCGGGCTGGCCAGGTACGTCGAGAAGTACGACGCCGACCCCGAGGCGCTGCTGGTCAGCGGCATGGTGATGGTCGGCGCGGTGGCGCTGCAGAAGCCCGCCGTCACGCTGGCGCATGTGTCGCCCGTGGCGCGGCTCACCAGCGACTACGAGGTGGTGGCCGTCAAGGCCGACTCGCCCATCAAGACCCCCAAGGACCTCATCGCCCAGCTGCGCGCCGATGCCGCCAGCACGGTCATCGCCGGCGGTTCGGCCGGCGGCGTGGACCACATGTTCGCCGGCATGCTGGCGCGCGTGGCCGGCGCCTCGGCGTCGCTGAACTACCAGCCGCACCCGGGCGGCGCGCAGGTGGTCGAAGCGCTCGAGACGGGCAAGGCCGCGGCCGGCATCTCGGGCTACAGCGAGTTCGCCGAGCACATCACGAGCGGCAAGCTGCGCGCCATCGGCGTGTCGTCCAAGCATCCGTTCCAGGGCATTGCGTCGGTGCGCCAGCAGGGCGTGGACGCCGATCTGGCCAACTGGCGCGGCGTGATGACCGGCAAGAAGGTGCCGCCCTACCGCCGCGGCCAGCTGCTCGAGGCCGTGCAACGCGCCACCACGCACGACCTCTGGCAGAAGACCATCAAGCGCAACAACTGGGACCCGTACTGGATGGCGGGCAAGGACTTCGAGAGCTTTCTTGAACTCGATACGGCGATGGCCGGTCCGCTGATCTATCTGCTCAAACTGAAGGCCTGAGCAGATCGTGGCGCGGCGCGCGAGCGCCGCCCGCGGTCATCGGCAGAGCCAGGTGCGTGTGCACTGGGTGGCAATCCGGAAGACGCGCTTTGCCGGCAGGCTGCCGTTCGCCGGAACGAAGGTGTACTGGGCTCCGCCCTTGGCGCCTTCGGTGTTGAGCTGTGCCACCCAATCCGCATCGCTGCTCATCACGGCATCGACCACGTAGTAGTAATAGGTGGTCGGATCGTTGCTCACCTTGACGTAGTAGGTGCCACGCGAGGCCACGGAGGTGAGCGGTACAAAGCCCCTGTCGCCCATTGCGTTGAGCGTTTCAAGGCTGTCGCTCATTACGTCCCGCGGAAAAGCCTTGAACTCGTAGGCGCAGCGATCACTGGCGCCCTGCTGTCGGATCAGAGAGAGCTTCGGCGCATCCCATTCGCCCGACTGCCGGCAATAGCCTTGTGCGCCCATCGCATTGAGCCGTGCCAGGACATCGTCGCTGGCGCCGAACCAGTCGGCATCGACCGGCATGCTCTCGTACGTTGCGGCTGTGGCCGGTCTTCCATAGAGGTATTGCACGCCCGTTCCGCCCTGACCGGGGAAGAACATCATCGGCAGGAAGCTCGCGGCAGCCTCACCATTCGGAGGCGAGGCCTTGTCGAAGGTCCACACATAGGACGACTCCAGCGACGACTTGGCGAAGATGCCATTGCCCGTCTGAGAATTGAGAAAGCCGGCGTAGTAATAGCCCACGAACTCAGGGCTGTTCAGCAGACCGAGCACCGTTGTGGCCATGGTGCCGGCGAAGGGGTTGCCTGCTTCTGTGATCTTGGCCAGCTTGTAGGTGTAGGTGACGACGGGGCCAGGTCGAGGCCCAGTTCCACCCGGCTCCGGCTGGCCTGGTCCGGGACCAGGACCGGCTCCGGGCTCCGGATCGGTCGTTGTGTTCGGCGTGGTTTGCGTGCCCGCGGGCGGTGTCTGCGATGTACCTGTCACTGGTGGAACGAAGCCGGCAAAACCACCGCCGCCTCCACCGCCTCCGCCCCCACCTCCGCACGCCCCCAGAACGATGCAGCTCACGGCCGCCCATGTTTTCACAGTCACGGTCTCTCTCCCTTGGAAACCGAAGATGGTAGTCAGGTCGCAGCGCCCCGTTCACTGGGGTTCGCCCGCAGGACAGACGTTCAGGCAAACAACTCCGGCATCTCCCGCAGCGCCTTCGGCGTCAGCGTGAGCGCGCGCCCGTCGAGCGCTTGCCGCACCCAGCCGCGCCGCAGCGACAGCTGCAGCCACGCGGCGCCGAGTGCGCCGCCCAGGTGCGGGCGGCGTTCGCTCCAGTCGAGGCAGGCGCAGGCGAAGCGGCGGCGTGAACGGCGCACGGCATCGACCTCGACGCCCAGGCTTTCCAGCGCGATCGCGCCGTCGGGCGTGAGGTCGTACGACCCGCTCTCCAGCCCGCTGAGCCAGCCCTGCGCATGCAGCCGGTCGTGCAGCGCGACGCCCGCGGTGCCGGCCATGTGGTCGTAGCAGGTGCGGGCGCTGCGCAGGCGGCTCGGCGTGTTGGGCTGAAAGGCGGCCGCCGTGGGGCGCGGCGCGCCGGCCACGACCATGAGGCTTTCGAGCGCGGCAGCCACATCGTCGCTGGCCAGGCGGAAGTAGCGGTGCTTGCCTTGCACAAGCACCTCAACCAGCCGCTCTTCCTTCAGGCGCGCGAGGTGCGCGCTCGCAGTCGAGGCGGCCACCTCGGCCACGGTGGCGAGCTCGGTCGCGGTGCGGGCGTGGCCGTCCATCAGGCAGTTCAGCATGCGGGCGCGCGCCGGTTCGGCGATGGCGCCGGCGAGGCGGGCGAGCTGGAAGTCGGAAGCGGTGGTGTCGTCCATGCGGCCATCCTAAAGCGGCGGCGCATTCCACACTTCGTTCGCGACCGAAGTGTGTCGGCAGCTGCGAACGCACACTGCGCGCCATGACTGCCGCAGTGCTCACCCCTCACCCCGCCAACCCGGTCGCCGCTGCCACGCATGCCGACCCGTACCCGTACTACGCCACGCTGCGCGACGGCCCGCCGCTCGCGTGGCACGACGGCTTGCGCGTGTGGGTTGCGAGCCGCGCCGATGTGGTCATGCAGGTGTTGCAAGCCCATGGCGCGCTGCGCGTGCGCCCCGCCGCCGAGCCCGTGCCGCGCGCGATCGTGGGCAGCCCGGCCGGCGAGGTGTTCGGCCATCTGGTGCGCATGAACGATGGCCCCGCGCACCAGGCGCACCGGCCGGCGTTGCAACGCGCGCTGGCCGGGCTCGACCTTCATGCGGCGCACGCCGCCGCGCTCGCAATCGCGCAGCAGATGCCTGCGCACGCACCGCTGTCCGATGCGCTGTTCTCGCTGCCCGTGCGGGCGATGGCGCAGCTGCTCGGCTTCGACGACGCGACGCTGCCGCAATTGGACCGCTGGATGCGTGACTTCGTCGCCTGCCTCTCACCGCTGTCGAACGCCGACCAGTTGCAGGCGGCGAGCGCGGCGGCCTGCGAGCTGATGACCCGCTTCGAAGCCCTGAGCGCGAACGCTTCGCCGCGCGACGGCACGCTGCTGGCGGCGGTGCTGGCCGAAAGCGCCGCGAGCGCGCCGCTCTCGCGCGCGCTGCTGGCGAACCTCGTGGGCCTGCTCTCGCAGACCTGCGACGCCACGGCGGGCCTGCTTGGCAACAGCCTGATCGCACTGGCGCGCGAGCCTGCGCTGCGCCCGCTGGCACGCACGCGCGACGGGCTGCTCGCGATCGTCGAAGAGACGGCGCGCCACGACCCGTCGGTGCAGAACACGCGCCGCTTCGCGATCGAACCCATCGAGATCGCCGGCACCTCGCTGGCGGCGGGCGCTGCAGTGCTGGTACTGCTGGCCTCGGCGCACCGCGACCCGGCGTTCAACCCCGAGCCCGATCGCTTCATGCCCGTGCGTGCCCAGCGCCGCGTGCTCGGCTTCGGCCATGGCATGCATGCGTGCCCCGGGCAGGCACTGGCCTGCACGCTGGCCGCTGCGGGCCTCGAAGCGCTATTGCGCCCACAACGCGCATCCGATCTCGACGCGCTTCGCTGGCGCTACCGGCCGTCGGTCAACGGACGCATTCCCGTCTTCGACTGAGTCAATGCGCGGCCCAGCGGCCCGTGCCCGCAAGGTGCGGCGACAACGCGGCCTCGCCCCAGCGCAGCGGCAACGCGGCCGGACGGCGCAGCGCACGCGTGACATGAAAGCGCATCAGCCGCTCCGCGCCCTCGAACGCCGCGACCTCGGGGCCGTCCGTGACGATCTCCGCCGTGGCGCTCAGGTGCAGCAGTTCGCCGGTGTCGAAATCGACGAACAGCAGACCCGCGCGCGGGTGCGCCTGCAGGTTGCCGAGCGTGTTGAAGAAACGGTTGCCGTTGAAGTCGGGCACCGTGAGCACGCCGCCCGCATCGACGCGCAGGAAGCCCGGCCGCCCGCCGCGGTGCGACACGTCGACGCCGTGCGAGCGCGCATCGGCCTCGTCGCCCACCGCCGCCGCGTCGGGATACGCCGTGGCGATGAACAGCGTGTCGGCGGCACCGATGAGCCGCTCGGCGGCGAGGTCGAGCGTGTCGAGCCACTGCACGGCCGGCTCATTGGCAGGCGGTGCGGCAAACACCGGCTCGCGCGCCTGGATGTAGCGCGGGCAATTGCCGAAGCTCTGCTGCACCTCGACCATGAAGCCCGCCGCGTCGAGCGCCTCGACCGTGCCGTTCATGCGGTTGCGCCGCCGCGTGTGTGGCTGGATGCCCAGCAGCCCGAGCGTGGCGCCGTTCGCGAGCTGGCCCGTGAGCGGATCGCCGGCGCCCGGCAGCGCATCGATGCGCAGGTGCGTCGCGTCGGGCGAATGCGCAAAGCCGGCGGGCGCTGCGAGCATGCTGGCCCACGGCTGCAGGTCGGCGTCGAGGCTGCCGACGACGAGGAACGGCAGCTGCGCGAAGAACTCGCGGTGCTGGTCGGGCATGTAGTCGCGGATCACGCGCGGGCCCATGGCCTCCATCTGCTCGCGCGAGCCGACCAGCGCCTGCAACGCGCGCTCTCCCGCATGAAATGGGGCGGCGATCATGCGACCGCCGCCAGGCCGACCGGTGTACGCACCATCGGCACGAACCCCGGCAAGGCTTCCACGCGCGCCAGCCAGGCGCGCAGTTGCGGATACGCGTCGAGCGACACGCTGCCCTCGGGCGCATGCGCCACGTAGGCGTAGTTCGCGAGGTCGGCCAGCGTGGCCGACGGGCCCGCGAGGAAGGCCTGGCCGGTCAGGCAGGTTTCCATCACGGCGAGCAGGGCGTGCGAGCGCTTGACCGTTTCGGTCGGGTCGGTGTCCAGGCCGAACAGCACCATCACGCGGGCCGCCGCGGGCCCGAACGCCAGCGGGCCGGCCGCCACCGAGAACCAGCGCTGCACGCGGGCCGCACCCACCGGGTCGCGCGGCATCCAGCGCGACGGATCGGCGGCGTAGCGCTCGTTGAGGTACACGAGGATGGCGTTGGAGTCGGCCAGCGTGACGTCGCCGTCCTCGATCACCGGCACCTGGCCGAAGGGGTTGCGGGCCAGGAACTCCGGCGTGCGGTGCTCGCGCTGGCGCAGGTTGAGTTCGACGATCTCGAAGGGCAGGTCGAGCACCGTGAGGAAGAGGCGCACGCGGTGCACATGGCCCGAGATGGCGCTGCCGTAGAGCTTGATGGGTTGGGCTGGCAGGCGGGCGGCGGAGGCGGAGGCGGAGGCGGTGTTCTCGGTCATGGGAGTCCTTCGGGTGGGTATGGCCTCGATTCTTCTCTCTTCCACCAAATGAATGAATAGCCTTTGCCGGATTTGACTGCTGCGCTTTCCGGTTTAATCGCCTGATGGACCGCTTCAAAGCCATGCAGACCTTCGTGCAGATTGCCGACCAGGGCAGCCTGACCCGCGCCGCCGAGGCGCTCGGCAGTTCGCTGCCCGCCGTGGTGCGCGCGCTCGCCGCGCTCGAGGCGCACCTGGGCGTGCGCCTGTTTCACCGCACCACGCGGCGCCTGTCGCTCACCGAGGAGGGCCGCCACTACCTGCCGAGCGCACGCGAGGTGCTGCTCGCGGCCGACGCCGCCGACCAGGCGCTGAAGGCCGAGGCGCGCGAGCCCGCGGGGCAACTCGTCATCACCGCGCCGGTGCTGTTCGGCCACATGTACGTGGCGCCGGCCATCGTGCGTTTCATGCAGCGCCACGAGAAGGTGCGCTGCAGCGTGCGGCTGCACGACCGCACGGTGAACCTGCTCGAAGAAGGCATCGACGTCGGCATCCGCATCAGCCCGCTCGAAGACTCGTCGCTGGTGGCGCAGACGCTGGGCACCATCCGCCGCGTGGTGGCGGCCAGCCCTGCCTTCCTGGCGCAGCACGGCGTGCCGCGCCATCCGCGCGACCTGGCCGGTGCGCCCAGCGTGCGCGGGCGCATTGATGCACCGCCGCAATGGGCGTTCCGCGACGGTGGCAAGACCGTGCATGTCACGCTCGACAACCGCCTCGAGTTCAACCACCTCGCGCCTGCCCTCGAAGCCTGCGCCGCGGGCATGGGCTTCGGCACCTTCTTCTCGTACCAAGTGCTGCCCTACGTGGCGCAGGGCCGGCTGCAGCTGGTGCTCGAAGACTACGAGCCCGCGCCCCGGCCCGTGAGCGTGATCTACCCCAACGCACGGCTGCTGCCGGCACGCACGCGGGTCTTCATCGACTGGATGAAAACCGAGTTCAGCGGGCTGCGCATGTAGCCGCTGCGCCAATCGGCGAGCTGCGTCAGAATGACCGCGTGCCATCCCACACCACCCCCTCCTCGCCTTCTTCTTCCTCCCCGTTTTTCCAGGTCCGTGGGCTGCGCAAGCGCTACGGCGAGACCACGGTCGTCGACGATCTTTCGTTCGAGATCGCGCCTGGCGAGTGCCTGGGCGTGATCGGGCCGAACGGCGCGGGCAAGACCACCACCATCCGCATGTGCCTGGGCCTCACCGCGCCCGACGGCGGCAGCATCGACGCGCTGGGCCTGCAGATGCCGCGCGACGCGCTGGCCATCAAGGCGCAGCTGGGCGTGGTGTCGCAGTTCGACACGCTCGACCCCGACTTCAGCTGCGCCGAGAACCTCGTGGTGTACGGCCGCTACTTCGGCTTCAGCAAGGCGCACGTGCGCGCACGCGTGCCGCAGCTGCTGGAGTTCGCCGCGCTCTCGCACAAGGCCGACGCCAAGCCCGGCGAGCTGTCGGGCGGCATGCGTCGGCGCCTGTCGCTGGCGCGTGCGCTGGTGAACGACCCCAAGTTGCTGCTGCTCGACGAGCCCACGACCGGGCTCGACCCGCAGGCGCGTCACCTGATGTGGGAGCGGTTGCAGGTGCTGCTGCAGCAAGGCAAGTCGATCTTGTTGACGACGCACTTCATGGACGAGGCCGAGCGTCTGTGCTCGCGCCTGCTGGTGCTCGACCACGGCCGCAAGATCGCCGAGGGCCGTCCGCGTGACCTGATCGCCGAGCACCTGGAGCCTGATGTGGTCGAGGTGTATGGCAATGGCGCGCTGTCGCTGGCCGGCTCGGCGGAGCTGCAGGCGCTGGCTGCGCGCGTGGAAGTGAGCGGTGAGACTGTTTTCTTCTACACGCAGGATGCGCGGCGTTTGCTTGACGCATTGACGCAGCACGGCGGGCTGCGGACCTTCCATCGGCCGGCCAATCTGGAAGACCTGTTCCTCAAGCTCACTGGCCGGCAGATTCGCCAGGATGGCTAATCAGACCTTCTTTTTCTTTATGAATACGACCACTGCTTCTCCCGAGACACCCGTGCCTCCGTCTCCCTCCGTGTGGCGCGCGCCCGAGCTGTCGATGCGATGGTGGCCGGTGTTTCTGCGCAACCTGCTGGTGTGGCGCAAGCTCGCGCTGCCGAGCCTGATCGGCAACATCGCGGAGCCGCTGATCTGGCTGGTGGCTTTTGGCTACGGCATGGGCGCACTCGTCGGGCAGGTGACGGTGGATGGCACGCAGGTGCCGTACATCCTGTTTTTGGCGAGTGGGTCGATCTGCATGAGTGCGATGAATGCGGCGAGCTTCGAGGCGCTGTATTCGGCGTTCTCGCGGATGCATGTGCAGAAGACGTGGGACGGGATCATGAATGCGCCGGTGGGGCTGGATGACATCGTGCTCGCCGAGATGCTGTGGGCGGCGTTCAAGTCGATTTTTACGGTGACTGCGATCTTGTTTGTGATGTTGGGGCTGGGGATCAGTCACAGCCCCAAGTTGATCGTGGCCTGGATGGTGTTGATTGGGTGCGGGATCACGTTTTCTTCTGTGGCGTTGATCTTCAATGCGTTGGCCAAGGGGTATGACTTTTTTACTTATTACTTCACGCTGTTCATGACGCCGATGATGTTTTTGAGTGGGGTGTTTTTTCCTTTGGAACAACTGCCTTCTGCTGTGCGTGCTGTGGCTGCCTGGTTGCCTTTGACGAATGCTGTTGCTTTGGTGCGGCCTCTGTTCATGGATCGCTGGCCTGAAGGGTGGTGGGTGCATGCGGGGGTGTTGGTTGTGTATGCGGTCGTTGCTTTCTGGGTTGCTTTGGCGTTGACTCGGAAGAGGTTTCGGGGGTGATGTTTAGGGCGTGATCTGGTTTGCTTCCCGGGGCCGGGTCTCGCCCCGGCGGGCGACCTACTTTTCTTTGCTTCGCCAAAGAAACGTAGGCAAAAGAAAGGCGACCCTGCTGTCTGCGTCCCTCCGCTTCGCTGCGGGCAACCTGCGGTGCTCACGTTTCGCGGGGTCTCGCCCAAACTCGCTTCGCTCAAACAAGGGCGAGCCCTGATCCGCGAAACGCTGCGCTCCTCGGCGCATACAGAAGGGCTTTGATACCGAGCGGGCCATCGCTTTGCTCGGCAGCTGAACACCTCACGAGCCTTCGCTCGCTCGGCTTGCATTGCTCCCTCTCCCCTTGGGGAGAGGGTTGGGGTGAGGGTCCGCGGCACAGAAACACCGCCTCGCGCGCATGAATGCCGACGCCCTCACCCCCGCCCTCTCCCCAAGGGGAGAGGGAGCCAGTCCAGCCGCCGAACGAAGCAGCGGCCCAACCACCACAAGGCCGAGCGAAGCAAAGGCCCGATTGCAAGCCGAGCAAAGCGATGGCCCGTCCGGCGTCCCAATCCCCTCTGGCTGCGCCGAGGAGCGCAGCGTTTCGCGGATCAGGGCTCGCAGCTGTTTGAGCGCAGCGAGTTCTGCGAGACCCCGCGAAACGCGAGCACCGCAGGTTGCCCGCAGCGAAGCGAAGGGACGCAGACAGTGGGGTCGCCTTTTCTTTGCTTACTTTCTTTTGGCGAAGCAAAAGAAAGTAAGTCGCCCGCCGGGGCGAGTCCCGGCCTCGGAAAGCAAAACGACCCCCACCCCATGTCACCCAAACCAACTACATTGCACACAATTCAATTGCGAACTACAATTCCACCCATGCCAAAGAAGATCCAACCAGACGAGATGCTCAAGCTAGACAACCAGCTCTGCTTCGCCGTCTACTCCGCGTCCTTGGCCATGACCCGTCTCTACAAGCCGCTGCTGGAAAAGCTCCAGCTCACCTACCCTCAATACTTGGTGATGCTCGCCCTCTGGGAACAAGACGGCCCCACCGTCTCCGCCCTCGGCGAGCGTCTCTCCCTGGATTCCGGCACGCTGACCCCGCTGCTCAAGCGCCTCGAAGCCAACGGCTACGTCTCCCGAGTCCGCGACGTCGCAGACGAGCGCCGCGTCCACATCACGCTCACCGCCACAGGCCGCAAGCTCAAGACCCGCGCCGCCAACGTCCCCGCCTGCCTCATGGCCGCCGCCGAATGCTCCGTCCCCGAGCTGATCGCCCTCACGCAGCAAATCCAGACCCTGCGCGACCGCATCCGCAAAGCCGCCTGACATACAACCCCATCACAGTTCTCCCCGGCCTCCCCAGGAAGCCCTTTCACCACCCCAAGCCAAAGGAAATCACCATGACCACCAAGCTCGACAAAGTTCTCTACACCGCAGAAGCCCACACCGTCGGCGGCCGTGACGGCGCCGGCAAGTCCAGCGACGGCGCCATCGACGTCAAGCTGAGCTCGCCCGGTTCGGGCAAGCCCGGCACCAACCCCGAGCAGCTGTTCGCGGTCGGCTACGCCGCCTGCTTCATCGGCGCCATGAAGGCCGTCGGCCCGAAGATCAGCGTCAAGGTGCCGGAAGAAGTCGCCATCGACTCGAAGGTTTCCCTCGGCCCGACGAACGGCGGCGCGGCCTACGGCATCTCGGTGCAACTGGCGATCTCGCTGCCCGGCCTCGACGACGCACAGAAAAAACTGCTGGTCGACACGGCCCACCAGGTCTGCCCGTACTCGAACGCCACGCGCGGCAACATCGACGTGGAACTCACCATCGTCTGATTCCGCTCTGACGGTTTCGTGAAACAAAGCGCCCCGGCTACAAGCCCGGGCGCTTTTTTCATGTCTGTCTCACGGGTGACGCCGAAACGCACGCCGAGATAGCGCCTTTCACCAAGCTTGGCTAATGTGGCCGCACGTCCCGCCCGTCCCGCCCGCCCCGTCTGTCCTCAACACACCCCCGTGGAGATCGACCCCATGAGCACCACCCACCTCCTGATCCGCAAAGACCAGCTCGCCACCGCGCGCCTGCACACCGACACCACCGAACGGCCGCTGGCCGACGGGCAGGTGCGCGTGCGCATCGACAGCTTTGCGCTCACCTCCAACAACATCACCTACGCCGCCTTCGGCGATGCGATGAGCTACTGGCAGTTCTTCCCCTCCGAGGAAGAAGGCTGGGGCAGCATCCCGGTGTGGGGCTTCGCGAGCGTGGTGCAGTCGCTGCACCCGGGCGTGGCCGTGGGCGAACGGCTGTACGGCTACTGGCCGATGGCCACGAGCGCGGTACTCAGCCCCGACCGGCTTTCGCCCGCACGCTTCACCGACGCAGCGCCGCACCGCGCCGAGCTGCCCGCGGTCTACAACCAGTACTTCCGCTGCAACGCCGACCCGCTGTACACCACCGACACCGAAGACCTGCAGGCGCTGCTGCGCCCGCTGTTCATCACCTCGTGGCTCATCGACGACTTCATGGCCGACAACGACTTCTTCGGCGCCACCACCATGCTGCTGTCGAGCGCGTCGAGCAAGACGGCCTACGGCACGGCCTTCCAGCTGCACCAGCGCGAAGGCATCGAAGTGATCGGCCTCACGTCGCCCGCCAACGTGGCCTTCTGCCAGAGCCTGGGCTGCTACGACCGCGTGGTGACCTACGACGCGCTCGACAGCATCGCGGCCGACACGCCCTGCGTGTACATCGACTTCGCCGGCAACGGCGAGCTGCGCACTGCGATCCACGAGCGCTTCACGAACCTGAAGTACAGCAGCTCGATCGGCGGCACGCACGTGGAGCAGCTCGCCGCCAAGGGCGCGGGCAAGAGCCTGAGCGGTCCGCGCGCCACGCTGTTCTTTGCGCCGGCACAGATCAAGAAGCGCACCACCGAATGGGGCGCCGACGAGTTCGGTCGGCGCATGGTGGCCGCGTGGCACCACTTCCTGGCCACGGTGACCGACCCCAACAACCCCTGGCTGCACGCCCAACACCACTTCGGCGGCGAGGCGGTGCAGGCCGCCTACGCGCAGGTGCTGGCGGGCAAGGGCGACCCGCGCACGGGCCATATCCTTTCGCTTTACAAACAAGCGGGTGCACGCTGACCGGCACGGGGCCCGTGTGGCGACAATCGCCGCATGACCCCTTCTTCTGTCGCGCCCGCGAACACCCATCCTTACGAGAGCCTCACGCCTGACGTGGTGCTCGACGCGCTCGCGACACTCGGCCTGCACGGCGACGGCCGGCTCACCGGCCTGAACTCCTATGAAAACCGGGTCTACCAGGTGTTCCTGGAAGACCCGAATCCCCATCCTGCGGTGGTGCTCAAGTTCTACCGGCCCGGCCGCTGGAGCGAGGCCGAGATCCTCGAAGAGCACGCCTTCTCGCTCGAACTGGCCGCCGGCGAAGTGCCGGCCGTGCCCCCGCTGGCCTTCGACGGCAAGACGCTGCACCACCACGCCGGCTTTGCCTTCAGCGTGAGCCCCTACCGCGGCGGCCGCGCGCCCGAGCTGGACAACTTCGAGGTGCTCGAATGGGTCGGCCGCTTCCTCGCGCGCATCCACACCGTGGGCAGCGCCAAGCCTTTCGAGGCCCGCCCCGCGCTCGACCTGCAGACCTTCGGCCTCGACTCGCGCGACTGGCTGCTCGAGAACGACAAGATCCCGCTCGACATGCAGCGCGAATGGGAAAAGACCTGCAACGAGGCGCTGGACATGGTCCGCGCCACCGCCCTCGCGCTGCAACCGCCGGCCTCCGACTTCAAGCCCCGCAAGCTGCGCCTGCACGGCGACGTGCATCCCGGCAACATCCTGTGGACGCCCACCGACCGCCCCGGCGGCGGCCCGCACTTCGTCGACCTGGACGACGCGCGCACGGGTTTCGCGGTGCAAGACCTGTGGATGCTGCTGTCGGGCGACCGCGCGCAGCGCACGGCGCAGCTGTCGGGCCTGCTCGACGGCTACGAGCAGTTCCGCGAATTCGACCGCCGCGAGCTGGCGCTCATCGAGCCGCTGCGCACGCTGCGGCTCATCCACTACAGCGCCTGGCTGGCGCGCCGCTGGGAAGACCCGATCTTCCCGATCAACTTTCCGTGGTTCGGCTCGAGCGACTACTGGAAGGGCCAGATCCTCGTGCTGGAAGACCAGTGCGAGCAGATGGCCGAAGAGCCGCTGTACGCCTAGAAATGTCGGCCCCCCGGCTTTTCACTTCGCTTCGCTGCGTGTAATTCGCCACCCCCCATGGGGGAGGCCCGGCCGCCTTGGGGCGGCCCGGCGGCGGCCGGTTGGACGTTGGATACGCCCTGCAGCAGCCGCTCGACCAGCACATTGACCGGCCCGGTGCGCCACACGCCATAAGCCTCCGACTGCGCCACCGCGCGGTCGAGCGGGCGGAACACCGCGCCGCGCAGCGCCGAGTGCCGCATCGCCTGCGGCACCAGCGCCACGCCCATCCCCTGCGACACCAGCGACACCACGGCCAGCCAGTGCCGCACCTCGTGGCGCACTTCGGGCGAAAAGCCCGCGTCGGCACAGATCGACAGAATGCGCTCGTGGTAGTCGGGTGAGGCCTCGCGCGAGAACAGCACGAAGGGCTGCGCGCGCAGGTCGGCCGGCGCCAGCACGCGCTTGCGCGCCAGCGCATGGCCCGCGGGCAGGCAGGCCACGAAGGGCTCCGACAGCAGCAGCTGGTGCTGCAGCTCGGCCGGCATGCGGCTGGTGTGAACAAAACCCAGGTCGAGCCGGTCGTGCAGCAGCTCGGCGATCTGCACGCCCGAGTTGAGTTCGCTGAGCGTGATGCGCACCGCCGGATGCCGCGCCTGGAACGCGCGCAGCGCGGGCGGCAGGCCGCGGTAGAGCATGGCGCCGACAAAGCCGATGCGCAGCCGACCGGCCGAGCCGGTGGCCACATCGCGCGCCTCCATGGCAGCCTCTTCGGCCTGCAGCAGCACGCGCCGCGCCGACACGCGCAACGCCTCGCCCGCGGGCGTGAGCCGCACTTCCTTGCTGTTGCGCTCGAACAGGCGCGCGCCCACCGAGTCTTCGAGTTGGCGGATCGCCACCGACAGCGGCGGCTGCGAAATGGCCAGCCGGCGCGCAGCGCGCCCGAAGTGCAACTCTTCGGCGAGCACGGAGAAGTAGCGCAGGTGCCGCAGTTCCATGAATAGTTAAATCAAATCGTACAAGACCAAATCAATATTAGACACGGATCGTTGCCAACTCAACAATGCGGCGAACCAGGAGACGCCCGCATGCCTACATCCGCAGCCGCAGCCGCCGCGCACCCCACCGCGCACCCGATTCCCGATCGCCACGGCCAGAACCTCTTCACCACCGACACCGAGCTGCACACGCTGCTCGCGCTGTACCTGCCCGAAGCCCTGCGCACGCACATGCGCCCGCACTTCGAACGCCTGGGCGGCCTGGCGGGCGGCCTGCTGGACGACCTGGCCGGCACCGCCGACCGCAACCCGCCCACGCTCAAGCAGCGCACGCGCACCGGCGTCGACGAGCAGAAGGTCATCAAGCACCCGGCCTATGTCGAGATGGAGCGCCTGGCGCTCAGCGAATTCGGCCTGGCCGCCATCTCGCACCGCGACGAGACGCTGGGCTGGCAAGGCAAGATGCCGCCGCTGGTCAAGTACGTGCTGACCTACCTCTTCGTGCAGGCCGAGTTCGGCCTGTGCTGCCCGGTCTCGATGACCGACTCGCTCACGCGCACGCTGAAGAAGTTCGGCACGCCCGAGCTGGTCGCCAAGTACCTGCCGCGCCTGACCTCGCTCGACTTCGACGAACTGGCGCAGGGCGCGATGTTCATGACCGAGCAGGCCGCCGGCTCCGACATCGCCGCCACCGCCACCACCGCGCAGCGCCAGGCCGACGGCAGCTGGCGCCTGGCCGGCGACAAGTGGTTCTGCTCCAACCCCGACGCCGGCTTTGCGATGGTGCTGGCACGCGCCGACGACGCACCCGCGGGCATGAAGGGCGTGTCGCTGTTCCTGCTGCCGCGCGAGCTCGACGACGGCAGCCTCAACCACTACCGCATCATCCGGCTCAAGGACAAGCTGGGCACGCGCTCGATGGCCAGCGGCGAGATCCGCCTCGAAGGCGCAGTGGCCTACCTCGTGGGCGAGGAAGGCCGCGGCTTCCAGCAGATGGCCGACATGGTCAACAACTCGCGCCTGTCGAACGGCGTGCGTTCCGCCGGCCTGATGCGCCGCGCGGTGGCCGAGGCCGAGTACATCGCCTCCGAGCGCCGCGCCTTCGGCCGCGCGCTCGAGCAGATGCCGCTGATGCAGCGCCAGCTCGACAAGCTGCGCGTGCCGTCCGAGCAGGCCCGCACCATGGTCTGCCAGACCGCGCAGGCGCTCGCGCGCTCCGACGCCGGCGAGCCCGATGCGTATGCGCTGCTGCGCATCCTCACGCCGCTCATCAAGTTCCGCGCCTGCCGCGACGCGCGCCAGGTCACCGGCGATGCGATGGAAGTGCGCGGCGGCTGCGGCTACATCGAAGAGTGGAGCGATCCGCGCCTCGTGCGCGACGCGCACCTGGGCTCGATCTGGGAAGGCACCAGCAACATCGTCGCGCTCGACGTGATCCGCGCCGTGAAGCGCGAAGGCTCGCTGCCCGTGCTGCGCGCGCACGTCGACAAGCTCATCGGCGATGCCACCGAACTCACGCCGGCCTTTGCCGCCGCGCTGCGCGACACAATGGCGCGCGCCTGCGCCCTGGCCGAGACCGCCGCACGCGAAGGCGGCGACGTGCTCGCGCGCCAGGCCGCATCGGCCCTGTACCACTGCACCAGCGCCGCTGCGATGGCCTGGGAGGCCTCGGCCGGCGGGTCCGCCGCGCGCCTGCGCTGGGCGCAGCTGGTGCTGCTGCACCGCGTGCTGCCGCGCGATCCGCTGGCACCCGATGCGCTGCCTGCCGACTGGCACGCCGCCGTCGTCCGCACCGCCGCCTGACCCCACTTTTTCTAGAACAACGGAGACAAGAACCCATGCGACATCCCCTCAGCCACTTCCTCAGCGCAGCGGCCACCGCCTGCGCCGCCCTGCTGCTGGCGGCCACGCCCGCTGCGCACGCGCAACCCGGCGCCTTCCCGTCCAAGCCGATGACGCTGGTCGTGCCCTTCCCGCCCGGCGGCCCGACCGATGCGATGGCGCGCACGCTCGCCGCCGAGCTGCGCGACAAGCTCGGCCAGCCCATGATCGTGGAGAACCGCGCGGGCGCGGGCGGCAACATCGGTGCCGACTACGTCGCGCGCGCCGAGGCCGACGGCCACACGCTGCTGTTCGGCACCTCGGGGCCGCTGGCCATCAACGTCAGCCTGTACCGCAAGATCAGCTACGACCCGACCAAGAGCTTCGCGCCCGTGATCCAGGTCGGCTACCTGCCGAACATCCTGGTGGTGAACCCGGCCCTGCCGGTGAAGAACGTGCCCGAGCTGGTCGCGTACGCCAAGGCCAACCCGGGCAAGCTCAGCTATGCCTCGTCGGGCAACGGCGCGTCGTCGCACCTGGCCGGCGTGCTGTTCAACTCGGTGGCCGGCACCGACCTGCTGCACGTGCCCTACAAGGGCACGGGCCCGGCGCTCAACGACCTGCTGGGCAACCAGGTCAGCATGACCTTCACCGACATCCTCACCGCGCTGCCCTACGTCAAGACCGGCAAGCTGCGCGCGCTCGGCGTGACCACGGCGGCCCGCTCGCAGGCGCTGCCCGACGTGCCGACGATTGCCGAACAAGGCAACAAGGGCTACGACGTGAGCGTGTTCTTCGGCATCGTCGCGCCGGCCGGCACGCCGCCCGACCGCGTGGCCAAGCTCAACCAGGCGTTCGCCGAAGTGCTCAACTCGCCGAAGGTGAAGCAGATGTTCGCCGGCCAAGGCCTCGAAGCATCGGCCGACACCTCGCCGCAGAAGCTGGCGCAGTTCATCGCCAGCGAAACGGCCAAGTGGAAAGACGTGGTGAAGAAGTCGGGTGCGCAGCTCGATTGACGATGGCGAAGGCACCGCACTGACATGACATCCCCCCAAGGCGCTCTCGCGGGCATCCGCGTGCTCGACATCTCGCGCATCCTCGGCGGCCCGTACTGCGGCCAGATCCTCGGCGACCACGGTGCCGACGTGCTCAAGGTCGAGCCGCCGCAGGGCGACGACACGCGCACCTGGGGCCCACCCTTCAAGGAGGGCGTGGCCTCGTACTACCACGGGCTGAACCGCAACAAGCGCGTGCAGCACCTGGACTTCTCGACCGAAGAAGGCCGCGAGGCGCTGCTCGCGCTGGTGGCCGAGGCCGACGTGCTCATCGAGAACTTCAAGACCGGCACGATGGAGCGCTGGGGCATCGGCTACGAGGCGCTGTCGCAGCGCTTTCCGCGCCTCGTGTGGTGCCGCGTGTCGGGCTTCGGCGCCGACGGCCCGTTGGGCGCGCTGCCGGGCTACGACGCCGCCGTGCAGGCCATGACCGGCATCATGAGCATCAACGGCGAAGCCGACGGGGGCCCACTGCGCGTGGGCCTGCCGGTGGTCGACATGGTGACCGGGCTCAATGCGGTGATCGGCGTGCTGCTCGCGCTGCAAGAGCGAAATCGCAGCGGACGCGGCCAGTTCGTCGAAGCGGCGCTGTACGACAGCGGCCTCTCGCTGCTGCACCCGCACGCGGCCAACTGGTTCATGGACGGCACGGCGCCGCGCCGCACGGGCAACGCGCACCCGAACATCTATCCCTACGATGCACTGGCCACGGGCACCGACCCGATCTTCGTGGCCGTGGGCAACGACCGCCAGTTCGCAAGCTTCTGCCGCTGCATCGGCCTGCCTGCGCTGTCCGACGATCCGCTGTACCGCACCGCCGGCGCGCGCTCGGTGAACCGCGACGGACTCAAGCAACAGCTCGAAGCCGCGCTCGCCGCCTTCGACGGCCGCACGCTGGTCGACCAGCTGATGGCCGCCGGCGTGCCCGCCGCGCCCGTGCTGCCCGTGGCGGCCGCGCTGCAGCACCCGCACACGCTGCACCGCGAGATGGTGGTGGAGATGGAAGGCGGCTACCGCGGCATCGGCGCGCCGGTGAAGCTCAGCCGCACGCCGGCCAGCTACCGCCATGCGCCGCTGACGCCGGGCGACGCCTTCCTGCCGAGCGACGACGACGCGGCGCGCTGAGCGCCGGCATCGTCTCCGCGCGTGTCGTCAGGCCGCGCGGCTGGTCTTCAGGCCCTGCCCCGCAGCCCAGGTCGACACGTCCTCGCGCTTGATGGCCGCGGCCATGAGGCCGGGGAACGCATCGGGCGTGCAGGCGAACGAGGGCACGCCCAGCGCGGCGAGCTTGGCGGCCAGGTCGCGGTCGTATGAAGGCGCGCCCTCGTCGCTGAGCGCCAGCAGCGCGATGAACTGCACACCGGCTTCCACCAGCTGGTGAGCGCGGCGCAGCAGGCCGTCTTCCACGCCGCCTTCGTACAGGTCGGAGATCAAAATCAGGATGGTGTTGCGCGGCTCGCGCACCAGTGTCTGGCAGTAGCCCACGGCGCCGTTGATGTCGGTGCCGCCGCCCAGCTGCACACCGAACAGCAGGTCGACCGGGTCTTGCAGCTGCTCGGTCATGTCGACCACGGCGGTGTCGAACACCACCAGCTTGGTCGACACCGCCGGCAGGCTCGCCATCACCGCGCCGAAGATGCTCGAATAGACCACCGATGCGGCCATGGAGCCGCTCTGGTCGATGCACAAAATCACTTCGCGCTGCGGCTGGCGCGCCTTGCGGCCGTAGCCGATCAGCGTCTGCGGCACCACCGTGCGGTACTCGGGCTGCCAGTGGCGCAGGTTGGCGCGGATGGTGCGGTGCCAGTCGATCTCCGAATGGCGCGGGCGGCGGTTGCGCTGGCTGCGGTTGAGCGCGCCGCTCACGGCGCTGCGCATCGGCTCCTCGAGCTTCTTCATGAGCTCGTCGACCACCTTGCGCACCACGGCACGCGCCGTGTCCTTGGTGCCGGCCGGGATCACGCTCGCCAGCGCCACGAGGTTGGCCACCAGGTGCACGTCGGGCTGCGCGTTCTCGAGCATCTCGGGCTGCAGCAGCATCTGGCGCAGGTTGAGCCGCTCCATCGCGTCGCGCTGCATGACCTGCACCACCTGGCTCGGAAAGTACTTGCGGATGTCGCCGAGCCAGCGCGCCACGCTGGGCGCCGAATCGCCGCGGCCGCCGCGCTGCCCGCCCTGGCCGAGGCCACGCCGGCCATCGGCTTCGTAGAGCGCGGCGAGCGCCTGGTCGATCTCGCGCACACGGCCTTCGATGGCGCCGCAGCTGGCGTTGGCTTCGCTGCCGAGCACAAGGCGCCAGCGTTGCAGGCGGTCGGTGGGCGGCAGGGTTTTGTCTTCGGTGTCTGCGGGGTCCTGAAGATTCGCGCTCATGGAGTCACCTCTGTGCTCGTGTTGCTCCCTCTCCCCTTGGGGAGAGGGCGGGGGTGAGGGCCAGCGACGACAGCGAAGGCGGTGAAGGTGCGAAGGCCCATGCCCTCACCCCAACCCTCTCCCCAAGGGGAGAGGGAGCAAGAGCGAACGTTCATGCCTTCACTCCCAGCAGTTCCCGCAGCAGCGGCAGCGCGAGCACCGCGCGTGATTCGTCCCAGTCGGTGGCGGCCACGGCGGACGGCAGCGTGCCGCCGACCGCGCCGCGCTTGGCGCGTTCGCCGAGCGCGCGCCGGTCGGCGCCCGAGAAGTCCGCGAAGCTGCGCCGCACCAGCGGCAGCACCTGCACGAAGTGGTCTTCGCCGAGCCCCGCGAGCCAGCCGTCGACCAGCGACCACACGGCATCGTCGTGCAACAGCACCATCGCGTTGCGGTTGAGAAAGCCTTCGAGCCACGCCGCCGCATCGGTCGGCGGCGCGCCGGCCGAGAGGTTGCGCGCGAGTTGCTGCGAAGCGCCGTCGCTGTCGATCTGCGCGTCGTCGAGCAGCAGCCGGCAGCTCACACCGCGCAACAGTGGCGCGCCGGTTTCGCCGAAGGCGATGGCGCGCAATGCGTGGCGCCAGGCGGTGGTGGTTTCTTCGCCGTCGCGCAGGCGCACCGCGTCGTGCGCGCCGATGAGGCGGATGCGCAGCGACTCGGCGGCTTCGGCGTCGAGCGCGCCGCACGCAATCGGCAGGCCGATGGCGCCGCGCACGATGAGGCTGTCGAGCACGTGCGAGAGCAGCGCGCTGTCGGTCTGGCGCACGCTGCCGTAGCGGAACACGTTGGCCAGCGGCGGCACGGCGCCGATGAGCTGGACGGCGTCGCCGGTGAGCGCGGCGCGGTCTTCGAGCGCACGCGTCACGGCCTGCACGGCCACCGGCAGGTCGGCGAGCAGCACGGTGTCGACCTGCTCTGCGAGCACGGTGAGCGAGGTCTCGCCCGCCAGCCCTTCCATCACGCGCGCGCTGGCGGCATGCGCCACGGTGGCGCCGAAGCGGCTGGCCTCGATGACGCGCAGTGCGAACTCGGGCTGCCACTGCAGCTGCCACACCTCGTGGAAGGTGCCGCGGCTCGCGCGCTGGCCCGCAGTGACCTCGCCCCACGGCAGATCGAGCAGGCGCAGGCGGTGCAGCAGGTGGCTGCGTGCGAGGTCGTTGGGCTGGCGCAGGTCGAGGTCGAGCGTCTTCGCGGTGGCTTCGGGCTTGAGGCGCAGGCTTTTCTGCGCCTGTTCGAGGTCGCGCTGCAGCGGCACGGTGGGCACGTCGGCCGGCACCTGGCCCATGCGGTCGCCGACCGTGAGGCGCTCGCGGATGAGCGTGAGCGGCGCCTGCTCGCCCATGCAGATCACGCTGCGCACGGCCTCGTCGAGCTCGGGCAGGCCGGGCGCGGGACGCTCGCGCAATGCGGCGAGCGTGTCGGCCAGGCGCGTGGCCTCGATGAGGTGGGCGGAGGAGCAGTCGAGGTCGTGCTCGCGCAGCAAGCGCGCGACGCGTGCGAGCCAGCCGGTGCTGCGCCCCGCCACCTCGTGCCCCTGCTGCCACAGGTGCTCGTACCAGCCCGGCGAATCGATGCCGGCGCCGTAGCCGCTGGCGCTCGTGAGGTGGCGATAGGTCCACGGCACCCAGGTCGCGAGCACCTTGAGCTTGGGCAGGCCCTTGAGCAGCGCCGCATCGGCCTTGGCGGTGGCCGCGCCCTGCAGCGCGGGCACGTGCCACGCACCGCAGACGACGGCGATGCGCTGGTGGCCGGCCTTGACGGCCTCGCGGATCGATTGCCGCATGAAGGCTTCGCGCCGCCGCTCGCGTTCCATCGCGCGCACGCCGCGCCGGTCTTCGGGCGTTTCGGCGCGCACGGCGGTCATGGCTTCGGCGATGGCGCCGAACAGGTCTTCGCCGTCGCCGCGTTCCTCGACCATGTGGTTCCACCAGCTCTCGCCGTCGGCATAGCCGGCGGCATGGGCGAGCCAATCGAAGGGGTCGTCGGGCAGCGTGTGCGTGGCCTGTTCTTCCTCGGGGGCTTCGACCGTTTCGGCGACGGGCACCGTGTCGGTTTCGTCATCGCCGAGCGGCGTGTCGACAGGCTCTGCGGCCTTGGCTTCGTCGGCCGCGCGCGCGGCCTGTTCGATCGCCATGCGGTGCGCCTGCGGCAGGTCGATGAAGCGCGTGGGCACGCCGCGCGCGGCGCCCCATTGCAGCGCCTGCCATTCGGGCGAGAAGGTGGCGAAAGGGTAGAACGCGGCCAGGCCGGTGTCGTCGCTCGCGTGGATCAGCACCGCGACCGGCGGTTGCAGGTCGGCATGCGCGAGGAAGGACAGCAGCGGTTCGGCCTCGGGCGGACCCTCGACGAGGATGCAGTCGGGCTGCAGCGACTCGAAGGCGCGCAGCAGGCTGCGCGCACAGCCGGGGCCGTGGTGGCGGATGCCGAAGTAGTGCAGCGGCGAAGGCGCCGCGCTCGTGCTCATGCGCTGGCTCGCGTCAGAGTTGTTCGCGGCAGGCGCGGTACAGGTCCTTCCAGTCGGCCCGTTCCTTCACCACGGTCTCGAGGTATTCCTTCCACACCACCTGGTCCTGCACCGGGTCCTTGATGACGGCGCCGATCAGGCCCGAAGCCACGTCGGCCGAGCGCAGCACGCCGTCGCCGAAATGGCCGGCCAGCGCCATGCCGCTGTTGATGACCGAGATGGCTTCGGCGGTCGAGAGCGTGGAGGTGGGCGACTTGATGCGCGTCTTGCCGTCTTCGGTCTGGCCGTTGCGCAGCTCGCGGAAGATCTGCACCACGCGGCGCACTTCCTGCAGCGCGGGCGGCTCGGCCGGCAGCGCGAGCGCACGGCCCAGCTCGGACACGCGCTTGACGACGATCTGCACTTCCTCGGCCTCGCTCGACGGCACGGGCAGCACCACCGTGTTGAAGCGGCGCTTGAGCGCGCTCGACAGTTCGTTCACGCCCTTGTCGCGGTTGTTGGCGGTGGCAATGACCGAGAAGCCGCGCACGGCCTGCACCTCGGTGCCGAGTTCGGGCACGGGCAGCGTCTTTTCCGACAGGACGGTGATCAGCGAGTCTTGTACGTCGGCCGGGATGCGCGTGAGTTCTTCGACGCGCGCGATCTTGCCCAGGCGCATGGCGTTCACCAGCGGGCTCGGCACCAGCGCCTTTTCGGACGGGCCGTGGGCCAGCAGCTCGGCGTAGTTCCAGCCGTAGCGCAGCTGTTCTTCGCTGGTGCCGGCCGTGCCCTGGATCAGCATGGTCGAGTCACCGCTCACGGCCGCAGCCAGGTGCTCCGACACCCACGACTTGGCGGTGCCCGGCACGCCGTACAGCAGCAGCGCGCGGTCGGTGGCGAGCGTGGAGACGGCGATTTCCATCAGGCGCGAACTGCCGATGTACTTGGGGCTGACCTCGAAGCCGTTGGCCAGCTTGCCGCCCATCAGGTAGGTGAGCACGGCCCAGGGCGAGAGCTTCCAGTTGGCCGGGCGCTGGCGGTCGTCGACCTTCTGGAGCGCTTCGAGTTCTTCGGCGAATTGCTGTTCGGCATGCTGGCGCAGGACATTGCTCATGGACGGCCTTGGGAAGAGGTTGAAAGTGAGGAAGAGGAAGAAGACAAGGGAAGGGTCGCGACCAGCCGGCGCGCGCGCACGATGCGCGCGGTGTCGGCCAGTGCGTGGGCGAGGCCGGGGCTTTCCTCGGCCGCGCGCGGCAGGTCGGCCAGCAGCGCCAGCGCATCGAGGTGCAGCAGCGCGGCGGCGGTGCCGAGCACCTGGCGCAGCACGTAGTCGTTGACGAGGTCGCCGCGCTCGACGCGCGTGCGCAGCGCCTGCGCGATGCGCAGCGACAGCGCGGCCGAGGGCGTGTCGCCGGGTGCGCAGGCCTGGTCGGAAAACGCGACGACGTCCTGCACGCCCTGCCCGGCATCGCCGAGTTGCGTCGCCCAGTGGCGCTCGCGACGTTCACGCGGCAGCAGCGCGAGCAGCGAGCCCACGCCGCCGCGGTGGCCGCGCGGACGGTCGAGCAGCGCATCGCACCAGTCGAAGTCGGGCGCAGCCAGCACGGCCTCGTTCCAGCCGCGCAGCAGCGCGTCGTGCCAGTCGCCGGTGGCGGCCCAGTCGAGCAATGCAGCGGGCGTCAGGCCGGTGCGCGTGGTCCACCACGCGAGCGGCATCTGGCGCACGAGCTGGTAGAGCCACCACGCACGCTCGCCGAGGCTGTCGTGCGTGGGGCGCGTGGCGTCGATGGCGTCGTCCTTCCAGCGCGGGTCGACGGCCTCGGGGGCGTTCAGTTGCCACGTCGCGCCTTGCGATGAGAGCAACGGCGCGAGGAAGGCTTCGACGCGCCGCACGTGCGCACTGGCCGGCAGGCGCTGCAGCAGTTCGACCACGGTCTGGCGCACATCGCGTGCGCGGTCTTTCAACTGGGCTTCGAGCAGCGCTTCGTCGTCGGGGCCGAGGTTTTCTGCCAATGCACCGATCAGCACGGCGCGTTCCTTGGCGGGCAGTTGCGGCAGCTCGGCGGCGAGGCGTTCGCGCGCGCCGGCCGGGTCGTCGCGGCGTTGCTCGGCCAGCACGGCGCGGCGCTGGTCGATGCTGCCTTCGTCCCAGCGGGTCTGGGTGTCGGCCTGCGCGCTGGCGCCGACGGCGTAGCGCCAGTCGTCGTTGCGCGCGGCCAGCCAGCGACCGCGTTCGCCGAGCGCGAGGACGACGGCGGGACGCAGCGCGGTGTCACGGCGGCCGGCATCGAGGGCGGCGGGCAGCAGACTGGGCGGCAGGCGCCAGCCAGCCGTCGAAAGCGCGGCCAACACCTCGTGCTGCAGGCGCTGCGGGCCGGCGGCGAGTGCATCGGCGATCACAGCAAGCAAGGCGGTGTCGCCGAGCGCGGGGCAGGTGTCGTTCGCGGCAGGCGGTGCGTCGTCGGCGGGCAGGCCCGGCGCGACGAAGCCCGCGCGACGGCCCACGGCCACCGCGCCTGCGACGCGCAGCAGCACGCCCTGCGCGGTGTCTGTGGGTTGTTGCAGCGCTTGTAGCAACGCGCCGAAATCGCCGGCCATGCCGTCGGCGGCTGGTACGGGTTGGCGTGCGGTGCCCACGAGGGCCGTCTGCAGCAAGGTGTTCCAGTGGCTCATGCGCGCGCTCCGCTCAAGGTCCAGACGGGTGTTCCCCCCTCAGCCGCCCACGCGGTGAGTGGCGCGAACTGCTCGCCATTCCATTCGCCGAAGACGCGCAGCGGCGCACCGCCCGAATGCGCCAGCAACTGCCAGGCTTCCGCCGCGGCCAGTTGCATCGGCAGCGCTTGCGACGCCGCGCCCAGGCGCAGCCACCACTGGTCGCCATGCCGCGCAGGCACGGCGTCGGCCCACACCAGGGGCAGCAACGGCTGCCACGGGTTGGCCGCGATCTGCTGCGCCATGCGTTGCCATTCACTGGCTTCGTCATGAACCGCGACAGGCGCTGCGGTCGACGCAGCCTCGGCCGGCAGCTCGGCCACCACCGCGCGCTGCGAGGCGTGGCCGGGATAGAAGCACAGCACGGCCGCGCGTTCGCTGCCGCTGACCCAGCCGGTCTCGAAGCCGCGTCCGCCGTGCGAGTAGTCGAGCAGCAGCGCGCGGCGTCCGCTCGCGCGGCCCTGCAGCCACACATGGCGCTCGACCAGCTTGGTGTCGCGCTCGTCGAGGCACTGGCCCAGCACGAGCCAGTGGTCGTTCACGCGCTCGCCATCGGCGAGCAACGCCTCGCGGTCCTGCGGCCAGCCGAGGGCGGCGCGCAGGTCGGCGCGCGTGGCGGGCGACAGGCTGTCGCGGCGCGGCACCGCATCGACGATGAGCTGCAGCCGGCCCAGCCGGTCGAGCAGCCGCGCGGGCCAGCCGTCGCCGGCACCGATCAGCTCGGCCGCCTGCGTGATGCGCTGGCCGAGTCCTGGCGCCTGCGCGTCGACCATGCGCGCGGCCATGGCGGTCCAGCCCTCGGCCTGCTCGCTGCCGAGCGCGGCCAAGCCACGCTGGGTCTGGTCGTCGAGCCAGCGCGCAAGCTCCTGCACGCCGGCCTCGATGCGCTTCCAGCGCTGCGCGTCGCGCTTGGCGGCGGCCGCGGGATCGGGCGCGGCGGCCGGTTCGGCGGCGCGGGCTTCTTTCTTCTCGGCCTTGTCGCGGCGCAAGGCGAGCCAGTCGGCCACCCACGGCGGCGGCGTGCCGGCGGTGAAGCTGGCTTCGCTCTGCGCACGCAGCAGCATCAGCGCCAGGCCGTGCTTGCAGGGGAACTTGCGGCTCGGGCAGGAGCAGCGGAACACGGGCCCCGACAGGTCGACCTGCGTCTGGTAGGGCTTGCTGCCGCTGCCCTGGCATTCGCCCCAGACGGCGTCGTCGGAATGCGCGAGCGTGGGCCACTTGGCGGGCGCGAGCAGGCCTTTGGCGGCCTTCGCGGAGGCGTCGTCCGGCGCAAGCGCGAGGACGGCTTCGGTACTGAGACTCATGGAAAGGGCAGCCTCGCGCCGGGCCGCGGCGCGGTCAGGGGTGGGAGGGGCGCGACCATCAGGGCGCGATGGGATTGCCGGGGGTGCCTGCTTCGCCGGCCACGACCGCTGTTTTCGCAGCGGAGGGGCGGTAGGACACGCGTGCCGCCGGCACGGGTGCAGCGGCGATCGGTGGCGACGGCGACATCGGCCGCGTGACGCCAGCCTTGGTGACGTTGACAGGCGCGGTGGCCGATACCGAAGCAGGCACCACCACGCCAAGCGTCGCCTGCCCGGGTGCTGGCGCCGCCGTCTCGTACGGGTTGTGCAGCACCACGCTCTTGCCGACGCCCACGCCGGTGCCGATCGGCCCGACGCCGACCCCCACGCCGACGCTGGCCGAGCCGGTGACGGCGCCGTTGTCGTGCAGGGACACGCCCGCGCCGAGCGGGCCCCAGCCGGTGTTCAGGCCGACGGAAAAATTGCCGTCCTTCGTGGCACCGAGCCCGAGCGAGAGCCCGGGCACCAGCGGAATGCCGATGTGATAGTGCGAACAGCCGCCCATCAGAAGCAACAACAGCAGTGCCGAAGTGGCAGCCGCTGCGCGACGAACGATGCGCGGCCGGGCGTTCACACCAGCAGCGCGTTGACGCGCCTCACGTAGGCCGCGGGGTCGGCCGGCAGGCCGCCTTCGGCCAGCAATGCCTGGTCGAACAGGATGTTCGCGAGGTCGTCGAAATGCGCGGAGCCTTCGAGCTTCTTCACCAGCGGGTGCTCGGCGTTGACTTCGAGAACGGGCTTGAGGTCGGGCGCGGGCTGGCCGGCCTGCTTGAGCATGCGCGCGAGCTGCGTGCTCATGCCGCCGTCTTCCACCACGAGGCAGGCGGGCGAGTCGACCAGGCGCGTGGTCACGCGCACGTCTTCGGCCTTGTCCTTGAGCGCTTCTTTCAGCTTCTCGAGCAGCGGCTTGAACGACTCGGCGGCTTCCTCGGCGGCCTTCTTCTCGGCCTCGTCCTGCAGCTTGCCCAGATCGACCGCGCCCTTGGCCACACTTTGCAGCGGCGTGCCGTCGAACTCGTTGAGGTAGTTCAGCGCCCACTCATCGACACGGTCGGTCATGAGCAGCACCTCGATGCCCTTCTTCTTGAAGACCTCGAGCTGCGGGCTGTTCTTGGCGGCGGCGAGATTGTCGGCCGTGATGTAGTAGATGGCGTCCTGGCCGTCCTTCATGCGCGCCTTGTAGTCGGCGAAGCTCACGCTCGCGACGTCGCTCGTGGTGGAGGCAAAGCGCAGCAGCTTGGCGATGCGGTCGCGGTTGCCCATGTCCTCGCCCAGGCCTTCTTTCAGCACCGCGCCGAACTCGGCGTAGAACTTGGCGAACTTGCCCGAGTCGTCGGCGGCCGCGGCGGCCGTTTCGGCGGCGGTGGGCGTGTTCTTGTCGACCACGTCGGTCACACCTTCGGTCGGCTCGGGAGCCGGCACCGATTCGCCCGAGCCCACATCGATCTTGCCCTCGACGCTGTCGGGTGCGGTCTTCTGCTTCTTCGCCAGGTCCTCGAGCATCGACAGCACGCGCTTGGTGCTGCCTTCACGGATGGCCTTCACGTCGCGGCTTTCCTGCAGCAGCTCGCGGCTCACGTTGAGCGGCAGGTCGGCGGAGTCGATCACGCCCTTCACGAAGCGCAGGTAGTTGGGCAGCAGCGCCTCGGCATCGTCCATGATGAAGACGCGCTTGACGTACAGCTTGACGCCCGCGCTCTTGTCGCGGTTCCACAGGTCGAACGGGGCCTTGGCCGGGATGTACAGCAGCTGCGTGTACTCGGTGCTGCCTTCGACGCGGTTGTGGCTCCAGGCCAGCGGCGCCTCGAAGTCGTGGCTGATGCTCTTGTAGAACTCTTCGTACTGCTCGGACGTGATGTCCTTCTTGGGACGGCTCCACAGGGCGTTGGCCTTGTTGACGGTTTCCCATTCGCCGGTTTTCACCATGTCGCCGGGCTGGTCGTTCTCGCCTTCTTTCCACTCTTCCTTTTCCATCAGGATGGGCAGGGAGATGTGGTCGGAATATTTGCCGACGATCTGCTTGAGCTTCCAGGCGTTGAGGTATTCGTCGGCATCGTCGCGCAGGTGCAGCGTGATGCTGGTGCCGCGTTCGGCGCGCGTGATGTCGGCCACCTCGAAGTCGCCGGCGCCGCCGCTCACCCAGCGCACGCCCTGGTCGGCGGGCAGGCCCGCGCGGCGCGACTCGACGCTGATCTTGTCGGCCACGATGAAGCCCGAGTAAAAGCCCACGCCGAACTGGCCGATGAGCTGCGCGTCGGCCTTCTGGTCGCCGCTCAGGCGGCTCATGAAGTCTTTGGTACCACTCTTGGCGATGGTGCCGAGGTTGTCGATGGCTTCCTGGCGCGACAGGCCGATGCCCTTGTCGGTGAGGGTGAGGGTGCGCGCGGCCTTGTCGAACGACAGGCGCACGTCGAGCTCGGGCTGGTCTTCGTAGAGCTCGGGATGGTCGAGCGCCTCGAAGCGCAGCTTGTCGCACGCGTCGGACGCGTTCGAGATCAGCTCGCGCAGGAAGATTTCCTTGTTGGAGTACAGCGCATGCGTGACGAGGTGCAGCAGTTGCGCGACTTCAGCCTGGAACGGGAGTTTGGTATTGGAGGAATCAGCCATGGGAAAGAATGAGATCGAAGCCAAAAAATTCTAAGGCGAGCCGCCCGCGGCGGGCAGCGGCCTTGCCAACTTTATGAACTGGGGTTGTCGCGCCAAAAAACAACGAGTGCAAGGCCGGGCGAACTTTGTCACACGGCTGTCGGCTGCACGCTGCGCTTTCAGCGCGGTTGCGACTCCACTTCACGCGTCCAGCGGTCGATGAGCCGTTTGCGCTCGGCCACCTTGCCGTATTTCTCGAAGTCGTACTTGATGAGCCGCACGCCGTCCATCGACGGAATGCGGGCATCGGGCTTGAAGGTCTTGTTGGCCGGCGACTGCAGGCTGCCAACCTTGGCGCCGATGGACTGGCCCGCGGGGCTCATGAGCCAGTCGTAGTAGCGCCTGGCGTTCTCCTTGTTGCGCGCGCCCTTCACGAGCGCGATGCCGCCGATCTCGAAGCCCGTGCCTTCGCAGGGCGCGGCGGTCTTCACCGGAAATTTGTCGTGCCGCCAGCGCTCGAAGCCGAAGATGAAGCTCACGCCGATCGCCACCTCGCCCTTGGCCACGTTGGGCGCCTGCGCCTGGCCGCTGCGCGTGTAGCTGGTCACGTTTTTATGCAGCTTCTTCAGGTAGTCGAACGCGGGCTCCTCGCCCATCTGCTGCACCAGGCCGGCGATGACGGTGTAGGCCGTGCCGCTGGTGGCGGGGTGCGAAATTTCGATCTCGCCCTTGTACTCGGGCTTGATGAGGTCGGCCCAGCACTTCGGCTCCGCGAGCTTCTTTTTCTTCAGCAGGTCGGTGTTGAAGCCGAAGCCCATGGCGCTCGTGTAGAAGCCGCCCACCATGTTCTGCGACATGGCGTACTGGCGCACCGACCAGTCGTGCAGATCGTTGATGTAGGCCGGGCGGTAGGGCTCGAGCAGGCCCTGCTCGGCGGCCTGCAAAAACGGGTCGCCTGTGCCGCCCCACCAGATATCGGTCTTGGGGTTGGCGGCCTCGGCGCGCAGCTGCGCACCGATTTCGCCGGTGCCCTTGTGGGCCTGCTGCACCTTGATGCCGGTCTCGCGCGTGAAGGCCGTGGCGGCCGCCTCGCACCAGCCCGCGTCGGTGCTGCACAGCGCGTTGACGGTGCCCTGCGCGGCGGCCTGCGGCGCCCCGAGCAGGAACGCCGCGCCCAGGCAGGCGGCGGCCAGGGCGCTCACGGTGTGTCGCGGGGCGAATGATGAAGGCATGCGCGGGTCTCCTCGTTGCTCGAAGGCGCAGGATAGCGCCCGTCCGCGTGGATGGGTTCAGCGTGTCGCCAGCAGCGGTGGCAGGTGTTCCACCAGCCAGTCGATCACCACGCGCGTCTTCAGCGGCAGGTAGCGGCTCGGCGTGCGGATCACGTGCAGCGGAAAGCCGAACGGCACCGGCTCGTCGAACACGCGCACCAGCGTGCCGGCCGCGAGCGCGTCGGCCGCCAGCCAGGCCGGCAGCCGCGCGAGGCCCATGCCGCCGAGGGCGGCCTCCAGCAGCACCTCGGCGCTGTCGCAGCGCAGGCGCGACGGCAGCGCGGCCTCCACCATCGTTCCGCCTTCGTGAAAGCGCCAGGGCGACACCTGCCCGTCGCGGGCGTAGTACACGGCCTCGTGCGGCGCGACCAGTGCGCGCAGGTCGCGCGGATGGCCGCGCTCGGCCAGGTACGCGGGCGCGGCGCACAGCAGCATCCACTGCACGCCGACCGGCCGCGCCACGAGGCCGGCGCTGTCGTCGAGTTCGCCGCTGCGGATGGCCAGGTCGAGCCTCTCTTCGACGAGGTCGACGCGCCGGTCGTTGAAGGCCAGCTCCAGCGACAGCTGCGGATGCTGGCGCGCCAAGGCCAGCAGCAGCGGCCCGACCTTGAGCCGCCCGAGCATCGCCGGCATGCTCAGGCGCACGAGGCCGGCGGCCGTGTGGCGCGCGGCGTCGGTGAGCGCCTCGGCCGCGTCCAGCTCGGCCAGCGCGCGGCGGCAGCGCTCGTAGTAGCCGTGCCCTTCCTCGGTGAGGCTCTGGCTGCGCGTGGTGCGCAAAAAGAGGCGCGTGTCCAGCCGCGCCTCGAGCCGCGCGATGCTCTTGGCGACGGCCGAACGGGTGACGTGCAGGCGCTGCGCGGCAAGCGCAAAGCTGCCCGCCTCCACCGCCGCGACGAACTCTTCGATGCCTTGCAGGCGTTGGCTCATTGGAGACTTTCAAGCACCATTCTTCGGAAAATTATCCACCACCGGATCGTTTTCATCGCCAATAGCATCGAGGTCGATCTTTTCCGATGGAGCCTTTCCGATGCAAGAACCCGACGTGCTGCGCCGCTGGCAGCTTCCCCGACTGGGCCGCGCCCACCTCGAACAAGCCGACGCGCCGATGCCCTCGCCGAGTGCGGGCCAGATCCTCGTGCGCGTGGGCGCGGTGGCGCTCAACTACCGCGACCTGCTCATGGTGCGCGACGGCATGGGCATGGCGCTGGACCTGCCCTTCACGCCCGGCTCGGACATGGCGGGCACCGTGGTGGCCGTGGGCCCGGGCGTGCGCCGCTTTGCCGTGGGCGACCGCGTGATCAACACCTTCTGGGGCGGCTGGATCGACAGCCACTGGCACGCCGACACCACGCTGCTCGGCGGCCCCGGCCCGGGCATGCTGGCCTCGCACGTGTGCATCGATGCGAACTGGGCCGTGGCCGCGCCCGCCACGCTGAGCCTCGAAGAAGCCAGCACGCTGCCGTGCGCCGGCCTCACGGCGTGGTTCGCGCTGGTCGAAACCGGCGCCCTGCGCGCGGGCGAGACGGTGCTGGTCCACGGCACCGGCGGCGTCGCGCTGTTCGGCCTGCAGCTCGCGCGGCTGCACGGCGCGCAGGCCATCGTGGTGACGGGCAGCGCCGACAAGCAGGCCGCGGCGCGCGCGCTCGGCGCCACGCACGTGCTCGCACGCGACAGCGACTGGCCCGCCGAGGTGCGCCGGCTCACGCAAGGGCGCGGCGTCGACCACGTGCTCGAACTGTCGAGCGGCCCCGACCTCGACCGCTCGCTGCAGGCCGTGAAGCAGGGCGGGCGCGTGTCGATCATCGGCATGCTCGGCGGCGACACGCTGAGCGCGTCGTTCTACGCGATGGTGCTCGGCCGCGTGACGGTGCAAGGCATCGGCGTCGGCCACCGGCGCGCGCTCGAAGAGCTGGTGCGCGCGGTCGATGCCAACGCGCTGAAGCCGGTGATCGCGGCGCGCTACGGCTTCGACGCATTGCCCGCCGCGCTCGACCATCTGGAACGCGGCGCGTTCGGCAAAGTGGTCGTGACGATGTGACGACGATGTGCGGTGGCGCGCCCTCGCCCCGCCCATTTGCAAATGCTGCAGGGCACAAATCCACAGCAATCGTGAACAGTTGCCGCTCAGCGCGCCCGTTTGCTCGACGCCTCCATTTCCCGTTCCTAGAATGCGGCCCGCGTTCGGCCCCCGCCGTGCGCGCTTTCTCAACTTCAGGATGGAGCGTTATGGAACACAGTACCTACAAAAAGTGGTCTGCAGAATTCATTGGTACTTTCTGGCTCACGCTCGGAGGCTGCGGAAGCGCAGTTCTGGCAGCGGCCTTTCCGGGCGTCGGCATCGGCCTGCTCGGCGTCTCGCTGGCCTTCGGCCTCACGGTGGTCACCGGCGCCTATGCGCTCGGTCCGATCTCGGGCGGCCACTTCAACCCGGCCGTGTCGATCGGCCTTGCAGCCGCAGGCCGCTTCAAGGCCGGACAGTTGCCGGGCTACATCGTGTCGCAGGTGCTGGGCGCCATCGCGGCGGCCGGCGTGCTGTACCTGATCGCCACCGGCAAGCCGGGCGCGGACATCGGCGGCTTTGCCACCAACGGCTACGGCGAGCACTCGCCCGGCAAGTACAGCATGACGGCCGCACTCATCAGCGAAGTGGTGATGACCGCCGTGTTCCTGATCGTGATCCTCGGTGCCACCGCCCGCCGCGCGGCGGCCGGCTTCGCGGGCATGGCCATCGGCCTGTGCCTGACGCTGATCCACCTGGTGTCGATCCCCGTGACCAACACTTCGGTGAACCCGGCGCGCAGCACCGGCCCCGCGCTGTTCGGCCCGTCGTACGCGATGTCGGAGCTGTGGCTGTTCTGGGTCGCCCCGATCGTGGGCGCGATCATCGGCGCGGTGATCTACCGCGCACTGCTCAGCAGCAACGACGACTGAGCTTGTAAGTCTTCGGCGGCGGAATCAGCTTCCGCTGCCCGACTTCACCATCGGCAGTGAAGTCGATTGCCCGATGGGCTCGGTGCCCGTCGGGTGCGACGCCGCATAGGCGCCCGCCTCGATGTCGGACACCGGCGTCAACCCATTGATCGCCGGCGCCGACGTCGACTGCCCAATGGGCTCCGTGCCGCTCGGACGTGCCGCCGCCATCGCGCCGGCCTGCACCTCCGGGTTCTCCGGCGAATTCATCTGCAGCGGATGGAAGTCCGAACCGTCGGTGGTTTCGGCGGACGCATTGACCGTGCCCAGGGCCGCGAACGCGGCGAAGGAAGCAACGGCAAGAAGTTGGAACGAAATGCGCATGGTGTGTTCTCCTGAGGGCAGGTTGTCTCCGGTCCGGTGCCATCGCGCGGACTGCGCGCAGCAGGACCTGCAGCCACTCTAGGCAGCCAGACTGAGGCCAGCGTGAGCGAAGAATGAGGCGGGCGTGAGCACCACCGCGCCGTCTACATCGGCAGCAGCACCCGCGCCCTCAACCCCGGTCCGTCGTCGCGGTTGCGCAGCTCGATGCGCAAGCCATGCCGCTCGGCCGCCGTGCGCGCGATCGCCAGGCCCAGCCCGCTGCCACCCGCCGCCGCGCCCGGCACGCGGAAGAAGCGGTCGAACACGCGCTCCAGTTCGGCCGGTGGAATGCCCGGTCCGTTGTCCAGCACATCGACCACCGCCTGCCCGTTCTCGACCCGGTGCAGCCGCACATCGACCACGCCGCCTTCGGGCGCGTAGCGCAGCGCGTTGTCGATGAGGTTGTCGAACACGCTGCGCAGTTCGGACGCGGGTGCGGTGACCACGGCGCTGGTGAGCCCTTCGAAGCCCACGTCGATGCGCCGCGCATCGGCCAGCACCATGCGCTGGCCCAGGCTGTCGCGCAGCAGCGCTTCGATGTCGACCCACTCGCCCGGCGCATCCGAGGGCGGTGCGTCCTGCCGCGACAGCTGCAGCAGCTGTTCGATGAGGTGCTGCGCGCGCGTCACGCCCGCCTCGAGCTGGTTGAAGCGGTCGGTGGCTTCGCCGGCCGGCACATGCGCACGCAGGTTCTCGATCTGCAGCCCGATGGCGGCCATCGGCGTGCGCAGCTCGTGCGCCGCGTCCTGCACGAAGCGGCGCTGCGTGGCGAAGGCGCTGCGCACGCGCGACAGCAGGTGATTGAAGGCGCCCACCAGCGGCGTGATCTCGTCGGGCACGCGCGCCAGCGACAGCTCGGTCGGGCGGCGCTCGTCCTGCGAGGCCACGTCGCGCGCCACGCCGCGCAGCGAGCGCGAGGCGGCCGACACGATGAGCCACAGCACCAGCAGCGCCGCCGGCAGCAGCAGCGCGATCGGCAGGCCTTCGAGCAAGGCGCGGCGCAGCGCGCGGCGATGCCGGTAGTCCTCGTTCTGCAGCACCTGCACGCGTGGCGCGTCGGCATGCAGCGCGGGCTCGGCCGTGAACACGCGCCAGCGCGAATGCGCGGGCCCTTCGGCATGCACGTCGCTGAAGCCGCTACCGGGTTGCAGCGGCACCGACAGCGCGGGCCACGAACTCGCGCGCAACGTGGCGCCGTCGGCGCTCCAGAGTTGCACGACGAAGGCGCCGCGCGAGAACGCCGCTTCGCCGTCCATCGCGCGCGGGGTCTTGGGCGGATCGTTGCCCCCATACGACTCGGCCACCAGCCGCATCTGGTCGTCGAGTGCGTTGTGAACGAGGTTGCCGTAGGCCAGAAAAGAGAACCACGCCGTGAGCACCGCCGCCACCACATGCAGCGTGACGAGCCACAGCAGCAGCTGGGTGCGCAGCGAACGCGGGCGCCACCAGCGGCGGGCCGCACTGGTCATGCAGCCACTCGCCAGCCGAGCCCACGCACGTTGCGGATCGCGTCGGCGCCGAGCTTGCGGCGCATGCCGTGGATCAGCACGTCGATGGCGTTGCTGGTCACTTCGTCGCCCCAACCGTAGATGCGGTTTTCGAGCTGCTCGCGCGAGAGGATGGCGCCGGGCCGCTCCAGCAGTGCATGCAGCAGCGCGAACTCGCGCGCGGTGAGCGCCTCGCGCACGCCGTTGACCGCCACCTCGCGCGTCGTGAGGTCCAGCTGCAGCGCGGCGGTGCCGATCAGCGAATGCGCCGCGCCGTCGCGGCGACGCACCACGGCGCGCATGCGCGCGAGCAGCTCGCGGAACTCGAAGGGCTTGAGCAGGTAGTCGTCGGCGCCGAGGTCCAGGCTGTGGATGCGGTCGTCGAGGCCGTCGCGCGCGGTGAGCACCAGCACGGGCGTCGCGTCGCCGCGTTCGCGCGCGCGGCGCAGCACCTCGGTGCCGTCCTGGCGGGGCAGGCCCAGGTCGAGCAGCACGCAGGTGTAGCCGCCGTCGCCGAGCGCGCTTTGCGCCAGCTCGCCGTCGCGCACCCAGTCGGCCGACCAGCCCGCACCCTCGAGCGCCTGCTTCAGGCTGCGCCCGATCATTTCGTCGTCTTCCACCAGCAGCACGCGCATCGCGGCGACTCCTTCGCGCGCAAGGTAGCACGCGACCGGGATGATCGGTAGTGGCCCTGCGCCGCGGCGCAGCGTAGGCGCGAAGACTTAGGAGAGGCTTAGGCGGGGCTCAGGACGCGGACCGCGTGCCGCTCGCCTTCTGCGTCCGCGGCAAAGGCCAGCAGGCGCAGCGCCTCTTCCTCCACGCCGCGCCGGTCGGCCGCCGACCAGCGCGTGAAGGGCTCCAGAACCACGGTGGCCGCCTGCGTCGCGCGTTCGATCTTCCAGGTGCCCGCCACGAAGCCGTCGAGCAGCACCGTGCCGCGCACGATGCCGTTGACGGTGAACACGCGGGCGCGATGCGCCTCGTCGAGCACGCGGCTGCGGTCGGCGTGCGAGAGCAGCAGGTTGTCCCATTCGGCGACCAGGCGCGGCGGCGCGGGCGTGTCGGGGTCGGGGCGCGGCGCGCGCGGCAGATCGAAGAGCTCCTGGCCCTGCTCGCCGGTGAACACGCGCAGCTGCGGCCTCAGCCGTTCGGCCACGGCCTTCCAGCCCGTGAGGCCCGACCACGCGCCCGCATCGGCCAGCGTCGCGGGGCCGAAGGCGGCGAGGTAGCGCAGGAGCAGGTCGTCTTGCGTGGCTTCTGCGATCTCGGCGGTGGATTCACCGAGCCATGCGCCGAGGGGCTGCAGCACCGCGTTCTGGTGCGAGTTCCAGCTGCCCGCGGGCGGCAGGTGGACGAGTGGCACGTTGTTGCGGATGAGTGCGGCGAGCGAGGCCGGCGCGTGGTCTTTCCAGCGCGCGGCCAAAGCCTGGCCGAGCGCCGTGCCGGTGAGCGGTCCGTCGTCGAGCAGCGCACGGCCCGCCTTCACCACGGCCGCGCGATCGACGCCTTCAAGGGCCCGCGCATGCAGGCCCGACAGGCCGCGCTGGTGCACGGGTTCGAGCAACGGCCGCCAGGCCCACGCGTCCGAAGCGGTCATCAAGTGAAGGGTCGCGCGCAGCGTCGACATGCGCACGATGCGGCGGTTCTTCAGCGCGTCGGTCAGCTGCTCGCGGCGAAAGCCTTCGAGCCGGCTCCACAGACCGACGTACGGCGGGTTGGGCGCCTGCGCCTGCAGCCCGGCCAGCTTGTCGATGGCCTGCACGACGCTCGCCTTGCGTCGCGCCAGCAGCATCTGCCGCGCCAGCGTGGCCCGGTTCAGTGCGCGACGGCTCAGCACCGCGGCCATGGATCGATTTTTGGTTAGAACTTCTCGTGCGGCGCCAGGTAGCGCCACTGCCCCACCGGCAGGTTGCCGAGCATCACCTTGCCGATGCGCACGCGCTTCAGGCCCACCACCTTGAGGCCGACCAGCTCGCACATGCGGCGGATCTGGCGCTTCTTGCCTTCGGTGAGCACGAAGCGCAGCTGCTCGGGGTTCTGCCACTCGACGCGCGCCGGCTTCAGCGCCTGGCCGTCCAGGCTCAGGCCGTGCCGCAGCCGCGCGAGCATGGCGGGCGGAAACACCGCCTGCACGTTGGTGGTGACCGGGTCGTCGTCGTCCAGGCGCACCAGCTGGCCGGTGGGCGCGGGCTGGTCCAGGCCGTGGTAGGCCACGCGCACGAGGTATTCCTTGTCCATCACCGAGTCTTCGCCGATGAGCTGGCGCGCGATGCGGCCGTCTTGCGTCATCACGAGCAGGCCGGTGGAGTCGATGTCCAGCCGCCCGCACGGCGCCAGGCCGCGCAGCTGCTGCGGGCCGAAGAAGAAGCGTGCGTTGTCTTCCACCCAGCGGTTCTGCGGCGTGAAGAGCGTGACCGCCGGCTCGTGGCCGTCTTCGGCCTGCCCGCTCACGTAGCCGATGGGCTTGTTGATGAGGATCGTGACCTGGTTCGCCTGCTGGCCCTTGGCGGCCTTGTCGACCTCGATGCGGTCGTTGGGCGTGACCTTCACGCCCATCTCGGCGGGCTTGCCGTTGACGCGCACCCAGCCCTGCGCGATCCAGTCGTCGGCCTCGCGGCGCGAGCACAGGCCGAGTTCGGCCATGCGTTTGTTGAGGCGCACGGGCGCGTGGGGGGAGTTGGAGGGCTCGGTCATGGGGGGGCGAATCCTAGCAAATGCGCCCTCCGAGTATCTGGCCGTTTGCCGTCGGCCACCTTCCCCGTGGGGCCAGGAACACTTGATCGATGCGTCGGACCGGTGCTATCCTGAATTCAGGCGCAAGTTGATTGCGCCCTTTTTGGGGGATTCCCAAGTGACCATGCCAAACACACGCAAGTTTCAGTACGCCGTCGTCATCGGGCGTTTCCAGCCCGTTCATTTCGGTCACCAGCGACTCATCGAAGAAGGCCTGCGCGCCGCCGATCGGGTCATCGTGGTGGTCGGCTCCGACCGCAAGCCCCGCAGCGTCAAAGACCCCTTCACCTTCGATGAACGCGAACGCATGGTGCGCGCGTGCCTGCGTGGCACCGAGCAGATGCGCGTGAGCGTCGTCGGGGTCGGCGACTCGCCCTACAACGACCAGCTCTGGATCGCATCGATCCAGTCCGCCGTCGAGCGGCTGATCCAGCAGGACGGCCATGTGCCCGCAGCGCAGGCCAAGGTCGCGCTGGTGGGGCACCTGAAGGACAGCTCCAGCTACTACCTCAAGCTCTTTCCGCACTGGGAGTTCGTGGGCCAGCACAGCGTGGAAAGCCTCAACGCCACCGACGTGCGCAACCTCTATTTCGATCCTGAGAACCGCGGCCAGCTCGCGCGTGCCGACCTGCCCGACGGCACCGCCGCCTTTCTCGACAAGTTCACCGGCACCGCCGACTACGCCGAGCTCTGCGACGAACGCGCCTTCCTCGTCGACTACCGCGACAAGTACCGCTATGCGGGCAGCAGCTTTCCACCGATCTACACCACGGTCGATGCGATCGTGGTCGAGGCCGGCCACATCCTCCTGGTGCAGCGCAAGTTCCATCCCGGCAAGGGCACGTGGGCGCTGCCCGGCGGCTTCGTTGGCCAGCACGAGCGGCTGCAGGACGCGGCCATCCGCGAGCTGAAGGAAGAAACCCGCCTCAAGGTGCCCGTGCCCGTGCTCAACGGCAGCATGAAGGCCAGCCATGTGTTCGATGCGCCCGACCGCTCGCAGCGCGGCCGCACGATCACGCACGGCTTCTTCTTCGAGCTGGCGCACAACCAGTGGACGGGCCTGTCGGACGTGCGTGCTGACGACGATGCGGCCGCGGTGCGGTGGGTGCCGATTGCCGAGTTCCTCGGCATGCCCGACCGCATCTACGAAGACCACTACTTCATCGCAAACCATTTTTTGGGTGGCCTGGGCAAGAACTGAACGACCAGGCTTTGTCAGCAAGAACGGGCCCCGGTTGACGGGGCCCACGTGAAAGGAGCTTTCACATGAACCGCAACCTCACCTCCTCGCCCCTGGGCAACAACCTGCTGCTGCGCACCGATTCCTACAAGGTGTCGCACTGGATGCAATATCCGCCCGGCACGCAGACGGTCCACAGCTACATCGAATCGCGCGGCGGGCTGTTCAGCCACTCGCTGTTCTTCGGCCTGCAGGCGTACCTGCGCGAATACCTGCAGACGCCGGTGACGCGCGACGACGTCGAGGAGGCCGCTGCAATGATGGCCGTGCACGGCGAACCCTTCAACCGCGAAGGATGGCTGCGGCTCATCGAGAAGCACGACGGACTGATGCCGGTGCGCATCCGCGCCGTGCCCGAGGGCAGCGTGCTGCCGGTGCACAACGTGCTGGCCACCATCGAGAACACCGACCCCGAGTTCTTCTGGGTCACGAGCTTTCTCGAAACCGAATTGCTGCGTGCCATCTGGTATCCGACCACGGTGGCCACGCTCTCGGCCGCCGCGCGCACCACGCTGCTGCGCTACCTTGAAGCGACCTGCGACGACCCGCAAGGGCAGATCGCGTTCAGGCTGCACGACTTCGGCGCGCGCGGGGTCTCAAGCCTCGAATCGGCCGCGCTCGGCGGCATGGCCCACCTGGTCAACTTCATGGGCACCGACACGCTGGCTGCCCTGGTAGCGGCACGTCGCTACTACGACTGCGACGTGGCGGGCTTCTCGATCCCCGCGGCCGAGCACAGCACCATCACGGGCTGGGGCCGCGACCATGAAACCGACGCGTACAGCAACATGGTCGACCAGTTCGCCAAGCCCGGCACGACCTTCGCGGTGGTGAGCGACAGCTACGACATCTTCAATGCCTGCGCGCACATCTGGGGCGACGAACTCAAGGCCAAGGTGGTGGCCTCGGGTGCGACGCTGGTGGTGCGGCCCGACTCGGGCGACCCGGTCGAAACCACGCTCAAGGTGGCGCAGATCCTGGCCGATCGCTTCGGCACCACGACGAACGCCAAGGGCTTTCGCGTGCTGAACAACGTGCGCATCATCCAGGGCGACGGCGTGAACCTCGACTCGCTGCGCTTGTGCCTCTCGAACTTCTTCCACAACGGCTTCTCGACCGAGAACATCTCCTTCGGCATGGGTGGCGGCCTGCTGCAGCAGGTCAACCGCGACACCATGCAGTGGGCGATGAAGTGCTCGGCGATGCAGGTGAATGGCGAGTGGCGCGATGTCTACAAGTCGCCGGTAGGCGACGTGAACAAGGCCTCGAAGAAGGGGCGACTTGCGCTGATTCGGAACGCACACGGCGACGTACAGACCGTGCGCGAAGAAACACTGGCGAGCGGCCAGGTCGATCTGCTGCAAACGGTGTTCGAGAACGGACGCATCGTCGCGAACACCACCTTCGATGCGATTCGCGAGCGGGCGGCTGTGGGCGTGAGAGCGCTCGTCACGTCGCGGGCGCCGCTCTGAGGCGGTGACCTTTTTCAGTCCAGGGCGCGTGCGCGGGCCCTGCCACATGGCATGCCCATAATCCGGCGACCAGACCGCCGAATCCATGACCAAACTCCTGATCCTCAGTGTGAGCGCCGGCAACGGCCATGTGCGCGCCGCCCAGGCGCTAGAAGCCACCCTCGCCCAGTCGTTCGCGCCGCACACCGCGGTGCATGTCGACGCCATGGCCCATGTGCCGTTGGGCTTTCGCAAGGTGTACACCGACTGGTACCTCCAGCTGGTGAACCGCGCGCCCGAGCTGTGGTCGTACCTGCACCAGCGCACCGACGTCACGCCGCACCACGCGCCCTCGCAGCGGCTGCGCCGCGGCATCGAGCGCCTTAGCACCGGCGCGCTGGTGCGCGAGATCCGCCGCGCCAAGCCCGACGCCGTGATCTGCACCCACTTCCTGCCGGCCGAGCTGCTGATGCGCGAACGCAACCGGGGCCGCATCGAGTGCCCCGTGTGGCTGCAGATCACCGACTACGACCTGCACAACATGTGGCTGGTGCCGGGCATGACGGGCTACCTCGCGGCGACGGAAGAAGTCGCTTTCCGACTGCGCGCACGCGGTATTCCGCCCGAGCGCGTGCATGTCACGGGCATTCCGGTGATGCCGGCTTTTTCCGAGCCTGATGCACCCGAGCTGGCGCACGCGGCCTGCGCTCGTGCGCTGGGGCTGGACCCCGCACGGCCGGTGCTGTTGATGGCGTCGGGTGGTGCCGGCGTGGGCGACCTGCCGAGCATGGTCGAGCGCGTGCTGGCGCTCGGCGGCGACACGCCCTTCCAGGTGATCGCGGTTGCGGGCCGCAACGCCGAGGCCCACGCCCGGCTCGAGGCGTTGTCGCAGCGTTATCCGGGCCGCGTGGTGGCGGTCGGTTTCACGAACGAAATGCACAAGATGATGGCCGCGGCCGACCTGGTCGTGACCAAGCCCGGCGGCCTCACGGTGTCGGAGTGCCTGGCGCTGGGCAAGCCGATGCTGCTGATCTCGCCGATTCCGGGGCAGGAAGAGCACAACGCCGGCTTCCTCATGGAAGAAAGCGCCGCGTGGCTGGCCTACGACGCCATCGGCCTGGACTACAAGGTGGCGCGCCTCATGGCCGACCCCGCCAAGCTCGCGGCCATGGCCGCACGCAGCCGCGCCTTGGGCAAGCCGCAGGCCGCGCGCGCGGTGCTGCAACGCGTGCTGGGCCTCACCGAATGAGCGGCGGCGCTATGGAGCCCCGCCCGGGCATCGGCCGCACGCTGGTCTACCTCGCGTGGGTCGTGACGATGGCGTTCTTCTTCGCCAACGCCGAGATCCAGATCGAGGGCGGCGCCGGCTGGGCCACCTCGCTGCCCACGTGGCGCATCGAGAACAACATCTGGCTCGACCTGTTCTGGGGCGGGCGCGCGATGACGGGGTATCACGCCTGGGTGTTCACCTTCATGATGCTGGTGTTCGTCTCGCCGCTGGCCTTCCAGGGGCGTTGGACCTGGCGCGACTGGGGGCTGGCGCTCGCGGGGCTCATCGTGTTCTGGGTCTGCGAAGACTTCCTGTGGTTCCTCATCAACCCGGCCTTCGGCTTCGAGAACTTCAACCCGACCAAGGCGTTCTGGCACAAGCACTGGCTGTGGGGCGCGCCGGTGGACTACTGGGGCGGGCTCGCGGTGGCGGCGCTCATCCTGACGGTGCGCCACTGGCCTTCGCGCGCACGATGACGACAACGAAAACCAAGGTCGCCGACCTGCGCCCCGGCCACTGGGCCGATCCGCTCGATGCCTTGCAGGTCGAGAACCTGCACCGCATCACGCCCACGCTGTATCGCAGCGCGCAGCCGCGCCGCGCGAACGTGGCGGCGCTGCAGTCGCTGGGCATCCGCACGGTCGTGAGCCTGCGCTCCTTCAACGACGACCGGAAGGTGTTTGCCGGCAGCGGCATCCGGCTGGTGCGCGTGCCGATCAACACCTGGTCGATCGACGATGCCAAGGTGCTGCGCGCGCTGGTCGCCATTCGCGAGGCCGAGAAGCAGGGACCGGTGCTCATCCATTGCATGCACGGCGCCGACCGCACGGGCGTGGTGGCGGCCGTCTACCGCATGGCCGTGCAGGACTGGGACAAGGACAGCGCGCGCCAGGAGATGCTGCGCGGCGGCTATGGGTACCACACGATGTGGCGCAACATTCCGCGCTACCTCGAGCGGCTCGACCCGCTGAAGATGCGCCATGCGCTGGCCCATGCCCCGGTGATTCCCGTGGTGTCCTGAAGGCGCCAGCAGCCGCGCGCACCCGCTCCTATACTGGCCGCCCCGTGGCCGATGGCCATCTTCGAACGACCTTTCACAGGGGCTTCTCCATGGCACTCCAACTGCGCTCTCTCGTCCGTTCCAACGGCGACCTCGAACTCTCCCTGCACGACGACCCGATGCCCGAACCGCAGGCCCACGAGGTGGTGATCCGCGTCGAGGCGGCACCGATGAACCCGTCGGACCTGGGCCTGCTCTTCGGCGCCGCCGACATGACGACCGCGGTGGCCTCCGGCACGGCCGATCGCCCCGTCGTCACGGCCATGGTGCCCGAGCGCGCGCGCGCCTCGATGGCGGCGCGGCTCGACCAGTCGATGCCGGTGGGCAACGAGGGTGCGGGCGTGGTGGTCAAGGCCGGTTCGTCGCCGGCTGCCCAAGCGCTGATGGGCAAGACCGTGGCGGCCATCGGTGGTGCGATGTATTCGCAGTACCGCTGCCTCGCCGCTGCGCAGTGCCTGGAGCTGCCTGCGGATGCCACTCCTGCCGATGGCGCCTCGTGTTTCGTCAACCCGCTCACCTCGCTGAGCATGGTCGAGACCATGCGGATGGAAGGCCACAAGGCGCTGGTGCACACGGCAGCCGCGTCCAACCTCGGCCAGATGCTCAACAAGATCTGCCAGAAGGACGGCATCGACCTCGTCAACATCGTGCGCAAGCCCGAGCAGGAAGCGCTGCTGCGCGGCATCGGCGCGAAGTACGTCTGCAACGCGAGCTCGCCCGACTTTCTCGATCAACTGACCGACGCGCTGGTCGCCACCGGCGCCACGCTGGCCTTCGACGCGACGGGCGGCGGCAAGCTCGCCGGCCAGATCCTCGGTTGCATGGAAGCGGCGCTGAACCGCACCGCCAAGGAATACAGCCGCTACGGCTCGACCACGCACAAGCAGGTCTACATCTACGGCGGCCTGGACCGCAGCCCGACCGAGTTCGTGCGCAACTTCGGCATGGCCTGGGGCATGGGCGGCTGGCTGCTGTTCCCGTTCCTGCAGAAGCTGGGCGATGAAGGCACGCAGCGGCTGCGGGCGCGCGTGGTGGCAGAGTTGAAGACGACGTTTGCGAGTCACTACACGCGGGAGGTGTCGCTGGTCGAGGCGCTGCAGCTGGATGCGATCGGGGTGTATGGGAAGCAAGCTACCGGTGAGAAATTCCTGCTGAATCCGAACAAGGGCGTGGCGGCCTGATCGCTTGCCTGGGGTGAGCGGCTGTCGTGAGGTGATGGCCGCGGCCCTCACCCCAACCCTCTCCCCGAGGGGAGAGGGAGCAAGACCTCGGTGTCGCTGACGGCCTTCCTGCGCACCTCTTGCTCGCTTGTACCCGTCTTGTCCCCTCTCCCCTCGGGGAGAGGGTTAGGGTGAGGGCATGTGCCGCCGACAAAGCGCGGCCTCCCCACTAGACGACGAGTCGGTACCCCACCGCCGTCTCCGTCAACAGATGCTTCGGCTGCGCCGGATCGGCCTCCAGCTTCTGCCGCAGATGTCCCATGTAGATGCGCAGGTAGTGGCTCTGGTCCGTGTGCGACGGGCCCCACACCTCGCGCAGCAACTGCCGCTGCGTCAGCACGCGGCCGGCGTTGGCCACCAGCACGCAGAGCAATCGGTACTCGGTCGGTGTGAGGTGCACCTCGGCGCCGGCGCGGCGCACGATGCGTGCGGCGCGGTCCAGCTCGATCTCGCCGAAGCGGAACACGGCTTCGGCGGCCGGTTCATCGCCGTTGCCGCTCGCGGCGCGCGGGCGGCGCAGGTTGGCGCGCACACGGGCCAGCAGTTCGCCGGTGCCGAAGGGCTTGGTGAGGTAGTCGTCGGCGCCGGCGTCGAGTGCGGCGATCTTGTCGGCTTCGTCGGTGCGGGCCGAGAGCACGATGATCGGCACCTGTGACCAGCCGCGCACATCGCGGATCAGCGACACGCCGTCGCCGTCGGGCAGGCCCAGATCAAGCACCAGCAGATCGGGTTGCCGCGTGCCGGCGGCAGCAAGGCCGTCGCGCAAGGTGCCGGCTTCGTGCACCTGCCAGCCTTCGGCCTCAAGCGCGCCGCGCACGAAGCGGCGGATCTGCGGCTCATCTTCGATCACGATGGCGGTGGGGGATGGCATGGCGGGTTTCAGAGCTGGGCTTCAGCGGGTTCGGGGGGCTCGCGGCGCGGCAAGGTGACGGTGAATTCTGCACCGCCGTCGCGTGCATTCGCTGCGCTGATCTCCCCGCCGTGCGCGCTCACCACGGCACGGCAGATGGCCAGGCCGAGGCCGACGCCGGGCGTGGCGGATTCGGCCTCGCCGCGCGTGAACTTGTCGAACAGCGTCTGCTCGCGGCCATGCAGTGCGGCGGGCAGGCCGGGGCCATGGTCGCGCACGGTGAGCACCAGCGCGCCGGCCTCGGCGCGTGCGCCGACCTCGATGGGCGCGGCGCCGTACTTGGCGGCGTTCTCCAGCAGGTTGACGAGCACGCGCTCGATGAGCACGGCGTCGAACTCGACCAGCGGCAGCTCGGGGTCCCACGCGGTCTGCACCACCATGCCGCGCAGCGCGGGGCGCGCGGCGCGGATGGCGGCGCCCACCACCTCTTCGACCGACTGCCAGTCGCGCCGCAGGTTGACGGTGCCGCCGGCCACGCCGCTTTCGAGGCGCGCCATGTCGAGCAGGTTGCTGACCAGCGCATGCAGCGCGTGGGCCTGCACGACGATGGCGCGCGCGGCCTCGGTGTGTTCTTCGGGCGGCAGGGTCTGCAGCGATTCGGCCAGTGCGATGAGCGCGGTGAGCGGCGTGCGCACGTCGTGCGAGATGGCGCCGAGCAACGCGTTGCGCAGGCGCTCCGATTCCATCTCGACCACGGCGCGCTGCGCGACTTCGACGTAGTGCACACGCTCCAGCGCGATGGCGATCTGGCGCGCGAGCGTGTCCAGCTGCTGCGCCTGCTCGGGAATCAGCAGCCAGCGCGGACGGGCCGGGCACAGCGCGAGCACGCCGCGCACGCGCATCGGCGCGCGCAGCGGCACGTAGTGCCAGGGCTGGGCGGCGAGCGTGGCGGTGGCCAGGCCGGCGGGCTGGCCGTGGCGGAAAGCCCAGTCGGCCACCTGCGCATCGAAGCCGGGCGGCGGGTCGGCGGGGGGCACGAGCTGGTCGGCCGCGTCGGTGACCAGCACGCGCGCATGGCCGCCGAAATGGGCCTGCACGGCGGCGGCGCCGAGCGCGACGACCTGGGTGCTTTCGAGGGCGGCCGAGAGTTCGCGCGTGAGCTCGAACAGCGAGCGTGCGCGGCGTTCGCGGCTGGTCGACACGCCCGCCGCGAAGCGCAGCCCGGCCGTGAGCTGGCCCACCAGCAGGCCGACGCCGAGCATCACGGCGAAGGTCAGCAGGTACTGCACGTCGCTGACCGCGAAGGACAGGCGCGGCGCGACGAAGAAGTAGTCGAAGGCCGCCACGTTGAGCATCGCCGCGAGCGCCGACGGCCCGCGCCCGAAGCGCATCGCCACGCCCACCACGCCGAGCAGGAACAGCATGACGATGTTGGTGAGCTCCAGCACGCCGGTCAGCGGCGTGCACAGCAGCGTGAGCGCGATGCTGGAGGCAGCGGCCCACGCGTAGCCGGGCCAGCGCGATTGCGCGCGCTCGTCGTCTTCGTCGGCCTGCGTGGCGACCAGCGATGCTTGCGACAGGCGGCGTGCGCTGTCGGCGCGGCCGACTTCGAGGATGTCGAGCGCCGGTGCCCGTTGTGCCAGCGCGCGCGCCAGCGGCACCGCGGACGCACCCCACCAGCGCCGCCATCCGCGCACGGGCTCCGCGCGGCCGATGACCAGCGTCGCGCAGTTGAGGCGCCGCGCCTGCTCGGACAGTTGCTCGGCCACGTCGGCGCCGGTAAGCACGGCCGTGGCCGCGCCCAGTTCCTCGGCGAGCTTGAGCACGGCGAGGATGCGGTCGCGCTGCGCGGCATCGAGGCGCTGCAGCCGCGGCGTCTCGACATACGCGGCATGCCACCGCACGTTGAGCTGGCCCGCGAGCCGCGCGGCGGTGCGCACGGTCTGCGCCGCGCCCTCGTGCGGGCCGACGCAGGCCAGGATCGCGCCCGAGGTGTTCCAGGCCTGCAGCGCCGCGCCGCCCTGCCCGTTGCCGCCGGGGACCGACTGCTCGACGCGCCAGCCGCGCACGTCGTCTTCGACGTGCTCGGCGGTGCGGCGCAGGGCGATCTCGCGCAGCGCGATCAGGTTGCCCTTGCGGAAGAAGTTCTGTGCGGCGCGCTCGGCCTGCTGCGGCAGGTAGACCTTGCCGGCCGCGAGCCGCGCCGTGAGTTCGTCGGGCGTGACGTCGACCAGCACCACCTCGTCGGCCTCGTCGAGCACGCTGTCGGGCACGGTCTCGTGCACGCGCACGCCGGTGATGGCGCCGACGGTGCCGTTGAGGCTTTCGAGGTGCTGCACGTTGAGCGCCGACCACACCTCGATGCCCGCGGCCAGCAGCTCCTGCACGTCCTGCCAGCGCTTGGCGTGGCGCGAGCCGGGTGCGTTGGTGTGGGCCAGTTCGTCGACCAGCAGCACGGCGGGCTTGCGCGCCAGGGCGGCGTCTAAATCGAACTCGGCGAGCGTGCGGCCGCGATAAGGCAGCTCGCGCAGCGGCAGCGTGTCGAGCCCCGCGAGCAGCGCGGCCGTCTCGCTGCGGCCGTGCGTTTCGACCACGCCGATGAGCACGTCGCGTCCGGCCTCGCGCTCGCGCCGGGCGGCGCTGAGCATGGCCCAGGTCTTGCCCACGCCGGCGCTGGCGCCGAAGTAGATGCGCAGCTTGCCGCGCAGCGCGCGCGCCTCGTCGCTGCGCAGTTGCGCGAGCAGGGCGTCGGGGTCGGGGCGGGTCTCGGGCATGGGAAGGTGCAGGTTATCGCATCGGCCCGTTCTTGCGCCGCCGCGCATGCCGGCGCGCGGTGCGCGACAGCACCCACCAGGCAAAGCCCAGCGGCACGAACAGCGCCGCCATGGCCAGCAGCACGTGCAGCAGGTCAGAGACCATGGCGCAGGCCGCAGCGCGTGAGGTGATCGCGCCAGCTCATGAGCCGGCCGATCTCGCCCGAGGGCACGCATTCGATGAGCCGGTGCAGCACCTCAGCGTAGCGCGTGGTCGGAAAGCGGATCATCAGGCGCACGCAGGGCGCGTCGCTTTCCTGCGAGCTGCAGGCATGCAGCAGCGGCTCGCAGCGCACCACGCCGGCTTCGGCGCAGGCCGCAATGCTGCGGCGCACGCGCAGTGCGTCGGCGCAGCAGACGGTGACATCGAGCACGTGGAACTGCGTCGTGCGCGGCGCGATCGGACTTCGCACGACGCTGGGGTGGTCACGGTAAGCGGCATAGGCCATGGTTGTTTTCTCCTCAACGCACCGTCGAAGAAGCTTCAAGCGCCAGGTTCAGCGCCAGCACGTTGACGCGCGATTCGCCCAGCACGCCCCACAGCGGCTTCTGGGTGTTCTGCACGATCAGCGCATTCACCTGGTCGGGCGCCATGCCGCGTTCACGTGCCACACGGGCGGCCTGGTAGTGCGCGGCGGCGGGGCTGATGTCGGGGTCGAGCCCGCTGGCCGAGGCCGTGACGAGGTCCACGGGCACCGGCGCGGTGTTGCCCGCGTCAGCCGCGCGCAGCGCTTCGACGCGCGCCTTCACCGCATCGGCCAGCGCGGGGTTGAGCGGGCCCTGGTTGGAGCCGCCCGAGGCGCTGGCGTTGTAGGGCTGCGGCGCGGTGGCCGACGGGCGGCCCCAGAAGTGCTTCGGGTCGCTGAAGTTCTGGCCGATGAGCGCGGAGCCGACGGGCTTGCCGTCGCGCACGACGAGGCTGCCCGCCGCTTGCGATGGGAACAGCGACTGCGCGGCGCCTGTGACAGCCGCCGGGTAGATCAGGCCGGTGAGCGCGCTCAGCAGTGCGAAAAGCACGAGTGCGGGGCGAAAAATGCCACCGTTGTTGTTGGCGTTGGTGTTGTGGCTTGTCATGGTGAAGAACTCCTCAGACGAGATGGACGGCCACGAGCAGCCAGTCGATCAACTTGATGCCGATGAAAGGAACGAGCAGACCGCCCAGGCCGTAGATGGCGAGGTTGCGGCGCAGCAGCGCAGCGGCGCCCACCGGCCGGTAGCGCACACCCTTGAGCGCGAGCGGAATCAGGAACACGATGACGAGCGCGTTGAAGATCACCGCCGACAGAATGGCCGACGACGGGCTCGCAAGCCGCATCACGTTGAGCGCACCCAGCTGCGGATACGTCGACACGAAGATCGCCGGAATGATCGCGAAGTACTTCGCCACGTCGTTCGCGATCGAGAAGGTGGTGAGCGAGCCGCGCGTCATGAGCAGCGCCTTGCCGGTCTCCACCACCTCGAGCAGCTTGGTCGGGTTGGAGTCGAGGTCGACCATGTTGCCGGCCTCTTTCGCGGCCTGCGTGCCGCTGCCCATGGCCACGGCCACGTCGGCCTGCGCGAGCGCGGGGGCGTCGTTGGTGCCGTCACCGGTCATCGCGACCAGGCGGCCTTCGGCCTGGTACTTGCGGATGAGCGCAAGCTTGTCTTCGGGCGTGGCCTCGGCCAGGAAGTCGTCCACGCCGGCCTCGGCCGCGATGGCGGCGGCCGTGAGCTTGTTGTCGCCCGTGATCATCACGGTCTTGATGCCCATGCGGCGCAGCTCGGCAAAGCGCTCCTTGATGCCGGTCTTGACGATGTCCTTGAGTTCGACCACGCCGAGCACGCGGTTGCCTTCGGCCACGGCCAGCGGCGTGCTGCCGCGGCGTGCCGTTTCTTCGGCGGCACGCAGCATCTCGGCCGGCATGGTGCCGCCGAACGATTCGACATGGCGGCGCACCGCATCGACCGCGCCCTTGCGCAGCACGATGACGTCGGTGTCCAGGCTGTGGGGCGCGGCCGGCAGGTCGACACCGCTCATGCGGGTCTGCGCGGTGAAGGGCACATAGCGCAGCACGTCGATTGCAGCGGCTTCGAGCCCATCGCGGCGTGCCAGCTCGACGATGCTGCGGCCTTCGGGCGTTTCATCGGCCAGCGAGGCGAGCATGGCGGCGCGCGCGAGGCGGCCCTTCGGCACGCCCGGTGCGGGCAGGAAGGCGCTGGCCTGGCGGTTGCCGTGCGTGATGGTGCCGGTCTTGTCGAGCAGCAGCACGTCGACGTCGCCGGCGGCTTCCACCGCGCGGCCCGAGGTGGCGATCACGTTGGCCTGCATCATGCGGCTCATGCCGGCCACGCCCACGGCCGAGAGCAGGCCGCCGATGGTGGTCGGAATCAGGCACACGAGCAGCGCGACCAGCGCGGTGAGCGACACCACGGTGCCCGCGCCCGCGGCCTCGACGCTGAACACCGAGAACGGCAGCAGCGTGACGGTGACCATGAGGAACACGATCGTCAGTGCGACCAGCAGGATGGTCAGCGCGATCTCGTTCGGCGTCTTGTGGCGCTTGGCCGCCTCGACCATGCCGATCATGCGGTCCAGGAACGACTCGCCCGGGTTCACCGAGATGCGCACCACCAGCCAGTCGGACAGCACGCGGGTGCCGCCGGTGACGGCCGAGAAGTCACCGCCCGATTCGCGCACCACAGGCGCCGATTCGCCGGTGATGGCGCTTTCATCGACCGAGGCCACGCCTTCGATGACCTCGCCGTCGAGCGGAATCACGTCGCCGGCTTCGACCAGCACGACGTCGCCCTTGCGCAGGTTGGGCGCCTGCTCGGGAAGCCACGGCGCGCCATGGTGCGGCTGTTGCTGGTCCTTCAGCTTCTTGGCCCAGGTGTCCTTGCGCAGGCCGCGCAGCGACGCCGCCTGCGCCTTGCTGCGGCCTTCGGCCAGCGCTTCGGCGAAGTTGGCGAACAGCACGGTGAACCACAGCCACACGGTCACGGCCAGCACGAAGGCGGGCTGCATGCCGGTGTCGCCCGGAAAGCTCAGCGCATGCACCCAGAGCAGCGTCGTGAGGATGCTCCCGATGTAGACGATGAACATCACCGGGTTGCGCCACTGGGTGCGCGGGTTCAGCTTGGCGAAGGCGCCCCACAGCGCGGGCTTCACGAGCGCCGCGTCGAACAGCGAGAGAGAGGTTTTGGTTTTGGCAGTCATGGTGCGCTCCTTCTTATTTCCAGAGCACGAGGTGTTCGACGATCGGCCCGAGGGCCAGTGCCGGCACGTAGTTGAGCAAGCCGACCAGCAGCACGGTGCCGATCAGCAGGAAGACGAACAGCGGGCCGTGCGTGGGCAGCGTGCCGCTGGTGACGGGCAGGCGCTTCTTGGCGGCCAGCGCGCCAGCAATGGCGAGCACCGGCACGATCATCGCGAAGCGGCCGAGCCACATCGCCAGGCCGAGCAGGCCGTTGTAGAACGGTGTGTTGGCCGACAGACCGGCGAAGGCGCTGCCGTTGTTGTTGGCGGCCGAGGTCAGCGCGTACAACACCTCGGAGAAGCCGTGCGCGCCGGGGTTGGCAATGCCGACCTTGCCCGCACCCGCGCTCACCGCCAGCGCGGTGCCCGCCAGCACCAACACTGGCGTGACCAGGATGGCGATGGAGATCAGCTTCATCTCGCGCACCTCGATCTTCTTGCCGAGGTACTCGGGCGTGCGGCCGATCATCAGGCCCGCGATGAACACCGCGAGCATGGCGAACACCAGCATGCCGTACAGGCCGCTGCCGACACCGCCGAAGACGACCTCGCCCAGCTGCATCAGCACCAGGGGGACCATGCCGCCGATGGGCGTGAGCGAGTCGTGCATGGCGTTCACCGCACCGCACGAAGCGGCGGTGGTCACGGCGGCAAAGAGGGCCGAGGCGTCGATGCCGAAGCGCACTTCCTTGCCTTCCATGTTGCCGCCGCTTTGCAGCGCACTGGCCATCTGGTCCACGCCCAGTGGGCCCAGCAGCGGGTTGCCGGCCTGCTCGGCGGGCGTGACGACCAGCACCGCCACCACGAACAGCACCGTCATCGCCGCAAGCACAGCCCAGCCCTGGCGCAGGTCGCCGACCACGCGGCCGAAGGCGAAACACAGCGCCGCCGGGATCAGGAAGATCGCCAGCATCTCCAGCAGGTTGCTGAATGCCGTCGGGTTCTCGTAGGGATGCGCCGAGTTGGCGTTAAAGAAGCCGCCACCGTTGGTGCCGAGCATCTTGATCGCCTCTTGTGAAGCGACCGGGCCCATGGCGAGCGTCTGCGTGGGGGTGCTGGCGTCTTCCATCACAGGGGCGCCCTTGTCGTCCTTCAACGGCTGGCCGTCGGGGCCGTTCTTCGGTTGCTGGAAGGCCGTGGCCTCGAGCGTCTGCACGCTCTTGTAGGCGTCGAAGTTCTGGATCACGCCCTGCCCCGCGAGGCACAGCGCGAGCACGAACGAGATCGGCAGCAGCACCCACAGCGTGACACGCGTGACGTCGGCCCAGAAGTTTCCGACCAGGCCCTTGCCCTCACGCCCTTCCCCGCGGCGCGCAAAGCCGCGCACCAGCGCGAAGGCCACCGCGATGCCGGTGGCGGCAGAGAAAAAGTTCTGCACCGCCAGGCCGAGCATCTGCGTGAGATAGCTCATGGTCGACTCGCCGCCGTAGCCCTGCCAGTTGGTGTTGGCAACGAAGCTCACCGCCGTGTTGAAGGCCGAGTCGGGCGACACCGCGCCCATGCCGGCCGGATTGAACGGCAGCCCGCCCTGCAGGCGTTGCAGCGCATAGAGAAAGAGTGCGCCGATGGCGTTGAAGGCCAGCAGCGCCAGCGCGTAGCGCAGCCAGTGCATCGACTGCTCGGGCTTCGTGCCCGCGAGCCGGTAGAGCGGTGCTTCGATGCGCTGCATCCAGCGCGGCACGCGCTCGCCGCACAGCGCGGCCAGCAGCTTGCCCAGCGGCCAGGCCAGCACCAGCAGTGCGCCGAGAAAAAGGGCCAGCAAGACCCAGGCCGAGGTTTCCATGTCAGAACTCCTCGGCGCAGATCAGCGCGAACACCAGGTACGCGAACAGGACCACGGCGACCAGCGCACCGAAGCCATACAGCACTTCGAGGCCGATCACGATGCGTCTCCCTGCGTGCGTGTCGTATCAACGCTCGCGTTCGGCTTCTGCGGCCCTTCGAGCCGGTTCAGCCCGACGACCAGGGCCGCCACCACGGCCCACAGCGCCAGCAAGGCGCCCATCCAGACGATGTCCATTCATCACTCCTGCAAACAAGACGGGATGAGTCTCGGCAGGCGTGCGTAAAACCGGGGGAAAGAGTGAGCGGGCAGCCGTAAAGAAAACGTAAAAACGCAGGCAACGCAGAAGGCGACCGGTGGTCGCCTGCCAAGTTGTTGCCGCCGCCAGGTGGAATCGACAACAATCCCTGAAAACGAGAGCGCAGGAAAAAAAGCGCAAACCAAAGAGGGTGCGGGCCGAAACAGTGATCGATCGGGCCCGCAAAAAAGTGCAAACCACAGAGGAGAAGAAATGAAACTGAAGCGTGTCTTTCAGGCGGCTGCGGCTGGCCTTTCGTTCCTGATGATCGCCGCGTGCGGCGGCGGAGGGGGTGGCGGGGGAGGAGGTGGTGGCGGTTTTCCGGTCGGCATCGCACCCGTCGCTCCCCCTGTGAACTATGTCAGCGGGCTGTCCATCCGCATCAACCAGCCGGCCAGCATCGACAAGACGGTCTACGAAGGGCAGATGATCCCAAGCGCCCTGGTGTCCGGCACGCTGTCGGGCGATGTGAATCTGCTCAGCGGCAAGGTGCTGGTACTGCTTGTCGTGATGCCCGATCCGCTGTTCGAAGAGAAGCCCGTCATCACCGTCAATGCCGCGGCACAGTCGGCTTCGCTGAGCATGACCGGCAAGATGGCACCCGACGGCCCCAAGACCTACAAGGGCAGCATGACGATCAAGGCCTGCCTGGACACGGCATGCCAGTCGGAAATCCGGGTCGAGAATCCGCAGATTCCGTATGCGATCACCGTCAAGGCCGGGCTGGGCCTGGGCAGCAAAAACGTCGACTTCGTCACCCCCTTCGGCGCCGCCGTGGCGCCTGTGACGGTTCCGGTCACGCTGCCTGCGGGCGCCGTCTCCTGGGCCGTCGCGCCGGCGATCGGGTCGACCGATATCTTCAAGGTCGAGAAGGCGGGCGATGGCTCGGCGAACCTCGTGGTCTCGCTGCCGGCGCTGCTGCCGAGCGCCTCGTCGTACAAGGCCAGCTTCAACGTGAGCGCCACCACTTCGGATGAGCAGACACTGTCCAGGCTGCTCGAGGTGAGCGTGCTGACCAACCCCTCCAGCGCGCCCTACGCCCTGTCCAGGCCGGAAGCGTACTTCGTGGTCAAGCAAGGAACGTCCACCCTGGCGCCCGCACAGGACGGCGCGGTCTTCTTCCCGGGCGACACCAGCGACAAGATGCGCTACATGGGCACGGTGATGAACACACCGCCCGGCGTGGACACCAGCATGTACCCAGGACCGAACCTGTGGCTCTATGACTACTACTACAACGAAGCGGGCTTGCCCCGGTACGCGACGAAGAGCTACAGCTGGAGTACGCAGGTGCAGGCCTGCTACAACGACCGATGCCTGGTGCCCGGACGCTACAGCGCACAGGTTCAGTTCCGCTACACCCCGGACGGAGGCCCTGCCTATGACATCTACTACCCGGTGGTCATGGACGTGGTGCCCTGATTCGGGCGGGCGAGAGGCTCAGTGCGCCATCCAACGCCCGTCGCCACGCCGGCTGAGGACGTAGCCGGCGCGGGCGGCGCGCCGCTGTCTCACGGCCAGCCGTGTGGGCGCACATGGTTCGACCACGTCAATCGCTGCCAGCGTTCTTCTTCTGAACGAAGTCCACCAGATCCTGGCGGCCGGGCGCCCAGAAGCTCAGCACCGATCCGGGTGTTTCGCCCAGATTGGTAATGTTGTGGGCGACGTTCGGCGCAATATGCACCGCTTGGCCCGTTTCGATGACCAACGTCTCTGCCCCGTTCTTCACCTCGAAGCGTCCCTGCAACGCGTAGTTGATTTCCTCTTGTGCGTGCGCGTGGACCGCTGCTGCCGCATGGGGATCGAAATCGATGCGAGAGACGGTGGACCCGGCCTGATGGCTCAGGAATTCGATGGTGACCTCGTCTGTCAGGTGCAGCAGATTCATGGGGACTCCGTTGGAGATGTCGGTCGAATGACGGTCGCGTCGGAAATGACGGCACGTGCCCGGTCGATGCGCTCGTAGCTGTTGTGTTCGAAGTCTTCAAACGCGGTCTGGACAGCGGCAAAGCTCACCATGCGCGAACCGCGCAGGCCTTCCACCAGCTTGATGAGGCTGGGAAAGCCCGCGCTGTGGCAGCCGGGGCAGGCATCCTGAAAACAAAACAACAGCTTGAACGCGCCGGGGCATGTGCGACAGACCGAAATGCGAAAGCGGCTGGCCTGCGGCATCGACCCATTGGGTCACGCCCAGTTCCGGCGCCGCCTGGCCGAGGATGCCGGGTTGACGAGGGTCTAAATCAGTCTGCACGGAATGCTCCTTGAGTCGCTGGATCTTGGGGGAGCGTCAAAGCCCGAACGGCCGTCAGCCGGTCGGTGCGGATGGCACACACCTACTGAGTTCGGTCCAGACATCCAAAGGGTTACACCGGCAGCGCGCAGACCGGGCTGCCGCGCGCCCACGCGGGGGCCGCCCTCTACGGGCTGTCGATGTCAGCGGGTGCTGCTTATGCCGATCCCGGCAAGCGCCAGTCGGGACGTGCGAAGTGGCAGGTATAGCCGCCCGGGTAGTGCTCCAGGTAGTCCTGGTGTTCCGGCTCGGCCTGCCAGAAGGGGCCCGCCGCCTTGACTTCGCTCGTCACCGTGCCCGGCCACAGCCCCGAAGCATTCACGTCGGCGATGGTGTCCTGCGCCACCTGCAACTGTTCGGGCGAGGTGTAGTAGATGCCAGAGCGGTAGGAGGCGCCCCGGTCATTGCCCTGGCGGTTGGGGGTCGTGGGGTCATGGATCTGGAAGAAGAATTCCAGCAATTTCCGATAGCTCAGGACCGCGGGGTCGAACACGATTTCAATGGCTTCCGCGTGGGTGCCGTGGTTGCGGTACGTGGCGTTGGGTACATCGCCGCCGCTGTACCCGACCCGGGTAGAAACCACGCCCGGCATCTTGCGGATGAGATCCTGCATCCCCCAGAAGCAGCCGCCGGCCAGGATTGCAGTGTCGTGGTGAGTCATCTATTTCTCCAGTGGTTGCCCGCGCTTTGCACACAGGGTTCCGGATGGGGCGTGTCGGAACAAGACAAGAGATGGGGGCAACTTGGCGTGCGTCAAGCACTCCGTTCGAGCTGCCACGCCTGGTACTTCAGGCTGACCACCGCACCGGCCACGATGCCCGCGATGGCCGGCACGCTCGCGATGCTCAGCGTCGACAACGCACTCAGGCCCTGCCCGATGGTGCAGCCCATGGCCGTGACGCCGCCGATGCCCATGAGCACGGCGCCCGTCGCGTGATGGGCAAGATCACCGGTGCCGCCGAAACCTTCCCAGCGGAATTCGCGCGACCACAGCGCATGCAGTGCAGCGCCGACCACCACGCCTGCGACCGACACGATGCCGAGCGTGAGCCGCTTGTTGACGTCGCTGTAGAACATGAGCCAGTCGAGCGCGTAGGCCACCGGCGTGACGAAGCTCAGCGCTTCGGCGCGGCCGGAGTTGGTGGCGAGGAACACATGCTCGAGCGTGAGCGGATGCTCCTCGACCACCGCCCAATGGCCGCTGAGCCACCACGCGCCGACGACCAGCGCGCCGATCAGCATGCCGCCGACAAGGCTGCGCACGTCGCGCGTCTCGCGGCCCCACGCGGCCCACACGAGCAGCGCGCCGCCGAGCACGAGGCCGAGCGCGAGGCGCAGCGACGCTGCGTTGAGTTGGAAGGAGGCGGCCAGCACGTCAGGCAATGATGCATTCACGGCCAGGTCCACATGCACCGCATCGACAGTCGCAACACGCAGCACCGCGGTGATGCCCTTCAGCGTGGCGAAGGCCGACACGCCCATGAGCACCAGCACCACCAGCGCCTTGAGGTTGCCGCCGCCCAGGCGCACCAGCGTCTTGTTGCCGCAGCCCGAAGACAGCACCATGCCGACGCCGAACAGCAGGCCGCCGACCAGCGCCGAGAGCCAGAGGATCTGGTGCGAGGCGTAGAGCGTGCGGTCGGCATCGACGAGCCCCGCGGACACGAGCGCCGAGAAGCCGATGAGCGCGACGCCGCCGGCCGCGGCCCATTGCTTCACGCGGGTCCAGTCGCCGAGCGCCACCACGTCGCTGATCGCACCCATGGTGCAAAAGCGCGTGGCGCGCGCGACGGCGCCGAACACCGCCGACAGCACGAAGGCCGCCACGAGCGCGAGCGTGGTGAGAAGGGAAACCTGCTCGATGGACATGCCCCGATTCTAGGGAGCGCCCCACATGCGGGGCGCTCGATTCAGGCCAGGCCTGGGTTCGGTGCGATGTTCTTCAGCACGGGTTCGTCGAGCCGGCGCGTGGTCACGACCTTGCGCGATTTCAGCCACGGCTCGATGACTTCCCACACCGGCTTGTTGCCGGCGGTGCGCGCCTCTTCGCTCACGGGCGCCCAGCCCGCGACCTTGTAGCTGCGGCTGCCGTCGATGGGCTTGCCGCCCAGGCGCATGTCCTGGATGCGCTGGCCCATGGCGGCCGTCGGGTCGCAGGTGTACTGCAGCCCGCCCACGCGCACCATGTCGCCGCCCTGCTGGTAGTAGGGGTCGGGGTTGAAGAGGTTGTCGCACACGTCTTCGAGCACGGTCTTCAGCGTCTCGCCGGTCATCTGCGTGACGGTGGCGTACGAGTAGGTGGTGGCCGTCATGTCCATGAGCCACTCGCGCGTGATCGCCTGGCCGGGCAGCAGCGAGGTGCCCCAGCGGAAGCCGGGCGAGAAGGCGATGGGCGCGTCTTGGACTTCCATGAGCGCGTCGAGCAGCAGCTGGTCGCCGGTGCCGTTGAAGTTGCCACGCCGGTACAGCGCGCCGTCGGTGTGCGCGAGGGTTTCAGCAAGCTTGGCCTCGTAGGGCGCGCGCACGCGGGTGATGAGCGCGTCCATCTCCTTGTCGGCCGGAATCAGGTCGGAGAACACGGGCAGCAGGCGGTAGCGGAAGTCGCTCACCTTCTTGCCCTTGACGTCGAAGTCGATCACGCCGAGGAACTTGCCGTTGGAGCCGCCGTTGACCACGATGGTCTTGCCGCCCGCGTTGCTCACCAGTGTGGGCATGGGCGTGCCGTCGTGCGTGTGGCCGCCCAAGATGGCGTCGATGCCGGTGACGCGGCTGGCCATCTTGAGGTCGACGTCCATCCCGTTGTGCGACAGCACCACCACCACCTGCGCGCCCTTGCCGCGCGCCTCGTTCACCACGCGCTGCAGGTTGTCGTCCTGGATGCCGAAGGTCCAGTCGGCCACCATGTAGCGCGGGTTGGCGATGGGCGTGTAGGGAAAGGCCTGGCCGACGATGGCGCAGGGCACGCCGTTGATCTCGCGCATCACATAGGGCTTGAACACCGGGTCGCCGAAGTCGGCGGTCTTGACGTTCTGCGCCACGAACTCGACCTTGCCCGCAAAGTCTTTTTCGATGATCTGCTGCACCCGCGCCATGCCGTAGGTGAACTCCCAGTGACCGGTCATCACGTCGACGCCGAGCAGCTTGCAGGCGTCGACCATGTCCTGTGCATCGGTCCACAGCGAGGTGGCCGAGCCCTGCCAGGTGTCGCCGCCGTCGAGCAGCAGCGCGCCGGGGCGGCTGGCCTTGAGCTGCTTGACCAGCGTGGCCAGGTGCGCGAAGCCGCCCACCTTGCCGTAGCGCTGCGCGGCGTTGTCGAAGTCGAGGTAGGTGAGCGCGTGCGCCATGCGCGTGCCGGGCTTCACGCCGGCGGCTTTCAGCAGGTGCTCGCCCACGAGGTGCGGCACCTTGCCGCGCATGGGGCCGATGCCGATGTTGACGCCCGGTTCGCGGAAGTACAGCGGCTTGAGCTGCGCGTGGCAGTCGGTCATGTGCAGCATCGACACGTTGCCGAAGGCCGGCACGGTGTACATGCCGTCGAGGCCGGCAGCCACGCTGCTGCCGTGGCGGCTCACGCCCAGGCCGGCGACAGCGCCGGCACCGAGCATCTGGACGAACTCGCGCTTGGAAAGGTTCATGAAGAAGAAAGCCGAACGCTCAGCGGTTGACGGGAGACTGGGGGTCGAGCAGCAAGCCCATCACGTCGCGGATCTGCTTCTCGTTGAGGATGCCGGAATGGCCGACGCGCGGCATGTTCGAGCAGGCGTTGTAGGCGCGCGCGTTCCACAGCTTGCCCCAGGTGTATTCGACGATGGGCTTGGAAGCAGCGCTGGCCGGGTCGCTCACGCCGCGCAGCTTGCCGTAGTGGTACAGGCTCGGGCCGAGCGTGCCGAAGGAGATTTCTTCCTTCGACATCTGGTGGCAGTTGTAGCAATTGCCGCCGTTGGCCGCATTCGCGGCGTCGGTCCAGGTGAGGCCGCGGCCGTTCTGCGCGATCTTCTCGCCCTCGCGCCAGTCGCCGACGAACTTGCCGTCAGAAGGCCAGCGCACGGTCTTCATGTTGGCGGCCTCGATCTCCTTGGTGCGCTGGTCGTCCAGCGGCTTGCCGTTGGCCTCGGCTTCGCTGCACGCGAGGTTGGCCGGGTCTTGCACGAGGCGGTCGACCTTGGCGATGCCCTGGTCGCGGAAGGAGCGCTGCAGCGCGTCGGCGGTGAGCTTGTCGAGCTCGGCGGCGCTGTCGACGGACGCGCAACCGAACACGGTGAGCGCGCAGGCCACGGCGGCCAGGCCGAAGAAATGATCAGACTTCATGGCGTGGCTCCTTCAGCGCTTGATGCCGGGCGCGGTGGTCTTGCCGCCCTTGCCGTTGACGCCCATGTACACGGCCAGCGCCACGGTCACGTCGCTGGCGTAGCCCGGGTACGGAAAGCGCTGCTGGCGGAAGCAGTCGTTGAGACGGCGCTGCATGCCCCACAGCTCGCCCGACGACACGCGGTAGGCCGGCCAGGCACCGAAGCCTTCGCCCGCGCCAGGGTTCTTCGTGAGGTTGGGCAGATCTTGCAAACGGATGCGCTTGCCGTCGGCGCCGTGGCAGGTGGCGCACGCAAAGTCGTGCGGGCCCGCGCGCAGGAAGAACAGGCGCTTGCCCACTTCATACGCTCGGCGTTCGCTCGCGTGCGACTGCGGCAGGTTCAGCGGCAGGCCTTTCGATTCGGCCGAGATCCACGCCACCAGCCCCTCGAGGTTCTTCTGCTCGCCCTGGCCGAACGGCGTCTTGGCGATGGCGGCGGCGTCGAAGCCCTGCAAGGTTTCCATGCAGGTGAGCAAACGCGACTCCATGTCCTGCACGCGGCCGGTGTCGGGAAAGTAGCGCGGCAGTTCGGCGAACGCACCCTTCACCACGCCCGGGCCCTTGCCGAGGTCGCACTTCTCCATCGACGCGGCCTTGGGCCCGCGCTTCTGTTTCCAGAGGTCTTCGCCCTTGGCTTCGAACAGTTCGGCGGGGTTGCCGTCCTGCAGCAGCGCGCGGTACTCGGCGATGCCTTCGGCCGTGGTCTTCTGCGCCGCGGCGGGCAGCGCGATGCTGCCGGCCAGCACCAGCAGGCTCAGGCATGTGGTTGTCCTCATGGGGCCGCCTTTTTTTCTCGTGGGGAACACAACAACACGCGAGCGATCGATCAATCGATAGCCCGCGTGGTCGAAGAAAGCGTCAGCTGACGGTGGCTTCGTCGGTGCGAGTGTCGCCGCGGTTGTCCTTCCAGGTCACGGCGATCTTGTCGCCGGCCTTCGCGCCCTTCAGCGTGAACTGCATGAAGGGGTTCTTCGACACCGCCGGGCCCCAGTCGGCCGTGAGCACGGTCTTGCCGTTGAGCGAGGCCGTGACCTCCTGGATGAACCAGGCGGGAATCGTCTTGCCGGCGGCGTCCTTGCGCTGGCCGGTTTCCATTTCGTGCGCCATGAGGATGCGCACGGTCGTCTTGTCGCCCGCGGCCTGGGCGCGGATGCGCATGGGATCTGCCATGGTGGTCTCCTTCTTCTCGTCGTGTTCTTGTGTGTGAAGTCCGTCGCTCAGCCGCCGCAGCCGCCGAGCGTGACCTTGACTTCCTTCTTGGCGAAGAGCGCCTTGCCGTCGTTCATGACCGCGATCGCGTAAACGTCGGACGACTGGCCCAGCTTGGCGCGCGTGGTGAAGTTCGATTCGACGAACTCCGAGGTATTGAAGATCGCGACCACGGCGTTGGGGTTCTTCTCGACCAGCAGCATGAGCTGCTTCACGCCGGGCAAGGCGGTGGCCACGCTGAGCGGCACCACGGCGCCGTTCTCGGCGATGTCGGGGCCGGTGATGGTGACGTCCTTGCTCTCGGTGGGCGCGCCGGTCACGCCGACGGCCTTGAGCGCGTCGGCCACGCTCTTGGCGTCGAAGGCGTCTTTGGAGTACGCGAACGCGGTGGCGGGAAGCCAGCCGGCGGTGGCCGCCAGGCCTGCGAGGGCGGCGGACTGCGTGAGCATCTGTCTGCGGTTTTTCATGGGGTTGTCTCCTGTCGAATCATGGTCCGGTGCTGTCGGCGAGCCAGCGGGCGATGGCCTTGGCATCATCGTCGCCGAGGGTCTGCGGCGGCATCGGGATCGCCCCCCAGACACCGGTGCTGCCTGCCTTGATCTTCTGCAGCAGGTGGTCGGTCTGGCCGGGGTACTTTTTCGCGATGTCCGAGAAGGCGGGGCCGACGAGCTTCTGCGTCATGCCGTGGCAGGCGGTACAGCTGTTCTTCTCGAGCAAGGCGACGGGCACCTTCGGTGCTGCTGCAGCGGGTGCGTTGGTCTTCACGGCAGCGGCGGTCGCGGCAGTGGCGGTGGCGATGCCGCGCTGCGCGCCCACCAGCCGGTTCTGGTCGGCGAGGTTGCCGTGGCTGCCGCGCGCATGCGGCGGCAGTTGCGCGACCGACGACGCCGCCGGCACGCAGTCGCGCATGCAGGCCACGGCCGACACATCGGGCTTGGCGGCGCGGCCGAGTTCGTTGCCGGGCCACATCGCGTGCGCGGTGGTGCCGCCGTTGCGGTTGGGCATGCGGGCCTGCACCTCGCGGATGTTCTTGTCGGACAGCGTGAAGTCGTCGGGCACGATGCCGCCGAGGTTCAGCATGTAGGCGGTGACGGCATACACGTCGTCCGGCGTCAGCGACTTGGGCTGGTTCCACGGCATGGCGCGGTACACGTAGTCCCACACGGTCGACAGGCTCGTGACCTTCATCAGCGTGGTGCGGCCGGGGAACGCCGGGTCTTTCAGGCGCGCGACGTGGCCGCTCTTGATGTCTTCTGCGGTGGTGCCGCCGACGATCGGGCTGAACACCTGGTTCGATTCGCCGAACACGCCGTGGCACGAAGCGCACTTGCCTTCCCACAGGTCTTGCCCGCGCGTGACGGAGCCCGAGCCGGGCGGCAGGCCCTTGAAGTCGGGGCGCACGTCGATGTCCCACGCGGCCACTTCCTTGGGCGTGGCGTCGCGGCCGATGCCAGCGTAGCCTGCCGTCTTGGGTTGTGCCCATGCCGCAGCGCCGACGCCGCAAGCGAGAACGAGCAACAGCACCGCGCGCTTAGGAAAGCTGGACATTCGCCACCTCCCCGTTCGCCTGCACCTGCCACGACTGGATGGCGTTGTTGTGATAGATCGAGCGCGTGCCGCGCACCGCGCGCAGTTGCTTGTAGCTGGGCTGCACGTAGCCGGTGTCGTCCATCGCGCGGCTCTGGATGATCGCGGGCGTGCCGTCCCACACCCAGTCGATGTTGAAGCGCGTGAGGCACTTCGAGAGCACGGGCGATTCGAGCCGCGCGGTGCGCCAGTTGCGCCCGCCGTCCACGCTCACGTCCACGCGCTTCACCGAGCCGCGGCCCGACCACGCGAGGCCGGTGATGTTGTAGAAGCCCTTGTCGAGCAGCATCTGACCGCCCGAGGGCGTGGTCACGACGCTCTTGCATTCCTGGATGCTGGTGTACTGGCGGTGCTGGCCGTCGGGCATGAGGTCGACGTAGTGCACGGTCTCGTCCTTGGCGCCGTAGGGCTGGTCGCCGAGTTCGATGCGGCGCAGGTACTTGACCCAGCTCACGCCCTGCACGCCGGGCACCACGAGCCGCAGCGGGTAGCCCTGCTCGGGCCGCAGCATCTCGCCGTTCTGGCCGTAGGCCACGAGCACGTCGCCCGAGCGGATGAGGCTCATGGGAATGGTGCGCGTCATCGACGAACCGTCGGCGCCTTCGGCGAGCACGAAGCGCTCGCCTTTGAGGTCGGCGCCCGCCATCTCGAGCAGCGTGATCAGCGGCACGCCGGTGAACTCGCTGCACGACAGCATGCCGTGCGTGTACTGGGCCGTGGGCACCGCAACGTTGCCCCACTCCATGCCGGTGTTGGCGCCGCACTCGATGAAGTGAAAGCGCGACACCGACGGCAGCCGCATCAGCTCGTCGAGCGTGAAGACCTTCGGCGTCTTCACCATGCCGTTGACCATGAGGCGGTGCTTCGACGGATCGATGTCCCACCAGCCCTGGTGGTGCCGCTCGAAGTGCAGGCCGCTGGGCGTGACGATGCCGAACAGCGACTGCAGCGGCGCGAACGACACCGAGGCCTGCGCGGTCGGCGTGAGCCCCGGGCTCTGGCGGCGCTGCACATTGGCTTCGTATTTGGAAGGCTTGCCGTAGCCATCGGTGACCACCGGCTGGCCGAGACCCGTGCTGTGCGCGGGCAGATTCAATATGGCGGGGTCGCCATCGCCCACTGCGGTGCGCGTTTGCGCGAGCGCCGACGATGTGGCCGCCGTGCCTGCAACGGCCGCTGCGAACGCGTTGCGAATGAAGTCGCGCCGCCCCTTGCCGGCTTCGGCGAAGACGGCACGCACGCCCTGCGCGTCGAGAAAATTCTCGGGCGCCTTGCGCACCTGCCCGGTCTGCTGGATGCTGCCGCTCATGGCGTCGCGTCCGTGCGCCTTACTTGGCGCCGCCCAACACCCAGGCGGCCAGCGCCTTGGCATCGGCCTCGCTCATCGCAGGCTGCGCGGGCATGGGCACGGCGCCCCACTTGCCGGTGCTGCCCTTCTGGATGCTCGCGGTGAGCACGGCGAGCGCATCGGCCTGGCCGGTGTACTTTTTCGCCACGTCGAGGTAGGCGGGGCCGACCAGCTTCTTGTCGACCGCGTGGCAGGCGAGGCAGGCGTTCTTCTGGGCCAGCTCCTTGTTGGCAAGGGCCGGCGTCGACAGCAGCAGGGCGGTGACAGCAACGGCGAGCGACGGCAACAGCAACTTCAAATCGGTCTCCTTGAAACGCGCCCCGAAGCGGCTGGTTTCATCGTTAAATAAGTAAATCGTTATGTATTGATTTTAGGGACGATCGTGCACAAGGGAAGGGCTTCGGCCTTGGGGGAAACCCGTGCGGTTTCTCGCTGCGCCACGTCAGCTGCGGACGGCGGTGCGTGCGTGCTGCAGGCGTGCTTCGAGGTAAGCGCCGTAGAAGTCCGAGTCGCCGCCGGTCAGCCGCTCGGCGACCTCGCGGCCGTTGCGGCCGAAGAAGAGCACCGTCGGTGCGACGGTGACTTTCCACGCCTTGATGAGCGCATCGTGCGTGCGCGCTGAACCGTCGAAATCGCGCACGCTGCGTAGGTCGCGAAAGTCGATCTGCACCACCGGCAGGCCCGCGGCGAGTTCGGGCACGAGGTAGTGCGCGCGCACGATCTTGCAGAAGGGGCAGCCCTGCAGGCTGGCCATGACGACCAGCGGTTGCGAGCGGGCCAGCGCTGCGGCGAGTGCGTCGGCCAGCGAGGCGGGCGCGGGCAACTGCACATCAGCCGCATGCACAACCGTCGGTGCCACGCACCACGCGGCAAGACCCGCGACGAGCTGCCGGCGCGTGCGGTCGCCGCTGTTCATCGCGCCTCCTGCTCCAGCAGCAGGTAGGTGTTGTAGGCGTTCATGCGGTTGGCCACCTTGAACAACGGCCAGGCCTCGAAGCGTGACCAGTCGGTGGCGGCGTAGGCCTCGTCGAACGGTGTCATCTCGGTCGCGGCCTTCTGCATCGCGCCGCGCAGGAAGACGAGGTAGTCGCGTGTCTGCCGCAGGTCTTGCGCCGGGTCGTCCGACGCGGGTCCGTGGCCCGGCACGATGGTGCGCGCGTCGAGCGCAAGCAGCGCATCGAGCGATGTGATCCAGTGCCGGCTGTCGGCCGATCCCACGTAGGGCGTGCGGTTGCGGAACACGATGTCGCCGGTGAACAGCACCTTCTGCTGCGGCAAAAAGATGGCGAGGTCTTCGGGCGTGTGCGCGGGGCCCGCGGGCTGGATCACGAAGCGGGTGCCGCCGATGGTGAGCTCGGTGCGGCCGTCGATCCACACATCGGCCGGCACCAGCCGCGTGCGCTCGTCGATCCATGGCGCGAGCTCCTGGCGCGAGGCCTCGAGCCGCAACCGTGCGGTGTCGGACGTGAGGTAGGTCTTGCCCCGCGTGTGCGCCACGATCTGCGCGCCCAGCGCCTTGAACACCTGCAGGCCGTAGATGTGGTCGGCGTGGTAGTGCGTGAGGATGACGTGGCTGATCGGCTTGGGCGCGAGCTTGCGGATCTCGGCCACCATGCGCTCGGCGACGGCGGGCGAGCCGAGCGCGTCGATCATCACGACGCTGTCGCGCGTGACGACGAAGCCGGCGTTGGAGATGAAGTTCTGGTTGTCCTTCGAGCCCAGCGCGGGGATGCCCTGCACGTAGTAGATGTCGGGCGCCACGGGCAGCGGGCGGATCTCGGGAGCGGCGACTGCGGCACTCGCGCTCAGCCAGAGCGCAGCGCACATCAACAGCGCCTTCGCGCGAACGGCGGTGGGCCGGCACGGGAACATCGTAGGTCGTCTCCTGCGGGCTGGGCGGCGAGGGCCGCGGGCTTGCCCGGCTGTAAATATAAGCAGAAGATGATATTTTGCGGGCAACGACAACAGCCAGAGGGTTTCCCCATGAGACACGCATTCATTGCCTTCCTGCTCGCCATGGTCGCCACGTTCGCGGGCGCACAGGAGACCAAGGTGGTCTACCACGTGAACACCGGCGTGGAGAGCAGCGCAGCCATCCTCGCGAACATCACGAACCACCTGAACGCGGAGCCGAAGGCGAAGATCGTCGTGGTCACGCACGGCCCCGGCATCGACTTTCTGCTGACCGACGCGAAGGACAGCAAGGGTCGCGAGTTCAGTGGTCCGGTGAGCGCACTGGCCGGACGCGGCGTGGAGTTCAAGGTGTGCAACAACACGCTGACCTCGCGCAACATCGACGCGGGCAAGCTGCTGATGGAAACCAAGGTGGTGCCCTCGGGCGTGGCCGAGGTGGCGCGACTGCAGGCGAACGAAGGCTACGTCTACCTGAAGCCCTGAGGCCAGAAAGCCGGCTGACGCCGGCCTTCTTCTCTTCTTATTCCTGCTCGATGGCGATCTGCACGCAGATGCTGCGGCACAGCGCCACCACGGTTTCGTTCGCGATGCTGTAGTAGATGCTCACGCCGTCGCGGCGTCGTGCGAGCACGCCCGCCTGGTAGAGCGTGTTCAGGTGCTGCGACATGTTGGGCTGCGTGGTGTCGATCTGCGCGAGCAGCTCGCTCACGTTCTTCTCGCCGTTGCACAGCAGGCTCACGATCTTCAGCCGCATGGGCGCAGCCATGGCCCGGAACAGGTCGGCGGCAATGTCGAAGACCTCATCCTCGGTGACAGCCGAGGACTTCTTGCGGGGTTTGGTGGCCATGCTGAATAGGTTCATGCGCAGGTCGCAATGTACATCGGCCCTTGGCACGGCGAGCGATGTCCCGGCGGCCGTATGGCGATTGCGCAGCGGCGGCGCGTCACAAACGCGACGGGCTGCCCGTCTTCGGGATGCGGGGATGTCCCCGCGCCACCACCGGAGCACCCCGCATGCACGCGCTGCAAAAGATAGCCCTGCCCTATCGAGGCCATTGCCACGTCGTTCTCGACTTCGTTCCGACGCGATCTAATAATCAAAGCACTTTCTTTGATAAAAGAGCAGGTTGCGTATGAACAAACAATCCAGGACCTGGCTCGGCGCCGGTCTCACGGTCGCGGTGCTGGGCGCGGCGGGCTACGGGCTCGTGGCGAAATTCCAGCCGGCCCATGCACAGGGCAGCGCCATGCCGCCGGCCAAGGTGGCGGTGGCCCCCGCGCGGCAGACCGAGATGGCGCGCTTTCTCAGCGGCATCGGCACGCTGGAGGCCAACCGGCAGGTCGAGGTGCCGGCCGAGGTGGAGGGACGGGTCGCGAAGATCCTGTTCACGCCGGGCGCGCAGGTGCGTGCCGGCCAGCTGCTGGTGCAGCTCAACGATGCGCCCGAGCAGGGCGACCTCGAACGGCTGCGCGCCCAGCAGGCCAATGCCAAGGCCTTGCTCGAACGCACGCGCCGCCTGCTGCCGCAGCAGGCCGCCACGCAGGAGCAGATGGAACAGGCGCAAGCCGCCTTCGACCAGGCCAGCGGCGAGCTGCGCCGCGTGCAGGCGCTCATCGAACAGAAGCACATCAAGGCGCCGTTCGACGGCGTGCTGGGCATCCGCAAGGTCAACCTCGGCCAGTTCGTGCGCGCCGGCGATGCGCTGGTCTCGCTCACCGACAGCCGCACGCTCTTTGCCAACCTCACGCTGCCCGAGACCGCGCTGCCCGCGCTCAAGCGCAACCAGGCCGTGGCGCTCGCGGTCGATGCCTACCCGGGCCGCGTGTTCCCCGCGAAGCTCAGCGCCATCGAACCGATGATCGGCAGCGACACGCGCACCGTGCGGCTGCAGGCCACGGTCGACAACGCCGACGGTGCGCTCACGCCCGGCATGTACGTCAACGGCAAGGTCGCGCTGCCCACGCGCGCCGACGCCATCGCCGTGCCTGAAACCGCCATCACCTACAGCACGCACGGCGACTCGGTGTTCGTGGTGCGCGCCGGCGACAAAGGCGACGGCTTCTCGGTGCAGCAGGTGTTCGTGAAGACCGGCGAGCGGCAGGACGGGCTGGTGGTGGTCGAGCAGGGCCTGAAGGCCGGCGAGCAGGTCGTCACCTCGGGCCAGCTGCGCCTGTACAACGGCGCCGCCGTAGCGCCGGCCGCGAAGGACACGCTGGCCCTCACGGAGCCGAAGTCATGAAGTTCACCGACCTCTTCGTGCGCCGGCCCGTGCTGGCGCTGGTGGTGAGCACGCTCATTCTTCTGCTCGGCGCCCGCGCGCTGGGCGACCTGCCGGTGCGCCAGTACCCGCTGACTGAAAGCACCACGCTCACCATCACCACGCAGTACCCCGGCGCGTCGCCGGAGCTGATGCAGGGCTTCGTCACGCAGCCCATCGCGCAGGCGGTGGCGACCATCGAGAACGTCGACTACCTTTCGTCGTCGTCCACGCTGGGCCGCAGCGTGATCAGCGTGCGCATGAAGCTCAACGCCGACGCCAATCAGGCGCTCACGCAGACGATGGCGCAGGTCAGCCAGGTGAAGTACCGGCTGCCGGCCGAGGCCTTCGACCCGGTGATCCTGAAGTCGGCGGGCGAGGCCACCGCGGTGGCGTACGTGGGCTTCTCGAGCAAGACCATGCCGGTGCCGCAGCTCACCGACTACCTCTCGCGCGTGGTGCAGCCGCAGTTCGCATCGATCGAGGGCGTCTCGGGCGTCGAGGTGTCGGGCGGGCAGACGCTGGCGATGCGCGTGTGGCTCGACGCCAACCGCATGGCCGCGCGCGGCATCTCGGCCGGCGAGCTGGCCGACGCACTGCGCCAGAACAACGTGCAGGCCGCACCCGGGCAGGTGAAGGGCCTGTACGTGGTGTCGAACATCCGCGTGAACACCGACCTGGTGAACGTGGCCGAGTTCCGCGACATGGTCATCAAGCGTGACGGTGAAGCCATCGTGCGGCTGGGCGACGTGGCCACGGTGGAACTCGGTGCGGCCAGTGCCGACAGCAGCGCGACGATGGACGGCGACAAGGCCATCTACCTCGGCCTGCAGGCCGCACCCAACGGCAACCCGCTGGTGATCGTGAAGCGCATCCGCAACCTGCTGCCCGGCATCAAGCAGAACCTGCCGCCGGGCGTGGAGGTGCAGCTGCCTTTCGAGCTCGCGCGCTTCATCGAGGCCTCGATCGACGAAGTGCAGAAGACGCTGCTCGAAGCCATCGCCATCGTGGTGCTGGTGATCTTCCTGTGCCTGGGCTCGCTGCGCGCGGTGCTCATTCCTGTGGTGACCATTCCGCTGTCGATGCTGGGTGCGGCCGCGCTGATGCTGCTGTTCGGCTTCAGCATCAACCTGCTCACGCTGCTGGCGATGGTGCTGGCCATCGGCCTGGTGGTGGACGACGCGATCGTGGTGGTGGAGAACGTGCACCGCCACATCGAAGAGGGCAAGTCGCGCGTGCAGGCCGCGTTGATCGGCGCGCGCGAAGTGGCCGGCCCGGTGATCGCCATGACGCTCACGCTGGCCGCGGTGTACGCGCCCATCGGCCTCATGGGCGGGCTCACGGGCTCGCTGTTCAAGGAGTTCGCCTTCACACTGGCGGGCGCGGTGGTGGTGTCGGGCGTGATCGCGCTCACGCTGTCGCCGGTGATGAGTTCGTTCCTGCTGCCGCAAGATGCCACGGCGGGCCGCATGGCGCGCTATGCGGAATCGTTCTTCCACAAGCTCGCCAGCGCGTATGGCCGGCTGCTCGACGTGTCGCTGCACCACCGCTGGGTCACGGGCGTGCTGGCCGCGGCCGTGCTCGTGAGCCTGCCCTTTCTGTACAACGCGGCGCAGCGCGAGCTGGCGCCCGGTGAAGACCAGGCGATGGTGATGACCGTCATCAAGTCGCCGCAGCACGCCAACATCGACTACGTCGAGAAGTTCGGCCAGACGTGGGACGCGGTGCTGGCCAAGCTGCCCGAGAACACCGGCCGCTGGCTCATCAACGGCTCGGACGGCGTGTCCAACAGCATCGGCGGCGTGCAGCTGTCCGACTGGAACGCTCGCCAGCGCAACGCCGACCAGATCCAGGCCGACGTGCAAGGCGGCATGAACGAGGTCGAGGGCAGCAGCGTGTTCGCCTTTCAGTTGCCGTCGCTTCCCGGCTCGACCGGTGGGCTTCCGGTGCAGATGGTGATCCGCAGCGCGGGCGACCACGCCACGGTGTTCGAGGCGATGGAAACGCTGAAGAAGGCGGCGCGCGACAGCGGCAAGTTCGCCGTGGTCGACAGCGACCTGGAGTTCAACAACCCCGTGACCGAAGTGCGCGTGGACCGCGCCAAGGCCAACAGCATGGGCGTGACCATGAAGGCCATCGGCGACACGCTGGCGGTGCTGGTGGGCGAGAACTACGTCAACCGCTTCGGCATGGACGGCCGCTCGTACGACGTGATTCCGCAATCGCCGCGCGACCAGCGGCTCACGGCCGAGGCGCTGTCGCGCTACTTCGTGAAGAGCGCGAGCGGCCAGCCCGTGCCGCTGGCCAACCTGGTGACGCTGTCGACCAGCGTCGGCCCCAACAAGCTCACGCAGTTCAACCAGCTCAACGCCTCGACCTTCCAGGCCATTCCGATGCCGGGCGTGACCATGGGCGACGCGGTGGCCTTCTTGAGCGAAGAGGCGAAGAAGCTGCCGGCCGGCTTCAGCTACGACTGGCAGTCGGACGCGCGCCAGTTCACGCAGGAAGGCTCGGCGCTGGTGATGGCCTTCGTGTTCGCGATCGTGGTGATCTACCTGGTGCTCGCCGCGCAGTACGAGAGCCTGCGCGACCCGCTGATCATCCTGATCAGCGTGCCGATGTCGATCTGCGGTGCGCTGGTGCCGCTGGCGCTGGGCTTTGCCACCATCAACATCTACACGCAGATCGGGCTGGTGACGCTCATCGGGCTCATCAGCAAGCACGGCATCCTGATGGTGGAGTTTGCCAACGAGATCCAGGAGCGCCAGAACCTGGACCGCCGCGCCGCCATCGAGCAGGCCGCGCGCATCCGGCTGCGCCCGATCCTGATGACCACGGCCGCGATGGTGGTGGGCCTCGTGCCGCTGCTGTTCGCGAGCGGTGCGGGCGCCAACAGCCGCTTCAGCATCGGCCTGGTGATCGTGGTCGGCATGCTGGTGGGCACGCTGTTCACGCTGTTCGTGCTGCCCACCATGTACACGCTGCTGGCGCGCGACCACCGCACGGTGGGCCGCTCGGCGCGCACCGCCGAACTCGAAGCGCTGGTGGCGCGCGAGCCCGCCGGCGACCCCGCCCTGACGACACCGGGAGCATGACCATGACAAGAAGACTCTTCTCCTGCGCCGCGCCGTTCGCCCTCAGCGTGCTGGTGCTGGCCGGTTGCGCGGTCGGGCCAAAGTACGCCGCGCCGAACGATGCGCCGGTCGCCATCGCCGCCCCCGAGCGCGCGCTGTTCGCACCCGACGCGGTGCAGCGCGACTGGTGGCGCCAGCTCGACGACCCGCAGCTCGATGCGCTCATCGAACGCGCGCTGGCCGGCAACCACGACATCCGCATCGCGCAGGCCCGACTGCTCGAAGCCCGCGCGATGCAGACCGAGGCCGAACTCGACCGCCTGCCCGTGGTGACGCTGGGCGCCAGCAAGACGCGCAGCATTGCCCAAGGCAACGGCGTGCCGGCCGACGCGCGCACGCTGGCGCAAAGCAGCCGCGCGGGCTTCGACGCCGGCTGGGAGATCGACCTGTTCGGCCGCCTGCAGCGCCTGGACGAAGCCGCCGCCGCGCGCGCCCAGGCCAGCGCGGCCGACCTCGAACAGGTGCGCATCGTGGCCGTGGCCGAACTGGCGCGCAACTACTACGAGATGCGCGGCGCCGAGCAGCGCCTGGCCGTGACGCAGCGCACGCTAGACAGCCTGCGCCAGAGCCTGCGCGTGACCGAGGCGCAGGTGCAGACCGGGCGCGGCCTCGAAGGCGACTTGGCGAGTGCGCAGGCCAACCTGGCCAGCACTGAGAGCCAGCTGCCCGCCTTCGAAACCGCGCGCCGCCAAGCCGCCTACCGCGTCGCCGTGCTGGCGGGCCTGCGCCCGGCCGAGCTGGTGCCCATGCTGCAGCCGCAACCGCTGCGCGTGCTCGACAAGCGCCTGCCCATCGGCGACCTGGGCGCGTTGCTGCGCCGCCGGCCCGACGTGCTGCGCGCCGAGCGCGGCCTCGCGGCCAGCACCGCCGACGTGGGCGCGGCCACGGCCGAGCTGTATCCGCGTGTCGACATCGGTGGGTTCCTAGGCTTTGTCGCGCTGCGGGGTGCGGACCTGGGCAGCTCATCGAGCCGCGCCTTCAGCGTTACGCCCGGCGTGAGCTGGCCTGCGCTGCGGCTGGGCTCGGTCAAAGCCCGCCTGCGCGGCGCTGAAGCCCGTGCCGAGGGCGAACGCGCCGCCTATGAACTGACGGTGCTGCGCGCCATCGAGGACGTGGAGAACGCCCTCACCGGCTACGGCCAGAACCAGCTGCGCCTGCAGCGGCTGCTGGAGGCCTCGGCCCGCAGCGGCCGCGCCGCCGAGCTGGCCCAGGTGCGCTACCGCGAAGGCGCCGCGCCCTACCTGAGCGTGCTCGACGCGCAGCGCACCCTGCTGCGCGCGCAGGACGCCGTGGCCGAGGCCGAAACGGCCTCGTTCACCAGCCTCGTGGCGCTTTACAAAGCACTGGGCGGCGGGTGGCAAGCGCCCACGGATGCGAAGGGAGTGCCAACCACCTGACAATGACACTGTTTTTCCCCACGACCGAAGCAGCCATGTCCGCCCCCGATGCCACCAAGCCCACCTGGATGCCGCACCAGCCGGCAGACCGCATCCTGTCCACGCTGAAGACCCGCGGCGCGCTCGGCATTCCCGACATCGCCAAGGTGCTGAACGTGACGGTCGAGGCGGTGCGCCAGCAGATGTCCAAGCTCGAGACCGAAGGCTTGGTGGACGCCGAGAGCCGCTCCAGCGGCCGCGGCCGTCCGACCCAGATCTGGCGGCTCACCGGCGAGGGCCACAAACGCTTTCCCGACACACACGCCGAGATGACGGTGCAGATGATCAGCGCCGTGATCAGCGTGTTCGGCGAGAAGGGCATGGACCAGCTCATCGGCGCGCGCGAAGCCGCCATGCGCGCCACCTACACCGAGGCCATGCGCGGCGCGCGCAACCTCGAGACGCGGCTCGAACGGCTCGCGGACATCCGCAGCCGCGAGGGCTACATGGCCGAGTACCGGGCCGAGGGCGACGGCTTTCTCTTCATCGAGAACCACTGCCCCATCTGCACCGCGGCGCAGGCCTGCACCGGCTTCTGCCGCAGCGAGCTGCAGCTCTTCGACGAGGTGCTGGGGCCCGAAGCCGACGTGAGCCGCGTCGAGCACGTGCTCGCGGGCGCGCGGCGCTGCGCGTACCGCGTCGTGCCCAAGGCCCGCGCCTGAAGCACCGACCTGTTTTTGTTTTCCCCCTTCCACCAACTAGAAAGAAAGACCCCCATGGAACACACCCTTCCCCCGCTGCCGTACGCCATCGACGCACTGGCCCCCGAGTACTCGCAGGAAACGCTCGAGTTCCACCACGGCAAGCACCACAACGCCTACGTGGTGAACCTGAACAACCTGCAAAAGGGCACCGAATTCGAAGCGATGACGCTCGAAGAGATCATCAAGAAGTCCAGCGGCGGCATCTACAACAACGCCGCGCAGATCTGGAACCACACCTTCTTCTGGAACTGCATGAAGCCGCAAGGCGGCGGTGCTCCCACCGGTGCACTGGCCAAGGCCATCGATGCCAAGTGGGGCAGCTACGACGCCTTCAAGGAAGCCTTCGTGAAGTCGGCCGTGGGCAACTTCGGTTCGGGCTGGACCTGGCTCGTGAAGAAGGCCGATGGCTCGGTGGACATCGTGAACACCGGCGCCGCCGGCACGCCGCTGACCACCGCCGACACCGCGCTGCTGACGGTCGACGTGTGGGAGCACGCGTACTACATCGACTACCGCAACATGCGCCCGAAGTTCGTCGAGACTTTCCTGGCCAAGCTGGCCAACTGGGACTTCGCAGCAAAGAACTTCGGCTGAAGCCCGCGCTCTTGCCATGAAGGAAGCCGACCTGCGGGTCGGCTTTTTTGTGGGCGCTCGGTTCAGCGCGGTGCCGTCACCATCCAGTCGATCCAGCGCGCGACGTGCGCCTGGTCGAGGTCGAAGTAGTGGGTGTGGGCGCCCAGGCCGAGGCAGGCCTCGTGCTCGGGCATGGCGCCCCATGCCGGCGGCACGCTCACCTGCGTGTACGACTTGTCGTCGGGGCCCCAGAGCCAGCGCCCAACGTAGTCGCCGGCCGTGTACAGGTTGACCCAGCGGTCCACGCCGACTTTGGCCGCGCTCGGCCCGCCGCCGTTCGCGGCTTCCGCCGTCACCCAGGCATAGAGGTGCGGAAAGCGCGCCGCGTACAGCTGGCGCAGCGGACAACCGGCGGTGAGCAGCAACAGCCGGCTCTTGTTCAGCGCAGTCCAGAGTTCGGTCACGCGCGCGTCGACGTTCTGCTCGGCGCGGAACTGCAGGTAGCGCAGCAGCTCCGTCGAGATCACCGTGCCCTGGCTGTGGGCCACGATCACGATGCGGTCGTAGCCCTGGGCCGCCACATGCTCCAGCAGCGACACATAGCGCGAGAAGATGCGCGCGCGCGGAATGGCACGGCGCGGAAACTCGCGGAAGTGGCCGTCGACATCGAGCGCCACGTCGAGCGGCATGCGCAGGCCCGGCACGGTGCGCGACAGGAAACCGCCGAGCAGCGAGACAGCGGCGGTCAGCGTGGCGGCGGTGAAGATCAACGGCTTGAGGCCGGTCTGCGACAGCGCCGACACCCAGACGACCGCGTCGTCGATCCGCCCGCCGACCGAGACACCGCATTGCTTGAGCACCAGCAGCAGCGCGACCGCGCAGGCGACCAGCACGCTGGCGCTCGTGAGAAAGGTGACGAAGAAGTCGAGCCGCCGGTAGCCTGCGCCGAGCCAGTGTCCCAGGCGCTCCGAGGTCCCGAAGGCCACCTTGAGTTCCGCGAACAGGCTGGGCACCAGCACCGCCACGAGATACGCGAGCAGCGAGAGCGTGAGCCCCGCCGTCAGGGCGAAGGCCTGCGTGCTCTTCTCGTAGCGGCCGTGCAGGAAGTTCGCGCCGTCGGCCCAGTAGATGCCCTTGCCGAACCAGAACGGCGCGTAGTCGACGTTTTTTGCGCCGAGCTCCACGATGTTCGTGAGCACGGCCCAGAACACCATCGACAGCGCCACGAACGCGGCCACCGACACGAAGAGCCCGAGCCGTCCCGTGGCGATGCTGGCGCGCGCCGCCGCATCGCGGTCGGGCACCGACTGGCCGGCGACGAGCCAGCCGATGAGCAGCACGCCGGCCACGCCCCACCAGCCCACGACGCCCAGCAGCAGGTACTCGACCACGCGCATGCCCGCGCGCACCCAGTGGCGCAGGTCGTCGGTGCCGCCTGCCGCTGCGGCGTTGAGCGCCACGTGCAGCAGCAGCGCGGCCGCGGTCAGCGCCATGAGGCCCAGGCCCCAGGTGCGTGCCGCCGGAAAGCGGTCGCGCGCGATGCGCAAGGCGCGGTCGGCCAACGCGGCGAGCAGCGCCAGCCAGGTCAGGCCGACCACCCAGTGCGCGGGCAACTGCGCCCACAGGAGCCATCCCGCGAGCAAGGCATACAGGCCCACGACGATGCGCCCGGAAAGCCCGGGGCGCGCCTGGTAGCCGTACCACCAGACCGCCAGCACGGGCACGGCCACGGCCAGCACCCGGCGCAACAGTTCGGTGAGCGACAGCGCACTCGGCGCGGGCTCAAACCGCGCCAGTCCGCCGAGCCCCGCGATCACCAGCCCGATGAGCAACAGCTGCAGGAAGAGATTCGCCAGCAGGTTCGCAAAGGCCCAGTCGAGTGCGGTCTGCAGCGACGCCAGGCAGGCCCAGCGCCGCGCGCCCGGCGGCCGGGGTTGCCTGTTCACGCCGGCCGCTTCGGCCGCGCGGTCGACCGCATCGCGGCCCAGCTGCGAGAGGCGGAACACGATGGTGAACAGCTCGGCGACGATGCGCGCCACCGAGCCCGGCAGGCGCGACAGGTCGGCCCAGTACATCTCGTGCACGTCGATGCGCTGCTGCGTTGGCTGCCCTTGGGCATCGGTCGCGTCGCGCGTCATGCGCACGCGCGTTGCTTCGTAGGCCTCGTGGTCGGGCTCGGCGCGCTGCGACTTGAACAGCAGGTAGTCGCTGAAGGCGATGTCGGGGTTGCTCTTCTTCAGCTCGCGCGGCGTGAGCGGCCCGCGCCCCTTGGCGGCGCGCACCACGCCCGCGTCGTCGGACTCGGCGGTGGAGATCCAGTCGTCGGCGCTGAAGTCGGAGGTCTTCGACTGCCGCATCGCCTTGCGCACGGGCGGCACATAGGCCTTCTGCGCGGCAGTGCCTTCCGTGGCGGCCTTCTCGTTCTTGTCCTGATGCTGGGTGCGCTGCTGCACCATCGACGTCAGCGGCGGCACCGGCAGCAGGTGGGTGTCGCAGTCGGCCTGCCGGTAGGTGGCGCCCGGGCCGGGGTTGTTGAGCATCAGCGAGGCGATGGCGCGGGCTGTGTCGCCGGCCTTCTGGTCGGCCACGCCGTGGATGGCGATGACCGCGACGCGCTCGGGGCGCGCAGGCTCAGACGTTGGCTGCTCCGGCGACGGTGCGCGCATGGAGTGACTCCTCATGCCACGCGGGTGCATGGCAGGAGGGATTGTCCGCAGCGCGCCGCCTTTTACTTCCCCCAAACGAGGGATGCCGGACGGCCAGTGCCTCAGCCGCCGATCAGGTGCAGGATGTTCCCGTCCGGGTCCTTGAACCACGCCATCTTCATGCCGTCCGCGACGTGGAGGTCGCCTTCGCGCTTCGTCTCGGGCATGTCGTAGTGCTCGAAGCGCACGCCCTTGGCCTGGAGCGCGGCGACGAGGCGCTCGATGTCCGCGCCGACCTGCCAGCTCACGGCCGTGGCCTGGTTGGTGCCTGCGAACGACGAGCGGTACACCTGGACGCGCGTGTTGCCGCTGCGGTACACGGCGACCTCGTCGCCCTCCGAATCGACCTGCGCAAGGCCCAGGGTGTCTTCATAGAAACGGCGTGCCACGGTCATGTCTTTCACCGCGAGATTCGCCACTGCATCGATGTTTCCGAGCATGGGTGTCTCCTGTGGGGGGAATGGACATTTCATCTTCGGCGCCGCGATGGCCCTGTCAAGTCGGCGCCGTCCGATACGGGGCCCATCGCAAACCACGAAAATGGGGGGATGCCCCTTCCGGCACACTGCACCGTGGGTGCAGTGAGGTCGAAAGACCTCCACCAACTGCCGCCCCCCGATCCGCTCAGACCGAGAGAGACAAACCCATGATCCGAAGAAAACTCACCCGCTCGCTGGCCCTCGTGCTCGCACTCCCCCTGGCCTTTGGCACCGTGGCCGCGCAGGCCCAGACCGCCGCCTACCCCGCCAAGCCGATCCGCATGGTCGTGCCCTTCCCGCCCGGCGGCGGCACCGACATCCTGGCGCGCCTGGTGGCGCAGAAGCTCACCGAGGCCAACCACTGGACCGTGGTGCCCGACAACCGCGGCGGCGCCGGCGGCACCATCGGCATCGCCGAGGCGGCGCGCGCCGCGCCCACGGGCTACGACATCGTGATGGGCCAGAAGGACAACATGGTCGTCGCGCCCTGGCTCTACAAGAGCCTCAGCTACAACCCGGTGAAAGACCTCACGGCCGTGGCCCACGTGGCCTACACGCCCGTGGTGATCGTCACGCAGGCCAACTCCAAGTTCAAGACGCTCGACGACGTGGTGAAGGCCGCACGCGCCGCGCCCGACACCGTCACCTACGGCTCGCCCGGCAACGGCACCACCATCCACCTGGCCGGCGAGATCTTCAACGGCGCCGCCAAGATCAAGATGCGCCACGTGCCCTACAAGGGCTCCAACGCGGCCATGATGGACGTGCTCGCGGGCAACGTCGACCTGATGGTGTCGTCGGTGCCTTCGGCACTGGCGCAGATCAAGGCCGGCAAGCTGCGTCCGCTGGCGGTCACCTCCGCCAAGCGCAGCACCTCGCTGCCCGACACGCCCACCGTGGCCGAGCTGGGCTACAAGGACTTCGACGTGAGCACCTGGTACGGCGTCTTCGTGCCGGCCGGCACGCCCAAGGACATCGTCACGACGCTGAACGCGGCGGTCAACAAGCTGCTGGCCACGCCGGAGATGAAGGCGGCCATCATTGCGCAGGGCGCGGAGCCGCAGAGCATGACGCCGGAGCAGTTCGGTGCGCTGCTGAAGACGGACTATGAGAAGTGGAAGGGGATCGTGCAGGCCTCGGGGGCGACGATCGAGTAAGTCTCTTGCCCCTTCCCCCTCTGGGGGAAGGTGGGGATGGGGGCAGGCCTCCGATGAAGCGCCGCGCTGTTCAGGAGGCCGTCGTGCCCCCACCCCAACCCTCCCCCAGCGGGGGAGGGAGAAATTCCCGAACGCTCAGTCCGGCACGAACTTCGTATTGAAGATCTCCACATCCGCCGCATCCTCGAAGGTTGCCACCTGCCCCATCTTCCCGTCGCTCATGCGGCAGGCCGAGAACAGGCTGTAGCGGCCCTTGAAATAGAACTCGTCCATCACGATCAGCGCGTACGGGTAGGGCACGAAGACCTGGTGTTCGAAGACGACGCGGTGCACGTTCCTCGGTGACGGGAAGAGCTTGTATTCGACGGTGTCGATGGACTTTGCGGTGGCCATGATGTACTTCTGTCTTCGGTGCTCAGGCCGGGTCGCGCACGTCGGCCACGGGGTTGCTGCCGAAGTCGGCACGTGCCAGGTAGGCGAGCACCTTGGCCGCGGCGCTCTGGGGGCTGTCGAGCCGGCCTTCTTCCTTCATGCTCACGAAGCGCGTGCGGTCCGGGAACTGTTCGGCCGACGCGCCGCGCAGCTGCACCTGCATGTCGGTGTCGATGATGCCGGGCGCCAGCGACACGATGCGCGCGCCGTTCGGTGCCACCGCTTCCTCGAGCGCCACGGCGCGCGAGAAATGGTCCATGCCGGCCTTGGCCGCGCAGTACGGCGCCTGGCTGCCCAGGGCGTTGCGGCCCAGGCCCGACGAGATGTTCAGCACCTTGCGTGCGCCGCGCCATTCGCGCGTGGCACCCAGGAAAGCGGCCGTGAGCAGCATCGGCGCTTCGAGACCGATGCGCAGCGCCTGTGCCAGCTCAGCAGGCACGGCGCGCGACAGCGGCGCGGGGTTGCCGACGGTGCCGGCGTTGTTGATGAGCGTGACGCTGTCGAAGCGCTGGCCGTCGAGCGTCTGGAGCCAGTCCGACAGGCGCGCCGCGGCGGCGACTGGGTCGGACAGGTCCTGCTCCCATTGCGTCAGTTCGGCGCCGCCGGCCTTCGCCGCTTCGGCGAGTTCGGGCGAGGGCTTGCGCGCAATGCCGAGCACCGTGTGGCCGGCCTGCAGCAGCTGTTCGGCCATGGCACGGCCCAGGCCGCGCGAGGCGCCGGTGATGACGGTGAGGTGGGAAGGGGCGGAGGTGGTCATGGATGTATGGGGGCAGGAGAAGGCCGCAAGGCTAAGGGATATCGAAAGGCCGCGTGCATCAGCCGGTACGGAACTGGGCGCGCAGGAAGTTGCGGTGGCGGGCGATGTGCTGCAGCTGTGCGGGCGCGATGGAACCGCCGAGATCGACTTCGTCCGCACCGTTGAGCACCGCGTTGGCATTCGCCATGGCGCGCGCGACGACCTCTTCCTCGCTCACGCCAAGCTGCGCGGCCAGGTCGATCGCGACGCGGCGCATGGCGCGCTGCGACAGCATCCACATCGCGCCGAAACGGTCCCAGGCCAGCGCGGCTTCTTCCGACTTTTCGCGGTCGGCAAGGATGTCTTTCAGCGGGCGCGCCAGGATCTCGTTGAGCGCGTCGATCTGTTCGCCCAGGGCCTCGGCGCGGTCGATGGCTTCTTCGAGCGTCGGGCCGTCGTCTTCCTCGTTGCGGGCCTGCGTGGCCTGTTGCTGCGGCGGCGGCAGAAAGCTCGCCTGTGCGTCGGCGGGCACGATCTGCAGGTGGTCGGAGAGGGCCATGTTTTTTTCTTCTTTCAGGTTCAGTTCGAGGTGCTGTTGTTCTTGCGGCTGGACATCGCGGTGGCGCGCAGGCCCGGCAGGTCGAGCACGCGCAGGCCGCCGTACTCGACGCGGATCAGGCCCTGCGCCGACAGCGCATTGAGCGCCTCGTTCACGCGCTGGCGCGACAGGCCGACAAGATACGCCAGCTCCTGCTGCGTGATGCGCAAGACCTCGCCCACGCCGGGGTACAGCACCGGGTTGAACAGCGACACCAGGTTGCGCGCCACGCGCGCGTCGGGGTTGTTGAGGCGGTCGATCTCCAGCGCCGCGATGAACTGGCCGAGCCGCTCGTTGAGCTGGTTCATCACGAAGCGGTTGAAGCCGATGGAATGGTCGAGCAGCCAGTGGAAGCTCTCGATCGGAAGCCCCGCCACGAGGCTGCGGCGCAGCGCCTGGATGTTGTAGCGGTAGGGCTCGCGCTTCATCACCGTGCCTTCGCCGAACCAGCCGCCGGGCGGCACGCCGGTGTAGGTGACCGAGCCGCCGTCGGCGTTGTCGTTGCTCATCTTCAAGAGGCCCTCGACCACGCCGAACCAGTAGGTGGGCGAGCGCCCGACGCGGCACACCAGGTCGCCGGGCTCGGCCTCGCCGACCACGAGCGTGGCCTCGGCGCGGCGGCGCTCGGTGGGCGTGAGCGTGTGCAGCCACGGAATGCCATCGAGTTCGGTCGCATTCGCGGGGCGCACGCGGTCCTTGATGGAACCGCCGAGCACGTTCTGCGGATTGAGGTTGCCAGGAGGCATCGGGAAACTCCGGGGAGTAGTGTCCCTAGGATTGTCGTTGGAACGACAACCGGGCGTCAAAGTGGGACCTACGATCCGGCCACTGTGCAAACCACCGCCCCCACCTTCCCCCGTCTGCTGCTCGCGCATGCCGAGGCCCGTCCCGAGGCCCCCGCCGTGCGCGAAAAAGACCTTGGCATCTGGCAAACCTGGACCTGGAACGCCGTGGCGCAAGAAGTGCGCGAGATGGCCTGCGGTCTGGCAAGCCTTGGCTTCAAGGCCTTCGACAACCTCGCGATCGTCGGTGCCAACCGGCCGCACCTGTACATGGCGGTGCTCGCCGCGCAAAGCCTGCGCGGCGTGCCCGTGCCGCTGTACCAGGACGCGGTCGCCGGCGAAATGGTCTTCATGCTGAACGACGCCAGCATCGAGTTCGTGATCGTCGAAGACCAGGAGCAGGTCGACAAGCTGCTCGAGTGCCGCGAGCTGCAGCAAGGGCAAGAAGGCCAGCAGCAGGGCATCCGCCACATCATCTACGACGACCCCAAGGGCCTGCGCCACTACGAGCAGCCGGGGCTCATGGGCTACGAGCAGCTGCGCGAGCTGGGCCGTGCCTTCGACAAGGCCAACGCCGGGTATTACGACCGCGCCGTGGCCAGCGGCGAGGCGGCCGACGTCGGCGTGATCCTCTACACCTCGGGCACCACCGGCCGCCCGAAGGGCGTGTGCCAGACGCACGCCAGCTTCATCGCGGCGGGCCGCGGCGGCGTCGATACCGACAAGCTCGGCCCCGGCGACAACATCATGAGCTACCTGCCGATGGCGTGGGTGGGCGACCACCTGTTCTCGGTGGCGCAGTGGCTGGTGGGCGGCTTCACGCTCAACTGCCCCGAGTCGGCCGAGACGGTGATGAACGACATGCGCGAGATCGGCCCGAGCTACTACTTCGGCCCGCCGCGCACCTTCGAAGGTTTGCTCACGGCCGTGTCGATCCGCATGGAAGACGCGGCCGCGCCCAAGCGCTGGCTGTATGCGAAGTTCATGGCGCTGGCACAGCGCGTGGGCGCCGACATCCTCAACGGCGCGCCGGTGAGCACGGGCGACCGGGTCATGTACAGCCTGGGCAACCTGCTGATCTACGGCCCGCTGCGCAACGTGCTGGGCATGAGCCGCATCCGCGTGGCCTACACGGCCGGCGCGGCCATCGGGCCCGACCTGTTCCGCTTCTACCGCTCGATCGGCGTGAACCTCAAGCAGTTCTACGGCCAGACCGAAACCTGCGCCTATGTGTGCCTGCAGCAGGACGGCAAGGTCAAGCTGCAGACCGTGGGCACGGCGGCGCCCGGCATCGAACTCAAGATCGCCGAAGACGGCGAGGTGCTGGTGCGCGGCGTGTCGGTGCTCAAGGAGTACTACAAGCGCCCCGACGCCACGGCCGAGGTGCTCGACGCCAACGGCTACTTCCACACCGGCGACGCCGGCGTGCTCGACAGCGAAGGCCACCTGCGCATCATCGACCGCGCGAAAGACGTCGGCAAGCTCGTGCGCGGCGCGATCTTTGCGCCCAACTACATCGAGAACAAGCTCAAGTTCTTCCCGCAGATCAAGGAAGCCGTGTGCTTCGGCAACGCCCGCGACGAGGTCTGCGCCGCCATCAACATCGACTTCGAAGCGGTCGGCAACTGGGCCGAGCGCCGCGGCCTGGCCTATGGCGGCTATGTCGACCTGGCCGGCAAGCCCGAGGTGCTGGCACTCATTGCCGAGTGCATCGGCAAGGTCAACGCCGACCTCGCGGCCGAAGACGGCATGGGCGAGACGCAGATCGCGCGCTTCCTCGTGCTGCACAAGGAGCTCGACCCCGACGACGACGAACTGACCCGCACGCGCAAGGTGCGCCGCGGCTTCATCGCCGAGAAATACGCCGTGCTGGTCGATGCGCTCTACGGCGGCAAGACCGAGCAGTACATCGAGACCCAGGTCAAGTTCGAGGACGGACGCACGGGGGTTGTCAGCGCCACGCTGAAGATCACCGAAGCCAAGACCTTCCCCATCGTGAAGGCCGCCGCATGAGCAACCGAAAAATCGGCGAGGTCATCCTCGACGTCCAGAACATCAGCCTGAGCTTCGGCGGCGTGAAGGCGCTGACCGACATCAGCTTCAACGTGCGCGAGCACGAGGTGCGGGCCATCATCGGCCCCAACGGCGCGGGCAAGAGCTCGATGCTGAACTGCATCAACGGCGTGTACTGGCCGCAGCAGGGCTCCATCACCTTCCGCGGCCAGACCTTCAAGCACATGAACTCGCGTCAGGTGGCCGAGATGGGCGTGGCGCGCACCTTCCAGAACCTGGCGCTATTCAAGGGCATGAGCGTGCTCGACAACATCATGACGGGCCGCAACCTCAAGATGAAGAGCGGCCTGCTGGCGCAAGCGCTGCGCTGGGGCCCGGCCGAACGCGAAGAGCTGCAGCACCGCGAGTTCGTCGAACACATCATCGACTTCCTGGAAATCCAGGCACACCGCAAGACGCCGGTGGGCCGCCTGCCCTACGGTCTGCAAAAGCGCGTCGACCTCGGCCGTGCGCTCGCGATGGAACCGCAGGTGCTGCTGCTCGACGAACCCATGGCCGGCATGAACGTCGAAGAGAAGCAGGACATGAGCCGCTTCATCCTCGACGTGAACGACGAGTTCGGCGCGACCATCGTGCTCATCGAGCACGACATGGGCGTGGTGATGGACATCTCCGACCGCGTGGTGGTGCTGGACTACGGCAAGAAGATCGGTGACGGCACGCCGGACGAAGTGCGCAACAACGAAGACGTGATCCGGGCGTATCTGGGTGTGGAGCACTGACGCCATGCCGATCATCGCCATGAAGCATTTCTCCTTCCCCCTCTGGGGGAAGGCTGGGATGGGGGCACGCAGAGCGCCCAGTGGATACGCCGCCTGCCCCCACCCCAACCCTCCCCCAGCGGGGGAGGGAGAAAAACAAGAGAGACATTGACCATGGGCTTTTTCCTCGAAACCCTCTTCGGCGGCCTCATGGTCGGCATGCTGTATTCGCTCATCGCGATCGGCTTCGTGCTGATCTACAAGGCCTCGGGCGTCTTCAACTTCGCGCAGGGCGCAATGGTGCTGTTCGCCGCACTGGCCATGGCGCGCTTTGCCGAGTGGTTCCCGCTGTGGTTCGGCTTCCAGAGCCTGCTGCTCGCGAACATCCTGGCCTTCATCGCGGCCATGGCCGTGATGATCGTCGTGGCCTGGCTCATCGAACGGCTCGCGCTGAGCAAGCTGGTGAACCAGGAAGGCATCACGCTGCTGATGGCCACGCTGGGCATCGCCTACTTTCTCGACGGCGTGGGCCAGACGATCTTCGGCAACGACATCTACAAGATCGATGTCGGCATGCCCAAGGAGCCGCTGATGGTGCTTGAAGGCACCTTCCCCGGCGGCCTGCTGCTGAGCCAGGAAGACCTGGCCGCCGCGGCGGTGTCGGCCGCGCTGGTGGTGGTGCTGGCCATCTTCTTCCAGAAGACCGCCACGGGCCGCGCGCTGCGTGCGGTGGCCGACGACCACCAGGCCGCGCAGTCGATCGGCATTCCGCTGTCGCGCATCTGGGTGATCGTGTGGTCGGTGGCCGGCTTCTCGGCACTCGTGGCCGGGATCATCTGGGGCTCCAAGCTCGGCGTGCAGTTCTCGCTCTCGCTGGTGGCGCTGAAGGCGCTGCCGGTGGTGATCCTCGGCGGACTGACCTCGATCCCCGGCGCCATCATCGGCGGCCTGTTGATCGGTGTCGGCGAGAAGCTGTCTGAAATCTATCTCGGCCCCATGCTCGGTGGCGGCATCGAGATCTGGTTTGCTTATGTTCTTGCACTGGTCTTCCTGCTCGTGCGGCCCCAAGGGCTGTTCGGCGAAAAGATCATCGATCGGGTCTGACATGTTCTACAGAGAAAACGGCCAGTTCAAGTCGAGCTACCGCGCCGACCAACAGATCTTTCCGATTGCGCAGGACCGCATCGCGATCCTCGTGCTGCTGCTCGTGGCGTTCGTCGTGGTGCCGATGGGCGTGTCCGACTACTGGATGCGCGCCATCCTCACGCCCTTTCTGATCCTGTCGCTCGCGGCGCTCGGCCTGAACATTTTGGTCGGCTACTGCGGCCAGATCTCGCTGGGCACCGGCGCCTTCATGGCGGTGGGCGCGTATGCGGCCTACAACTTCCAGGTGCGCATCGACGGCATGCCGCTCATTGCCTCGCTGCTGCTGGGCGGACTGTGCGCCACGGTGATCGGCGTGCTGTTCGGCATTCCAAGCCTGCGCATCAAGGGCCTGTACCTCGCGGTGGCCACGCTGGCCGCGCAGTTCTTCACCGACTGGGCGTTCCTGCGCATCCAGTGGTTCACCAACAACTCGTCGTCGGGTTCGGTGAGCGTGGCAGGTTTGAACGTGTTCGGCGTGCCGATCGAATCGCCGGTGCAGAAGTATCTGTTCTGCCTGGTCTTCGTGGTGGTGTTCGCACTGCTCGCCAAGAACCTGGTGCGCAGCGCCATCGGCCGCGAGTGGATGGCGATGCGCGACATGGACGTGGCGGCCGCGGTGATCGGCATCCGCCCGGTGTACGCCAAGCTCACGGCCTTTGCGGTGAGCAGCTTCATCGTCGGCGTGGCCGGCGCGCTGTGGGGCTTCATTCACCTGGGTGCGTGGGAGCCGGCGGCGTTCAGCATCGACCGCTCGTTCCAGCTGCTGTTCATGGTGATCATCGGCGGGCTCGGCTCGATCATGGGCAGCTTCTTCGGCGCCGCCTTCATCGTGCTGCTGCCGCTCTTTCTGAACCAGCTGCCGGGGTGGCTGGGCTTCTCGATTTCCACCGCACTGGCCTCGCACCTGGAGACCATGATCTTCGGCGCGCTGATCGTGTTCTTCCTGATCGTCGAGCCGCACGGCCTGGCGCGGCTGTGGTCCACGGCCAAGGAAAAACTGCGGCTGTGGCCCTTCCCGCACTGACAGGTTCCCGTTGTTGTTCGTTCGTAAAAACCCGGCACCGAGGTGCCCACAAAAGGAGACAGGCATGACACTGAAATCGCTCGCTCTGACCGCCGCCCTGGTGGTCACCACCCTGGGCACGGCGCTGGCGCCTTCGCTGGTCCAGGCGCAGGCCAAGGAACAGTTCTTCCCGCTGCTGGTCTACCGCACCGGCCCCTACGCGCCCAACGGCACGCCTTGGGCCAACGGCAAGCAGGACTACATCAAGTACGTCAACGCCACCGGCGGCATGAATGGCGTGAAGATCGCCTACGAGGAATGCGAAACCGGCTACGCGACCGACAAGGGCGTGGAATGCTATGAGCGCCTGAAGGGCCGCCCGGGCGTTGCGTTGTTCGACCCGCAGGCCACCGGCATCACCTTCGCGCTGACCGACAAGGTGCCCACCGACAAGATCCCGCTCATCACGCTGGGCTACGGCCTCTCGGCCTCGCAAGACGGTGGCGTGTTCAAGTGGAACTTCCCGCTCATGGGCTCCTACTGGACCGCGGCCGACATCCTGATCCAGCACATCGGGAAAAAAGAAGGCGGCATGGACAAGCTCAAGGGCAAGAAGATCGCCCTCGTGTACCACGACTCGCCGTTCGGCAAGGAACCGATTCCGCTGCTGCAGGAGCGCGCCAAGCAGAACGGCTTCGAGCTGTCGCTCATTCCCGTGACCGCGCCCGGCGTGGAACAGAAGTCGGCCTGGCTGCAGGTGCGCCAGTCGCGTCCTGACTTCGTGCTGCTGTGGGGCTGGGGCGTGATGAACTCCACCGCCCTGAAGGAAGCCGTGGCCACGGGCTACCCGCGCGAGAAGATGTACGGCGTGTGGTGGGCCGGCGCCGAACCCGACGTGAAGGACGTCGGTGCCAACGCCAAGGGCTACAACGCGCTGGCGCTGAACACCTCGGGCACGCAGCCGAAGGTGATCCAGGACATCCTCAAGCAAGTGCACGACAAGGGCCAGGGCACGGGTCCGAAGGACGAAGTGGGCTCGGTGCTCTACACGCGCGGCGTGATCATCCAGATGCTGACCATCGAGGCCGTCAAGCGCGCGCAAGAGCGCTTCGGCAAGGGCAAGGTCATGACCGGCGAGCAAGTGCGCTGGGGCATGGAGAACCTCGCACTCGACCAGAAGAAGCTCGACGCATTGGGCTTCTCGGGCGTGATGCGTCCGGTGAGCACCTCGTGCCAGGACCACATGGGATCGACCTGGGCGCGCGTCCACACCTGGGACGGCGCGAAGTGGGGCGGCATGTCTGATTGGTACGAAGCCGACAGCCAAATCATCAAGCCGATGGTGAAGGCTGCTGCCGACAAGTACGCCGGTGAGAAGAAGATCACCCGCCGCGAAGCGGCCGACTGCCAATCCTGATGCACTGAGTGCCGTGGCGGCTCGCAAGAGCCGCCATTCGCAAGGACGGCGATGTGCCGTTCTTGCGAATGCTTCGGACCACACCATGAGCGAACCCAAGATCCTTCTCAACGTCAACGGCATCGAGGTTATCTATAACCACGTGATCCTCGTGCTCAAGGGCGTGTCGCTGACCGTGCCCGAAAGCGGCATCGTCGCGCTGCTCGGCGGCAACGGCGCCGGCAAGACGACCACCTTGCGCGCCGTGAGCAACCTGCTCGCAGGCGAACGCGGCGCCGTCACCAAGGGCACCATCGAGCTGCGCGGCGAACGCATCGAGGCGCTGTCGCCGGCCGAGCTGGTCAAGCGCGGGCTGATCCAGGTGATGGAAGGCCGCCACTGCTTCGCCCACCTGACCATCGAAGAGAACCTGATGACCGGCGCCTACACGCGCACCGACGGCAAGGCCGCGGTGCTGGAGACGCTGGAGAAGGTCTACGCGTACTTCCCGCGCCTGAAGACGCGCCGCACCTCGCAGGCGGCCTACACCTCGGGCGGCGAACAGCAGATGTGCGCCATCGGCCGCGCGCTGATGGCCAACCCGACGATGGTGCTGCTCGACGAGCCCTCGATGGGCCTGGCGCCGCAGATCGTGGAAGAGGTGTTCGAGATCGTCAAAGACCTGAACACCAAGGAGAAGGTGACCTTCCTCCTGGCCGAGCAGAACACCAACATGGCGCTGCGCTACGCCGACTACGGCTACATCCTGGAGAACGGCCGCATCGTGATGGACGGCGAAGCCAAGAGCCTGCGCGAGAACGAGGACGTGAAGGAGTTCTACCTCGGCGTGGGCGGCGCAGACCGCAAGAGCTTCCGCGACGTCAAGAGCTACAAGCGCCGCAAGAGGTGGCTGGCTTGAGGGGCTTGTCTTGTTCCCTCTCCCGCTTGCGGGAGAGGGTCAGGGTGAGGGCATCGGCCTTTGCACCGACACCGCCTCCGCCATCGCCGCCGACCCTCACCCCAGCCCTCTCCCGCACGCGGGAGAGGGAGCAAGACCGAACAGAAAGACAAAGGGTACGGACATGACCGACCACTACGACAACCTCGAGATCCGCGACCCCGCCGAACGCGAACGTGACCTGCTGGCCGCGCTGCCCAAGCAGATCGCCCAGGCCCAGACCGCCTCTCCCGCGTTCACGAAGATCCTCGACGGCGTGAAGCCCGGCAACGTCACCTCGCGCGAAGCCCTCACCAAGCTGCCCGTCACGCGCAAATCGGAACTGCTCGAGCTGCAGAAGGCACGCCGCGCCGACGACCCGTTCGGCGGCTTTGCGTCGATCGTGCGCGGGCCGCGCATGCCGCGCATCTTCGCGAGCCCCGGCACCATCTACGAACCCGAGGGCGAGGCGCGCGACTACTGGCGCACCGCACGGGCGCTGCATGCGGCGGGCTTTCGCGGCGGCGAGCTGATCCACAACAGCTTCAGCTACCACATGACGCCGGCCGGCTCGATCATGGAAAGCGGCGCGCACGCCATGGGCTGCACCATCTTCGCGGGTGGCACGGGCCAGACCGAGCAGCAGCTCGAAGCCATCGTCGACCTCAAGCCCGATGGCTATGCGGGCACGCCGAGCTTCCTGAAGATCCTGCTGGAGAAGGCCGAGGAAAAAGGCCAGAAGCTGCCGTGGTTCACCAAGGCGCTCGTCTCTGGCGAGGCCTTTCCGCCCAGCCTGCACGACTGGATTGCCGCGCACGGCGTGCAGGGCATCCAGTGCTACGCCACCGCCGACCTGGGCCTCATCGCGTATGAAACCAGCGCGCGCCAGGGCCTGGTGATCGACGAAGGCGTGCTGGTCGAGATCGTGCGCCCCGGCACCGGCGACCCGGTGCCCGACGGCGAGGTGGGCGAGATCGTCGTCACCACCTTCAACCCCGACTACCCGCTGGTGCGCTTCGGCACCGGCGACCTCTCGGCCGTGCTCGCGGGCACCTGCCCCACGGGCCGCACCAACCAGCGCATCAAGGGCTGGCTCGGCCGTGCCGACCAGACCACCAAGGTGCGCGGCATGTTCGTGCACCCGTCGCAGGTCGCCGAGGTCGTGCGGCGCTTTCCCGAGATCGTGCGCGCACGCCTCGTGGTGTCGGGCGAAATGGGCGACGACCAGATGACCTTCAAGCTCGAATGCGCCGGCGCCCCGGCCGGGCTCGATGCGCGGGTTGCCGACGCGGTGCGCGAAGTGACCAAGCTGCGCGGCACCATCGAACTGGTGGCGCCGGGCACCTTGCCGAACGACGGCAAGGTGATCGAGGACGCGCGCAGCTACAAGTAGGGGCGATACAGGCGGCGCGTGATGAACCGTGTGAGCAGCACCGTCAGCACGAGGTAGAGCAGCACGAGCACGCCCACCAGCACGATCAGGCCGCCGAGGCCGGCCATGCTGCTCGACGACGGCACGAGCACCGCCGCCAACCCCACGAAGAAGAGGGCCGCGCAACTCCCCACCACCAGCACCAAGGCCAGCACCGATGCCGCCACGGCCCGGAAGGGCCGGATGCGTGCGGGGCCGGGCCCGCGGCCGATGCCGAGCCAGCCGCCCCAGAACGCCAGCGCAAAGAGCAGCAGCGGCGGCCCGAGGAAGCCCAGGAAGGGCACCACGCGATTCAGGGTCCTTTCGACCTCGTTCCACGGGTCCACGGCCATCACGCACCACACCTGGGTCGACGCGAACACGGCGGCGATCAACAGTGCCACCGTGGTCCGGCCCGACCACGCGCCCGGGGGCGCCGCGGCATCGGCGACGCCCGCATCGGACGACGCGGCCGATGCCTGAGTGCCCTGCCTCAGCGCAATCCAGGTTGCGAGCCACACGCCCAGCACCAGCATCGCCAGTTGCACCAGCCGACCGCCCGGCATGTAGAGCAGCTCCAGCCCGTAGAGCCAGGGGCTCAGCACGAAATACTCGAGCACCCGCACGATGAGATAGGCCCCGGCAAGGCGCACATGCGGGCCGCGCAGTTGCGTCAGGCGCGCGGCACCGCGCACTTCCAGCGCCTGGCGGGCATGGCTCCAGGCCAATGCCGCCGACAGCACCCAGGCCATCGCGAGGTTGGCCGCCATGCCCAACCACACCTCCAGGCCATAGCCGCTGTCCTCCGAGGCGGACGACAGCTGCCGGCCGAAGCGGACCCCCACGATGGCCGCTTCGACGGCCACGGTGATGAGCGCGAAGTCGCGCGGCAGGCGCCACGCGTTGGCGAGTGAAGTGGAAGACGTCATCGAAGCCAACAGACGGCTACTTCTTGCAGCTCGCCGGCAACGCCTTGTCCTTCAACCCGTCCCCCGCGCTGCAGTGCCACGCGATGCCCGCGTCCGTCGACGACGGCTCCATGCGCAGCGTGCCCTTGGGCGTGGCCACCTCCACCACCATGCTGTCCGGGTCGAGCGTGAGCGCCGCGCCGTTGGGCAGGTTGCCCGGCAGGCCGACGGCGGCCAGGGTGTCGGGGATCTCGGCCTTTTCTTCGTAGTGGCGCGTGAGCGCGTCGCGCACCGGTGCGCCCTGGGTCCAGGCCTGCGCGACGGCGGCGCGGGTCTGGTACTCCTGGTAGGCGGGGATGGCCACCGCCGCCAGGACGCCGATGACCGCCACCACGATCAGCGCGCCCGCCGCGCCGCCGCCGGCCCGGCCGGCATACGGCACGAAGAGCGCGAGCAGGTACGCCACCGGGTTGCGCTCGGGCAGCTTGGCGCCCGGGTCGATGGCGCGTGCGACGCGCTTGGTGAGCCAGGGATAGCCGGCGATGAGCTCATGGAACGAGCCCCAGAAACCGCGGTTGGCCACCGACTGGGCGGCGTAGCGCTGCAGGTTCACGTTGCGCCACTGCTGCGCGCCGGCGGCCAATGCCACCAGCGCGCGCGGCGCGGAATCGACCTCGCGGCAGCAGGCGGCGCCGTGCAGGTCGCAGGTGTATTCCTTGGCGCGCGCGTAGGCCGCGCCCAGCAGCGGCAGCCAGAGCACGGGCGCGCGCCAGATGTGGCCCGTGAGGTGGCCGCGGCGGATGTGGCCCAGCTCGTGGCCCATGTAGAAGTGGATGCCGTCGGGTTGCGACTCCATGGCGTCGACCACGTCGGACAGCAGCACCACGAAGTTGCGGCCGAAGAAGCGCGTGGCAAAGGCGTTGAACATGCCGTCGCCGTGCAGCAGGTAGGCCTCGGGCGGCTGCGCGATGCCCAGGCGGGTGCAGCAGTCGACAAAACGCGCGTGCAGCTCGGGCAGCTGCTGGGGCGACAGCTTCACGCCGGTGCCCTTGATCCAGGCGATGACCGCCGACTGTGCGAACACGTAGCCGATGAAGCCCAGCAGCACGTACAGCAGCGCAATGCCCAGCGTGCCGACGACGATCAGCGCCCAGGCCAGCAGGCCCAGAACGAGCGTGAGTTTGCCGAGCCAGCGCTCGCGCGGATAGACCCAGGGATCCATTGGTTTCTTCTCCTCGATGCCGCCCGTCGGGCTGGCCTGTTTGTGGTTGTGGTCACCCCGGCGCGGGTGCGCGGGACGGGCGTGATCATGCCCCAGCATGGGGCGAAATCGGTGACATTCCTAAGGGCTATTCGGTATGGGTCAGCCCCCGGTCAGCCGATAAGATCGCGACCCTTTCCATTTAAAAACTCCGTCGGAGACATCATGAAGAAACTGTTTGCCCTCGCGGCGATTGCCGCGGCCGCCGTCGGCGCACACGCCCAGGATTTCCCCGCAGGCAAGCCCGTGACACTGGTGGTGCCTTTCTCGGCCGGCGGCCCGACCGACCGCGTGGCCCGCGACCTGGCCGAATCGCTGCAGAAGACGCTGGGCACCACGATCATCGTGGACAACACCGCCGGCGCCGGCAGCTCGATCGGCACCGCCAAGGTGGCCCGCGCCAACCCCGACGGCTACACGCTGCTGCTGAACCACATCGGCATGTCGACGATGCCAGCGCTGTACCGCAAGCTGCCGTTCAACGTCGAGAACGACTTCGAATACCTCGGCATGGTCAATGAAGTGCCCATGACGCTCATCGGCAAGCCCGGCCTGCCCGCCAACAACTACAAGGAACTGACGACCTGGATCAATGCCAACAAGGGCAAGATCAACCTGGGCAACGCCGGCCTGGGCGCCGCCTCGCACCTGTGCGGCCTGCTGTTCCAGAGCGCGCTGAAGGTCGAAATGACGCCCGTGCCGTACAAGGGCACCGCGCCGGCCATCGCCGACCTGCTGGGCGGCCAGATCGACCTGCTGTGCGACCAGACCACCAACACCACGTCGCAGATCGAGGCCAAGAAGGTCAAGGCCTACGCCGTGACCACCAGCAAGCGCCTCACGACGCCCGCGCTGAAAGACCTGCCCACGCTCGACGAGTCGGGCCTGAAGGGCTTCGAAGTGTCGATCTGGCACGGCGTGTACGCCCCCAAGGGCACGCCCGCGCCGGTGCTGAAGAAGGTCAACGAGGCCATCAAGGCCGCCATGAAGGACCCGGCCTTCATCAAGCGCCAGGAAGGCCTGGGCGCCGTGATCACCACCGACAAGCGCGTCGAGCCGGCCGAGCACAAGAAGTTCGTCTCGGCTGAAATCGCCAAGTGGGGCCCGATCATCAAGGCGGCTGGCGTGTACGCCGACTGATCCTTTCGATCTCCCATAGAAAAAGCCGCCGGCCCGAAAGGGCCGGCGGCTTTTTTCATCCGGTGTGACAGCAGGAAAAAGAATCAGGGGGTGGGGACGGTCCAGACTTCGAAGTTCTTGCGCACATCGACCTGGCGCGCGGTGCGTGCCGTGAAGATGAAGCTGCTGACCGACGAGCCCTGCGCATACTGCCAGGCGTTGTTGCCGACGCTCGTGCAGTGGTTGTCGCTCGGCGAGTTCACGGGCTGGCAGTAGATGACGGCCTTGCGCGCCGAGGTGCGCACGGTGATCGAGTCGGTGAAGCGGTTGTTGTTCGGGCCACGGCCGGCCACCAGGAAGGTGGTCGGGGCGTAGGCGCCGGTGGGCACCGACCAGCCGTCCTGGTTGCCCTCGGCGCTGAAGTCGATGTTGTTGGCGCCGGGGTCGGACGGCTCCGGCGCGCCGAACACGATGCCGCGCGGAACGCCGTCGATCTCCTGCATCAGCTCGGCGCGCAGGGCCGGCGTCATGTCCATGGTCGGCAACTGCATGGCCTCGGCGAGGGTCGGCGCGCGCGAGAAGGTGCGCGCGTACTGCACCGGGTTCGTCCCGCCGGCCGCCAGGAAGAACTCGAGCTTCCAGACCGACTGGTCGGGAATGGCGCCCAGCTGTGCGTCGTCGAACTGCGGCGCGGCGAAGAGATTTCCGGGCTCGATGCTGCTCGGATTGCCGCCTTGTGCCGGGTCCGCGTAGCGTGCGGCCATGCGCCACAGCGAGGAGTTCAGCGCGCCGTTGGGGGTGCCGTCGGTGGTGAGCACCAGGGTCGTCAGCCCGGCCCGGGGCACCAGCACCAGCTCGCGGCCCGGCAGCGCGGACGAGGTGGCCACCACCTTCGTGAAGATCGAGTCGCCGTTGCCGTCGAGCACATTGTCCACCGCGACGTTGTAGCCGGCGGCGTGGTACATCAGGTTCGCGTGCTTGAGGAAGTCCTTCAGCTCCTGCTGCGGGCGCACGGCGGCGCGGTAGGCGTTGCTGTTGCCGGTGAGCTTGAGCGCGCCATTCACGATCTTCGCGTTGAACACGTCGTTGTCGGTGTTGCCCACGCTGTCGGTCCAGCGGTAGGTCAGCGCGATGTCGCCGCCCGGATGGAAATATTCGAAGTTGCCGCGGTCGTGCTTCAGGTTCGTGGGACCGAAACGGAACAGGCTTTCGAAAGGCCGGCGCGGGCCGCTCGACGCGCGGCCGATGTGCAGGCCGGCCGTCACGAAGCTGGCCGGGTCGTCGCCCACGAACAGCGTGCGGCAGGCCGGCGCGACCACGTTGAAGGCCTCGCCGAAGGCGTTGCCGTCGGAGCCGATGGTGCTGTCCACGCGCTCGTTCACCGGCAGCGCGTAGCAGGCGTCGAGGCGGTCGAGCAGGTCTTTCACCATCGCCGGCGTGGGCGGCGGCACGAGGGCCGCGACATCGACCGCGGGCAGCGGCGCGATGGTGCTCTCGCCGGTGCGAAAGACGATGGACACCGGCGCGCTGTCTTCGCTCGCAGGCTGCGCCTTCACGGTGATCTCGATGTTGGCGGCGGTGCCGTCGGGGCGCACCGAGACATTGAGCGTGTCGAGCACGCGGTCCTGTCCCGTGCCGTTGGCCTGGAACTCGCCGCTCATCGGATCGATGCTGGTGTTGAGCGCGTCCAGCAGCGGCTTCAGCGCGGCCACGAGCCTGGCGACCTGGTCGCTGATGGCGCCCGGCGTGACGGCGCCGGCATCGGCCTGCACGGCGGCGGCCAGCTTCGAGGGGTCGCCGTCGGGCGACAGCTGCGCCACCACGACGGTGGTCAGCGGCGTCACATTGGTGGTGCCGGTGGCGGTGCTGGCGGTGGTGCTGTAGAGCGTGAGGTCGTCGCGCACGGCCTGGATCACCAGCGGCGCCCTGGTGCCGGCGGGCAGCACGCAGCTGTAGCTGCCTTCGGCCGGCACGGTCAGTTCGCAGACCTTGGCGCCGGTCTGGTCGAACACGGTGAGGGCGGCGCCGGCAAAGGCGGCGCCGGTGGCGACGGTGCCGCTCAGCGTGCCGGGCGATTCGGCGGCGGGCGGCGTGCCGCCATTGCCGCCCGTGCCGACGGGGAACGCGAAACCACCGCCGCCTCCGCCACCCCCTCCGCCGCCGCAGGCGCCGAGGATCAACAGGGTGGCAAGGGACAGGGCGTGGGGGATTCTGGAGGTGGGATGAGGCATCGTGGATCTCTCGAAAAGGGAAAGGGCCTGGGCAGCAACCGAGGGCGCTGCAAACAATAGCTTTCGCTTTTGGAAATCAAATGATGCAAATGCACCATTCTTGAAACCCCCCGGCCAGGCCTGGCGCGCTTCCCCGGAACATGGGATGGGCAGAGGGTTCGGCGGCTGGAAGACTCCGCGCATGACCTCCCCGGCCGGTGCTCCGCACGATCTCAGCGACCTCCTGCTGCGGCTGTACCGCCTCTCGCACGAGCTGCCCATCGATGCCTTCCAGGATGCGGCGCTCGACCTCATCAAGCCCGTGCTGCCCTTCGACTCGTCGATGTGGGGTACCGCCACCACAGCGGCCGAGGGGATCGACGTGCACACGCTGCACCTGCACCGCAAGACGCCCGAGATGATGATGGAGTACGACGACTTCAAGCACCTCGACTCCGCGGCCGCGAGCTTCTTCGGCAAGGGACACGGCACGCGGGGCTTCAACTCGGCGAGCTGGTGGAGCGGCCCCACGTACGCGCCGTTTCTGGACTACGTGCAGCGCTATGACCAGAACAACATCTTCATCACGATGGACAGCAACCCGCAGTCCAATTTCATGCACTGGTTCTCGCTGTTCCGCGCCGATCCCGATGCGCACTGCAAGCCCGAGGAAGTGAGCCTCCTGGCCAGCCTGTCGCCCCACCTCATGCAGGCGCTGGCGCTCAACCGCGTGATGCACCTGGACCGCACGCTCTCGCCGGCCTCGGGCACGCACCCGCGCGGCGCAGCGATTGCCGACTTGAAAGGCGCGATCTATCACTGCGACGTGACCTTCGTGGCGCTGATGCAGGAAGAATTCCCGGGTTGGCCGCGCCAGGCGCTGCCGCAGTTGCTGCTGCAGCACTTCATGACGGCGCAGTCGGCTTGCATGGGCCGGCACGTCGTGGTGTCCTATCGGCTTGAGCAGCGCCTCCTGTTCCTGAGCATTCGCAAGCGCTGCCGCGCCGACAGCCTCACGCCGCGCGAGCACACGGTGGCCGAACTGCTGGCGCGCGGCGACACGCACAAGGACATCGCCGCCCTCCTGAACCGCTCGCCGGCCACGGTGCGCAACCACATCCAGTCGATCTACGACAAGCTGCAGGTGGGCAACGTGGCGGGGCTGATCCACGAGTTGCGGCTGGCGGGCTGACCGGCCGCCCTGCCCTCAAAAGAAAAGGCGCCGATGGCGCCTTTCCTGTTTGCTTGCGCGCGATGCGCCCTACTTCGGCCGGATCGCGTCCGCCGTGCCCTGGATGAAGGCCTTGATGCTCTCGATGTCGTCGCCCGAGAGCTTGCCCGTGAAGTCGGGCATGCCGCGCGACATGGCCGGGCCCTTGAGCACGAACTTGTCGAGGTTCTCGATGTAGGCCGCATCGAGGTAGCCCAGGTTCGGGATGTTGCCGCCGCGGTCCACGCCCGGCACGCCGTGGCAGAACACGCAGTTGCTCACGTACAGCATGGTGCCGGCCTGGACCTTGGCGGGGTCGTACTTCACGCCCTGCACCAGCTTGGCCATGCGGTACTCGACGAACGCGGGCATCTTGGCCGTGCCGCCGACCGCGAAGGTGTAGACCGTGCCCGGCCCCTGCCGCTCGGTGGCGCGCTGCGCCAGGCCGTACACGCCGCCCCAGCCCACGGCCACCGACACGTACTGCTTGCCGTCCACCATGTAGGTCGCGGGCGCCGCCACCACGCCGGTGCCGGTGGGCGTTTCCCAGAGCTTCTCGCCGGTCTTGGCGTGGTAGGCCACGAGCCGGCCGTCGGCCGTGCCCTGGAACACCAGCGTGCCGGCGGTGGTCAGCGTGCCGCCGTTCCACGGCGAGGCGTAGTCCACGCCCCAGGCTTCCTTCTGCGTGACCGGGTCCCAGGCCACGAGGCGGCCGAAGGGCTTGCTCTTGGGCGGCTCGGCGTTGGCGAACATGGCGGTGTTCCAGCCCAGCGCGGCGTGCGGGCGGCCGGGCGCGTTCTGGTCGAACTTCCAGTCCTTGTCGTCCATCAGGTTGAGCGGCACGTGCTGGGCGGGCAGGTAGGCCAGGCCGGTCTGCGGGTTGAACGACATCGGGTGCCAGTTGTGCGCGCCGAACGGGCCCGGGATGCTGTCGCCCGGCTTCTCGTTCTGCCGCGCGGCGGCGACCTCGATGGGCCGGCCGTTCTTGTCGTAGCCCGTGGCCCAGTTGACCTCGACGAAGTTCTTCGCCGAGATGAACTTGCCGTTGGTGCGGTCGATGACGAAGAAGAAGCCGTTCTTCGGCGCGTGCATGAGCACCTTGCGGGTCTTGCCGTCCAGCTTGACGTCGGCCAGGATCATCGACTGCGTGGAGGTGTAGTCCCAGTTGTCGCCGGGCGTCTCCTGGTAGTGCCACACGTACTTGCCGGTGTCGGGGTTCAGCGCCACCACCGAACTCAGGTAGAGGTTGTCGCCGCCCTTGGGGCTGCGCTTCTTGTGCGCCCAGGGCGAGCCGTTGCCGGTGCCCACGTACATCAGGTTGAGCTCGGGGTCGTAGGCAAAGCTGTCCCAGGCGGTGCCGCCGCCGCCGGCTTCCCAGTACTTGGCCGAAGGGTCCCAGGTCTTGGCGGCGCGCGCCATCGACTCGTCTTCGAAGGGCTTGCTCGGGTCGCCGGGCACCACGAACCAGCGCCACTTCTGGTCGCCGGTTTTTGCGTCGTAGGCGGTGACGTAGCCGCGCACGCCGTACTCGGCGCCGCCGTTGCCGATGATGACCTTGCCCTTGAACACGCGCGGCGCGCCGGTGATGGTGTAGCTGCCCTTCTGGCCGTCGATGGTGTTCTTCTCCCACACCTTCTGGCCGGTGGCGGCGTCCAGCGCGATCAGGCGGCCGTCGTAGGCGGCCACGTAGACGCGGCCTTCGTACAGCGCCACGCCGCGGTTGACCACGTCGCAGCAGCCCCGGAAGCCCTTGGAACGGTCGACCTGCGGATCGAAGCTCCAGATTTTCTGCCCGGTGCGCGTGTCGATCGCATGCACCACGCTCCACGAGGCCGTGACGTACATGATGCCGTCGACCACCAGCGGCGTGGCTTCCACCCCGCGCGTCGACTCCAGGTTGTACGACCAGACCAGCCCGAGCTGCTTCACGTTGCCCGTGTTGACCTGGTCGAGCTTGCTGAAGCGCGACTCGGCATAGTCGAGCCCGTAGCTGGGCCAGTCGGGCGTCTTCTTCGCCGCGTTGGCGCGCACGAAGTTGGCGTCGACGCGCTTGGCGGCCGCGCCGGCGCGGTCCTGCGGGGAGGCTGCCGTCTGGGCCAGCGCCGGGGCCGCAAGGCCCAGGCACAGCAAGGCGCCCGCAAGCAGGCGCCGCCCGGCAAGAGGCTGTGTGATCGTCTTCATCGTGGTCTGTCTCCTTCGTCGTTCTGCCCCAAGGATCGTTCGCGCGGCACCGGCCTTCACCCCCGGGATTTCCCCAATCAAGCCTTGTTCCATTGCGGAACACATTCGAGACGGTCTTGATTCCAGAAGAGGCGGCGAACCCATGGCGCTCGACAGGCTCGGCACGGCGGATGCGCCGCGCCAACTCTTTGCCAGCACGCCCGCGCAGCGCGTGGCGCTGGCGCGGCAGCAGTTCTTCGAAGAAGGCGTGCGCCCCTCGGGGCTGGTCGGCGAGGCGGTGCTCCAGTCGTGGATGCGCTGCAGCCGCACCCACACCGACCGGCAGCGCGTGGTGGCCTTCGACGCGGTCACGCCCAGCCGGCTGCACACCACGCTCGCGCGCAACCGCGAGCTGCTCGACGTGGCGCGGCACGAACTCGCGCAGATGGAGCACGTGCTCGCGGGCACCGACTGCCGCGTGATCCTCACCGACCGCGACGGCGTGGTGGTGCACGTCACGAGCGAGCCCGCCGGCACGCACCAGCCCGTGCTGCGCCAGACCGCGCGCCTGGGCGTGAACATCTCCGAACGGGTCGTCGGCACCACGGCGCCGGGCATCGTGGCCAGCACCGGGCAGGCCTGCACCGTGGACGGCGCCGAGCACTACTACGACGTGCTGCGCCACATGCAATGCGCCGCAGCGCCGATCCGCGACGTGAGCGGCCAGCTCGCCGGCGTGCTCGACCTCACGGTGGAAGCGCGGCGCTTCGGTTTCGATGCGGCGTCGATGGTCGCGCTGCACGCCACCATCATCGAGAACCGGCTGCTGCAGGCGCAGTCGCGCGACCACCTGATCCTGCGCTTCCAGGCCAGCCCCACGCTGCTCGGCACGCCGCTCGAAGCGCTCGCGGGCATCGCGCCCGACGGCACCATCGCGTGGCTCAACAATGCCGGCGCGCGGCTGCTGGGACGGCTGCCCGAAGCACCCGACGACCGCGACGTGGAATGCCTGCTGGGCCACGACTTGGCAAGCCTGCTGCGGCTGGGCCGGCGCGAGGCCGCGCAGCCGATGCGGCTGGCGAGCGGGCTCGGCGTGTGGATGCAGGCGCAGCTCAAGGGCGCGGACGGCGCCGACTTCCGGCATGCGGTGGCGATGCCGGGCATGGCGCACGCGCAGGTCGATGCGCCTGCGGCGATCGAGGTGCATGCAGCGCAGCCGGTGGCGCTTGCCCCCATGAGCGACATCGAGCCGACAGCGCCCACCGAAACCCTGCGCGAGCACAGCCGCAAGCTCATCGAAGACACGCTCGCGGCGCACGGCGGCAACGTGTCGCAGGCGGCGCGGCAGCTCAATGTGTCGCGCGGCACGCTGTACCGGCGGCTGCGCAGTTGGGCGCAGGGGAGCGACGAAGCGGACGCCGCTTCAGCGGCTTAGCTCAATCGCCTTCGCGGCCTGAAGGCGCCGCCACAGACTCAGAGGCGAGCAGCACGCAGATCGCCCGCACCTGCTGCTGGATGATCTTCGCCACCTCGGCGCGCCGCGCCGGCCCCATGCGGCTGGAGATCGCCGCCACGCTCACCGCCGCGATCGGGTTGTCGGGCGGAAAGGCGACGCCGATGGCCGCGGCGCCCGGCGTCGCCGCGCTGTCCAGGAACGAGTAGCCCTGCGCGCGCGTCTGCGCGATGGCCTCGCGCAGAAAGCCCGGCTCGAAGGCGGCGCCGAACCTGGCATAGCGCGCTTCGTTGGCCGCGACGATCAATTCGGCTTCGGCCTCGGGCAGCGCGCTCAGGATCGCGAGGCCGCCGGCGCCCACGCCCATGGGCCGGCGAATGCCCACGTCCAGCGTCAGCGCCTTGATCGGGTAGGCGCCCAGTGCGCGGCTCGTGCAGATCGATTCGGGGCCGCGCCGCTCGCTCAGATAGACCGTGTCGTGCGTCAGCTCGGCGATGGTGCGCAGCGCGGGCTCGCACAGTTCGCTCAACTGGTAGCGCGGCTCGGCCAGCATGCCCAGCTCATGCAGCAGCGGCCCCAGGTGGTACTTGCGGGTGAGCAGGTCGCGCACCAGCAGCCCTTCGACCTCCAGCCGCTGCAGCATGCGAAAGCAGGTCGACATCGGCAGGCCGCTGAGGCTCACGACATCGGCAATGCGCATGCCGCGCCGACCGCGCGAAGCCACCACGCGCAGCATGCCCACCATGCGCTCGATGCTCTGCGTGCCCGAGCGCGCACCGGCCGTGGCCAGCGGCGGGGGTGAGGCGGTCTTCGCGGCGGCAGTTCGGCGTTTAGTTTCCACGATGCGGCAGTAATTCGGGTTGCTCCCGAATGGGGAAGGAATTCCCTCGAATGTAATTGCATTCATCGAACACCCTGCACTGCCACATCGTGGAAGTCGAAAGCCGAACCAGATGCCCCAGACGATGACCGAAAAGATCCTGGCCCGCGCCGCCGGAAGGCCGCGCGTGGTGCCGGGCGAAGAGATCACGGCGCGCCCCGACTTCGTGATCGCCTACGACTTTCCCGGCTACACCGACGTGTTCTTCAAGGAGACGCGCGAGGACTTCGGGATCGAGAAGGTGGCCAGCCCCGAGCGCTTCGTGCTGTTCATCGACCACATGGTCCCGGCCACCGCGCCGAAGGAAGAAGAGCTGCACAAGGTCACCCGCGCCTGGGGCAAGGAGCAAGGCGTGCCGGTGCATGAGCGCGAGGGCATCGGCCACCAGGTCGCGGCCGAGCTGGGCTATGCCACGCCGGGCGCCTTCGCCGTGCACTTCGACGGCCATGTGAGCCAGCTGGGCGCCTTCGGCACCTTCGCCTTCGGCGCGCGCAAGGGCGTGCTCGAATCCTTCGTGACCGAGACGCTCACGATGACCGTGCCGGCGACCGTGAAGGTCGAACTGACGGGCACGCTGCAGCCCGGCGTGATGGCGCGCGACGTGTTCCACCACATGGTCCGCGTGATGGGTCCGGCCTCGTGCCGCTTCAAGGTGGTGGAGCTGTGCGGACCCGTGATCGACGCCATGAGCATCGAAGGCCGCCAGACGCTCTGCGGCCAGGCCATGTTCCTCGGCGCGACCACCATGCTCATCGCGCCCGATGCGAAGACGCTGGCCTATGTGCAGGGACGCTCGAAGATCGCGCTGGACCCGGTGTACCCCGATGCCGATGCCGCGTACGACCAGGTGCTGACGATCGATGTCTCGGCGCTCGAACCCATCGTCGTGATTCCGCCGAGCCCCGCCAACACGCGCGACCTGAAGGACTTCACCGGCGTGGAGGTGCACACCGGCTACCTGGGTTCGTGCGCCAGCGGCCGGCTCGAAGACCTGCGCATTGCGGCCGACGTGCTGCGCGGGCGCCGCATCCAGCCGGGCTTCCAGCTGCACGTGGTGCCGACGTCGAAGGCGATCATGGCGGCCGCCGCGCGCGAGGGGCTGATCGAGGTGCTGGTCGAAGCAGGCGCCTTCATCAGTTCGCCCAGCTGCGACTACTGCTTCGGGCGCATCGCCACCATGAGCGACGGCCAGCGCGCCGTGTCCACCGGCACGCTGAACACGCCGGGACGCATGGGCAGCGTGGACTCGGAGATCTACATCTGCAACGCGGCCGTGGTCGCGGCATCGGCGCTCGAAGGCCGCATCGCCGATCCGCGCCCCTACCTGGCAGAGGCTGCCAAAGCCGCGAAAGCCGCTGCAGGAGCGCCTGCATGAGCCTCGCGAACCTGCACGGCCGCGCCGCCTGGGTCTTCGAGGAAGACGACTACGACATCGACCTCATCGTCGGCGTGCGCAACATCAAGATCACCGACGTGAAGGAGCTGGCCGCGCTGGCCATGGCCGACTACACGCCGGGCTTTGCCGCCAGCGTGAAGCCGGGCGACCTGCTGGTCGGCGGCCACAACTTCGGCTACGGCCACCCGCACTACCCGGCCATGCGCGCCATGCGGCACCTGGGCATCACCGCAGTCATCGCCGAGTCGTTCTCGCCGGGGTTTTTCCGCGGCGAGACGAGCATGGGCTTTCCACTCATCAGCTGCCCGGGCATCCGCGCGGCCACGCAGCGCGGCGACGAACTCACGGTCGACTGGCGCACGAACGAAGTGAAGAACCTGCGCTCGGGCCAGACCCTGGCGCTGCAGCCCTTCTCGGATTCCGAGCGCGGCATGCTGGACGCGGGCGGACTCATTCCGTACCTGAAGCGCCGCATGGCTCCCACGCGGTGAGCGGGCTGAACGGCCCGCACTTTTTTTCTGGAGACACACGATGACCTCATCCCGCCAGGCGCTGCGCCAGCGCATCACCCACGGCCCGACCCTCTGGTTCGGCGGCGCACAGGACGCGCTGTCGGCCCTGCTGGTCGACCAATCGGACTTCGACGGCATCTTCAGCACGGGCTTCGGCATCTCGGCCGCGCTGCTGGGCCAGCCCGACATGGAGCTGTACACGCTCAGCGAGAACGTCGCCACCGTGAACCGCATGGCCAACGTCGTGCGCAAGCCGATCTTTGTCGACGCGGACACGGGCTACGGCAGCGTGCTCAACGTGGGCCGGGCCGTGCGCGAGTTCGAAAAAGCCGGTGCCGCGGCCCTGCAGCTGGAAGACCAGGTCAGTCCCAAGCGTTGCCCGGCCGCCGCACCGACGTCCACGCTGGTGTCGATGGACGACGCGCTGGGGCGCATCAAGGCCGCGCTCGATGCGCGCACCGACCCCGACCTGCTGATCGTCGCGCGCACCGATGCCCAGGACCCCGGCGAAGCGCTGGAGCGCGCCGCCCGCTACGCCGAAGCGGGCGCCGACCTCATCCAGCCCATCTCGCGCACCTTCAACAGCTACGAGCAACTGCTGCAATTGCGTGAAGCCTGCGGCCGCCGGCTGTCGCTGATGCTGATGGCCGGCACCTGGATGACCGCGCTGAGCCGCGAACAGATCGAAAGCGTGGCGGCCTTTGCCAGCTATCCGATTGCCGGCCTGCTGACCACCGTGCACACCGTGCAGGCCAACCTGCGCGAGCTGGCGCGCCGCCGCTCGGGCGATTTCGCCGACCTGCCCTTTGCGCAGACGCCGATGGCGGACTTCAAGGACCTCATCGGCTGGCACGCGCTCGAAGAGCGGCAGGCCCGCTACGAAACCGGCAACGCCCGCTGAACCCGACCCCTTCGTTCACCCTTCAAGAAAAAATCAGGAGCACACGTGCGCACTCTCACTCTCATCGGCCGTGTCGTCACGGCGGGATCCCTGGCCCTGGGCCTGGGCACGGTCGCCATGGCGCAAGGCGGCGGCGCCTATCCGAGCAAGCCGATCCGCCTGGTCGTTCCCTACCCGCCGGGCGGCGCCACCGACGTGGCCGCGCGCATGCTGAGCCCGCGCCTGCAGGAGGAGCTGGGCCAGACCGTCCTGGTCGAGAACCGCCCCGGTGCCGGCGGCAACATCGCCATGATCAACGTGGCGCAGAGCGCCCCCGACGGCTACACGCTGGCGGTCACGCTCACGGGCATGCTGTCGATCAACCCCGTCATCTACAAGAAGGCCGGCTTCCAGGCGTCGGACTTCGTGCCCGTGGCGCGCGTGTCGCTCGCGCCGCTGCTGCTGGTGGTGCCCGAGAAGTCGCCGTACAAGAACGTGCAGGAGCTGCTGGCCGCGGGCAAGAAGGCCGGCAAGGGCGGCCTGCCCTACGGATCGGCCGGCGCGGGCGGGCTGTCGCACCTGGCGTCGGAAGCCTTCAATGCCAACGCCGACAGCAACTTCACGCACGTGCCCTACAAGGGCGGCGCGCCGCTGGTGCAGGCGCTGATGGCCAACGAGGTGACCTGGGGCCTGCTGGGCACGGGCGACGTGCGCGGCTTCATCCAGTCGGGCAAGCTCAAGGCCATCGGGCAGCTGCGCAACGGCCGCTCCGAACTGTGGCCCGACGTGCCGACGCTCACCGAGCAGGGCGTGCCCGGCGGCGTGGACTTCGATGTGTGGTTCGGCGTGGTGGCGCCCGCCAAGACGCCCGCACCGGTGGTCAAGCTGCTCGGCGAGAAGATCGCCAAGATCACCGCCGAGCCGGCGTTCCGCAAGCGGCTCAATGACCTGGGCGGCGTGGCGCCGGCAACAGGCAACACGCCCGAAGCCTTTGCCGATGTGCTCAAGCGCGAACTGGCCATCCTGCCGAAGGCGGCGCAGGAAGCGGGCCTGCAGCTCGACTGAGCCGGTTCGCTTTTATGGCTTTGGCAGCGCGTACGCGATCACATGGTCGCCCGTGCGCGTGCCCAGCGAGCCGTGGCCGCCTGCGGCCACCACCACGTACTGGCGGCCGTCGCTGCCGCGGTAGGTCATCGGCGTGGCCTGTCCGCCGGCGGGCAAACGGCTGCGCCAGAGTTCCTTGCCGTTGCCGACGTCGTAGCCGCGCACGAACTGGTCGAGCGTGCCTGAGAGAAAGGCCACGCCGCCCGCCGTCATGACCGGGCCGCCGAGGTTCGGCACGCCCATCGCGAAGGGCAGCGGCAGCGGCGAGCTGTCGCGCACGGTGCCGTTCTTGTGTTTCCACACGACCTGGCCGGTGCGCAGGTCGGCGGCGGCCACGTGGCCCCACGGCGGCGCCTGGCAGGGCAGGCCGAACACCGAGGTGAACGCGCTGAGCTTCACCGCGAAGGGCGCGCCGAAGTTCTCGTTGAGCGCGGGCAGGCTGTCGTTGGGGCGGTTCTTTCCCTGCACGTACGGCGTGGTGTCGTCGGCGCGCGGCACGAGCTTCGACACGAAGGCCAGCGAGGTCGGCGTGGCGAAGGCGATCTGCCGCTGCGGATCGACCGCGAGGCCGCCCCAGTTGAAGACGCCGAAGTTGCCCGGGTAGATCAGCGAGCCCTGCGTCGACGGCGGCGTGTAGCGGCCTTCGTAGCGCAGCCGGTGGAACGCGATGCGGCAGGCCAGCTGGTCGAAGACCGTGCCGCCCCACATGTCGGCCGGCGTGAGCGCGGGCGGATCGAACGACAGGCCCGACACCGGCTGCGTCGGCGCGGTGCGGTCGCCTGCGGCTGCGCCCTGCGGCGCGGGCCGTTCGGTCACCGGCACGATCGGTTGGCCGTTGCGGCGGTCGAGCACGAAGAGCTCGCCCTGCTTGGTCGGCTGCACGAGCGCGGGAATGGTCTCGCTGCCCACGCGCAGGTCGATGAGGCTCGGCTGCGACGGCACGTCGTAGTCCCACAGGTCGTGGTGCACGGTCTGGAAATTCCAGCGCACGCGGCCGCTCGCCAGGTCGAGCGCCACCACCGACGACGAGTAGCGCTCGGCGCCCTCGGTGCGCTTGCCGCCCCACTGGTCGGGCGGCTGATTGCCCGTGGGCACGTAGACCAGGCCCAGCGCCTCGTCCACGCTCGAGATCGACCAGCTGTTGGGCGAGTTGGCGCTGTAGGTGCGGTCGGGCGCGATGGGCGCGGTGTCGTCGGGGTTGCCCGAATCCCAGTTCCACACCAGCGCGCCGGTGTTCACGTCGAAGGCGCGGATCACGCCCGAGGCTTCCTTCGTCGAGACGTTGTCGAGCACGGTGCCGCCCACGATGAGCAGCGAGCGCGTCACGACGACGGGCGAGGTCGAGTAATACGAGCCCGGGTTCACGTTGGGCATGTTCTTCCACAGGTCGATCTGCCCCGTGCCGTTGCCGAAGGCCATGCAGGGCTTGCCGTTCTCGGGGTTGAGCGCGAGCACGCGGCCGTCGGCGGTGGGCATGAAGAGCTTGGCGCTGCAGTCGCCCGCGGGTGCCGGCGAGGGCGACGGCGCGGGTGATGGCGCAGGCGGCTGCGCCGCGCTGCCCGCGTGGTACGAGAGCCCGCGGCAGGTCAGGTGCTGCAGCGCGAGCGGGCGCTTGATCTCCGGCGTGTAGCGCCACAGCTGCGCGCCCGTGGTCGCGTCGAGCGCCACCACCGACTGGTGCGGCGTGCACAAAAAGAGCCGCTCGCCGATCTTCAGCGGCGTGACCTCGAAGGTCGTCTCTTCCGGATCGCCGGGCTGGCCGCGCACGTCGCCGGTGCGGAAGTGCCACGCCTCCTCGAGCTGCCCCACATTGGCCGGCGTGATCTGGTCGAGCGCCGAGTAGCGCTGGCCGAAACCGGTGCCGCCGTAGGCGGTCCACTCATCCGTGGGCGGTGGCGGGTGGGCGGCTGCGTTGCTGGTTGCATTGCTCGATGCATCGGGCAGCGGCGCGATGCCTTCGATGCGGCCGGGCTCGCGCGTCCACGAAACCACCGCGGCCACGAGGAAGGCCGCAAGCACGCCGCCGAGCACGGCGCGCGTGGGCCCGATGCCCGTGGCATCGCGGCGCGCCAGCGCACGCGCCACCCACGGCGAGAGCAGGAACAGGCCGAGCACGAAGAACACATCGCCGCGCGCGGCCAGCGGCCACCAGTCGAAGCCCACCTCCCACAGCGACCACACCAGCGTCAGCAGCACCACCGCCGCATAGACCAGCAGGCCGATGCCGCCGCCGCGCTTCAGCAGCCACGCCGACGCGATGAGTCCGAGCCCCGCGACAAGGTAGTACCACGAGCCGCCGAGCGCGATGAGCCACGCGCCCGCAGCGGCGAGCACCAGGCCGGCGAGGCCGAGCACCACGGCCGTGACGACCAGCAAGGGAGACGCCGACGACACCCCGGCAGGCTGCGTGAATTGGGCGGAAGAACGCGTCATGGCTGGAGCTCCCCTGGGACGGAAGCCTTACCGTAGACCAACGCCCGCGCCACGCGCGTAGGCCGATGGCTCAGACGACGGTGGCAAGACCTTGTGCGGCGCGCGCGCGCCGTGTGCGGGCGTCGGGCTGCAGCGGCCTTAAGTATTCGTGCAGCGCCAGCGCCGCCGCGCCCACCGCGGGCGCGAGCGCTTCGTAGCGCGCGGTGCGCAGATCGGGCGCGGGCATGCCGGCGCGCTCGGCATAGCCCTTCACGGCGTCGAACGCGGTCTGCACGAACGCGGGATGCTCCGCGCAGACCTTGCCCCCGAGCACGATCGCGCGCGGGTTGAAGGTGACCCACAGGTTCTGCAGCAGCACGCCGAAGAACGCGGCGGCACGCGCCATGTCGGCGCCCTCGCGCGCCAGCACGCGCGAGCCGAAGAAGGCCTCGGCGCAGCCGTGCCGTCCGCACGAGCACAGCGGTCCGTCGAGCTGCAGGATGGTGTGGCCGATCTCGCCGGCCATGCCTTGCGCGCCGGTGAAGAGGCGGTCGTTCAGCACCACGCCGGCGCCCACGCCGACATCGCTGCTGACGAAGATCAGCGGGTCTTCGCCCTCGCCCGCCGCGAACTCGTACTCGCCGAGCGCCGCCGCATCGGCGTCGTTCTGCAGCTGCACGGTGACGCCCGGCAGGCCGGCCGCGGCCAGCGCCTTTTCGAGCGCAGGCAGCAGGTTCACGTTGCGCCAACCGAGGTTGGGCGCGAAGCGGACCACGCCCGTGCAGTCGTCCACCGCGCCCGGCACGCACACGCCGATGCTCGACAGGCGCAGGCCGCGCCGGTCGAGGTGCGCATGCCCCGCAGCCGCCATGCGCGCGAGCTGCGCACACACGCGACCGGGCTCGCCGTCGTCCAGCGGCTGGGCTTCCGCATGCAGCACCTCGCCCTGCAACGAGACGCACACGAGGCGCAATGTTTCGACGGCGATCTCCACGCCCATCAGCGCGCGCACGCCGACGTTGATCTGCAGCGGCGTGGACGGCCGACCGAGCCCGTCGGCCACGGCCGCGCCCGATTCGCTGAGCCAGCCTTCGTCGAGCAGCTCGCGCACCAGCAGGCTCACGGTCGATTTGGTGAGGCCGCTTTCGCTCGCGAGCCGCGCGCGCGACAAGCCCGGCTGCGCGCGCAGCAACCGCAGCAGCACGCTGCGGTTCATGCGCTTCAACAGCGGCTGGTCGCCGATCGTTTTCATGCCGATGCAGTGGCTGCGGTGGCTGCGTGATGCGCCTGCTCCCGCCCCTCGGGCCGCTTGCCGGCAATGATCATCCCGAGCACTTCGTCCTCGGTGACATCGGCCGTGCGGTAGGTGCCCACGAGCTTGCCGTTCTTCATCACCGCGAGCCGATCGCTCAGCGAGAACACGTCGGGCATGTCGTGCGTGATCAGGAAGATGCCGACGCCGTCGTCCTTCAGCTGCTTCACGAGGCGTCCGACCATCGCCGTCTCTTCGGGGCCCAGCGCGGCGCAGGGCTCGTCCATGATGAGGATGCGCGCGTTGAAGTACAGCGCACGTGAAATCGCCACCACCTGCCGCTGCCCGCCCGACAGGCGCCGCACGGGGATGCGGATGTTGGTGAAGTTCTTGTTCAGGCGCTGGAACACCTTGCGCGCCTGCACTTCCATGAAGTGGTCGTCGAGCGTGTTCCACGCCGTCATCTTCTCGCGGCCGAGAAAGAGGTTGGCCACCGAATCGAGGTTGTCGGCCAGCGCAAGCGTCTGGTAGATGGTCTCGATGCCCTGCGCCTGCGCTTCGGCGGGCGTGCGGATGTGGACCTTCTCGCCCGCGATGAGTGTGTCGCCCGAATCGATCGGGTAGGCGCCCGCGAGCATCTTCATGAGCGTGGACTTGCCCGCGCCGTTGTGGCCCAGCAGCGCGACCACTTCGCCGGGGTAGAGGTTGATGCTCACGCCGTCCACGGCCTTCACGCCGCCGAAGGCCTTGCGGATCTCGCGCAGCTCGACCAGGGGTTTCGTGTTGTCGATGTCGGCCATGTCAGTTCTCCCCGAACTTGCGGCGGTAGAGCACGTCGAAGACGACGGCCACGATCAGCACCTGGCCGATGATCACCATGCGTTTGCCGATGGGCACGTCGAGCAGCAGCATGCCGCTGTCGAGCGATTGCATGATGAGCGCGCCCAGCACCGAGCCGAAGATCGAGCCGCTGCCGCCCGCGAGCGCCGTGCCGCCAATGACGGCCGCCGCGATCACGTACAGCTCCATGCCGGTGCCCAGCGAGTTGGTGCCCGCATTGAGCCGCGCGATCGACACGATGGCCGCAATGGTCACCAGCACCGCCAGCAGCGCGAACAACATGAGCGTGACGCGCTTGACCGGAATGCCCACCAGCGCCGCCGCGTCGGGGTTGCCGCCCATCGCGAACACGTAGCGCCCGAAGCGCGTGCGGTGCACGATGAACGACAGCACGATCGCCACCACGGCCCAGATCAGCACCGGAATCGGAATGCCCTGCGGCTCGCTCTTCGACGAGATCTGGTAGCTGTTCATCACCCAGGCGAAGCCGGCCACCACCGCCACCGGCACCGCCGTGAGCAGCACGTCGAGCCACAGCGCCTCGGTCGGCATGTCGTGGCGCTGGCGCGCGCGGCGTTTTTGCACCATGCGCCCGAACAGCACCAGCGCCACGAAGGCCGCAAGCACCCAGCTGGCGGTGACGCCGATGCCGCCGTCGTAGCCGCCGCCCAGTCGCTGGAAGAACTCGTCGTTCACCGGCTGCGTCTTGCCGTCGGCCACGAGAAATGCCGCGCCGCGGAACGACATCAGCCCGCCCAGCGTGACCACGAACGAGGGCACGCCCAGCACCGCCGTGAGCCAGCCCTGGTAGATCGACACCAGCAGCGCCACCGCGAGCCCCGCGAGGCAGGCCGTGGGCCACGACCAGCCCGAGGTGTATTGCAGGTACGCGATGAGCACGCCGACGAAGCCCATCACCGAACCCACCGACAGGTCGATGTGGCGCGCCACGATGACCAGCACCATCACCGTGGAAACGATGCCGACCACGGCCGTCTGCTGCGCGACGTTGTAGAGGTTCTCGGGCGACAGGAACACGCCGCCCGACATGACGCTGAACGCCACCGCCATCGCGGCCAGCAGCACGCACATCAGGATCAGGCGCAGGTCGACGCCGGTGCGGCGCCACCAGCCGGGTGTTGGATCGCTCATTTCTTGAACCCCCTCAGGATTTCAGGTGCGCAACCGGCCGCCGCCAGACCCTCGCGGGTCCGCCGGAAGCCATGTTGCGAGGAGATGGATCGACGCGGTCAGCCGTTCAGAAGAAGGCCGAACGCGTCGTGGGTGGCTGCGTTACTTGCAGGCCGCCGGTGCGTTCGCACCCGGGACGCCCTTGCAGAGCTCGTCCTTCTTGATCCAGCCGGCTTTCACGACGACGTCGAGGTTGTCGCGCGTGATGGGCACCGGCGTGAGCAGGCGCGAGGAAAGCGCGACCTTCTTCGGGCCCGAGTTCCACTGCGCGGCCTTCTCGACCGGCTTGCCCTGCGACAGTGCGATGGCGGCGGAGGCAGCTTCGCGGCCGAGCTCGCGCGAGTCCTTGAAGATGGTGGCCGTCTGCGTGCCGAGCGCGATGCGGTTGAGCGCCGCAAAGTCGGCGTCCTGGCCCGACACCGGAATGCCGCGCAGGCCCTTGGCCGTGAGCGCCGCGACCGCGCCGCCGGCCGTGCCGTCGTTGGCCGCCACCACCGCGTCGACCTTGTTGCCGTTCTTGGTGAGGATCTGCTCCATGTTCTTCTGCGCGACCTCGGGCTTCCAGCCTTCGGTGTACTCGTCGCCGACGATCTTGATGTCGCCCTTCTTGATCGAAGGCTCGAGCACCTCCTGCTGGCCCGCGCGCAGGAAGTCGGCGTTCGGGTCGCTCGGCGAGCCCTTGATGATCACGTAGTTGCCCTTGGGCTTGACCTTGAGCACCTCGCGCGCCTCCATGCGCCCGACCTCGACGTTGTCGAAGGTGATGTAGAACACGCCGGGCGCCTCGATCAGCCGGTCGTACGCCACCACCGGCACCTTCTGCCGCGTGGCCTTGGTCACGGCGGGCAGGATCGCGTCCTTGTCCATCGCCAGCACGATGAGCGCCTTCGCGCCCTTCGACATCAGCCCTTCGATGTCGCCCAGCTGCTTCTCGGGCGAACCGCCCGCGTCGGCGCTGATGTACTTCGCGCCGAGCTTTTCGAGCTGCGCCTTGATCGCGGCCTCGTCGGTCTTCCAGCGCTCTTCCTGGAAGTTGGACCAGCTCACGCCGACCACGGTCTGCGCCATCGCGCCCACGGCCGTGAGACCGAACGCCATGGCGGCCAGGGTGTGTTTCGTTGTCAGTTGCATCGGTGTCTCTCCTGAACGGTTTGCCGAGCGTGTGCTGGCGTGCCGAGGTAGTTAGTTTGAGTGGCGAACTAACTATCCCATTCCCGCCACGCGATGGGCACCCGGGAATTCCCGAGCGGAAGAAAGCGCACGCACGGGGATCGGAACGCATGCACGTCGGTGAGCCGCAGGCCACGGAAAACTCTGGGGACAGTTTCCGGACAAGCCCCCTGTTATCCACAGCGGGAGCGACCGCGCCCAAGTTGTTCCTTTTTTGATAGCACCACGGAAGCACAGGCGCACACAGTGTCTCGGGTGCCGCAACTCGTTGTCAGGCAAGGGAAAAAGCGGCCTGTCCACAGGGCGGGTTTACCCTTATCTACTACTACTAACTTAAATAAGAAGAATAAATAGAGAAGAGAGCGGGAAGCCCGCGCCCGAAAAAGAGGCCGGGCGAGGGGTCGAAGGGTTAGCCCGGTAGGTCGAAGCCGTCTCGGTTGATACGATTTTTCTCAAAGCGCCGATTCCCACGGCGTTGGAGACAAGATGGACCCGAGCAACCCACTCAGCGCCGGCGAGGCGCTGTACCGCGTCATGGTGCGCATCCGCGCCTTCGAGAATGCCGCCGAAACCGCCAGCCAGGGCGGGGTCAGTGCTTACGGCCAGCAGGCGGGCGGCGCCGCCAAGGTGCGCGGGCCACTGCACCTGTCGACCGGGCAAGAGGCCGTGCCGGCCGGCGTGTGCGCCCACCTGCGCACGAGCGACTACCTCACCTCCACGCACCGCGGCCACGGCCACACGCTGGCCAAGGGCGCGGACCTCACGCGGATGATGTGCGAGCTGTTCGGCAAGGCCACGGGCTTCAACGGCGGCAAGGGCGGCTCGATGCACATCGCGGACTTCTCGGTCGGCATGCTCGGCGCCAACGGCGTGGTGGCGGCGGGCTTGCCGATCGCCGTCGGCGCGGCGCATGCGCAAAAACTCTTGAAGCAAGGCGACGACATCACGGTCTGTTTTTTTGGTGACGGCGCGATCAACCGCGGCCCGTTCCTCGAAGCGCTGAACTGGGCCCGCGTGTACGACCTGCCCGTGCTCTTCGTCTGCGAAGACAACCGCTGGAGCGCGACCACCGCGAGCGGCCCGATGACGGCCGGTGACGGCGCTTCGGCGCGCGCTGCATCCATGGACATCGCGGCCACACAGGTCGACGGCAACGACGTGTTCGCGGTGCACGAAGCCGCCGCGCGTCTGGTGACCGAGGTGCGCAGCGGCGCGGGGCCGCGCCTGCTGCACGCGCTCACCTACCGCGTGAAGGGCCATGTGTCGGTCGACCTCGCGGCGTACCGCGACCCGGCCGAGCTGGCCGCCGCACTGGAGACCGACCCGATCGCGCGCGCCCGCGGCCACCTGCTCGACACCGGCGTGACCGCCGCGACGCTCGACGCCATCGAGAACGCCGCGCGCGACGAGGTGGACACCGCCCTCGCCGTGGCCGACGCGGCGCCCTGGCCCGAGGCCGGCGCCGCTTTCACCGACGTGCAGACCACGGGAGCAGGCCAATGGCTGTGACGACGACGCTGAGTTATTCCGAAGCCGCCGTGCGCGCGCTGCAGCAGGAGATGGACGCCGACCCGCGCGTGGTCGTGCTCGGCGAGGACGTGGGCCGCGGTGGCATCTTCGGCCAGTACAAGGGGCTGCAGCAGCAGTACGGCGCCGAGCGCGTGATCGACACGCCGATCAGCGAGGCCGCGATCATGGGCGCCGGCGTGGGCATGGCGCTCGCGGGGCTGCGCCCCGTGGTCGAGATGCGCGTGGTCGACTTCGCGCTGTGCGGCATGGACGAACTGGTGAACCAGGCCGCAAAAAACCGTTTCATGTTCGGCGGCCAGGGCCGCGTGCCGCTGGTGGCGCGCATGCCGGGCGGCATCTGGGACGCGTCGGCGGCGCAGCATTCGCAGTCGCTCGAGGCCTGGTTCGCGCACCTGCCGGGCGTGGTGGTGGTGAGCCCGTCGACGCCGCAGGACAACCACGGCCTGCTGCGCGCGGCGCTGCAGTGCGGCGACCCGGTGGTCTACATCGAGCACAAGACGCTGTGGGGCCTGCGCGGCGAGGTGGACGACACGCTGGTCGTGCCGCTGGGCAAGGCGGCGCGCGTGCGCGAAGGCAATGCGCTCACGCTCGTGAGCTGGAGCAAGCAGATGCAGCCCTGCGCCGCAGCCTGCGACGCGCTGGCGGCCGAGGGCATCGCGGTCGACCTGATCGACCTGCGCACGCTGTGGCCCTGGGACCGCGAAACGGTGCTGTCGTCGTGCGCGCGCACAGGGCGGCTGCTGGTGGTGCACGAGGCGGTGCAGGCCGCGGGCTTCGGCGCCGAGATCGCCGCGAGCGCGGCCGAGTCCACGGGCTGCCGCGTCGCGCGGCTGGGCGCGCCGCGCATTCCGGTCGGCTATGCGCCGGTGCTGGAGGCGCAGTCGCGCGTCGGTGTGGATGCGATCGTGGCGGCGGCGAAGAAGCTGACCGGCTGACACGCCAGAACCAGAACACGAACGGCCATGGACCCGCTCTTCTTCAAGCTGGTGCGGGTGGTCAACCTCACGGCGCGGCCGTTCCATGAGCGCGTGGGGCGCGAGCACCAGCTCACGCTGAACGAATGGCGCACGCTGGCCGTGCTCGCCACGCAGCCGGGGCTCACGGGCGCGCAGGTGGCCGACCTGACCGGCCTGGACAAGATGGCCGTGAGCCGCGCGCTGGCGGGCCTGAAGCGGCACAAGCGCGTGCAGCGTCGCGGCGACCCGACCGACCAGCGCTGCAGCCGGCTCTACCTCACGGCCGCCGGCAAGGCGCTGCACGCGACGGTCGGCGCGCTGGGCCGGCAGCGCGAGGCCGAGCTGTTCGCGGGCGTCGATGCCAGCGAGCTGGCCCGGCTGAGCGACACGCTCGACACGCTGATCCGCGCCGTGGAGCGTGCGCCCGGCCCTGGCGCGGCCGATCAGACCGTGTAGCCGCCGTCCACGCTCAGGTTGGCGCCGGTGACGAAGCCGCCGTCCGGGCCCACGAGGTAGGCGACCATGCCGGCGATTTCTTCGCCGCGGCCGTGGCGCGGCAGCGCCATCACGTCGTGCATCGAGGCAGCGCGCGGGCCGGTGGCAGGGTTCATGGCGGTGTCGATGGGGCCGGGCTGCACGTTGTTCACCGTGATGCCGCGCGGGCCGAGGTCACGCGCCAGGCCGCGCGTGAGGCCGACGATAGCGGCCTTGCTCATGGCGTAGACGCTGGCGCCCGCGTCGAACACGCGCTCGGCGTTGACGCTGCCGATGTTGACGATGCGACCCGTGCCGTCGCCCATGTGGCGCGCGGCGGCCTGGACGGCCACGAAGGTGGCGCGCACGTTGACGTCGATGGTGCGGTCGAAGTCGTCGAGCGAGAAGGTGTCGAGGTCGCCGCCGAGGTACACGCCGGCGTTGTTCACGAGGATGTCGAGGCGCTCGAAGGCGCGTGCGCCCTGGGCAATGGCCGCCGTCAGCGCGGCGGCGTCGCCGGCGTCGGCACGGATGGCGAGTGCGCGGCCGCCCGCGGCCTGGATCTCGCCGGCGAGCTTGTCGGCCTCGGCTTGGGCGCTGACGTAGGTGAAGGCCACGGCCGCGCCGTCGCGCGCCAGCCGGCGCACGATGGCGGCGCCGATGCCGCGCGAACCGCCGGTGACGAAGGCGACCTTGCCGGCCAGGACGGGGGAAGACGACGAAGAGGACACAGAGGTGGAAGCCATGATTTTTCCGATCAGTTGGAGGAAGAAGGCCTTCAGTGTCGGAATTCCATTCCCTTTGCGGTAGCCATCAATCGGCCCGATCAGATTCAACCCAAAGTTGAAGATGAGCGCCAGAATCGCGGCATGGAACCGCTCAATCACCTCGAATCCTTCGTGCAGAGCGCCGAGGGCGGCAGCTTCTCGGCGGCCGCGCGGCGCCTGGGGCTGACGCCGGCGGCGGTCAGCAAGAACGTGGCGCGGCTCGAGGCGCGGTTGGGCGTGCGGCTGTTCCAGCGCAGCACGCGGCGGCTCACGCTGACCGAGGCCGGCGAGCGCTTCCTGGCGCAGGTCGGCGGCGCGCTGGCCACGCTGCAGGACGCGGTGGCCGGCCTCGCGCAGGACGACGGCCAGCCGTCGGGCACGCTCAAGGTGAGCATGGGCCAGGCCTTCGGGCGCGAGCATGTGCTGCCGTTCATGGGCGACTTTCTGGCGCGCTACCCGGGCATCGTGCCCGACTGGCATTTCGACAACCAGCAGGTCGACCTGATCGGCGAGGGCTTCGACGCGGCCATCGGCGGCGGCATCGCGCTGTCGCCTGGCGTGGTGGCGCGCGAACTGGCGCGCATCCACGTGGTCGCCGTGGCGTCGCCGGCCTACCTGGCGGGGCGCGCGCTGCCCGCGCATCCGGGCGAGCTGGCGCACTTCGACGTGCTGCTGCGCCGCTCCTCGCCCACGGGCCGGCTGCGGCCGTGGACGCTGCGGCATGCGAGCGGCGAAGAAACCATGGTCGAGTTGCCGCAGCGCCCGCGCGCGATCTTCAACGACCCCGAGGCGATCGCGCAGGCGGCGCTCTTGGGGTTTGGCGTGGCGATGCTGCCGATGCCTTTCGTGGAACGCGGCCTGCGCAGCGGCGCGCTCGTGCGGCTGCTGCCCGAGTGGTACCAGGATTCGGGCGCCGTGTGGATCTACTACCCAAGCAAGAAGCTGCTGCCGCCCAAGACGCGGGTGTTCGTCGACTTCGTGCTCGCGCGCTTTCGCGAGGCGCGCTTCTCGCAGCGGATGCAGGTGGGTTGAGCGGCGATGGCCCTCACAGGCCGGGGTTTTTACCCGCGACGCCTGCCGCGCCCCCCTGTACAAAGGCGCGCATGACTTTTACCTCTCGCTCTTCTTCCGTCTCTTCATCCACCCGCCGCTTCGCACTGGTCGCCACGGCGGCGGCCACGCTTGCGCTGCTGGGCGGCGCCGCGCACGCGCAAGGCACGTGGCCGACCAAGCCGGTGCGCATCGTCGTGCCCTTCGCGGCCGGCGGCACCACCGACATCCTGGCGCGCGCGGTGGCGCCTGAGCTGTCGAAGGCCTTCGGCCAGCAGTTCATCGTGGACAACCGCGCGGGCGCCGGCGGCAACGTGGGCGCCGAGCTCGTGGCGCGCGCGCCCAACGACGGCTACACGCTGCTGATGGGCACGGTGGGCACGCACGGCATCAACCGCGCGCTGTACCCCAAGCTGCCCTTCGACCCGATCAAGGACTTCGCGCCCGTCACGCTGGTGGCCGCGGTGCCGAACGTGATGGAGATGAACGCCGAAACAGCCAAGAAACTGAACATCCGCAACGTGCAGGATTTCATCAAGTACGCGAAGGCGAATCCCGGCAAGCTGAACATGGCATCGAGCGGCAGCGGCACCTCGATCCATTTGGCGGGCGAACTCTTCAAGAGCATGACCGGCACCTTCATGGCCCACATTCCGTACAAGGGCTCGGGCCCGGCGCTGCTGGACATGGTGGGCGGCAACGCCGACGTGATGTTCGACAACCTGCCCTCGTCGATGGCGCAGATCAAGGGCGGCAAGCTCACGGCGCTGGCCGTGACCAGTTCGCAGCGCTCGCCCGCGCTGCCCGATGTGCCGACGGTGGAAGAAGCCGGCGGCCCCGCGCTCAAGGGCTACGAGGCGAGCTCATGGTTCGGGTTGCTGGCACCGGCCGGCACCTCGCCCGAGATCGTGAACCGCATCCAGCAGGAAGTGGCGAAGTCGCTGGGCACGCCGGCGATCAAGGAAAAAATGCTGGCCCAGGGCGCGATCCCGAGCGGCAATTCGCCGGCAGACTTCACGAAGCTCATCGCGAGTGAGCACGTGAAGTGGGCGAAGGTCGTCAAAGAGTCCGGCGCAAAGGTGGACTGATCACGAGCCGGGGCGGCTCAGGTCCCCCAGGTCACATCCTTGCTCTCGGCCTGTGAGTCCTTGAGCATGTGCAGCAGCGGCGCGGCGCGCTGGTGCAGGCCGACATGCTGTTTCTCGGCGTCGGCATCGTGGCCTTCCACGGCGTGGTCGTCGTGGTTGTGCACGGCGGGCTTGGTGCTTTCACGGGCCAGTGCGGCCTCGAGGGCGGCAATGGCGGACGGAATCTGCTCGACCGTGATGATGCCCTGCGGCGCGGCCGGCTTGCCGACGATGTCGAGCAGTTGCCGCGCATGCACCTCGAGCATCACGAAGTCAGGCGCGGCCCGGGATTTGAAGCGGTAGAGCATGGTGTCCTCACTTATTTGTAGATGTAGTCACGGGCAAAAGGGTACACCGATTGCGCACCGCGCAAGACGCCCGCGCGCCCTACATTGCCGTCAGGCTTTGTCGACAGCATCTGATGCAAGGAGATCCATCCCTGCTCGAAACTCATCGCCGAGCCCGCGAGGTACAGGCGGTAGGCGCGAAGGATGCGCTCGGCATTCGGGCCCTGGCGCCCACCGCTGCGGCTGAGCACCTCGCGCGCGGCATCGAGCTGCGCCTCGAGCGCATCCGACCACGCCCACAGCGTGCGCGCGTAGTGCGGGCGCAGGCTTTCGGTGTCGACCATCTCCAGCCCGGCCGCCGCGGTCTCGCGCAGCACGTGCGTCACATGCAGCAGTTCGCCGCCGGGGAAGATGTATTTCTCGATGAAGTCGCCCATGCCCGCACCGAGCTGGCGGTAGTTCAGCTCGCCCGAGGTGATGCCGTGGTTGAGCACCAGCCCACCCGGCTTGAGCAGTGCGTGGATCTTGCGGAAATAGGTCGGCATGTTGGCCGCGCCCACGTGCTCGAACATGCCCACCGACGAGATCTTGTCGAAGGGCTGGTCGTCGGGCAGCTCGCGGTAGTCGCGCAGCTCCACGCGCACGCGGCCCTGCAGCCCTTTTTCTTCGATGAGCCGCTGCACATGCGCATGCTGGTTCTTCGACAGCGTGATGCCCGTGGCGTCCACGCCGTAGTGCTCAGCCGCCCACAGCAGCAGCGCGCCCCAGCCCGATCCGATGTCCAGGTAGCGCTCGCCGGGCTGCAGCATGAGCTTGCGGCAGATGTGGTCGAGCTTGGCTTCCTGCGCCTGCGCCAGCGTGAGCTCGGGCGTGCGGAAGTAGGCGCACGAATAGACACGGCGCGGGTCGAGCCACAGCGCGTAGAAATCGTCGGAGACGTCGTAGTGGAACTCGATCTGCGCGGCGTCCTTGCGCAGCGAGTGCGAGCCGCGCGACTTGGCGCGGTGCTGCAGGCGGCTCCACCAGCTGGTGTCGGTCTCGGCGGGGTTGCCGGGCAACAGGCCGACGGTGGCGTCGATCAGGTCGCGCATGGCGCCTTCGATCTGCACCTTGCCTTCGACGTAGGCCTCGCCGATGGCCCCGACCTGCCGGCCGGCCAGCTTGGCCAGCACCGACCACTCCTTGAAAGCCAGCGTCACGCGCGAACCCGCCTGGGCGACCCGGCGCCCGTCGGGCAACTCCAGTGCGATGGGCACGGGCAGCGAGGCCAGCTGCGACTCGATCTTGGGTATCAAGTGTTGCATCCGTCCATGGTATTGATTTTTCCAAGGATTTGCATGACATCACACGCCGCGCGGGCCCTCGGGCCTCTGCAGAGAAGCCCTCGTTGACAACAGATTGTTTATGCCTAAACTATTCAACCATGAACAGCTTGACCTCCCCCCGCCTCGCGCCCGCCTCGGACCTCCAGCGCATCCTGTGCATCGGCGGGGGTCCGGCCGGCCTGTATTTCGCCCTGCTGATGAAGGCCCGCAACCCGGCGCTGCAGATCACCGTGGTCGAGCGCAACCGCCCCTTCGACACCTTCGGCTGGGGCGTGGTGCTGAGCGACCAGACGCTGGGTAACCTGCGCGCGGCCGACGGCCCGACCGCTGCGCTCATCGGCAACGAGTTCCACCACTGGGACGACATCCAGGTCTTCTTCAAGGGCCGCCAGGTACGCTCGGGCGGCCACGGCTTCTGCGGCATCGGCCGCAAGCGCCTGCTGAACATCCTGCAGGAACGCTGCCTCGAACTCGGCGTGGAGCTGGTGTTCGAAACCGACGCCACCGACGACCAGGCGATTGCCGCGCAGTACAAGGCCGACCTCGTCATTGCCAGCGACGGCCTCAACAGCCGCATCCGCCAGCGCTACGCCGATGTGTACAAGCCCGACGTCGATCTGCGCAACTGCCGCTTCGTGTGGCTGGGCACGCACCAGACCTTCGACGCCTTCACCTTCGCGTTCGAAGAGACCGAGCACGGCTGGTTCCAGGCCCACGCCTACCAGTTCGACGACAAGACCTCGACCTTCATCGTCGAGACGCCCGAAGCCGTGTGGAAGGCCCACGGCCTCGACCAGATGGAGCAGCCCGAGGCTGTCGCCTTCTGCGAGAAGCTGTTTGCCAAGTACCTGGGCGGCCACGCGCTCATCAGCAACGCCACGCACCTGCGCGGCTCTGCCAACTGGATCCGTTTTCCGCGCGTGGTGTGCGAGCGCTGGACGCACCGCATCGAGGTCGACGGCCGCTCGGTGCCCGTCGTGCTCATGGGCGATGCCGCGCACACGGCGCACTTCTCGATCGGCTCGGGCACCAAGCTCGCGCTCGAGGACGCGATCGACCTGGCCAACGAATTCGAACAGGGCGGCACGCTCGACCACGTGCTCGAAGGCTATGAAGCACGCCGCAGCGTCGAGGTGCTGAAGATCCAGAACGCCGCGCGCAACTCCACCGAATGGTTCGAGAACGTGCCGCGCTACACGGGCATGGAGATCGAGCAGTTCGCCTACTCGCTGCTCACGCGCTCGCAGCGCATCAGCCACGAGAACCTGCGCGTGCGCGACACGCAATGGCTCGGCGGCTACGAGCAGTGGCTGGCAGGCGGCAAGGCGATGGCGCCGATGCTCATGCCGCTGAAGGTGCGCGGCGTGGAGTTGAAGAACCGCATCGTCGTCTCGCCGATGGCAACCTACAGCGCGGTCGACGGCGTGCCGCAAGACTTCCTGCTGGTGCACCTGGGCGCACGCGCGCTCGGCGGCGCCGCGATGGTCTGCGTCGAGATGACGAGCCCGACGCCCGAAGGCCGCATCACGCCGGCCTGCACGGGCCTGTACAACGACACGCAGCAGGCGGCGTTCAAGCGCATCGTCGACTTCGTGCACACGCAGTCGAGCGCGAAGATCGCGATCCAGCTCGGCCACAGCGGCCCCAAGGGCTCGACCCGCGTGGGCTGGGAAGGCACCGACGAGCCGCTCGAAAGCGGCAACTGGCCGCTGCTCGCCGCGAGTGCCCTGCCGTACGGCGAACAGAACCAGCTGCCGGCCGCGATCACGCGCGCCGAGATGGACACGCTGCGCGACCAGTTCGTCGACTCGACGCGCCGCGCCGTCGAATGCGGCTTCGACTGGCTCGAACTGCACTGCGCGCACGGCTACCTGCTGTCGGCCTTCATCAGCCCGCTCACCAACCAGCGCACCGACGACTACGGCGGCGACATCGACGCGCGCTGCCGCTACCCGCTCGAAGTGTTCCGCGCCATGCGCGCCGTGTGGCCCGCCGACAAGCCCATGAGCGTGCGCATCTCGGCGCACGACTGGGCGCCCGGCGGCAACACCGATGCCGACGCCGTGGTGGTCGCACGCCTCTTCAAGGAAGCCGGTGCCGACTTCATCGACGTGTCGTCGGGCCAGACCACGCGCGATGCCAAGCCCGTGTATGGCCGCATGTACCAGACGCCATTTGCCGACCGCATCCGCAACGAGGTCGGCATCTCGACCATCGCGGTGGGCGCCATCACCGACGCCGACCAGGCCAACAGCATCATCGCGGCCGGCCGCGCCGACCTGTGCGCCGTGGCGCGCCCGCACCTGGCCGACCCCGCATGGACGCTGCACGAAGCCGCCAAGCTGCAAAGCCGCGACGTCGACTGGCCCAAGCAGTACCTGAGCGGCCGCGACCAGATGTACCGCGAGATCGCCAAGCAGCAGCAGATCGCCGCGGCCACCGCTGCCGCAGGCCGCGCGGCCGACACCGAAGAGACCCACTGACATGGACCTCGAAGCACGCGCCCACAGCGAGCACCCCGAGGCGCTGCGCCTCTGGCTGCGCATGCTCACCTGCACGCAGCTGGTGGAAAAGCAGGTGCGCAACGGGCTGCGCGCGCAGTTCGCCACCACGCTGCCGCGCTTCGATCTCATGTCGCAACTCGAGCGCTCGCCCGACGGCCTGAAGATGAACGAGCTCTCGCGCCGCATGATGGTCACGGGCGGCAACGTCACTGGCATCACCGACCAGCTCGTGACCGAAGGGCTGGTGGAGCGCATCAACGTCGAGGGCGACCGCCGCGCCTGGCGCGTGCGCCTCACGCCGCGCGGACGCAAGCTCTTCAACGAGATGGCGCAGCAGCACGAAGACTGGATCGTCGAGGCTTTTTCAAGCCTCAACCCCAAGGAGATCGCGCAGCTTCACAAGCTGCTCGGCAAGGTCAAGCAACATTCACACAGCAGCCAATTGGCGGAGACCGCATGAAGCACTACATCGGCGCAAGCAATCCCATGCGCGCGCAATTCGAACCCAAGGCCGACTACAAGGCCGAGCACTTTGCCTGGCGTTTCGAGGCCGGCGTCGGCACCATCACGCTGAACCGCCCCGAGCGCAAGAACCCGCTGACCTTCGACTCGTACGCCGAGCTGCGCGACCTGTTCCGCGCGCTGACCTACGCGACCGACGTGAAGGTCATCGTCATCACCGGCGCCGGCGGCAACTTCTGCTCGGGCGGCGACGTGCATGAAATCATCGGCCCGCTGACCGGCATGCGCATGCCCGAGCTGCTCGAGTTCACGCGCATGACGGGCGACCTCGTGAAGGCCATTCGCAACTGCCCGCAGCCCATCGTCGGCGCCATCGACGGCGTGTGCGCCGGCGCCGGCGCGATGATCGCGCTGGCCTGCGACCTGCGCTACGGCACGCCCGCCACGCGCACTGCGTTCCTGTTCACCCGCGTGGGTCTGGCCGGCGCCGACATGGGCGCCTGCGCGCTGCTGCCGCGCGTGATCGGCCAGGGTCGCGCCTCGGAGCTGCTGTTCACCGGCCGCGCCATGACCGCCGACGAAGGCCAGGCCTGGGGCTTCTTCAACGCACTGCACGACAGCGCCTCGCTGCTCGACGCTGCCACCAAGGTCGCGCGCGACCTGGCCGAAGGCCCGAGCTTCGCGCACGGCATGACCAAGACGATGCTCGCGCAAGAGTGGTCGATGACCATCGACCAGGCCATCGAGGCCGAAGCGCAAGCCCAGGCGATCTGCATGCAGACCGAAGACTTCAAGCGCGCCTACGAGGCCTTCGCGGCCAAGCGCAAGCCGGTGTTCGGTGGAGACTGACGCGCATCATGATGACCAAGATCCCCGCCCCACCTTCGACCGCGCACCTCGCGCTGCCGTTCTTCGACGACGCGCACCGCGCGCTCGCCAACGACCTGCTGCCCTGGTGCGCCGCACAGGAGATCGATGAGCGCGACGACCGCGCGGCCTGCCGTGAATGGGTGCGCCGTCTCGGCGACGCCGGCTGGCTGCGCTACGCGGTGCCCGGCAGTGCCGGCGGCGCGCTCGAACGCCTCGATTCGCGCGCGCTCGTGCTGCTGCGCGAGACGCTCGGCTACCACTCGCCACTGGCCGACTTCGCGTTCGCGATGCAGGGCCTGGGCAGCGGCGCGATCACGCTGGACGGCACGCCCGAGCAGCAGTCGCAGTACCTCACGGCCGTGGGCCAGGGCCAGAAGATCGCGGCCTTTGCGCTCAGCGAACCCGAGGCCGGCTCCGACGTGGCAGCGATGGCGATGCGCGCCGAGCCCACCGCCGACGGCTGGTGCCTGAACGGCGAGAAGACCTGGATCAGCAACGGCGGCATCGCCGACTTCTACTGCGTGTTCGCGAAGACCGACCCCACGGCCGGCACGCGCGGCATCACGGTGTTCCTCGTCGACGCCACGACGCCGGGGCTCGACACCTCGGCCCACATCGACGTGATGGCGCCGCACCCGCTGGCCACCTTGCGCTTCGACAACTGCATCGTGCCGCGCACGGCCCAGCTGGGCACGCTGAACGGCGGCTTCAAGCTCGCGATGCGCACGCTCGACATCTTCCGCGCGTCGGTGGCTGCCGCCGCGCTCGGCATGGGGCGCCGTGCGCTGGCCGAAGCCATCGCGCATGCCAAGGGTCGCCGCATGTTCGGTCAGACGCTGGCCGACTTCCAGCTCACGCAGGCCAAGCTCGGCGAGATGGCCGCGCTGATCGACAGCGCCGCGCTGCTGACCTACCGCGCGGCCTGGATGCGCGACGACGCCGAGCGCCGTGGTGCGCCGGCGGTCGGCGACGTGTCGGCGGCTGCCGCCATGGCCAAGATGTGCGCCACCGAGAACGCGAGCCGCGTGATCGACATGGCGCTGCAGATGCATGGGGGCCTCGGCGTGAAGGTCGGCACCAAGATCGAAAGCCTGTACCGGGACATCCGTTCGCTGCGCATTTACGAAGGCGCGACGGAAGTCCAGCAACTGATCATCGGCAAATCCGTTTTGCGGGGGTGAAATCGTGTCTGCCCAAGTCGATCGCTTCGTTCATGACCGCCTGCCGCCAGCCGCGCAGTTGCCGGTCTTTCGCTACGACCTGCCCGAGCTGCAGTTTCCCGACCAGCTGAACCTGGTCGAGGAGCTGCTGGACAAGGCGGTCGCCAAGGGCTTCGGCGACAAGCCGATGCTGCGTTCGCCCGCCGGCGTGCTCACCTACGCCCAGGCGGGCGTCGAGGTGAACCGCATCGCCCAGGTGCTGGTCGAGGATCTCGGGCTCGTGCCCGGCAACCGCGTGCTGCTGCGCGGCGGCAACTCGGTGTGGATGGCGCTGTCGTGGCTGGCCGTGGTCAAGGCCGGGCTGATCGCGGTGGCGACGATGCCGCTGCTGCGCGCCAAGGAGCTCGGCGAGATCATCGAGAAGGCGCGGCCCGTGGCTGCGCTGTGCGAGGGCCGCCTGCTCGAGGAGCTGGTGGCTGCGCAGCAGGTGCACCCCGTGCTCGCGACGGTGATTGCGTTCAACCAGCCCGACGCACCCGATTCGCTGTCGGCGCGCGCCGCCGGCAAGAGCGGCGTATTCACCGCCTGCCCCACTGCGGCCGACGACATCGCGCTGCTCGCCTTCACCTCGGGCACCACGGGCAAGCCCAAGGCGCCTGTCACCACGCACCGCGACGTGGTCGCGATGTGCCAGACCTGGCCGCGCCACGTGCTGCGCGCGCGCAGCGACGACATCGTGGTCGGCACCCCGCCGCTGGCGTTCACCTTCGGGCTCGGCGGCCTGCTGATCTTTCCGATGTGGGCCGGTGCGTCGGTGTACTTTCCGGAGGGCTCGTTCTCGCCCGAAGCGCTCGTGAAGCTCATCAACGAGGTCGGCGCGACCATCTGCTACACCGCGCCCACTTTCTATCGCCAGATGGCGCCCTTCGTCCGGCAGCACGGGGCGCCAAGCCTGCGCATCTGCGTGAGCGCAGGCGAGGCGCTTCCCGACGCCACGCGCCAACTCTGGAAGGACACCACCGGTATCGAGATGCTCGACGGCATCGGCGGCACCGAGGTATTCCACATCTACATCTCGGCCGCCGGCGACGACGTGCGCCGCGGCGCCGTCGGCAAGGCGGTGCCGGGGTTCACGGCCAAAGTGGTCGACGACCAGGGCAACGAAGTGCCGCGCGGCACGGTCGGCAAGCTGGCGTTGCAAGGGCCGGTCGGCTGCCGCTACCTCGACGATCCGCGCCAGGCCGACTACGTGAAGAACGGCTGGAACTACCCTGGTGACTCGTTCGTGCAGGATGACGACGGCTACTTCTTCTATCAGGCGCGTGCGGACGACATGATCATCACGGCCGGCTACAACGTCGGCGGACCGGAAGTGGAAGATGCGCTGCTCAAGCACCCGGCCGTGGCCGAGTGCGGCGTGATCGGCAAGCCCGACGCCGACCGCGGCATGATCGTGAAAGCCTTCTGCGTGCTCAAGCCCGGCAACACCGGCGACGCAGCGATGGCGAAAGCGCTTCAGGACCACGTGAAAGCCACCATCGCCCCCTTCAAGTACCCGCGGGAGATCGAGTTCGTGACGGCGCTGCCGCGCACCGAAACCGGCAAACTCCAGCGCTTCAAATTGAGACAACTCAACAGCGAGACACCATCATCATGACGAACAAACTCATTCAGCCTCCCGGCTGGTTGCCCCCGAAGGGCTATGCAAACGGCATCGCCGCGCGCGGCACGCAAGTGTTCGTCGGCGGCCAGATCGGCTGGAATGCCCAGCAGCAGTTCGAATCCGACGACTTCATCGACCAGTGCGGCCAGGCGCTGCGCAACATCGCCGAGGTGCTGCGCGAAGCCGGCGCCGGTCCCGAGCACATGGTGCGCATGACCTGGTACGTGACGGACCGCGACGAGTACAGCCGGCGCCTGTCCGAGCTCGGGCCGGTCTACCGCGACGCGCTGGGCCGCAACTTCCCGGCCATGACCTGCGTGCAGGTGGCGGCGCTGGTGGAGCACCGCGCGAAGGTGGAGATCGAGGTCACGGCGGTCATTCCGGACTGATCCTGCTCTGGGGCTGCGCGTCAGCGCAGTCTTCCGGCGTCGCTGCGGCGCACGTTCTCGAAACCGGCCTCTTTGCGGGGCTGCTCCAGAAACAGAAAAGCCCTCTTCGCGAGGGCTTTTTTTGATGTCGAATTTCGACCGGGAATTTGCAAACGAATTTGGCCAAAGAAAAAGGCCCTTTGATTTCTCAAAGGGCCTTTTAAATTGGTTGCGCGAGCAAGATTTGAACTTGCGACCTTTGGGTTATGAGCCCAACGAGCTACCAGGCTGCTCCATCGCGCGGCAAGTATAAATTATAGCTTATTCAGCGGCGTTCTGCTCAGCGCCTGCATCTTTAATTTCAGCACGGTCGACCAGTTCGACGAGCGCCATCGGCGCGTTGTCGCCCACGCGGAAGCCCATCTTCAGGATGCGGGTGTAGCCGCCCGGACGCGCTGCGAAACGCGGGCCGAGTTCGCCGAAGAGCTTGACGACGCTGTCGCGGCTGCGCAGGCGGTCGAAGGCCAGGCGCTTGTTGGCGAGCGTGGGCTTCTTGGCGAGCGTGATCATCGGTTCGATGACGCGGCGCAGTTCCTTGGCCTTGGGGACCGTGGTCTTGATGACTTCGTGCTCGATGAGCGAATTCATCATGTTCTGCAGCATCGCAAGGCGGTGCGAGCTGGTGCGGTTGAGTTTGCGAAGTCCGTGTCCGTGACGCATGGTGCTTTTCCTTTACTTTATTAAACAGGCAGCCGTATCAGGTACTGCCCGGGCACGAGCCCTCAGGGGCTCAATTCAAACAAAAATCAACGCTTGTCGAGACCGGCCGGCGGCCAGCTTTCAAGCTTCATACCCAAGGTGAGACCGCGCGAAGCGAGGACTTCCTTGATTTCGTTGAGCGACTTGCGACCCAGGTTCGGGGTCTTGAGCAGCTCGTTCTCGGTGCGCTGGATCAGGTCGCCGATGTAGTAGATGTTTTCGGCCTTCAGGCAGTTGGCCGAACGCACCGTCAGTTCGAGTTCGTCGACAGGGCGCAGCAGGATCGGATCGAATTGCTGGGCGCTGCGCGGTGCGGGTGCATCGAATGCAGCGAGTTCGCCGCCTTCGAGCTGCGCAAACACGGCGAGCTGTTCAACCAGGATTTTAGCCGATGCGCGAACGGCATCTTCGGCGCTGATCGCACCGTTGGTTTCGATCTCGACCAGCAGCTTGTCCAGGTCGGTACGCTGTTCGACACGGGCGCTTTCGACGGTGTAGCTCACGCGCTTGACGGGCGAGAACGACGCGTCGAGAACGATGCGTCCGATCGACTTGGTCGGCTCGTCGGCGTAGCGACGCATCGTGCCGGGCACATAGCCGCGACCCTTTTCGACCTTGATCTGCATGTCGAGCTTGCCGCCTTGCGACAGGTGCGCGATCACGTGGTCAGGATTGATGATCTCGACGTCGTGCGGGGTCTGGATGTCCGATGCGAGGACCGGGCCTTCGCCGTCCTTGCGCAGGCTCAGCGTGACTTCGTCGCGGTTGTGGAGCTTGAACACCACGCCCTTGAGATTCAGCAGGATGTTGACGACATCTTCCTGCACGCCGTCGATCGACGAGTACTCATGCAGAACGCCAGCGATCGTGACTTCGGTGGCCGAGTAGCCGACCATGGACGACAGCAGAACGCGACGCAGCGCGTTGCCGAGCGTGTGGCCGTAGCCGCGCTCGAAAGGTTCGAGCGTGACCTTGGCCTTGTTGGGGGCAAGTTGCTCGACCTGGATGGTCTTGGGTTTCAGCAGGGTGGTTTGCATGCAGACTTCCTCTCAATACCCCCGGCTCGTTACACCGGTAAGGCTGGTGAAGCGCCTGATCCGCAACAGAGTGCGGAGCAGGAACGTGAACAACAATATCAATCTCCCGCCGGCGCACAGACGCGCAGGCGGGTAGAGAAAATCAACGCGAATACAGTTCGACGATCAGCGATTCGTTGATGTCGGCTGCGAATTCGTCGCGATCCGGGACCTTCTTGAAGGTGCCTTCGGCCTTGTCGGCGTTCACATCGACCCAGGCCGGCATGCCGACTTGTTGGGCGAGTTGCAGCGCTTCGACAATGCGGTTCTGCTTCTTCGACTTTTCGCGCACGGCGATCACGTCACCGGTCTTGACCAGGTACGACGGGATGTTGACCGACTGGCCGTTCACGGTGATCGCCTTGTGCGACACGAGCTGGCGTGCTTCGGCGCGCGTCGAGCCGAAGCCCATGCGGTAGACCACGTTGTCCAGGCGCGACTCAAGGATGAACAGCAGGTTGGCGCCGGTGTTGCCACGGCGGCGATCGGCTTCTTCGAAGTAGCGGCGGAACTGCTTTTCGAGCACGCCGTACATGCGCTTGACCTTCTGCTTCTCACGCAGCTGCAGACCGTAGTCGGAGGTGCGTTGACCCGAGGTGCGGCCGTGCTGGCCGGGCTTGGAGTCGAACTTGGCCTTGTCCTGGATCGAACGGCGGGCGCTCTTCAGGAACAGGTCGGTGCCTTCACGGCGGGAAAGTTTGGCCTTGGGGCCGAGGTAACGTGCCACGGTATTTCCTTGGTGTCATCTGCCGCAGTTGCCTGCGGGAGCCGTCGGCGGATGTGCCGATGGCGGTGGGCTTAGTGAAAAAACAAATGCGCAGCCGCTCGAAAGCTGGCTGCGCCTTGCGGACTGACGATCAGATGCGGCGACGCTTCTGGGGACGGCAGCCGTTGTGCGGAACGGGCGTCACGTCGGCAATGGAATTGATCCGGATGCCGAGCGCAGCCAGTGCGCGCACAGACGACTCGCGACCAGGACCGGGGCCCTTGATCTCGACGTCGAGGTTCTTGATACCTTGTTCGACAGCAGCACGGCCGGCCACTTCGGAAGCGACCTGCGCAGCGAACGGGGTCGACTTGCGCGAGCCCTTGAAGCCCTGGCCACCCGACGAAGCCCACGACAGGGCGTTGCCCTGGCGATCGGTGATCGTGATGATGGTGTTGTTGAACGAGGCATGCACGTGGGCGATACCGTCCGCAACGTTCTTGCGAACCTTCTTGCGAACGCGCTGTGCGGCGTTGTTTGCAGGTGCTTTAGCCATGCTTGTCTATCCTTATTTCTTCAGGGACTGCGCAGCCTTGCGCGGACCCTTGCGGGTGCGGGCATTGGTGCGCGTGCGCTGGCCGCGCATCGGCAGGCCGCGACGGTGACGGAAGCCGCGATAGCAGCCGATGTCCATCAAACGCTTGATGTTCATCGTCGTCTCGCGACGCAGATCGCCTTCGATCGTGAACAGAGCGATCTGGTCGCGGATCTTTTCGAGATCGGCGTCGGTCAGATCCTTGATCTTCTTCGAATATTCGATGCCGCTCGCTTCGCAGATTTGACGGGCGCGGGTGCGACCGATACCGAAAATGGCGGTCAGGCCGATTTCAGCGTGCTTGTGCGGCGGGATGTTGATGCCAGCAATACGTGCCATGTGCGTCCTCTAATACTCTTCAATCAACCCTGGCGCTGCTTGTGGCGCGGGTCGGTGCAAATCACACGCACCACACCTTTACGGCGGATGACCTTGCAATTACGGCAGATGGTTTTGACCGAAGCCGAAACTCTCATTTCATTCTCCTAAAACTGTTTAACGTGGCGGTACACCGCCCACACCCAAATTCTCAATACTGAAACTCACAGCCCTACGATGTCTTGAAGTTAGCCTTCTTCAGCAGCGATTCGTACTGCTGGGACATCATGTAGTTTTGCACCTGGGCCATGAAGTCCATCGTGACGACCACGATGATCAGCAGGGAGGTACCACCGAAGTAGAACGGGACGTTGTACTTCAGGATCAGGAACTCGGGCAGCAGGCAGACGAAGGTGATGTACACCGCGCCAGCCAACGTCAGGCGAACCAGAATCTTGTCGATATAGCGAGCGGTCTGGTCACCCGGGCGAATGCCAGGAATGAACGCACCACTCTTCTTCAGGTTGTCGGCCGTTTCCTTGCTGTTGAACACGAGTGCCGTGTAGAAGAAGCAGAAGAAAACGATCGCAGCAGCGTACAGCAGCACGTAGATCGGCTCGCCCGGACGCAGTGCGCTGGCGATGTCCTTGATCCAGCGGAAGCCACCGTCACCGGCGCTGAACCAGCCCACCACCGTTGCCGGCAGCAGAATGATCGACGACGCGAAGATCGGAGGAATCACACCGGCCATGTTCAGCTTCAGGGGCAGGTGCGACGACTGACCGCCGTAGACCTTGTTGCCAACCTGGCGCCGCGCATAGTTCACGAGGATCTTGCGCTGACCGCGTTCCACGAACACCACGAAGTAAGTGACCAGCACCACGACAGCGATGATGAAGAGCGCAACGATGGGGTTCATCGCACCGGTCGTCACCAGCGAAGCCAAGCCACCGATGGCACCCGGGAGACCGGCCGCGATACCTGCAAAGATCAGGATCGAGATGCCGTTGCCCAGGCCGCGTTCGGTGATCTGCTCGCCGAGCCACATCAGGAACATCGAACCAGCGGTCAGGCTCACCATGGCGGTCAGGCGGAAGCCGAAACCGGGGGCGATCACCAGACCAGCCGACGATTCGAGGGCCACTGCGATGCTGAACGACTGGAACAGAGCCAGGCCGAGTGCGCCATAGCGCGTGTACTGCGTGATCTTGCGGCGACCAGCCTCGCCTTCCTTCTTCAATTGCTCGAAGGTAGGAAGCACGTAGGTCATCAGCTGCATGATGATCGACGCCGAGATGTACGGCATGATCCCCAACGCGAACACGGTGAAGCGCGAGAGCGCCCCGCCCGAGAACATGTTGAACAGGCTCAGAATGCCGCCCTGCTGGCCCTGGAACAACGCTGCCAGCTGGTCCGGGTTGATACCCGGCACAGGAATGTGCGCGCCAATCCGGTAGACCACGAGCGCGAGCAGCAAAAAGACGAGCCGACGACGGAGGTCGCCGAACTTGCCTGTTTTTGCGATCGTTGCCGCGTTAGTTGCCACGAAGAACTTCTTTCAGTCCGAAGGTGATCAGGCGAAGCTGCCGCCGGCTGCTTCGATCGCAGCCTTGGCACCAGCGGTCGCACCCACGCCCGTCAGCTTGACGGCCTTGGTGAGTTCGCCGGTCTTGATGATCTTGACGACCTTGGCGAGCTGGCCCACGAGGCCGGCTTGCTTCAGTGCCAGGACATCGACTTCGGCCAGGCCGAGCTGCTCGAGAGCAGTCAGCGTGACTTCGGCGTTGTACTTCAGCAGGTGCGACTTGAAGCCACGCTTCGGCAGGCGACGCTGCAGCGGCATTTGACCGCCTTCGAAGCCGACCTTGTGGAAACCGCCTGCGCGCGACTTCTGGCCCTTGTGACCGCGACCTGCGGTCTTGCCGATGCCGGAGCCGATACCGCGGCCGACGCGACGCTTGGCGTGCTTGGCGCCAGCTGCCGGCTTGATGCCATTGAGTTCCATATCAGTCTCTCTTACAGAACTTTGACCAGATAACTGATCTTGTTGATCATGCCGCGCACTGCGGGCGTGTCTTGCAGCTCGCTCACGCTGTTGAGCTTGCGCAGGCCGAGGCCACGCACGGTCGCGCGATGCGATTCCTTGGTGCCGATCGGGCTCTTCACCAGCTGCACCTTGAGGGTTTGTTGTTGCGTCATTTGAATGCTTCCTTCAGCCTTGCGAGAGCTTGCGCTCAGGCGAAGATTTCTTCGACGGTGAGACCGCGCTTGGCAGCCACATTGCCGGCCGTCGTCGAGTTCTTCAACCCGTCGAGCGTGGCGCGAACCATGTTGTAGGGGTTCGACGAACCATGGCTCTTGGCCACGATGTCGGTGATGCCCATGACTTCGAACACGGCGCGCATCGGGCCGCCGGCGATGATGCCGGTACCCTTGGGAGCCGGATACATCACGACCCTGGCGGCACCATGATGGCCTTGCACCTGGTGGTGCAGCGTGCCGTTCTTGATCGCAGCCTTGAACAGGTTGCGACGGGCTTCTTCCATTGCCTTCTGTACGGCAGCAGGCACTTCCTTCGACTTGCCCTTGCCCATGCCGACGCGGCCTTCACCGTCACCGACCACGGTCAGTGCTGCGAAACCGAGGATACGACCACCCTTCACCACCTTGGTGACGCGGTTGATCGCGATCATCTTCTCGCGCAAACCGTCCTCAGGACCTTCGTTCTGCGTTCTTGCTTGAATCTTTGCCATTTTGAATCTCGTGTCCGATTAGAACTGCAGACCGGCTTCGCGGGCTGCCTCGGCCAGCGCCTTGACGCGGCCGTGGTAGGCGAAACCTGCGCGATCGAAAGCGACCTTCTCGACGCCGGCAGCCTTCGCCTTTTCAGCGATGCGCTTGCCGATGGCGGTGGCAGCGGCGGCATTGCCACCCTTGCCCGAGGCGCCGAGTGCTGCGCGCACTTCGGCTTCGGCGGTCGATGCGGTTGCGATCACCTTGGTGCCGTCGTCGGAAATGACGGTGGCATAGATGTGCAGGTTGGTGCGATTCACCGTGAGGCGAGCCACGCCCTGCGTCGCGATCCGGATGCGGGTCTGGCGCGAGCGGCGAAGACGCTGTGCTTTTTTGGTCAACATCATTTTGCTGCCCCTTACTTCTTCTTGGTCTCTTTGATCACGATCTTCTCGTCCGAATAACGGATGCCCTTGCCCTTGTAAGGCTCAGGCGGACGAACAGCGCGGATCTCAGCGGCGATTTGACCAACGCGCTGACGGTCAGCACCCTTGATCACGATTTCGGTCGGGGTCGCGGTGGTCACCGTGATGCCTTGCGGCATGTCGATGTTGACCGGGTGCGAGTAACCGACTTGCAGGTTCAACTTGTTGTTGGACGCTGCAGCCTTGTAGCCGACGCCGACCAGGTTGAGCTTCTTCTCGAAGCCCTTGGTCACGCCAACCACCATGTTGTTCACCAGCTGACGGATCGTGCCGCTCATCGCATTCGCTTCACGCGATTCGTTGGCGGGCTCGAAGCTCAGCTTGCCGTCATTGCTGACGACATTGACCAGCGCATTGCGAGCCAGGTTGAGCGTGCCGCCCGTGCCCTTGACGCTGATCTGGTCTTCCTTGATCGACACATCCACACCTGCGGGGATGGCGACCGGCATTTTTCCTACTCGGGACATTTCAGTAACTCCTCGATGTCTCGGTTAGGCGACGTAGCACAGAACTTCGCCACCGACACCGGTAGCGCGAGCCTTGCGGTCGGTCATCACGCCCTGGGGGGTCGTGACGATCGCAACGCCGAGGCCGTTCTGGACTTGCGGGATGGCAGCGCTGGCCTTGTAGACGCGCAGGCCGGGGCGGCTCACGCGCTCGATACGTTCGATGACCGGACGGCCAGCGTAGTACTTCAGCGTGATGACGAGTTCGGACTTGCCGGCATCGGTCTTCACCTCGAAGCCGTCGATGTAGCCTTCGTCCTTCAGGACTTGTGCAATCGCGGCCTTCACCTTGGAAGACGGGATCGACACAGTGGGCTTCGCCACCATCTGCGCGTTACGGATACGCGTCAGCAGGTCGGCAATGGGATCACTCATGCTCATGTTGTTTGCTCCTGCCTGGCTTACCAGCTGGCCTTGGTGACACCAGGGATGTCGCCGTTGAACGCCAGTTCGCGGATCTTGGCGCGAGCCAGACCGAATTGACGGAAGGTGCCACGGGGGCGACCGGTGATTGCACAACGGTTGCGCTGGCGCGTGGGGTTCGCGTTGCGCGGGAGCTTCTGCAGGGCCAGACGGGCCACTGCGCGCTCTTCGTCGCTCTTCTTCGCGTCGTTGGAAATTGCCTTCAGTTCTGCGTGCTTCGCAGCGAACTTGGCAACCAGCTTGTCGCGCTTGAGTTCGCGCTGAATCAAAGATTGTTTAGCCATGGTTCGCCTCAGTTCTTGAACGGGAAACGGAAGCCAGCGAGAAGCGCCTTGGCTTCTTCGTCGGTCTTGGCCGTCGTCGTGATGCTGATATTGAGACCGCGCAGGGCGTCGACCTTGTCGTACTCGATCTCAGGGAAAATGATCTGCTCTTTGACGCCGATGTTGTAGTTGCCACGGCCGTCGAATGCGCGACCCGAGATACCGCGGAAGTCACGCACGCGGGGCAAGGCCACGGTGACGAAACGGTCCAGGAACTCGTACATGTGCACGCCACGCAGCGTGACCATGCAGCCGATCGGCTGGTTTTCGCGGATCTTGAAGCCGGCAATGGCCTTCTTCGACTTGGTGACCACAGGCTTCTGGCCAGCGATCTTGGTCAGGTCGGCGACAGCGTTGTCGAGGACCTTCTTGTCGGCGACTGCTTCACCCACACCCATGTTCAGGGTGATCTTGGTGAGACGCGGAACTTGCATCGGCGACTTGTAGCCGAACTTTTCCGTCAGGTCTTTCGCGATCTTTTCGCGATAGTGTTGTTGGAGACGTGCCATGTGAGTACCTCTTAGGCGAACTTGATTTCGTCGCCGCTCGACTTGAAGACGCGAACAGCCACGCGCTTGCCGTCGGCACCTTGGGTGACCTTGATGCCCACGCGATCGGCCTTGCCGGTCGCGGCATTGAAGATCGCCACGTTGGATTGGTGAATAGGCATGGTCTTCTCGACGATGCCACCGGTCGTACCCTTGAGGGGGTTCGGCTTGGTGTGCTTCTTGACGAGGTTGATGCCGTCGACGATCACATGCGAATCGTCTGCGCGCAGCGACACGACGCCGCGCTTGCCCTTGTCACGACCGGCCAACACGATGACCTGGTCGCCTTTGCGAATCTTGTTCATGGCGTTGTGTCCTTAGAGAACTTCAGGTGCCAGCGACACGATCTTCATGAACTTCTCGGTGCGCAGTTCGCGCGTGACCGGTCCGAAGATGCGGGTGCCGATAGGCTCCAGCTTGGCATTGAGCAGCACGGCGGCATTGCCGTCGAACTTGACGAGCGAACCGTCAGCACGACGGATGCCCTTGGCGGTGCGGACCACCACTGCACTGTAGATCTCGCCCTTCTTGACGCGACCACGTGGAGCGGCTTCCTTGATGCTGACCTTGATGACGTCGCCCACGCTGGCGTAACGCCGCTTGGAGCCACCGAGCACCTTGATACACAGGACGGATTTCGCGCCCGTGTTGTCGGCCACTTCGAGCCGGGATTCAGTTTGGATCATTTCTTGATATTCCCAACTTGTACCGATGAGCCTCCAGGAGAGAGACACCGCGGTCAGTCTTGGGCCCGTCGTCCACACCTCGAACCACTCGAGATGCTTCCGCTTTGGGCTGAAAGCTTCGCCTTTTGAAAGCGAAGCCCGCGATTGTGGCACCCATATCCAGGGATGTCAACTGCCTCATTACACGAACTTCGACAGCCGCTAGACTTTGTAGCGTGCGCGCCCCTGTCCACCCCTTCATTTCGCCGCCTTCCATGCTGCGCCGACGCCTGCTGGCGGGCGGCGCCGGCCTGCTGGGGCTGGGATCACTGGGGCTCGCCGGATGCCGCAGCGCCGCGCCGGCACCAGACACCGGCCGGCTGCAGCGCCTGGGAGAAGCCCGCTGGGCGCATCGACACTCTATAGAGAGCACCACAGCGGGCGGCCTCTCAGGCATCGACTACGACGCCGCCAAAGGTGAGTACCTGCTTCTCAGCGATGACCGGTCAGACTTGGCTCCCGTCCGCTGCTACACGGCACGATGGCGCCTGCCCGGCGACACCGCCCCCGAACCCACCGGCGTTGTTCAACTGCAACGCCCCGGTGGCGCCCCCTGGCCCGCACGGCGCCAGGCCATCGCCGCCCTGCCCATTCCCGACCCCGAAGCCCTGCGCCTGCGCCCCTCGGCCGGCACCCTGCTGTGGACCAGCGAAGGCGATCTCGCCCGCGGTTTCGGCCCCGCCCTGTATGAATCGGCGCGCGACGGCCGCTTTCTGCGCGAATTCGCCCTGCCGCCGATGTTTGCCCCGGACCCGGCCCAACGCCGCGGCCCGCGCGACAACCTGACATTCGAGGGGCTGGCCCTCACGCTCGACGATCGCTCGGCCTGGCTCGCGATGGAAAACGCCCTGGTCCAGGACGGCCCGGTCCCGACCACTTCCGCCGCCGGCGGCCCCTGCCGCTTCACCCAGATCGACCTGTCGACCGGCCGCGCCATGCGCCAGATCGCCTACGTACCCGACGCCATCCCGCTGCGCCCGCTGGTCCCGGGCACCTACGCCGACAACGGCGTGAGCGAGGTGCTGATGCTCGACGCCCACCGCATGCTGGTGCTCGAGCGCGCCTACGCCGCGGGCGCCGGCAATTCGCTGCGCCTGTATGAAATAGACACCCGCGCCGCCGACGACGTGCTCGCCATCGACACCCTCGCGCCCGGCAACCACCGCCCGGCCGCCAAGACGCTCGTCGCCGACTTCGCCACCCTCGGCCTCTCGCGCCTCGACAACACCGAGGGCATGTGCTGGGGCCCACCGCTGCCTGACGGCCGCCGCCTGCTGGTGGTCGTGAGCGACGACAATTTCAATCCGCTGCAAGTGACGCAGTTCGCCGCCTTCGCCTACACCGACCGACCATGACCATCGCCGTGACCTTCCTGCCCCGCACCGCGCCGGGCCCCCTGCCCCCCATCGCCTTCATCGGCGGCGGCAACATGGCCAGCGCCATCATCGGCGGCCTGATCCAGCAGGGCGTCGCAGCCGACAACTTCGAAGTGGTCGAACCCTTCGACGATGCCCGCACCAAGCTGACCCAGTCCTTCGGCATCGTGGCCCAGGCCGAGGCCACCGAGGCCCTCGCGCGCTGCGACGTGGTGGTGTGGGCCGTCAAGCCCCAGACCTTCGCGGAAGCCGCCCGTCCGGTGCGCGCCTTTGCCGGCGACGCCCTGCACCTGAGCGTGGCGGCGGGCATTCCGTCCGACAGCATCGCCCGCTGGCTCGGTACCGAGCGCGTCGTGCGCGCCATGCCCAACACGCCCGCGCTGGTGGGCAAGGGCATGACCGGCCTCTTCGCGCGGCCCGGCGTCGAAGGCGCCGACCGTGCGCGCGTCGGCCAGTTGCTGGCGCCGACCGGCGAGTTGATCTGGGTCGACGCCGAACCCGCGCTCGATGCGGTGACTGCGCTGTCGGGTTCGGGCCCGGCCTACGTGTTCTATTTCATCGAAGCGATGACCGAAGCCGGCGTCGAGATGGGCCTCACGCCCGACCAGGCCCAGCGGCTGGCCATCGGCACCTTCACCGGCGCCTCGGCGCTGGCGCACAGCGCGACCGAGCCGCCGTCGGTGCTGCGCGAACGCGTGACGTCCAAGGGCGGCACCACCTACGCGGCGATCACCTCGCTGGAAGGCGCGAACGTCAAGGCGCAGTTCAAGACCGCCATCCGCGCAGCGCAGGCGCGGGCCGCCGAGTTGGGCGAGGAATTCGGCCGCGGTTGAAGCCGGTCAGCCAGCGAGCGCACGCGGGCCGAGAAAAAACAGCCACTCGGCCGCCAGCGTGACCGTGCCGTCCTCGAGTTCGAGCAGCACCTCTTCCTTCAACAGGAAACCGTCTTTTCCCTTGGGCGTCGCGCCGAGAATGCGCACCCGCGCCCGAAAGCGCGCACCCACCGGCATCGGCCTCGCGAAGCGCAGGCGGTCGAAGCCGTAGTTCAGCGCGTGGTTCGAATCGAAGGGCAGCAGCGTGCGCATCGCCTCGCCGGTCAGCCGGATCAGGTGCGAAACCTGGAAAAAGCCCGGCACGATCGTTCCGCCGTAGCTCGCCTCGCGGGCTGCGCGCTCCGGATCGAGGTGGATCCACTCGCCTTCGCCATCGCCCGAGAGCACCGCGTACTGGTCGACCATCTGCTGCGTGATGGCATGCCATTCGGACAGGCCCTCCTGGCCGATCTTCTGTGTCAGGCGGTCGAGCATGTGCGTCCTCTTGCTTTATCGGATGGCATAGCCGGCCACGACGCCGACGAACACCGCGAAGCCCAGCCAGTGGTTTTCGCGGAAGGCCTTGAAACAGCCGTCGCGCGTGCGGTCATGGATCAGGCGCCAGTGCCAGAGCGCCTGGGCCGCTGCCACGGCAATGCCCACATAGAAGAGCACCCCCAACGATCGGCTGGCACCGGCCCAGATCCAGACCGCCAGGAAGATCGCGTAGCTCGCCATCACCGCCGCCACGTCGAAGCGGCCGAAGGTGATCGCCGACGTCTTCATGCCGATCTTCAGGTCGTCGTCGCGGTCCACCATCGCGTACTCGGTGTCGTAGGCCAGCACCCAGAACAGGTTGCCCGCCAGCAGCCACCAGGCAAAAGCCGGCACCGTCGACTGCACCGCGGCAAAGGCCATCGGAATGCCGAAACTGAAGGCGATGCCCAGCACCGCCTGCGGGATCGACACGAAGCGCTTGGCGAACGGGTAGATCAGCGTGATCGCCAGCGCCGCGAACGACCACAGCACCGTCGTGCGGTTGGTGGTGAGCACCAGCCTGAAGGACAGCAACGCCAGCACCGCGCCCAGCCCCAGCGCCTCCTTGACCGACAGCGCGCCGCTCGTCACGGGTCGCTGGGCCGTGCGCTTCACATGGCGGTCGAACTCGCGGTCGGCCACGTCGTTGACGCAGCAGCCCGCGCTGCGCATCAGGAACGTGCCGAGCGTGAACACCACGACGAGGTGCCCACCGGGCCAGCCATCGGCCGCAAACCAGAGCGCGCCCAGCGTGGGCCACAGCAACAACAGCCAGCCAGCCGGCCGGTTCCAGCGGATCAGATCGAGGTAGAGCGCAAAACGGCGGGCGAGAGGCATGCGAAAAGCGGCAAGGCAGACGTCAAAAGAGCGGCCATTGTGCCGCTCTCTGAAGGGGCTCCCAACACCTCAGAGGTGCCAGGAGATCAGGATGACGCCGTCAGTCCTCGAGCAGCGAGCGCAGCATCCAGGCCGTCTGGTCGTGCACCGTGCAGCGCGCCGTCAGCATGTCGGCGGTCGGGTCGTCGCCGGCCTCTTCGGCCACCGGAATGAACTCGCGCGCGATGCGCGACACCGTTTCGTGGCCCTTCACGAGGATGCGCACCATCTCCATCGCCTTGGGCGGATTCAGCGGCACGTCGGGCACGGTGGCGATCTTGCTGAACTCGGCGTACGAGCCCGGCGCGTAGTGGCCCAGCGCGCGGATGCGCTCGGCGATCACATCGGTCGAGTTCCACAGCTCGGTGTACTGCGTCATGAACATCGCATGCAGCGAGTTGAAGTGCGGACCCGTCACGTTCCAATGGAAGTTGTGGGTCGTGAGGTACAGCGTGTAGGTGTCGGCCAGCACGCGGCTCAGGCCTTCGGCAATGGCCGCGCGGTCCTGGCGCTCGATGCCGATGTTGATCAGCGGCGCGTTGCGGCTGCCCGACTCCTGCGCGACGACGGCGCCGCCCTTCTTCGGCACCTTGCCGGCCGAAGAAGCAGGCGACGGGGACTTGGTCTTTTTCACGGGTTTGGCCATGGCGTAGAGGTCTTTCTTGAAGTTGGGTGACAACACCGAAATTCTGAAAGCCGGCGGGCGGCTTCGCAACAGCTTCACTCTATCCCAGCGATCAGCGATCCCAAACAGCCCGCGCGTAGGCGAAGGCCCCGAATCGCTAGGAGAGTCGTTTGACGCCCGGCAGCTCGCACGCGTAGATCGCGTTGCGCAGGGCCGCAATCGCCTCGTAGCGCGTGAAGGTGCGGCGCCAGGCCAGCACCACGCGGCGCATCGGCGGGTCGCGGTCCTGCGCGTCGCGCACGGGCAGGTAGCGCACCATCTGCTCGGAGTCCTTGCGGCCCTTGCCCTTGGGCTTGAGCGCCTCGGCCGGCACCGACAGCCGCGGCACCAGCGTCACGCCCATGCCCGAGGCCACCATGTGCTTGATGGTTTCGAGCGACGAGCCCTCGAAGCTCTTGCGGATGCCCTCGGCATTGCTCGAGAAGCGCGCGAACTCGGGGCACACCTCGAGCACGTGGTCACGGAAACAGTGGCCCGTGCCCAGCAGCAGCATCGTCTCGTTCTGCAGCTCTTCCGAGGTGATCGACTCGCGGTCGGCAAACTTGTGCTTCACGGGCAGCGCCGCCATGAAAGGCTCGTCGTACAGCGGCGCCATCGCCAGGCCCGTGTCGGGAAAGGGCTCGGCCATGATCGCGCAGTCGATCTCACCGGCGCGCAGCATCTCGAGCAGCTTGACCGTGAAGTTCTCCTGCAGCACCAGCGGCATCTGCGGCGTGCGCGCAATCACCTGGCGCACCAGGTCGGGCAGCAGGTAGGGGCCGATCGTGTAGATCACGCCCAGGTTCAGCGGGCCGGCCAGCGGGTCTTTGCCGCGCTTGGCGATCTCCTTGATGCTGGCGGCCTGGTCGAGCACGCTCTGCGCCTGCTGGACGATCTGCTCGCCGAGCGGCGTCACGGTCACTTCACCGGCGCTGCGCTCGAAGAGCTTGACCTCGAGTTCGTCCTCGAGTTTCTTGATGGCCACCGAAAGCGTCGGCTGGGACACATAACAGGCCTCGGCCGCCTTGCCGAAGTGCCGCTCGCGGGCGACTGCGACGATGTATTTGAGTTCGGTGAGAGTCATAGCTTGCGTCAATTATGCGCAAGGGTGTGTGACCCGGCTGGGGCGGGGTTAAAAGTCGCGGGCTGCGATCAGCCAGGGCGGCTCCAGACCCATTGCACTGGCTGCCCGCCAGTCGAAGGCATCGGCTCGCCCTGCGTGACGGGCACGCTCACGCGCAGATCGGTCAGGCAGGCCCAGATGCCCGAGCGGGGGCAGGTCTGGCCTGTGTCTGCAAACAGCAACTCATCGCGGCGCATGCGTTGCCCCTGGATCTGCGCCGAACCATCGACCTCCGCGGAGAACGCGACGCGGCCGGATGCAGCGCGCTCTTCGAAGATCTCGACGGCGCCCTGCAAGGCGACGAAGAAGTCCCAGTCGGACAGATCCTGCTCCGCCGCCGCGGCGGTGAAGTCGGCCTGATACAGGCGCTGATAGCGCTCGGCGTTGTAGTCCAGCTCGAAGACAACGCGGCCTGTCGCAGCATCGATCAATCGAAACTGGCTGAAGCCTTGTCGCAACCGCCCGTCGCCATACCGCGAAGGCGCGATCTCGCTGCGCAAGACCGGCGGGAGCATGACCACGGAGCCGTCGTCGCGCTTCTGGCAGATCTCGAACACGGCACCGTCGTCGCTGCGAAAAACGAACTTTTCATCGTCCGTCCAATAGCTGTAGTAGCGCTTGTCGTTCTCGATGGTGTAGCCGCCTTTGACCGGGAGGTCGGCGAGCACCGAAGCGCCCGGCGGTTTTTCGGCATCGTCGACGGGGCGCCAGTGGCCGGTTGCAGGGTTCAGGTCGATGAGGTCTGAGGCGGTGTGATGGAGGTAGAGCCACATGGAACTGGTTAATCCATCAGCCCTATTTCGGGCAAACCTCTCCACTTCGGGTGGAGGTGGGGGACCGTCTTGTGCCGCAAGGGTCGCGTTGATGTCAGGCGACGCGACTGCGCCATGCGTGCGCGCATAGTCAACGAGGTCCTTGGGATAGAACGGCAGGTCTCGGTAGCTGCTGTCGTCGATGTCCCAGAGGTAAGTCACCAGCCCGGCCTCGAAGGCCCAGTAGCCATCGAAGCTTTGCGGGATCTTGTCGTGCAACCCGTGCCACGCAGTTCCCTTCATCGCCGAGTACCACTTCTCGAGGAATTCAGCCACGAACAAGGGGCGCTTTCTCGGCTCGGCCTCAATGGCCTTCAACAACAGTGGGTGGGCTTTGAGAAAGCGCAGCATGCCCTTCGCAGGCACCGTCGGTAGCCCCAGCTTTCCGAGAAGCGCCTCGTAGAGCGCGTCTTTGCCGCGGTTGTCGGTATAGGCAACATCGAACAAGGCAACAACGCGTGGAACCAAGTCGTCACGACACAGCAGCTTGGCCAAGGACAGGAACGTCATGGCGTAGTGGTAGCCGTCGAGTTCCTCGAGGGAGAACGGCTCGGTTTCGTGCAATGGATGAGGGAGGCTTGATGGCTCTTGCGCAGCAAGCACGCCGGGAAAGTCCGCAGCGAGGTGCTCCATCGGGCTGCCGTCCGAATAGGAGTGAACCAAGAGACGTCTCTTGGCGCTGGCGAGGGCCCAATTCCAAGCAAACCAGCCATCTTCGCGAAAGCCCTCTTTTCCGAGACTTGTGTCGAGCAGCAGCTGAGCATCGGCAATGTCTTCGTGCAGACCCAGCCGGCGGACCGAACTGGGCTCTTCATTCAGAAATTTTTCGCGACGCTTCGAGGAGAAACTACTCATGGCTCACCAGTCCAACCCGCGCATTTGACTTGAGTCTCAGAGCTTGGGCGCCGTTTGATCCGCACTCCATTGCCAGAAGGTTGCGCCGTAGCTGCTGCCCTCGATGACGGGCATGACCTCGTCCGCCTTGAAGTAGCGTCGGCTGCCCGCCTTGGCTGGCGTGAACCACCAGCCGGCCAGTGGGCAAGGCTCTCCACCTCGTGTGGAGACCGGAGGGCCGTCTTGTGCTGAAAGGGAAGCGCTGGTGTCAGGCGATGCGACCGCGCCATGCGTGCGCGCATAGTCAACCAGGTCCTTGGGATAGAACGGCAGGTCGCGGTAGCTGCTGTCGTCGATGTCCCAGAGGTAGGTAACCAGCCCGGCCTCGAAGGCCCAGTAACCGAAGAAACTCTGCGGTGTTCTGTCGTGCAGCCCATGCCAGTAAGTGCCCTTCATGGCGGGGTACCACTTCTTGAGAAACTCGGCGATGAAGAGCGGGCGCTTTTGGGGGGCAGCCTCAATGGCCTTCGACAGAAGTGGATGGGCTTTGAGAAAACGCAACATGCCCTTTGCAGGAACTGTCGGCAAGCCGAGCTTTCCAAGCAGCGCTTCGTACAGAGCATCCTTTCCTCGATTTTCGGCCCGGGCCACATCGAACAGGGCGGCCACGCGTGGAACGAGGTCGTCGTGGCGCAGCAGATTGGCCAACGAAAGCAAGGTCATGACGTAGTGGTAGCCGTCGAGTTCTTCGAGGAAAACAGGCTCCGTCTGATAGATCGGGTGAGGCAGGTTTTCGGCCTCAACAGCTTGAATCAAAGAAGGAAAAACTTTCGCGATTTCCTGCACCGGGCTCCCCACGGAATAGTCCCCAACGAACAAGGAAAACTTCGCCCCGGCCAAGAAGCTGTGCCAGCGGGACCAAGCATTTTCATCCGCGGAAGCCAGATCATTTTTTAGATAGCCTTCGAGCTCCGCGACGTTTTCTCGGGTCGCGTTCACAAGGAGTAGGTATGGCTCCTCGTTTAAGAAGCGCTCACGCCGATCCGAGTAGAAGTCAGTCATTTTCTAGACGTCCATTTCTTTTTTTCGATGTCGTACCTGCGCAATGCACAAGGCGGAAAAAATGCCAGCCTTTGCATCCGTCTGCCGCCGCGCGCTCGCGTTTTCTTTCTATTTTGGCGTTGGCATATTGGCATCCATAAGGACAACGCACGTACCCGGCCGCCCGGCGGCAGCAGCGCTGTGACGCTCAACGTCAGTGCCTGACGCCACCAGTCACGTCGGACAGTTGCTGCGCCTCGTGCAGCGCGCCCGGCCTCGGACCATTTCTCGCACCGCCTCGAACTGAAATCTCAGAGCTTTGGACCCGACTGATCAATGTCCCATTGCCAGAAGGTCGATCCGTAACTACTCCCCCTGATGATTGGCATGACCTCCCCGACCTTGAAGTAGCTGCGACTGCCTGCTTTGGCCGGAGTTAGCCACCAGCCTGCCTGGGGACAAGGCTGACCGCCGGAGATCGATGTGAGCGATTGGCTCACCGAATCGATGGGTGCACGCAAGCGCTGCTCCGAACTCGGCCAATCGCTGTCTTCGTCGAAGCGACGCATCCAGCGCACCGCATCTGCATTGGTGAATCGCTCATTTGGGTCACCGTCCCATTCGCCGAAGTCCAGCAGGCCCATAGCATCGTGACGTATAGGTCGCAACAGCTTGTTGAGCAACGAGGGCAGCTCGGGGACACCACTTTCTACGGGATACAACTCCGGCTCCGAGCCCAACTCGATCCACAAGCCCGCGTCGAGCTCGGTAATGGTGATTCGAGGATGAGTCAGCGCGACCTTGACCGCTTCGCGTGTCAGCGACAGTTGTTCGCGCCATACGTCGGACAACAGAAAGGCCCATGTTGGTGGACGGACGCCCCAGAGCAGCTCTCTGTGCATCCCGTACGGCGAGTCGATGTCCAATCCATAGAAGCGCGGCGTCAGCGCGCGCTCCCACACTGCAACTTCGGAGCGCGTGCCGAATTCCACGGGGTTGGCCATGGCAAAGCCGCTGTAGACCTGCTCGGGCTGCAGCTTCTGGATGGTTTGATGCACAAAAGCACACCAAGCCACCTTGTTGTCCTTCCACCAAGACCAGCGGTAGTAGAGCTGGATGGACGAGTAGGTGCGGTCGCGACGGCTTTCACGATCGTTCTGATAGGCGGGAATTCGCCATGAATTGTTGGAGGTGGCAGGCGAGGACTTGTGATTCGTCTCGTCGTTGAAGCTGAACGCGAAATGGCCATCCGCGTCTGCATTTTTCGCGTACTCACGCAAATCCGGTATGCGCTTCGAACCGTACGGATACGGCCGCTCTGAATCGGGGTGCGTCGCGGTCTTGTACGGTTTCCCAACAAGGCGCTCGAACTCCTCGTGAATATCGACCATCAGCAGGGACGTCTCGACGTAGCGTTTGGTGTCGTACAAGAAATAGAAGGTCACGAACGGCGTGACGCCGAGTTCGAAAGCGTCGTTGCTACGTGCCGTGTTAGGCCACTCCTTCAATTCGGTGGCAAGCTCATCGAGATCTTGCTCGCTGAGAAAGCTTGTAGTTGCTCTCATGATCAACTCCATCGAGCGTGCGGGCGGCTTGGCGTTTTCAGACTCAAAGCGATCGACAAGTCTGGCGGTGCCCGATAGGTCTTCATATGTCTACCGTGACGACCCAGGAAACGGCGCGGACTCAGTGCTCCGGCCGTCAGGCCCCGCGAGGCTCTCGCCGGGTACTTGTGCACGCCGTCGCATACCAGTTCAAAGCCGAGGTGTGGATTGATCTTGGCTCCACTGCCAGAAGGTGGTGCCGTAGTCGCTGCCTTCGATCACAGGCATGACCTCGCCCACTTTGAAGTAACGGCGACTGCCGATCTTGGCAGGGGTATTCCACCACCCTCCTTGAGGGCAAGGCCGGCCTCCTTCACAACGCAGGCGTAAGAAGGCTTCGTCGGCCGCCGTCTCTTCCTTTCCGGGGATACCTCCGCCTTCGTCAGCGACGCGGCTGATCAGCACCCAGGTTGTCGGTGCGCGAGACACCCGTTGTCTCGTCTGCGGGTCATATCCAACTGTCGCTTTGCGAGTCGGGTAGCCTTCGATGAGTACGGCTGCACAGCTGTCGTCACAGACGGGTAAATAGACGCCATTGCGCAAGACCGGCTCATCCGTTGTCAATGTCACCGAAGGATCGATTCGGTATACGGGCCAGCTCGAAGGTGCATTCAAATCACCCCGATCCTCCACTGAGTAGCGAGATGTCAGGCTGCCAATCTTCCAGCTTCCAGCCTCCGTGATCGAAATATTGAACGCCCGAATATCAGCTTCGCTTTGCCAATGCCAGAACTGGTCTTCCAGTTCCTTCGGCATCCAGTCGGGAGCGTAGTCACTGGTCTGGCCCTTGATATCGCTCTTGACATTTCCGCCCAGAGCAAGTGCGCTGAGATCCCCACGTGAAAGGAGTGCATACCCTCTGTTCAGCGCCTCCAGCGTGGAGCGGAAGTTAGGCAGCACCCGCTCGCCCCACACGATGTCCGGTTGCATTGATAGATGCCGACGCCGATAGTCCGCTGGCAGCTTGTGCATGAATTGCTCAAACGCTTCCTCGGCGACCTTGACCATGCTGGCCCAGGCATCGCGCATCTGGCCAAAATAGTCGAGCGACGAGTAGCGTTCCAACAGGTAGATTTCCTGAGGTATGAGCGGTGTGGGCATGTTGTTTTTTTCGCACCGTTACTCGGACTGTCAAGCAGCCTCTGCGAGAAAATAGCGACGACTGCCGATCTTGGCAGGGGTATCCCACCAACCTGCATGAGGAGAAGGCTGGCCTCCTTCCCAACGCAGACGCGAGGAGATTTCGTCATCCATTGCATCCTCCTTGCCGGGGATGCCCCCTCCTTCGTCGGCAACGCGTTCCACCAAGGTCCACGTAGTCGATGCCGTGCCACGGCGTTGCATGGTCGCTGGGTCATACCCGATATTGGCCTCCCACGCTTCGTAGTCCTTGATGAGAACCGCTGCACAGCTATCGTCACTGCTAGGCAAGTAGATGCCGCCCCGCGTCACAAGTTGACCAGTCCGCACCGTCACGGAGGGATTGAGCCGATAGACCGGCCATGTCGTCGGCGCTTCTAGCGGCCCACGCGCTTGTGCAGAGTACGCTGTTGAGAGATCACCGAGAGTCCACCCGGCGTACTCTGTGATCGACATGTTGAAGGCTCGAGTCCCCGCCTCAGCCTGCCAATACCAGAATTGATCTTCCAGTTCCGTTGGCATCCAGCTCGCAGGATAGTCACTGGTCTGCCCTTTGATGGCGCTTTGAATATTTCCACCAAGTCCCAATGCACTGAGATCTCCGTGCGACAACAGGGCATAGCCAGAATTTACAGATTCCAACGTCGTCCGAAAGTTTGGCAGAACGCGCTCGCCCCAAACGATGTCCGGTTGCATGGATAAATGCCGTCGACGGTAATCTGGTGGTAACGCGTGCATGAATTGCTCCAACGCACGCTCTGCAGCCTCGATCATCTTGGCCCAAGCATCCTGCATCTGCCCAAAGTAGCTCAGTGAGCAGTACCTCTCGAGAAAAAATACCTCTTGTGACAGCAGAGCGGTGGACACGTTATTTTTCGGCCTCAAACAAGAAATTGGCCAGAGAATTCGGCATTCATCGCTTCTCTCCCCGAGCAAGATGGAGGTGGTTTACGCCGCCGCCAGCGTCCACCGGACTTTGCGCCCCTCGTGCAAAGGAAGCACTTCTCCGGCTGCGACCTCAATCGATGCACGGAGGTCATCTTCCACCAGCCAACGACCCGCGACGGGGGCTTGCTGTCCGCTTTCTATGACGGTCAAAGACGCAGTGGGAGTGCTGCGAGTCGGTACATGTACCTCCTCTGCTTGGGGCTGGAGGAACACATAGTGCTTTTCTTCTTCAGGAACGGTGCCATCTTCGTAGCGATCATCTTTCCATAAAAGGCGCCAGACGGCAGGCCGACCCTCTCCGCCCGTGCCGTCGCTCGCCATATTAGGGGCGGCCGTGCCGCCATGTAGGTAAGCCATTGTGCCCACGATGGGGAATGGCCCTTTGGGTGGTGCGGGCTTGAAAAAGCTAATGATCTTTGGTGCAGGTGCATCGACCGGTTCCCAAATACCCGAGAACTTAACGCCCTGCCCGGTTCGGACCAGTAGGGGTTCGATTGGATCTGAGGGTTCTGGCAACGAGTCGGGGAAAGTCATGCGTTCGAGCTCTGCTTTCAGATAGTCGTTGAATCGGGTGCGCGTGACAGGATCGACAGAACCGTCAAAATTCGGTTGTATAGCGTTTGACGAGCATTCACTCCAGGCTTGAGACAACTGAGTGACTGTTCGTGCGTACTCATTCCACAGAGGAGTTGACTCATAGTTGATGCCGATTTCTCCCTTCGCCACGCGCCAGAGCATTTCCCCCTCGTGATCCAGTGGCCGGTACGAACGTGCGAGTTCGGAGTACGAGGCGTATTTGAAGATGCCCTTGTCACCCTGCTTGAGTCGTGCTACTGCCTCGTCCAAGTCCGCAAGCCCTTTCAGAACCGAGATCAGGCGTGAAGCACGAATACTGCTCTTGTCTTCGAGGCCCTTTGCACTGGCTTCGCGAAGACTTGCCTCAGTGATATCAGCCCACGCTTGATAGAACTTAAGGATTCGCTCCCACGCCGTATAAGAAGTCCATCGCTTGAGCGCGTAGAAGATTTGCTTTCGCTCCAATTCATTAGGCAACCTAGTGGAGACTTGCACTGTCATTTCGTGACCTCTCTATTTTCTTTGGTCGCCATTTCGCGTGCACCCAATCGAGAAGTCTGCACAGAGGCCGCTCTTGGTACGTTGGCGTAGCCATGAATACCGTTAGCATCAGTCCAACCCGTGGGTCTGATCTCGAATTTCATGCGTGTGACCGGATCACTCCACACGGCGGCTTTTCCGCTGGCAACAACTTTTTCAGCTACATCTTTCAAGCCATTCTTGGCGGACTCTGAAATATCAATGACAGCCTGTGAGTTTCCACCCGGCAAATATTGCCCCGAGATCTCTTTCCCGCTTTGCTCTGAAATCGTACCCACTGCCGCTTTGATTTCGTGATCTACCGGTGCGGTACCAATGACGATGTAGCCGTCGCGATTCCACTCATCCAGAACCGCGCATTTTTCGCGCCACTCTTTCGCTGTTCTAGGAGGAGGACCTAATCCCCACCAGCCGCCGCCAGGCTGGGTAAGTTTGACGTCATGGCGATGGGTCACGCCTTCCGGTCCAAAGTAGCGATAAATTTGCTCGCCCGGCTTCAACGGGCGGTTGATGATCTTGCCGCTGAAGGCTTCGATATTTATGTAGCGGTTGTCCTTGGAGTACTCGGTTAGATCTGGATAGCCCGGTTCGTGCTTGTAGACCAGCTCATACGTGTCGGGCTCACCTGCAATTGCCTTGTTTTTCTTCCACCCACGCACCGATCTCGCCGGCAAAGGCCCACTTTCGATAATGCGAGCCTCGTCAGCCCGCGTTACGGCACGCTCCCCTACCGCCACTTCATGCGCCGCCAACCGGCTGGTAGTTTCGCCACCGCTACGCACATAGGCCTGCATGTCTCTGAGCGTCTGATCGAGTTCCTTCACGGCCTTGACGAGCATGTCCGGCGCCAGCTTCTTGAGCGTAGCCAGTCCCGATTTGAGTGTTTCGATGCGGCTGTTCAAGCTGGCCGGCATCAGGCTGCCCGCCTTGCGCTGAATCTGCACCAGCACACCGTTGATGACTTCCATGAGCTTGTTGAAGCGCTCCAACAACTGGGCTTGGTACTCGGTAATACGTAGCGAAAGAAACCATTTCTCCGCGTTCTTGAAGCCAATGCGGTTGAGGAATGCGATGATTTCCCTGGCGCCCTCTTGCAGCTTGGCTGCCCGAGCCGCGCCCGTCAGCGCCTCGGCCGCCTTGCCTACCTTGACAGCGATGCGCCCGACCCCTTTGATCACGCCGCCAAAGACGGGAATCAAGGCAAACAGCAACACAACCAGCAGCACCCATTCCCACACCTTCTCGCGCTTCGCGGGGCTCTCGATCAAACCGATGACCACGGCAATCAGGTCGCGCACGGCCGTGACGTCGCCCACCAGCGGGATCATGCCGATCACCGCATCTACAAGAATCTGGCTGAACGACGCCTTTTCGTTGAATGCCCCTTGCGTGGTACCCCAGACCCATTCGCCCGCTTCGGCAGACCAAGCTTTGAAGCGCGCCCAGCTCAGTCCTCCGGGCGCGCTGCCGGATGCAGTCGTTGTATCTGCCATTTTCTATTCCCTGCCTTCTTGCCCGGAAGATGACGGTTGCTTGAAATACTTGTCGACAAGGCCACCGAGTTTTTCTTCACTCGGATTGGGGTCGTGCGCAGGGGTCGGCGTCTTGTCCTTGCGCTGAAACGCCCCTGCAGCCGGCCCGAAGCTCACGGTGCCGCCCAATGGCACGTCGGTGACGGTTGCTCGCCCCTGATCGTCGAGAACACCTGTGCGCTCTGCGCCGCCGGGAAGCCGGAGGAAGTACTTGGCCCCGGCGAGTCCTTCATCGTCGTGATATCGATGATCCAGTTGGACTGTGCCTGGCGGAAGATCGCCGGCAGGCAACGCTGGCAGTTCGACCGGATTCCCCTTCGGCCCCACAAAGCTCTTGCTGGTCCCCTTGATGTCCAGCAGCCCCGGCATCTTCAAGGTGATGTTCATCCCATCCAGCTCGATGCTTGTCTGCCCCCCCTTGAGCGTGATCTTCTTCTGCGCCAGCACGTGAATCTCGTCATTGCTGCTGGTGACCGTGAAGCCTTCCTTGGCCAGCCATTCGAGTTCGTCGGTGTGCGCCTGCACGCTCATCGGCCCGTCTTGCGCGATGACCTGGATGCCGCCCTTGTGGCTGTACAGCCCCACGGATTTGGCGGCCGCAAAGCTCACGGTCTTGCCCGCTGCGATGTGGGCCTGCGCCTGCGCAGTCCAATGGATCGCCTCGCCCGCGTACACAGTCGCGCTGGCGGGCGTGGCCATGTTCAGGCTCATGGCCGCGTCGAGCACCATGAGCGGCCGCGCAAAAGCGGGCACAGGGTCTTGACCTTCGCGCGAACCTGCGCCTTCTCCACCCTTCGGCTCGCGCGCGTCCTGCCCGTTGACGCTGCCCGGGTAGTGCCCGTTCTTCTGCGGATCAATGTCGTCGATGAGCGGCTGCAGCAGCGCCGTGGCACTCAATGCCAACGCCTTCGCGCCGCCAGCCGCATCGGACAGTTTCTGCGCCTCGCGCAGCGCACCCGCGAGTTGATCGCGCACGCTGGTGGTGTCCTGCACGCTGCCCGCCGCTCGGTCCTGGGCCAGCGTGGAGATCAGCAAACCCTCGCCAGCGCGCGTGGCGACCCAGGCGTCGGAGCGCAGCTCTGCGCCGCTGCCGCGCCAGGCGCCACGGCTGCTCTCGTCGGGCGACTGGGCATTGAGGTGGCCCAGGTTCAGTTGACTGGCCGCGTGCGAGCTGGCCAGGCGGGTGCGCACCTGGCCGGGCGCGTCGTCGGCGATCCACTGGTTGTAGCCACTGCCGTCGAGCGCGCGGCTGTGCCAGCCTGAGAGTACGCCGGCATGATTGGCCGACGAATCGGTGCCGGCCGACCAGGGCGGCAGATCCTGTCCGTTGTACAGCTGCTGGGCGACCACCGGTCGGTCGATGTCGCCTTCGATGAAGGACACGAGCACCTCGGAGCCCACGCGCGGCAGGTGGTGGGCGCCCCAGTTGGGGCCCGCCACCGGTGCCGCCACGCGCAGCCAGACGGACTGGCGGTTGCTGGCATGGCGGCCGGCGGCGACCAGGCTGCCTTGTCCGCTGCTCGTCGACTGCTGCTGGCCCGCACGCTGGGTCTGCCAATGGAAACGGACTTGCACGCGATGGTCACGCTGTGTGTGGACGGCGGTCGGTGCCTCGTCGTCATCGGCCCCGACCACGAGCGCGACCATGGCTTCGGGAGCTGTGGGCTTGGGTCGCCACAGCGGCACGACCTGTGCATCCGCCGGCTGGGCCTCGAAGCTGTTGCGGTAGCTGCCCTTCTCGAGCTCGCCGGCTTCGAGCACCTGTGCGGCTTGTGCGCCGAGGTTGTTGGCTGCTTCGTGGCGAACGCGCAGCGCGAGGAATTTGCGGCCCTCGTAGCGGTCGTGCTGCGTGAGCGTGAAGCGCTCGCCCGCGCCGAGCTGTCGCACGCTGCCCGCGCCGCCGTAGCGCTTGATGCGCGACTCGAAGGCCACGAGCTGCTGCTCGGCGCGGCGGGCGGCAGTGGCGCTGTCGGCGTAGCGCTGCGCACCGGCGCCGTCGTAGTGCTCCAGCACGGGCACATCGCCCATCGCCAGCGCGCTCTGCACGGCGCCGGTGGGGGCTTGCAGCACGCTGGCGTCCCAGGCGTTGCGCATGACGGCGTTGGTGGCAACCTGACGTCGGCTGCTCCATGCGGTGATGGCATCGGTCGATTCGGTGGCGTCGACGCGGTGAAAGCGGATCTGCGGCAAGGCGCAGTCGGGCGGGGTCGCCGCGCGGTCGAAGATCACCAGGCGGTGGTGTGAGGGCGTGGTGTTGTTCCCCGTGCTGCTGCCATTGGCAGACTGCTGTTCATGCGCGAAGCGAAAGCTCAGGCCTTCTTCCGCGAGCAGGCGCAGCACAAAGGCCAAATCCGACTCGCGGTACTGCACGCAGGTGGGCCGCACGGGCATCTCCTGTGTGACTTCGAAGCTGAAGCTCGCGGTGGTGTGGTCGGCGAACACTTCGCTGACGATGTCCTGCACGTGCTTGGCGGCGTACACGAAGCTGTCGCGGCGCAGGCCGAGCGCAGCAAGCCAGGGTTGCAGGTGCAGCCGATAGCGCGCAAGGCCGCCATCACCGCCCAGCGCATCGACGGCCGTGAGGTAGCCGTGCCAGGTGCGAAAGCTGCCATTGGCCAGCAGCAGGCGCAGGCTCAGCTCTTCGCCGATCAGCGCGAACGGATCGAACTCGCTCGACGTGGCAAGGGTGTCGATGGTGAACTCGAAGAGTTCGTTGAGGCCTTCGCTGCCGGTGAAGCGCTCGACGACGACGGCGTTCTGCGGCGCCGACGCGGGCAGCTGCAGCTTGATGAGCCGCGCCTGCTCCGAAAGCCGCGCGACGTTCAGGCCTTCGAGCTTCCATGGCGCCGCGCCATAGGTCGGCATGACGCTGTTTGATGTGTCTGATGACATGGTTCTCCACCTCCCTGGTGTCAGTGCCGGTCGTGCCGGTCTTCGTTCGATGCATGGCCGCGCGCGATCTTCCCGCCCTGTCGGTTCAGGGGCTGGCCGATCGACATCGCGTGGACCGGAAAAATCCTAGTTCGCCAACGTTGCATGTGCTTTTGCTGTGCCACAGCTGAATTTCATGACCGCAGGCGGCGGAAACACGGTGTTCGATCCGAACAGCCAGTAGCGCTTCGCGTTGATCGTGACGGTCTGGGTGAACGAGCCCGTCAGCCCCAAGTCGGAGGCGGTCGGATTCGTCTCGTCGAAGCTCAAGCTTTCCGCAGACTGGAATGGGTCCTTGGGAATGTTGAGGACCACATGGATGGCGGCTGTCGGAATGGTCTCTTTGCCCAGACGAATGCCGAACCAGCTGCGCGTCACGAACGTGGAGGACTTTTCCAGCCACGCGTCATGCACCGAGCAATCGCCAAAAGACGGCGCATCGAAACGAAGCTTTGCGAGCAGCCTCCCCTGAGCCCGGCTCTCGTCGCTCGACACCGCGGTCGACACGTCGGAGGTGCTCGCATTGACCCGATAGCCCCGGTAGGCCACCAGTGCCAGCACAACGACCACAACCACCATCGCCAGGAATAAAAACAGTCGCTTCATGAGTAAAAATAAGGGCGCGTCGTCGCACAAGAAATAGTCAGCGGGCCGCCGCGAGTGACCCGCGCGATTCGGCATCCAGCTCGGCCGGCCATGTCGCCCTGGGCGCCAGCTTCAAGGCGACGTAGCGCATCAGGCCCAGTGGCAGCAGCAGCCAGCACACGGGCATCATCAGAAAGATGCTGGCGATCCATTCGACGATGTGCATCTGCTGGCGATAGGCGCGGCCTTCCGCCGTGGGATCCAGGAACGGCATGAAGAAAAAGAAGCAGCGCCGAAAACTCACGTCGTCAAGCCGTGGCGTCTGCGCCGGCAAGGCATCGGGGCCTTGCAGCATGTAGAGGCGGCAGTAGTCCCACAGGCGCCGCATGTCGGCTTCATCAAGGGTGTTGCCGCCCAGTTGGATGCGGTCCAGCACTTCCAGCGTGCCCGGCTTGCAATGACTGAGAAACAACGCGTAGCGCACCGCGTAGGTGGTGCCGCTGTTGCCGGCCTGCCGGGTGATTTCGGCGTGCACGTGGGCCCAATCGAACACCTTGATGCTTTGCGGCCAGCGCACCAGCGGGTTGGGTTTCCACTTGAATTCGTAGGCGTAGATTTTTCCCAGGGCGCGATTGAAGCGAACGGGTGTGTCGGACGGAACCCTCGTGTCCAGACGAAAGAAGAACAAGGCAAACACGACGAGGATGTGGGCGATGGCCAGCAGCACCAGGCTCCAGAAATCGAACGGCGTCGACAACAAGAAATACAAATAGGCCGCCAACGAAAAACACCCGGCCCAGATCCCCACGCCGCGCATCAGCGTCTCGGTGCGCGAGATCTCCAGGTAGTTCGCATCGATGTGCCTGAGGTTGCCGCACGTCGATGGCACGCCGCGCGCCGGCGCACCGCCGTCGGGCTGGTCCTCGAACCAGTGCGCCACCGGCGGCAACAAGCGACCCTGCTTCTGCACCATGGCCGGTCAGTCCTCGTCGTCCAGCTCGAACTTGGCGAAGGCATCCGGGGACGCCACGTAGTCCTGCCAGTAGTCGATGCGCAGGCGCACTTTCTGGAAGTGCTTGGTGCTGGCTTCCACCTCGCCGGTCAGGGTCTTCCTGGCCATATTCCAATCGGCCACGGGTTGGTGCATCCAGTCGTCCGCCTCCCGGCCGTAGTCCTTCTTCCAGTCTTGCGACGGCAGATGGGCAAGGTTCGGCGTGCGCAGCTGGATGGCGTGGATCCAGCCTCGTTTTTCGTGCTGCAGGGAGAGCGTGACCGAGAAGGCCGAGGTCTCCTGGTCGAACGCAGGCACGCGCACCATCATCTTGACGGTGTCATAGCCACGCACGGCGCCCACGCCGAGCCAGTCGTCGTTGTAGCCCACGCTGCCATCCAGGCCCAGCGCAATGGCGTTGAGGCCGGCCAGTTCGTCGGCGTGTTCCGCGTCGGTCCAGGCGCCTTCCGTGCGCTCGTGCTTGCCGAAGTAGCAGCGGTCCAGCCAGACCTCGGCCACGCTGCGCTCGGCGTTGGCAGCGGCCATGGCGAACAGCACGCCGATGGCGACCAGGGCAATGGCCCAGCCGAAGGGACCCAGCAGCGTGCCGGTCGCGAAGATGGCCGTCGATCCACTCAGGACCGCCGCCGTGCCCGTCACCGCTGCGGCAGTGAAGGCGAGCGCCGCGGCCGTGTGCAGTACTCTGGCCGTGTGGTCGCCCTTGGCGCCGCTGCGCTGTGCCGCGTTGGCCTCGATCATGGCGTCGAACATCGCCGCTCCCGCCGCAACCACGCTGCCGCGCAAGGCCCATTTCGCGCCCGAGAGCGCCAACGCGGTCCCTGCCTCCTGGCTCGATACCTTGGCAATCAGTTTCATGCCCTGCCCGAACGCTTCGATGGTCGCGCCCGTGGTTCCCGTGACGGCCGAGGCCATCGCCATCTGGGCATCGGGCAGCCGCTCGCCGAACGCCTTGCGGTAGTCGTTCAACGACTGGCGCAGCACCCACCACTGGAAAAATGCCGTGCCTGCCGACCAGCCGATGTCGGTGCTGCCGGCCAGCAGGGTGCGGCTGCGGGTGAGCATGCCGCCGATCATCTCGTTGACTTCTTGCGCGCCGAAGCTGAGCCCTTGCGACAGCTCCGACAGCAGCTGCTCGGCGCGAACGCCCAGTGTCATCGTGCTGAGCCTGAGCTTGCCGACTTCCGCGGAGGCCATCCGGGCGGCCGTTTTTGCCTTCTCGGAGATCGTCTCGAGGCCGGACTTTTCACGCAACCAGTTCTTGAGTTGCTCGCCCTTGAGCGAGGCGATCCGGGCCAACTGCTCGCTTTCGATCACCAGGCAGAAGGTGACGGTCATGACGGTATTGCGCGCCAGCGGGTTGCGGATGCGAAGCACCCCCATGCCGCCGACCAGGATCGAGCGCACCGCCTGCTTGCCCTGGCGATTCAGTGCCTTCGTGACCGACTGTGCCTTGTTGAAGGCCTGCGTCGACAGCAGGTCGACGTATTCCTGCACGGTGATGTTGGCGGTGAAGATCAGCACGTCGACCTTGTCGTAGAGCTTGAAGGCCGCCGCCTGCGCACGCATGATGCCCTGGTGGGCCGCCTCCTCGAGCTGGTCACCGAGCCGGTTCATCGCCGTGGTGATCGCCAGCTTGGTCAGGCCTGCAGCCTGCTTCACCGGCGCGAGCAGGAATCGCTCGAACTCGTCGGAGCCGACCAGCCCCTTGACGGTGTCGTAGATCTTGTCGCCCTTCTTGACGTCGCCGCCGTCGGGCAGCAGGTTGTCAAGGATCGCCTGGCGATTGCCGAACAGCGCGCGGTACACGGGGTTGTCGGGCGCTGCCGGCTGCTTGGCCAGCCATTCCTTCCACAAGATATAGCCGGCCGTGTTTTGCGCGGCGGCCGCGTTCTTGGTGGCCGTGTTCGCCGCCTTGCCGGCCGCCGAGGCAGTTCCCTTGCCCGTGACCGCGGCGGGGCCGGAAGCCTTCGGCGCGAGCAGCGACTCAACGATGCCGCCGGCCAGGCAGGGCGCAAAGGCCTTGACCAGTTCGGCCTGCTGCTCCGCGCTTTCGGGGTCGTAATCGTCGAACCAGGTTTTCCACTGCGGGTCCCTTGCCCAAGCGGCCCAGTCGGTGTCGCAATTTTCGACCAGCGTCCAGAGCACGCGCAGCCCTTCATCGAACTTGTCCTGGAAGCTCTTGCGCTTGGCTTCGTCGTAGTTGCCTGCGAGCCGGCCCCACATCTGGCGGGCGTCGTCCGCCGCGCGCTCGGCGCGGGTGGTGGTGACCGTGGCGGTCTGGCCTCCCAGGTCGTCCGGGAAATGGTAGGTCTCGGTCTGTACGTCGGACTTCTTGCTCGCCGCTTCCTGCACCTCGCGCGACTGCAGGGCGTTCTGTTCCGTCAAGGCCTTCAGGCCCAGGATGGAACGCGAGATGGTGAGGGGCCGCTCCCAGATCGCGCAGTAGCTGCTGCGGCCTTCGACGAAATACAACCGGCTGGCATTGAGCTCCTGCACGATGCCGACGGCGTCGGTCAGGGCCACGCCGGAGATCTTCTTTCCGCCACTGGCCGCCTCGTACGCGGTGACGTAGTTGCCGGTCTCTGGCGCCTTGCCGATGCGCGCGGCGGTCAGCGGCGTGGCGTCCTCCCAGGTCAGGTTCAGCTTCTTCGCGGTGTAGACCTCGATGGCCTGGTAGGTCCGGCGGCTAGTGAGTTCCGTCTGGTCGGCTGCGTATTCTTCGACGTGGTCGTGCAGCATCTGCGCCGTGGGCGCGAAGGTGTGCGCCTGCCCGCCGGGTGTGCTGGCAAGCTTGGCCACATCGAACACCTGCATCCGCTTTCCGGGGTCTTTTTCGTAACGGGTACGCACGGCCTTCGTCCACGCGGCGGTGCTGAAGGCGATCCATATGTTGCCGCCCTTCTCGACCACCTTGGTCGGCAGATGAATGAAGCTGGCAGGGATGCCATCCCCCTTGCGTTCGCACTGCACTGACAGATCGCGGTGCGTCTTGCAGTCGATGTCGTCGGGATCGGGCAGCAGCCGCAGGTAGCCGTTGGGCGTGACGGCATAGACATGCCAATGCCCGGCCTTGCCGAAGTAGACGTAGACGAAGCCCTGGCGCAGCGTGCGCAGGGCGTAGCTGTGGTGGTTCAGTTTCTTGTCATCGACCTTCTCGCCCAACTGCCCCGGGTACTTCGCATAGCCGCGACCGCCACTGACATAGTTGTGTACCACCGCGTGCCGCACCAGCAGCACCGGCAGCCCCAGGCGTTGGCAGAGCGGGCAATTGCCTCCGCCTGTGCAGCTGGCGACCTGCCGCGATGCGGCGTTGGCCTTGCGAACGCCGTGGGCGCCGCCTCTGGCCTTGGCTCCCGTTGCTGTTGCATTCATGCCATGAACTCCTTGCGTGTCTTCGTGCCGACGTGTTCGCCGGCAGTGATGGCGATCCGGTGCAGCGTTTCGTCGTCCAGCGCGTCAAGCGCATCCGCCAGCGTGGACTCGCCGTGCGTTGCGCGCTCGATGCATGCGGTGGCTGCCGGATGCCGATGCCACTGCGGGCCGATCCCGATGCTGTGCAGCGCAAAGCACAGCCGGTCTTCCAGCAGGATCAACCCCAGAACGTCCGCTTGCAGCAGGGCCTGATCGATGTGGCGTTCGGCGTCGGCGGGAAGATCGATGTCGGCCTTGGTCAGGGCGAGCACCACCTGCCGCGCCTGCGGCACCCTTTGCTGCCGGGCCCAGTCCGCATCGGTCAATGCCCCGGCAGCGGGCGTTTCGTTGTGTCCAGTGAACGAGGTTTCGTTCAGATGCCCAGCCAGGTCGATCCAGCTCCAGCTGTGCACGCCGGCCATCGCTGTCCGTAACCACGCGCGGGCGTCTTCTGACGCCATGAGCAACGCCCAGCGGTGCGGCTCGAACCAGGCGATAGCGCGCTGCTGCAGGAACGACATGCGTTGCTGCAAGGCGCGCTTCATTTGCCTGGCGATGTCCGCCGGATCGCGGTCCGTCACCAGCCACCCGCAGACGTAAGCGCCGTTGATGCTGGTGCGACGTTCCAGCGCATGGGCCACCGTCAGGTCGAACAGGGGCTCGTCGATCCAGCCACTGCGATCGGGCGCGCGCAGCACCAGCAGTTGGGGCCACAGCTCGGGCGACGAAAGAAAGTCTTCGCGGCGCACCGGCAGCCATTCGACGGGCGGCTGGCGCTGGGCAAGGCGCGTCACATGCAGTGGGTCGTGGACCGCCACCGGATGGTTGGGATCGAGCAGCGCCAGCACCCACCGAGGTGCGTCGGTATCAAGGTGTAGCCACAACTGCTCCCGCAGTGCCTGCGCCATGGCGAGCTGCTCGCCGATCTCCGCCGCTTCGCTCATGTCTTCCATTCGCAGGGATCCAGCGTACCCGATGGCACCGCCGCTTGCGCCGCCGAGCCGGCCGGTCCGACGAAGTTATGCATCCCCCTGAACGTCACCTTCCTCGGCGCATGGATCTTGATGCTCGATCCTTCCAGCTTGATGTACGCCCCCGCGCTGGTCAGCAGCACGTGCTTGGGTGCTTCCACTGCCACGTCCTTCGCCGTGCTGGAGATCGTCACTTTCTTATCGCCTGCGATCTTGGTGGCGCCGGTCTGACTCTGCAGGCTCACCTTGCCACTGGCCGCATGCAGTGCAATGCCGCGCTCCTGATTCGGTTCGCTGCCTTCCGCCGCCTTCGCGCCCACGGTGTACAGGCTCACGCCCTTGGCCGCGCTTACCGCGATCTGCCCTTGCGCGGGCAGGTCGATGTCCTGGCTTGCGACGATGGCGGTGTGCTGGCCGCTCACGGCGATCACTTCCTTGGGCGTGACGAAGCCGATGCCCATCGGCGCGCTGAACTGCAGGTGCGGTTCGCTGTACGCGGTGACGCTGCCGTGGCCGCCTTCGGTGGCCTTGATGTCTCCGCTGCTTGATCCGTTGTTCGATCCGGCAGCGCCGCCTTCCTGCTTCGCCTCCAGCACTTCAGCCACATGCTTCAGCGCAGCGATCGCGGGCAGTTCGCCCGGAGCACCTTCACCCTTGATCTGCGCCTTCTGCGTCTGCGCACTCTGCGCGAGTGACGTGGCAAGTTCTTCAGCCTGCTTCGTCTGCTGCTGCGCTTCGCGACTCACCATGAACGCATCCTTGGCGTTCGGCTGGGCGTAGGCGCTCACGAGCAGCCCTGAGCCAGCTCGGATGGCGCCTTGCGCGGTGGTGGCCAGCTCGGCGCCGTGACCGCGACCCTTGCCGCGTGCGTTGTCGTCCTGCTGCTTGTGGTGGCCCAGGTGCAGGCGGCTGCTGGCTTGCGTGGTGGCCAGGCTGGTGCTGCCCTGGCCCGGGGTGTCGTCGAAGACGAGCTGGTTGTAGCCCCCGTCGCCGCTCTGGCTGGCGCTGAGTTCCTGGGTCTTGATGCCGCTGAACACGGCGTTGTGCGCATGCTCCTTGGCGCCCTTGCCTTCGCCGGCGAACCATGCGGGTGCGTTGCCGGTGGACTGGGCGGCGCCTGCTGATTTCTGGTTGTGCTGGGCGTCGACCTGGCCGGCGCCGTTGTACAGCGCGGCGACGACGACGGGGCGGTCGATGTCGCCGTGGTGGAACTCCACCAGCACTTCCTGGCCGACGCGCGGCAGGCTCATCTGGCCCCAGTTGTCGCCGGCGGCGCTGGCGGCCACGCGCACCCAGGCGCCCAGGCGGTCGGCGGCGGGGGCGTTGTCCTGGCCGTCGGTGCGCGACTGGCGTGCGCTGGACGCACTGCCGCGCTGCCAGTGGAATTGCACCTTGATGCGGTGGTCGCGGTCGGTGTGGATCGGGGCGTCGGTGCCACCCACGCCGATGACGATGGCGCTCTGGCTGCCGTGCACGCTGGGCTTGGGGTGGATGCGCTGGCCGTGGCCGTCCAGGCTCAGGGGCCGGTACGGGATGGCCGCGCGCACGGTGGTGAACTCGTTGCGGTAGTGGGTGACGGCGTCTGCTTTCGCATCGGCGTTGCCGCTGTCGACCTTTGCATCGAGCTCGGTGGCGATGTCGGGCAGGCCCAGTCGCTCGCCGATGCCGGTCTTCAGGTCTTCGTCGAAGTTGTTGCGTGCGATGTGGCGCACGGCGAGCACGGCGAAGCGGCGGTCCTGCTCGCTGTCCTTGTCGTGCTGCTCGTGGCCGCTCAGGGTGAAGGTGGTGGCGGGTGCCAGGGTGCGCACGGCGCTGCGGCCTTCGAAGCGCTTGTTGCGCAGCTCCAGTGCCTGCAGCGCGTTGGCCAGCAGGCGCTCGCCTTGTGCGCTGGTCTCCCAGCCGTAGGCGCCGGGGTCGTCGCTCCAGTGCAAGGTGCGCTGGCCTGCAGCGCCGCTTTGCTGTTGCACGGGGCGCGCGCTCACGCTCTTGTAGTCCCAGCTGTGCTGCGCCAGGCTGTTGGTCTGCAGCTGGCGACGGCCGCGCCACTGCTGGATGGTGTCTTCGCGTTCGCTGGCATCGGCGCGGTGAAAGCGGATGGTGGCTTGCGTGTTGGCGCGGAAGGCGCCGGCGTGGTCGGCGATGACGAGGGTGTGGTTGCCCAGGGCGCCGTCTTTGCCGGTGGCGTGTTCGAACCAGTAGTACAGGCCTTCTTCGGCGAGCAGGCGCGCGACGAAGTCGAAGTCGCTTTCCTGGTACTGGGTGGTGATGCCGCGCACGGGGTAGATGTCGCGCTGCGCGATCTCCCAGCGCCATTGGGGCACGAGCTTCCCTTGGCTCTGGTAGCGACCGAACACGGCATCGACGATGTCGAACACGTTCTGGTGCTGGAACAGGCAGCTGTCCTGGCGGTAGCGCAGGAAGGCCATCCACGGTTCGATGACGAGCCGGTAGCGCGCCATGCCGCCGTTGCTCGACACGCACTCGGCCTCGCTCACATGGCCGTGGAAGGGGCGCAGTTCGGTGCGGCTTTGCGCGGTCTGCAGATCGAGGCGCACGCCCTGGCCGATGAGGGTCTTGAGTTCGATCTGCGCGTCGTCGCTCAGTGCGGTGAGTTCGAAGCGAAAGCCGCCGTCATCGATGCTTTCCACGCCGTCCAGGCGCTCGGCCAGCAGCTTGTTCTCGCCCAGCGGCGTGTGCAGCACCAGCAGGCGCTCGCGCTGCGTGGTGCCCGCGCGCAAGAGCCCGCCGAGCGAAGCCGATGTGAAGGTCGTCGTCATTGTTTTTGTTCTCCCATGGACACGCGCCGGCGCCGCGCCTAGGTGATCCGGTAGCGGAACTCGCCGCCTTTGCCGCAGCTGGCCTTGATCTTCGCGAGCGGCGTCTCGTCGGCCATGCGCGTGAGCACGGCCTCGGCAATCTCGGGCAGCAAGGTGCCGTTGAGGATGTGGTCGACGTTGCGTGCGCCCGAGTCGACCTCGGTGCAGCGCGCGAGCACGGCCTCGACCAGCGCGTCGTCCCACTCGAACACGGCCTTGTGATTCGTCGCGATGCGGTCGCGGATGCGGCCGAGCTTGAGCGCGATGATCTGCTCCAGCACCGCATCGGTGATCGGATAGAACGGCGCCACCTTCATGCGGCCGAGAAAGGCCGGCTTGAAGGCCTTCATGAGCACGGGGCGCAGCGCGTCGGCCAGCGCGTCGGGCGCGGGGCGCTCGTCGTCGGCCTTGTTGAGACAGGCCTGCATGATCTGCGACGAACCGATGTTCGACGTGAGGATGATCAGCGTGTTGCGGAAGTCGATCTCGCGACCCTCGGCGTCGTCCATCATGCCCTTGTCGAACACCTGGAAGAACATCTCGAGCACGTCGGGGTGCGCCTTCTCGACCTCGTCGAGCAGCACCACGCTGTAGGGCTGGCGGCGCACGGCCTCGGTGAGCACACCGCCTTCGCCATAGCCCACGTAGCCGGGCGGCGAGCCCTTGAGGCCCGAGACGCTGTGCGCCTCCTGGTACTCGCTCATGTTGATGGTGATGAGCTTCTTCTCGCCGCCGTAGAGGATGTCGGCCAGCGCGAGCGCGGTCTCGGTCTTTCCGACGCCCGAAGGGCCGACGAACATGAACACGCCGCGCGGCTTGTTGGGGTCTTCCAGGCGCGCGCTCGCGGTGCGCACGCGCTGGGCCACGGCGGCGAGCGCGTGGTCCTGGCCGATGACGCGTTCGGCCAGCAAGGTGTCGAGGGCACGCACGGTCTTGATCTCGTCCTTGACCATGCGGCCCAGCGGCACGCCGGTCCAGGCCGAGACGATCTCGGCGACGACGTGGCCGTCGACCTGCAGCGGCACCATCGGCGTGGTGCCTTGCAGTGCGCGCAGTTCGGCGAGCAGGGCGTCGAGTTGGTCGCGCGCGGGGTCTGCGGCGGCTGCGGCTTTCTTGCGGCTGGCGGCGCGGGCCGGTGCTTTTTCTGCAGCTGCGGGCGCGGCCTCGGGCTGCGCAGCCGACTCGTCGCGTTGTGCACGCAGGGCGCGGATGCGCTCCACCAGCGCGTTCTCTTCGGTCAGGCGTTGCTGGCTCGCGGCGAGTTCGACCTGCAGTGCAGCCTTCTGCTCTGCCAGTTCGGCAAGACGCGCTTCATGGCGCCCGCCGGCTGCGGTGTCGCGCACCAGCGCGGCGCTCTCGGCCTCGATGCGTTCGAGGCCGCGATTCGCTTCCTCGATCAACGCCGGCGTCGCGCTCTGGCCGAGTGCCACTTTCGCGCACGCGGTGTCGAGCACGCTCACGGCCTTGTCGGGCAGTTGCCGGCCACTGATGTAGCGGTGCGACAGGCGCACGGCCTCGGTGATGGCTTCGTCGAGCACGCGGATGTTGAAGTGCCTCTCCATCAGCGGCACCATGCCGCGCAGCATGGCGGCGGCCAGCGTTTCGCTGGGCTCCTCGACCTTCACGACCTGGAAGCGCCGCGCGAGCGCCGCGTCCTTCTCGAAGTATTTCTTGTACTCGCCCCAGGTGGTGGCGGCGATGGTGCGCAGCTCGCCGCGCGCGAGCGCCGGCTTGAGCAGGTTGGCCGCATCGCTCTGCCCAGCCTGGCCGCCCGCGCCGATCATGGTGTGGGCCTCGTCGATGAAGAGCACGATCGGGTGCGGGCTCTTCTTCACTTCGGCGATCACGTTCTTCAGGCGGTTCTCGAACTCGCCCTTCACGCTCGCACCGGCCTGCAAGAGGCCCATGTCGAGCGTGTGCAGCGCCACGGCGCGCAGCGACTCGGGCACGTCCTGCGCGGCGATGCGCAGCGCAAGCCCTTCGACCACGGCCGTCTTGCCGACGCCGGCCTCGCCCGTGAGGATGGGGTTGTTCTGGCGACGGCGCATCAGGATGTCGATGACCTGGCGGATCTCGGTGTCGCGCCCGATCACCGGGTCGAGTGCGCCGTCGCGCGCGCGCTGCGTGAGGTTGGTGGTGAACTGGTCGAGCGCGGGCGTCTTGCCGGGCACGCCAGCGGCCAGCGGGTCGGCCGGCGCTTGCTGCGCATCACCTTCGGCCGCCGCGCCCGAGGCGCTGGCCTCGGCCGCTTCGCTCGAACCGTCGGTGAGCTTGTCGAAGTCGTGCTTCAGGTCTTCGAGGCGGATCTTGGCGAACAGCGGCGAGCCGCGCTGCGCGAGTTGTGCCAAGTCGGGCTGCGTGAGCAGCGCGAGCAGCAGGTGGCCCGAGCGGATCTGCGCCGCATGCGCATCGAGCGAGGCGAGCAGCCATGCCTGCTGGAACAGCTGCTGCAGGTGCTGCGAGAACACCGGCGTGCGCGTGTTGCCGTTCTTGAAGGTCTGGATCTCGCGCTCCAGGTCCGACTGGATCGCGCTGGCGCTGATGCGGTTGGCGTGCAGCACGCGCGCGAGGTCGTTGTCGGTCTGCTCCAGCAGCGCAAGGAACAGGTGCTCCAGGTCGACCTCGTAGTGGCCGTGGGCCAGGCACAGGTTGGCGGCGCGCTGCGTGGCCATGCGTGCGCTGGCGTTGAGCTTGGTGATCAGTGTCTTCAGCGAGGTGCTCATGAGCGGTGGTGTTCTTCTGTCGGTCGTGTTCGTTGAAAGGTCACTGCAGGGGCTGAAGCTCGTACTGCGTGTCGCTGCGGTCGCTCTCGGCTTCGCAGGTGGTGATGAAGCTGTCCCAGCCGAGGTGGCTGCCGCCGCTGTCGCTGAGCTGCACGGCGGCCACTTCTTCGCGCGCCAGGATCAGGCGCACTTCGTATTCGCAGGTCACGCCGGCGAGCAGTGCCAGCATTTTTTCGAGCGCCTTCGCATGCGCGCGGCCCGGAAAGAACTCGCGCAGCGCGCTGCGCTTGAGCGGGCCGATCCACAGGCGGATGCGCAGGTCGCGCTGCCAGATGCGTTCGCCCGCCATCGCGTTCTGGCCCAGGCTCACGTTGCCTTCGCCCAGTTTGGAGCGCTGCTGCACGGGCATGTCGTACCACTTGCCGAGGAACTGCTCGATGCGGATGTGGCTGCGAAAGTAATCGGACAGCACGCGCTGCAGGTAGGCCGCCGACATGGGCCGGTGGCGCACCGCGGCGGCGTAGCCGGCCACGGTCTCGTCGAACACGGTGCCCGTGCCGTCGGTCAGCGGATCGCGCTGGGCCGTGTGTTCCAGCCCGGCCATCGACAGCAGCACCGGCAGGTAGGCGCGGCTGCGCTCGTGCTCGCAGTGCAGCGGCAGGCGGTATTTGCGCCAGGCCGCATAGAAGAGCGCGGCGGCGCGGTTGCTGAACACGTCGAGAAAGGCGCGCGCCGAGCTGTCGCGCAGATGCTGCTCGCGGCGCATCAACATCTCGGTGTAGACGATGGGCAAGGCGCCCGACACGCCCAGCATGCCGAACGACGCGGGCGTGAGTTCGATGCGGCTCAGGCCGTGCGCGTCTTCATGCGGCAGTGGCGGCTCGCACAGTTGCGCACCCGACATCAGCTCGCCCACGGCGTCGCGCACCGCCAGCGCCTCGATCTCGCTGGGCGGAAAGTTCAGGCTCGTGGAGCTGCGAAAGCGCACCCAGCGCGGCACCATGCGCTCGCCGGGCACCAGGCGCTGGTGCACATCGCGCTCCTGCCGCTTGAGCAGCATGAGCTCGATCAACCGCACCGCCTGGAAAAACTCGAAGCGGTAGGGTTCGCGCAGCAGCCTTTCGGCTACAGGAGGATCGATTCGCCGCTGCGGGGCTTGCATCGCACCAGCTCCTCCTTGTCGCGCGCCGAAACAATCACCAGTTGGGTGAAGCTGTTCAGGTGCACATAGAGACCGAAGAAATGGTCCATCACGCGGGCAAAGGCCTGCAGGCTGCTGCCCACGAAGCCGGTCTCGTCGACCGTGAGCCTGAGCTCGATGCCGCGCACGAAGGTCGCGAAGGGCTTGCCGGGCAACCACTGCGTGGTGGCCTGCTGCTCGATCGCGGTGATGGCCTCGATCTGCCGCGCCGACACGGCGGAGCGGCCCAGGTCGTACAGCCGCAGCATTTCCTTCAACGCCGGCAGCCCGCTGGTGGCCAGCGACAAATGGTTGAGCGACAGGTGCGACACCAGCCGCCACTGCACGCCCTTGCCGCGCGGCATGCGCAGCGTCTGCGTCGGGCGGCGCAGCATGCGGATCGAGCGCGCCACCGAGTTGCCCTCGATGAACAGGTCACCGCCGGGCAGGCCGAAGGCCAGCGAGTGCGGCAGGTCGCGGTTGGTGCAGGTGAGGTCGATGCTCAACGTTTCCGTTTGCGGCAGCGAGGGCTGGAAGTCGATGTCGACGATCGAGAGCTCGGTCTCGTAGCCCGGGCTGCGTTGCGCCACGAGTTCGTTGCGGCGCGCAAACCAGTAGTGCTCGGCCTCCTTCGGGTGCTCGCCGTGGTGCAGCGAATAGAAGGGCCGGAACTCGATGTACGCGTCGCCCTCGGCGGTCTGCTTCACGAGCTTGACCGAGTCGATGCTGTAGACCTCGAAGCCGAAGGCGCGGCGCGCATCGGCCACCACCGGGTACGCGGCCGCGGCATGCGTGACGCGAATGGGGTCGCTGCGCTGCTTGAAGAGGTTGATGACGGGCGTGCAGCCCAGCCGCAGGTTGCGGCTCGACACGCCTTCGAGCAGCCGCGCCGTGGGCGAGTCGGCGCGCACGTCGGTCATCACCAGGTGCAGCGTGATCGAGCGGCAGGAGCCGATGTGGCGCAGCGCGTTCGCCAGGTCGATGTCGACGAAGTTGAACTTCTCGGGGAACGCGAAGTACTCGCTGAGCAGGCGGTAGGCCGGGTGCGAGCGCGCCGGCAGTTCGATGAGCGCATCGGCCTCATCGAAGCCGACCGGGTGCAGCGCCTCGCCCTGCACCAGCGTCCATTTGCCGCTGCGCTCGGGCTCGACGAAGACGGCGGCTGTCTTCAAAAAGATGGCGTCGGCCAGCGCCGTGGCCAGCGAGGGCTCGGCATCGATGAAGGTGCGCAGGCGCGCCAGCGTGAGCGCCAGGGTGCCGAGCGACTTCTGCTCGCCGGTGGCCTCGAGCGTGACCGAGAGGCAGCCCGTGGCGTTGCGCGGCAGCGAGGCCTGCGCAGGCGCGTTGACCACCGAGTGGTAGACCACGTTCGACACCTGCACTGCTGCCAGCGTGACGTCGTACACGCTGCGAAAACGGCAGGCGCCGCCGCGCACCGGCTGCGAAGTGAGCTCGGTGCCGCGCGCGATGGTGATGGGCTTGCTGAGCTTGGCGAGCGCCGCGCCGCCGGCGTCGAACTGCGCAATGGAGCACGACGGAAAGGGCCGCAGGTAGTGCGGGTACATCACCTCGAGCAGCGCTTCGGTGAGCTCGGGGTAGTCGTCGTCGAGCTTCTTGCTGATGCGGGCCGTGAGCAGCGCGAACGACTGGATCATGCGTTCGACGTGCGGGTCTTCGCTGGCGTCGGCCGAGATGGCCAGGCGCGCCGCGATCTTCGGGTAGCCCTTGGCGAACTCCTGCGAGTAGCCGCGCAGGAAGGCCAGCTCGCGTTCGTAGAAGGGCAGCAACTCGTCCATGGTGTGCGTCGTGTGCGCGGATCGTGGCGCTAGGCGTACCGGCTCTTGCCGGTGCCGCGGGTGATGGAGTACTGCAGCGTCGTGGGCTGCAGCATGGCGTCGAAGTTCACCGGCTCGGACAGCTCGGGCAGCACGAGCAAGGCGGTGATTCCAAAATAGAGCATGTGGGTGCTGGCCTGGCCGTCGACCTCGAGCGACACCGAGACATCGCGCAGGCGCGACTCGTGGCGCGCAATGGCCTGCTCCAGCGAGCGGCAGATGAACGAACGGTCGTAGTGGCTTGCGAGGCTGAGGCCCGAGAAATCGCTCAGGCCGTAGGTCATGACGGAACGCCGGCACTCGGGGTAGGCCTCGAGCTTGGCGTCGTCGAAGACCATGCGCGTGTTGAGCAGGGATTCGAGGTCGCGTGCGACCACGTTCTTGACCTCGTCAAGCGACAAATGGCGCAGCACCGGCGAAGCCGGACCGCGCCAGTCGTCATCGAACAGCTTGTCGAGCAGGCCGGGTTCGAATCCTGTCATGGGTCACTCCCTGTCTCTCGCGTCGAACAGCGGGCACGCAAGGCGCCGCGCAGGGCGCGGTGCCAAAAAGAAACCGCGGCCTGCGCCGCGGTCCACGTTGCCCGACTGGCGTCAGACCGAGTAGGTCTTGTCGTTCTTCGTGAGGCTCCAGGCGCCTTGCGAGTTACCGCCCTGGTTGCCGCCGATCTTCTGCTGCGTGTACTTCCACTGCACGGCGGCGTACTTCAGCGAGAAGGTCTCGCTCGGCACGCTGGCCACGTCGGTGCTCACGACCTTCGGGTTCACGCTGGCGATCAGCACGTACTTGAGCTTGATCTCCATGTACTGCACGCGCTTGCCTTCACCGTCGGCACGGTAGAACTGCACCGTGACTTCGTCGAAGGTGGTGCCGCCCGACGCGTGCTGATACAGCAGCGGGCTGACGACGTCCATGTCCTTCGTGAAGACCATCTCGCCGTGCTCGCAGCGCTCGGCGGTGTGGCCGCCGGCGGTCGACGCGGTGGCCGAGCGCGGTTGCACGATGCTGTGCTGCCACGAGCTGACTTCGATCCAGTCCTTGTGGTCCTTGTCCTGCGACTCGCCGTTGATGGCCGGGCTGCCGAATTTGACGTAGATATCTTTCATGTTTCTTCCCCTTCTTGATTGATTACTGACAGTTAACGTGTTGAAGCACAGCCTTCAGGCCGTGCGCCCCGATCTGCCTCCTTACTTATTCACTGACTTCGGCAGATCGGCGACCAAGCGCAGTGAAATAGACAGTTCATCCAGCTGGAAATGCGGGCGCAGGAACGCGACCGCGCGGTACACGCCGGGCCGCCCGGGCACTTCGCCGACCTGGATGGCGGCTTCGCGCAGCGGGAACTGGGCTTTCTGTTCCTGCGTCGCGTTGTCGTCGAGCAGCACGTACTGCGCGATCCAGCGGTTCAGGAACTGTTCGACGTTGTGCGCCGAGGCAAAGCTGCCGATCTTGTCGCGCATCATGGCCTTGAGGTAGTGCGCGATGCGCGACACCGAGAAGATGTACTGCAGCTGCGCCGACAGCACGGCGTTGGCGTTGGCACTGTCGGTGTTGTACTTCTTGGCCTTCTGCAGCGACTGCGCGCCGAAGAACGCCGCGTAGTCGGAGTTCTTGCAGTGCACGAGCGGAATGAAGCCCAGGTCGCTGAGCTCTTTCTCGCGCCGGTCGGTGATGGCGATTTCGGTCGGGCACTTGAGGGCGATCTCGCCTTCGTCGGTCTTGAAGGTGTGCGTGGGCAGGTCTTCGACCAGGCCACCACCTTCGACACCGCGGATGGCCGCGCACCAGCCGAAGTCGTCGAACGCGGCCGTGAGGCGTGTGGCGAAGGCCCAGGCGGCGTTGCACCAGAGGTACTTGGCGTGGTCGGTGCCGTCGACGTCTTCGACGAAGTTGAAGCTGTCGACGACTGTGCCGTCACGCGGGTGGTAGGGCAGTCGGCCGAGAAAGCGCGGCAGCGTGAGGCCGACGTAGCGCGAGTCTTCCGAATCGCGGAACGACTTCCACTTGGCGTATTCGACGGTGTCGAACACCTTGGCCATGTCGCGCGGCTTGCCCAGGTCGGAGAAGCTCTCCAGGCCCAGCAGCTCGGGCGAGGCGGCGCCGATGAAGGGCGCGTGGGCGGCAGCCGCCACGTGCGCCATCTGGTCCAGGAAGTACATGTCTTCGGGCTGGCGCGTGACGTCGAAGTCGCCCACCAGCGCGCCGAACGGCGCACCGCCGAAGGTGCCGAACTCTTCTTCGTAGACCTTCTTGAACATCGCGCTCTGGTCGAACTCGACGGCGGCCTTGAAGTCGCGGATCAGGTCGCGCTTGGTGGCGTTGATGACCTTGATCTTGAGCATCGTGCCGGTCGGCGTTTCCTTGACCAGGTACTCCAGGCCGCGCCAGGTGCTCTCGAGCTTCTGGAACTCGGGCGCGTGCATCACGGCGCTGAGCTGCGCGGAGATGAGGGCGTCGAGGTCGGCCACGCGGGCGTCGATCATGGCCGACACGTTGTCCGAGACGATCACCGAGCCCTCGAGGACCTGGCTGACCAGTTCGCCGATCAGGTCCTTGGTGCGCGTGTGTTCCACGTCGGACTTGGCGACCTTGCTCTGCTCGACGATCTGGTCGAGCAGGTCGACCGTGGCTTCAGACGAAACCTGGGACGAAGAGGCACCGCTCGATGCCGATAGTGCTTGCGCAGTCATGTTCAGCTTTCGTCCTTCTTGCCGACGCCCTGTCCCAGGCGCTGGAGTTGCTCGGTGTTGTTCAGCACGTCGGCCAGCAGGTCTTCGAGCTTGCTGTTGCCGGCCATCTTGTTGCGCAGGTCGGCCAGCTTGGTGCGCGCGTCGAGCAGGCGCTTGAGCGGCTCGATCTGGTCGACGACGGCTTCGGGCGAGAAGGCGTCCATCGAGTTGAAGGTGAGGTCGACGCCGAAGCTGCCGCCGCGCCCGTCGAGCTTGTTCGGCACCTGGAAGGCGGCACGGGGGGCCACGCCCTTCATGACGTCGTCCATGTTGTCGCGGTCGATGCTGACGAACTTGCGGTCCTTGAGCTTGGGCTGCTCCACCTCGGACTGGCCCGCCAGGTCGGCAATCACGCCGACGACGAAAGGCAATTCCTTTTTCTCGATGGCGTCGCCGAGTTCCACGTCGTACGTGAGTTGCACGCGCGGCGGGCGCACTTTTTGAAGCCGCTTCTGCACGCTCTGTCTTTTGGTCGCCATAAGTTTCGATACCTTCGCAATAGGACTGAGAAACGAATTAAAAAGTTGTACGGCTCATTCCGAAAACCGCACGCCCATTCGTTAATACATTGGTTTAAAAAACCAATTCAAAAACAAAACAATTACTTGAGGGCGTCAAATGGATTGCCGCCACCCGCCCGCGGGGCGGGCGCGGCAGGTGCCGGACGCGGCGCGGCGACCGGTGCTGGGGCCGACCGTGCGGCAGCGACCGGGGTCGGCGCGGCAGACGACGGCGAAGGCGCCGGGTTGGATGCGGCGGCGCGGCGCGTGGGCGTCGGCCGGGCTTCCGGGCCGGCGGGCACCAGCACCGACAGGCCCAGGGTTTCGCGCAGCAGGGCGGCCAGGCGGTAGGCGTCGGCGTTGGCGTCGCCGCTCAGGCTGCTGTCCTTGCCCAGGTCTTCGATGGAGCGGGCCGCAAGGCGCAGGCCGCCCACGGCGGTGATGCTCTTGGCCTGGCGGCTGGACGGGTCGCGGCGCAGCGACTCTTCGGCAGCCGAGATGGCCAGGCTGTAGCGGCCTTCGTTGAAGTAGATCTGCGCGATGCGCGACCACGGCTCACCGCGAGTCGGGTTGTCGGTGGCGAGCTGCTGGTACTGGCGGATGACGGGCGCCTTGTCGCCGGTGGCGGCTGCCGCGGCGGCATCGACGTCGGCCAGGCTCTTGTTGTAGGCCGCGGTGGCCTGGGCAACGGCCGCGTCCGGCGTGGTGGTACAGGCCGACAAAAAGACGGTGCTCGCAATGGCACCGGCAATCATCGTGCGAGACATGATTTTTCGAATCGACACATTCCCCCCTGATCTGACTTTTTAGCTGGCCGCAATCATTCATTAAATTGCGACCGTTGACAATAACAATACACGATACTACAGCCGCGTGGATGGCAAATGACGGGAGAGGATTAATGCTAATTTCCTAATCGAAAGTCATTTTCGAAATCGGTTAATCCTATTTGGTCCATCACAATATTGTTACGACTCGCTTTTAATGAAAATATTAATTACATCTGGCGCGCTGCTGGCCGCGTTGATGCTCGGCGGGTGCAGTTCGCCGGCGCTCACGATCGCCAACATCGCGCTCGAGGCGAGCGGACTGAAGAAGCCCGAGCTGCCCGAGTCGCAGAAGCCCCCGCGCAAGGTGACGATGTCGATCGCCGCGGGCAAGAACCTCAACGCCGACGGCCGCAACCGCCCGCTGTCCGTGGTGATGCGCATCTACAAGCTGAAGGAAACGACGGGCTTCTACCAGTCGTCCTTCGATGCCTTCGTGACGCCGGGACGCGACAAGACGCAGCTGGGCGACGACCTCGTGGAGAGCCGCGAGATCACGCTCATTCCCGACCAGCAATACACCTGGACCGAGATGGTTCCGCGCACCGCCAACGCGGTGGCCGTGGTGGTGCTGTTCCACTCGCCCGATGCCCAGCGCTGGCGCTTCGCCTTCAACGCCGCCGACGCCGAGAAAACCGGCATCGTGATGGGCGCGCATGCCTGCGCGCTCACGGTCACGACAGGCGCGGTGGTGGGCCAGCAGAACGCACAAGGCGCGGCCCCCACGGGCGCGCTCAACCTGTTGGGGCCGGTCACTTGCCGGCCCTCGCCCGCCTGACCTGCACCGACGGCGGGCCTGTCAAGTCGACATGACGATGCGATACATTCCAAAAAAATCGAGGGGAGTTGATCCGACGTGAGCTATGCAGCCAAGGTCCTCTGGGGAGAGGGCTTGTTTCTACGCCCCCAGCACTTTCAGCGCCAAGACGCGTACCACGAGGCGCGCCTGCGCGCCACGGCGCAGGCGCTGCATCCGTACTTCTGGGGCGTGCGCTCCATCAGCTTCGACCTCGATGCGCTGGCCAGCGGCATGCTGCGCGCCTCGCAGCTGTCGCTGGTGTTCCCCGACGGCGAACCCTACGCGGCGCCGCAGGCCGACGCACTGCCGCCGCCCATCTCGCTCGACACACTGAGCCCGGGCCAGAACGAGATCACCTTCTACCTGGTGCTGCACCCGGTGAAGGAGCTCGGCAAGAACTACACCGACCCCAACGAAGAAGGCTTTGCCGCGCGCTACACGAGCGACGCGACGCAGTCGCTCGACCTGTACACCAACGCCGTGAGCGCCGAGGTGGTGTTCCTGCGCAAGAGCGTGAAGCTGCTGGCCGACACCGAGCCGCGCGAGCAGTTCGTGTCGATTCCGGTGATCCGCATCCGTCGCACCGCCGCGGGCGGCTTCGAGATCGACCGCAGCTTCGTGCCGCCGTGCACGAGCATCGATGCCTCGCCCACCGTGTTCCAGCAGCTGCGCCGCCTGCTCGACGTGCTGCAGGCCAAGGTCAATTCGCTGTACGGCATTCACCGTGAGCCGAGCAAGAACATCATCGAGTTCCGCTCGGGCGACATCGCCTCGTTCTGGCTGCTGCACACGGCCAACTCGGCGTTCGCGTCGCTCTCGCACCTGTTCCATCACCCGTCGCTGCACCCGGAGCGGCTGTTCCAGGAACTGCTGAGCCTGGCCGGCGCGCTGATGACGTTCGCCAAGACCTACTCGCTGAACGACCTGCCGGTGTACGACCACGAGAAGCCGGGCCCGGCCTTCGCCGAGCTCGACCGCATCGTGCGCGACCTGCTCGACACCGTCATCTCCACACGCTACTTCGCCATCGCGCTCACCGAGACGCGCAACGCCTTCTACCTGGGGCGCCTCGACTCCGGAAAGATCGACGAGAAGACCGTGTTCTACATGTCGGTCACCGCCAGCATGCCGGCCGCCGAGCTGGCCGAGGTGGTGCCGCAGCGCTTCAAGATCGGCGCGCCCGAAGACGTCGACAAGCTCGTGCTCTCGGCCATGCCGGGCGTGCGCATCGTCTACGCCCCGCAGGTGCCGCCGGCCATTCCGATCCGCGCGGGCGCCTGCTACTTTTCCATCGACAGCAAGAGCCAGCTGTACGACCGCATGCTGCAGGCGCAGAGCGTCACCATCTACGCGCCGGCCGGCATCCCCGACATGCAACTCGAACTGATCGCCGTGACCGGCTGATCCGCCTGATCGTATGAACACCACCACCCTGAACAAGGCCCCTTCCCTGCTGGGCGCCGACGCGCCGCCCGCATCGTTCACGCCGGCAGGCGTGGCGCCCGACGCCGACTCGAGCCTGCTCGACCTGCTGTACGACGGCTTCGTGATGCTGTTCCTGCTGAAGAAGAAGCAGCAGCCCGCCACCACCGAGCAGTTCCTCACGGGCATCCGCAACTACCTGGGCGAGTTCGAGCGCAACGCGCGCAAGCTCGATGCCACGGCCGATCAGATCCACGCCGCCAAGTACGCCTTCTGCGCCACCGTCGACGAGTTCGTGCTCTCGGCGCCCGAGTTCGCGATTCGCTCCGAGTGGGAGCGCCGGCCGCTGCAGCTCACGCTGTTCGGCGACCAACTGGCGGGCGAGAACTTCTTCCAGATGCTCGAGGTCGAGCGGGCGCATGGCGCCGCGCGCATCCAGACGCTCGAGGTGTTCTACATGTGCCTGCTGCTGGGCTTCCAGGGCAAGTACGCCATCGACGGCACCGAGAAGCTGGCCTACCTCACGGCGCGCGTGGGCGACGAGATTGCCAACGCGCGCGGCAAGCGCACGCCGTTCGCGCCGCACTGGCCGCTGCCCGACCTCATCTCGCACTCGCTCAAGCGCGAGGCGCCGCAGTGGGTGGTGGCCGCGCTGTTCTCGCTCATCGGCCTGCTGGGCTTCGTCGGCCTCTCGGCGCACCTGGGCAGCACCACGCAGGGCGCGCTCGCGAGCTATCAGGACATCGTGAAGCTCGGCCCGCGCCAGGCCAACCTGACGATCTCGCTGCCATGACGGCGCGGCTCGATCTGCCGGCGTTGCTGGCGCCGATCTCCGAGGCCAAACCCTGCGGTGAGGACATGCTGTTCTCGCGCGAGTTCGACGCCATCCAGGAAGCGCGCAAGCACGACGATCCCTCGCTCGAACAGGGCGAATGGGTCATCGAACTGAAAGAGGCCAACTGGCCCTTCGTGATCGCCGAGTGCGACAAGCTGCTGCGCGCATCCACCAAGGACCTGCGGCTGGCCGTGTGGCTCACCGACGCGCTGGCCAGCCAGCGCGGCTTCGAGGGCCTGGCCGACGGCTACCGCCTGCTCACCGGCCTGTGCCGCCAGTACTGGGACGAGCTGCATCCGCAGCCCGAAGGCGGCGACATCGAGATGCGGATCGGCACCGTCACGTGGCTGATCTCGCGCTCGGTCGAGCTGCTGCAGCGCGCGCCCATCGTGAGCGACGGCAGCACCGGCCACAGCGCGCTGGTCTGGGAGACCGCGCTGGCGCTCGACCAGGCCATCCGCCGCACGCCGGCGCAGGCCGACGAGCTGCAGCGCAACAAGGTGACGGTCGACCAGTTCGACCGCCTGCGCCGCGCCACGCCCGCGAAGTTCCTGCAGAAGACGCACCGCGACGTGCAGGCCTGCGAGCAGGCACTGGCCGAGTTCGAGGCCGTGTTCGACGAACGCACCGCCTCCAACGGCCCGAGCTTTCGCGCCGCGAAGGACGCAGCCACGGCCATCCGCCAGACCGTCGAGCGCTTTGCGCGCGAGGCCGGCGTGCCGATCGACAACGGCGCGCCGCAGCCGAACACCGCCGCGGCACCGGCTGCCAGTGCACCGGCTGCTCCGTCCCGCATCGAACCCGTCTTCGACGCCGCCATGCCCCATTCGCCCCCGATTTACCACGCGGCAGTGCACGCACCCGCCGCGCTGCCGCCCGGCATCCACAGCCGTGCGCAGGCCATTGCACAGCTGAAAGAAGTGGCGGCGTATTTCGAGCAGACCGAGCCGTCGAGCCCGGCCGCCTACATGGCGAACAAGGCCGCGCGCTGGGCCGACATGCCGCTGCATGCCTGGCTGCGCAACGTGATCAAGAACGAGCAGGAGCTGGCCCAATTGGTGGACCTGCTCGACCTGCCGAAGGGCGACGACGAATCGCGTTGACTTCGCGCCGAGCGACAGAAGAAAGGCCCGCGCTGCGGGCCTTTTTCGTTAACGTCCGACCCGGAACTCGATGCGCCGGTTGCGCGAGCGCCCCTCGTCGGTCGCGTTGCTCGCCACCGGCTGGTCGGGGCCCACGCCCGAGGTCGTAAGCGTCATCGGGTCGATGCCCTTGCCTACCAGGTAGCCCTTGACCGATTCGGCGCGCGACTGGCTCAGCGCCAGGTTCGACGTGCGGTTGCCGGCGTTGTCGGTGTGGCCCACCACCGCCACCGACTTGTTCGTGAGCTTCTGCAGGATGGGCGCCATCTCGTCGAGGATGGCGCGGCCTTTGCTGGTGAGCGTGGCGCTGCCCAGCTCGAACTCGATGGTGCGGTTGCCCAGCACCTGGTCGACGGCGATCTGCTCCGACACGGGCACGCGCAGGCTGTTCTTGATGGTGTAGGTCGGGTTGAGCGCGTTCGCCATGTCGCTCACGATCTTCTGGCGCAGCGCCTCGTTGCCGACCTCGCCGCTCAGCGCCATCTGCGTGCCCTCGATCTGGAACTGGCCGCGATGGATGTCCTTGAGCGAGGGCGTGATCAGCCGCTGCACGTTGGCGGCCCAGTTGGCCGGCATGCTGACGGTGCTCACCACCTCGATCTTGTCGATCACGCCGCTGGGGCCGTAGATGCGGCGCAGCGCCTCGATGACGGCGGCGCGCGTGGCTTCGTCGGGCACCTGCCCGCCGGCCACGACCGGTTCGCCCTTGCCGACGGCCGCGGCCGTGGTCTCGACGCGGGCGGCGGTGGCGCCCGCCGCGGGTTGTTGTTGGGGTTGCTGGGCCTGCACGGCCGGCACGAGCGCGAGCCCGCAGGCCATGGACAGCACGAGAACGCGCAAAGAACAATTCATGACCGTGTCATTCCCCGATGAAGACTTCGCGAAAGGCGGTGAGCACGATGTCCAGCGGCAGCTGCGGCTGGTCGAGGTAGCTCACCAGCTTGAACATCGCGTAGTTGCTGTGGATGGTGTCCTCGACCCACTCCGGGTTGTCGATGTCGATGTTGTGCTCGGTGTAGACCTGCGGATGCAGCACGCTTTGCAGGCTGCGCGGCGACAGGCCGTTGAAGCCGATCACCAGCCGCGCGCGACCGTCGATCTCGGTGACCAGCAGCACCAGCTCGAAGTCGGCCTTGGCCAGGAACTGCGACACCATCTCGAGCCAGAAGGTGGCGATCAGCGAGCGGTCGACCGGGTCGCGCGGCAGCGGCAGCGTGAGCCCCTTGTCCAGGTGCGACACCGCGCTGGCCATCACAGGCTGCAGCAGCAAACCCAGCGCCAGGATGGCGCGGCGCAGCGACACCTTGTGGCCGTCGAAGTTGAGCATCTGCTCGATGCGCAGCAGGCTGGTGTCGCGCGTGAAGGCCGCATAGGTGGCGCGCGAGGCCGACTTCTTGAAGCCGGTCTCGATGGCCGGGTCGATGGCCTCGAACTTCTTCAGCTCGTTGTCCAGGTCGGTGCCGGCCGCCAGCGACTGCACCTGCACCGCCATGCGGTCCCAGTAGGGGCCGACCAGCATCGGCGCGCCGCGCATGAAGTCGAGCGCCTCGTCCACGTCCACCGAGGTGGCCGCCAGGAACGGGTAGCGGCGCGACGACTCGTCGCGGCTGGCACGCAGGTGCCCCGCAATCGCCACGCGGCTGCGCGAGCCCAGGCACACGAAGTGCATCGGCGCCGCGTTGTCGTAGATCAGCTTCCAGCGCGGGTCTTCCGACAACATCTCCATGGTCTGCGACAGCCAGTGGTCGAACACCTTGATGAGCTGCGGGTTGTACAGGCCCTTCACGAAGTCGCCGCGTCCGGGCAACTTGCCGAAGTAGCACAGCTGTTGTGGCGCGCTCATTTTCCTGCTCCCCCTGCCTGCACCGGGACTTGAGCCGGTGCCTGAACTGTTGCTGTGGCGCGCGGCGCACCAATCTCCGCGACCGTCGGCGGCAACACCGTGCCGCGCAGGCCCTTGCCTTGCGGCGAATCGCCGCCCGAACCGGCCGACTGCGTGTTCTGGATCACGCGCAGCTTGACGGTCACGCTCGCGTTGTCGCGCGCCCATGTGAGCTCGAAACTGCCGTCGGGCAACTTCGTGCGCTGCGCGGTGCTGAGCAGCCGCTCCAGGCCGAAGTTGCCCGGCTCGTTGATCAGCTCGACGGTGCGCCCGTCGAAGGTGACGGCCGTGATCTTCGCGCCCGGCGTGCCCTGTGCGTTGGGCCAGACGAAGTTGGACCACTGCGGCGGCGTGTTGCGGTAGCGCAGCTGCTGGCCGTCGATTTCGACCATGTACTCCGTGAGGCCCGACACGGGCTGCGGCAATATTTGGAACAGCGTCTGCGGCTGCGCGCTGCCGCCGGCACCGGCCGCGGCACCGCCCGACAGCGGCGCCACCCACTGCGCAAAACCGTTCACGAAATCGGGGCTCAGCGTGAGGCCCTGGTCGCCCCAGGCGCGCGGCGACAGCAGGTCGCCGCGGCGAATCACCAGCGATCCCAGCGTGGTCGTCACGAACTTGCCGATGGCGCCTTCAGGTCCGAAGAACTGCGCGATTTCCGCCGGCGAGGCCTCGATCTTCGCGCTCGCCGAGAACGGGTACTTGGTGGCCAGCGACTGCTGGAACGGCTGGTGCACCTGCGCACTCCAGATCTTGTTGACCTCCACCGCCGTCGGCTGCACCGTCACTGCGTACGCCTGCAGCAGCGGCCGCACGAGCAGCGGGCGCAGTGCCTGGCGCTGCGCGGCGTCCATGCCGGTGAGCATCTGCTCGTCGACGTACTTGAGCGCGTCGGCCAGCTCGGAGCCGTTGCCCTCCAGCGTCTGCTGCATGAGCTGGCGCGCGCCCGGTCCGGGGTCGCCCTGGTTCTTGATCTGGTTGAAGCGCCCGCGCAACTTCGACAGCGTGCCCAGGTAGCCGCGCAGCAGCGAGGTGTTGTCGCGCTCGACCACCAGGCGCGCCACGCCCGCGAACTCGCGGCCGATCGGGCCCATCGGAATTTCCGTGGCGCCGCCGTTGAGGTCGACGTTCACGTTGACCTGCGACGGCGTGGCGCGGCTGAAGAGGCGCTTGAACCAGTTGAAGGCCCCGGTGCGCGCCTGCTGCAGGCCGGCGTTGACCAGCGAGGGGTTGTCCCACGAGGTCTGGTCGTACACCGTGTCGAAGACCTTGCGGATCGGCGAGTTCTGCGGATCGCCGAGCTGGTTCATCGCCACCACGGCCTGCTCGAAGCTGCCCATGTCCTTCACCGCAATGCCCTGCAGGAAGCGCTGCCACTCCTTGGCGTACTCCAGCTTGTACATGGTGGCCAGCGTCTTGCGGATCTGCTCCGGGCTGCCTTCGAGCGTCAGGTCGTCGTTGCCGGCAACGTTGAGCACCCAGTCCTTGCTCGAGGTTTCCTTGTTCGCGGCGTCGCGGATCGCGTCGTCCACGTACTGCTGCCAGGCCTCGCGCGTGAACGCGCCGGAGATGGCGACGCTGCCGGCCAGCGTGCCTTCGCTCTCGGCACTGCTCGCCGTGGTCCCGAGGATGCGGGCTACGGTCATCGGCGCGAAGCGCGTCGAGGCGCGCGCCTTGATCTCGGCGTACACCCGTTCGCGCGCCGGCATGCCGCGCACCACGCGGCGCAGGTTGTCGCGCGTCTGCTCGACCAGCGCCAGGTTGGTGTCGGCCAGCGCGGGCCAGTTGTCGTCGCCCACGCGGCGCAGGTAGAAAGTGATCATGCGTTCGGCGTCGCGGATGACCGCCGCACGCGGCATGTCGCCGCGGTTGCTCTCGAGCCAGCCGCGCCAGAAGCGCGAGATCTGGTCGGTGAGGTGCGCCGTTTCCACCTGCCGCTTGTCGGACAGCATGAGGTAGGTCTTGAGCGCGTTGTAGGCGTCCTGCACGTCGGCCGGGGAAGAGCCGGCATACAGGCCGCCGCCTTCCGGCGCTGCGGCGGGTGCGGTGGTGGTGACAGCACCGGCGACCGGCAGCGGCGCGGGCGCCGTTCCGCCGGTCAGCGCGGCCACCGCATCGGCGCGCTTCAGGCGGTCGGGGTGTGCGTTGACATCGCGCAGAAAGGCCTGCAGGTTGTCCGACACCGGCGCGAGCATGAGCTGCTTCACGCCGCCGTAGTACTCGGCCACGAGCTTGTCTTCGAGCTGGTTGCCCTGGTACAGGCCCAGCGACAGCGACAGCGGCCGGTCGTTGCGGAATTTCTCGAGCTGCTCGATGCGGTCCTGCAGGATGTTCAGCGCCTCGAAGCGCGTGCGCAGGCCGTTGTCGCTGGCCTGCAGCTTGACCACCTTGTCGAGGTCGGCCTGCACGTTCTCCACCAGCTGGCGGTTGCCGAGGTACGACCACGTCCAGCCGCCGAGCAGCAGGCCCAGCACGGTGACGAACGCGAAGAAGCTCACGTAGCGCACGCGCGCCTTCACGGGGCTGGAGAACTGCCGCACCGTCTTCTTGTCGGCAAAGATCACCTTGGAGAACAGGTCGCGCAGGAAGAACCCGTTCTGCGAATAGATTTCCTTCGACTTGGTGGCGGCGTTGCTCAGCGTGAGGCCGAAGCGCTTGGCGATGCGCTCGGTCGACAGGCTGCGCATCGTGCCCTCTTGCAAGGCGCTGGTGAAGTAGAAGCCGCGGAACACCGGCTTGTGCTGGAACGGGTTGCTCTCGAACAGCGTGGCCAGAAAGGCGCGCAGCGCGGGCTTGATGGCCGCGAACTCGAGCGGGAAGATCAGCAGCTCGGGCGACGGGTCGCTGCTGCGGTGGTTCGCGAAGTGCGAGACGCTGATTTCCTTCAGGCCCATGTAGAGCTCGTCGAAGCGCTTGTCGAACAGCGCCACGGCGTCCTGCTTCTCGTCGCCGTCGTAGGGCAGCGAGGCGCCCCACACGCGGTCGCGCTCCATCTTGTCGCTGTCGCCGAAAAACTCGGCAAAGCCGGTGATGAGGTCGGCCTTGGTGAACATCACGTAGACCGGCGCGAACACCTCGAGCCGCTCGGTGAGTTCCTGCATGCGCTGGCGCAGGTTCTTGGCCAGCTGAATGGCGAAGTCGGGCCGGCTGCCGATCAGCTCGGGAATGCTGGCCGTGATGATGATGCCGTTGATGGGCGCCTTCGGCCGGTACTTCTTGAGCAGGTCCAGAAAGCCGAACCACTCCTTGCGGTCTTCCTGGTGAATGGAATAGCGGCCCGCGGTGTCGAGCACGATGCCTTCGGTGGTGAAGAACCAGTCGCAGTTGCGCGTGCCGCCGATGCCCTGGATCACCGCGTTGCCCTTGTCGGCAAACGGAAACTGCAGGCCCGAGTTCAGGATGGCGCTGCTCTTGCCCGCCGCCGGGTTGCCGATGACCATGTACCAGGGCAGCTCGTACAGCGCCTCGCTGCCCGACATCTGCCCGATCTTCGAGGTCTTGATGGTCTTGACGGCCTCGACCATGCGTCCGCGCAGCTCGTCGATCTCGGCCTTGCGCTCGGGGTCGCTGTCGCGCACGGCGGCATCGGCCTGGTCCTCGAGCATGTCGCCGAGCTTGCGGTTGGCCGCGCGCGTGCGCATGCGCCGCACGAACCACACGAGCAGCCACAACAGCAGCAGCACCACGAAGATGCCGACCGCCCAGATCGCGCCGACTTCGAGCGTCTGCGCCCCGAGCAGCAGGAACGCGCCGAGCGCGATGGCGCCGATCACCGACAAGGTGCGCGGATCGGCCAGGAAACTGAAGAATCGCCGCATAGAAGTTTCTGGAATCGGTCCTGTTTAAGTAGCGGGTGACGCGGGGCTCGCCGGGCCGGCCAGCAAGGCCGTTCGGGCGTGCGCGTCCTGCACGGAAATGGCGAGCACATGCCGGGCATCGCGCGCAGCCAAGTGGCACGCGAGCACGACGGCGCTCATGTCGGCCGCGGCTCCCAGGTGACCCAGGGTGGCGCAGACGGACAGGTTGTTTTCGAACGGCACATGCGGCAGCCGTTGCTGCACGAGGCCGGCCACTTCGGTGACGCGGCTGGTGCGGTGGTCGGCGTCGCTCACGACCCAGTCGATCTGGGCGGTGTCGAGCGACGATGTGGCCAGCAGGTGTTGGGCAAAGCGATCGAGCAGGCTTGCATCGGGCGTGCGCGCCGTGTCGGCGGATGCTTCGCGCTGGCCGTTCGCACTGCGCGAGAGTCGCACGGCATCGGGCGGCGCCAGCAGCGCATCGCCGGCGCGTGCGAGCAGCAGGCCCGCGGCAGCTTCGCCGGGCACGCGGCCCTTGCGGCGCGCGGCGGTGTACAGCAGGCCCTCGGCCTCCCAGCGCGCAATGCTCGCCTCGGACACCGAGGAGTCGGCCGCCAGCGCGATCCACGGTGCGGGCCGCTGCTCGCGATGCAGCGACAGGCTGATGCGGTCGAGCAGTGCCATGGCGGACACGCCGTCTTCACTCTTGAAGCAGTCGACATGCCAGCGCTGCGACGCATCGCCTTCGCGCACGCGCTGCTGCACCCACTGCGTGGCGATCACGCGTTCGCTCTCGGTCCATGCGCCCGGCAACAGCAGCGAGACATTCAGTTGCGGCGCCGCCGCCGGCCCCGGGATGACACTGCCGCTGGACACGAATCGACCGGGCGCGCGCACCGACAGCGCATCGCCGGCGTTCGCGATCGCCTCGGCCGCGGACGTCAGCAGCTCTTGCAACACATCCGACATGAGGTGGATGGCGCGCAGCCGGTCGTCGGGCAGCGCATCGACATCGAACGGCTCGCCGGCGGGTTGCAGGCTTTCGCGCAGGTGCTCACGCAGTTCGTTCTCGTCGATGCCTTCGACGCGGCCCGCGATGACAGGGAAGCCTTCGCCGTCGCGCAGCTCGGGCACCAGCTCGGGTGTCTGTGCCTGCCCGATCGCCGTGGCCACCGTGTCGGCATCGCTGCCGCGGGGTGTGCGAAGGGCGAAGGCGAGCACGGCCATCTGCAGGCGATCTTGCGAGGCCTCGGGTGTCGCGGCATTCGATGAGGCGGCGGCACCTGCGGCCACTGTCGCTCCACCCACGGGCAACGCAGCAGTGGGTGCCGCCGTGAAGATGCGGCGCAGCACCACATAGAAGAGCATCAGCGCCAGCGGCAGCACCACGAGGTACAGCACGATGTCGCTCGTGCTCGGCATGCGCGCCGTGTACTGCCAGTAGACGATCACGAGCACCCACACCGTGATGAACACGGCGCAGGCCAAGAGAACGGGCTTGATCAGTCGCGCCAGCATCAGGAACCCGTGGCGGCCTTTGTCACGAGCGCACGCACGCGGTCGCGCGACCGCATGCCATGCCTGCAGCCGAAGAAGCAAACGCCGGCTTCATTCGGACGCGGAAGCAATCTGGCTGGACAACAGCCTGCAGCCGCACGCCGCGCGGTCGCCGTGGCGCGCCACGCGCCGGCCATCGAGCGTGACGCAGTCGCTGCCTGTCACGATGGGATTGATGCCATGGCCGGGCCGTGGGCACGACACCATGTCGCCGATGCGCGCCACGCGCCGGTCGTCGATGCTTGTGTTTTCGGACGCGGTGATCACGAAGCCGCCGTGGTCGGTCTTGTCATGTAGAACGATCCACGGCCGATCGTTGTCGGCGTCGGGTTGATCCTCACCCATTCGAACTCCCCCCTTGATTGCCTCGTGGTGTGCCGATGCGACAGGTGTCGCTCCGGCATTCAGTTGCGTGACAATTTAAATCCCGGCTTGCGGTACTCCACGTGACCGTAGTCCCTGAAGGACCATCGACCACCCCACACCAAGCCCACGGACTCGGCCGCTTCGCCATAGAGGCGATAGCCTTCCATGGCCCATGGATCTTTTTCAGAGATCACCAGCTTGCCATTGCGATAGAACGCGTTGTCTGCCGCAAGTCCATACTGATGATAGCTTTGATTCGCCTTTGCCATGGTCACTGTATTGCCCAATGCAGCAAGTTTGGCTTGTCGTTCCGGGCTGCGATAACCCTCGAGCAATGCGAGGTCGTAGCCGTGCTTTTCTTTCATGATCTTGTAGACGAGCAGCAAACGATTACGAAAGTCCACATCGAGCGCAGCCCAGTCCCGACTGCCTTCTTTCGTCAGCGGACGAATCTGCTCGACCTCTGCAGTGGCAAACACCTCGGGCGGCAACGGCTGCGGCGGCACCAGCTGCTCGCCTTGGAGCAAGGCCTCGATTTTCGGGTCGCTTGTCGCAGCCCAGTCATCGAAGAAGAGAACGCGGCCACTTCCGAAAGTCACACTTAACAACACCGGCACGATAAGCAGGCCCATGCCCGACAACAACAAGTAGCGATGCCTTACGGCAAAAGTACGCACTCCTGAGCCACTCTCGCGCATCAACTGAAAACTTGCTTCGGACACAAAACCGAGGCGGCGTCCTATTCCAATAAAAAAGAATGCAATAGCAGTAGAAATGGAGACCGTCGCTCGCAACACACGGTCACGAAAAGAAGGGAACAAGAAGATGGCAAGTGCAGCCACCATCAAGGCAAAATAACAAAAGAGAGTGAAGAAGATCAACGGTGTTCAATGAGAGCGACTCAATTGTATGAGTCGCTCAAAAATTTGAACCCATCGCACGCAACGCCCAGTTGCATCCCAATTGCGATATCGCGTTGATCGCGCCACATAAAGCCGAGGGGAGAAAACACATGCCCGCAGCCAGCCGGACCACCCATCCATGATGGGCGCGTCAGACGCCCACAAGGACCGACCGAGCCTGCTCGGTTCGAGCGCCCCCACCGCGGCCACATCGACCGCCGCACCCGGAGCCGAATCCACGCGTGTGCTCGCACAGCTCGGTGGCCGCGAGAGCGGCGCGCGTTCCTTTCTTGCGCGGCCCGGCGTGTGGGCTTCGGTCGCGGTGCTGGTCGGCGTGGCGGGGGCCACGACCTACCACCTGCAATCGAAGCGTGCGGATACAGCGATCACCGTTGCAGCTGTGCCGCCTGCGCCGGTGGCCGCGCCTGTTGCGGTCGAACCACCGAAGCCTGCGGCACCTGTCGCAGCCGCTGCGCCGGAGCCGACGCCTGCGCGCATCGTCGAAGGCGACAGCACGCCGCCGCCACTGCAGCAGCCACAACAACAGCAACCGGCTTCCACGCCGTTCGCTGCGATCGGTGCACAACCCATGGCCGTGCCGCCGACCGCAAAGCCTGCGCGCGTTGCAGCTGCGTCGCCTGCGAAAAAGTCAGGTGCTGACAGCAAAGCCAACGTCGCCGCGAAGAAGCAGCCGGAGCGCATCGCCTCGGGTTCCAAGAAGTCGGTGCGCACGGCCACGAACAGCAAGCCCGTCAAGACCGCAGCCAACAGCAGCAAGGCGACCAAGCCCGCGACGCGCGCCAATCTCACGCAGACAGCGGCGCGTCCGAAGGGACCCGATCCCGACACGGACCTGCTGACCGCACTGCTCAAGCGCAGCAAGACCTCCGACCCCGCACCGTCCGCGCAGGCCACTGCTGCCACGGCGGACTGCAAGCCCGGCGCGCCTTGCAAGCCTTGAACCTCCGAACCGAGCGAATTCCCGATGCCTTCCGCTGATCGCAGCGCCCTGTGGGCCGAGCTGAGCCAGGCGGCGCGGCTTTATCGCCTCGAAGCACCCAGCGCTGCTTCACCTTCTTCATCTGCAGCCCGCGAGAGCATCGACGCCTTGCGCGTGGAAGGCTGGGTGCAGCGCGAGGCGGTGTCGCAGCTGTTCGAGCTGCGCATCGTGTGCCTGAGCCTTCGCGCGGACCTGGCGTTGTCTTCGCTGATTGACCAACCACTGACGTTGGTCACCGTGCTGGCCAATGGCTCGCTCGCAAAGCGCACCGGATTGATCCGCGCCGTCGAATCGCTGGGCTCCGATGGCGGCCTGGCCCGCTACCGCCTGACCTTGGTGCCCTGGCTCTGGCTGGCCACCCAGCAAGGACGCAGCCAGGTCTTCCAGCAACGCAGCGTCGCCGACATCATCGAACGCGTGCTGGCGCCGTATGCGGATGCGGGCAGCTGGGCCTTCTCTTCCGAAGTGAACGCCTTCCTCGCCGATGCGCCCGTGCGCACCTACTGCACGCAGTACCGAGAGAGCGACTTCGACTTCTTCTCGCGCCTGCTGGCCGAAGAGGGCCTGGCCTGGCGCACCGAGGAAGACGCCAAGGCCCCCATGGGCCACAAGCTCGTGATCTTTTCGTCGAACGACACCCAGCCCGCCGACGTCGGCTCGCCCGTTCGCTTCCACCGCAAGAGCTCGCAGGAGCGCAGCGACGCCGTGCAGGCGCTGGTGCGCCGCATGCGCCAGTCGGTGGCGCAGGTGCACCTGAGCGCCTGGAACGTCGACGGCAAGCGCCAGCTCGCAGGCAGCGCGCCGGCGCGCTTTCCGGTGGGCGGCAAGAACGCCCCGCGCCTGGAGTACGACGACGTGCTCGGACTGAACGACCGCAGCCGCGGCTGGGGCACCAACCGCACGCTGGAGCGTTATGCGGCCCTGATGATGGAAGCGGCCGAATGTCGCGCCGACGTGATGCTGGGCCACAGCACCGTGCGCACCTTGCGCGCCGGCACGCGCATCGAGATCGACGATGCGCCCGCACTGGGCCTGCAAGCCAAGCCTGCGCTGCTGCTGGACACCGTCGAACACGTGGGCATCAACAACCTGCCCAAGGACACGGCGGCGTCGATTGCGGCGCAGCTGGGTGAGTTGACGGAACACCTGGTGTTCGACCAGCCGTGCGCACCGGTGACGGCCGAGTCCAACGTGTTCGGACTGGTGTCTGCAGCAACGAACGCAGACAACGACATCCATCCGCAGCCCCAGAACCTCGCAACTGCTCAAGCCCAGGGCTACGCCAACAGCTTCTCGGGCGTGCACGTCCCGCGCCCCTGGCGCCCCGCACTGGCCGCGGCCGATGGTGCCCGCCTGCATGCGAAGCCCACGGCCAGCGGCGTACACAGCGCCATCGTGGTCGGGCCGTCGGGCGAGACCTCGCCCAACGGCGCCGACGAGCTGTACTGCAACGACCGCGGCGACGTGCGCGTGCGCTTCCACTGGCAGAACAGCTCGGATGACAGCGCCCCCGACAACCGCAGCACCCGCTGGATCCGCGTGGCCCAGCGCCAGGCTGGCCCCGGCATGGGCTGGCAGTGGCTGCCGCGCATCGGCCAGGAAGTGCTGGTCAAGTTCGTCGACCTCGATGTGGACCAGCCCGTCATCGTCGGCGCGCTGTACAACGGCCGCGGCGACGGCGGCATCGCCCCCACGCCCGGTGGCGCATCGCGAGCCGGTGAAACCAATGAAGACGTCTTCGCCCAAGCGGGCAACGCCTCGCCCAGTGCCCAGGCCAACCTCGCTGCGGGCCACGCCCCGCCCTGGCACGGCGCCAGCGCCGACGACAAGGGCCACCGCAACGCAGCAGCCCTGAGCGGCTTCAAGACCAAGGAGTTCGGCGGCGAAGGCTTCAGCCAGCTGGTGTTCGACGACTCCAACCAGCAGCTGCGCGTGCAGCTGCACGCAAGCACCGCCCACAGCCAACTGAACCTGGGCCACCTGATCCACCAGGCCGACAACTTCCGGGGCAGCTTCCGCGGGCAGGGCCTGGAGCTGCGCACCGACGGCTATGCCGCCTTGCGCGGCGGCAAGGGCGTGTTGCTGAGCACGTACCACGGCGCAGGCGGCCAGAAGCTGGAACCCGTAGGCGACTTCGCCGCCGGCATGGCGCTGCTCAAGCAGGTGCAGCAGCTGGGCCAGGCGCTGAGCGATGCGGCCAAGACCCACGAGACCGTGCAGCTGGCCGGGCACATCGGTGCGAACAAGGCCGACGAATCGCAACTCGACAAGGAGCGCGCCCCTTACGCGGCGATGGAGCGCACCGCCAGCGGCATGGTGACGGCCGATGCGCTCGATACCGCCTACGCCGATGCCGCTGACAAGGCCATCGCCACCGGCGAAGGCAAGGTGCCGCACACCAGCGATGCCGTGATCGCGCTCGCCGCACGCGGCGGCCTGGCGATGGTCGCAGGCCAGCAGCTGCAGATCGTCAGCGGCGAGACCGCCACGCTGGCCAGCGGTGGCGACATCAACCTGGCACTGGCCGACGTGCTGCGTGTGCACAGCGGGCAGGCCATCGGCCTGCTGGCCGGGGCGCAGAAAGCGGATGCCGACGCGGGCCTGTCGGTCATCGCGGGCAACGACGACCTAGACTTCCAGGCGCAGCACGACGAGCTGCGCATCCAGGCCAAGGAGGCGCTGAAGATCGCCAGTACGGACCAGACGGTGGAGTTCGCGGCCAAGAAGAAGATCCGCATTGCGACGGCGCAGGGCGCGTCGATCACGCTGCAGGATGGGGACATCACCTTCGAGGCGCCGGGGAAGATCACGTATCACGCGGTGCAGCGGAAGCTGGCGGGGCCGACAAGCTCGCCGTATGGACTGCCGCTGTTCCCGCAGAGCATCTGCATCGAGTGCATGCTGAAGGCGGCACAAAGCGGAGCCCCCTTCTCCGCCTTGCAGTGAGAGTGTTGCGTTGGAATTCGCGACCGATCCGATCGACCCCGTCCACCTTGCCCACGCCGTGCAAGCGATGGCCGACGCCCAACCCTCACCCTTCGGCCTCTGGCTGCTGATCGATGCGGCGTTGCTGGACCCGGCACGCCTGGCGTCGGTGCTGCGCCGCAACGGGTGGACGCATGTCAATGCACTGGCCAACACACCGCTGGAGGCCTACGGTGCGCAGGGACCGCAGTTGCTGGAACTGCCACGAGACGATGACGAGGTGCGCGCCGAAGGCTTGCGGCGCCTCGCCACGATCGACCCGGCGGCTCCTGCATTCAGCTGGCTCGCGTCCAGCCATTCCGTTGCGCACTTGCAGGCCTGCTTCGGCTACCTTGCCCAGGCGCGACACGATGGCCTGAAGCTGCACTGCCGAATGGGCGATGCGCGCGTGCTTCCCACGCTGCTGGCCGCGCTGTCCGTGCCTCAGACACAGCGTGTGGCCCAAGCCATTGCGCAATGGCAGTGGTTCGATCGCAGCGGTGCCTCGGTCGGCAACTGGCTTGCCGCTGCCGGGGACGAAGGTGCTGCTGGTGCCGGCGATCATCTCGAACTCGACGCAACACAATTCGCAGCGCTTCTGGATGCCTCGGAGGCCGACGGTATCTTTGCGCAGTTGCTCGAGACGGTGTCGCAGCTGGTCCCGCAGACCGGCCGGGCGGCGTTTCATCAGCGGCTCCAGCGCGCGCTCGAGGTCGCCACCCACCTGCACGTGGCAGGCAACCCCGACCGGCTGCAGTTCGTGGTGCTCTCGCTGACCTGTGGCGACAACTTCTACCAACATCCCGATCTGTCGGACACATGGAAGGCTGTCGCACAAGGTACCAGCCTGTCGAGCCTGATGAAGGGCTGGAGCGACGAACTGTGGAAGGCGTTGGAGGGCAAGGCTTCATGAAGCTCTTTGCTCTCTTGGTTCTTTGCGCGTTGGCGTTGTTGGGGGCTTGCAGCAGCAAGAAGCCGGCAGCCAAAAGCCACAGCGCCAACCTCAGCGCCTACAACCATACGGAGGACTACATCCATCAGTTCTATGTGGATGGCGCAGGTGGTGGTAACTCGCGCCCTTACGGCGGTGGCGGCAGCTTTGTGTGCTGCATCTCCTATCCGGCTCAATGGCATCCTGGTCTCAGTGCAACAGTGAAGTGGACGACTTCGAGTGGCAATCCCGCAGATACGAAACCAGAAGCAGCTCTTGAGCAGTGGCACGAAAGAGTCATCCCGATCGACAAATACGACGTCCCAGGCAGCACGCTCAACGTGCATTTCCTTACCGATGGCGATGTTCGATTGGTCATCTCCAGCAAGGGCTCCGGTGCCAAGGACTACCCCGGCCCCGACTACCCGGTGAAGCCACCGAGCTGGAAGTGGTGAGTCAAGGCGAGTAAGAATTTTCGGGAACCCGACGAACAACACGTGAACGCATTGAAAGGCCACGCCATGAAACGCACAACGACCCTGGCGCTTTGCGCACTGGCGCTACTGACGCTGCCGCTGGCGGCTTGCAGCAGCAAGAAACCAGCGACAGAAAGCTACAGCGCCAACATCAGCGCCTACAACCACACGCAGGACTACATCCACGAGTTCTATGTGGACGGGGCAGGCGGCGGCAACTCATACCCGTACGGCGGCGGCGGCAGCTTTGTGTGCTGCATCTCCTTTCCCGCCAAGTGGCGCGCCGGTCTCAATGCAACAGTGAAGTGGACGACTTCCAGCGGAATTCCGGGCGACAAACGACCGGATGCGATCAAGCCCCGGTGGCATGAAAAAGTCGTTCCCATCGAAAAGTATGACGAGCCCGGCGGGCTCCTGAACGTGCATTTCCTGCCGAACAACGAGGTGCGGCTGATCATTTCCAACAAGAGGGCCGGCGCCAAGGACTATCCCGGCCCAGCCTCCCCCGTGAAACCTGCGGACTGGAAATGGTGAGCCAAGGCGAAGCAGAGATGTCTTGAAAAATCCGGGAGCAACAGATGGAAAAATTTGAAGAGGGCTGGTACGAGATCAGCTTTGACGCCAACACCCGTGAGAAGCGCTATCTCTACTTCAAGACCGCCAAACTTTGCACGGCCGAGTGCATCGTCAAGGAAACGGGGCTGCAGATACTGAGGTGGTCGGACGACGCGGGCAGGGCCATGGACTGGTCGCCAAATTACAAGTGGACAGCCAATGCGCCTGCAGGCGATTGGTGGGACAACGACCCGGGCGGCAAGAACTACCAGCCCGCGCTGCCGGGCGACCACTCGCGCGCCAACCGGACCCTGACCGCACGCGAACTGTGCCAACGCGCCGCCACGGCCGATCCGAGCAAGGCCGAGGCCCTGAGTTGTGCCAAAGAGATTCACGTGGGCCTGTTTTTTGACGGCACCAACAACAACCTGATTCGCGACACACGCGACCAAAGCCACACGAACATCGTCAGCCTCTTCAACGCGCACAAGGATGACCAGGTCGAGAATTTTCGTTTCTACATACCCGGCGTCGGCACACACTTCCCCGAGATCGGCGAGAACAAAGAACTGGACAACGGCAAGCGCTTCGGCACCGGGGGTGAAGCGCGCATCCATTGGGGGTTGATACAGGTCTACAACGCCCTGCATATGGCCTATCACGGTGTTCTGTTGATCCGGCCTGAAGAGGCGAAGACACTCTGTGTCGATGAGCTGAAGACTTGGTGGCGTTGGGGCGACTCCAAGATGGTCAGCATCTTCAAGGGCATTCAAGAGCGTCTACTGAAAGCCATCAAGGACCAGCGGCCACGCGTGACCAAGCTGCATCTGTCGGTTTTCGGCTTCTCGCGCGGTGCGGCCGAAGCGCGCACCTTTTGCCAATGGATCCAGCTGGTCGCCAAAGACATGACCATCGGCGAAGCGACGCTGGAGATTCATTTCCTGGGCATCTTCGACACCGTGGCGTCCGTCGGGCTGGCCGACTCGGCACCGATCTTCCAAGGTTTTCAAGACTGGGCCGATGGCACCATGGACATCAACGGCGTCAACCAGACCGTTCACTACGTGGCAGCGCATGAAATACGCCAGTCGTTCCCGCTGTCCACTGCGCGTATCAGGGCCACGAACTACCCGCCGAACACCAAGGAGTTCGTCTACCCGGGCGCCCACTCTGATCTGGGTGGAGGCTACCCGTCGAAGTCCCAAGGGAAGGGTGTCGAGGGACGAACCGCATTGCTCTCGCAGATTCCCTTGATGGACATGTATTTCGAAGCGCTGACTGCGGGCGTTCGATTGCGCAGCAAGACTGAAATGCCCGGCCAGGTCAGTGGCGATTTTGAGGTCAACCCTGTGCTCGACAAAGCCTTCAGCGACTACGCCGCCTGGACCACGACAGAAGAAAAACAGAACGTCGCCAACGGCGGCGAGCCCGTGCAGAACCGCATGCGCTATCACATGGAACTGTATTGGCGCTGGCGTGCGTCCAAGAGCGATGAGGCCACCTTCAAGGCCATGGCGAGCTACAAGGCCTCCGAAGAACAAGACCAGCAAGATCTCTGGGAGTCGGAGCTCGACTGGCGTGAAGACGTCAAGGCCGCACAGGCGGCCAACCAGCCCCGACGGGTGTTCGTTCCCAGAGCGGGCGTCTACGTTGACCAGCCGCCCCGCGCCAACGAGGTGGAAAAGCGCCTCGTGCGCGCCGTGGCAGCCGCCAAGGACGTTCCACAAACCGCCAACGACTTCTTCGACAGGTTTGTCCACGACTCGCACGGCGGGTTCTGGATGCTCGGCCCCATCACGAAGGAAAACCGCGAGGACTTCGTGGCAGCCATCAAGCAAAAGAAGGCCACGCACGACCGGTTGCTGAAGGCCGCTGACGAAGAGTCGATGCCCTCTGCTGCGGCGAACCTGCGCAACTTTGCCCGCGGCTATGAACTCAACAATTTCGAACGCCGTGTGCTCGCACAGGATGCGAAAGAGCCGGGGACACTGCCGCTGATGACGGATGCGGATGCGGAAGATCTGCGAGACAACGCGGGCACGGCCGCGACGCTCGCATTGAAGCTCCTGGGCACCGCCAGCCGCCGTGAACCGCGCGGCCACGGCCGCTACCGGCGCGTGTTCGACAAGAGTTGAAGAAGCCCGCTGCTGGTTCCGTCGTCACCTCGCAGAACCAGCGGCACGCTACCCACTCATCGACGCACGTGACACCGGCGCGCGTCTCGAGACCTACATGGCCGCCGTGACGTTCGCACCTTGCATCGTTTCAGGACTCGTCGCCTTGTTCCCCAAACCTTGACGACCGCCCTCACTCACCCAATCCGCGCGATCGCCGTCCCAGCCGCCACGTAGCCCCCCGCAGCAGCCGCAAACGCGATGCGCCCCGCGCGGTGCGCGACGACCTGCATCTCCATCTTCATCGCCTCCATCACCGCGATCACCGCGCCTTCGGTGACCTCATCGCCATCGGCGACCTTCCATCCTTGCAACGTGCCCGACACCGGCGCAGCCACGGCGGCGGCATCGGCCGCGGGTGCGTTCGCAACGCCAGGCGCAGCAGCAACACCACCACCACCCGCCGACGCCAACCCACGCAGCAACTCCGCCGGCAGCCCCAGCGACATGCGACGCCCGTCGATCTCGATGGCCGTGCGATGCAGCGACGAATCCGGCAGCGGATCGGTCCGCATGCCTGCCGCTTCGCCGTTCGCAAAGTCCGTCTCGATCCAGCGCGTGTGGACCTTGAAGGTGTCTTCCGACACGAAATCAGGGTGCGCCATCACGGCGCGGTGAAACGGCAGCACGGTCGCCAGGCCTTCGATGCGGAATTCCTTGAGGGCGCGGCGTGCGCGTGCGATCGCTTGGGCGCGCGTGGCGCCGGTGACGATGAGCTTGGCCATCAGCGAGTCGAAGGTGCCGGGCACCTGCGAGCCGGCGTCGACGCCGGTGTCGACGCGCACGCCGGGGCCCGAGGGTGCGTCGAACACGTGGACGGGGCCGGGCGTCGGCAGGAAGCCGCGGCCCACGTCTTCGGCGTTGATGCGGAATTCGAAGGAGTGGCCGCGCGGCGCGGGCGTCTCCTTGACCGACAGCGGCAGGCCTTCGGCGATGCGCAGTTGTTCGATGACGAGGTCGATGCCGGTGGTTTCCTCGGTCACGGGGTGCTCGACCTGCAGGCGCGTGTTGACCTCGAGGAACGAGATCGCGCCGCTCGCGCTGAGCATGAACTCGACGGTGCCGGCGCCGGTGTAGCCGGCGGCCGCGCAGATGTCGCGCGCCGATTGGTGGATGCGTTCGCGCTGCACATCGCTCAGAAACGGCGCGGGCGCTTCTTCGACCAGCTTCTGGTTGCGCCGCTGCAGCGAGCAGTCGCGCGTGCCGAGCACGACGACGTTGCCATGCGTGTCGGCGATCACCTGCGCCTCGACGTGGCGCGGGCGGTCGAGGAACTGTTCGACGTAGCACTCGCCGCGGCCGAAGGCGGTGATGGCTTCGCGCACGGCCGACTCGAACAGGCCTTCGACTTCGTCGAGCCGCCACGCGACCTTGATACCGCGCCCGCCGCCGCCGAACGCCGCCTTGATGGCGATCGGCAGGCCGTGCTGCTCTGCAAAAGCGAGCACCTCGCCGGCGTTGTTCACGGGGTCGGCGGTGCCGGCGACGAGCGGTGCGCCGACCTTCATCGCGAGCTTGCGGGCCTGCACCTTGTCGCCCAGCGTGGCAATGGCCGAGGGCGAGGGGCCGATCCACGTGAGGCCGGCGTCGATCACCGCCTGCGCGAAGGCTGCGCTTTCAGAAAGGAAGCCGTAGCCGGGGTGCACGGCGTCGGCGCCGCTGCGCTTCGCGATGGCCAGCAGCTTGGGAATGTTGAGGTAGGTGTCGGCGGGGCGGTGGCCGTCCAGGCCGTAGGCCTCGTCGGCCCGGCGCACGTGCAGCGCATTCAGATCGGGGTCGGCATAGACGGCGACCGATTGCACGCCTTGGTCGGCACAGGCGCGTGCGATGCGCACGGCGATTTCGCCGCGGTTGGCGATCAGGACTTTTTTCATCGCGGGACTCTCGATCTCAAAGTTCGATGGGGACGTGAGGGCCAGCCATCGGTTGGAAGCGGACGCGGGCGTTCACGGGGATCTGCCCCGCACGGTCCAGGTGGTGGGTGGCAACCGACGCGATCACGGGGTAGCCGCCGGTGAGCGGGTGGTCGGCCAGGAACAGCACGGGCTGGCCGCTGGGCGGCACCTGGATCGAACCGCGCGCCGTGCCCTCGCTGGGCAGCTCGGCGGTGTTGGCACGCACGAGCGGCTGCTCCGCATTCAGGCGGATGCCGACGCGGTTCGACTGCGGCGTCACCACCCACGGCTGACTGCACAGGCGCTGGACGGCGTCGGCGGTGAACCAGTCGGTGCGCGGACCGAGCACGATGTCGAGCACGACTTCTTCGTGCACGGTGGGCAGGTCGGTCGGTGGTGCTTCGGCGGTGCCGACGACGGCGCCGATGGCGACGGCGCGCACGGGCAACACGTCGCCCGCCACCACCGCGGGCGGGCCGATCCGGGCCAGCGTGTCGGTCGCGCAGCTGCCGAGCACGGGCGTCACAGCAAAGCCGCCGCGCACAGACAGGTAGCTGCGGATGCCGGCGACCGGTTCGCCAAAGGTGACGGTGTCGCCATCGGCCAGTGCGACGGGCTGGTAACGCGGCAGTGGCCATTGCGCGCCATCGGCGCGGGTCAGCGTGAGCGGGCCGTCGGCGCCGGTGACCGCCATCACGGCGTCGTCGCGGCAGACGAACTGGAAGCCACCGTAGGCCAGCTCGAGGCAGGCCATGTCCGACGCATTGCCGACCAGTCGATTGGCTGCCTGCAGCGAGCGCTGGTCCATCGCACCGGAGGCGGACACGCCCTGCCGCGCTTGGCCATGGCGACCGCCGTCCTGCCACAGCGCTTGCAAACCAGTGGCGCGAACTTCGAGTGCGCAGCCGCCTTCGATGGCAGCAGATGCTGGTGCGGCGACAACTTTCTCGACCACGGGCAATGCGACCTTCAATGATGTGGCATCAACGAAGCGCACCGTGTCACCAGGCTGCAGCAGCGCCGGCGTCTCGCGCGACAGGTCCCACATCGGCGTGTCCGTCACGCCGATGATCTGCCAGCCGCCGGGGCTGGCCTGCGGGTACACGCCGCTGAAGCTGCCCGCGAGGCCGACGGCGCCTGCGGGGATGCGGGTGCGCGGCACGGTGCGGCGCGGCACGTTCAGGCTCGGGTGGCCGCCGCTCAGGTAGGCGAAGCCGGGCGCGAAGCCGGTGAAGGCGACGGTGTAATCGCTGCCGGTGTGGCGGCGCACCAGCTCGTCGGGCGTGATGCCGAGCAGGCCGGCCACCTCGGCGATGTCTTCGCCGTCGTAGCGCACGGGAATCTCGATGCGCTTGTCGACGCGCGTCTCGCGGGCGTCGAGCTTTCGCTGGCGCACGGCGTGCGCCAATGCAGCCGCCGACAGCGCGGCGGGCCGGAAGGTGATGAGGATCGTGCGCGCGGCGGGCACCAGCTCTTCGATGCCGGCGATGGGCTCGGCGCGCAGCGAGGTCAGCAGCGCGAGCGTCTGCGCCAGGTCGTCGAGCTCGACCAGCACCGCATTGAGGTTGACGGGCAGAAAGCGCATCGACGTCGTCATGCGGTCGCTGCCTCGGTGAAGGGGCGGACCGTCACGCCGGCCTGCACGAGCCGCTCGCGCACGCGGCGCGCCATCTCGACCGCGCCGGGGCTGTCGCCATGCACGCAGATCGAATCGGCGCGGATGCGCACCATGCTGCCGTCGATGGCGGTGACCGTGCCTTCGTTCGCCAGCCGCAGCATGCGTTCGGCCACGTCGTTCGCGTCGTGCAGCACGGCGCCGGGTTCGCGGCGCGACACCAGCGTGCCTTGCGGCGTGTAGGCGCGGTCGGCAAAGGCTTCGGCCACCACGCGCAGGCCCTGCGCTTCGGCCCAACCCACGAGCGGTGAACCCGCGAGCGCGACGAGGACGAGGTTCGAATCGATTTCGCGGATCGCTGCGATCACGTCGCGCGCCTGGCGCTCGTCGTGCGCAATGGTGTTGTAGAGCGCGCCGTGCGGCTTCACGTAGCGCACGTCTGTGCCGGCCGCGGCGGCCAGCCCCTTCAATGCGCCGATCTGGTAGATCACGTCGGCGCGCAGGTCGGCGCTGTCGACGTCCATGTTGCGGCGGCCGAAGCCGACGAGGTCGCGGTAGGCCACGTGGGCGCCCACGGCAACGCCGCGTTCCTTCGCCTGGCGCAGCGTGCGCAGGATGCCCGCCGGGTCGCCGGCGTGGAAGCCGCAGGCCACGTTGGCGCTGCTGACGATGTCGAGCATGGCGGCGTCGTCGCCCATGCGCCAGACGCCGAGGCTCTCGCCGAGGTCACTGTTCAAGTCGATGTTCATCGGGTCCCTGTTCTTTCTGCTCCGGCGTGCATGCGTGCACGCCTTGGGGTCAGGTCAATGCAGCCGGCCGGCGGTTTCGCGCACGTCGTGGCGCACGGTGAGCGCGGTGCGGATCGCCACACGGAAGGCCTCCACCTGCGCGTCCAGCGCCATGCTCGCCACGCCGGGCTTCGAGGCGGCCTGCTCGGGCAGGTAGGGCACGTGGACGAAGCCGCCGCGCGTGTGCGCCAGCGTCGGGCGCGTCGCGAGCCGGTGCATCAGCGCGTAGAAGATGTGGTTGCACACGAAGGTGCCGGCGCTGTTCGACACGGCCGCGGGCAGGCCCGCCGCGCGCATGTCGCGCACCATGGCCTTGATCGGCAGCGTCGAGAAGTAGGCGGCCGGGCCGTCCTTGACCACGGGCAGGTCGATGGGCTGCTGTCCGGCGTTGTCGGGAATGCGCGCGTCATCGATGTTCAGCGCGGCGCGCTCCATCGAGATTTCGGTGCGCCCGCCCGCCGCGCCGATGCACAGCACCAGCTGCAGGGGCGAGCCGATCAATGCGGCGTCGAGCGTGTCGATGGCGCGGCCGAACACGCAGGGCAGTTGCACCGCCTGCACCACGGCGCCTTCGCAGGCCCAGCCGTCGAGCGCGCGGGCAATTTCCCACGCGGGGTTGACCGGGTCGTTCTCGAAGGGCTCGAAGCCCGCGAGCAGCACGCGGCGTGCCTTCGCATCGGTGATGGCTGTGGTCATGCGCGGTGCCTCAGCGGAACATCAGGAAGTACAGCAGGAAGATGTTGACCACCAGCAGCGCGGCCGCGGTCGGTATCTGCACCTTGATCACCGCGTTCTTGTCGGGCAGCTCCAGCAGGGCCGCGGGCACGATGTTGAAGTTGGCCGCCATCGGCGTCATGAGCGTGCCGCAGTAGCCCGAGAACATGCCGATGGCCGCCATCACGGCCGGGTCGCCGTGGTACACGCCCACCAGCACCGGCACGCCGACACCGCCCGTCATCACCGGGAAGGCCGCGAAGCCGTTGCCCATGATGATGGTGAAGAGCGCCATGCCCAGCACATACACCGCGACGGCGACGAAGCGGATGTCCATGTTGATGTAGCTGGTGGTGATGTGCGCCACCGCCTTGCCCACGCCGGCGTCGGAGAACACCAGGCCCAGCATGCCGAGCATCTGCGGCAGCACCACGGCCCAGCCGAGCGCGTCGGTCAGGCGGCGCGACTCGCGCATGCCCTGCACCGGCGTCTCGCGCGTCAGCCAGCAGGCCAGCGCGAGCGCCACCACGCAGCCGATGCCCAGGCTCACCAGCGTGGTGTTCTTGGGGTCGAGCAGCAGCGTGCCGCCGAGCTTGATGTGGCTCATGCCCACGGTGCCGATCACGGTGACCAGCGGAATCGCCAGCGCCGGAATGAACAGCTTGTTGCCCAGCCGCGTGGCGCTGGCCTGGTACTGCGCGGGGGTGGGTTCACGGTGCTTGCCCGCGCCGACACCGCGCAGGCCGGCAATGACGGCCATGCCGATCGCGCCGACGCCGACCAGCGCGGGCGGCAGCTTGTCGCCGATCAGGAAGACCAGCGCATAGATGCCCCAGAAGAGCGCACTGGTGTAGCGCTTGGGATGCTGGCGGTCGGCCAGCGTCATCACGGCCGTGATGGCGAGGATGACGCCGACCAGAAGGTACAGGTGCTGGATCGAAAGAATCATGATCAGCGTCCTTCCTTGGCGGGCACGGCGGTGGCGACAGGCGCGTCGGCCTGTGCGGCGCCGCCCAGCTCACGGGCCAGTGCCTGGTCAAGCCGGCGCAGGCGCCAGGCGTGGATGATGAAAGCGGCAATGGCCGTCGGGATGCCCCACATCGCGATGTGCAGCGGCTCCACGTCGATGCCCGCTTCGTGCAGGAAGGTGGTCATGAGCACGATGGCGCCGAAGGCCACGAAGATGTCTTCGCCGAAGAACAGGCCCACGTTGTCGGTGGCTGCGGCGTAGGCGCGCAGCTTGTGGCGGATGCGGTCGGGCAGCTTGCCGTAGCGCGTTTCGGTGGCGCCTTCGGCCATCGGCGCGAGCAGCGGACGCACCATCTGCGGATGGCCGCCCAGGCTGGTCAGGCCCATGGCCGCCGTGAGTTCGCGCGCCGCGAGGTAGACGATCAGCAGGCGGCCGGCGGTGGCCGACTTGATGCGGCTGATCCAGTTCTGCGCGTGCTGGCGCAGGCCGTGGCGCTCCAAGAGGCCGATCACCGCCAGCGGCAGAAGAATGATCAGCGGCAGGTTGCGCGTCTTGATGAAGCCGGTGCCGATGGCCGTGAGGATCGCCATCGGGCTGAAGCCCGCGGCAAACGCCGTCACGATGGCCGTGACGATCACGACCAGCATCGGATTGAAGCGCAGGATGAACCCCGCAATGATCACGGCCACGCCGATCAGCGGCCACAGGGGGACTTCAGGTGTCATGGTGGGTCTTTCGTTGCAATGCAAAACACCGGCGCGGGTCACCGGTGCGGTCGATTGATGCAAACCTCATGCCAATGAATGAGCAATTCATTTCTTATGAATCACTCATTTAGAACAAGTTGTTGAACAATTTCACGTAGTGTGCCCAACAACAGTGCCTGAATACCCCCATGAAAACCCTGAAACGGGGCGTTTGGGTGCGCCCGCGCGGCGGGGCACCGGCGGCCTCTGTTAGAACGCAGGCTCGCTGCGACCCGCTCTTTTTTCTCTCTACCGACCGGCATGACCCGACTGGATTCCCCCCCTTCCTCCGCTTCGCCGGCCGCCGGCGCGCTCACGCTCAACGACCGCGTGGCCGAGCTGATTCGCCAGAAGATCGTGAAGGGCGAGTTCTCGCCGGGGCAGCGGCTGTCGGAGGCCGCGCTGGCCGACAGCCTGGAGATTTCGCGCAACACCCTGCGCGAGGTGTTCCGCACGCTGACCAAGGAAGGCCTGCTCAAGCACGCGCCGAACCGCGGCGTGTTCGTGGCGGTGCCGAGCATCGCGTCGATCATCGACATCTACCGCGTGCGCCGGCTCATCGAGTGCCAGGCGCTGGCGCAGGCCTACCCGCGCCACCCCGCCAAGAAGCACATGCGCGAGGCGGTCGAGATGGCGCTGAAATGCCGCGACGCCGGCGACTGGCTGGGCGTGGGCACGGCCAACATGGAGTTCCACAAGGGCATCGTCGAGCTGGCCGACAGCGAACGGCTCAACGTGCTGTTCGCCCACATCCTGGTCGAGCTGCGACTGGCCTTCGGGCTGCTGAAAGACCCCGAGTTTTTGCACGCGCCCTACGTGGACATGAACACGAAGCTGCTCGAGCTCATCGAGGCCGGCAAGTTCGCCGAAGGCTCGGCGGCGCTGAACGACTACCTCATCCACTCCGAGCGCATCGTGCTGGCGGTGTATGCGCGGCAGATGCCCGAAAGCGGCATCGACGGCTAGCTTCACCTGCAGATAATGGCGGCTCCTCTTCGTTCGACGGACACGCCATGACCCTGTCTGCCTACCTGCTGTTCCTGCCCGCCTGCTTCGCCATCAACATGGCGTTCGGCCCCAACAACCTGCTGTCGGTGACCAACGGCGCGAAGCACGGCGTGTCGCCGGCGGTCATTGCGGCGAGCGGCCGGCTCGTGGCCTTCGCGGTCATGATCGCCATCGCGGGCCTGGGCATGGGCGCGGTGCTGGTGGCTTCAGAGCTGGCCTTCGATGTCATCAAGTACATCGGCGCCGCGTACCTCGTGTGGATCGGCATCCGGCTGCTGCGCGCGCCGGCACCGACCGCGCAGGTGCAGGCGCACGACGCGGCCCCGCCATCGATGCACGCGCTGGTGCGCCAGGAGTTCACGGTGGCGGCCGGCAACCCGAAGGCGATTTTGGTGTTCACCGCCTTCTTCCCACAGTTCGTGGTGCCCGGCGCGTATGCGTCGAGCTACCTGCTGCTGGGCGTGACCTTCCTCGTGTTCGAAGTGGTCGCGATCGCGCTGTATGCGCTGCTCGGCGCGCGCATGCGACGCCTGGCCAATGGCAGCCGCGCGATGCGCTGGTTCAACCGCGTGAGCGGCAGCATGATGGTCGGCTTCGGGCTGATCCTCGCCTTCACGCGCCGGCCGGCGGCCTGATCTTTCTCAGGCCTTGAGGTACTCGGCCTTGGTGCCGAGCCAGCGATCGATGTGGCGTTGCGCCAGCTCGGGGTGCTTCTGCAGCATCACCGGCGCCAGCTCGCGCGCCCAGTCGAGCAGCAGCGTGTCGGTCGCGAGGTCGGCAAAGCGCAGCAGCGGCGCGCCCGACTGGCGTGCGCCCAGAAACTCGCCGGGCCCGCGAATCTCGAGGTCGCGCCGCGCGATCTCGAAACCGTCGCCGGTCTCGGCCATGGCCTTGAGCCGCGCACGCGCCGCCTCGCCCACGCGCCCACTGTCGCCCGGCGCATAGAGCAGCACGCAGGCCGAAGCCGCCGCGCCGCGCCCCACGCGCCCGCGCAGCTGGTGCAGCTGCGAGAGGCCGAAGCGCTCGGCATGCTCGATCACCATGAGCGAGGCGTTGGGCACGTCGACGCCCACTTCGATCACCGTGGTGCTCACGAGCACCTGGATTTCGTTCGCGGTAAACGCGGCCATCACCGCCTGCTTCTCGGCCGTGGGCATGCGCGAATGCAGCAGGCCGACGTGGATGTGGTCGCCCAGCGTGCCAGCGAGTTCGTCGCGCGTCTCGGTGGCGTTGCGCAGGTCGACCGCCTCGCTCTCCTCGATGAGCGGACAGACCCAGTAGACCTGCCGGCCCTGCGCGATCTGCGCCTGGATGCGGTCGATGACCTCGTCGCGCCGGTGGTCGGCCACCAGCTTGGTGACGATGGGCGTGCGGCCCGGCGGCAGCTCGTCGAGCGTCGACACGTCGAGGTCGGCGTAGTAGCTCATCGCCAGCGTGCGGGGAATCGGTGTGGCGCTCATCATCAGCAAGTGGGGCTCGAGGTCGCCGCCGGCCTTGCCGCGCAGCGCGAGGCGCTGCGCGACGCCGAAGCGGTGCTGCTCGTCGATGATCGCCAGCGCGAGCTTCTTGAAGCGCACTTTTTCCGAGATGACCGCGTGCGTGCCGATGACCAGCGCGGCCTCGCCGCTTTCGACGGCGGCCGACATCTCGTCGCGCTCCTTCTTCTTCTGGCTGCCCGTGAGCCAGGCCACGCGCAGGCCGCGCTCGGCCAGCAGCGGATCGAGCCAGCCGACCAGCTTGCCGAAGTGCTGTGCCGCGAGGATTTCGGTGGGCGCCATCAGCGCGCACTGGAAACCCGCGTCGATGCAGCGCGCCGCCGCCAGCGCCGCGACCACGGTCTTGCCCGAGCCCACGTCGCCCTGCAGCAGGCGGTGCATCGGGATCTGGCGGTGCAGGTCGGCCGTGATCTCCTCGCCCACGCGCTGCTGCGCGCCGGTGAGACCGAAGGGCAGCACGGCGAGCAGCTGCGCGTGCAGTGAACTCGCCACCGGTTCGGCGGACGAAGGCAGCACCGGCGCACGCTGCGCCGCGCGCTCCAGCCGCGCCTGCAACTGCGAGAGCTGCTGCGCCAGCAGTTCTTCCGCCTTGATGCGCTGCCACGCCGGATGGCTGTGGTCTTCGAGCGCGGCGATCGACACGTCGGGCGTGGGGTAGTGCAAAAAGCTCAGCGCGCTGCGCAGGTCCCACGCGCCGCGCAGGCCGATCTGCACGGGGATGGTCTCGTCGAGCAGCGCGCGCGCCAGGCCCGAGCGCACCTCGCGCCGCAGCACCGGCTGCGCGAGCCCGGCGACGGTCGAGTACACCGGCGTGAGCGCATTGGGCAGCGCCGTGCCGGCCGCCTTGACGGTCGGATGCATGATCTGCCGCCCCACGAAGCCGCCGCGCATCTCGCCGCGCACGCGCACCTTGGCGCCCACCGCAAGCTGCTTCTGCTGCGACGGATAGAAGTTGAAGAAGCGCAGCTGGCACGTGTCGCTGCCGTCGTCGATGGTGGCGATGAGCTGGCGGCGCGGGCGGAACACCACCTCGCACTCGGTGACCACGCCCTCGACCTGCGCCATGTCGCCGTCGCGCGTGTCGGCGAGGCGCACGACGCGCGTCTCGTCCTCGTAGCGCATCGGCAGGTAGAGCGCGAAGTCGATGTCGCGCACGAGGCCGAGCTTGCGCAGCGCGCGCTGCACGAGGCTCAGGCCGGTGCCGGGCGGTTGCGCCGGCGCCTGCACGGCGGGAGGGGGAGTCGGTTCTTTCTTGGCGGGCACGGACAAGGCTTCTAGCGTGGACGGCAAAGGTCCGTCAAGGCGCTGCGGGCATCGGGGAACATGAACTGGAAGCCGGTGCGCAGCAACTGCGCCGGCACCACGCGTTGGCCTTCGAGCAGCAGGTCGGCCTGCTCGCCCAGCAGCAGCTTCACGGGCGCGGCGGGCGTGGGCATCCAGCAGGGGCGGTGCAACACGCCGGCGGCGACGCGGGTGAAGGCCTCCTGGCCCAGCGCGCCCGGCGCGGTGACGTTGAAGGCCTGCGCGGCGACAGGGACGGTGGCGGATTCGGTCACGGTCCACACATGCGCGATGGCGCGGATCAGGTCATGCACATGCACCCACGACAGCCACTGCCGCCCGCTGCCCAGGCGCCCGCCCATGCCCAGTTGCACCGGCATCAGCAGCTGCGGCAGCGAGCCCTGGTGGCCCAGCACGAAGCCGAAACGCAGGCAGGCCACGCGAACGCCGTGCGCCACGGCCGCGTGCGCGGCCTGCTCCCAGCGCTGGCACAGCGTCGACATGAAGATGCGCTGCGGCGGCGCGTCTTCGGCGAGCTCGGTGGTGTCGCCCTGCGGCTGCACGCCGTAGTAGCCGATGGCCGAGCCCGAGAGCAGCAGCCACGGCTTGCGTGGGCGCGCGGCGATCCACGCGACGAGTTGCTGCGTCAGTCCTTCGCGGCTTTGCAGCAGCTGCTGCTGGCGCCGCGCGCTCCAGCGCTGGCCAAGGATGCGCGCGCCCGCGAGGTTGACGACCACGTCGATGGCGTCCGCGGCGGGAATCTGGTCGAGCGATTGCACGCAGCGCACCGCGCCGCCGAAGCCCCAGGCGGCGCCGCGCGCGTCGCGCGTCCACACCGTCACCGCGTGGCCGTCGACCAGCAGGTGGCGCACGAGGATCTGGCCGATGAAGCCGGTACCGCCCGTCACCAGCACTTGCCGCGGTTTCGTGCCGAAGCGCACCGGGGCCTCGATGGCGCGCACCTGCGCCTGCTTCTGCTGCTTGAACAAGGCGCGCGCTGCGAAGCCGTCGCGCAGGCCCGAGATGCCGACGCCCACGCCGCACAGCGCCAGGAAGGCGCTGAGCCAGCCATGCGGCTGCCACACCATCGCCGTCGGTTGGTCTGCCCAGCCGACCGCGCTCATCGCCAGCAGCGCGATGAACGCGCCGGCGTTGATGGCCAGCACCGTGTGCGTGACGCGTTCGGTCGGCGGCAGCAGGCGGCTGCCGTCTTCGACCACGAAGTCCCACAGCGTGAGCACGATCTCGACGCCGAACACCGCGAGCAGCACCCACGCCCATGCGCCGTGCCAGGCCCACGCCGACAGCCCGAGGAACAGCGCGCAATAGATCGACGAGCGCGTGGCATGGATCGCCAGCTCGCGCCCCGCCGTGCCGCGGCGCGGCAGGGCTTCGGTGCCTTCGTGGTGGTAGAGCGTGTCGAAGGCGCCCAGCGCGCCCTGCGCCGCCATGAGCTGCAGGGCCAGCAGGTGCGTGTCGATCATGCGGACACCGCCTGCGGCTCCGGCACTTCCTCGAACACGCCGACCTGCGTGAAGGTGGTGCCCATGAGGCAGTGACGGATCTCGATGCGGATGTTGAAGCGCTCGGGCGTCTCGTTGTGGTGCCAGAGAAAAGTCTTGCCCGGCGTGAACAGGCCCGGCAGCGGAATGCGCCAGCCGAACAGCTCCCAGAAATAGCCGTCGCTCTGGAAATGCAGGCTGCCGTTGGCTTCCACGCTCAGCACCAGCTTCATGCCCAGCCCCATGCCCACGTACTCCAGCACCTCGCCGCGTTCGCTCTCGCGCATGAAGCTGGTGAACTGGATGGGTTGGCGCCCGTGCAGGCGGTAGATGCGCTGCTTGTAGATGGCCGGGTCGTCGGGCCGGGCGTAGACCTGGATCTCGACCGGAAAGTGGCTGTCGCTGTACGGGATCAGCGCGCCCTGGATCATCGGCTGCGTGAGGTGGCCCAGCAGCTTGCCGAAGCGCGAGCAGCGCAGTTCGCTGAGCGCGCCCAGGTAGTGCAGCGCCTTGCCCGGCAGGGGGTTCTTGTCGAAGCGCCGGCGAATGTCGGGATGCAGCCCCATCCAGGCGCTGCCCAGGATCTTCTTGAAGAGCTCGCCTTCGGAAGGAGGGGCTGGGGACGGCGCAACACGCGCGACAGAGGAATCGACCATGCGTCGATTTTGCCTCGGCAACCCCGGTCGGCACCCGTGATTCCGGGCCATGGGACAATCGCCGCTCTCCGCCTTTTTCCCTTTCCCATGCCTCCTTGGCACGGGCCCGTCCGGCCCTCAAGCACCATGCGCGCCTTCACGCTTTCCGATTTCGATTTCCATCTACCGCCCGAGCTGGTGGCCCAACACCCGGCCATCGAACGCACCGCCTCCCGTCTGCTCGACGGCACCGGCGACGCCCCGGTCGACCGCATCTTCAAAGCACTGCCCTCGCTGCTGCGCGCGGGCGACCTGCTGGTCTTCAACGACACGCGCGTGGTCAAGGCGCGCCTGTTCGGCGAGAAGCCGACCGGCGGCAAGCTCGAGCTGCTGGTCGAGCGCGTGCTGCAGGGCCACGAGGTCGTGGCGCACATGAAGGTCAGCAAGAAGCCGCCCATCGGCACCACGCTCGAGATGGTGGGCGGCTTCCGCGCCACGCTGCTGGGACGCTGGCCCGAGGAAGACGGCGCGCTGTTCCGCTTCGGCTTCGAGAGCGACGCCGGCGAAGACCCGTATGCGCTGATGCAGCGCTGCGGCCACGTGCCGCTGCCGCCCTACATCGCGCACACCGACTCGGCCGACGACGAGCGCCGCTACCAGACCGTGTTCGCGCGCGTGCCCGGTGCCGTGGCCGCACCCACCGCCGCGCTGCATTTCGACGAAGGCCTGCTGGCCGAACTCGAAGCGCGCGGCGTGCAGCGCGCCAGCGTCACGCTGCATGTGGGCGCCGGCACCTTCCAGCCGGTGAAGACCGAGAACATCGCCGAGCACACGATGCACGCCGAGCGCTACGAAGTGCCCGAGGCCACGCAGCGCGCCATTGCCGAATGCAAGGCACGCGGCGGGCGCGTCGTTGCGGTGGGCACGACCACGGTGCGCACGCTCGAATCGTGGGCCAAGAGCGGCGAGGCCACGGGCGACACGCGCATCTTCATCACGCCGGGCTTCGCCTTCGAACACGTCGACGTGCTGGTGACCAACTTCCATTTGCCGAAGAGCACGCTGATGATGCTGGTCTCGGCCTTCGCGGGCTACGAGCGCGTGATGGCGCTGTATGCCCATGCCATTGCCAACGGCTACCGCTTCTTCAGCTACGGCGATGCCATGCTGCTCGCACGACAAACGGACTGAACGACATGCTGAACTTCGAACTCCTCAAGACCGACCCCGACAGCCACGCGCGCCGCGCCACGCTCACGCTCAACCACGGCAAGGTCCAGACGCCGATCTTCATGCCCGTGGGCACGTATGGCACCGTCAAGGGCGTGATGCCGCGCAGCCTCGAAGAGATGGGCGCGCAGATCATCCTGGGCAACACCTTCCACCTGTGGATGCGCCCGGGCCTCGACGTGATGGCGAGCTTCGGCGGGCTGCACCAGTTCGAGAAGTGGAACAAGCCCATCCTCACCGACTCGGGCGGCTTCCAGGTGTGGTCGCTGGGCGCGATGCGCAAGATCAGCGAAGAGGGCGTGAAGTTCGCGTCGCCCGTCAACGGCGACAAGCTGTTCCTCACGCCCGAGGTCTCGATGCAGATCCAGACCATCCTGAACAGCGACATCGTGATGCAGTTCGACGAGTGCACGCCCTACGACACCAAGGGCCACATCACGACCGAGGCCGAAGCCCGCATCTCGATGGAGCTGAGCCTGCGCTGGGCCAAGCGCTGCCAGAGCGAATTCGCGCGGCTCGAAAACCCCAACGCGCTGTTCGGCATCGTGCAGGGCGGCATGTTCGAGAACCTGCGCGAAGAGTCGCTCGCCGCGCTGGTCGACATGGACTTCCCCGGCTACGCCATCGGCGGCGTGAGCGTGGGCGAGCCCAAGGAAGAGATGCTGCACATCATGGGCCACACGCCGCACCGGCTGCCCGCGAACAAGCCGCGCTACCTGATGGGCGTGGGCACGCCCGAAGACCTGGTGCAGGGCGTGGCCGACGGCGTCGACATGTTCGACTGCGTGATGCCCACGCGCAATGCGCGCAACGGCACGATGTTCACGCGCTTCGGCGACCTGAAGATGCGCAACGCGCGCCACAAGAGCGACCCGCAGCCGGTCGACCCGAGCTGCACCTGCCATGCCTGCGCGGGCACCTCGGGCGTGAGCTGGAACGACGGCGGGCGCGAGGGCTTCAGCCGCGCCTACCTGCATCACCTCGACCGCTGCGGCGAAATGCTCGGTCCGATGCTGTGCACGATCCACAACCTGCACTACTACCTGAACCTGATGACGGAGATTCGCGCGGCGCTCGACGCGGGCACCTTCACGGCGTTTCGCGCACAGTTCAAGGCCGACCGCGCACGCGGCGTCTGACAGCCGGCGCGGCGGCATTGGGGTAGGCTTGCGGCCATGACATCCGCCGCTGCTTCCTCTGCTTCTGTCTACACCGCCCGCTACCCCTCGCTGGCCGGCCGCACCGTGTTCATCTCGGGTGGCGCCAGCGGCATCGGCGAATCGCTGGTGCGGGCCTTTCATGCACAGGGTGCCAAGGTCGGCTTCTGCGACCTCGACACCGCCGCCGGCGGCGCGCTTGCCGCGCAACTGCAGGGCGCGCAGCCCGCGCTGTTCGTGCCCTGCGACGTGACCGACACGGCCGCGCTCGCCGCCGCCATCGATGCGGTACGCCAGCGCTTCGGGCCGGTGTCGGTGCTGCTGAACAACGCAGCCAACGACCGGCGCCACGAACTGGCCGACGTGACGAGCGACGACTTCGACCGCCTCGTGGCCGTCAACTTCAAGCACCAGTTCTTTGCCGCGCAGGCCGTGGCCGACGACATGCGCGGGCTGGGCGGCGGCTCGATCGTCAACTTCGGTTCGATCAGCTGGCTCATGAAGGGCCGCGGCTACCCGGTCTACCAGGCCTGCAAGGCGGGCGTGATCGGCCTCACGCGCTCGCTGGCGCGCGACCTGGGCAAGCAGAACATCCGGGTCAACACGATCATGCCGGGCTGGGTGATGACCGAGCGGCAGATCCAGCTGTGGGTGAAGCCCGAATCGGGCGCGGAGATCGATGCGGCGCAGTGCCTGCCGGGCCGCGTGATGGCGGAAGACATCGCCGCGATGGCACTGTTCCTCGCGGCCGACGATTCGCGCATGTGCACTGCACAAGACTACGTGGTGGACGCAGGCTGGACCTGAAGCGCTTCAACGGTCGCCCCAAAGAAAAAGCCCGGCATGCCGGGCTTTCTGCTGCGTGGGTGGCGGGACCGATCAGTCGCGCAGTTCGGCCGGCAGCGTGCCGCCATTGGCGGCGATGCGCGTCATCACCTGCTTGTGCAGGCCGATGTTCCATTCGGCCGAACCCGGTTCGCCGTCGCTGTAGAGAATTTCGCTGGCCAGTTCCTTGCGCGCGGCGAGGCTGCTGTCCAGGCCCAGCAACTTGAGCAGGTCGACGATCGAGGTGCGCCAGTTCAGGCCGGCGGCACCCGGCATCGCGTCCAGGACGGCGGGCACGTCGCCCAGCGGGATCGCAGCCGGCGGTGCGACAGCGGCCGGCGCGCCGGGTGCAGCCGCCGGCGGTGCGGCGACGACTTCAGCGGCGTTGGCCGACGGAAAAATCTTGGAAAAAATCTTGCCGAAAATGCTCATGGGTGTGCTCCGTCAATGTGAATGGGAAAACCCGCGGCACGGCGTTGCGTACCGCAGCCCGGGGTTGTAGCACGACCGTGCGGCGCTTTCGCTACGTGGCCGGCTGAACCGGCGCGCCCGGCGTGACCGATTGCGCAGTGCCGGTCACAGGTGTGTGCGGCGCTGACGTTGCGGTCGCGGCGGTTCCGCAGGCGTGGCAGAACTTGGAGAACGCGCTCTTGCGCGTGCTGCAGTGGCCGCAGTGATCGAACAGGCCGATGCCGCAGTGCGGGCAGAAGTCGATCTCGTTGTTCTTCAAATCGACCGGCCGCTCGCAGCCGGGGCACACGCTCTTGCCCAGGCGTGCCAGCGCAACGTCGTAGCTCAGCTCTTCGCGGCGCACCTGGTCGGGCTGCTGCTCGGCGAGCTTCTGCCGTGCCAGGTAGCGGTTGAGCGCGATGATCGCGTAGCGCCCCACGAGCACCGTGAGCACGATGCCCACCACGTAGCGCACGTAGCCGCCGTAGCTCGGCAGGTAGGGCACCAGCTCGACGAAGAAGGCGAACAGCGCGAAGAAGATGAAGCCCCACACAAAGGGCCAGTAGGTGCTCTTGCGCTTCTTCACGAACAGCCAGCCGGCCACCAGCAGCAGCGGCAGGGTCAGCGCGAGCCGGTAGGCGAACACGCGCAGTTCGATGCGTCGGTATTCGGCGTCCAGGCGCTCCTGCGCATCGTGCTCCAGCACCGACAACGCCTCGCGCGCACGCTGCTCGGCCTGGCGCGCATCGAGCGCAATCTGGCGCTGGGCGTCGGCCTTGCGCTGCGCCGCGTTTTCCTTCTGCTTGAAGGCGTCGAGCGCCCTGGTGCGCGCGATGAGTTCGGTGTCCTGGTCGGGTTGCGCGGTGGCGCGGCGCGTGGCGATCCAGTTGCCGAAGGTCTCGCGCGCGTTGGCGCTGGCCTGCTGCGCCACGTTGAGCTGCAGCTGCGCCTGGTCGAGGTCGCGCGCAGCCTGCTCCTCGGCCTTTTCAGACGCCTTGATGGTGGCGCGCAGCGGCTCGGCCGCCGGCTTGTCGATGAAGTCGTCGAGCACGCGCACGCGCTCGACCTGCGGCAGGTCGCCCACGATCGTGCTGCCCAGCCCGATCAGGAAGCTCGCGAACACGAACGCCACCAGCCACAGGCCGCGGCGGAACCACTTCTCGGACAGGCGCAGGGATTTGCTCATGGTCTTTCCTTCGTTCTTTCTTTTCTTCGTTGTGTCTCTTGGCTCAGAGCTTGAGTGTGACCGGCGCCGCACCCAGGCCCGCGCGCGGCAGCCAACTGAACACCGAGTCGACGGTCACGGTCTCGATGCGGTCCGAAAACCGCTTCTCGTTCGGATGATCGTCGAACGCGATGTTGGCCGAGCCCACGCGCCCGCCCAGGCGGGTCAGTGGGCCGAGGTTCAGCGTGGTCGGCTCGTAGCCCTTGAACTGCAGCCAGGCCTGCGCCTGCGCGCGGGTGCCGATGGTGGCGGGCTCCATCGCGGCGGCCAGGGTCTCGAGGGCCCACTGGTTCGACTGCTGGTACTTCTGACCCCAGGCGTAGCTCACGATGCTGTAAGGCGCCACATTCAGCCGCACCAGGCGCGCATCGGGCTCGCGCAGCGCGGCCAGCAGCTGCGTTTGCACCGCGGGCGCGGGCACGGACCACGCGGCCTCGTAGCGCCACAGGTCGTCGAGAAAGAACTCGCCCAGCCCCTGCCGGTAGACCGCGGCCACCGCCGTGCCGCAGTGATTGAGCTTGTGCAGCACGCGCCACGGACCTTCGTCGGTCTTGTAGGCGATGCCCAGGTGCGAATAGCGCAGGCCGTACTTGCTCAGGTCCTGCCCGGCGCGCGCCAGGATGACCACGCGCGCGCCGCTCGCATCGAGCTGCTGCGAGGTGCGCTCGGCCAGTTGCATGCCCTTGACGATCAGTGCCGGCGTCGGCTTGACCTGTTCGCACGAGCGGCCGGCGTTCGCCTGCTGCGGCAGCACCGCTGCAACGGCGAACGCCAGCAGCAGCGCGGGGCGCACGGCGGGTTTCACGACAGTCTTTCGTTGTGGAGCAATGCGCGGCCGACCGCGTTGGGCACGAAGGCCAGCACCTCGCCGGCGGCCGAGAGCACGACCCCCGTGCCGATCACGCTCACGACCACGGCCGTGCCGGCGACCACCGACACGCCGCGGGTGGCGCGCCCCATCACCTTGACGCTGGCGCGGGCGCCGTCCGAGGCGCGCTCGAGCAGATAGACGGTGCCATCGACCGAGGCCTCGACCGCGATCACCGTGAGCACCGAACCGCCCACCGACAGCGCCGCAGGCACGGCGACCACCGCGGTGGCCGATGCACCGACGACAGACGCAGCGCCGACCACCGAGGCCACGGGCAGCAGCGACAGCGCGGTCGAGGCCTCGCTCTGCGCCTGTGCGGGCCGCGGCGTCGCCACACCCGCGAACGCGGCGCAGACGGCGAAGGCCAGCGCGGCCATCGAGCGCGTCAGGGTGGCCTTGCGCGAAGCCGGCTGGCTGCGCGGGACGATCGAAGCGGTGGGGGAAGAGAGGGGTTGCATGAAGGCCTCGCGGCGCAGTGAAGGTGAGCGAATGATGGTTCGCCTTCACGCCGCGAGGCTCGGATACTTCAACCAGTTGCGGCGCTGGCGTCCTGCAGTATCCCGACGAGATACTTTCGCGCGCCTCAAGTCGTCAGCAGGCCCGCCACACGCTGGCGCAGCGTCTCCGGCTGCACTTCCTGCAGCGGCACGGGGTGGCCGACGCGCAGGCCCACGCGGCTGAAGAAGCCGCGGCGGAAGGGCTTGGCCATGGCGACCTGGTGGCCGCCGCGCAGCTCGATGCGGCTGAAGTACGAGCCCCAGAGGTTGGTCAGCGCCATCGGAATCACCGGCGGCTCGATGCCTTCGGCGCGCGCGCCCTCGAGGATCTTCATCACGCCGCCCTTGAAGGGCTGCAGCTCGCCGTCGCGCGTGATCGCGCCTTCGGGGAAGATCGCGAGCAGGTCGCCCTCGCGCAGCACGCCGATGGCCTTTGCAAAGGCCGCCTCGTACGCGGCCGGGTCTTCCTTCTGCGGCGCGATCGGAATGGCCTTGGCCAGCTTGAAGAGCCAGCCGAGCACCGGCACCTTGAAGATGCGGTGGTCCATGATGAAACGGATGGGCCGCGGGCTCGCGGCCATCAGCAACACCGCATCGATGAAGCTCACGTGGTTGCACACCAGCACGGCGGCGCCTTCGGTGGGAATGTGCTGGTCGTCCTTGATGTCGAAGCGGTACACGAAGCGCGACAGCACCCAGGCCACGAAGCGCAGCAGGTACTCGGGCACCAGCATGAAGATGTAGAACGCCACCACCGCATTGGCGATGCCGGTGAACAAAAAGATCTGCGGAATGGTGAAGCCCGCGCCCAGCAGCGCGCCCGCCAGCACCGAGCTGCCGATCATGAAGAGCGCGTTGAGGATGTTGTTCGCCGCGATGATCCGCGCGCGGTGCGTGGGCTGGCTGCGCAGCTGGATCAGTGCGTACATCGGCACGCTGTACAGGCCCGCGAAGAGCGACAGCAGCGCGAGGTCGGCCATCACGCGCCAGTGCGCGGCCTGGTTCACGAAGGCGCCCAGGCCCATGCCGGCGGAAGGCGGCAAGGCGCGCGAGGCAAAGTACAGGTCGATGGCGAACACGCTCATGCCGATGGCGCCCAGCGGCACGAGGCCGATCTCGACCTGACGGCGGCTCAGCGTCTCGCACAGCAGCGAGCCCACGCCGATGCCCACCGAGAACACCACCAGCAGCAGCGACGCCACCTGCTCGTCGCCATGCAGCACTTCTTTGGCGAAGCTCGGGAACTGGCTCAGGAACACCGCGCCGAAGAACCACATCCACGAGATGCCGAGCAGCGAGCGGAACACCACGATGTTCTCGCGCGCCAGCATCAGGTTGCGCCAGGTTTCGCTGAAAGGGTTCCAGTTGATGACCAGGCTCGGGTCGGTGGCCGGCGCGGGCGGAATGGCCTGCGCCACGCCGCGCCCCACCAGCGCGAGCAGCAGGCAGGCCACGGCCACCGTGGTGTGGCCGATCTGCGGCATCGCCACCAGCAGCCCGCCCGCCACCTGGCCCAGCAGGATGGCGACGAAGGTGCCCATCTCGACCATGCCGTTGCCGCCCGTGAGCTCGCGCGAGTCGAGCACCTGCGGCAGGTAGGCGAACTTGACCGGCCCGAACAAGGTGGAGTGCAGCCCCATGAGGAACACGCAGGCCAGTAGCACCACCGCATCGGCGCGCACGAAACCCCAGGCGGCGATCACCATGATCGCGATCTCGAGGTTCTTGACGAAGCGGATCATCTTCGTCTTGTCGAACTTGTCGGTCAGCTGCCCGGCCGTGGCCGAGAACAGCAAAAACGGCAGGATGAACAGCGCACCGATCACCAGCCCCGCCATCGCGGGCGGCATCCAGCTGAGCTGCAGCTGGTAGGTCACCATGACGGTGAAGGCGAACTTGAAGAGGTTGTCGTTCGCGGCGCCCGCGAACTGGGTCCAGAAGAAGGGTGCGAAGCGCCGCTGGCCGAGCAGCGCGAACTGGTTGGCGTGGGCGTTGGCCTCATGAACCACGGGCGCGGGCGCGGCGGCGGCGGGGGTTGTCATGCGATGCAATCTCCTCTTTGTCTTCTACCGTTGCGCCACGGGCGTTCCCGTGGTCAGGCCGCGTCATGCCGCGACGGCGGCAGGGTCGGGATTGTGCCGCAGCAGGGTGGCGCGCCAGCCCTTTTCGAGGCGGTTCAGCGCCATCAGCACGGGCAGGCCGGCCAGCGACGCCACCAGGTGCTTGAGCGTGTGGCCCGACACGAGGTGGCCGGTGGCTTCGTAGATGGCGTGGTCGCCCAGCTCGAAGGCCTTGGCCACCGCGTAGAACGCGATCACCCAGCCCAGCTTGAGCCCGACGGCGCCGCGCATCGGCGTGGCCAGCGCCAGCGTGAGCACCACCGCCATGCCGCCGAACTGCACCAGCGCCCAGGGCAGCACGTTGCCGGTTTCCTGGCAGACCTCGGCCGCCAGCAGGCCGGCCGTGAGCACGAACCAGGCAGCGGGCCAGCCGGCACGCTGGCTGACCCGCTCGCAGACGGCGATGCCGATGAGGCCCGCGAAGGCCACGGCCATGCCGGCGCGGTCGGCGGCGAGGCGGGGCGCGTCGGGCAGCAGGTGATAGAAGGCCGAGCCCGCGGCGGTGGCGATCAGGCCGGCGAAGAACAGCCAGGCGCAGTCCAGCGTGTTGTCGGGCGGGTCGTTGGCGGGCGGTGCCAGCGGGAACCCGGCCAGCGCCTCCTGGTGCGAACGGTCGATGCGGTTGAGCCGGTACAGCCCCAGGCAGCCGATCGCCAGGAACGGCAGGTTGCTCAGCACGTCCATCGCGTTGGGCAGGTGCAGCAGCGGCCGGTTGTCGGCGAACACCGAGGCGATCGCCACGTCGGCGGCGGGCAGCGCCGGGCCGAAGAAGGCGACGAGCAGGAGCAGCGCGAAGGTGAACAACAGTCCGCGTTCGCGACGTGTCAGGGTGGGCAAAAGCATGGCGTTCCTCGGTGGGGGTGGTGTCTGGCGGGTGGAATTTAGTTGCCAGCCCTCCCCCAGGCATCGAGAATCGATACGAGGCACTATTTCACACCCTTCGGTATCCTTTTTCTATACCTTCAACCCGTACCCTCCCTTCATGAGCACCACCGTCGACCTGGTCCAGGCCCTCAAGAACGAACTCAAAAGCGCCCGCATGACGTATGCCGACCTGGCCCGGTCGCTGGACATGGCGGAATCCAGCGTCAAGCGCATGCTGGCCAAGAGCGACATGCCGCTGTCGCGCGTCGACGCGATCTGCCGCGCCCTGAAGATCGATTTCGCCGAGTTGGCGCGGCGCGTGGCCGACGCCCAGCCGCTGCTGAAGGAGCTGACGCACGAGCAGGAAAAGGCCGTGGTCAAGGACAAGAAGCTGCTGCTGGTGGCGATCAGCGTGCTGAGCCAGTGGACGCTGGAGCAGATCGTGGCGTCGTACCGGATCACCGAGCCCGAGTGCATCGGCTGCCTGGCGCAACTGGACCGCATCGGCATCATCGAGCTGCGTCCGCTCAACCGGTACCGCCTGAAGCTCGCGAAAACCTTCCGCTGGCGCCCGCACGGCCCGGTGATGGAGTTCTTCCGCGAGAACGTGGTGCTCGATTACTACAAGGGCGGCTTCGACGGCCCGGCCGAAGGCCTGCTGCTGGTGCACGGCTCGATCAGCCGGTCATTGGCACCGGCCTTCCTGGAGCGGCTGCAGCGCGTGGCGCAAGACTTTGCGCAGCAGCATCAGACCGACCAGAAGCTGTCGGCCAAGGACCGCGAGGGCTACACCCTGCTGCTGGGCATGCGCAATTGGGAGTTCGAGGCGTTCACTCGACTCCGCAGAAACTAAGGCTTGGCGGCTTCGAGCGCGTCGCGCGTGGTGCGCGCGGCGTTCTTCGCCGCGTCGGCGAAGTCTTCGCCCGACGAGGCATAGATGATCGCCCGCGACGAGTTCACGATGATCGGCGCATCGGCACGCCAGCCGGCGCGCACCGTGGCAACCGCGTCGCCGCCCTGGGCACCGACGCCCGGGATCAGCAGCGGCACCGTCGGCGCGAGTTCGCGCACGCGCTCGATCTCGGCCGGGTAGGTCGCACCCACCACGAGGCCGAGCTGGCCGTTGAGGTTCCACGGGCCCTGCGCCAGGCGCGCGACGTGCTCGTACAGGAAGGGCTGGCCCTCGACGCTCGCGAGCCGCTGGCCCTGCAGGTCGGAACCGCCGGGGTTGCTGGTGCGGCACAGCAGGAAGGCGCCCTTGCCTTCGTGCTTGAGGTAGGGCGCGACCGAATCGAAGCCCATGAAGGGCGACAGCGTCACGGCGTCGGCGCCGTAGCGCTCGAAGGCTTCGAGCGCGTATTGCTCGGCAGTGGAGCCGATGTCGCCGCGCTTGGCGTCAAGAATGGTGGGCACGTGGGGCGCGTTGCGGCGCATGTGTTCCATCAGGCGTTCGAGCTGGTCTTCGGCGCGGTGGGCGGCGAAGTAGGCGATCTGCGGCTTGAAGGCGATGACCAGGTCGGCCGTCGCGTCGACGATGCGCGCGCAGAAGTCATAGATGCGGCTGGCGTCGCCCTTGTACGCCCCCGGGAATTTGGCGGGCTCCGGGTCGAGGCCCACGCAGAGCAACGAACCGTTGGTTTGCTGTGCGGCGGCCAGCTTGTCGAGGAAAGTCATGGGGGCCGATTTTACGGACCCCGCCCGCCGCCCTCAGGCCGTGGGGGTGGCCTGCTCTGCCGCCAGGCACAGGTCGGCCCAGGCGCGGGCCTTGTCGGCCGGGTTGCGCAGCAGGTAGGCGGGGTGGTACGTGGCGACCACCGGCACGCCGTTCGCCGACGCCAGCGGCACCGCGCGACCGCGCAGCTTGCCCAGCGGATCGCGGCTTTGCATCAGGCTCTGCGCGGCCAGCGGGCCCATCGCCAGCACGATGCTCGGCGCCAGCGCCGCGGCGTGGGCGTCGAACGCGGCATCGATCGGCTGCGGGCTGCCGGGCTGGCCGGCGGCCACGCCGCGGTGCGTGCGCATCAGGTGCACGGGCGTGCGGCCGTCGTGCAGCTTGAGCGCGCGCAGCATGTTGTCGAGCAGGCGGCCGGCGTCGCCCGCGAAGGGCTCGCCGTGGCGGCCGTCGGCCTCGGGCGGCATGTCGGCAACGACCAGCCAGCCGCCCTGCACCGGCGCCGTGGCATCGGCCTTGTCGGCATACAGGCGGCAGGGCGCTTCGACCAGCACGGCGGCGCCTTGCGCCACGGGCGGTGCCGCGACGGGACGCGGTGCCGGGGCGGCCACGGGGCGGGCGACGGGCGCGGGTGCCGGGCGCGGCGAGGGCGGCGGGGGCGCGTCGTAGGACTGGTCGCGATCGTCGAGCTCCAGCGGCGGGCCTTCGGGCATGTCGGGCATGCCGGAATCAGCGGCCACGGGGGCCTGCGGCTCGGCTTCGACTTCGATCTCGGGTTCCGGCGGCACGGGCCACCAGACCTTCACGCCCATCTCGTCGAGCATGGCGCGCTGGCGCGCGTCCAGGCGCAGGGTGTGGACTGCGGTGTCCGTCATCGCAAAGCTCCCCAGGCGGAGCCTGTTTCGTTGAGGCGCATGCTCATGACGACCGCGTCTTCACGCTTGCCGTCGAACGCCGGGTAGTAGCCCTTGCGCACGCCGACGCTGCGAAAGCCTTGCCGCAGGTAGATGTCGAGCGCGCGCCGGTTGCTTTCGCGCACCTCCAGCCAGAGCCACAGCGCGCCCTCGCCGCGCGACCAGCCGGCCAGCGCTTCGAGCATGAGCGGCGCCCAGCCCTGGCGCTGGAAAGCCGGCGCCACGGTGATGTTGAGCAGGTGCACCTCGTCCACGCCCTTCATGGCGACGAAGTAGCCGATGAGCGTTTCGCCCAGGCTGGTGCAGGGCGATTCGACACCCGCTGCCACGCCGGGCGCCAGCAGGCACTGGCAGTGGTAGCCCACGGCCATCGAATCGGTGAAGTTGGCGCGCGTCCAGGGGTGCGTGTAGGCCGTCTGCTCGACCGCGCACACGGCATCGATCCGCTCGACGGTGAGCGGTTCAAGGCGGGCTTCGACGGACTGGAGGACAGCACTCATGCGGGGTTCGGCGGAACGACAGCGGCAGCAGCCTTGATGGCGGCGCGTTCCTCGGTGGTTTGCGCCACTTTATCGCGAACATAGAGCGGCCAGGCCTGCGCGGCGGGCACGGTGCGTCCGGCCGCGAGCAGCGCGGGCGCCAGCCGCAGCATGGCGGCGGCCGTGGGCAGCACCTCGTGGCGGGCCGTGGCGGGCGCCAGGCGCGGGCCGTAGGCGGTGAAGGCGTTGCCGGCGAGCGCCCAGCCGGCCGGCACCTCGAGCGCCTCGGGGGCGAGCAGCAGCGGCTCGGGATCGCCGCCGAACGGGCCGGCGGTGTCGAAGTCGTAGTGCGCGGCGTAGAGCTGGTCCATGCGCGCATCGAGCACGGCCACCACACGCTGCGCGCCGAAGGCATGGCGTGCCTCGTCGGCCACCGCCAGCAGGGTGTCGACCGGGAGCAGCGGCACCTTGGCGCCGAAGGCCAGGCCCTGCGCCACCGAACAGGCGGTGCGCAGGCCGGTGAAGGAACCCGGGCCGCGCCCGAAGACGATGGCGTCGAGCTCGGCCAGCGCGAGCCCCGCGTCGGCAAGCAGCTGACGAATCAATGGCAGCAGCGTGCTCGACGCCTGCGCGCCGCCCACGCCGCTGTGCGCCAGCACGCGGTCGCCGTGGCGCACCGCGACCGACAGGTGCTCGGTGCTCGTGTCGAAGGCCAGCAGCTTGTCAAACATTCGGACGCCCCATTCCTGCCGGGCACGGCGTCGGGCAGACCGGCGCCGCACGCACGGCCGCGGCCTTGCGCACGCCGAACAGGATGCCGGCCGTCACCAGCGCAAGCCCGGCGATCAGGCTCCAGTGCATCGGTTCGCCCAGCCACAGCACCGCGCCGAAGGCCGACAGGCCCGGCACCAGCGCCGTGATCATGGTGGTGCGCACGGGGCCGAAGTGCTGGATCATTTTGGTGAAGGTGATGCCGGAGATCACGACCGAGCCGAGGCCCTGGAAGGCCATCTGGAACGCGACCTCGCCCCACGGCGCGCTGCCGATGTGGCTCACGACCGCGCCCGAAGCCACCAGCAGCGTGTAGACCGGCACGTAGGTCATGAGCGCGAACACGGTGATGGCGATGGTCGCGCGCACCGCGTCGAGGCCGTGGCGGCGCGCCACGATGCTGTAGCAGGCCCAGCAGAAGGCGGCGCCCATGAACATCAGGTCGCCCTTCCAGACCTCGCCGCCCTCGAAGGCGTGCAGCAGGCTGCGCCCGCCGACCACGAGGTCGCCCGCGACGATCATCGCCAGGCCGATGGCGCGCGTGGGCGTGATGCGGTCGCGCAGCACCAGTGCAGCCAGCAAGGTGGTCCACAGCGGCAGGCTGCCGGGCATCAGCACGGCGGCATGGCCGGCCGGCGCAAAGAAGAAGCCGCTGTACGCGATGAGCGCGTAGGCCACGCCGCCGAAGATGCCGGCCGTGGCCGTCACGCGCAGCGACAGCGGCGACAAACCGAAGAACGACGACACCGCGCCGCGGTGCTTCGTCGCCAGCCATGCGCCCCAGGGCACCAGCACCAGGCTGGCGCCGCAGACGCGCGCAAAGGCGAGGTCGAAGGGCGTGAGCGAACGTGCGGCCGAGGCGCGCGCGATGAGGATGAAGGCGGTCCAGACCACGACGGTGACCACGGCCGCGCCGATGCCGAGCATGCGGGGAGACAGGAGGGGCGGGGAGGTCTGCGGGAGCGCGGCGGGCATCCCGCCATTATCGAGGGCGGACCTCGGCCGCGCAGGGGCGGGGCGAATCAACCAGCCTCGTCGGCGCGCAGGATCGCCAGGCCGGCCGCGCGCAGCGGCGCCAGCGCCTGCTCCGGGGCCTGCGGCGCCACCAGCAGCTGCGTTGCGTCCGCCAGCGGGTTGATCACCCAGGCCGACGCGGCCCCGAGCTTTTCGGACGAGGCCAGCACGATGGTCTCGGCCGCCGCGGCCATGAGCGCGCGCTTGATCTCGGCCTCTTCCGCGTCGCCCGTGGTCAGGCCCGCCTCGGCATGCACGCCGGTGACGCCCATGAAATACGTGTCGGCATGGATGCGCGAAATGGCCGCCATGGCCGCCGCGCCGACCGCCACCATCGAATGCCGGAAGAGGCGCCCGCCGATCAGCACCACCTCGATGCCGGCGTGCGCCTGCAGCTCGACCGCCACCGACGGGCTGTGCGTGACCACCGTGGCCTGCAGCGTGAGCGGCAGGTGGCGCGCCAGTTGCACGGCCGTGGTGCCGCCGTCGATGAACACCACCTGCCCCGGTTTCACGAGGCGCGCGGCGGCGCGGCCGATGGCCACTTTTTCGTCGGGCGCGAGCTGCTGGCGCCCGGTGAAGTCGGCCTCGGCCGCCGCCACCGGCAGGGCGCCGCCGTGCACGCGCTGCAGCAGCCCTTCGGCCGCGAGCTCGCGCAGGTCGCGGCGGATGGTGTCTTCGGACAGGGCCAGCTCCTCGCTGAGCGCCTTGGCGACGACCTGGCCGTCGCGCCGCAGGACCGAGAGGATGTGTTGCTTGCGCGGGCGGGTGAGCATGGGCCGATGATAGCGAGTTTGCACGATGTTGCACGAATCATCTTGATATTGCACGAATCCGGTTTTATGCTCACCGCCATGACCATTCACGACCGCGTCCGGGTGCACGAAGTCACCCTCCTGTCCGACAACTGGTACACGCTGCGCACCACCGCCTTCGACTGGCGGCGCAACGACGGCGAGTGGCAGCGCATGCACCGCGAGACCTACGACCGCGGCAACGGCGCCACGCTGCTGCCCTATCACCTCGGCCAGCGCACGGTGCTGCTCACGCGGCAGTTCCGCTACCCGGCCTTCGTCAACGGCCACGACGACCTGCTGATCGAGGCGGCCGCGGGCCTGCTGGACAACGCCGCGCCCGAGGAACGCATCCGCGCCGAGGTCGAAGAAGAACTGGGCTACCGGCTCGGCGCGGTGCAGAAAGTGTTCGAGAGCTTCATGAGCCCGGGCTCGGTGACCGAGAAGCTGCACTTCTTCGTCGCGCCCTACGAGGCCTCGATGCGCGTCGGCGCGGGCGGCGGGCTGGCGGAGGAGGGCGAGGACATCGAGGTGCTCGAGCTGCGCATCGACGAGGCGTTGGCCATGGTGGCCGACGGCCGCATCGCCGACGCCAAGACGATCATGCTGCTCTACCACGCGAAGCTGCACGTGTTCGCGCCGGGATAATCGGCGGATGCCTCCTGCCTTCCGCCACGCGCCCCGTGCGCAGACTCTTGCGCTGACCCTTGCACTGCTGGTTTCGACCGGCGCCCTCGCACAGCAAGCCCTCCCGCCCCAGGTCGATGCCGCCCTCGCGCGCGCCAAGGTGTCGCGCGACGCCGTGACTGTGCTCGTGGCCGATGCCGACGCCGGCCGCGCGCCGCGCCTGGCCTGGCGCTCGCAGGTGCCGGTGAACCCGGCCTCGATCATGAAGCTGGTGACCACCTACGCGGCGCTCGACCTGCTCGGCCCGGCCTACAGCTGGAACACGCCGGTCTACGTCGAGGGCTCGGTGGCCAACGGCGTGCTCAACGGCAACCTCTACATCAAGGGCCAGGGCGATCCCAAGCTGGTGCTCGAACGCGTGTGGCTGCTGCTGCGCCACGTGCAGGGCCTGGGCATCACCACGGTGAGCGGTGACATCGTGATCGACCGCAGCGCCTTCGAGACCACGGTCGAGAACGACCCCGCCGCCTTCGACGGCGAACCGCTGCGCCCCTACAACGCCTCGCCCGATGCGCTGCTGGTGAACTTCAAGTCGGTGAACATGACCTTCGCGCCCGACCGCGCCGGCCAGTTCGCGCGCGTGAGCTACGAGCCCCCGCTGGCCAGCGTGGCGATGCCGCCGACCGTGCCGCTGGCGCCCGGCGAATGCGGCGACTGGCGCGGTGCACTCAAGCCCGACTTCAGCGACGTGAACCGCATCCGCTTCAACGGCGGCTTTCCGACGGGCTGCGGCGAGAAGAGCTGGGCCGTGGCGTACGCCGACCCGCGCACCTACAGCCTGCGCGCCATCGGCGGCATGTGGGCCGAGATGGGCGGACGCGTGGGCGGCCAGATGCGCGAAGGCCGCGTGCCCGCGGGCCTGAAGCCGACCTTCGATTTCGAATCGCCGCCGCTGGCCGAGGTGGTGCGCGACATCAACAAGTACAGCAACAACGTGATGGCGCAGCAGCTGTTCCTCACGCTCGGCCTCACGCAGAAGCAGCGCGGCACCTTCGAAGCCTCGCGCAGCGCGATGGGCCAGTGGTGGCGCGACCGCATCGGCACCGGCGAGGCCTCGCCGGTGTTCGAGAACGGCTCGGGCCTGTCGCGCGACGAGCGCATCAGCGCCGCCGCGCTCGGCAAGATGCTGCAGGTGGCATGGCGCTCGCCCGTGATGCCCGAGCTGGTGGCCTCGCTGCCCGCGATGGGCGTGGACGGCACGCTGAAGCGGCGCACGCTGCGCTCGGGCGGCGCGGCCCACCTGAAGACCGGCACGCTGCGCGACGCGTCGGGCGTGGCCGGCTACGTGCACGGCGCGAGCGGCCGGCGCTACGTGCTGGTGGCCATCGCCAACGGCGAGAACGCCGGCGCGGCGCGCGCCGCCTTCGATGCGCTGATCGACTGGACCGCGCAGGACCAGTGACCCGGACGGGGGCTGGCCCAATTCGGCTACCGGGCTACTGAATAGGTTCTGCTGGCAAACGCGGCTTGCGCGCGGCCGTGGCGCTGCCCAGAATGGGACGCTCGTTCGTTTCGATACCTCTCCAGGAGACGCGTCTTGACCTTGCAGCATCCACGGCCATCGTCCCTCTCGGCTCGCCGAATCACTGCCACGGCGACGCTCGCCGGCACCGCGTTGCTGCTCGCCGCCTGCGGCGGGGGCGGCGGCGGTGGGGGCGGCATCGGCGTCGTATTTCCGCCGCCGGGCGGCGGCAGCGACACCGGCCGCGGCACGGTCGTCACCAGCCCGCCCGAGCAGGGCACCAAGCTCACGGCCGACCAGTTCAGGGCCAGCCTGCAGGCCTCCGACCAGGGCAAGGCGCTGCTGCAGGTCACCGGCGCGCCCAAGTGCGGCGTCGACATGCGCTACCTCGAGTACCGCACCGTCGGCGGCAAGAACGAAGCCACCAACGCCACCGCCGCGATCATGGTGCCCTCGGGTTCCGACGTCGCCTGCAGCGGCGGGCGCCCGGTGGTGCTGTACGCGCACGGCACCACGCCGGCGCGCAACTACAACCTCGCCAAGTGGACCGACACCACCCAGCCGGCCGCCGGCGAAGGCCTGATGGTGGCAGCCATGTTCGCGGCGCAGGGCTACATCGTGGTGGCGCCCAACTACGCGGGCTACGACAAGTCGACGCTGCCCTACCACCCGTACCTCAACGGCGAGCAGCAGGGCAAGGACATGGTCGATGCGCTCACCGCGGCGCGCAAGACCTTCTCTGAGATCGGCGCGAACGACGCCGGCTCGCTGTTCATCACCGGCTACTCGCAGGGCGGCTACGTGGCAATGGCCGCGCACCGCGAGATGCAGGCCACCGGCAAGCCCGTGACGGCCTCGGCCCCGCTGGCCGCGCCCTCGGCCATCAGCCTGCTGACCGACTACACCTACCTGGGCTGGCCCGCACTGGGCTCCACGCTGTTCGTGCCGCTGCTGTCGACCAGCTGGCAGCAGCAGTTCGGCAACGTCTACGGCAGCCCCGGCGACGTCTACGAAGCGCAGTACGCCACCGGCATCGAGACGCTGCTGCCGAGCCTCTCGCCGGGCACGCTGTTCTCCAGCGGCAAGCTGCCGCAGCTGGCGCTGTTCCCGGCCGACGGCAAACCGGGCCCGGTGAGCCCCGAGCTGTCGATCTTCTACGGCGCCAACAACCTCATCAAGCAGAGCTTCCTGACGCAGGCGGCCACCGACATCCAGTCGAACACCTGCCCCGGCAACGCGCTGCCGGCCACGGCCGCGTCGCTCGGTTCGGCCACGCCGCTGGACTGCAAGCCGGCCACGGGCTTCCGCAAGGCGGCCATCGCCAACGACCTGCGCAACTGGGTGCCAGCCAAGCCGATGCTGCTGTGCAGCGGCGCGAACGACCCGACCGTGAACTTCCTGAGCACCCGCGCCACGGCCGGCTACTTCCGCGCCAAGGGCATGCCGGCCGCCGCGCTCGCGGTGGTCGACCTGGAAGACAACGGCGCCACCGACAGCTATTCGGCGGCGCGCGCAGGCTTCGCGCAGGCGAAGGACCTGCTGGCACAGAGCACGCCGGGCAGCGCCGCCGACAAGGCGCGCGCCGTGACCGCGGCCTACCACGGCACGCTGGCGCCGCCGTTCTGCCTGGCGGCAGCGCGCGGATTCTTCCAGGGTGTGCTGGCGGCCGGGGGCTGAGCCCCGCAGCAGCCTAAAAGGCGTTGATCAGGCCGCTGCAGCGCGCTGCAAGCGGTCCTTGACGCCTTCCCACTCGGGCGTGTCGGGCGGCGTCTCGACCCAGATCAGCTTCACGCCCTGCGCGTCGAACTCGCGCAGCACCGCGAACAGCTGCTGCGCGGCGGCAGCGGCATCGTCGGGCATGCGCCGCAGCAGCACGCGCTGCGAGCGGCTGCGCACATTGCTGCGCGTCCACACGGCGATGTGCGCGGCGTTGGCGCCGAGCACGTCCAGCCCGGTCTGAATGGCCTTGGTGTCCATGAGCCGCACCTTGGCGTCGGGCGCGTAGTGCGCCTCCAGCGTGCCCGAGGCGCGCGGGTCGGGCGTGTCGAGCACCTCGCGGTCGCGCAATGGCTCGCCGACGGCGGCCTCGATCTGTGCGCGCGTGATGAGGCCCGGGCGCAGCAGCACGGGCGCGCCGCGGCTGCAGTCGACGATGGTCGATTCGATGCCCACTTCGCAGGCACCGCCGTCGATGACGAGCAGCGCGTCGCCAAACTCGTCGTGCACGTGCTGCGCCGTGGTCGGGCTGACGCGGCCGAAGCGGTTGGCGCTCGGCCCCGCCAGGCCGGGCACGCCCTGTTCGGCGCAGGCTTCGAGCAGCGCCTGTGCCACCGGGTGCGCGGGACAGCGCAGGCCGATGGTGTCCTGTCCGCCGGCCGCCGCCGTGCCCACGCCGGGCTGGCGCGTGACGATCAGCGTGAGCGGGCCGGGCCAGAAGGCCTGCACGAGCTTCTGCGCGAAAGGCGGCAGCGGCTGGGCAAAGCGCGACAGCGCCTGCGCGCCCTTGGCGCCCGCCGCCACGTGGACGATCAGCGGATGGTCGGCCGGCCGGCCCTTGGCCGTGAAGATGCCGGCGACAGCGGTGTCGCTGCTGGCGTCGGCGCCCAGGCCGTAGACGGTCTCGGTCGGGAAGGCGACCAGCCCGCCCGCGCGCAGCACGCGCGCGGCCTCGGCGATGGCGTCGGGAGCGTGGCCGTCGAGGATCATGCGAGCGCCGGCAGGCCCAGCAGCAGCGCGGCCTGCGAGGCATTGGCGCGCACGCTCTCGAGCGTGGCGCCGGTGAGGGTCAGGTGGCCCATCTTGCGGCCGCGGCGTGGTGCCAGCTTGCCGTACAGGTGCAGGTGCGTGCCGGGCACGGCGAGCACTTCGCTCCAGCGCGGCGCGACCGGCTTGATGCCGTCGCCTTCGCCGTCGGGGAACCACAGGTCGCCCAGCAGGTTGAGCATGACGGCGGGGCTGTGCTGGCGCGGTGCGGTCAGCGGCAGGCCGGCCAGGGTGCGCACCTGCAGCTCGAACTGCGACACGTCGCAGGCTTCCATCGTGTAGTGGCCGCTGTTGTGCGGACGCGGCGCCATTTCGTTGACCACCAGCGAACCGTCGGCCAGCGCGAAGAACTCGACGCACAGCACGCCCACGTAGTCCAGGCCGCTGGCGATGCTCCTGGCGGAATTGACCGCGCCCTGCGCCACGGTCTTGGGCATGTTCTGCGGATGCACCTCGGTCACGGCGAGGATGCCGTCGCGGTGCAGGTTGCGCTGCGGCGGGAAATGCACGATCTGGCCGTCGCGGCCGCGCGCCAGGATCACCGAGCACTCGAACTCGAGCGGCAGCATCTTTTCGAGCACGCAGGGCACGCAGCCGGCGGCCTGCCAGGCCTCGACCAGTTCGGCGCGCGTCTTCACGCGCTGCTGGCCCTTGCCGTCATAGCCCAGGCGGGCGGTCTTGAGGATGCCGGGCAGCAGCAGCTGCTCGTCGACGGCAGCCAGCTGCTCCGCCGTCTCGATGACGGCATAGGGCGCGCACGGCACGCCGCAGCGCGTGAAGTGCGCCTTCTCGGCGATGCGGTCCTGCGCGATGGCGATGGCCGACGCGGCGGGCGACACCGGCCGCGCGACCGCCAGGTGCTCCAGCGAGGGCGCGGGCACGTTCTCGAACTCGGTCGTCACCGCGTCGGCCAGGCCGGCGAGGCGGGCGAGGCCGTCGACGTCGGCGTAGTCGGTGTGGATGTGGTGATGGCTCACGCGGCCGGCGGGGCTGTCGGCATCGGGGTCGAGCACCGCGGTGAAGTAGCCCATGCGCTGGGCCGCGTGCGCGAACATGCGCCCGAGCTGGCCGCCGCCGAGCACGCCGAGCGTGGCGCCCGGGAGGATCGGCAGGTCGGCCGAATGGCCGGTGACGCCGCTCACAGTGCACCCCCGCCTTGCGGCGAAAACGGTGACACGGGCGACACGGGAGACACAGCGCCCGCTTCGGGCGGCGGCAGCACCATGGCCTCGGCGGCGGCGGTCTGGGCCGTGCGGAAGGCATCGAGCCTGGCGCGCAACGCGGGGTTGTTCACTGCCAGCATCGCCACCGCGAACAGCGCCGCATTGGCCGCGCCGGCGGTGCCGATGGCAAAGGTGGCCACGGGCACGCCCTTGGGCATCTGCACGATGCTGTAGAGGGAATCGACGCCCTGCAGGTGGCGGCTGGCCACCGGCACGCCGAGCACCGGCACCGTGGTTTTGGAGGCCAGCATGCCCGGCAGGTGGGCCGCGCCGCCCGCCCCCGCGATGATCGCGGTGAGCCCGCGCCCGGCGGCGCTTTCGGCGTACGCGAACAGCGCATCGGGCATCCGGTGGGCCGAGACCACCTTCGCTTCGTGGCTGATTCCGAATTGCTGGAGAATCTCGACCGCGTGGCGCATCGTCTCCCAATCGGAGTTCGAGCCCATCACTACACCGACCTGAATGGTTTCGTTCATGGTTTCAATTTTACGTTTCACCCCCAGCTGTTCCCGATGATCGACATCACTCTCGAAAATTTCCAGTCCGAGCTGATCGAAGGCTCGGTCGCCACGCCGGTGCTGCTGGACATCTGGGCCGAATGGTGCGGCCCCTGCAAACAGCTCGGCCCGGTGCTCGAAAAACTCGAAACCGAATACGCCGGCCGCTTCACGTTGGCCAAGCTCGACGCCGACAAGGTGCCGCAAATCTCGTCGCAGCTGTCCGAAATGTTCGGCGTGCGCAGCATCCCGTTCTGCGTGATGTTCAAGGACGGCCAGCCGGTCGACGGCTTCGTCGGCGCCATTCCGGCCGAGAAGATCCGCGAATTCCTCGACAAGCACGTGCCGGGCGCCGACGAGGCCGAAGCCGCCTCGGAAGAAGCCGCCGCGCAGGAAGCACTGGCCGAGGGCGACACCCTGGGCGCGCTCGAGAAGCTGCAGCACGCCGTGGCCACCGACCCGGCCAACGACGACGTGCGCTTCGACTACATCAAGCTGCTGCTGCAGGAAGGCCGCACCGACGACGCGAAGGTCGCCTTTGCACCGGTGATCGCCAAGACCACGCTGGTGCGCCGCTTCGATTCGCTGCAGCGCTGGATGGACGCCATCGATTTCGCCGCACCGGTCACCGGCTCCGCACCGACGCTGGGCGATTTCGACGACAAGATCGCCGCCAACAAGCGCGACTTCGACGCCCGCTTTGGCCGCGCCCGCCTGCTGATGGCCGCCCAGCGCTGGACCGACGCGATGGACGAGCTGCTCGACATCCTCATGCGCGACAAGAGCTGGAGCGAAGACCTGGCGCGCAAGACCTACATCGCGATCCTCGATGTGATCGAACCGCCGAAGGTGAAGGTCGCCGACGGGCAGATTCCGCCGGACGATCCGGTCGTCGCCACGTACCGCCGCCGCCTGAGCAGCGTGGTGCTGAGCTGAACGACGCATTGCGCCTTTCAGTGCGCAATTGAACAAAAAAGCGATCTGTGGGTCGCTTTTTTATTGCCGCTGTCGTCCCATATAGATAGCATTGCTACTCAATTTCCGATAAAAGCGCATTGCAATGCTCCAACTGACTGAAGAACTCGAAAAAGCCCGCAAGGCCGGCGGCCTGAGCCAGGAGGCGCTGGCCACGCGCGCCGGGCTGTCGCGCATGACGGTGCAGCGCATCGAAAGCGGCCAGATCGATCCGCGCCTGTCGACGCTGCTCGAAATGGCGCGCGTGCTGGGGCTCGAACTCATGCCCGTGCCCGCCACGCTGCGCCCGCAGCTCGAAGACTTCGTGCGCTCGGGCGGGCGCCTGCTCGGCCAGCCTGCGGGCGTGGGCGCGCCGCCGTCCATCGCGCAGAGCCTGGCGGACGAGAACCGGTGAGCCGGTGAGCACGCGCGCCGTCTTCAACACCGGCATCCGCTACCTGCGGATGCACCTGCACCTGCCCGGTGGCGGGCGGCGCGCCATCGGTTACCTCTCGCAGTACGGCGACATCCTGCGCGTGTCGTTCGATGAGGCCTACATCGCCGACCCGGGCCGGCCCACGCTGTCGCTGGCCTACCGCGGCGCGGACGAGGCCGCCACGCGCGCCATCCTGGCGTCGGCGCGCGACACCCGCGTGTCGCGCAGCGACGGCCGCTGGCCCAGCTACTTCCAGAACCTGCTGCCCGAGGGCCACAACCGCGAGCGCCTGGCGCAGCAGCGCGGCTGCGCGGCCGACGACGAGTTCGAGCTGCTGGCCGCCGCCGGCCACGACCTCATGGGCGCGCTCGAGGTCGAGCCCGTGCCCACGTCCGAAGGCATTCCCGACACCGTGCGCCACTGGCACACGGCGCTGGGGCTCGACGTGCTCGAACCCGGCTTTGTCGAGATGCCGGTGGAAGACGCCGCCGCCATCCCCGGCGTGGTGACCAAGTTCTCGGCGGTGCAGGACGGGCGGCGTTACGTGGTCAAGCGCCACGGCGCGGCGGGCTCGTTCATCCTCAAGCTGCCGAGCACGCGCCACCCCGACCTGGTCGCCAACGAATACACCGGCTATCGCCTGTGCGGCGCACTCGGCCTCGACTGCGCGCAGGCCCACGTGATCGGCCGCGCCGACGCCGACCTGCCCGAGCAGGTGCCGTTCGCGCAGATCCTGGCAGTGCGCCGCTTCGACCGCACACCCGAGGGCGGGCGCATTCACATGGAAGAGTTCGCGCAGGTGCTGCAGTACGAGCCGCGCCAGAAGTACGGCCGCGGGCTGACCACCGACTGGCCCGCCATGCTGCGCGTGCTCGACCGCCTGTCGCCCAACCCGGTGGCCGACGTGCGCGAGTGCGTGCGCCGCCTGGTCGCCTTCATCCTGCTGGGCAACAGCGACGCGCACCTGAAGAACTGGGCCCTGCGCTACCCCGACGGCATGGCGCCGGTGCTCGCGCCGCTGTACGACCCGGTCTGCGTGGCCGCCTTCTTCGAGGACGTGCCGGCGCGCGACTACGGCGTCAACCGCGCCATCGACGCCACGCTGCGCGCTTTCGACGGGCCCGCGCTGGAGGCGCTGCTGCGCGCGGCCGGGCTGCTGCGGCCGGCGCGTTTGATGGCCATCGCGCGCGACACCGTGCGCCAGGCCCAGGCCGAGTGGCCCGCGCTGCTGGCGCAGGACGGCACGCCCGCCAGCGTGCGCCGCTGCGTCGAGACGCGCCTTGCGGGCGGCGTGGCCCTCGCAGCACTCGCGGCCTGAAGAAGCCCGGACGCGCCGACGGGCCTGTCTTCGCACCGGCCACGGCGTCGCATACGATGGCGCCGGTTTTAACTTGTTGCAGATTGAAAAGGAAAATTGGCCATGCGTTCCTTCGCCCGCCGTACCGCGCTCCCCGCCGTTGCCTCGGCCGCGCTGCTGCTGACCGCCCTGACCGGTTGCGGCAGCGGCATCAGCCTCGACGAGCCGATCGAAGGGCCGGTGTGGCGCCTGGTGCAACTGGGCGACGAGCCCATCGCACCGGGCGGCGATGCCCAGTTGCAGTTCGACCGCAACAGCGGACGGGTGAGTGGGTCGGGCGGCTGCAACCGCGTCACGGGATCGTTCACGCGCGCGGGCGTGTCGCTCAAGCTCGGCCAGATGGCCGCGACGCGCATGGCCTGCGCCGACCCGGTGCGCGGCGCCAACGAGGCGCAGTTCCTGTCGGCGCTGCAGAGCACGGCCAGCTACCGGCTGGCGCCGGGGCGGCTCGCGCTGCTCGATGCGAGCGGCCGCACGGTCGCGCTGCTCAGCAGCGGCAACCGCTAGGAAAAAAACAGATCAGCCGTGGGTGAGGCGGTCCAGCGCCTCACGGTACTTGGCGGCCGTCTTCTCGATGACTTCGGCCGGCAGGCGCGGCGCCGGGGGCGTCTTGTCCCAGGGCTTGCCGTTGATCTTGGTGGCTTCGAGCCAATCGCGCACGAACTGCTTGTCGTAGCTCGGCGGATTGGTGCCGGCGGCCAGCGCGGCTTCGTAGCCCTCGACGGGCCAGTAGCGCGAGCTGTCGGGCGTGAGCACTTCGTCCATGAGCACCAGCGTGTCGTTCTCGTCCAGGCCGAACTCGAACTTGGTGTCGGCAATGATCATGCCCTTGGCGAGTGCGATCTGGGCCGCGGCCTCGTAGATGGCGATGCTGATCTCGCGGATCTGCTGGGCCAGCTTGGGGCCGACGATCTCGACCACGCGCTCGTAGCTGATGTTCTCGTCGTGCTCGCCGGCCGCGGCCTTGGCGGCGGGCGTGAAGATCGGGCGCGGCAGCTTGCTCGCGTTGGTCAGGCCCTCGGGCAGCGGCACGCCGCAGACCGCGCGGTTGTCCTGGTATTCCTTCCATCCGCTGCCGGCCAGGTAGCCGCGCACCACCGCCTCGACCGGGATCGGACGCAGGCGCTTGACCAGCATCGAGCGGCCCGTGACCTGCGGCACCTCCTCGGCGGTGACCACGCTCTCGGGCGCTTCGCCCGTCAGGTGGTTGGGGCACAGCGCGCCCAGGCGGTCGAACCACCACAGCGCCATCTTCGTGAGGATCTCGCCCTTGCCGGGGATGGGTTCGCCCATGATCACGTCGAAGGCGCTGAGCCGGTCGCTCGCGACCATCAGGATGCGGTCTTCGCCGACGGCGTAGTTGTCGCGCACCTTGCCGCGCGCAAGCAGGGGCAGGCTCTGGATGGAGGAGGTGTGAACGGTGGTCATGGACGGATGCTCGGCTGGGAAACGGTGACGGGAAAAGCGGATTGTGCGCGCAGAAAAAAGCCACCGCGAGCGGTGGCCTGCGGCGCGCAGTCTGTCTTCGTTAGATGACTTGCTGCGCCAGGTCGCCCTTGGCGTACCTGGCAGCGACGACCTGCAGCGTGTCGCCCTTGATCTTGGCGCCCTGGCCTTCGCAGCCGAACTCGATGTAGCGCTGCTTGCAGATCTGCTTGGCGGCTTCGCGCGCGGGCTTGAGCCATTCGCGGGCGTCGAACTTCTCGGGGTTCTCGGCCAGGAACTTGCGCACCGCGCCGGTCATCGCCAGGCGGATGTCGGTGTCGATGTTGATCTTGCGCACGCCGTACTTGATGGCTTCCTGGATTTCCTCGACGGGCACGCCGTAGGTTTCCTTCATGTTGCCGCCGTACTGGCGAATGATTTCCAGCAGGTCCTGCGGCACCGACGACGAGCCGTGCATCACCAGGTGGGTGTTGGGCAGGCGGGCGTGGATTTCCTTGACGCGCTGGATCGACAGGATGTCGCCCGTGGGCTTGCGCGTGAACTTGTAGGCGCCGTGGCTGGTGCCGATGGCGATCGCCAGTGCGTCCAGCTGCGTGGCCTTCACGAACTGCGCGGCTTCCTCGGGGTCGGTGAGCAGCGAGGCGTGGTCGAGCACGCCTTCGGCGCCGATGCCGTCTTCTTCACCGGCCAGGCCGGTTTCGAGCGAGCCCAGGCAGCCCAGCTCGCCTTCGACGGTGACGCCGACCTTGTGGGCCAGTTCGACCACCTTGCGGGTCACCTCGACGTTGTAGTCGAACGAAGCGGGCGTCTTGCCGTCTTCGTGCAGCGAGCCGTCCATCATCACGGACGAGAAGCCCAGGTCGATCGCGCCCTGGCAGATGGCCGGGCTCTGGCCGTGGTCCTGGTGCATCACCAGCGGGATGTTCGGGTACTGCTCGATGGCGGCCTGGATCAGGTGCTTGATGAAGGCTTCACCCGCGTACTTGCGGGCGCCGGCGCTGGCTTGCAGGATGACGGGCGCGCCGGTTTCCTTGGCGGCCTCCATGACGGCCTGGACCTGTTCGAGGTTGTTGACGTTGAAGGCCGGAATGCCGTAGCCGTTGGCGGCGGCGTGGTCCAGCAGTTCGCGCATCGAGACGAGTGCCATGGGAAATACCTCGTGGGAATAGAAAAAACGGGAAAAAAGAGAAGGCGGAAAGTCGGGAGAAAACTACCCCGATTCTACCGAGCCCCCTTGTGGGACGGCGCTGACGCCAACCCGAGGAAATCCACCACAGGCGGCAGCACCGGCCCGCCCAGCCACTGGATGGGCCTGGCAAAGGCGCCGACCAGCGTGACATGGCTCAGGTTGTCGAACAGCCTCACCTGCACCGGAACGTCGGCGGCGCGCAGCGCGGCGGCCATCCGGCCGGTGTTGCGGTCGGGATAGACCAGGTTGTCCTTCGCCGCCGCGAGCAGCAGCGCCCGCGGCGCGGCGGGCGTCACATGCGACAGCGGCTGCGAATCGCGCGGCGTGTCCGGCCAATTGAAGGCGGCCTGCGCCTGCGGGTCCCCGATGGGCAAAAAGTCGTAAGGGCCAGCCAGGCCGATCCAGCCCGCGAGCTGCTTCGGGCTGGCGCCCAGTTCACCGAGCCAGCGATCGTCGAGCGCCACCATCGCCGCGTTGTAGCCGCCCGAGCTGTGGCCCATCACGTAGACCTGCTTCGGATCGGCGCCGAGCCGCGCGGCGTTGTCGAGCGCCCATTTGACGGCCCGGGCGCTGTCCTGCACGAAGACCGGGTAGGTGAAGGCGGGCGACAGGCCGTAGTCGGGCACCACCACCACGGCGCCGCGCGCGGCCAGCGCCTCGCCCATGAACCTGTAGCTGGCGCGGTCGCCGCTCGTCCAGGTGCCCCCGAAGAAGAACACCACGAGGGGGCGGGCGTCGCCGGCCGGCTGGGCGGACGGCAACGGCTGGTACACGTCGAGCCGCTGGCGCGGCGCGGGACCGTAGGCGATGCCGCCCTCGAACCGGTAGGTGTCGCCGGGCACCAGCCGGTCGAGCAGCCTGATCGGCGAACACGCCGACAGCAGGGCGGCCCCCGCCACGGCGAGAGAGACGGCAAGGGCGCCACGGCGCGGGCGGAACGTCAAGGCAGAGGATGGCAAGGTCATCGAAGGTGTACGCGGCCGGCGCGGCCGCGGTTTCGCGCCCTCGCTCAGATCGGCAACTGCGTGGTCGACAGCACCTGCTTGAGCACCACGAAGGTCCGGATCTGCCGCACGCCCGGCAGGTACAGCAGCTGCTCGGCGTGCAGGCGGTTGAAGCTGTCGTTGTCGCGTGTGCGCACGAGCATGAAATAGTCGAATTCGCCCGTGACGACGTGGCACTCGAGGCAGCCCGACACCTTCTGCGCCGCCTTCTCGAAATCGGCGAACGAGTTGGGCGTGGAGCGGTCGAGCACCACGCCGATCATCACGAGCATGCCGACCTCGAGCGCGTCGGGGTCGAGCAAGGCGACCACGCCCTTGATGAGCCCGCCGGCCTTGAGCCGCTCGACCCGGCGCAGGCAGGCCGGCGCGCTGAGGTTCACCTTGGCGGCCAGCGCCACGTTCGACACCGAGGCGTCGCGCTGCAGGGCGCGCAGGATGGCGCGGTCGGTGCGATCGAGCTCCGTCGGCGTACGCAACTTTGTTGTGCTCATGGCTTTCTTTTCGGATGAAAGATGGTCTTCCTGGCCATCCTGCCTTTTTTACCACCGCAGATCCATCAAACTTCGCAAGCACATTGCAAACCCTTCTTCCTACGATCGACAGCTTCACCCCATCCTCCCTGGAGCTGCGTCGATGAACCTGAAGAAATTCCCCCGCCACGTCCTGACCTTCGGCCCCACGCCGATCCAGCCGCTGAAGCGCCTGAGCGCCCACCTCGGCGGCAAGGTCGATCTCTACGCCAAGCGCGAGGACTGCAACAGCGGCCTGGCCTTCGGCGGCAACAAGACGCGCAAGCTGGAGTACCTGATTCCCGAGGCGCTCGAAGGCGGCTACGACACGCTGGTGTCGATCGGCGGCATCCAGTCGAACCAGACGCGGCAGGTGGCCGCGGTGGCTGCGCACCTGGGCCTGAAGTGCGTGCTGGTGCAGGAGAACTGGGTCAACTACTCCGACGCGGTGTACGACCGGGTCGGCAACATCGAGATGTCTCGCATCATGGGCGCCGACGTGCGGCTGGACGCGGCCGGCTTCGACATCGGCATCCGCCAGAGCTGGGAACAGGCCATGGCCGACGTGCGCGCGGCCGGCGGCAAACCCTTCCCGATTCCGGCGGGTTGCTCCGAGCATCCGCGCGGTGGCCTCGGCTTCGTGGGCTTTGCCGAGGAGGTGCGCCAGCAGGAGGCCGAACTCGGCTTCAAGTTCGACTACATCGTGGTCTGCTCGGTCACCGGCAGCACGCAGGCCGGCATGGTGGTGGGCTTCGCGGCCGACGGCCGCGCCGACCGCGTGATCGGCATCGACGCCTCGGCCAAGCCGCAGCAGACCTTCGAACAAATCTTGCGCATCGCAAAGAACACGGCCGAACTGGTCGAACTGGGCCGCGACATCACCGAGAAAGACGTGGTGCTCGACCGCCGCTTCGGCGGGCCCGAGTACGGGCTGCCGAACGAAGGCACGCTGGAGGCCATTCGGTTGAGCGCGCGCTTCGAAGGCATGCTGACCGACCCCGTGTACGAGGGCAAGTCGATGCACGGAATGATCGAGAAGGTGCGGCTCGGGGAGTTTCCGGCGGGCTCGAAGGTGCTCTACGCACACCTGGGCGGCGTGCCGGCGCTGAACGCCTACAGCTTCCTGTTCCGCAACGGCTGAACGGGGTCGACGCAACGACAAAGGCCGGCATGTGCCGGCCTTTGTCTTGCTGCGGGCGAACGGACTCAGCTCGCGCGGCAGATCTTCAGCATGTTGGTGCCGCCGGGTGCACCCATCGGTTCGCCGCAGGTGATCGCATACACGTCGCCGGTCTGCACGATGCCGCGCTTCTTCAGGTGGTTTTCGGCCTGCTGCAGCGCCGTGTCGCGGTCGCTTTCCGAGTCCATGAGCAGCGGGCGCACGTTGCGGTACAGCGCCAGCTTGCGCTGCGTGGCCAGGCGCGAGGTCAGCGCGTACATGGGAATGTGCGCGCGGTGGCGGCTCATCCACAGGATGGTCGAGCCCGACTCGGTCAGCGCCACGATGGCCTTGGCGCCGAGGTGGTGCGCCGTGAACAGCGCGCCCATGGCGATCGACTGGTCGATGCGGCTGTAGGTCTTGCCGCTGAAGTCGGCGTCGAGCGTCTGGTCTTCGGCGCCTTCGGCGGCTTCGCAGATGCGGCTCATTTCCTGCACGGTCTCGAGCGGGTAGCGGCCCGACGCGGTTTCGGCCGAGAGCATCACGGCGTCGGTGCCGTCGAGCACGGCATTGGCCACGTCGCTCACCTCGGCGCGCGTGGGCACGGGATTGGTGATCATCGACTCCATCATCTGGGTCGCGGTGATGACCACCTTGTCCATGTCGCGCGCCATGCGGATCATCTTTTTCTGCAGCGCCGGCACGGCGGCGTTGCCGACTTCCACCGCCAGGTCGCCGCGGGCGACCATGATGCCGTCGCTGGCACGCAGGATTTCTTCCAGCTTCGGAATGGCTTCGGCGCGCTCGATCTTGGCGATCATGCCGGGCTTGTGGCCGTACTCGGCGGCCGCCACGTTGCACAGCTGGCGGGCCATTTCCATGTCGGTGGCGTTCTTGGGAAAGCTCACGGCCACGTAGTCGGCCTGGAAGCTCATCGCGGTCTTGATGTCTTCCATGTCCTTGGCCGTCAGCGCGGGCGCCGTGAGGCCGCCGCCCTGCTTGTTGATGCCCTTGTTGTTCGACAGCTCGCCGCCGAGCTTGACGGTGGTGTGCACCGCTTCGCCCTTGACGCCGTCGACCGTGAGCACGATCAGGCCGTCGTTCAGCAGCAGCTTGTCGCCGGGCTTCACGTCGCGCGGCAGGTCCTTGTAGTCGAGGCCGACAGCATCGACGTCGCCCAACTCGGTGCGCGAGGCGTCGAGCACGAACTTGGCGCCCGGCTCGAGCCAGATCTTGCCCTGCGCGAACTTGCCGACGCGGATCTTGGGACCCTGCAGGTCGGCCATGATGGCCACCTCGCGGCCCACCTTGCGGGCCGCTTCGCGCACCATGGTGGCCCGGTCGATGTGGTCCTGCGCCGTGCCGTGGCTGAAGTTCAGCCGCACCACGCTGACCTTGGCCAGGATCATCTGTTCCAGCAATTCCGGCGTGCTGGAGGCGGGGCCGAGGGTGGCGACGATCTTGGTGGCGTGGCGGGGGATGCGGTCCGAGCTCATGAAAGGGGTCTCCGTTTTGTATTCTCTACTGTATACACTTTGTGTGTCGAACGGAAGTCAGTCGCCACGGGGGGTTTCCCTCCCGTGGCCGGACCGCCGCCGGAATCAGCCGGCCGCGCGCTTGGCCAGGATCTCGAAGGCCGGCAGGGTCTTGCCCTCCAGCACCTCGAGGAAGGCACCGCCGCCGGTCGAGATGTAGCCGACCTGCTTCTCGATGCCGTACTTGGCGATGGCCGCCAGGGTGTCGCCACCGCCGGCGATCGAGAAGGCGCTGCTCTCGGCAATCGCCTGCGCGATGGCCTTGGTGCCGCCTGCGAAGGCGTCGAACTCGAACACGCCGACCGGGCCGTTCCAGACGATGGTGCCGGCTTCGCGCAGCTGCGCGGCCAGGATGGCCGAGGTCTTGGGGCCGATGTCCAGGATCAGGTCGTCGTCGGCCACGTCGGTGGCGTCCTTGACGGTGGCGGGCGCATCGGCCGCGAAGGTCTTGGCCGTGACCACGTCCACCGGAATCGGCACGTCGGCGCCGCGTGCGCGCATGGCGTCGATCACGGCCTTGGCCTGGTCGAGCAGGTCGGGCTCGGCCAGCGACTTGCCGATCGAAAGGCCCGCGGCCAGCATGAAGGTGTTGGCGATGCCGCCGCCGACGATCAGCTGGTCGACGTTGGCCGACAGGCTCTTCAGGATGGTGAGCTTGGTGCTGACCTTCGAGCCCGCCACGATGGCGACCAGCGGTCGCTTGGGCTGAGCCAGCGCCTTGCTGATGGCGTCCATTTCGGCCGCCAGCAGCGGGCCGGCCGCGGCAATCTTGGCGAACTGGGCGATGCCGTAGGTGGTGGCTTCGGCGCGGTGGGCGGTGCCGAAGGCGTCGTTCACGTAGATGTCGGTCAGCGCGGCGAGCTTGCGGGCCAGCGTTTCGTCGTTCTTCTTCTCGCCCTTGTTGACGCGGCAGTTCTCGAGCAGCACGACCTGGCCGGGCTTCACGTCGACGCCATCGACCCAGTTGGCCACCAGCGGAACTTCACGGCCGAGCAGCTCGCCCAGGCGCTTGGCGACGGGCGCCAGCGAGTCTTCGGGCTTGAACTCGCCTTCGGTCGGACGGCCCAGGTGCGAGGTGACCATCACGGCCGCGCCGGCATCGAGCGCCAACTGGATGCAGGGCACCGAGGCGCGGATGCGCGTGTCTTCGGTGATGTTGCCGGCGTCGTCTTGCGGCACGTTGAGGTCGGCACGGATGAAGACGCGCTGGCCGGCGGCCTTGCCTTGCGCACAGAGGTCGGTGAATCGAATGACGTTCATGGGTCTGAGGATGGTGAAAGACTGAAAGGCGGGACTGCGTGCATTGTAGTTTTCACCCTCCGACGCCTCTGTGCGCCTGTTGCGCCGCTTCGATGTTTTTCAGGCTTTCGGCTGCGCGGTCGCAAACTGCGCGAGGATGCCGACGAAGCTCGCCGCCGCGGGCGACAACGAGCGCCGCGCCGCGCTGTACACGCAGACCTCGCGGTGGAAGTCGGGCGATTCGAGCCGCACCATCTGCAGCCCGTGCGCACGCACCAGCGACGCCGAGTACGTCGGGCACACGGTCAGCCCCAGCCCCGAGGCCACCATGCCGAGCGCGGTGGTCATGTACGACACCTCCTGCGTGCCGGGCCGCAGCATGTACGCGCGCTCCTCGGGCCCCAGCTCGGGCAGCACGCGCTGGCGAAAGTCGCGCGTGGGCGCGATGAAGGTGTAGGGCGCCAGCTCGTGCCAGCGCACCTTGCGGCGCTTGGCAAAGGCGTGGCCGGGCGGGCAGATCAGCCAGTGGCGGTCGCGGAACAGCGTGCGGCGCTCGATGGCGGCGGCGTCCACTGCCACGTCCTGGCCCACGGCCAGTTCGACGTCGCCCGCCGCCACGCCCAGCAGCAGGTGCTCGGGCAGCGTGTCGGCCAGGCGCACGTCCACGTCGGGATAGGCCTCGCGGTAGGCGGCGATCACGCGCGGCATCAGCGTGCAGGCCATGAGCTGCGGCGCTGCAAGCCGCAACAGCCCTTTCTTCTTGTCACGCAGATCGGTCACGCCGGCGACCGCGCCCGCCAGGTCGCCGAGCAGGCGGTGCACCGACGGCAGGAACTCGCGCCCCGCCTCCGACAGCTGCACGCGGCGTGTGTTGCGGTCGAGCAGCTGCACGCCCATCTCGCGCTCGAGCTCGCGCACCAGCACGCTGAGCGCCGACTGCGTGAGGTGCAGCTGCCCGGCCGCGGTGGTGAAGCTGCCGGTTTCGGCCACGGCGGCGAAGGCGCGCAGCTGGCGCAGGGTGAGGTTCATATATATGATTATTTCATCAATCGATGAATTAATTTCGATTGCATCATAAGACGCGGCATTGCCCAATCGCGGCCTCAACGGAGACACGCATGCCGACGACGACCGCCCCCACGTCCGCGCCCCCGATTCGCGGGCTGCACCATTTCGCCTGGCGCTGCCGCGACAGCGAGGAAACCCGCCACTTCTACGAAGACCTGCTGGGCCTGCCGCTGGCCCACGTCATCAAGAACGACCACGTGCCGAGCACGGGCGAGTACTGCCCCTACGTGCACATCTTTTTCCAGATGCGCGACGGCGCGTACATCGCCTTCTTCGACCTGGGCGATGACACCGCCGCGCTGCCCTCGCCCAACACCCCTTCGTGGGTGAACCACATCGCGCTGCGCGTCGATTCGGGGAACGACCTGCTGGCCGCCAAGGCGCGGCTCGAAGGCGCCGGCATCGAGGTGCTGGGCGTGACCGACCACCACATCATCGAGTCGATCTACTTCTTCGACCCCAACGGCATCCGCGTGGAACTCACCACGCCGACCGTGCCGCAGGCCGAGATGGACGCGCACGCGCGCCATGCCCACGCCGACCTCGACGCGTGGACCGCGCGCAAGGCCGAGTTGCGAGCAACGAAAGGCGCCTCGCATGTCTGAGCTGCAACTCGCCGTCATCGACGTGAAGCCCGGCGCGGCCATGGACAGCCAGTCGGGCCTGCAACTGCTGCGCCCGCGCATCTACGGCGCCTTCCGCGCGCCGCCGGGGCCGAAAAAGATCGCGGCCATCGTGATGCACCCGACCAGCAACTTCATGGGCCACTACCTCATCGGCCCGCTGGCCGAGCGCGGCATCTGCTGCATGGGCCTGAACTCGCGCTTCGTCGGCAACGACACGGTGCTGCTGATGGAACGCGCGATTCAAGACCTGGGCGCCGGCGTGCAGCACCTGCGCGCGGCCGGCTACGAGAAGGTGTTCCTGGTCGGCAACTCGGGCGGCGCGGCGCTCGCGGCCTTCTACCAGGCGCAGGCCGAACAGCTCACGGCCACGCACCTGCCCGACGGCGACCCGACGCACCTGCACCAAGCCGACCTGCCACCGGTCGACGGCCTCGCGCTGTGCGCCGCGCACCTGGGCCGCACGCGGCTCATGCGCGACTGGATCGACCCCTCGGTCACCGACGAGCACGACCCGCTCTCGGTCGACCCCGACCTCGACATGTACGACCCGCGCCACCGCGTGCCCTACGAGGCCGACTTTCTCGCGCGCTTCAGCGCGGCGCAAAAGGCGCGGCTGGACCGCATCGAGCAGTGGTGCCTCGACCGCCTCGCATTGCTGCGCAGCACACCGGGCGCACCGCGCGACCAGACCTTCGTCGTCTACCGCACGCACGCCGATCCGCGCTGCGTCGACCTGTCGCTCGATGCGAACGCGCGCCTGCCCGGCAGCGTCTGGGGCGATGCGCGGCAGGTGAACTATTCGGCCAACGCGATGGGCCGCACCACCTCGCTGACCGCGTTCCTCTCGCAGTGGTCGTCGCGCTCGCAGGCCGACGGGCCGACCAACCTCGCGCGCACCACCGTGCCCAAGCTGCTGCTGACCTACACCGGCGACCAGTCGACCTTCCCGAGCACGCGCGACGCGTGGATGGCCGCGGGCGGCGCGCGCATCCGCAACGTCGACATCGTCGGCGGCAACCACTACCTGGCGGGCCAGCCCGAGCTGATCCCGCAAGCGGCGGACGCCATCGCCGAATTCGCCCACGCGCTGTGAGCCCCGACACCATGGAAAGCTTTGCATTCGCGCCGGCCTACGAACTGCCGGTCTGGCCCTTCACGCCGCCGCCCGAACTCGGCAGCGCGCAGGTCGTGCGTCACCCGGTCGTGATCGTCGGCGCCGGCCCCTCGGGCCTCACGCTGGCCTGCGACCTCGCACAACGCGGCGTGCGTGCCGTGCTGCTCGACGAGGACGACACCGTGGGCGTGCGCGGCGCCTCGTCGCGCGGCATCTGCTATGCGCAGAAGAGCCTGGAGATCTTCGAGCGCCTGGGCATCTACGAGCGCATCGCGGCCAAGGGCATCACCTGGTCGTTCGGTCGCACCTTCTCGGGCGACGAAGAGGTCTACAACTTCAACCTGCAGGCCACGAGTGTCTCGAAGCAGCCGCCCTTCATCAACCTGCAGCAGTTCTACATCGAGTGGTTCCTGGTCGATCGCATCCTCGAACTCGGCGTGACCGACCTGCGCTGGAAGAGCCGCGTGACGCACGTCGAGCCGCTGGCCGACGGCGTGCGCATCGACATCGAGACGCCCGCCGGCAGCTACACCATCGAGGCCGACCACCTGATCGACGCCACGGGCGCGAACAGCCCGATCCGCACGCAACTCGGCGTCGAATCGCACGCCTCGCGCAGCACCGACCGCTGGTGCATCTCCGACGTGCGCTTCGAAAAACCGCTGCCCACCGAGCGCTGGACCTGGGTCGACGCGCCCTTCAACGAAGGCCGCGGCGTGTGGCAACACCTCATGGCCGACGGCGTGTGGCGCATCGACTACCAGATGCCCGAAGACTGCGACCCGGCCGAGATCAGCCGCCCCGAGGTGGCCGGCGCGCGGCTGCGCGAACAGCTCGGGCCCGACGTGGCCTTCGAGTTCGTGTGGATCGGCCCCTACGGCTACCGCGACCACCTGCTCGAGCGCTTCCGCCACGGCCGCGTGTGCTTCATCGGCGATGCCGCGCATGTGGTGAGCCCCTTCGGCGCGCGCGGCGGCAACACCGGCATCCAGGACGCGGCCAACCTCAGCTGGAAGCTCGCGCTGGTGGTGCAGGGGAAAGCCGGCGATGCGCTGCTCGACAGCTACGACGCCGAGCGCCGCCCGGCCGCGCAGGAGAACCTGACGGTCACGAGCCGCTCGGCGCGCTTCCTCGCACCGCGCTCGTCGGCCGAGCACACGCTGCGCCGCGCCGTGGTGGCGCTGGCCAAGCGCCACAGCTTCGCGCGTGCGCTGGTCAACACGGGCCGCATGTCGGTCGCCAACGACTACCCCGCCGCGCCGCTGCTGCCCGAGGGCGGGCGCACGGTGCAGAACCTGCCGCTGCAGTGGGCCGACGGGCGCGAGACGACGCTGGTGCAGCTGCTGGCCGAGGGCACGCAGTGCCTGGGCCTGTGGTTCGCACCGACGCGCGCGCAGGCGCAGGCGGCGTGCGACGTCACGGCCGGATTGCCGCTGCGCCTGCTGGCCGTGGGCGGCGACAGCGGCCTGCCGACCTTGCGCGCCGACGAGACGCTCGCACGCCACCTCGGCATCGACCCCGACGCGGCAGGCGGCTTCGTGCTCGTGCGCCCCGATGCCTACCGCGCTGCGACGCTGCTGCAAGCCACCCCCGACACGATCGCCGCCGCTGTCCGCACGGCGCTCGCACTCACCGCTTCGTCCTCATGATCACCGAGCCCCGCATCCCCGACCCCGACGGCTTCTACGCCGCGCTGCTGGCCGCGCACGAAGGCCGCACCGAGGCGCAGAGCGCCGATCTCAACGCCCGCCTCGTGCTGCTGCTGGCCAACCAGTGCGCCGACCAGGCCGTGCTGCTCGCGTGCATCCGCGCGGCAGCCGAGGCCGAAGAAGAAGACATCCCCACGACCACGACAACACCGCCATGACCGCCACCGTCTCTTTCGCTTCCGCCTCCGACACCCGGGAGCAGAAACCCCGGCTGCAGGAACTCGCCCCGGGCGCCTACGGCTACATCAGCGACTTCGATCCCAATTGCGGCTTCGTCGTCGGCGAGGAGCAGGTGGTGCTCATCGACACCCGCCCCACGCCGCGCATGGCGCGCGACTTTCTCGCGGCGATCCGCAGCGTCACCGACAAGCCGATCCGCACCATCGTGCTCACGCACTACCACGCGGTGCGCGTGATGGGCGCGAGCGCCTTCGACGAGGTGCAGGAGATCATCGCCAGCGCCGGCACGCTCGACTGGATTCGCACGCGCGGCCAGGCCGACTTCGAATCGGACGTGGGCCGCTTTCCGCGCCTGTTCGCAGGCGTGGAAGAGATTCCGGGCCTGACCTTCCCGACCACGGTCTTCGAACGCGAGATGACGCTGCCGCTCGGCGGCGGCCGCGAACTGCAGTTGATGGCACTGGGCCGCGGCCACTCGGGCGGCGACACCGTCGCCTGGCTGTCCGACTGCGGCGTGCTGTTCTCGGGCGACGTGGTCGAGAACCACTGCGGCGTCTACGCGGGCGACGCCTACATCGGCGAGTGGGCCGGCACGCTCGACGCGGTGCGCGCATTGCAATCGCGCGTGCTGGTGCCCGGACGCGGCGCGGTGCTGCAGGGCGAAGCCGCCTGCGCCGAGGCGATCGGGCTCACGAAGGACTTTCTCTCGACGCTGCTCGACAGCGTGCGCGCGGGCATCGCCGCGGGCGACACGCTCAGGGGCTGCTTCGCGCGCGCCGAGGCGGCCATGACGCCGCGCTTCGGCGGCTGGCCGGTGTTCCAGCACGTGCTGCCTTTCGACGTGTCCCGCGCATATGACGAGCTGCGCGGCATCGAGCACCCGGTCGTGTGGACCGCCGAGCGCGACCAGGAACTCTGGCAGGTGCTGCGCGGGACCTGAGCCGATCGATCCCTGGTTTTTTCAACAAAGCAACGGAGACAAAAACGATGAAACGCTTCCTTCCCCTGCTGGCCACGGCCCTCGCGCTCGCCACCAGCCCCTTCGCGTCAGCGCAGCCTGCGGCCTACCCGAGCCAGCCCGTGAAATGGATCGTGCCCTACGTGGCCGGCGGCGGCACCGACAACCTCGCGCGTTCGCTGGCCGAGGCCATGCAGCCGTCGCTCGGACAGCCGCTGATCATCGACAACCGCCCCGGCGCGTCGACCAACATCGGCGTGTCGGTGATGATGCAGGCCAAGCCCGACGGCTACACGATCATGCAGGCCGAGAACGCGGCGCTGCTGTTCAACGAGCACATGTTCGCCAAGCTGCCCTACAAGCCGGCGACCGACTTCACCTACATCGGCACCATCGGACGCTTTCCGGTGGCGCTGGTCGTGCACCCCGACTTTCCCGCGAAGAACGTGGCGGAGTTCGTGCGCTACGTGAAGGCCAACCCCGAGAAGGTGAGCTACGCCTCGCCCGGCAACGGCTCGCCGCACCACATGGCGATGGAGCTGTTCAAGCAGAAGGCCGGCCTCACGATCACGCACGTGCCGTACAAGGGCGCCGCGCCTGCCATGACCGACGTGATGGGCGGCCAGGTGCCGACGATGATGCTCGACCTGGCGTCGGGCCTGCCGATCATCAAGTCGGGCAAGGTGCGCGTGCTGGCCATTGCGCTGCCGCAGCGCGCCAGCGCCCTGCCCGAGGTGCCGACCTTCGTCGAAGCCGGCTTCAGCGACGTCAACGCCTACGCCTTCCACGGCCTGATCGGCCCGGCCGGCATGCCGCCCGAGGCCGTGGCGCGCATCAACACCGAGCTGCACAAGGCGATGAAGGCACCGAAGGTGGTGAAGCTGTTCTCGGAGTTCGGCTTCGAGGCGCTGCCCGGCACGCCGCAGGACTTCTACAAGCTCTCGCGCGCGGAGAGCGAGCGCTGGGGCAACATCATCAAGACCGCCGGCGTGAAACTCGACTGATCGAACCCGGTCACCAGCCCAGGCCGAGGTGCAGGGGCAGGTACACGGCCATGCCCGCGAGCATCGTGCCGAGCACGCCGCGCCGCCAGAAGTAATAGGCGCCGCCGACGACCGCCGCATAGAGGCGGGCGTCATGCAGCGTGGTGATCAGGTGGCCCTGGGTCATCACGATCTCGGGCGCGATCACGCCGGCCAGCGCGGCGGCCGGCGCGTAGTGCAGCGCACGGTGCGCCCACTCGGGCAGACCCCAGGGCCGGTCGAGGATGAAGAAGAAGCAGCGCGTGAGCACGGTGACGGCCGCAAGGCCGGCGATCACGGCAATGGACCACCAGTCGGTACCGCCGCTCACTTGTCGTCCTCCGCGTCGGGGTCGAGCCCGAACTGCTTTTCGAGCCAGAAGCACAGCAGCACCGCCACGCCGATCGCGACCACGATGTTGAGCTTGAGCGGCAGCGCATAGGCCGCGACCGCTGTGGCGCCTGCGATGAGCGCGGCCAGCACGCGCAGCCGCGTCGTCGCCATCGAGCAAACGATGGCCACCAGACTCAGCACGCCGGCAAAGCCCAGGCCCCAGGTCTGCGGAATGAAGTTGGCCAGCGCAATGCCCAGCAGGCTCATGCCCATCCACGCGCACCAGGTCACGAAGTAGTTGCCGGTGAGATACGCCTCTTGCGACAGCTGCTCGGCGGGCGTCGTCGGTGGGGCCGTGTACTGCTTCGTGAAGAGCGCGTAGCTCAGGTCGGCCGTCAGGTAGCCGTGCAGCAGGCGGCGCCAGCGCGGCATGTGCATGAGGTAGGGCCGCAGGTGCAGGCTGAACACCACGAAGCGCAGGTTGACGCAGAAGCCCGTCGCCAGAATCACCCAGGCGGGCGCACCCGCGGCCAGCAGCGGGATGGCGGCCAGTTGCGAGCTGCCGGCGTAGACGAACAGGGTCATCGCCACGGCCTCGAGCACGCTCATGTCCGACTTGACCATGGCCACGCCGGTCATCAGGCCCCAGGCGCCGATGCCGAGCGCGGCCGAGGCCATGTCGCGCATGCCGGCGCGGAACTCGGGCTGGCGGCGCAGCGTGGGCGAGAGGAACATCAGCCGAAGACCTGGCCGGTCTTCAGGTCGAAGCCGCGCAGGAAATCGGCCGCGGGCAGGCGCTTGCCGCCCGGGCGTTGCAGTTCGGTGAGCACCACGGTCGCATCCGACGCCGCCACGGCGACGCCGCTGGCATCGGCCGAAACGATGGTGCCGGGCGCGACGCCTGCATTGCCACTTGCCACGTGCGCGGCCCAGAGCTTGACGGTCTCGCCGCCGATCGGGCTGTTGGCGCCGGGAAACGGATCGAAGGCCAGCACGCGGCGCACGATGGCACTGGCCGGCTGCGTCCAGTCGATCAGCGCTTCGTGCTTCTCGACCTTGTGGGCGTAGGTGATGCCTTCGGTGGGCTGCGGTGTGCGAACCAGCTGGCCGATCTGCGCCAGCGCCTCGACCACCATGCGGCCGCCGAGCGCGGCCAGCCGGTCGTGCAGGCGGGCGGTGTTGTCGTCGGGGGCGATATCGACCGCCTCGCGCAGCAGCATGTCGCCGGTGTCCAGGCCCGCGTCCATCTGCATGATGGTGATGCCGGTTTGGGTGTCGCCGGCCTCGATGGCGCGGTGGATCGGCGCGGCGCCGCGCCAGCGCGGCAGCAGGCTGGCGTGGATGTTGAGGCAGCCGTGCAGCGGGAGGTCGAGCACCCACTGCGGCAGGATCAGCCCGTAGGCCGCGACCACCATCACGTCGGGCTGCCACGCCAGCAGCGTGTCGCGCGCGGCGGTGGCCTCGTCGGGGTACTTGCCGTCGAGCCGCAGGCTGCGCGGCTGCGCCACGGGCCAGCTGTGGGCAACGGCGCACTGCTTGACGGGCGAGGCCTGCAGCTTCATGCCGCGGCCGGCGGGCCGGTCGGGCTGGCTCATCACGCCGACGATGTCATGGCCGGCAGCGGCAATGGCCTCCAGGGCGACGCGCGCGAACTCGGGCGTGCCCGCAAAAACGACTTTCAACGCACTCAATCCCGGATCCGTTCGAATTCGAGGTCATCCCCCGTGTGATAGCGGCGAACCACGCCGGTGGGGTCGATGTAGATATAGAGCATGCGGCGCTCGTTGATGGCCTTGTAGCGCCAGGTCCAGACGGTGCCGTCGAAGGAGCTGACGCGGCTGATTTCGTAGGGCTTGCCGTAGAAGGCCAGCACGTCGTTCTGGCGCCAGCGGTCGACCTGGATGTCGTGGCCGAAGCGCGCTTCGGCCAGCACCTGGGTCACCGAGACGACCTTGCCGGACGCGTCGAGGTCGATGTCGACCACCTCGAAGCCCGCCGGCATGCGCGAGTACTGCAGCCGCTCGCCACCACCGTTGAGCGGGTAGCGGCCCGTGGGCGCGCCCAAGCGCTGCAGGGTGTCGGCGGCGGAGGTGCCGGGCTGGATGCGCGTGGGTTCGCTGACGCAACCCGCCAGGAACAACAGTCCGGCGGCGGCCAACGCGCTCGCAGCCCGCGGGCTCATGCCCGCGCTTCTTTCATGTCCTCGCGCTGCTGCTTGAGAAGCTTGCTCTTGATGCGGTTGCGCTTCAGCGGCGACAAGTATTCGACGAAGACCTTGCCCAGGAGGTGGTCGAGTTCGTGCTGGATGCACACGGCCAGCAGGCCATCGGCCTCAATGGTGTGGCTGTTGCCGTCGGCGTCGAGCGCCTGGACCTTCACCGAAGTGGAGCGCATCACGCCGTCGTAGATGCCGGGCACCGAGAGGCAGCCCTCTTCGTTGAGCACCTTCTCGTCGCTGGCCCAGGTGATTTCGGGGTTGATGAGCACGATCGGCTCGTTGCGCTCTTCGGACACGTCGATCACGACCACGCGCTCGTGCACGTCGATCTGCGTCGCGGCCAGGCCGATGCCGCTCGCGTCGTACATCGTTTCCAGCATGTCGGCCACCAGCGTCTTGATGCGCGCGTCCACGCCCTGCACCGGCTTGGCCACCGTGTGCAGGCGCTTGTCCGGGTAACTCAGAATGATTCGTTTGGCCATGAAATCGGGGGGAAGTTGTGGCTATTTTCGCCAATTCCGCGACGCGTCGCGGCGCAATGACGCGAAAACGTTGCCCTTGCAAGGGCTTCGGGCGCAGAATTCGTAGCAAATTGTGAGATTCGTATGCGCCACGATACTTCGTGCGCTCACCCATCCAGACATGACACAGCCCAGCCCCACCGAACACCAGCGCCCGACCTTCTTTGCCTTCTGGACGGCCGCCCTGGCGGTGGCCGGCAGCTGCGGCACCACGGCGGCCTGGGCGCAGACGACCTACCCGGTCACGCCCCAACAACGCGCCACCGCCCAGCAGACCGCCCAGGCCGGCGTGCCGCTGAGCGAACTGTCGCCGAAGGCGCCCGACGAATACACGGTCAAGCCCGGTGACACGCTCTGGGCCATCTCGCGCCTGTACCTGCTGCGCCCCTGGCGCTGGCCGGAACTCTGGGGCATGAACATCAACGAGATCCAGGACCCGCACCGCATCTACCCGGGCCAGGTGCTGTACCTGGACAAGAGCGGCGGCCGCGCCCGCCTGACCACGCGCCGCGGCACGGCCGGCGGCGACGGCGGCACCATCAAGCTGTCGCCGCGCACCCGCTTCGACTCGCTCGCGGGCATGGCCCTGCCCACGCTCAACCCGAGCCTCATCGAGCCCTTCCTCAGCGAACCCATCGTGGTCGATGCCAACACGCTCGACGCCGCGCCGCGCATCGTGGCCGGCAACGACAGCCGCGTGCTGCTGTCGCGCGGCGACCGCGCCTATGCGCGCGGCAACGCCGAATCGCCGCTGGTCGAAAAGCCCGGCCCGGTGCAGCACTACCGCATCTTCCGCAGCGCCACGCCGCTGAAAGACCCCGGCACCGGCGAGATCCTCGGCTACGAGGCGCAGTACCTGGGCAAGGCGCAGCTGCAGCGCGGCGAATCCACCACCGTCGAGACGACCGGCGACAAGGACGTCATCACGGTCGTGCCGGCCAGCATCGACATCATTGCGTCGCGCGAAGAAATGCGCGCCGGCGACCGCCTGCTGCCCGAGCCGCCGCGCCAGCTGCTGAGCTACGCACCGCGCGCACCGTCGACGCAGGTCGACGGACGGATCATCTCGGTCTACGGCAACGCGGTGCAGTACGCCGCGCAGAACCAGGTCGTGGCCATCAACAAGGGCACGCGCGACGGCGTCGACAACGGCCACGTGCTGGCCATCCTGAAGAACGGCGAGACCATCCTCGACCGCACCGGTGCCCGCAAGGAAACGATCAAGCTGCCGAACGAACGCATCGGCCTGCTGATGGTGTTTCGCACCTTCGAGAAAGTCTCTTACGCATTGGTGCTCGAAATCAACGACACTCCCCGCGCCGGCGACTTCCTCGTCAATCCCTGACACGCGCCTGAGGCTTTTTTCTCGCACACTCGTTTGGAACGCGCAGAACTCGCAGGCTGGCTGCGACTATCACTGACACCAGGCGTCGGCGACGGCGCCGCACGCCGTCTGCTCGCGGCCTTCGGGCTGCCTGAAGCGATCTTCGCGCAGCCCGAAGCGACGCTGGGCGAAGTCGTCAGCAACGCCCAGGCCGCCGCGCTGAAGCAGCTGCCCTCCGGCCTGCAGGCGCAGGTCGACATGACCTGGCAATGGCTGCATCCCGCGGACGACACCACCGGCGGCGCCGTCACGCGCCGCGTCGTGACGCTCGGCGATGCCGGCTACCCGAGCTCGCTGCTCGAAATGGTCGACCCGCCGCTGATGCTCTACGTGCTCGGCGCCCCCGCCTTCGACCTCACGCAGCTCGGCCGCAGCCTCGCCGTGGTCGGCAGCCGCAATCCGACGCCGCAGGGCGCGAGCCACGCGCGCGCCTTCGCGCGGGCGCTGGGCGAGGCGGGCCTGCCCGTCGTCTCGGGACTGGCGCTCGGCATCGACGGCGCGGCGCACCTCGGCGCACTCGACGCGGCCGGCGACGCACCGGTGCTCGCCACCGTGGCCGTGGTCGGCACCGGCCTGGACCGCGTCTACCCCGCGCGGCACCGCGACCTCGCGCACCGCATCACGCTGCAGGGGCTCATCGTGAGCGAGCTGCCGCTGGGCACGCCGCCGCTCACGCAGAACTTTCCCAAGCGCAACCGCCTCATCGCGGGCCTGGCGCGCGGCACGCTGGTGGTCGAGGCGGCACTGGCGTCGGGCTCGCTGATCACCGCGCGGCTCACGTCGGAGCAGGGCAAGGAAGTGTTCGCGATCCCGGGCTCGATCCACTCGCCGCAATCGCGCGGCTGCCACGCGCTGATCCGCCAAGGCGCGAAGCTGGTCGAGTCGGTGAACGACATCCTCGAAGAGCTGCCGCCGCTCGCGCCACCCGCTCGCACGGTTGCCAACGACACGCCTTCATCGGCCCCGGAGCATCCGCTGCTCGACGCCCTCGGCTTCGACCCCGTGAGCCTCGATGCGCTGAGCGCGCGCACCGGCTGGAGCGCAGCCATGTTGCAGGCGAAGATGCTCGAGCTTGAACTCGACGGGCATGTCTCGCGACTGCCCGGCGGCCTGTTCCAAAGAGCCGCCGTCGGCTGACGCCCGGGGCCCCGGGCCCGATTTTTCGTGGAACACCGCGGAACCGGCTTTGCCGGGCCGCTGGTGTTGCCCCCGGTAGGGGGTTGGCGTAGCGACACGAAGTGCGCGAAGACTGGGGGCGAGCCACGGTTTCCTGGGCTATATTGAGCCCATGTTCGAAGTGCTCGTGTTTGTGTATGAAAACTACTGGCGCGGCGATGCCTGCCCCGAACCCGAACAGCTGGGCCGCAAGCTCAGTGCGCACGGTTTCGAGGCGGAAGAAATTCGCGACGCCCTGCAGTGGCTCGACGGCCTGAGCCTTGCCACGCAAGGCCTGCAGTTCGAACATCAGCCCAGCGAAGGCGACGGCGACAACGCCATCACCGCGGCCCGTGTCACGCTGGGCGGCGCACCCGATGCGGCGCTGCCCCAGTCGAGCCAGTCGATGCGCGTGTACTCGCCGTCGGAACAGGAACACCTCGGCGCCGAATGCCTCGGCTTCATCCGTTTTCTCGAACTGTCGAACGTGCTGCCCTGCGGCTTGCGCGAGATCGTCGTCGAGCGCGCAATGGCCGCGCCGGGCGACCCGGTGGCGCTGGACGAACTCAAGATCATCGTGCTGATGGTGCACTGGAGCACCGGCATCGAGCCCGATGCGCTGGTGCTCGACGAACTCTGCGAGAGCCGCGAAGGCCGCACTGCACATTAGCTCGCCCCCAGGCTTCGCGCACTTCGTGTCGCTTCGCCAACCCCCTACCGGGGGCAACACCTGAGGCCCGGCAAAGCCGGTTCCTCGGTGTTCCACAAACAGACAAGAACAGCCGAGGCGGCTGACTAATTCAAGAGTCGCTCGGGATTCGCATCGAGCTTCGCCAGCGCCTCGCGCGTGGCGCGTGCGGTGAGCGTTTCTTCCTCGGCCGGCACCAGCAGGCCGGCCTGCAGGTACATCGCCAGCCGTCCGGCCTGGATGAGGAAACTGCGGCCGTCGGCCGAGGCGAACAGGTGCAGCTGCTTGCGGTCGCTGCGCCAGACGAACTGGACCTGGGTCACGCGGTCGTTGTGGTCCAGCATGAACCAGTTGCCTACCTGCAGCTCGTGGGTCCACGCGAGCATCTCGTCCGCGACCTTGACGCCGGCGGTGTCGGAAATGACCTCGATGGCGCTGGCGTCCACGCCGAGCAGCAGCTCGATGCTCTGCGCGTCGAGCGGCAGGCTGGAGGCGCTGCCGTCGTCGGTCACGAAGTCTTCCAGGTGCGCCAGCCGCTCGGCCATGGCCTCGATCTTGGCCTGGGGAATGGCCTCGGTCTTCGACATGAAGGCGTCGGTCAGCGTGGCGCCGATGATCTTGATGTGGCCTTCCTGCGGCTCGCCGACGATGCCCAGCAGGTCCATGCCCTGGCGCAGGCGTTGCAGCAGCTGCGGCAGGTCTTGAATGACGCGGGCGCGGTCGGCGCGGTTGGGCTTGGCGCTCGCGGCCCAGACCAGCTCGGAGGCCACGCGCTTGAGCATCACGGTGTGCTCGCCCTGGGCGCCGTAGCGCAGCGCCGCAATGGCCAGCACTTCAGCCCAGACCTTGAACAGGAACTCGCGGATCTCGTCGCGCACCGGCATGTCGTTGAGCATCTTGCGCAACTCGATGGTGTACTGGATCGCCATCGTCTCCTTCTGCTCGACCTGCTGCGCCACGCTCATGACGCGCTGCGTGGCGTCGCTCTGCGTGAGGTAGCGGCCCAGAAAAGCGACGAACTCGTCGAACACCAGCTTGAACACGCGCTGGCCGGTTTCGGGGTACTGCTCGATCACCTGCACCACGCGCTTGATCTCGTTCTCGAGCGCGCTGCCGGTGATGGCGGCGGCGTCGAAGCCCATCACGCAGGAGCCCATGCGGTCGATCAGCATGCGTGCGGGGTGCTGCAAGGTGCCGAAGAATTCGGGCTCGGCGATGGCCACACGCAGCACGGGCATCTGCAGCCGTGCGAACCACACGCGGGCGGAGAACGGAATGCGCTCTTCCGCGAGGATGGCCTGGAACATCAGCGCCACGATCTCGACCGTGGCCTTGTCGGCCGTGGTGGGGGCGCGCTTCTTGAGTTCGGCGGTGCGGCGACGCAGGTCGACCGCGGTCTGCTGGATCAGCGTGGCCTGCTCGCCACCGCCGTCCATGTACTGCGTGGCCGCCATGCGGTAGGCCACCTCGGCATCGGCGATGGCGCCGGCAAAGGTGCGCGAAAACACGCGGGGCGCGGCCACGCCGCCGCCGGTGCCGGTCACCCCGCCCGGTTGCGAGGCGCCGGTCTCGCCACCGATGCGCGCGGCGACAAAACGCTTGAGGCTCAGCAGCGCGGTCTGCGCGCGCTGCCGCGCGAAGGCAAGCGGCGAGCTGGCCATCATCGAGCTGGAGGCCGGCCCCGACGACGGCACCGATGCCTGGAAGCCGAAGCCCGGTCGCTGCGGTTGCGAGGGCTGTGACGATGGCTGCCGGGCGTGCGACACCGGCGCACCGCCCGGTACGCCCTGGCCCATCGGCATGCTCGACGATGTCGGCATGCCCATGGACGACGAACCGCCACCCGAATCGCCCGTGCGGCGCACGAAGCTCTTGAGATCGATCTCCTGCATCACGCCCTGCGCGATCAGGAAGGCGTTGGCGCTTTCGTAGGCCTTCACGACCACATCGGCCAGGGCCTGCTGCACGGTGCCCTGCACGCGGCCCCAGGCCTCACGGCTCAGGCCGGCGGCCAGCCACTGATCCACCAGCAGCTGGGCCAGCGTCTCGGGTTTCAGCACGTCGCGGACGTCGAGCTCGTGCGTGCCTTCGAGATGCTGGATGCGCAGGCGCAGGTCGCTGAGTTCGAAGCTGGCCTTGTCGTGAATGGTCTGTGCGAGGCGCGAAGCGAGGATGTGGCTCTCGACTACTTCGTCGCCGATGAGTTCCAGCCGCAGCGCCGCAGGGGCCGAAGAAGTGGTGCCCGTCGGGCCCGTGCCCAGCGCCTTGCGCCAGCCGGCCTGCGCCAGCGACACCCACTGTGAGGCGTGGCCCTGGAACGCCACGAGGTCGTCGCGGCTTTCCTGCATGGTGCGCGCGCTGCCGACATCGGAGGCCACCGCGGTCAGCCGGTCGCGGATGGCCTGGGCCAGCGGAGCGATCGCACCTTCCGTGGCCGCCACGAAACGCTCACGCGCCTCGCGTGCGAGCTGCAGGGAAGAGGCGGACCGCGCAGTGCTCATTGAAGAATCGGAAAGGCCAGAGGAAACGAAACGGTTCGTCGGCGACAGCCCCGAGCTTGCATCGGGATGCGCCGCCGCACAAGTGCGGCTGACGCGCAGCCGGCGCCGGAGTATCCCTCAGACCACCGTCAAACCACCGCGCCGGCGTTCGGGTCGTCGCCGCCGGGATCGCCGTCGCGCTTGACGGGGCCCTTGATCAGGTCTTCACGCTTCACGCCCAGCCACATCGCGATCGCGGCGGCCACGAAGCACGACGAATAGATGCCGAAGCAGATGCCGATCGTCAGTGCCAGCGCGAAGTAGTGCAGCGTGGGGCCGCCGAAGAAGAACATCGACAGCACCACGAGCTGCGTGGAGCCGTGCGTGATGATCGTGCGGCTGATCGTCGAGGTGATCGCGTTGTCGATGACTTCGGTGGTCGTCATCTTGCGGTAACGGCGGAAGTTCTCGCGCACGCGGTCGAAGATCACGACCGACTCGTTCACCGAGTAGCCCAGCACCGCGAGCACCGCCGCCAGAACCGCCAGCGAGAACTCCCACTGGAAGAACGCGAAGAAGCCCAGGATGATCACCACGTCGTGCAGGTTGGCCAGCACGGTGGACAGCGCGAACTTCCATTCGAAGCGGAACGCCAGGTAGATCATGATGCCCACCACCACCATGGCCAGCGCCTTGATGCCGTTGGTGGTCAGCTCCTCACCGACCTGCGGCCCGACGACCTCGATGCCGCGCTGCGTGGCCGACGGATCGACCGACTTCAGCGCCTGCATGACCTGCGCGCTCTGCTGGTCGGAGCTCATGCCCTTCTGCGTGGGCAGGCGGATCTGCACGTCGCGCGAGGTGCCGTAGTTCTGCACCTGCACTTCGGGATAGCCGAGCTTGGTGACGGCCTCGCGCACCTTGCCGATGTCGGCCGATTGCTCGTAGGCCACTTCCATCACCGTGCCGCCGGTGAACTCCACCGACAGGTGCAGTCCGCGGTGGAAAAGGAAGAACAGCGCCAGCGCAAAGGTTGCGAAGGAGATGATGTTCAGCACCAGGGCATGGCGCATGAACGGGATGGTCTTGTGGATGCGGAAGAATTCCATGGCGTGGGTCCTCGGCCGTTACTTGGTTTCGACCACGGCGGTGCCGTCGGCGCTACCGGTTTTAGGCCGCCAGACGGTGCCGATCGACACGGTCTTGAGCTTCTTCTTGTTGCCGTACCAGAAGTTCACGAGGCCGCGCGAGAAGAACACGGCGGAGAACATCGAGGTGACGATGCCGATGCAGTGCACCACGGCGAAGCCGCGCACCGGGCCCGAGCCGAAGGCCAGCAGCGCAATGCCCGCGATCAGCGTGGTCACGTTGGAGTCGAGAATCGTGCCCCAGGCGCGGTCGTAGCCCGCGTGGATGGCGGCCTGCGGCGAGGCGCCGTTGCGCAACTCTTCGCGCACGCGCTCGTTGATGAGCACGTTGGAGTCGATGGCCACGCCGATGGCGAGCGCCATGGCCGCGATGCCGGGCAGCGTGAGCGTGGCCTGCAGCATCGACAGGATGGCGACCAGCAGCATCAGGTTGACGGCCAGCGCGATCGACGAGAACAGGCCGAACAGTGCGTAGTACAGGCACATGAAGACCATGATGGCCAGGAAGCCGTACATCACGCTCTTGAAGCCTTTTTCGATGTTGTCGGCACCGAGCGTCGGGCCGATGGTGCGCTCCTGGATGATCTCCATGGGCGCAGCCAGCGAGCCGGCGCGCAGCAGCAGGGCGAGGTCGCTGGCTTCGGCCACCGTCATCGAACCCGAAACCTGGAAGCGGTTGCCCAGTTCGCCGTTGATCGACGGGGCCGTGAGCACTTCGCCCTTGCCCTTCTCGAAGATCAGCATGGCCATGCGCTTCTTGTAGTTTTCGCGGCTGACGTCGCGCATGATGCGGCCGCCCTTGGCGTCCATGGTCAGGTCGACCTTGGGCTGGTTGCTCTGCTGGTCGAAGCCGGGCTGGGCGTCGGTGAGGTTCTCGCCGGTGACGAGCACCTGCTTCTTCACGATCACCGGACGGCCGCTGCGGTCGAGGAATTTCTCGGAGCCGAAGGGCACGGGCGCGCCGCTCAGTTCGGCCGCGCGGCCTTCGGCGCTCTCGTCGACCATGCGCATCTCGAGCGTGGCGGTGCGGCCCAGGATTTCCTTGGCCTTGGCCGTGTCCTGCACGCCCGGGAGCTGCACGACGATGCGGTCCAGGCCCTGCTGCTGGATCACCGGCTCGGCCACGCCGAGTTCGTTGATCCGGTTGTGCAGGGTCGTGATGTTCTGCTTGAGCGCGGCGTCCTGCAGGCGGCGGGCCGCCTCGGGCTTGATGGTGGCGGTCAGGCGCCAGTTGGTGCCGTCCTGCGTGTCGGTGGTGCTGAGGTCGGGGAACTGGTCCACGATCAGGCGCTTGGCGGTCTCGAGCGAGGCCGCGTCGCGGAAGGTCACCTCGACGGTCTGGCCGTTGCGGCTGACCTGGGTGCCGCGGATGTTCTTGTCGCGGAAGGTGGTGCGCAGGTCGCTCGCGAACGATTCGGCCTTCTTGTCGATGGCGCCCTTCATGTCGACCTGCAGCAGGAAGTCGACGCCGCCGCGCAAGTCGAGGCCCAGGTACATCGGGTAGGCATGCAGCGACGTGAGCCACTTGGGCGAACGCGACAGCAGGTTCAGCGCCACCGTGTAGGGCGGGTCGCTGGCGTCGGGCACCAGGGCGCGCTGCACGACGTCGCGCGCCTTGAGCTGGTCGTCGGTGGTGGTGAAGCGGGCGCGCAGCGAGCCGGCGTCCAGCGTCACCAGGTCGGGCGTCAGGCCGGCCGCCTTCAGCGCCTCCTCGACCCGGGTCTGGGTGGCGGCATCGACCTTGACGCTCGTCTTGGCCGCGGACACCTGCACCGCAGGTGCTTCGCCGAAGAGATTGGGCAGGGCGTAAATGAGCCCCACGAGTAGCACGATCACGATGATCGCGTACTTCCAGACCGGGTAACGGTTCATGAGAAGGCGCTTTTCACAAGCGTTTCAGAAAGGGAACACGGCGTGACTTGGGGCCCTGCGCCGCGAAGCGCAAGGTTCAGCTCACGCTTTTATTGCTTGACGGCGCCCTTGGGCAGCACCTGGACCACCGCGCTGCGCTGGATCTTGATCTCGATGCCGTTGGCGATCTCCAGGCCGAGGTACTGGTCGCTGATCGACGTGATCTTGCCGAGCACGCCGCCGGCCGTGGCGACTTCGTCACCCTTGGCCAGGGCTTCGATCATGGCGCGGGCTTCTTTCTGGCGCTTCATTTGCGGGCGGATCATGACGAAATACAGCACCACGAACATCAGCACCAGCGGCAGCATGCTGCCCAGCGAAGACAACATGTCGCCACCACCGGCGGCTGCGGGCGCGGTTTGTGCGAAAGCAGAGGAAATGAACAAGAGAGTCTCCAGCAGAGGGAAGAGAGAAGAAAAAGACTTCAGATGCGCGGGCCGGGCCCGCGGTTCCGCGCCCACGAGGGATGCGGGCCGCAAGTCAGAGGCTCGGCGGGGGAGGCCGCGCGCAGTCGGGCATTGTATTCGTCGCAGATGGCCGTTTCGCGCCCTTATCCGGCGCGGTGGGGAGGGCTTTTCGCTATTGTTTAAATAGCAAAGAGCGCCACAAGGACGCTCTTTTCAAGGGGAAACGGCGCCCGTGGATCAGGCCGCTGCGCGCTGCGCCTCGGGGTGGCGCCACTTGCCCAGCAGCTCGTTCCAGCGGGTGCGGGCCGCCGCCAGGTTGCGCTCCTTCACGTGGCCGTAGCCGCGGATCTGCTCGGGCAGCGCCGCGATCTCCAGCGCCAGCGCGTGGTTGTCGGCGCGCAGGCCCTTGAGCACTTCCTCGATGCTGGCGCGGTACTCGGCGATGAGCGCACGCTCGGTCTTGCGCTCTTCGGTGCGGCCGAAGACGTCGAGCGCCGTGCCGCGCAGGCCCTTGAGCTTGGCGAGGACACGGAAGCCCGTGAGCATCCAGGGACCGAACTTCTGCTTCTGCAGCTGGCCCTTGGCGTTCTTCTTGGCGATGAGCGGCGGCGCCAGGTGGTAGTTGAGCTTGTAGTCGCCTTCGAACATGCCCTCGACGCGGTCCAGGAAGGTGCGGTCGGTGTGCAGGCGGGCGACTTCGTACTCGTCCTTGTAGGCCATGAGCTTGAACAGGTAGCGCGCCACCGTTTCGCTCAGCGCCGTGCTCTTGCCGACGGCCGCTTCGGCCTGCTGCACGCGGCCGACGAAGGCCTTGTATTCCTCGGCGTAGGCGGCGTTCTGGTAGCCGGTCAGGAACTCGGCGCGGCGAGCCACCAGGGCCTCGACCGTCTCGCGCTTCTTGAACTCGATGATCTGGCCCGGGCGCACGCGCTTTTGCAGTTCGTCCGGGCGCACGGCGGCCTGGCGGCCCCACTCGAAGGCGGTCTTGTTGTTTTCGACGGCCACGGCGTTCAGCTCGATCGCGCGCATCAGCGACTCGTGCGCCAGCGGCACCCAGCCCTTTTGCCAGGCGTAGCCCAGGATCATCGGGTTGACGTAGATGGTGTCGCCCATCAGCGCGGTGGCGGCGGCATCGGCGTCGAAGGCACCCAGGCCGTCGATGCCCACGGCGCGCGCGATTTCAGCGGCGCAGGCGTCTTCGGGGTTCTGCCAGTTGGCGTTGCGCACGAAGGCGGCCGTGGGCGCGCTGTGGCTGTTGAGCGCCACGTGCGTGCGCCCTTCGCGCATGCGCGCCATGGTCTCGGCGTTGATCGTGACGAGCGGGTCGCAGGCCAGGATCAGGTCGGCCGCCGCGGTGCCCACGCGGGTGGTGCGGATGTCGTCCTGCGTGTCGCCGATGAGCACATGGCTCCACGTGGCGCCGCCCTTTTGCGCCAGGCCCGCCGCGTCCTGCGTGACGATGCCCTTGGCTTCGATGTGCGCGGCCATGCCCAAGAGCTGGCCGATGGTGATCACGCCGGTGCCGCCGACGCCGGCCACCACCACGCCCCAGACCTTGCCGCCCACGAGCGACGGAATGACGGGCTCGGTCAGCAGGCCGAACTCGGCCGGCGTGGCCGCCTTGTTCTTGCCCTTCTTCTTGAGCTGACCGCCTTCGACGGTCACGAAGCTCGGGCAGAAGCCCTTCAGGCAGCTCATGTCCTTGTTGCAGCTGCTCTGGTTGATGGTGCGCTTGCGGCCGAATTCGGTTTCCAGCGGCTCCACGGAGAGGCAGTTGCTCTGCACGCTGCAGTCGCCGCAGCCTTCGCAGACCAGCTCGTTGATGACCACGCGCTTGGCCGGATCGACGGCCGTGCCCCGCTTGCGGCGGCGGCGCTTCTCGGTGGCGCAGGTCTGGTCATAGATGATGGCCGTGGTGCCGGCCATGGCGCGGAACTCGCGCTGGATGTCGTCCAGCAGGTCACGGTGCTTCACCTGCACGTGGTCGCCCGGAATGGTCACGCCCTCGTACTTTTCGGGCTCGTCGGTGACGATCACGACCTTCTTGGCGCCTTCGGCGTGCAGGCTCTCTGCAATCTGCAGCACCGAGTGGCCCTCGGGGCGCTCGCCGACCTGCTGGCCGCCGGTCATGGCGACCGCGTCGTTGTAAAGAATCTTGTAGGTGATGTTCACGCCCGCCGCGATGCTCTGGCGAATCGCCAGCAGGCCGCTGTGGAAGTACGTGCCGTCGCCCAGGTTGGCGAAGATGTGCTGGTCGGTCGTGAAGGGCTGCTGGCCGACCCATGGCACGCCCTCGCCGCCCATCTGCGTGAAGCCGATGGTGGAGCGGTCCATCCAGGTCGCCATGAAGTGGCAGCCGATGCCGCCCATCGCGCGCGAACCTTCGGGCACGACGGTGCTGGTGTTGTGCGGGCAGCCCGAGCAGAACCAGGGCTGGCGCGTGGCGTCGGCCACGCTGGTGGACGCCTGCTGCACCACCATCGCGCGTTCCTTGGCCTCGAGGATGGCGAGCTGTGCGTCGATGCGGGCGGCCATGTCGGCGCCGGCGGCGGCCAGCAGGCCGGTCTTCTTCAGGCGCGCGGCGATGGCCTTGGCGATGAGCGCCGGGTTCAGGTCGGCGTTGGCGCGCAGCAGCGTGTGCGAGGTCGGATTGGGCATCGACCATTCGCCGCCGGAGTAGCCGTCGTCCGTGGAGCTGGCGCCTTCGTCGAACTTGCCGACCACGTTGGGGCGTACGTCGGAGCGCCAGTTGTAGAGCTCTTCCTTCAGCTGGTATTCGATGACCTGGCGCTTCTCCTCGACCACCAGAATCTCTTGCAGACCGGTGGCGAAGTCGCGCGTGAGCTGCGCCTCGAGCGGCCACACCACGCCCACCTTGTGCAAGCGGATGCCCAGCTGGCGGCAGGCCGCGTCGTCCAGGCCCAGGTCGATGAGCGCCTGGCGCGTGTCGTTGAAGGCCTTGCCGCTGGCCATGATGCCGAAGCGATCGTTCGGGCCTTCGATCACGTTGTGGTTCAGGCGGTTGGCGCGGATGTAGGCCAGCGCGGCATACCACTTGTAGTGCATGAGCCGGGCTTCCTGCTCCAGCGCATGGTCGGGCCAGCGGATGTGCAGGCCGCCGGGCGGCATCTCAAAGTCGGTGGGAATGACGATGTCGACGCGCTCGGGGTCGATCATGGCCGTGGCGCTCGACTCGACGATCTCCTGGATCGTCTTCATGCCCGACCACACGCCCGAGAAGCGGCTCAGCGCAAAGGCGTGGATGCCCAGGTCGAGAATTTCCTGCACGTTGGCCGGAAAGAACACCGGCGTGCCGCAGGCCTTGAAGATATGGTCGCTCTGGTGTGCTGCGGTCGAGCTCTTGGAGATGTGGTCGTCGCCCGCCACCGCGATCACGCCGCCCCAGGCGGTGGTGCCCGCCATGTTGGCGTGCTTGAAGACGTCGGAGCAGCGGTCCACGCCCGGGCCCTTGCCGTACCAGATGCCGAAGACGCCGTCGAACTTGTTGGTGCCTTGCGGCGAGAAGCCCAGCTGCTGCGTGCCCCACAGCGCCGTGGCCGCGAGCTCTTCGTTCACGCCGGGCTGGAAGACGATGTTCTGTTCCTTGAGGAACTTGCTGGCCTTCCACAGCGCCTGGTCGTAGCCGCCGAGCGGCGAGCCGCGGTAGCCGCTGATGAAGCCGGCGGTGTTCTTGCCGACCTGCTTGTCGCGCAGGCGCTGCAGCATCGGCAGCTTGACCAGGGCCTGCACGCCGCTCATGAAGGCGCGGCCGTAATCGAGGGAGTATTTGTCGTCGAGCGTGACGGTTTCTAGCGCGCGGCGAATGTGCTCGGGCAGCGGGGCGTTCATGTCTTCTGTCTCCGTAGTGGCAGGGCTTTGTGGGCCTGGCTGATGGGTGTGGGTCTGTGCCCGGTAGGGCGCGAGCCCATGATCACGCAAAGTGTATGCCGGGGTCCGCGACAGGTGTTTGCGTTTTTCGTCCCCAAAAAGCTGCTTTCAGAAAGAATCTTGCTTAACATCTACGCCCATGGAAAGCATTGACAAGTTCGACCTCGCTATCCTGCAAGAACTGCAGACCGACGGCCGCCTCACGAACGCCGAGCTTGCGCAGCGCGTGGGCCTGTCGGCGGCGCCCTGCTGGCGCCGCGTGCGCGCGCTCGAAGACGCCGGCTTCATCAAGGGCTACCGCGCCGAGATCGACCGCCACAAGATCGGGCTGGGCGTGCTCGCTTTCGTGCGCGTGGACACCGAGCGCGTCACCCACGAAGCCACGCGCAAGCTCGAAGACGCGATCCGCAAGATGCCCGAGGTCGTGGCCTGCCACTACATCAGCGGCACCGGCACCTTCGAGCTGCAGGTGGTGGCCCAGGACCTGAACGGTTTCTCGGCCTTCGCGCGGCAGAACCTCATGAACCTGCCGAACGTGAAAGACCTGCACACGAGCTTCTCGCTGGGCGAAGTAAAGGCCAACAGCGCGCTGCCTCTGGGACACTTGGCCCGATGACTCTCGAAGAAAACCGCCTGCGGGCCCTGTCGCACCTGCACACCCTGGGCCTGCTGACCGACGCGGAACACGCGCAGGCGCTCGCGCACCCCGACCTGCCGAACACCGCGCTGCGCACCCCGAGCGAAGCGCTGGGCTGGGCCGCCGCCAAGGACATCGTCGCGGCGGACGCACTGCCGGGCCTGCGCGCCCGTGCCGCCCCCGGCGCGGAAGACGAAGCGCACCGCACCGTGGCGAACGCGGTGGCCATGGTCAGCGGGCAGGCGCCGGCCTGGGTGCTGTTCGAGATCGGCCTCATGGCCCACCGGCTCGAAGACGGCGTGACCGACAGCGCGCTCGACCAGTTGCAGGCGCTGCAGCTGATCGACCCCGTGCAGCACTTCCAGGCCCGCAGCCTGCTGCCCGAACAGGACCCCGAATGGGCCGCGCCCGCTTCGCCGGCCGCCACGCTGGCCTGGGCCGTGCGCACCGGCGTGCTGACGCCCGCGCAGCTGCAGGCGCTCGCCACGCCGACGTCCGCGATCTCGCCGGAAGGCCGGCAGGTCGTGGCCGACGCGCTCGCCCGCACGGAGCGCGGCGGCGGCGGCCACACGAAATCGGTGCACACCCGCACCGAGCGCAGCAGCAGCGACGGCCACACGAAGACGGTGCATACCCGCACCGTGACGTGGCACAGCACGGGCGCGTCCAGCGCTTCGGGTTCGCCCCGCGCGGGCAAGGTGATCGCCGTCGTGGCGGTGGTAGCCGTCGCGCTCTACTTCCTGTTCGCCCGGTAACCGGCAAGGGGTCCCGATAGCGACCGCCTAAAATGCTCGCCCACCGCTTCCCGCCGGGCGGCAAGACACAAGGACCCCGAATGAACTCTCTCCGCCGCGCCCTGGCCCTCGGCCTCGCAGCCGCTTCGCTCACCTTCGGTGCCCAGGCCCAAGCCCAGAACCGCGAACTCACCGTGGCCTCCAGCGCCACCTACGCGCCCTTTGCCTTCGAGAACAAGGACAAGCAGATCGTCGGCTTCGACATCGACATCATCAACGCCATCGCCAAGCAGCAGGGCCTGAAGATCAAGGTCGTCAACACGCCCTTCACCGGCATCTTCGGCGCGCTGAACAATGGCGACGTCGACCTCGTGATCTCGGGCGTCACCATCAACGAGAAGCGCAAGCAGAGCTACGACTTCACGCCGCCGTACTTCGCGGCGCGCCAGCTCATCGCGCTGCCGAAGAACAGCACCGTGGCCTCGCTGAAGGACCTCACGGGCAAGAAGATCGCCGTGGTCAGCGCCTCCACCGCCGACGACATCGCCTCGCGCGAGTTCGGCAAGACCAGCCCCAACATCCGCCGCTTCGAGAGCACGCCGCTCATCATTTCCGAGCTGGCCGGGGGCGGCGTCGATGCCGCCATGGGCGACAACGGCGTGATCGCCTACCGCGTGGCGCAGCACGCCGAGCTGAAGACGCTCGACGACAAGTCCTTCCCTGAAGAAGGCTTCGGCATCGTCGTGAAGAAGGGCGACAAGGCGCTGCTCGACAAGCTCAGCGCCGGCCTGGCGGCCATCCGCGCCGACGGCAGCTACGTGACGATCTACAAGAAGTGGTTCAACAAGGACCCGAACGTGCGCTGAGCCGCACGGCATTTTCCTGAACACGGCCGCCCTCACGCGGCCGTTTCGTTTTTTCGCAGACAAACAGATAGACAGAGTGGAGGACGCAGGCATGGAACAACCAGTGCTGCTTTTCGGATGGTTCCGCTGGGACATCCTCGTGGAATACAAAGACCTGTTCTGGCAGGGCGCCTGGATGACGCTGCGCATGACCGTGGTCTGCGTGCTGCTGGGCGCGAGCTGGGGCCTGTGCCTGGCGCTGGCGCGGCTGGCGCAGGCGCGCCATGCGCCGTGGACCTGGCTCACGCGCGTGTTCCTGCGCTGGCCCGCCACGGTGTACGTGAGCTTCTTCCGGGGCACGCCGCTGTTCGTGCAGATCCTGCTGATCCACTTCGCGGTGATGCCGGTGTTCATCCACCCGAGCACGGGCCTGCTCATCGACGGCGACCTGGCGCGCACGCTCAAGCAGGAGCACGGCGCGCTCATCTCGGGCGTGGTCGCGCTCACGCTGAACTCGGCGGCCTACATTTCCGAAGTGTTCCGCGCCGGCATCCAGTCGATCTCGCGCGGGCAGTTCGACGCCGGCCGCTCGCTGGGCTTCAGCCCGGCGCAGGTGATGCGCTACGTGGTGCTGCCGCAGGCGTTTCGCCGCATGCTGCCGCCGCTGGGCAACAACGCGATCGCACTGCTCAAGGACACCTCGCTCGTGTCGGCCATCGGCCTGGCCGAGCTGGCCTATGCCGCGCGCACCGTGGCCGGCGCCTATGCGCGCTACTGGGAACCGTACCTCGCGATCTCGGTCGTGTACTGGGTGATGACGCTGGTGCTGACGACGCTGCTGCGTCGCCTCGAGCATCGCCTCGCCCGCAGCGACAGAGGCTGAGCCGCGCCACAATAGCGCGACATGCCGCCCATATCCCCCGAAGAGACACCCCTCCCGCCGGCCAAGCCGCAGCCCTCGAACCTCGCGGCGCTCGAGCCCCTGAAGCTCCCCGTGTTCCGCATGCTGTGGAGCACCTGGCTCATCGCCAACATCTGCATGTGGATGAACGATGTGGCGGCGGCGTGGATGATGACCTCGCTCACCACCTCGCCGATCTGGGTGGCGCTGGTGCAGTCGGCCTCCACCTTGCCGGTGTTCCTGCTCGGCCTTCCGAGCGGCGCGCTGGCCGACATCCTCGATCGCCGGCGCTGGCTGGTGGCCACGCAGTTCTGGCTGGCCGGCACCGCCGTCGTGCTGTGCGCCGCGATCGCGCTCGACGTGATGACCGCGCCGCTTTTGCTGGCACTCACCTTCGCCAACGGCATCGGCCTCGCGCTGCGCTGGCCGGTGTTCTCGGCCATCGTGCCCGAGCTCGTGCCGCGCCAGCAACTGCCAGCCGCGCTGGGCCTGAACGGCATCGCCATGAACGCCTCGCGCATCGTCGGCCCGCTCACGGCCGGCATGCTGATCGCGAGCGCGGGCAGCGTGTGGGTGTTCGCGCTCAACGCGGTGCTGTCGGTGGCCTCGGGCTTCGTGGTGCTGCGCTGGCGCCGCGAGCACACGCCCAACCCGCTGGGCCGCGAGAAGCTCATCAGCGCAATGCGCGTGGGCGTGCAGTTCGTGCGCCAGTCGCAGCGCATGCGGGCGGTGCTCACGCGCGTGTCGCTCTTCTTCTTCCACTCGACCGCGCTGCTGGCGCTGCTGCCGCTGCTGGCGCGCAACCTCGAGGGCGGTGGCGCCGGCACCTTCACGCTGCTGCTGGCCGCCATGGGCACGGGCGCGATCATCGCGGTGCTCTTCCTGCCGCGGCTGCGCCAGGCGCTCGGGCGCGACCAGCTGGTGCTGCGCGGCGCCATGCTGCAGTCGGCCGCCACCGCCGTGATGGCCGTGGCGCCCAACGCCTGGGTCGCGGTGCCGGCGATGTTCTTCGGCGGCATGGCGTGGATCACGGTGGCCAACTCGCTGTCGGTGTCGGCCCAGCTCGCGCTGCCCGACTGGGTGCGCGCGCGCGGCATGTCGACCTACCAGATGGCGATCATGGGCGCGAGCGCGATCGGCGCGGCGCTGTGGGGCCAGGTGGCCACCGTCACGTCGCTGACGCTGAGCCTGGCCATCGCCGCCGTGAGCGGCACGCTGCTGATGCTCGCGGCCATCCGCTGGGTGACCGACGTGAGCGGCGAGGACGACGTGCGCCCCGCCCAGGCCGGCTGGGCCACCGGCCCGCCCGCCGAGGCGCCGCAGGAAGACGGCCGCGTGGTGATCACGGTCGAGTACCTCATCGACCCGTCGCGCGCCGCGGCCTTCCACCTCGTGATGCAGCAGACCCGCCGCGCGCGCCTGGGCCAGGGCGCCATCGGCTGGGAGCTGCTGCACGACATCGCGCAGGCCGAGCGCTACGTGGAGCAGATCGTCGATGAGTCGTGGACCGACCACCTGCGCCGCTTCAACCGCGCCACCGCCGCCGACATGGCGCTGCGCGAGCGCCGGCTGGCGTTCCACCTCGGCGAAACGGCGCCGGTGATCACGCGCTTCGTGGTGCGCCGCTGACACCACGGGCCGGGCGTGCCCTACCCAGGTGTTTTGACCACCTGCATTGTTTTGCTGGCATGCCGCTTGCAAGCGGCTGGGCAAGGGTATCCACGCATGGTCTACTTTTTTTGACCAGACGGATAATTTAGACCCTCCCACCGTTGTCACGAGGTTTGCCACGATGAATCCGCCCCCGTTGCGCAGCCGCTTCTGGTCCGACCTGACCAGTGAAGAGTTCTCCCGCCTCGACCGCGAACGGCTCATCGCCGTGCTGCCGGTGGGGGCGACCGAACAGCACGGCCCCCACCTGCCGATGTCGACCGACACCGCCACCATCGACGGCATGGTGCAGGCCTGCCTGCCCTACCTGCCCGACGACCTGCCGGTGCTGTTCCTGCCCACCGTGCCCTACGGCAAGAGCAACGAGCACTCGCGCTACCCGGGCACGCTCACGGTGTCGGCCAACACGCTGATCTCGCTGTGGAAGGACGTCGGCGCCTGCGTCGCCAAGGCCGGCGTGCGCAAGCTGGTGCTCTACAACAGCCACGGCGGGCAGATGAGCGTCATGGACATCGTGGCGCGCGACCTGCGCGAGGAGCACGACATGATGGTCGTGGCCGCCAACTGGTACACGCTGGGCCTGCCCGAAGGCCTGTTCACCGCGCACGAAGGCAAGCACGGCATCCACGCGGGCGACCTCGAAAGCTCGGTGATGCTGCACCTCACGCCCGACTACGTGCGCAAGGATCAATTCCAGAACTTCAGCTCCCTGACCGAGCAGATGGCCGCCGAAAACAAGTTCCTGTCGATCACGCCCAGCGGCAAACTCGGCTGGCAGATGCACGACATCAACCCGGCCGGCGCCGCCGGCGACGCCACGCGCGCCACGGCCGAGAAGGGCGCCGCGGTGCTCGACCACGTGGGCCAGCGCTTCGTCGAGCTGCTGCACGAGATCGACCGCTTCCCCCTGGAGCGGCTGGCCAACGTTCCCGCCTGGCGCTGAGCCCCGGTTGCACAAGGAGTTCCATGGAAAGCACCACGCCATCCACGCCGCTGGTCCGCCTTCGCAACGTCGGCAAGCGATTCGCCAACGGCACGCTCGCCCTGCAGGACATGACGCTCGACATCGGCGAGCACGACTTCGTCAGCTTCCTCGGCCCCTCGGGCTGCGGCAAGAGCACCGCGCTGCGGCTGATTGCCGGGCTCACGCGCATCAGCTCGGGCGACATGCAATGGTCGGGCGCCAACACGGGCACCGCGAAGGACAGCAAGAGCGACCGCGACCTGGGCTTCGTGTTCCAGGAGCCCACGCTCATGCCCTGGACCAAGGTGTTCGACAACGTCTGGCTGCCGCTCAAGCTCGCGGGCATGGGCCGCGACGAAGCCGCACCGGTGGTGCAGCAGGTGCTGGAACTGGTCGGCCTCTCGCGCTTTGCCGATGTGTACCCGCGCGAGCTCTCGGGCGGCATGAAGATGCGCGTGTCGATCGCGCGCGCGCTGGTCACGCACCCGCGCCTGCTGCTCATGGACGAGCCCTTTGCCGCGCTCGACGAAATGACGCGCATCAAGCTCAACAACGACCTGCTGGCCATCTGGCGCGAGCACCGCTTCTCGATCGTGTTCGTCACGCACAGCGTGTACGAGTCGGTGTATCTGTCGAACCGCATCGTCGTGATGGCGGCGCGCCCGGGCCGCGTGATCGACGAGATCGCCATCGACGAGCCCTACCCGCGCGGCGAAGCCTTCCGCACCTCCAGCCGCTACAACGCGCACTGCACCGCCGTTTCACACTCTCTGCACGGAGCACTCCATGGCCTCGACATCGACCATTGAAACCGTGATGCCCCTCGACACCACCGCCACCCACGAAGCCACGCCGTCCGCGGAAACGCTGCGCGCGCACGAAGACAAGCTGCGCCGTCGCGAGTCGACGCTGCGCGTCGTCGTGCCGGTCGTCATCGTCGCGGCGCTGCTGCTGGTGTGGGAGTGGATGGTGCGTGCCAACGACATCCCCCACTACATCCTGCCCGCGCCCTCGCTGATCCTGCGCACGCTGTTCGACAACTGGGGTTCGCTCTCGGGCGCGCTGTGGTTCACGGTGAAGCTCACGCTGCTCGCGCTGGGCGCTGCCATCGTCGGCGGCGTGCTGTTGGCGATTGCGTTCGCGCTGTTCAAGTGGGTGGAGATCGGCCTGTTCCCGATCGCCGTGATCCTGCAGGTGACGCCGATCATCGCGATCGCGCCGCTGATATTGATCTACGTGTCGAGCACCACCGCGGCGCTGTTGCTGTGCGCGTGGATCGTGGCCTTCTTCCCCATCCTGTCGAACACCGTCATCGGCCTGAAGAGCGCCGACAGCAACCTGCGCGACCTGTTCCAGCTCTACAAGGCCTCGCCCTGGCAGACCTTCCGCTACCTGCTCGCACCCAGCGCGCTGCCGTACTTCATGGCGGGCCTGAAGATCGCCGGCGGCCTGAGCCTGATCGGCGCGGTGGTGGCCGAGTTCACGGCCGGCACGGCGGGCAAGGAAACGGGGCTGGCCTCGCGCATCCTCGAATCGAGCTTCCGCACCGAGATCCCGATGATGTTCGCGGCGCTGCTGCTGGTGTCTCTGCTGGGCATCGTGATCTTCATCGTGTTCGCCGCCTTGTCGCGGCTGGTGCTCGGCCACTGGCACGAGAGCGAGATGCGCCGTGAACGCTAGAGCGATGCACACCGTCGTCGACTGGGACGCCGTGCGCGAGGACCTGCGCGGCCTGAACGTGATCGCCACGCCCAGCCAGCGCAAGCAGCTGTCGAAAGACTTCTACTGGTACAGCCCGATCCTCACGGCGCAGCTCGCGGGCTGCGTGGCCGACCTCGTGGTCAAGGTCAGCACCGAGGACGACGTGCGCCAGGCCGCGGCCGTGGCCGCCAAGTGGAAGCTGCCGCTCACCGTGCGCGCGGGCGGCACCGGCAACTACGGCCAGTGCGTGCCGCTCGAAGGTGGACTCGTGCTCGACGTGACGCAGATGTGCCGCGTGCTCGACCTGGCCGACGGCCGCATCCGCGTCGAGGCCGGCGCGCGCATGCACGACATCGACCTGGCCGCGCGCGAAACCGGTCAGGCGCTGCGCATGTGGCCCTCGACCTGGCACGTGGCCAGCATCGGCGGCTTCATCGCGGGCGGCTTCGGCGGCATCGGCTCGTTCCGCCACGGCATCCTGCGCGACCCCGGCAACCTGCTGCGCGCGCGCGTGATGACGGTGGAGCGCGAGCCGCGCGTCATCGAACTGGTGGGCGACGAGATCCAGCAGGTGCACCACGCCTACGGCACCAACGGCGTGATCCTCGACGTCGAAGTGGCGCTGAGCCCGGCGGTCGACTGGGTGCACTGCACGGTGCTGTTCGACAGCTACCGCGGCGCGCTCGACTTCGGCATTGCCGCGCAGGCGCCCGCGTACGACCTGTTTCTGCTGTCGACCGTGGAGGCGCGCTTCTCGCCCTACTACACGGCCATGGGCGAGCACTTTCCGCCCGACCGGCACGCCGTGTTCACCATGGTCTCGCCCGACACGCTCGCGGGCTTTCGCGCGCTGGCCGCGGCGCACGGCGGCACCATCTCGGTGGCCGGCACCGAAGACGAGCTGCTGGCCGCCGGCCTGCCGCCGGCCTACGAATGCGCCTTCAACCACACGACGCTGCAAGCGCTGAAGGCCGACCGCAGCTGGACGTATCTGCAGGTGGCCTACGCCCAGCCTTTCGATCCTTCAGTCGTCGAGCGCCACCTGCAAATCTTCGGCGACGACGTGCTACAGCACCAGGACTTCGCGCGCGCCAACGGCGAATGCGGCACCTTCGGCATCCTGCTCGTGCGCTGGAAGGGCGAGGCCCACCAGTACGAGGTGATGCGCGAGATCGAGTCGCAGGGCGGCGCGCAGATCTTCAACCCGCACGTCTTCACCATCGAGGACGGCGGCATGAAGACCATCGACACGCAGCAGATCGAGTTCAAGAAGCGCAGCGACCCGATGGGTTTGATGAACCCCGGAAAAACGCGCGGCTGGACGCCCGACATGGCCGTCGAGCGTTGAAGCCGTCGAAAACATTTAGTCTTCGCATCCCGTCCCCACCCCAACCTCCACAGGAGTCCGTCCCCATGCGCATCCCCGCTTTCTCTCTCCGGCCGCTGGCCTTCGGCCTGGCCCTCGCAGGTGCTGCCCTCGCCGCGCACGCCCAGGAAAAAGTGGTGTTCGCCACCAACTGGAAAGCGCAGGCCGGTCACGGCGGCTTCTACCAGGCGCTGGTGGACGGCACCTACAAGAAGTACGGCCTCGACGTGGAAATCATGCAGGGCGGCCCGATGGTCAACAACCGGCCCATGCTGCCGGCCGGCAAGGTCGACTTCCTGATGACCGGCAACCTGCTGCAATCGTTCGACAACGTGAAGAACGGCGTGCCCACCGTGGTGGTCGCGGCCATCTTCCAGAAAGACCCGCAGGCCATGTTCGCGCACCCGGGCCAGGGCTACGACAGCTTCAAGGACATGACGAAGGCGCCCGTGGCCTTCATCGGCAAGGACGGCCAGTTCAGCTTCTGGCAGTGGATGAAGTCGGAGCACGGCTTCAAGGATGCGCAGCTCAAGCCCTACACCTTCAACGTCGGCCCGTTCCTCGCCGACAAGAAGTCGATCCAGCAGGGCTACGCCATCTCGGAACCGCTGTCGATCAAGGCCCAGGCCGGCTTCGACCCCGTGGTGCACCTGTTGGCCGACCACGGCTTCTCGACCTACGCCACCACCATCGAGACCCGCGCCGACCTCATCAAGACCAAGCCCGAGACGGTGCGCAAGTTCATCGAGGCCTCGATCGTCGGCTGGAACAACTACCTCTACGGCGACAACAAGGCCGCCAACGAGCTCATGGCCAAGACCAACCCCGACGCCACGCCAGCCGCGCTGCAGGGCTCCATCGACCTCATCAAGAAGATGGGCATCGTCGACAGCGGCGACTCGCTCACCAAGGGCATCGGCGCCATCGACGAAGCCCGCGTGAAGGACTTCTACGACAAGATGGTCAAGGCCGGCCTGTACAAGCCCGGCGAGATCGACCTGTCGAAGGTCGTGAGCACGCAGTTCGTCAACAAGGGCGTCGGTGTCGACATCCGCAAGAAGCTCACCAGCAAGTAAGTCGCTTCGTTTTTTCCCGTGGGTCGCGCGGGGCTTGCGCCGGGGTCAGATGCCGGCGCCTGGGTTTGCCATAAGGCACGCGCGGCCTTTTATCCCTGGGCTCTGACCCCGTCTCGCCGAACAGGCGAACCGGCCCGAACCATGAAAACGCTCGTCGTCCATTGCCATCCGAATCCTGACAGCTTCAACCACGCGCTCTACCGCACCGCCCTCGACGCGCTGCAGCCTCGCCACCCGGTGCGGGCCATCGACCTGTACGCCGAGGGCTTCGACCCGACGCTGACACGCGAAGAGCGCATCGCCTACCTCGACAACCCCGAACTGATCCGCGAACGCGTGAAACCCCACGTCGAAGCGCTGCTGTGGGCCGAGCACCTGGTGTTCGTCTACCCCACCTGGTTCCACGGACCTCCGTCCATGCTCAAGGGCTGGCTCGAGCGCGTGTGGCTGCCGGGCGTGGCCTTCCTGCCCGCGGAGCGCAAGGGACAGCTCGCGAAGTCGGGCATGCGGCACATCCGCCGGCTCACCGTGGTGACCACGGGCGGCTCGCCGCGCTGGTTCGTGATGGCCATCGGCGACCCGGGGCGACGGCTGTTCACGCGCGCACTGCGCGCGCTGTTCGCGTGGCGCTGCAAGGTGACGTGGCTGCAGCTGCACGACATGAACGCCGTCACCGACCGCGACCGCAGCCATTTCATCGCGCGCGTGGCGCGCACGCTGCACAACATCTAGCCCACAAACAAACAAGCAAGCAGGGAGACAGACACCATGAGCCTCGAACGCACCCTGACCGTCCGCGTCGAACGCATCTCGCGCCAGACGCCGGAAATTTTGGCCTTCGAGCTGACGCATCCGTGGGGCCGCGCGCTGCCCGGCTACGAGGCCGGCGCGCACATCGACGTGCACATGCCCGGCGGTTTCTCGCGCCAGTATTCACTGGCGCGCGCGCCCTCGGGCACGGGCTCTTACGTGATCGGCGTGAAGCGCGAACACGCGAGCCGCGGCGGCTCGGCCTCGATGCACGAGCGCGTGCGCGAGGGCGACCTGATTGCGATCAGCGCGCCGCGCAACACCTTCCCGCTGCGCGCCGAAGCTCGCCGCCACCTGCTGCTGGCCGGCGGCATCGGCATGACGCCGCTGCTGGCGATGGCGCAGGCGCTGGCCGCGCGCGGCGCCGACTTCACGCTGTGCGTGTTCGCACGCAGCGAGGAGCACCTGGCCTTTGCCGAGGCGCTGTATGCGCCCGCGCTGGCCCCACATCTGAAGCTGCACCTCGACCAGGGTGACGCGACGCAACGCATCGACCTGCGCGCGCTGCTGGCCGACCGCGCGCCCGACACGCACCTGTACGTGTGCGGCCCCGGCGGCTTCATGCAGGCGGTGCGCGAGGCCGCCGCGCACTGGCCCGAAGACGCGCTGCACACCGAGTACTTCGCCGCGCCCACCGGCACGGCCGCCGCCACCACGGGCCTGCCCTTCACGCTGAAGCTGGCGCGGCGCGGCATCGAGGTGCCGGTGGCGGCCGACCAGACTGCCGTCGATGCGCTGCACGAAGTGGGCATCGACATTCCCGTGTCGTGCCAGCAGGGCCTGTGCGGCACCTGCGTGGTCGAGGGCGACGGCGAAGGCGCCGAGCACCGCGACTTCTGCCTCACGGGCACCGAGCGGCGCACCAAGGTCGCACTGTGCTGCTCGCGCGCCAAGGGCCCCGACCTGGTGCTGCAGCTGTGAGCGTGAGCGACACCGACAGCGACGCACCCGCCACGCGCGGGCGTTCGCGCAAGTACACACAGGTGCTCGGCCTCATCAACCAGGCCGCCATCGAGGTGTTCGCCAGCGAAGGGCTGGCCGGCGCCTCGACGCAGGCCATCGCCGACAAGGCCGGCCTGTCGAAGGCGCAGCTGCACTACTACATCGAGAGCAAGGAAGCGCTGTACCGCCAGGTGCTGCAGGACATCCTGACCGACTGGATCGTGGTGTTCGGCTTCAGCGACGAGGCCTTCGGCCCGCGCAAGGTGCTGGGCGATCTCATCCAGCGCAAGATGATGTTCTCGTTCGAGCACCCGCTGCGCTCGCGCATCTTCACCGCCGAGATGATGCGCGGCGCGCCCGTCATCAACAGCATGATGGACACGAGCAAGCAGCGCACCGACCAGGCCGCCGCCGTGATCCAGAACTGGATGAACCAGGGCCTGATGGACAAGGCCGACCCGATGCTGGTGCTGTTCCACATCTGGGCCGTGACGCAGTTCTACGCCGACCACGCCACGCAGGCGGCCTACTACCGCAGCGCCGCACAAGAGGGTGACGACAAGGACCGCCGCTACCTGATCGAGCAGGTGACGGAGTTTCTTTTGAAAGGCGCAGGCGTCAGGTAGCGCTGCGCAGGGGCAGGAACATCGTCGCTTCCACCTCGACGAGCACCTCGTCGCCCGGCAGGAAGCGCGACACCTCGACCACCGTGCTCACCGGCGGCTCGCCCGGATAGAACAGGCCGCGCACGCGGTTGTAGAACGCGTAGTGCGGCAGGTGGCGGAAGTACTGCACCAGCTTCACCACGTCTTCCATGGTGCCGCCGTGCTCGGCCGCGATCTGGCGGATGCGCTCGAGCACGAACCAGCTCTGCGCCACGATGGGCGCCTCGAAGATGTCGACCGACATCTGGCCCGTGGCGTAGCCCACGCCCTGCAGCGCGGTGCGGGCTTCTTCGGGAATGGCGTCGTAGCCCGCCACCGCGCGGCGCGTGGCCGGGTCGACGGCGACCACGCCGCTCATGAAGACGAAATCGCCGACGCGCTTGGCGGCGGCATAGTTGGCCATCGGCTTGCCCATGCTCATGGTGTGTTCGGCTCCAGAAGTTGACCCGCGCGGTAGACGCTGCGCAGGCGGCCGCGCGGGCCGATGAGTTCGTGTTCGTCGGTGGCGGCCAGCACCACCAGGTCGGCCGGGCAACCCGGCGCCAGCCGCCCGTCCCATGCGAGCCCCAGCGCCTTCGCGGGGTTCACGGTGATGGTGTCGAGCCAGTCGGCGGCGGGCGCGAGGTGCGCCATCTGCACGCCCAGGCCGAAGGTCTCGAGCAGGTCGTAGCTGCCGTAGGGATAGAAGGCGTCCTGCACGTTGTCGGTGGCCAGGCTCGCGCGCAGGCCGTGCGCTGCGGCCTCGCGGATGCGCGTGATGCCGCGCGCCACGGGCGTGCGGTCCCACGCGCCCTGCAGGTAGAGGTTGGTGGTCGGCAGCGCGACCAGGTGCAGCCCGGCGCCGGCGCACAGCGTGAGCGTTTCGGCGGCCACGGCATCGTCCTGCACCGAGAGCGAGCAGGCGTGGCCGCAGACCACGCGGCCCTTGAAGTCGCGCGCGCGCACCAGCTGCGCGATGCTGCGCAGGCCGCTGGCGTCGGTGTCCAGGCCTTCGTCGACGTGGAAGTCGAGCGTCAGCCCGTGCTGCTGCGCGAGGTCGAACACGCGGCCCAGCTTGTGGACCAGGCCTTCATTGCGGTAGACGAAAGCGCCCAACGCGCCGCCCGCGCGCTTCACGTCGCGCGCGATGCGCTCACCGGCCGCGAGGTCGGCGAACACGTCGAGCGGCACGAGCGCGACGAACTGCAGCGCGATGCGGCTAGCCCACTCTTCGCGCAGCGCCTCGAACACGGCCAGCGCGGCCGGCGGCTCGGGCTCGACCCAGTCGAGGTGCGTGCGCAGCGCGCGCGTGCCGGCGCGCCAGGCCTCGTGCAGCGCACGCTCCATGCGCAGGCGCAGCGAGGCGCTAGTCCAGCTCGCGCGATGGCGGCCCATGCGCTCGATGGCGGTGAACAGGTCGCCCTGCGCGGCGCCGACGTCCTGCACGGTGAAGTTCTTGTCGATGTGCGCGTGCGCCTCGACGAGCGCGCTCAGCAGCGTGCCGCGTGCTTGCGTCTGCGACGCGCTGGGCACGATGGCCGCGATCTTGTCGCCGTCGATCGTGACGTCGAAGACCTGCGCATCGCCCGCCGCGGCAAAGCCACGCAGCGGCATCGGGATGCGCAGCGCTTCGAGCGTCGTCATGCGCGCTGGCGCCAGTCGCGCAGCCAGCCCAGGCCGGCCGAGGTGCCGCCGGGCTCCATGCCGCGGCGCGGGCGGTATTCGCAACCGACCCAGCCTTGCCAGCCGCACTGCGTCGCCACTTCGTCGATCACGCCGAAGAGGTAGTCGTAGTTCTGCTCGCCCACATCGGGCTCGTGGCGCTCGGGCACGCCCGCGATCTGCAGGTGGCCGACGCGGCCGGTCGGCAGGTACTGGCGCAGCTTCATCGCCACGTCGCCTTCGACGATCTGGCAGTGGTACAGGTCCATCTGCACCTTGAGGTTGGCCGCGCCCACGGTCTCGACGATCTGGTGCGCGTGGTCCTGCCGGTTGAGAAAGAAGCGCGGAATGTCGCGCGTGTTGATCGGCTCGATCAGCACGTCGCGCCCGGCCTTCGCAGCCTCGGCCGCGGCCCAGCGCAGGTTCTCGACATAGACGGCTTCTGCCGCCTCGCGCGTGAGGCCTTCGGGCACGAGGCCGGCCATGACGTGGATGCGCGGGCAGTCGAGCGCCACGGCGTAGTCGATGGCCTTGGCAATGCCTTCGCGGAACTCGCCCTCGCGCCCCGGCAGGCAGGCCAGGCCGCGTTCGCCGCCGGCCCAGTCGCCGGGCGGGCCGTTGAACAGCACCTGTTGCAGGCCGTTGTGCTTCAGGCGCGCGACGATCTCTTCCTTGCTGAAGTCGTAGGGGAAAAGGTACTCGACGGCCTGGAAGCCGTCTTTCGCGGCGGCGTCGAAGCGGTCAAGAAATGCGAGCTCCGGGTAGAGCATCGAGAGGTTGGCTGCGAATTGAGGCATGGGGTGTTTCTACTACCAGCGCGCACCGAAAGTGCGGCGCAGTTCATCGATCTGATCGGGGGCGAGCGGTGCGGGCCGGGTGGCCTGCGTGAGCATCTGCAGGCGTGCGGTTTCTTCCAGCTCTTCGAGCACGGCCATGGCGGCGGCCGGTGTTTCGTGCCAGACGTTGGGGCCCAGGCGCGCGAGCATCGCCGCGCGGATCGGCGTGCCGGCCGCGCCGTAGCGCGCGATGGTGTATGCCACCTGTTCGGCCGCCTCGGGCGCGCCGGGGCGGTGGTACGCAATGACCGGCACATGGCCGACCTTCATCACGAAGTAGGGCGTGAGCGCGGGCAGCAGTTCGGCTTGCGGATTGCCCAGGGTCAGGGCAACGCAGTGCGTGCTGTGCGTGTGGATCACGCAGGCCGTGGCGGGGTCGAACGCGCGCGCGGCGGCATAGATGCGCGTGTGCAGCGCGATGGTCTTGCTGGCGCGGTCGCCACCCGTCTGCTGGCCTTGGGCATCGAGCCGTGCGAGCCGCGCGGGGTCGAGAAAACCCAGGCAGGCATCGGTCGGTGTGATGAGGAACCCGTCGTCCAGCCGCACGCTGATGTTGCCGGCCGTGGCATGCACGTAGCCGCGCTCGAACAGGCTGCGGCCGACACGGCAGATTTCGTCGCGGGCTTCGTTCTCGGTCATGCGAGCACTGTAAAAGCTTTGGTGAAGAAATCGTCGCTGCCGAAGTTGCCCGACTTCAGCGTGATGTGCAGCCCGGCTTCGGGCGCCGCATCGGAGCGCGCATGGCACCACGGCACGCCGGGGTCGATCTGCGGACCGATCTGCATCTGCGCGATGCCCAGCGCCTGCACGCAGGCGCCCGAGGTTTCGCCGCCCGCGACCACCAGCTGGTGCACGCCGCGCTCGACCAGGCCGCGCGCGATGGCGGCGATGGTGCGTTCGACCATCGCGCCGGCTTCTTCCACGCCGAGCCGACCTTGCACCGACTTCACGGCGCCGGCTTCGGCGGTCGAGTAGACGAGCACAGAACCCTTGTCGATCCGCGGTGCGGCCCAGGCCAGCACTTCGGCCGCCACGTCCACGCCTGCGGCAATGCGCAGCGGGTCGATGGCCATCGCCGCGCCACCGCGCTGGATGAAGTCGAGCACCTGCCGGTTGGTGGCGAGCGAGCAGCTGCCCGACACCACCGCCGTCTTGCCGCCGGCCTTCGGCAAGGCGCTGGCCTGCGACGACGGCGCGAGGCCGAAGTTGGCCGGCAGGCCGATGGCCACGCCCGAGCCCGCCGTGAGCAGCGGCAGCTTCGCGAGCGCCGGGCCCATGCGCAGCAGGTCGTCGTTCGAGACCGCATCGACGATGGCGATGCGGACGCCCTCGGCCTTCAATTGCGCGATGCGTTCTTCGATGGCCGCTGCGCCGCGTGCGACCACCGCGTGGTCGATCAGGCCCACCTTGCGCGTGCACTGCGCCTGCAGCACGCGCACGAGGTTGGGGTCGGTCATCGGCGTGAGCGGATGGTTCTGCATGCCGCTCTCGTTGAGCAGCACGTCGCCCGCGAACAGGTAGCCCTTGAACACGGTGCGCTTGTTGTCGGGGAAGGCCGGCGTGGCGATGGTGAAGTCGCATCGCAGCGCGTCCATCAGCGCCTCGGTCACGGGGCCGATGTTGCCTTGGGCCGTGCTGTCGAAGGTGGAGCAGTACTTGAAGTAGATCTGCTGCGCGCCCTGCGCCTGCAGCCAGCGCAGCGCGTCGAGCGACTGCGCGATGGCGTCGGCCGGCGCGATGGTGCGCGACTTGAGCGCGACCACGACCGCATCCACGTCGGCGTCGAGCGGGCCGGCGGGCACGCCGATGGTCTGCACCACGCGCATGCCGGCGCGCACGAGGTTGTTGGCCAGGTCGGTGGCGCCGGTGAAGTCGTCGGCGATGCAGCCGAGCACAAGCTTCGCCATCGCTCAGCCCTTCAGCGGCAGCGTGACCGCCTGTGCGTTCTCGCGCACGTAATCGCGCAGGATGGCGTCGAAGCTGGCATCGGCCTTCAGGCCCAGCGCCTCGGCGCGCGCCGCATGGATGCGGCTGGGCCAGCTGGTGACGATCTTCGCGATGGCGGCGTCGGGCTCCCAGTCGATGAGGGCGGTGGCCTCGGTGCCGGCGATGCGTTCGAGCGCCTGCGCCATCTCGCGCACGGTGGTGGTCAGCGCGGGCAGGTTGATGGCGGTGCGCGCGCCCCATTCGGCGGCGCCGGCGGTGGCCGCGCGCACGATGCCGGCGACGGTGTTGCCGGGCGAGGCCAGCGCGACGGGCGTCTCGGGCGCCACGGGGCAGCGTGCGCGCACGCCGGCCAGCGGCTCGCGCAGCATGCCGCTGAGGAAGCTGGAGGCCGCGCCGTTCGGACGGCCCGGGCGCACCGACACCGTCATGAGTCGCACGTTGCGGCCCTGCACGAAGCCCTTGCGGGTGTAGTCGGCCACGAGCTGCTCGCCGATGAACTTCTGGATGCCGTAGCTGTTCTGCGGCGTAGGCAGCGTCGTGTCTTCGATCACCGCGGGCAGGCGCTGCTCGGGCGAATCGCCGAACACGGCGACGGAGCTGGAGAACACGAACACGGGCGCATGGCCGGCGCTGCGGCAGGCGTCGAGCAGGGCGCGCGTGGTGTCGAGGTTGCTGCGCATGCCGAGGTCGAAGTCGGCCTCGCACTCGCCGCTCACGGCGGCGGCGAGGTGGAACACGGCGTCGGTGTCGGCCAGCGGCAATGCGCCGTTGGCGGCCTGCTCGTAGAGGTCGCCCTGCACGAACTGGATGCGCGCGTCGGCCGCGAGGTCGGCGGGCGGCGGCACGCGGTCGGCGAGCGTGATGCGCGCGATGTCCTGGGGCTGGCCGCCGGCCAGTGCGAGCGGGCCGCCGGCGAGCAGGGTGCGGGCGAGGCGGGCGCCGAGGAAGCCGCAGCCGCCGGTGATGAGAACGTTCATGGTGTGTGTCTTTCCTGATCGGTGGAGCGCAACGCTCAATGCTATTTCTTCGATTCTTTCGCAGCAGGCAATTCGATGCCCGGGAAGATCTTGATGACCGCGCTGTCGTCTTCGCGCGCGAAGCCGGCCGTGGAGGCCTGCATGAACATCTGGTGCGCGGTGGACGACAGCGGCAGCGGAAACTTGCTCGCACGCGCCACGTCGAGCACCAGGCCCAGGTCTTTCACGAAGATGTCGACGGCCGACAGCGGCGTGTAGTCGCCCGCGAGCACGTGGGCCATGCGGTTCTCGAACATCCAGCTGTTGCCGGCGCTGTGGGTGATGACCTCGTACAGCGCGTCGGGGTTCACGCCTTCGCGCAGGCCGAGCGCCATGGCTTCGGCCGCGGCGGCAATGTGCACGCCGGCCAGCAGCTGGTTGATGACCTTCACCTTGCTGCCCGCGCCGGCCGAATCGCCCAGGCGGTAGACCTTGGCGGCCATCGCGTCGAGCATCGCGCCGGCCTTTTCATACGCCGCGGGCGTGCCGGCGGTCATCATCGTCATCTGGCCGCTCGCGGCCTTGGCGGCGCCGCCGGAAATGGGCGCGTCGAGGTACAGGATGCCCTGCTGCGCGAGGCGCGTTTCGAGCGCCACCGACCAGTTCGGGTCGACCGTGGAGCACATCACGAACAGGCTGCCGGGCTTCATCGACGCCGCGCAGCCGGGCGTGGTGCCGTCGCCGAACAGCACCGACTCTGTCTGCGCCGCGTTGACGACCACGCTGACCACGATGTCGCACTGCGCGCCGAGCGCAGCCAGCGTGTCGCAGGCCGTGCCGCCTTCGCGCGCGAAGGCTTCGGCGACGCCGGGGCGCACGTCGAACACATGCGGTGCATGGCCCGCGCGGCGCAGCGATTGCGCCATGCCGCTGCCCATGGCGCCCAGGCCCACGAGGCCGACGACGGGGGGGGTGTTGGAAGAAGAAGTCATGTCGTGCGTCCTTCGATCAGCGATTGACGAGTTGCTTGGGCGTGAGCCACACGCCGATGGCGCCGAGCACCAGCGCGCCGGCCAGCACGTACATGCCGATCTGCGTGCTGCCCGTGAGGTCCTTCAGGTAGCCGATGAGGTACGGGCTCACGAAGCCCGCGAGATTGCCCACCGAGTTGATGACCGCAATGCCCGCTGCCGCCGCCGTGCCCGAAAGGAAGGCGGTGGGCAGCGACCAGAACAGCGGCGCGCAGGTGAGCACGCCGGCCGCCGCGAGCGACAGGAAGGTCAGCGACACGACCGTGTTCTGCGTGTACGAGGCCGCGACCGTGAAGCCCACGGCGCCCATCATCGCGGGAATGATCAGGTGCCAGCGGCGTTCGCGGCGCGCGTCGGCGCTGCGGCCGAAGAGGTTCATCGCCACGATCGCGCAGAGGAACGGAATGGCGCTCAGCAGGCCGATGTTGAAGTTGCCCTGCACGCCCGTGGCTTTCACCAGCGTCGGCAGCCAGAAGGTCAGCGCGTACTGGCCCATCACGAAGGCGAAATAGATCAGCGCCATCCACCACACGCGCGCGTCGCGGAACATCGCGCCCACCGAGTGCGGGCCCTTGGCGCCGTGCGCCTGGTCGCGCGCGACTTCACGCTGCAGCAACTGCTTTTCTTCGGGCGAGAGCCAGCGTGCGTGCTGGATGCCGTTGTCCAGGTAGAGGAGCACCATCACGCCCACCAGCACGGCGGGAATGGCTTCGATGATGAACATCCACTGCCAGCCGTGCATCGACGACACGCCGTGGAAGGCGTCCATGATCCAGCCCGACAGCGGGTTGCCGAAGATGCCCGCCACGGGAATCGCCGACATGAACACCGCGATGATCCGCGCGCGCCGGTGCGACGGGTACCAGTGCGTCAGGTACAGGATCACGCCGGGGTAGAAGCCCGCTTCGGCCACGCCGAGCAGGAAGCGCAGGATGTAGAAGCTGGTCGGCGTTTCCACGAACACGAAGCAGGCCGACAAGAGGCCCCAGGTGATCATGATCCGCGCGATCCACACGCGGGCACCCACGCGGTTGAGCAGCAGGTTGCTCGGCACCTCGAACAGGAAGTAGCCCAGGAAGAAGATGCCGGCGCCCAGGCCGAACACGGTTTCGCTGAAGCCGAGGTCCGCGCCCATCTGCAGCTTGGCGAAGCCGACGTTCACGCGGTCGAGGTACGCGACCACGTAGCAGAGCATCAGGAAGGGCACGAGGCGCCAGAACACCTTGGCGTAGGCGCGTTTCTCGAGCGCGGCATCGACGGGCAGGTCGGCCATGGCCGAAGGCGCGCCGGCCTGGAGGGTGGAAGTCATTGGGAGGGAGTCCGCTGGATGAAAAAACGGGGTCGTCCCGTCACCCTGCGGCGCGGTCGCCCCTTACTTGTCAGGTCATCATACAAATTTAAGACAAACTCCCGGATACGGGATAACCCGCACATTGCGACCTCTTCACGAAACTGTGAGCGTGGGCTTACTTGCCCGCAGGCCAGCCTTCGACCAGGGGGCGGGCGAGCTGGGCGCCTTCCTGCTGCCAGAAGGCCGGGTCGGCCTGCTCGATGCGGCGGATGGCGTTGTCCATGTGCGCCTTGGCGGCTTCGCGCGCGGCCAGTGCGTCGCCGGCATCGATCGCCTCGACGATGCGCGCGTGCTCCTGCGCCACTTCGCGCACGAAGTCGGCACGGCGCGCCTCGTTGGCGCGCGTGACGCGGGTGGCGCCATGCAGGAACTGCCGCAGGTACTGCAGCGTGCCGATGAGGAACGGGTTGCGCGCGGCCTCGGCGATGGCGCGGTGAAAGCGCACGTCTTCGTCGGCCCCGTTGCCGCCCATCGACACCGCCGCGTGCAGCGCATCGATGGCATCGCGGATGCGCAGCATGTCCTCGGGCGTGCGGCGCTCGGCCGCGAGCGCGGCCACCTCGGCCTCGAGCGCGCGGCGCAGCTCGACCATCTGCACCACCGCTTCGCGCGATGCCACATGCGGCATCTCGAAACGCAACGGCTCCACGCCGGCAGCGCGCACGTACACGCCGCTGCCCTGGCGCGAATCGACCAGCCCGAGCGACTTGAGCCGCGACACCGCCTCGCGCACCACGGTGCGGCTCACGCCGAACTGGGTGGCCAACGCGGTCTCGGTCGGCAACCGATCGCCTTCCGACAAACGCCCGCTGCGCACCTCGGCCACGAGCGCATCCGCCACCTGATCGGCCAGGCGGACGGCGGGAGCGAGGGACTGAAAACGGGGGGTCATGGGCGCGGGGAGGCGGTGGGGTCTGCGACTCTAACGCAGGCACCGCACCGTCACGCCGCATGGCCGCACCTTCGCCTGTGTCAGAGGCCGAGCGCGTGGCGCGCGGCCCGCGCGATGCTCGCCGCGTCCACACCGAAGAAGTCGCGCAGCGCGGCGCGCGTGTCGCTGCGGCCGAAGCCGTCGGTGCCCAGCGTGAGGTAGCGGCGGCCTTCGGGCAGGAAGGCGCGCACGCTCTCGGGCAGGGCGCGCACGTAGTCGGTGGCGGCGACGATCGGGGCCTTGCTGCTGCCCTTGCCGAGTTGCTGCGCGACGAAGGGCGTGCCGGCGTTCTTCTCGCCAGCCAGCGCGCGTTGCTCGCAGGCCTGGCCGTCGCGTGCCAGCTCGCTCCAGCTCGTGACGCTGAACACCTCGGCCTCGATGCCTTCGTCGGCCAGCTGCTGTGCGGCCTTGATGACCTCGGTGAGGATCGCGCCCGAGCCCAGCAGCGTGACGCTTTTCTTGGCCTTGCCCGATGCCGGCGCATACGTGCCGAAGCGGTAGCAACCGCGCAGGATGTCGGCCTCGGCACCCGCCGGCAGGTCGGGCTGCGCGTAGTTCTCGTTCATGAGCGTGACGTAATAGAACACGTCCTGCTGCTCGACCATCATCTCGCGGATGCCCGCATCGACGATGACGGCCATCTCGCCCGCGAAGGCCGGGTCGTAGGCCTTGCAGTTCGGAATGGTCGCGGCCACCAGGTGGCTGCTGCCGTCCTGGTGCTGCAGGCCTTCGCCGCCGAGCGTGGTGCGGCCCGAGGTGGCGCCCAGCAGGAAGCCGCGTGCGCGCTGGTCGGCCGCCGCCCAGATGGCGTCGCCCACGCGCTGGAAGCCGAACATCGAGTAGTAGATGTAGAACGGCAGCATCGCCAGGCCGTGCACGCTGTAGCTGGTGGCCGCGGCCGTCCAGCTCGCAATGGCGCCGGCCTCGCTGATGCCTTCTTCAAGGATCTGCCCGTCGGTGGCTTCGCGGTAGCTCAGCACCGAGCCGATGTCTTCCGGCGCATAGCGCTGGCCCACGCTCGAATAGATGCCGACCTGCTTGAACAGGTTGGCCATGCCGAAGGTGCGCGCCTCGTCGGCCACGATGGGCACGATGCGCGGACCGAGCGCCTTGTCCTTCATGAGGTTACCCAGCATGCGCACGAAGGCCATGGTGGTGCTCATCTCCTTGCCGGCGGCGGCCGTGGCGAAGTTCGCGTAGGCCGCGATGTCGGGCTTGGGCACGACGTCGCACGCGGTCTCGCGGCGCGGCATGGCGCCGCCGAGCGCTTCGCGGTGCTGGCGCAGGTAGCGCATTTCGGCGCTGTCTTCGGCCGGGCGGTAGAAGTCCATCGCGGTGGCCTGCGCATCGGTGAGCGGCAGGTTGAAGCGATCGCGAAACTCGATGAGGTCGACGTCGCCCATCTTCTTGTGCGAGTGCGTGGTCATCTTGCCCTGCGCGGCGCTGCCCATGCCGTAGCCCTTCTTGGTGTGGGCAAGGATCACGGTGGGCTGGCCCTTGTGGGCGGCGGCAGCGGCATACGCGGCATGGATCTTCACGAGGTCGTGGCCGCCGCGCTTCAAGCGGTCGATCTGCTCGTCGGTCATGCCTTCGGCCAGGCGCGCGAGTTCGGGGTTCTGGCCGAAGAAGTTGTCGCGGTTGAAGCGGCCGTCTTTTGCGGCGAAGGTCTGCATCTGGCCGTCGACGGTGTTGGCGAACACGCGCGCGAGCGCGCCGCTCACGTCCTGCGCGAAGAGGCCGTCCCAGTCGCTGCCCCACACGAGCTTGACGACGTTCCAGCCGGCCCCGGCGAAGAGCTTTTCGAGCTCGTCGATGATGCGGCCGTTGCCGCGCACCGGGCCGTCCAGACGCTGCAGATTGCAGTTGACGACCCACACGAGGTTGTCGAGCTTTTCGCGCGCGGCGAGCGTCAGCGCGCTCATCGATTCGGGCTCGTCCATCTCGCCGTCGCCGAACACGCCCCAGACCTTGCGGCCTTCGCAGTTCAGCAGGTTGCGGTGCGTGAGGTAGCGCATGAAGCGCGCGTGATAGATCGAGCTGATCGGGCCGATGCCCATCGAGCCCGTGGGGAACTGCCAGAAGTCCGGCATCAGGTACGGGTGCGGGTAGCTGCACAGCCCGCGCGCGCCGCTGCCGTTCACGAACGCCGGCGCGGTGAGTTCCTGGCGGTAGTGGTTCAGGTCTTCTTCGCTCAGGCGGCCTTCGAGGTACGCCCGCGCATACACGCCGGGCGCGCTGTGCGGCTGGAAGAACACGAGGTCGCCGCGGTGCGCCGGGCTGCGCGCATGGAAGAAATGGTTGAAGCCGGTTTCGAACAAGTCGGCCGCGCTCGCATAACTGGCGATGTGGCCGCCGAGTTCGCCATACGCCTGGTTGGCCTTGGCCACCATCGCGAGCGCGTTCCAGCGCATCAGCGAGGCGAGCTTTTCTTCGACGGCGAGGTCACCCGGAAACGGCGGCTGATCGGCTGCGGCGATGGTGTTGACGTACGGCGTGGCCAGCTCGGGCTGCCAGCCGATGCGCTGCTGCCGCGCCAGACGTGCCAGCTCGGTCAGCATCTGGCGCGCGCGTTGCGCGCCTTGCGTCTGCGCCAGCGCCAGGAAGGCGTCGCGCCATTCGGCGGTCTCTTCGGGGTCGGGGTCGTGCGACGGCGGCGTGTCGAGCAACAGGGCGCGCATCTGGTCGGCGGAGATCGGGGCGTTCATGCCAGCACTTTAAGCCGCCTTGCGGAAAATTAGCTACCGGCACCTTCGATTTCATGGCTATTTGCAAGCATAAAATGCCACGATTCAACAGCTTCGCGGAATTTCATGGAACTCGATGCCATCGACCTGCGCATTCTCGACGAGCTGCAACGCGACGGCGCGCTGTCGAACGTCGAACTCGCGCGCCGCGTGCACCTGTCGCCCTCGCCGTGCCTGGCGCGCGTGAAGGTGCTGGAGACCAGCGGCGTGATCGATCGCTATGTGGCGCTGGCGAACGCCAAGGCGCTGGGGCTGGGGCTCAACGTGTTCATCTCGATCAGCCTCACGACGCAGAGCAAGCAGTCGCTGGCCGACTTCGAACAACGCATCGCCGAGCACGACGAGGTGATGGAGTGCTACCTGATGACCGGCGACAGCGACTACCTGATCCGCATCGCCGTGGCCGACATGGCGGCGCTGGAGCGCTTCATCATGGAGCAGCTGACGCCGATTCCGGGGATCGAGAAGATCCGCTCGAGCTTTGCGCTGAAGCAGGTGAGATACAAAACGGCGCTGCCGTTGCCAGCAGCGCCGTTGTAGTTGGCACGCCCCCAGGCTTCGCGCACTTCGTGTCGCTGCGCCAACCCCCTCGCCGGGGGCAACACCAGTGGCCCGGCAAAGCCGGTTCCACGGTGTTTCCCGAAGGAGTCAGGGGAAAGAAAACTCAGAGACCGATCAGGCCGCCGTCGTTCTTCGTGATGACCACGGTGGCCGAGCGCGGGCGCGACGCGCCGCCGTCCGGCCAGTGGCTGATCGGCGCCGCGATGTCGCTCGTGCCTTCACCCGGATGCTGGATGTTCACGAACAGCGCACGGCCGTCGCCTGATTCGGCAATGCCGGTGAGTTCGCAATCGACCGGGCCGACCAGGAAGCGGCGCAGGCCTTCGGTACCGGGCGCCTTGCCCACGAAAGTGTTCTGCGTGCGCGTCCTGCTGCTCGCGGTGTCCACGTTGGTGATCACCTTCGCGCCGCCGTCGCCCACCTTGCCGGGCAGTGCGGCCAGCAGCATGCAGTTGGTCACGTCGGTGTAGGCACCGTCGTCGGTCTGCAGCCACAGCAGGCCGGGGGCGGCGTGGCTGAACCACATCCCGTCGGGGCTGGAGAGATCGTTGTCGGCGGTGAGCTGCGAGAGGTTGACGTCGGCCGAGGCCGTCGAGCGCGCGGCGAAGAGGTACACGTCCCACTTGAAGCGCAGCGAGGTCGGGTCGGCGTTCTCGTCCGCGAAGCGCACGATGTGGCCGTTCGGGTTGCCCAGCTGCGACTTGTTGGCGGTGGTCTGGTCGTCGTAGTAGCGCGGGTTGGAGGCGCTGGTCTTGTCGATCGGGCGCGAGGCGGCGTTGGTGTTGGTCAGCGTCACGTAGACGTCGCCCGTTTTCGGGTTGACGGCGGTCCACTCGGGGCGGTCCATCTTGGTCGCGCCAGCGGCGTCGGCGGCCAGGCGGGCGTTGATCACCACGTCGGCCGCATCGGCGAAGGCGTATTTGTCGTAGTTCGAAGTGATGTTGTTCACGCCGAGCTTGAGCTCGAGCCACACGCCCGTGCCGTCTTCGTCGAAACGGGCCACGTAGAGGCGGCCGTCGTCCATGTACTTGTCGCCCGAGGCCATGCCGCCGCCGATGTCGGCCGCGTCCCAGTTCTTGGTGGAGACGAACTTGTAGATGTACTCGTTGCGCGAGTCGTCACCCATGTACCAGACCAGCGGCTTGCCGACCACGACCGGGCCGAGGCAGGCGCCTTCGTGGCCGAAGCGGCCGAGAGCGGTGCGCTTCTTCGGCGTGCTGGTGGGGTTGAACGGATCGATCTCAACCACCCAGCCGTAGGTGTTGTGACCGTTGCGATAGTCGTCGGTGGCCGAGGCGCCGATGACTTCGGTGTTCCAGCGGCCGTACTGGCCGTCGGCGGTGTCGGGCGTGACGGTGGCCCAGAGCTCGCGGCCGGTGCTGGCCACGCCGTAGCGGCCGAAGCTCGCGAGTTCCTTCATCGAGCGCTTGCTATCGTCGGTGCCCTTGATGCGGCGGAAGTAGCCGGCCCAGTTCTCTTCACAGGTGAGGTACGTGCCCCACGGCGTGGTGCCGTTGGCGCAGTTGTTGAGCGTGCCGCGGGTCTTGCTGCCGTCGGTCGAGTACTTGGTCTTCAGGTAGTCGGTCTTGGCGGCCGGGCCCGAGAACTGCATTTCGGTGAGCGTGTGGACGCGGCGGTTGAAGCTCGAATCCTGCTTGTAGCTCCAGGCATTGCCGTTCTTGTTCACCTCGATCACGCTCACGCCGTGCAGGTAGAACTCGCGCTGCACTTCGTCGGCGACGGTGCGCACACCGCTCACGATGGTCTGGCCGGCCGGGTGTAGGAACAGCGGCGTGATGGCTTCATGGTTCATCACCAGCAGGCCGCGCGTGGCGCTGGTCGCGTCCCACTTGTTGGCGGCGTTGACACCGAAGAAGGTCATGCCGTCGTGGTGATCGCCGGCACGGCGATCGTAGGTGGCCGGATCGTCGGTGCCGTCGTTCTTGTACGCAGCCACGCCGGCGGCGATCGGGTCGCCCAGGCGATAGAGGACGCTGGCGGTGTAGCCGGCAGGCACGGTCACGACGTCTGCAAGGCTCTTGGCGACGGGGTTGAAGCCCAGCTTCAGCGGCGTGGGCGACGGGGCGGGAGCCGGAGCCGGCGCGGGGGCCGGTGCGGGCGGAAGAATGGGGAAGGCTGCGCCGCCACCACCGCTGCCGCCGCCGCAGGCCTGCAGCAGTGCGGTACCGGCGGTGCCGACGCCCAGGCCGAACAGATGGCGGCGGCTCAGGCGCGACGCGACCAGATCGGTGAAGGAGGGATTCGGGGAATCGTTGGTGCCGACGTCGTCGAGATCGACGCCATGGGCGTCCGTGCGGGTGTTTGCGGTCATGCGCAATGTCTTTCGTGGGTTGGGATTGAAACCAACCCGCGAAGTTAGGCACTTCGCATGACATGCCTGTGAAACTGTGGCTCGCCCCCAGGCTTCGCGCACTTCGTGTCGCTGCGCCAACCCCCTACCGGGGGCAACACCAGCGGCCCGGCAGAGCCGGTTCCGCGGTGTTTCTGGAAGAGACGTGTGCCTTGCCCTTGCTCAGGGCGCTGGCGACTGCCTCGGCCACAGCGCCCACAGCCGCAGCGGCTGGTTCACGCTCGCGGCCAGCCGGCCGGCCTCGGCGCCGGTGCCGGCGAAGTAGTCGGCGCGCACCGCGCCCACGATGGCGCTGCCCGTGTCCTGCGCCACCACCAGCTTCTGCAGCTGCGCGGTCGGACCGTTCGATGCAAGCCAGACCGGCGTGCCGTAGGGAATGCTCTCGCGGTCGACGGCGATGGAGCGCCCCGCCGTGAGCGGCACGCCCTGCGCGCCGCGCGGGCCGAAGGCGGCGTCGAGTTCGCTCATCGTTTCTTCGCGGAAGAACACGTAGCGCGGGTTGCTCCACAGCATCTGCGACACGCGCTGCGGGTTCTGCGCAGCCCAGGCCTTGGTGTCGTCGGGCCACTTGCCGACCTTGCTCACGCCCTGGCTCACGAGCCATTGCTGCACGCTGCGGTACGGCTGCTCGTTGGTGGCGGCGTAGGCCACGCGCACGGTGTGCTGGTAGCCGTTGGCCTCGGTGATGCGCAACCGGCCCGAGCCCTGGATGTGCAGCATGAGCGCGTCGATGGGGTCGGCCATCCAGGCGATCTCGCGGCCGCGCAGCGCGGCCTGGGCTTCGGGCAGGGTTTCGATTTCCTGGCGCGTGAACCAGGGGCGCTTGGGCACGAGGCCGTCGGGCGCCTGGTACAGCGGCACGCTGAAGCCGGCCGAGGGCACGCGCGAGGCTTCGTACACGGGCTCGTAGTAGCTCGTGAGCTTGCCTTCGCTCTGGCCCGCGAGCGATTCGACGCGGTAGGGCTGCAGCCGGTCGGTCATCCAGCGGCGCTGCTCTTCGGGCGTGGCGATCGCGAGCTGGCGCACGTCGCGGCACAGCGGCGCGAAGGCGGCGTTGGGGCGTGCGCAATTGGCCAGCAACGCGATCCACCCTTCGTGCAACGGGTCTTCGCTGAAGCCCGGCAATTCCGACCAGCCCACGGGGACCCAGCGGCTTTTCGGATGCGCGAGCGATCCGGTCAGCGGACCAAGGTCGCGCGGCGGGGTGACGGTGGGTCGGGTGGGGGCTTCGGGGGCGCGGGGGCCGAGGGAACAGCCGGCGAGCGTTGCTACGATTGCAAGCCCGACCAGCCACTGGAGTCCATTTCTCATGGGTTTGATTCTGCTTGAAGCCCTCGCCGCGGGACTCGTCCTGATCTTGATCATCTGGTGGACCATGTTTTCCGGGCGTAACAAGGGTGAATTGCATGACGAGGCCGATGCCGAGCAACCCGACGAGGACCGGCCGCCGAAAGCGTGAAATGCTTGTGTAGCCGCACGGCGCAGCCCGTTGTCGGACAAGCACCCCATTGCTACAACTTTAGTAGCAATCATCGCAGCATTCACGGGCGATGGCGAAAGTTTTCTTATTTTCCGTAGGGCTTTGAGCACGTACCATCGGGGGCGCGTCGGGGGCTAAGCTGTGGCCCGCTTGATTCAACCTTGAAAGGGATCGCCATGAAAAAGTTCGTTCTTGCAACCACCGCAGCAGCCCTCGTCTTGTCCGGCTGCGCCGGCGGCATGACTGACACCCAACGCAACACCGGCATCGGCGCCGGCATCGGCGCGCTCGGCGGCGCCGCCATCGGCTCGGCCACCGGCGGCAACCGCGGAGCCATCGGCACGGGCGCCGTGGTCGGCGCGGCAGCCGGCGCGCTCGGCGGCTACCTGTGGTCGCAGCGCATGGAAAACCAGAAGCGCCAGATGGAAGCCGCCACGCAGGGCACCGGCGTGGCCGTGACGCAGACGGCCAACAACGAGCTGAAGCTCGCCATTCCGAGCGACGTGTCGTTCGACGTGGGCCGCTCCAACATCAAGTCGAACTTCGCGCCCGTGCTCGACCAGTTCGCCAACGGCCTGCGCAACAACCCGAACGCCGAGGTGCGCATCATTGGCCACACCGACAGCACCGGCTCCGACGCCATCAACAACCCGCTGTCGGTGGACCGCGCCGCCAGCACGCGCGACTACCTGGTGGCACGCGGCGTGAGCGCCGCGGCATTCCGCATCGAAGGCCGCGGCTCGCACGAGCCGGTGGCCGACAACAACAGCGACGCCGGCCGGGCACAGAACCGCCGCGTCGAGATCTACGTGGGCGAGCGCGCACCGCGCGGCTGATCAAAAGCCCCACGGGGAAACCGGCCGCACCATCGAACGGCCGGTTCCCGCTTCAGTTTTCATTGGTCCAAGCAGAGGGAAAATTCATGAGGAAGTTTGTAGTGTCTAGCGCGGCCCTGGCCGCTGTGTTGTTCATCGCGGGGTGCGCATCGTCGACCCCGCCGGCCGAAGCACCGGCCGCACAGCAGGCCGCACCGGCCAACAGCTGGACCGCCCGACTGGCCGCGCTGAAGGCCGAGCTCGAAGGCTCCACCAAGGGCACCGGCGTGGTGATCGAGCAGACCGCCGACAACCAGCTTCACGTCGTGATTCCCAATGAACTCTCGTTCGACACGGGCCGTTCCAACGTCAAGCGCAACCTGGCGCAGGTGCTGGACAAGGTCGCCGAGGGCCTGAAGAGCGCCACCACCGCCAGCCTGCGCGTGGTCGGCCACACCGACAGCACGGGCAGCGAAGAAGGCAACGAGCGCCTCTCGGTGAGCCGCGCCGACAGCGTGCGCAACCACCTCGTGGGCCGCGGCGTGTCGACCACCGTGATCACCACCGACGGCCGCGGTTCGCGCGAGCCGCTGGCGGACAACGGCACGGCCGCCGGCCGCGCGCAGAACCGCCGCGTCGAAATCTTCGTCGCCGAGAAAATCTGACCTTCTAAAGGTCTCTGAGGCGGTTGGCCAGCTCCACCGCCGACTTCACTTCCATCTTCTCGAACACGCGCGCGCGGTGGACCTCCACCGTGCGCACGCTGATCGCGAGCTGGTCGGCGATGAGCTTGTTCGGCAGGCCCTCGACCACGAGCCGCATCACGTCGCGCTCACGGTCGGTCAGCTCGGCAATGCGGTCGGCCAGGCCGCGGCGCACGCGCTGCACTTCGAGGGCGCGCTGCGACATGCCCAGCGCCTGCTCGATGCGGTCGACCAGTGCGTTGTCCGAGAACGGCTTCTCGCAGAAATCGAAAGCCCCGCGCTTGACCGCCTCGACGGCGGTCGGCACGTCGGCATGGCCGGTCAGGAAGATCACCGGCATCTCGGCCAGCAGGCCGCGTTCGGCCAGGCGGTCGAACAGCACCAACCCACTCATGCCGGGCATGCGCACGTCCAGCAGCAGGCAGCGCGGCTGATCGGGCAGCGGCGCCTCGTTCAGGTACTGCTCGAAGGCCTCGGCGCTGCCGAAGTGCTCGCTGGCGAGGCGGCGCGAACGCAGCAGCCAGGCCAGCGCCTCGCGCACGCTGGCGTCGTCGTCCACGATAAAGATCAAGCCATCGATCAGCGGTTGCATGCCATGAGGTCCAGCGGAACAGAAAACGAAGAAAAAGAAAAAGGCGGCTATCCCGCAGCCGGAAGCGTAAAGCGGAAGACGGTGCCCTGCGGGCGGTTGGGCTCGAACATCAGCGCGCCGCCATGCTGCTCCACCACGGTGCGGCACAGGCTCAGGCCCAGGCCCATGCCGTCGGCACGGGTGGTGAAGAAGGGCGTGAACAGGCGCGCGGCCACGTCGTCGCTGATGCCGCAGCCCAGGTCGGCCACGGAAAACTCGAGCCAGCGGCGGCCGTCGGCCGGCACGGTGGCGCCCACGGGCAGGGCGCGCGCCACGCGCAGCCTCAACAGGCGGTTTCCAGTGTTGTCGGGACTGTCCATCGCCTGCATGGCGTTGCGCGCGAGGTTCAGCAGCACCTGCTCGACCAGCGTGCGATCGCACACCACGGCGGGCAGGCGCTCTTCGAAGACGATCTCGATCGTCACGTCGAGCTTGCGCGCCTGCAGCCGCACCAGCGGCAGCACGGCGTCGATGAGCGCCTGCGGCGCCACGGCCTCGCGCATGCGGTCGCGCCGGCGCACGAAGTCGTGCACGCTGCGAATGACCTGGCCCGCGCGGTCGGCCTGCTCGGCGATGCGCTTCACGGCCATGGCCACTTCGGCCTGCTCGCCCTTCACTTCGGGCCCGAGCAGGTTGAGCGAGCCGGTGGCGTAGCTGGCAATGGCGGCCAGCGGCTGCGTGAGCTCGTGGCTCAGCAGCGAGGCCATTTCGCCCACGGTGGCCAGGCGCGCGCTGGCCTGCAGTCGCTCCTGGCTGGCACGCGAAATCTCTTCGACGCGGCGCTGCTCGCTCACGTCGATGAAGGCACTCATCCAGCCGGTCTGCACCTTGTGCGCGTTGATCAGCGGTGCCTCGAAGATGAGCACCGGAAAACGCGTGCCGTCCTTGCGCATGAAGACCGACTCGAAGCCCTCGCGCGGCGGCAGGCCGCCCGCGAAACGGCGCGTCTGGCGCAGGTGGTATTCGTGCGCCAGCTCGGTGGGCCAGTACGGCGCCTCGACACTGTCGGCCATGAGTTCTTCGGGCGTGAAGCCGACCATCTCGCAGAAGGCCGGGTTGACGTAGGTGATGCGGCCCTGCAGGTCGCGCGCGCGCAGGCCGGTGATGACCGAGTCTTCCATCGCCTTGCGAAAAGCCAGCGCGTCGGCCAGGTCGCGCTCGGCGCGCAGGCGGCGGCGGGTGTCGCGCGCCAGCAGCACGAGCACCGACACGAGCGCAATCGAGATCGCCGTGACCAGCGCCGTGAGCATGTTGGGGAACAGGTCGGGCGCGGCGCGCCAGCCGTCCACGCGCAGCATGAGCGAGGCGCCCGGCAGGTCGATGCGCTGCTGCGAGGTGAACACGCGCGTGCCGATGCGTCGCGACGTGCCCAGCGCCACCAGCCGCGTGCCGTCGGCCTCGGTGAAGGCGACCTCCTGGCCGCGCGTGAGCGTGGGGCCGACCAGTTCGACCAGCGTGTCGCGCAGCGAATAGCTCGCGACCAGGTAGTCGCCGCCGTCCATCGGCAGGCACAGCTCCATCACCTCGACGCCGCCGCCGCCGGCCACGGGCACGTAGTGGCTGGGTGAGTAGGCGGGCGCGCCGCCCTTGCGCGCGGTGGCGCAGGCCAGTGCCACATCGGACTGCGCGGGGCCGCGGTTGCTCTCTTCGAGGATGCGTGTGCGGTAGGGCGTGTTCACGGCCTCGATGGGGCGCAGGTCGGCATCGCGCCATTCGAGCCGCAGCCATTCGCGGTGCTCGCGCAATTGCGCCGCCGCGCGGTCGGCCCAGTGCGTGCGCTCCATGCCCGGCGCGAGCGTGGCGCGCAGGCTCTGGGCGTTGCGCTGCAGGCCGCTGCGCAGGTCGACGACGGCATCGGCGGTGTCGCGCTCGAGCGCGGCCTGCACCTGCTCGACCTCGTGCCGACCGGCCAGCCACACGACGGTGACCAGCAGCGCCGACACCAGCACCGCCAGCAGCAGCCAGAGGAACCAGCGCTTCCACAGCGAGCGCAGGCGCGCGAAGGCGACGACCCATCCCCGGCGCTGCGGCTGTTGCGGCGGCGGCGGTGCGGGAACGTCGAGCGCCTCGTCGGCCATCGTCAGGCGAGCACGCGGTGCGACAGCGCGGGCAGCTGGGCGCGCGTGCGCTCGACCTGGCGGGCGTCGAGGTCGAACAGCACCACGCCCTCTTCGACGGCCTGCTGCGCCACCACCGTGCCCCAGGGGTCGATGACCAGCGACTGGCCCCAGGTCTGGCGGCCGTTCTCGTGCGTGCCGCCCTGCGCGGGCGCGACCACCCAGGCCAGGTTCTCGATGGCGCGGGCGCGCAGCAGCACCTCCCAGTGCGCGGCGCCCGTCGTGCGCGTGAAGGCGCTGGGCACCAGCATCAGGTCGGCGCCCTGCCCCGCCAGCGCGCGGTACAGCTCGGGAAAGCGCAGGTCGTAGCAGACGCTCATGCCCACGCGCCAGCTGTGGCCGTCGCGCGAAGGCAGGTCGAACACCACCGGCTGCGCGCCCGGTGCGATGACGCGGCGCTCGTCGTAGTGCTCGGTGCCGTTGTCGAAGAAGAACAGGTGGATCTTGTCGTAGCGCGCCACGCACTTGCCTTCGGGCGAGAAGGCCAGCGAGCTGTTGAACACGTGGTCGGCGTCGTCGCTCTCGATGGGCAGCGTGCCGCCGACGATCCACAGGCCGAACTCGCGCGCGGCGTCGGCCAGGAAGCCCTGCACGGTGCCGGCGCCGGCGGTCTCGCGCAGGCCGAGCTTGTCGGTGTCGCGCGCACCCATCATGCAGAAATACTCGGGCAGCACCGCAAGCTCGGCGCCGTCGCGCGCCGCCTGCCCGAGCAGGGCGTGGGCCCGCACGAGGTTGGCTTCGCGGGTGATGGCGGACACCATCTGGATGGCTGCGACTTTCATTGCGTGGTCTCCGTTTTCCTGCCTTCGCCGGCCGCGGGTGCGCCCGACGTGCCCGGCAGGCCGGGCAGCTGCAGCGAGCGCGGCACCTTGGCGATCTTCGGATCGGCCCAGGTGCCTTCGATGTGGAACTCCTGCGTGGCGGCGGCCGCGAGCGGCTTGCTCAGCACCCACTGCGCGAGGAAGGTGCCCAGGCCGATGGCGGGGTTGATGGCCGTGGCCACCAGCGCGGCGGTGCCGGCGTTGATTTCGGGCACCACCACCACGCGCAGGTTCTGCGTCTCGCGCACGATGTCGGCCGAGCCGTCCATGAGCGCGGCGGCATTGACGCCCTTCATCTGCAGGTTGTTGGTGCTGGCGATGCCCTTGTTGATCCTGGCGTCGCCGCGGATGAAGTCGAAGGCGAAGCCCTGGCTGAACACGTCGCGGAAGTCGAGCGTGAGTCGGCGCGGCAGCGCCTGCAGGCTCAGCACGCCCAGCAGCTTGGCCAGGCCCGGATCGGCCTTGAGGAACTGGCCCTGCTCCACGTCGACCTGCAACTGGCCGCCCAGGCTCGGGTAGTCGAGCGAGAACGGCGAGCCGCGCCAGTTGACCTCGCCCTCGAGCCGCCCCTTGCCGCGCCGCAGGACGCCCGGCATGCCGAAGCGCGTGAGCAGGTCGCCGGCGTCGGCGATGTCGAGCTTGAAGTTCATGGCCGTGGTGCGGCGCTGGCCGGCGCTTGCGCCGCCGCCCGCCGGTGCGGCCCAGGTGCCCTTGGCGGTGAAGGTGGCTTCGGGCACGCTGAAGGCGAGCTTGTTGAGCAGCCATTCGCGCCCGCCGCGGTTGACGGCGTCGATCTCGGCGCGGCCCAGGCGCTTGCCCAGCAGCTCGAAGTCGTCGACCACGATGTCCAGCGCCGGCAAGGTGCCCGGTTGCTCGTCGAGCAGGGTCTCGACCTGCGTGGCCTCGGTCGGCGCGATCTTCAGGCGCGCCAGCCGCGCGTAGAGCCGGCCGTCCTGGCTGTGGCTGTACTCGGCGTAGCCGCTCAATTCGCTGGCGTCGACGTTGGCGCGCCACAGCGCACCTTCGCGCGTGCCGCCGAGCACCACGTTGTGCAGGGTGCGGCCCGCAATGCCCAGTTGCTGCGCGCGCACGGCGATGCGCGTGGGCAGGTAGGCCAGGTCGGGATCGTCGGCGCGCTCGCCGCCGGCGGCGGCCGCGGCGCTGGTGCCCACCAGCGTCTGCCAGGCGCCCATGTCGAGCTTGGCGACGTTGACGTTGGCGAACACGCCGCGGTCGGGCGGCAGCGCCGTCTCGCCCGGTGCCAGTCCGATGCCGATGCCGCCGCGCAGCACGCGCGCCTCGCCCGTGGCCGAGAGTTCGCGCACGTACTGCACCGCGCCGACGCGGCCGAGTTCGAGCGTCAGCTGGTCTTGCGTGGCGACGTGGCGGGCGTCGCGCGTGAGCACCTTCTTTTCGATGCGCAGCGGCATCTGTTCTTCGGCGGTCTTGACCAGCGGCGTGGGCAGGTTCAGCGCCAGCCCCTGCAGGCTGCTGGTGAGGGAGAACTCGGGCGTGTCGTCGCGCATCGAGAAGGTGGCGGCATACGGCGCGCTGCCGGTGGCCTGCCTGGCCAGCCGCGCGAGCCAGTCGACCTCGCGCGCGCCGCGCAGGCCCTCGGCGCTGACCGTGCCCTGCGCCTTCAGCGCCAGTTCGCGCTGCGGCCCGCTGAAGCGGCCCTTGCCTTCGACGCGCACATCACCGCCCAGCAGGCGGGCCTGCACGCCGGCCAGAGAGAAGCCGGTGTCGGTGAAGCTGAGCGTGCCGCGCGCCTGCGTGAACGGCGGGGCCTCGGGCACCAGCTGCAGCTCGTTGTCGGCCAGCGTCACGGTGGCCTGCACCTTGGTGTTGTCGACGTTGTCCAGCGGCAGGTCGAGGTGCAGCTTGTAGTCGGCCGAACCGGTGGCGCGCGCACGCTGCAGGAAAGGCCCGGCCTCGCCGGCCAGCGGCGCGCCGGCGCGCAGCACTTCGCCCAGCGGCCCCTTGGCCTGCGCGTCGACGCGCAGCATGGCGGCGTGGTGCGACATGTCGGCGATCTGCGCCTCGGCCTTCGTGACCTCGACGCCGGGCGCGCCCGCGATGCGCCCGCGCGCGTTGCGCACCAGCATGCCCGCGCGCTCGAACACCAGCTCGCCCGACACGCCCGTGAGCGCCGGCCACACGGGCGGCGGCGCGGCGGGCGGGCCGGTGCGCGACGCGGGCGTCGCGGGGGCGGCCGTGGCGGCGGCGAGCGATGGCGGCACGTAGGCGTAGTGCACGTCCGACACCTTGGCCGCGATGCGGAACTCGCCCTGCTTCGGGTCCATGAAGGGCATGTCGTACAGGTCGCCGCGCACGCGGAAATCGACCGTGCTGGCCGTGCCCTTGACGACCGACTCGCGCACGTAGTCGCGCGTGTGCTGCGGAATGTCGAGCGGCAGGTAGCGGAACACGCGGGTGCCGTCGGCGCGCGTGAGCTTGCCTTGCAGGTCGAGCACGCCGGGGTGCTGCGCGCGGCTGCGCGAGGTGGCCGGGTCGCTGGTGCGCCAATGGGCCTCTGCCTCGCCTTCGGCGTCGGCGTTGGCGAAGCGCAGCTTCGACACCTGCACCTGCATCGCGCCGTTGTCGAGCTTCCACTGCAGCTGGGTCGAGAGCCGGTCGATGGGGATCACCGGGTCTTCGAACACGCCGGGGAATTCGAGCGTGCCCTTGGCCATGGCCAGCGTGGCCGTGCCGCCGGTGTGGCTGGCGTCGAAGTCGAGCGTGGCGCCGCTGAGGCCGGGCGTGCCGGGGTGCACGCGGGGCGGCGTGGCGGCAGCGCCCGCCGGTGGTGGCGTACTCGACGCGACCGGTGCGGCCGGGGCCGGCTGCGACGCGACGCGCAACCCGCTGATCCGGCCCTTGGCCTGGTAGCGCGCGATTGCGTCGGGCGCGCCCTGCCAGTTCATGTCGATGCGCTCGACCAGGCCGCGCGGCGCATAGGCGCCCAGCACGCGGTGCGTGGCCTCGCCCAGCGGCAGGCGGTCGGCGATGAGGGCCAGCGCCGCGAGGTCGAGCCGGTCCGCCTTCAGCGCGCCGTGCTCGGGCGTGCGGCCCTTGGCCGGCGTGTGCTGCAGCCACAGGTTGCCGCCGGGCCAGCGCAGGCCGTCGACGGTGTCGAACTGCAGCGCGGTGGTCGAGAACTCGAAAGTGTCGGCGTTCAGCTGCCCCGCCAGCCGGCCGGTGACGGCGCGCAGCACCAGCGGCTCCAGCCCCTTGCCGAGCGAGGCGTCGATGCGGTTCAGTCCGAGGTCGGCGGCGCCGCCGACGATGCGCCCGTCGTTCACGTCGGCCCACAGGCGCAGCGCGCCGTTGCCTTCGCGGATGCGCGCATCGAGCGAGACGTACTGGCCCAGCCGGGTGACGTCGATGTAGGGCAGGTTGGCATAGAGCTGGCCGTCCCAGGTCTGCCAGTGGCCGCTGCGGATCGACAGCAGCGGCTGGCGGAACTGGCCGCGCAGCGTGAAGCGCTCGCCCCAGCCGGCCGGCGGCGTGGCGTCCAGCCGCAGACCGTGGCGGCGCGAACCGTTGCGCGAGACGAAGCGCACGTCGGTCAGCAGCAGGGGTTCGGCGCGGCGCTGCTCGTCGGTCCAGCGCACGGTGCCGCCTTCGATGACGAACTCGCGCTGCGCGAAAAACCAGTCGGCGGCGCGGGTCTCTCCGGTGGTGTCGGTCTCCATGTGCAATCCAGCCACATGGAGTTTTCCCTGAGTGTCGCGACGCACGTCGAGCTGCGGGCCCTCGATGTAGAGCTGCTCGAAATTCAGGCGCCAAAGCGATCGCGGCGACACGCTCGCCACCACCCGCACGAGGCGAAGGGCCTCGCGTTTGTCTGCGTCCTGCAGCACCACGTCGCGCAATTCGAAGGCCGGAAATAGCCCTTCGGAACGGGCGGTGATGGCGCCGATGCGCACCGGGACACCGATGGCCTTGCTAGCCTGCGCCTCGAGTGCACCGCGAAAATCGCCGATTCGCGGCACAATCCACGCGTGCAGGACCACGACTGACAGCGCCAGCAGAAGCCACGCAGCGAAGAGCAGACCCAATAGCCAGCGCGCTGTCACAGCGGTGATTTGGAGCAGACGTGAAGGGGAAGACGCCGTGTCGTTCATTGAGGGTCGCGCTGTGTCGGGAATTATGACCGCCAGCCTAGAGCCGGGTTCCGCGCCAACCCACACCAGTGTGAATCAGTTGCCATCCAATCCGACGCCTTCCGCGTTTTCTTCCAGTTCCCGATTCGTCCAGCGACTGCGTCGCCGCTATGCGGCCGAGCTCGGCCTGCTGCCACCCGGCGAGCCCCGGCGCGAATCGATGACCGTCGCCTACGACGCCCTGCGCGCACGCGGCGTGGCCGTCGGCGATGCGCTGCGCATCGTGCGCCAGCTGGTCATGGAACGCCTGGTCACACTCGATTGCGACCAGCAGGCCCCGCTCGCGGTGGTGACCACCGCCGTGACAGAGCTGGCCGAACTGGCGCTCGACATCGCCTGCCAGGACGCCTGCCATGAACTCGACGCCCAGCACGGCGCGCCGCTCGGCCCCGAAGGCCAGCGCTCGCAGCTGTGGGTGATTGGCATGGGCAAGCTCGGCGCGCGCGAGCTCAATGTGTCCAGCGACATCGACCTCATCTACCTGTACGACGTCGACGGCGACACGGCCGGCGATGCCGACGGGCGCGGCAAGCTGTCGAACCAGGAGTACTTTGCGCGCGCCGTGAAGCGCATCTATGCGCTGGTGGGCGACGTGACCGAGCACGGCTTCGTGTTCCGCGTCGACCTGGCGCTGCGGCCCAACGGCAACTCGGGGCCGAGCGTGGTCTCGCTCGATGCGCTCGAAGAATATTTCCAGGTGCAGGGCCGCGAATGGGAGCGCTTTGCCTGGATGAAGAGCCGCGTGGTCGCGCCGCGCGAGGTGGTGCTCGGCGGACAGGCGCAGGCGCTGCGCACCGTGGTGCTGCCCTTCGTGTTCCGCCGCTACCTCGACTACAGCGTGTTCGACTCGCTGCGCATCCTGCACCGCCAGATCCGCGAGCAGTCGGCGCGCCGCAGCGCCGGACGCCCCGAGCGCGCCAACGACGTGAAGCTCTCGCGCGGCGGCATCCGCGAAATCGAATTCACCGTGCAGCTGCTGCAGGTGGTGCGCGGCGGCCAGTTCCCCGAGCTGCGCACGCGCCCCACGCTCGACGCACTGCAGCGGCTGGCGCGCGCCAACCTCATGCCGCAGGACACGGCCGACACGCTGGCCGCGGCCTACGAGTTCCTGCGCCGCGTGGAGCACCGCATCCAGTATCTGGACGACCAGCAGACCCACGTGCTGCCGGTCAACGACGACGACCTGCGCTGGATCGCGCAGTCGATGGGCTATGCCGACTGCTGCCCCTTCCTCGAACAGCTCGACACGCACCGCGAGTTCGTGGCGCAGGAATTCGACAAGCTGCTGGGCGGCGAGAAGCCCTGCAACGGCAAGTGCAACGGCAAGAAATCGGCCGCGCCCGCCGACCTGGCCGACCTGCTCGACGACCTGCCGCCCGTGTTTGCCGAGCGCATCCGCGACTGGTGCGAAACGCCGCGTGTGCTCGCCCTGCGCGAAGAAACCCGGGGCCGCCTGCGCCAACTGGTGCAACGCACCGGCCAGTGGCTGAAGGAGCCCGACGGCGACGGCGCAGGGCAAACGCCGCGCCACGTCGATGCCGCGATGCGCTGGGCCGACTGGATCGAGCCGCTGATGCGCCGCGAGAGCTACCTGGCGCTGCTGGTCGAACGCCCCGCCGTGCAGGAGCGCCTGTTGCGCCTGCTGGGCGCCGCGAAATGGCCGGCGCGCTATTTGATGCAGCACCCCGGCGTGATCGACGAGCTCGCGAGCGACGAGATGCTCTCGGGCCGCTTCATCGCCGACGAATTCGAGCGTGAACTCGAAGCGCGCCACACCTCGCTCACGCGCACCGGCGAAGCCGACGAAGAGCGCCTGCTGAACCTGCTGCGCCACGCCCACCACGCCGAAGTGTTCCGCACGCTGGCGCGCGACGTGGACGGCCGCATCACCGTCGAGCAGGTGGCCGACGACCTGAGTGCGCTGGCCGACACCACGCTGCGCGTGACCGCGCGCTGGTGCTGGCCGCATGTGCGCAACCGGCACCGCGAGGTGCCGCAGTTCGCGATCATTGGCTACGGCAAGCTGGGCGGCAAAGAGCTGGGCTACGGCAGCGACCTGGACATCGTGTTCGTCTACGACGACGACGACGAGCGCGCCGGCGAGGTCTATGCGGCCTACGTGCGCAAGCTCATCAACTGGCTCACGGTGAAAACGCGCGAGGGCGATCTGTTCGAGATCGACACCGCGCTGCGGCCCAACGGCAACTCGGGCCTGCTCACCACCAGCTTCGAGGCCTACGAAAAGTACCAGCTCGGACGCGGCAGCAACACCGCATGGACCTGGGAGCACCAGGCCATGACGCGCGCGCGCTTCGTGCTCGGCAGCGCCGACCACGGCGCCGAACTGGGCGCGCGTTTCGACCAGGTGCGCGAGGCCGTGATGGTGGCCCCGCGCGACCGCGAGTCGCTGAAGGCCGAGATCATCGGCATGCGCAACAAGCTGCGCGGCGCCCGTCCCGTGAAGGCCGACCGCTTCGACGTGAAGCACAGCCCCGGCGGCATGGTCGATGCCGAGTTCGCGGTGCAGTTCCTGGTGCTGTCGGCCTCAGGCGCACACCCCGAGCTGATTCCCAACCTGGGCAACATCGCGCTGCTGCTGCGTGCCGAACAGGCCGGCCTGCTGCCCGAAGGCGTGGGCCGCGACGCGGCCAAGGCCTACCGCGAGCTGCGCCGCGTGCAGCACCGCGCACGCCTGAACGAAGAGCCGACACAGGTCACGCCGCCCGCCCTGAGCGCCGAGCGCGACGCCATGCTGGCGCTGTGGAAGGCGGTCTTTGGCTGACGGCACGCTCGCTTCCCGGGCGCTGACGGCCTGCGCCCTGGCCGCCGCGCTCGTGCTGGCCGGCTGCGCCAGCGGACCGCGAAGCAGCGGTGGCGGCGTCGCCGGTGGCCGCGACGGCCCCGGCAGCAACATCCCCTCGGACCTCGACCGCGTGCCCGACGCCGAGCCCCGCATCGAGCCCATCCGCAGCAGCGGCGGCACCAGCAAACCGTACACGGTGCTGGGCCGCGGCTACCAGCCGATCACCGACGACCGGCCGTTCCGCGAATCGGGCATCGCCTCGTGGTACGGCCGCAAGTTTCATGCGGCGTCCACCGCCAGCGGCGAGCCCTACGACATGTACGCCATGACGGCCGCGCACAAGACGCTGCCGCTGCCGAGCTACGTGCGCGTGCGCAACCCGGCCAACGGGCGCGAAGTGATCGTGCGCGTGAACGACCGCGGACCCTTCGTGGACGGCCGCGTGATCGACCTGAGCTACACGGCGGCGCTGAAGCTCGATCTGCTGCGCGGCGTGGCGCCGGTGGAGATCGAGCGCATCACCAATGAAGACATCCGCACCGGCGCCTGGCGACGCGATGCGGGCACGGCCTATGCGGCGGCGCCTGCGCGAGCGCCGGCCCCCGCGCCCGTCCGGGTGGCGGCGGCGCCGGTGGCCGTGCCATCGGCTTGGGTCGCGCCGGTCGCGATGACGGCCGCTGCCGCGCCTGCAGCGACGATGCCCGTGGCACCGCAGACGCCCGTGATGGCCGCGGCACCGCCATCAGCGCCCGAGGCACCGGCCGGCCCGCGCGAAGCGATGGTGGTGACAGACCTCGCGCCGCTGGCCCCGCTCGCTGCGCCCGCGGCACCGTCGACGCCTTCTGCATCCGCCGCTTCCGGCTTCTGGGTCCAACTCGGTGCGTTCCGCGAACGCGACGGCGCCGAGAGCCTGAGAAACCAGGCCGCGCGCGGCCTGCCCACGCTGGCACCGCAGCTGCGCGTGTTCAGCGAAGCCGGCACGCACCGCCTGCAGGCCGGCCCGTTCCCGTCGCGCAACGCGGCGGGCGAGGCCGTCACGCAGCTGCGCGACAGCCTGCGCATCGCACCGATGGTGGTGGAGCGGCGCTGAGGCTCAGGGCATCGCCTTGGCCACGACCTGCGAACGCAGGCCCACGCCGAGGCGGTTCCAGGCATTGATCTGCGCCACGGCGAGCGAGAGTTCGACGATTTCCTGGTCGCTGAAGACGGCCTTCAATGCTTCGTACTCCGCATCGCGATCGGCGTGGTGGTCGGCCAGGCGCGTGAGCGTTTCGGCCCAGTCGAGCGCCGCACGCTCGCGTTCGTTGAAGAGGCTCACCTCGCGCCAGGTGGCGAGGCTGTTGATGCGCTGCCACTCTTCGCCCTGCACGCGCAGGTCGCGCACATGCATGTCGAGGCAGTAAGCGCAGCCGTTGATCTGCGACACGCGCGCAAAGACGAGGTCGATCAGCACCTTGCCGAGCGTGCTCGACTCGAAGCTGCCGTTGACGGCGATCATGGCCTGGAAGGACTTGGGAGCGAACTTGGTCCAGGCGAGACGGAGGGCGGGGGCTTGGCTCATGAGATGTACTCCTGGGTGGTTGATGAAGAAGAGCGATGAAATCTGCTTGCTACACCCTGAAGACGCGCCAGCCATCGGCCCTGTGACAGGCCGCGCGAATTTTTTCTTCAGTCAGACCGTTTCGCGGCGAACAGCTGCGCGATGCGCGCCAGCTTGTCGGGGTTGCGCTGGGCGCGGATGCGCACGATGCGCTCGCCCTCGATCTCGAAGGTCTGGGCCGATTCGAGCTCGCCGTCGAGAAAGCGCAGCATCCCGGGCTCGCCGTTGAGTTCGACCAACTCCATGCGCACGCCGGCGCCCATGCGGCGCCAGAGCGAGTAGTACAGCTGCGCCAGCCGCTGGCTGCCGCGCAGGATCTTGCTGAAGGTCTGCACCTTGCCGCCACCGTCGCCGATGAGTTCCACGTCTTCGGCCATCAGCGCCTTCAGGTCCTGCATGCTGCCGCGCGCGGCGGCGTCGGCAAAGGCGCGCAGCAGCCGCTGGTGGGTGTCGCGCGACACCTGGAAGCGCGGGCGCGCCTCCTGCACCTGCGCCTTGGCGCGGTGCACGAGCTGGCGGCAGGCGGCCTCGCTCTTGCCGAGGGTCTGGGCGATCTCGTCGTAGTCGGCGTCGAACACCTCGCGCATGAGAAAGGCGGCGCGCGCCTCGGGCGCCAGGCGCTCGAGCACGGCCAGGAAGGCGACGGAGATGTTGTCGACGCGCTCGAGCGTTTCTTCGGGCGTGTCGGGCGACCCGGTGAGCGTGGGCTCGGGCATCCACGGGCCGATGTAGTGCTCGCGCTGGACCTTGGCGCTGCGCAGCCGGTCGATCGACAGGCGCGTGACGACGGTCACGAGCCAGGCTTCGGCGCTGTCGAAACTGGCCTTGTCGGCCTCGTGCCAGCGCAGCCAGGCGTCCTGCACCACCTCTTCCGCCTCGGCCACGGAGCCGAGCATGCGGTAGGCGATGCCCTGGAGGCGGCGGCGGTGGCTGTCGAAGGTGAGGGTCGGGTCGTCCATGCCCGATTAGACGTTCGAGGCCCGCGCGCTGTGACAGCCGGCGGGCAAAAAAAATCGCCCCGGAATGCGGGGCGATTTCTTCGAAGTCTGGGAGCGGCTCAGGCGCCCTGGTATTCGGGCTTGGGGCCCAGCGTGGCCGAGACTTCCTTGCGGTAGCGGTTCAGCTCCTGCACGGTCTTGAAGCTGCGGTTCATCAAGAGGCTCAGGTTGTGCAGGATGCGCTCGCCGACCTTGGTTTCCCAGACGGCGTCGAACTTGATCTGCTTGTCCAGCCAGTGCTCGAGCCAGTCGGGGTCGGGCATGCGGCTCTGGATGGTGTCGTTCGGGAACAGCGCCTTGTTCACGTGCAGGTTGGTCGGGTGCAGCGCCTGGGCGGTGCGGCGCGCGCTGGCCATGAGCACGCCGACCTTGGTGAAGGCGGCGCGGGCCTCGTCGCCGAACTTTTCCATGGCGCGCTTCATGTAGCGCAGGTAGGCGCCGCCGTGGCGGGCTTCGTCCTGGCTCAGCGTGGTGTAGATGTGCTTGATGACCGGCTCGGTGTGCCACTGGGCGGCGCGGCGGTACCAGTGGTTCAGGCGGATCTCGCCGCAGAAGTGCAGCATGAGGGTTTCGAGCGGGGGCGCGGGGTCGAAGTCGAAGCGCACCTCGTGCAGCTCCTGCTCGGTGGGCGCGTGCTGCGGGCTGAAGCGTTTCAGGTACTCCATGAGCACCAGCGAGTGCTTCTGCTCTTCGAAGAACCAGATCGACATGAACGCCGAAAAGTCACTGTCGTGCCGGTTGTCGCGCAGGAACATCTCGGTGGCCGGCAACGCCGACCACTCGGTGATGGCATTCATCTTGATGGTCTGCGCCTGCTCTTCGGTCAGCAAGGAAGCGTCGAACGACTGCCAGGGGATGTCCTTGTCCATGTCCCAGCGGACGGATTCGAGTTGTCTGAAGAGTTCCGGGTAGAGCATCAAAGTCTTTCAATGGCCGCCGATTTTAATCGGGCCGTTTGGCGCGCCCGTGACAGACGCGCGATGATGTGCTTACGCGCGCGCTTGCGCCATAGATGCACACCCCCCTTTCGATCCAGGAGCCCGTCATGCGAACCCCCGCCCGATTGTCGACGCTGCGACGTTGCGCCACGGCCTTTTCCCTCGTGGCGGGCCTCGCCGCCGCCCTCCCGGTGGGTGCCCAGACGGCCCCCGCCGCGCCTGCAGCGCCCTCGGGTGGCGCCGCCGCCGGGTGCCCGGCCATCCTGCAACACAGCTTCCCGCGGCTGCAGGATGAAAAGCCCCAGGACCTTTGCCAGTACTCCGGAAAAGTGGTCCTGGTGGTCAACACGGCCAGCTTTTGCGGCTTCACCCCGCAGTACAAGGGGCTGGAGGCGCTGGACATGAAGTACCGCGCGCGCGGCCTCGTGGTGCTGGGTTTCCCCTCGAACGACTTCTCCCAGGAATCGGGTTCCAACAAGGAAATCGCCGACTTCTGCGAAAGCACCTTCGGCGTGAAATTCCCGATGTTCGCCAAGTCGTCGGTGCGCGGCACCGATGCCAACCCGCTGTTCAAGCAGCTCGCGCAGGCCTCGGGCACAACACCGAAGTGGAACTTCTACAAGTACCTGATCGGGCGCGACGGCAAGGTGGTGCAGGCTTGGTCGAGCATGACGGCGCCGGACGAAACCGGCTTTGTGAACGTCATCGAGAAACAGCTCGGGCCGAGTCAGGACAAGGCGGGCGATTGACGCATGCACCGGGCTGCTGTGATGCGCAATGCGGCCCCCTGCAATGTGAACTTTGAGTCACAAACGTTTACCACTCGACCGGGAACCGGGCACCGGAGCCGCGCTCATACTTGAGCGTGGGCGGCAAATGCCCACAGGTTTTCATGTTGCGAGGTCTTCCGGGCGCCTGCCGTCCGGTTGAAATCCCGAGGCGATTCTTCTCCTCCTCCCTCCCTCCCTCCTTCGTGTCGGGGCGCCTCGCAGCATTTTTGTCTTCCCGCCGCCAGCGGGGCCCGCGATGACGCAGCGCCCCGCCGACCTTCCGGCACGTGGTGGCCCGAACGGCCCATGAAAAAAGCGCCTCAAGGGGCGCTTTGTCGTTTCAGGGCTGGGTGTCGATGAAGCTCGGCCGCAGCATGAGCTTGTCGTACAGCCGGGCCAGGTTGGCGTGTTCGCCGCGCCAGTCGATCTCGGGAAAACGCAGCCCCAGCCAGCCCAGCGCGCAGCCGACCGCGATGTCCGACAGGCTCAGGTGGATGCCGCTGCAGAAGGGCTTGTCGCCCAGGCCCTTGGCCATGGCGGCCACGCCGGCCTCGACCTTGACGCGCTGGCGCTCGATCCAGGCGGCGCTGCGCTCGCCGTCGGCGCGGCCGGTCCAGGTGGCTTCGAGGCGCCAGAGCACGCCGGCGTCCATGACTCCGTCGGCCAGCGCTTCCCAGGTCTTGACCTCGGCGCGTTCGCGGCTTTGCTGCGGAATGAGCTTGCCCACGGGCGACAGGGTGTCGATGTACTCGACGATGACGCGCGAGTCGAACATCGCCTCGCCGCCTTCCATGATCAGGCACGGCACCTTGCCCAGCGGATTCGAATGGGCGATCGTGGTGTCGGCGGACCAGACGTCTTCGATCACGAACTGGTAGTCGAGCCGCTTTTCGGCCAGCACCACGCGCACCTTGCGCACATAAGGGCTGGCGGCGGATCCGATCAGTTTCATGAAGGCTCTCTCCCCATATCGTTTGTTAACGTTTGTTCGCAGGCATTTTAGGTGAAGGGAAAAAGTCGCCGCCCCAATTCCCCCGCGGCGCGACCCGCCGGGGGCCGCCTAAAATTCGGGCATGAGCTTTTCCACCGTCTCCGCCCTCTCCCCCCTTGACGGCCGCTATGCGGCCAAACTCGCGGCCTTGCGCCCGCTGATGAGCGAACAGGGCTATATGCACCGTCGCGTGCAGGTGGAGGTGGCCTGGTTCATTGCGCTGTCCGACTGCGGCTTTGCCGAGTTCAAGCCCCTCACGGGCGGCGCCCGCAAGTACCTGATGGGGCTGGTGTCGCACTTTTCCGAGGCCGACGCGCTGGCCATCAAGGACATCGAGAAGACCACCAACCACGACGTGAAGGCCGTCGAATACTGGATCAAGTCGAAGTTCGAAGCCCGGCCGGAGCTGCTGGCCGCCGCCGAATTCGTGCACTTCGCCTGCACCAGCGAAGACATCAACAACACCAGCCACGCCCTGCAGATCCAAGCCGCGCGCGACACCGTGGTGCTGCCGGCCATCGACGGCCTCATCGCCAAGCTGCGCGAAATGGCGCACCAGTTCGCCGACGTGTCCATGCTCTCGCGCACGCACGGCCAGACCGCCAGCCCGACCACCGTCGGCAAGGAAATCGCCAACGTGGCGGTGCGCCTGACCAAGGCCCGCGCGCAAATCGCCGCCGTGCAGCTGCTCGGCAAGATGAACGGCGCCGTCGGCAACTACAACGCGCACCTGGCCGCCTGGCCCGAGTTCGACTGGGAAGCCTTCAGCCGCAAGGTCGTCGAGACGCCCGCGCCGCTGGGCCTGGGCCTGAACTTCCAGCCGTACAGCATCCAGATCGAGCCGCACGACTACATGGCCGAGTTGTTCGATGCCGTGGCGCGCGTCAACACGATCCTGGTCGACTTCTCGCGCGACATCTGGGGCTACGTGAGCCTGGGCTACTTCAAGCAGCGCCTGAAGAAGGGCGAGATCGGCTCGTCGACGATGCCGCACAAGGTCAACCCGATCGACTTCGAGAACGCCGAGGGCAACCTGGGCCTGGCCAATGCGGTGCTGCGCCACCTGAGCGAGAAGCTGCCCATCAGCCGCTGGCAGCGCGACCTGACCGACAGCACGGTGCTGCGCAACATCGGCGTGGCTTTCGGCTACGCCACGCTGGCCTACGCCAGCCTGGCCACGGGCCTGGGCAAGCTGGAGCTCAACGAAGAAGCGCTGGCCGACGACCTCGACGCCTCGTGGGAAGTGCTGGCCGAGCCGATCCAGACCGTGATGCGCCGCTTCGGCGTGCAGGGCGCCTACGAGCAGCTCAAGGAAGTCACGCGCGGCAAGACCGTGACGGCCGAGGCGCTGCACGGGCTGATCCGTTCGCTGGCCATTCCCGAAGAGGAAAAAGCCCGCCTCCTGGCCATGACGCCCGCCAGCTACACCGGCAAGGCGGCCGAGCTGGCAAAGCGCGTCTGATGGCCCTCAAGTCCACGATCTTCAAGGCCACCCTCGCCGTTGCCGACATCGACCACGGCTACTACGCCGACCATGCGCTGACCCTGGCGCGCCACCCCAGCGAGACCGACGAGCGGATGATGATCCGGCTGGTCGCGCTCGCGCTCAACGCGCACCAGCTGCAGGACATCTGCAACGGCGACGGCACGCTGGCCTTCGGCGCGGGGCTGTCCAACGTCGAGGAGCCCGACGTGTGGCTGCGCGACTTCACGGGCCAGACCAAAATCTGGATCGAGGTCGGCCAGCCGGAAGACAAGCCCATCATCAAGGCCTGCGGCAAGGCGGACGAGGTGATCGTCTACTGCTTCAACCACGCGGCCGAAATCTGGTGGCGCGGCATCGAGAACAAGCTCACGCGGCCGCAGAACCTCAAGGTCTACCGCGTGCCGACCGAAGCCTCGCAGGCGCTCGCCAAGCTGGCGCAGCGCAGCATGCAGTTGCAGGCAACGATCCAGGAAAGCACGCTGACGCTGGGCGACGGCGTGAACAGCATCGACGTCGAGCTTCTGCGCTGGAAGTGAACCCGCGCAGCTAGGCGGCCGGCATCATCTCGCCGCACTGCCAGCACTGCTCGAAACCGCCTTCGACCTGCTCGCCGCACACGCACCGCCAGCTGCGCTGCGGGCGGTTCTGCAGTTCGTGCAGCAAGCGCTTCGCGAGCTCGTACTGCGATTCGTCGTCGATCCAGATCTCGGGCAGGCACTGGTCGGGCGGTAGCTGGCCCATGACCGCACCGAGGAATTCGCGCTGCACCGTCGCGGCCACGCCTTCTTCGCGCAAGGCATGCGCCCACACGGTCGCGATCGCGAGGTTGGGGGCTTGCGCGAGGCGGCGCATGGTCAGGGCGCCCAGTTTTTGTCGGTGTCGGGATCGAACTCGGGCTCAGCCTCGGCCGGCTGCTGCGCCGGCTCGGCTTCGCGCGCGCGCTCGGCATAACGGTTGAAGCGCCACGCCGAGTCTTCCATGGTGATGCGGCGCCAGGTGACGCGCTTCTCGACCGGCGTCATCGCCGGCCAGTACTGCACCTCGTCGAAGCTGCGCCCGCAGCCCTTGCACTCGTCGTCGCCCTGGCTCGTCGAGCAGATCGCGATGCAGGGCGTGTCGGGCGTGCTGTGGTACCAGTCGAGCCAGGCGGCCCATGCCTTGGCAGGAAAGCCGACCTCGTCGACCTCGTCTTCGTGGTGGAAGACCATGAGCGCATAGACCTCGGCCAGCGCGCGCAGTTCGGGCGCCAGCGTGATGCCGTCGGGCGAGGGAGACTTCTCGCGCCAGTGGTTGATGGCGGCCTCGATGTCGGTGATGTGGATGGCGGCCATGAAGAGTGAAAAAACAGCGAGCGGCGATCATAGTCCCGCAATGTCCCGCGCCTTTTTAGGGGCATGGACGCTACGAAAAGCAGAGCGTGCTTTGCCCAATGCATGCGGGCTGCAGAAGAATCGCTTTCAAATGTGAAGAAAACTTTTGGTTGCCTCGGCCCTGTCTTCAATGCTCTAATCCCGCCCACGAAGGGGAGTAGCTCCCGATCGCTGTTCCCGGGCAGCGTGAATCGTCAGGTCGTCAATACGAAGCACAACACTTCCGGCCTGGCGGGCGACACACGCGCCGACGCCTGTCGGCGCGCCTGCTGTCGTCGAGCGAGACCTTCGATTTGAACCTGCGCAGGTTTGGTCGAAGCGTTCGCAAGTCCCCGGTGTCACCCGGCCTTCGCACCCCCGCTCTCGACCGCACCCGCGCAGGGTGAATCGAAACGCATCGGCATGCCGCTGCCCGTCGTGGTCCCCTCCAGGGAGCTGCGGGCGCGCTGCCAAGACAATGAGGAATCTATGGAACAGTTCATGACCCCGGAATTCTGGGTCGCGGTCGGTCAGATCATCATGATCGACATTCTTCTGGGCGGCGACAACGCTGTCGTCATCGCGCTGGCATGCCGCAAGCTGCCGCCCGCGCAACGCACCCAGGGCATCCTGTGGGGCACCGCCGGCGCCATCATCCTGCGCGTGATCCTGATCTTCTTCGCGCTCACGCTGCTCGCGATTCCGTTCCTGAAGCTGGTGGGCGCGATCCTGCTGCTGTGGATCGGCGTGAAACTGCTGGCCCCCGACCATGACGACGCGCACGGCAACATCACCGGCAGCGACAAGCTCTGGGGTGCCGTGAAGACCGTGATCATTGCCGACCTGGTGATGAGCGTGGACAACGTCATCGCCATCGCCGGTGCCGCACAAGGCGCGGGCGACGGCCACCAGATGCCGCTGGTGATCTTCGGTCTGCTCGTGAGCATCCCGATCATCGTCTGGGGCAGCCAGCTGGTCATCAAGCTGATGGACCGTTTCCCGATGATCATCACGCTGGGCGGCATGCTGCTGGGCTGGATCGCCGGCACGATGGCCGTGTCCGACCCCGCCCTGGCGAACCCGACCAACTGGACCTGGGTGCCGAAGGTGCCGCAGACCGACACCATCAAGTACGCCGCCGGCGTCTTCGGTGCGCTGCTGGTGCTGGCGATCGGCAAGTGGGTGGCCTCGCGCAAGCCGGCTCCCGCCACCCCGGCCCACTGAGCGTTCATCGGTCGATAAACGCCCCGCACTGAAACTTCTTGCATCAATCCGGTCTCTGTCACTCTAACTATCAAAGGAGAGCACCCATGGAAAAGATCATTCTTTACGTCGACGACGCCGTCTATGCCAGCGAGCAGTTCGCCGAACTGGCGCCGGATGCGGACAACGTCGTGGCGCGCCATTGGGTGCTCGTGGCCTGCGCGCCGCGCATGACACACCGGATCAGCAAGTGGGTGAGCCACAGCGCGCGCGAGAACTGGCGCGCCAAGTGGTTCAGCAAGGTGCAGGCGCAGATGCTGCCGCTGCTCGAACGCAACGGCGGCCAGGTGACGGCGGTGCTGGCCAAGGGCCCGCTGACCGACCTGACGCAGCAACTCAAGCGCGAGCACGCGGCCACCCATGTGGTCGATGCGCGCCGCCCGAAGATCGGCGTCGACCTGGAACCGGTCACACCCGACCAGACCCCGCCCAAGCAATCGGGCTGGGCCTTTCCCGGCGCCGTGATGGGCATGGGCGCACTGCTGGTGCTGGCGAACGAACTGGCCGAGTAAGCCCCGGGCCACACGCCCTTCGAACCGACACACGCCCCGCTGCGGCAACGCAGCGGGGCGTTTTTTTGTGCGGGCCCGTGGGGTATCCTGCGGCGCATGCGCATCCTCCTCAAATGGCTTCTCAGCGCCGTCGCGCTGCTCGCGGTCGCCTACCTCTACAGCGGCGTCCAGGTTCAGAGTTTCGGTTCGGCGCTGCTCGCGGCGGCCGTGATCGGCCTGCTCAACATGGTCGTGCGGCCGGTGCTGGTGATCCTGACGCTGCCGGTCACCATCGTCACGCTCGGGCTGTTTCTGTTCGTGATCAACGCCCTGCTGTTCTGGGCCGCCTCGGGCCTGCTCGGCGGGTTCCACGTCAGCGGCTTCTTTGCGGCGCTGGTGGGCTCGCTGATCTACTCGCTGCTCGGGCTGCTCATCGAGAGCGCGCTGGGCGGGCTGCTGTCGTCACGGCGCTGAGCGCCGGCGGCACCGCCCTCTTCCCCTTCATCATCACTTCAGCGGCGGCTCCTCGGCCTGCTGCTTGACCAGCACGTCGACGGCGCGCGCGCGCGTGTCGACGATCGATGCCTCGTAGTGATCGATCGGCCCGCCCGACTTGCGGATCAGTTCCTGCGCCGCCTTGAAGCGGTCGCGCGCCGCCGGGTAATCGAGGATCGCCACGTTGGCCTCGGCGTCGGCGCGGATCGCGCGCAGCGTGTCGTTCTGCGCACCGTACAGGTTGGCCAGCGTGCGCCAGACCGTGGCGTCGCGCGGATGGACGGCCACCCAATCGCGCAGCACCGGCACCATCGGCGCGGGTTGGCGCTGGGCGATCGCGGCTTCGGCCGCGAGGATCATCTCGGGCCGCTCCTTCGACTTGGCGTCGAGCAACGCCGCCGCGCGAGGCGCGCCGCCGGCTGCGAGTTCGATCTCGGCCTGCAGCCAGCGCGCCTGCTTGCTCGCGGCCGCGTCGTCCGCCGTGCGGGTCACGAGCCGTTCGGCCAGCGCACGCGCCGCCTTGAAGTCGCGCAGCGCCTTGGCCGCCATCGCCGCCGCGTAGAGCGTGCCCGCCTGCTGCGCCGGTGAACTGCCCGCGAACTCGCCGCTCGACGCCGCGTTGACCCACAGCCGCAACACGTCGACACCCGGGCGCGTCAGCACGCGGGCACGCGCGGCGACCATGGCGTGGTCCATCACCAGCGGCACCACCGGCGGTGCGGCATCGGCGCGGAACTGGAAGCGGCCCTGCATGTCCGAGATGCGCTCGGTCGTCAGCGGATGGCTGCGCAGGTAGGGGTACGAGCCGTTGTCGTTCAGGCGCGAGGCGTACTGCAGCTTCTCGAACATCGCCGCGGCGCCCTGCGGCGCAAAGCCCGCCTGCGTCATCACGCCGAAGCCGATGCGGTCGGCCTCGCGCTCCATGTCGCGCGAGAAGCTCAGCTGGTTCTGCATGAACAGCGCCTGGCTGCCCATGATCACGGCCTGGCCGGCGTCGGAATTTCGGCTCTTGCTGGCCGCGATCATCCCGAGGATCAGGCCCGCGACCATCAGGGGCATCTGCTTGCCCTGCTTGCTCATGATGCGCGAGATGTGGCGCTGCGTGACGTGCGACAGCTCGTGCCCGAGCACCGTCGCCAGCTCGTCGCGGCTGCCGACCGCGGCCAGCAGCCCCAGGTTCAGCCCGAGGTAGCCGCCCGGCAGCGCGAAGGCGTTGATGTTGCGGTCGCGCCCCAGCAGGATCGTCCAGGCGAAGCGCTCGTCGAGTTCCGGCGTGAGCTCGCCGCGCGCGCGTGCGGCGTCCAGCAGGCGCTGCCAGATGTCCTGCACGTAGGCGGCGATCACCGGGTCGTCGATGTAGTCCGTGTCGCGGTACAGCTCGCGCACGATCTGGTCGCCCAGCCGGCGCTCGGCGCTCGCGGTCATCTCGCCGCCGTCGCCGAGGCCCGGCAGGATCTGCTGCACCTGCGCCAGCGCGGGGGCCGGCAGCAGCACCTGGGAAGCTATTAAAAAAGTAGCGCACACCGCATGCCGGAAGGGCGCCGGGCGGGTTTTCTTGGGGGAAGAAGGAGTCAAGCGCGGCATTCCTCGTCTGTGGCTCGGGCTCGTATGATGCATCTTCAAAACGAACGTTCACCGATGAGCACCCTCACCCACTTCGACGCCCAAGGCCAGGCCCACATGGTCGACGTGGCGGCCAAGCCCGCCACCCACCGCGTGGCCGTGGCCACCGGCCGCATCGAGATGCAGCCCGCGACGCTCGCGCTGATCGAATCGGGCACCGCCAAGAAGGGCGACGTGCTGGGCATCGCGCGCATCGCCGGCATCCAGGCGGCCAAGAAGACCAGCGACCTGATCCCGCTGTGCCACCCGCTCGCGCTGACCCGCGTGGCCGTGGCCTTCGCGCTCGCCGAGGGCGGCCAGGCGCCGCAGGTGGCCTGCACCGCGACCGTCGAGACCGTCGGCCCGACCGGCGTCGAGATGGAAGCCCTCACGGCCGTGCAGGTCGCGCTGCTCACCATCTACGACATGTGCAAGGCCGTCGACCGCGGGATGCGCATCACCGACGTGCATGTGCTGGAGAAGCACGGCGGGAAGTCGGGGAGCTACGTCGCCACGACGGAGTGAGTGAAGCGGCTACAGCTCGGGCGCATCGTCCGGGCGGTTGTCCATCCAGCGGGCGAACGCAGCCGGAAACGCCACCCGAAAGCGCGCGGCCAACGCCTGCGCTTCGGCATCGCGCCCCAGCAGTTCGGCGCTTTCGATCAACTTCATGATCACGCGCGGCTCGGGCGAAAAGTGCAGCACGCGCCCGGCCAGTTCGTGCATGTGCGCGGCATTCGCCGGTGTGACGGCGGTGAGCGTCAGTTCGGCGAAATCCACCTGGCGTGAGAACAGCCACGAGCCCTGGAGCTTGGCGAGCGTGTCGTCACGGTAGGCCGGCAGGCGCGCGTCGCGCGGCAGGTAGATCTGGCTGATGCGGGTGTAGTCCCAGGCGGCGTAGCCGATGACGGCGATCCAGGCTGTTGCGGCGAAGGTGGCGAGCTTTCGGCTGCCATTCACTGCGGGGCGCTGGGGCGATGCCGGCCACAGGATGCCGAGGCACAGGCCGAACACCAGCTGGAAGGGGCCATACCAGAGCGGGTATTCGAGCAGGCTGTGCAGCAGGATGACGCCGAGCAGGCCCCACGCCATCAGCCGCAAGGGGTCGTGCTCGCGCCACGGCTTCGCCGCCGCCACCAGCCAGAGAAAACCGCCGCAGATCAATAGCGCTGCCGGAATGCCCAGCTCGACCGCGAGGTGCAGTGGGAGGTTGTGGGCGTTGTCGAGGATGACGGGGAAACGCGGGCCGTTGTACAGCGTGGCGAAATGCGCGAAGCTGAGTTCGCCCCAGCCCCAGCCGGTGAGGGGGCGCTGGGCGATGAGGGTCAGGACGTTCTGCCAGAGGACGACGCGGCTGTCGGTCGTGACGACGGTGGGTTGCAGGCGGTGGAGCATGCCGGTGCTGGAAGCAACACTGCCGACACTGGCTAGGTACGGCAACAGCCAATGGAATGCGGCATACAAAGGGAGCGCGCTGAGCAAAAACCACAGCGCCGGGAGATTGAAACCCTCGCGCTCCGCTCCTCCTTGCGACGGGTGACGCTCCCGCCATGCCATGACACCGGCGATGCCGACGATCATCAGCAACTGCAGCAGGCCCGTGCGGGACACAGACGCGGCCAATGCGGCGATCAACAGAACGGCTGCGCCCCCCAGCGACCACCCGGCGCGTCGAGATCGCCGCGAGGCATACAGCCACAACGCCGCGACCAAAGTCAGGTTGATCAGGGTCGCAAACTGGTTGCGCTGGCGAAGGTTTCCCCAGGCACGGCCCACCGATGGAGATGTAGTCAAGTGACCAAGAGACTCCGCCAAGCCGTAATACTGGAGCAGCCCAAGGACGGCACTGAGCAAACCTGCGGCGAGCAGGCCCACCGCCACTGAACGGGCATACGGCCCTTGCCCGCTGACCGCTCCCGCGCCAACGGAGGCTGCTGCTCCTATTCCCACGAACACGCCCAATGTCGGCCACAGGAACGCAGTGACTCGGCCCGCGTCCGACAGCGCGACGAAGAACGCACTTGCGGCCAGCCAAACCCACATCTTCCGTTGCAGAGGGGCTGTTGGTATCAGCACCAGCAGTCCTGCAAGGCATGCCCCTGTGACGAACGTCTGCCAGGTATTGACCGAGGGCCCCGCGACCAGCGGGCTCAAGAAAGGGAGCGCCACCAGCCCCGCGAGCACTATGAAACTTGCGCGCTCGGCCACTGGCGTGGGGGAGGCACGGGCAGCATCAACGGTCATCCCTCGACATTGTGCCCTTGGCCCGAATTTCGGGACGGCAGCCCGGCCGGGCGCAAGAGCGATGCCCGACGGCCCTGCCGGCGACGGCTCGCTGTACCGGCAGGAGCTCAGAACGGTGGCGAGATCACCGGCCGCCAAGCGCGACGCCAGACCTTGGGCGCCGAGCAGCCGTCACCAGCCTTCTGTGTGCCGCCCACGCCGGTCAGGTAGCCGGTCTCGTTGGTGCAATCGACATCAGGCCTGAGGTCCGGCCGCCCTTCGTTGGGCTGGCCGATCATGTTGCGCGAACTCACGTTGCCACGCGTGAAGCCGCCAGCAGGGATGGCGACGATCGAATAGAAATCGAAGCTGCCGTTGGAATCGACGTCGAAGGAATACTTGTTCTTGCCCGTCAGCGCGTCGAGCACGTAGATGATGTTGGGCAGGCTGCCGGTGGCCGTGCAGGACTCGAGGCCCAGGTCCTTACTCTCGGGCAGAAAAGACGTGATCATCACGCTGCTGCCCAGGTTGGCCAAGTCGCCCACGATCCGCTCACCATTGGCCATGGCCCCGGTGTAGTTGATCACCCCAAGATTCAGCAGCCACCCCTTCTTGGTTTTCCAGTCCACGGGATTGGCGCTGACCTGGTAGAAATTCTTGCCGTTCTCGATGCCGGTTCCCAGTTTCGCCGACCCCATGTCGATGGTTTGCGCCACCAGATCCGTGAGCACGACCTTGTTGAAGCCCGCCTTGTCGTTGCCCCCGATCGGCGTCTGGTCCCAGATGCCGTAGATGGCCTGCTTCGTGGCCGGCGTCTTCAGGTCATCTTCGTCGAGCAGGATGCCCGTGCCCACCACCACGATGGCGCCGCACTGCGAGGTGGTGCTGTAAGTACAGGCACTCGCGTCGCCAGGATGGACCTGCCATGTCGGTGCGGCGTAGATGGGCTGTGTCTTGCCACCCGGCGTGGTGAACAACGGCCGGTCATAGGACACCACAAACTTCGAGCTTCGCAGGTCGAAACGCCACAGATTGCCGTTGGCGTCACCAGCGTAGGCGGCCACAATCTTGCGGGTGGTGTCTCGCACGGCCACCACACCGCCCAGACCGCGGTTGCCGTCGGTGACGTCGTTGCCAAATGCCGCCGGCAGCGGGATGAATGCCTTGAGCTTGCCAGTGATCGCCTCCACCACATACAAGCCGACTTTCTTGCCGGACGCCGGATAGTGGCCGCTGCCCGTCAGCACGACCCAGGTGCCGTCGTCCAGTTGACCTGCGGTGGGGTTGTTGGTCACATGGGTCAGGTTGTCATATCCCTCGGTCTTGTTGTTCAATTCCCAGAGAAAGTGATCCTTGGTCGGGGTCCGGTTCCCTGAGTTCATGGGTGACTCCAGGCCGTACATGAAGCTGCCCGCGCGCCCGCCCGTGCCAAACACCAGTTGGCGCCATGCGGCCGCTCCGCCCGCAGGGGTCATGTTGTTCTTGTCGTACACGTCGTGCTCCACCAAAGGCCCGTCAAGCGTGTAGCGGAAGCGGAAATTCGAGTTGGCCAGATCGATCTGCGAGGCCATTGCACCCTTGGGCATGAATTCGGCCAGTTCCGTACCGGCCGGAATGCCCGACAGCGTGGTGTCGTTCTTGGCGGCGTTCAGCACATGGACCTTGCCGTTGTTGGTGGCGGCAAAGATGGTCGGAGGCAGCGATGTCTTGTTGCCCTTGTAGGTGGCATAGGTGTCCTTGCCATCGACCGAGCCATAGATGTTGTAGCCCATGTCGATGCGTCCACCCACGAACACCGGCGGCGAATTGACCGACGCGCCGATCGGCTGCTTGCGCGAGCGATAGACGGTGTTGTTGATATCCTTCTGCGGGTCTTCACCCAACAGGTAGCGGATGAAGCTGCTGTCGGTTTTTTGCAGGCTGTCCGCGTTCAACAGCGCCTTGAAGTCGAGTGGCAAACTGTTCAGCGTCGTGTTGTAGTTCAACTCCACGCGCTTGGTGGCCAGTTTGCTGGGCACGTTGGCGTCATAGTCCGACAGGGAAAAAATCTTCCGGCTCGTCAGGGCGGGCATCTTGGCATTGGCAGACCATGCGGGAACTGCCTTGCCGGACGAATCCACGGAAAGATAGCCGCCGTTGGCATTCAGCTGGAAGGCCTTGATGTCGCCGCTGTTGTCGGCCGTTTGATATTCCGTCGTGTACTTGTATTGGTTTTCCAGCGTCTGGAATTCGCTGCTGTTGCCCGACACGGCCACCCCGGCGTCGTTGCCCGAACCCACCATGCTGCTGAGCGCATTGTCGAGAGCCTGGCGAACATCTTCGCCCGAATAGACGCTGTAAGCGCGGCCACCACCGGTGAAACCAGCACGGATGAAGTCATCGACGCGCCGTGCATCGGCCGCGCTGCCAGAGGTCGCGTTCAAGTCGCCAGATGCCCACTTCGGACGCGTCGTTGAATTACCGGCAAGCCAATCGTTGTTGTATGTATTGATTTGCGCCCAAGTCAAACCGCTGGCTGTCCCAGATTCCCCCGATGGCGTCAACCCCCAGCCGATGGTGAAGGTCGTCATGTTCTGCCAGAACGTGGGGTTGTGCTGACCTTCAATGGGGGGGACGTTGTTGGCCAACGTGCCCGAGAAGTCCGTGCGCCAGAAATAACGGGCGGTCAGGTCGGCAAAGCCATAGCTGCTGGCCTCTCCATCGCTGTAAGGGATGTAGAGATTGCGGGCTGCCAGTCTGGTTGCAAGATTGGCATTGCTGGATCCCGTGGCTCCACTCGGGTTGAATTGAAGCGCAGCCGGGTTGCCCGACGGATTTCCGCTGTAGTTCGTGCCCTGCGTGCTGGCATATTTGATATCGGCGTTTTTTGTGGTCGCAGAATTCCACGCACCATCTGACAACACGATCGAGTAAGCGCGCCGGCAACTCAGATCATTGGCTGCACTGGTTTCACCCGTGCTCGTCGGATCGTTTTTCCAGGGATTCCCGTATGTGGACTTGACATCACCGTTGTAATATCCAGCCGCAAGAGACAGGGCGTTGTGACTTGGCGTTCCTTGAGCTGGAATGATTCCGTAGATCCAGTTATAGAACTGTGTTTTCCATTTCTTATTGGCGTCATCCTTGTCGTCGCTGAAATACCGGACACCTCGCACGATATTGGTGGCCGTTCCGCTTCTTTCAGTTGCCGTGTTGGTGTAGTTGTATTGAACATACCCCACACGAAACTTGCTTTCATAGTTTTGCATCGCTTGGCCCACGGCTGTACTGACCGCGAGGGTGCGAGTGCGATACCAGCGATACCAATTGAGAATGTTTTGAAGCTCTTTTTCCTTGGTGCACTCGGTGGCATTTGGCCCACAGTCTGTGCGCTTGTGCCCGCTGGGCAAAGTCACACTGCCTGATGTCGGCGTAATATCTGTCGCGGCATTGGAAGAACAGCTTGTGTTCGTGCATCGAACATAGGTAAATTTCGCATCGCCGTCTACACTGCCCGCCGCGGTGTAAGTAACATAGGACGGGACATAATTATCGTCGTTGATCGTGTAAGCAATGCCCGGCGCAGAATAAGAAAATTTTCTGGATGATTGATTGTCTATGAAAACAAGCGGATTGTCTTCTGCAACGCCACTGGAATTGACTCGAGGCGAGTAGGTAATCGAAGGGTTGTAATACTGCGTATTGACGCTGTTCGAGCGCATGCGATACCAAGCGTAATCGCACGAACTGCTTTTGCATCTTTCAGGCATTGAATACCCTTCCTGGTATTCGTACGCCATCGACCCTGAATTGTCCAATACGAACATCAGATTGGGCTTGGCGCCCGGCACTGCACTGAACAATGGTGCTTGGCTGGGTGTGCCAGCAGCGAACGCGCCGGCGACAGGAAAAACAGCGATAACGAGCGAAGCGATCAAGCGGTAGGCGATCCTTCGAAAAGCTCGCCACGCGCAGGTTGTCTGCGTGGTCGGTGCAAGGGTCTGGAATGCGGTGTTCATCGCGTATTTCCCCGGGCGATCTGGTATTTTTTCAAGGATGCCGTGAGCTGGTGAATTGGTGCGACGCTCGAGGCGCGCAATCAACCGAATCTCAAGCGCTGCTATTTGTTTGAGCGGACTGTTGCGTTCGCTATTTCCAGCAATCCGCAACGTTGACGCCCGTGGCTGGGCTATCTACACCTTTCACGCCTTGGCTGTTCAAGGTCAGCGTGCCGCACTTGTCTGCACTCATGCTTCCCGTGCGGGTGGCCTTGAGGGTGTAGCTGTGCGTGGTGTCGGGCGCGAACACGGCAATGGTGTAGTTGGCGGTGCCTGTCTTGGGCGAATTGCGTAGGTTCGCAGGAAGCATGCTGACGTCGCCGTTCTTCTGCTCGACTTCGCTGGCGCTCGTGCCTCCCGCACTGGCGGTGTAGCGGTCATTGGCCGAGTAATAGCGCTGCATGAACTGCGCGGCTTCCATCAGGATGGCTTGGGCTTCAGCACGCTTGGAACGGCGCACGTACTCCTGGTAGCTCGGCAACGCCACAGCCGCGAGGATGGCAACGATCGCGACCACGATCATGACTTCGATCAAGGTGAAGCCGCGGGACCGACGGGAATCGCAAGGTAGGTATGTCATGGCGAAAAGAGGCGGGGGCATGGGATTCAGCTGCTGCGCGACAACACGGACTGCATCCACGATTCGGCGCCCCGGGTGGATTTACCGGTCGCGTCGTCGAACTTGGCGTTGTTGGCGAAGCCCCGGGCAGTGATCAGATAGCCCGTGAGCTTCGGCGTGGATGTGCTTTCGATTTTTTGGATGAGGCAGCGCGGCTCGATGTTCAGCTGCGCGGAATCAATGTCTGAGCCAGACGGTTTCTTGTTGTAGTAGTCAGCCGGAAGTTTGATCACGTTGTTGCCCGTCCAGCTAGCGCTCTTGCGCCATTCAGCGGCTGTATCCAACTCCGACTCGATGGTGGTGGCGATGATCTTGCCGCGCAGGCCCGTGGTGGAGTACTCGGTGTAGTCCTTGCCGTCGCCGTCGAAGATGGCCACCTGTTCGCAGAAGCGCAGCGCGGTTTCTGCAGCCTCGCGTGCCACTTCCGTCAAGCGGATGCCGTTGATGCTGCGCTCGCTCTGGGTCGCATTGCGAATCGCGAAGGTGCCCAACAGTGACAGGATCACGATCAGGATCAGTGTGATGACCAGCACAGCGCCACGCTCTTGCCGGAAACGGGTACGTCCCGAATGCATGCGCGGGCAGCGATGAATAGAAGGCGTGGTGCTCATTGGATGATCAGGCGGTTTCTCAGCAGCACCGTGGTGATGTAAGCCCTGCGCAGATAGCCGTCGTTGTCAGTGACGTCGACGTTGCTGCAGTTCTTGTAAGACGTCCCGCCGGCGGGCACGTCCTTCACAGGCCGATCGCTGCGCATGAGCAGGCACACGCGCACGCTCAGCACACGACTCCAACGGTCTTCGGTGAGATCAGGAAGGACACCGCTGCTGGCCAACGCGTCGACCCCGGATGCATCCAGGTACTGGACGATCTGGTGCCGCATGGGATCGTAGGTAGAGGCCAGTTCAGCGCTGGGGCGATTGGCCACACCGTAGAGAATCTGCATGTCTTCCACATTGGCCAGCAATGGCTGCGCGGCCCCTATGGCGTTGGCTGTGGCGCTGCTTTTCTCCGATCCGTGGCAGGACAGCATGGGCTGCGTGCTCGCGTCAGCCACCGAGTAACGGTTGTCTGCCAGGGTGTAGTTTGGCGCTGCAGACGCGGGCGTCGGAGGTGGGGCCACCTGCGAGGGAGTCGCCGCGACGATGCCGGTGCCCACACAATTTGTCGCCAACGGCGTGCTGTCAGTCGAGGGCGTCGTGTTGTCCGTGGTGGCCTCGTACCGGATAGCGATGGCGTCGCTGCCACCACCCGGTTTGCACGCCAGGCTGCCAAAGGCGCCCGCAGCGGTGGCATCGGTAAAGCCACCGTCGCACCCACGCACAGCTGGGCCCGCGTAGTTGCCCATCACAGTGGCGCCGCTGCCTGGAATGATCTGCCGCGAGTAGCCGGCTTGCTTGAGCTGCTGCTGGATCAGGTTGAGCGCGAGGATGCCGTCCTCGTTCATCTGCGTTTCGACCTGGGACATCTGGCTGCCCCGGCTCGACGCAACATAGATCGAAAGACTGGACGCCAGGATCACCAGCCCGAGCGTCAACGCGATCAGCAGTTCGAGCAGGGTGAAGCCGGCAATGTGCTGCTGGCGCGCGCGGCGCGGGAAGATCGCAGTCTTTCTCATAGCGTGACCCGGAAATACATGCAGGTCACCGAAGCCTCGGTGGCCTCGGAAATGTTGGCGCCCTTGGGGCACGGCTGCGACTGCCGAAAGCCCTCGCCTTCCTGGATCGAGGTCCAGATCAACCAGATGTTCAGCACGCGGGTGGCCGGCAGGCCGTTCACGCCCGCTGGTGCGTCCGTCAGGTCCGCGGTGACGTAGGCGGTGCCGCCCGGCAACCGGTTGGCGACGTTGGTGAGCCATTGGGATTTGTCGTAGTCCGCAATCGCCGAGCCGCAGGTATTGATGGGGTTCGTGGGATTGGAGGTATCGACCTGGCAACTGGCCGGTGCTTCCGTGGGGTCGGTCGTTGCGGCCGAACGCGTGCTGGCGGTGTACGCCGTGGTGTTGGCGTAGTTCGCAAAGCCGGAGAGATTGGCCCGGGCGCGCTCCGTGTAGTCGGTCACCAGGCTCAAGCCGGTGGCCCGCATACGGGAGAACTGGTTGTACTTGATGGCCGAGGAAGTGAGCCCCGCCATGCCGAACAGGGCAACGGCCAAGATGACGATGGCCACCAGCACCTCGATGAGGGTGGCGCCTCGCTGTCTGTTGTGGGTTCTCATGTCCGTGAAAAAAGGGCGGGGCTGTCCAAGTACGGCCGAGCAGTCGGGCGACTTCATCCCTCGTTGCTATCGCAGTCGGACGCGTTCGCTACGGAACGAACACGGCCGGGCTTGGTGATGCAGAGGGCCTTGCGCGCCCACGGCGTGGCGCTGGCACTGCTGAAACCGGTGGCGTCGATGTCGATGCCATTAGCAGTGCCGTTCAGCAGACCGTTGGGCATAAAGACAAAGCGCCCCGCGGTCTTGAGCTTGATGATCGCGATGCCGGAGGGCTCCACCTGACGAAGCAACAGTTCATCGCCGTTCGTCGAAGAAAAGTCGTTGTTGGCGTCGCGATCGTTGTTGACGAACACGATCCAGCCGCTGGCGTAACCCTTGGTGCCCGCTGTGGTCTCACAAGCGGTAGCCGTGCTTGATGCCACCCGGCACACAACGACCGGGCGTCCGCGCGCGATCGCCTCAGTACGCGCAATGCGCAGCGAGCCGGTCAGAGCGTTGACGGTATTGGAGGCGCGCCACTGGTTGATGAAGCGCGACATCGAAGGGGCGGCAATGCCGACCAGGATCGCAAGGATGGTGAACGTGACGAGCAGCTCGATGGCCGTCAGGCCGCGCTGGCGTGCTCTGGCGGCATGTGTTTGCACTTGTTTTGAAATGTGTCCATGTGTGAATTGAATGATATTCACTCTGGGAGGGCACAAGGCCGCCGCTCATCGCTCCCAAACGACCATCCGGCAGAAGATTTAACAGCCCAGCGTTGGCTTTCTACACTCACGTCATCAAGGCAGTTGCGGCCTCGCAAAGGGCGCCTGCGCTGGCAGCGGCGCGGGCTTCCAGAACTCGTCGTTCGATTGCTGACCAGCGTGAAATCTTGCCTGTTCGTCGCAATGGACTCATGGGTTACAAATTTTCGACGGCCGTGTTTGCCCGAGCAAAATTTTCAAGCCCTTGTACTGCACTTCCATTAATTCAAAAAATCATCGCTCAATCACGTTCTCAGTGTTGAATTTAGCATTCAGCAACTCGGGATACTTTTTCGCGAGACCACCCCAATTTTCAGCAGCTTCTTGGCACGATTTTTTTCCGTGAATTTTACAAATTCGTGAAATCACGACTTGAGCATCACTGCCTTTACCGTTCAACCCCAATGCAATAGCATATCGAAAAAGGACCGGAGGATATCCAAATCTCAGCGCTGCCATTTTCATGGCATTCAATTCATTTACCGTCATTTTCGGCCTGGCCTCTTTGGCGGCGAATTTCTGAAAACTCTCCAGCTGATTCAATACAACAGCGTTCGGAATAGAGATCATCGTCGCTTCCGCTCCTATCCCCGCAGTCTCCAGTCGAAGCGTTCGAAAGGCTTCTTCGAAGCGAGCATAGTCAAAAGCGATTGCAAGAAAAGCAGGGAATGTGAGGATTAAAATGCAACACAGGCTCTTTTTACTCTTGACTTCTATCTCGAATTTATTCGATCCTTGAAGCCACCCCATCAAAAGACCAAGTGGAATTAAAAAATAAGCGTAGTCGAGAGGGTATTCGGACATTGAATGGACAAAGAGCCCGGCAATTATGGCAAATATCCATAATTCCGACGCATCCTTCAAACGGGAAAATACTCCGGCGCCCCAAATAATTAGCGCCAGAACAAGAGCACCGCCAAGAAAAACCCCATTCCACAGCATCAAGTCAAGAATAAGATTATGACTGTGTTCAAAATGTGCTCCGACACTGGGGTGATCAAGTGCAATCGCGTACTGCGCCGCCCCTATTTGTTGCCACCCATAGCCCCAGAGCGGCTCGCGTCTTAATGCGTCAACCATCGAAGACCAATAGGGGAACCTTATTTCCTGTCCAATTGAGTCTTGGAAGTATCGCCCGCCGCCGAGGAGCAGTAACTCGTTTATTTCACGAAGTTTGGAAACACCAACGAAGGCGCTTACACACAAAAATAATAGCAGAGCCCTAGAAAATAGAATTGGCCACCTCCCCTTTTTCATCCATGAAAAAATCGAAAGCATGACCAACTGAAGCAATCCGGTTCGGGATTGAGATAACACCATACCTATGACAAAAAAACTTGCCAACAGAAGAATCGGCAGTCTTCCGATCAACTTGCGCTCATAGATATAAAGCATCGTGCACAACCCCACAAAGCAGATGGTCCCAAAATGATTGGGCTGTGCAACATTTGCAAACGGGCGACCACCCGGCTTCAGCTCTGCAAAATAAACACCCAACTCATGGGAACCGGTCCACTGAAGCAATGCGATGGTGACACTCAGGGCCGAAATCCCAGCGAGCCCAACCAAGAATACCAATAGCCATTCTTCGCCAAATTTACCTTTTGCAACAGCCCCAACAATGGTAGCGCCAAACCAAATAAATACATAAAAAGCAGAAACAACTGCATCGCCGCTATATATTATTTTTCCGAAAATGACCTGGAAAAATATAGCAGCAACCGAAACACATGCAACAAATACCAGCAGGGCTGACTGTTTTCCGTGCTCTCTTTGCTTTACTTCGGCAAGCATCAAAAATGCCATGAGAAAAAAGGCCACGATCGAGGCCCCATCACTCCATGCAGACACCCATGGCGCGTAATGATTGGGAACAAGCCAGCCAATTCCAGCCAGACCCGTCGCCATAAAGATCAAGATTTGCCGAAGAGAAAGTTTGGACATAAAAAAAGGCAGCCGAAGCTGCCCGTTTCATTCAGAGAACTATCACCCGCGGCAGGAGCCCGGACGGAACTTAGGATCGATGGTGCCGTTGCAAACCCAACGACCGATAACCGTACCAGCAGTGGGAGCAGTCGTTCCGGTGGCGCCAACGTACGGGGTCAACGTAATGGTTCCAGTAACGCCCGGGATATTCTGAGCAGTGACGGTAACCACGCCGGCATTGCTGGTTGCCACGCTCGCCACGTACTGGGAAGTAGCAGAAGTCGATTCGCAACCCCACGCACCTCCGTTCGGCAATGAGGTACCTGTAGCCGATTGCACGACCTCGCTAATTGTGGTGCGGCATGCAGACGCCGCCAAAATCAGTTCCGTCACCTTTGCGCGCTTGGTGTAGTCCTGATACGCAGGCAGCGCCACAGCAGCCAAGATGCCGATGATCGCCACAACGATCATCAACTCGATCAGGGTGAAACCCTTTTGCACATTGCGTGCGATAGAACGACGGTTCATTCGATTAACTCCAGGTTGGTTTGTAAAGCCCGGGAACCAGCCCGGAGCGGGGTCACTTCCGCAGCATCCGTGCCACCCGGCTTCCCCACCCTGCAGCCCTCGCTAGGGCCGTCTTTGGTCACAAGATGGTTACATGATGTGACACAACTCGCACTCAGATGCCAAATGTGTCGACAAATTTGTCATGCCCGACCGGGCTTGGTCAGAAGGTCAGCACCCCGTTCGCCTTGAGCCAGCGGATGTCCCGCTGCGCCAACCCTGCCACCTCGCGCCCCGCCAGCATCTCGATCTGGCTCATGATTTCTTCGGTCTCGGCCGGCTTGGTGTGGGTGATGTAGATCGGGTATTGCTTGCCCGGGTCGATCTGCGCCAGTTCGTGCGCCAGCGCCACCGGGGACAGGTGCAGGCTGCGTTCGGCCAACGCCTCCTCGCGGGAGCTGAAGGCGGTCTCGATGACCAGCATCGCCACGTCGATGGCGTTGATGCGCTCCCAGAAGGGCGGGTTGCGTTCGGTGTCACCGCTGAAGACCCAGTGGGCGCCGCCTTCGGCCCGGCGGATGGCGAAGCCGCAGGCCGGCACGGTGTGGACCGCCGGCAGCACTTCGATGAGCTTGGGGGCGTCGCTGCCCAGTTCGAGGCATTGGCCGACGGCGATCTCGTGAAAGCTCACGAAGGGCGATTCGGGGCTGGGAATGCGTTCGAAATTCGGCCAGATGACGTTGTTGAACACATGGGCCCGCAGCGCATCGATGGTGGCAGCCAAGGCATGCACGCGCAGCGGCCGGGTGCGGCGGCTGCCGACGGCGTCGAGCATCAGGGGCAGGGCGGCGATGTGGTCGAGGTGCGAGTGGGTGAGCACCACGTCGTCGATGGCGGCCATCTCGTCGAGGGTGAGATCGCCGACGCCCGTGCCGGCGTCCACGAGCAGGTCCGCATCGACCAGGAACGAGGTGGTGCGGCAGTCCTTGGCGATGGCGCCCGAGCAACCCAGCACGCGTACCTGCATTGTGGAAGACCCCTTGGTTGCGTCTGTCGTCATTTGGTGTCGAACCGGGTGGCGCCGTCCCAGTCCGGGTCTTGCGGGCGTAGCGCCATCGAGGCTAAACGCTGGGCATAGAGCTGGTAAAGGACTTTTTTGGCATCCGCGGCGAGCAGGGGAGCCAGCAAGTTTCGGCCCAGCGCCCAATCCTGGCGGCGGTAGGCGGCGAGCACCTCGCGCCAGCGTTCGAGCTGCTGCCGTGTGGTGTGCTGCGCGTCGGCGCCGTCCTGCTGCGCCGCGAGCGGGGTGTAGATGGCGACGGCCTGGGCCTTGCCCTTGACGCGCACGCTGTCGAGTTCCTGCCAGACGAATCCGGGCGCCGCTTCGCGGGTCGCGCCGCTGGCCACGATCTCGACGCCGTAGTGGCCGCTCAAGCCCTCCAGCCGCGCCGCGAGATTGACCGCGTCGCCGACCACGGTATAGCTGCGGCGCGCGGTCGAGCCCATGTCGCCGACGCTCATGAGGCCACTGTTGAGGCCGATGCCGGCGCTGATTTCGGGGCGGCCGCTCGCGCGGTGCAGGCGGTTGATGTCGTGCACGGCGGCGGCCATGTCGAGCGCGGCCTGCACGGCGAGCGCGGCGTGGTCGGGCGTGTCGATCGGCGCGCCCCAGAAGGCCATGACGCAGTCGCCCATGTATTTGTCGACGGTGCCGCGGTGCGCGCTGATCACCTCGGTGAGCCGGCTGAAGACGGTGTTCAGAAAGGCCTGCAGCTCGGCCGGCGCCATCTGCTCGGACAACCGGGTGAAGTCGCGCATGTCGCAGAACATCACGGTCATTTCCTTGCTCTCGGCGCGCATGCTGTAGCGGCCGGGGCGCACGAGCATTTCGTCGACCAGCTGCGGTGGCACGTAGGTGCCGAAGAGCCGCACCAGCCCGCGCCGCGCGCGCGATTCGACGAAGTAGCCCCAGCTCATGTTGAGCGCGAAGGCCAGCGCCGCCATGACGAGCGCGGACGCCAGCGGGAGCACGAGGCTGTGGCCGATGTAGAGCCAGGTGTTGAGGCCGACCAGTGCGGCGACCACGCCCGCACCGAGCAGCACGGCGCGCGACGCGGACAACAGCGACAGCCCGAATGCGAGCAGGAGCCCGGCGGCCAGCACGGTCAGCACTTCGTACCCCGGCGCGTAGTCGGGCACGGCCAGCAGGCGCTGGTCGAGCAAGCCGGAGACGATGTTGGCGTGCACTTCGACGCCCGGGAACGCCGCGCCGACCGGGGTGGCACGCAAATCCTGCAGGCCGGGCGCGGTGGCGCCGAGCAGCACGATCTTGTCCTTCAATTCGCCCGGCGCGAGTCGACCGTCGAGCACGTCGGCGGCGGCCACGTAGCGGAACGACCCCGCACGCGGACCGCCGGGCCCGCGGAACGGCACCTGCAGGCTGGCGCTCTGGTCGACCGGGATGCGCAACGACCCGAGCACCAACGCCTGCAGGCGTGGAAAGTCGCCATCACCGGCCACGAGCGCGGGCCGCACCGGCGGCGAGCCGTTCGCCAGCCGGTACACCGCCAGCGCCAGCGACTCGTAGTGGCCAGGCGACGCGTGCTCGCCTTCGTAGCGCGCGATGAGCGGCACGCTGCGGATCACGCCGTCGTCGCCGCCGTCACCGACCAGGGTGTTGAGGAACCCCGCGACGGGCGCCGCACTCGCCAGCACCGGCAGGCTGGCCCCGAATCCGTTCCAGAGCGTGACGAAGGAAGCGTGGGGCGGAAAAGCCTCGGGCGGCAGCACCGGCGTTGCGGGCAGCAGCCCCTTGGCGCTGGGCTGTTCGGTGCGCGTGAAGTAATAACCGAGCGCCACGCGCTGGCCGCGCAGGGCCTGGGCCAAGGTCGCGTCGTGGTCGAGGGTCGGTGCGAGCCGGTCGATTTCGGCGGCGAGACCCGGCACACCGCGCAACGGTCCGGCTGCGATCTCTTTCAGGCGCCCGAGGCCGGAGCTCCGGTCGGGCTCGAGAAACATCACGTCGAAGCCCAACACGGCCGCGCGCTGGCGAACCAGCAATTCATTCGTGAGGCTGGCGATCTTGTCGCGCGGCCAGGGCCATTGGCCTTCGCGCGCCAGGCTGGCGTCGTCGACGTCGACGATCACGACCCGCGTGTCGGGCGTGCCCGGCATGGTGGCGCGCAGGCGGGCGTCGTAGATCAGGTGGTCCAGGTGCTCGATCACGCCCAGCCGCCAGACGCCAGTGGCATGGAGCAGCGCCAGCAACACCGGCAGCAGCGTGATGGCAATGCGCGGCCAGTGCCGCAGCAATGCGCTCATGGCCGATCAGCCTTGGACAACGGTGGCCTGACGGCAAAAAAACGGGGAGCGGAGAAGGGCGCCCGCGCCGACTCAGATCCGGACGAACTGCATGCGCGTGGCGCCGCCGAGTTCGAGCACGTCGCCTTCCTGCAGCGCGACGGCTTCGGCGCCCAGTTGCACGCCGTTGAGCGTGACGCTGCCGACAACGGTGGCAGCCACGTAGCCCTGACGCCGGCGGGTGACGACAGCCACGGCCACGCCGGGTTTGCCGATGGTGGTGACCACCTTCTGCAGCGGGACGTCCTGGCCTTCGTTGGCGCCCGAGAGCACGCGCAGCATGGGCACGCCGAGTTCGACCAGCGCGCCCGATTCGGTGGGCGCCGACGAGAGCGGCATCGGGGCCGAATACTCGGAAAGCGAGGCCCGCACGGAACCGGGGCCGGCCATGAGGTTGCTGTGCGAACGGAAATGGATGCGGCAGCCACCGACCTCGATGACGTCGTTGTCCTGGAGCGCCTGCTTCTGGATGGCGAGCGCATTGACGTAGGTGCCGTTGGTGCTGTTGAGATCTTCAATTTCGACTTCGCCGCCGCTCATGTGCAGCACGGCATGCTCGCCGCTGACGGCAAGATTGTCGATCACGATGTCGTTGTAGGCGCGCCGGCCCAACGTCGTGCGATTCTTGGCGAGCGCCACTTGGCCGATGACGACGCCATCGACCGAAATGATCATCTTCGGCATGGCCGATTACTCCCCGTTTGCAAAGATCCAGCACCCTCAGGCGGCGCAAACGGTCCGCCGCCTGGGTTGGCTGCTACATGGCCCCGCGGGTCGCTTCGCTGACGCCCGCCTTGGCCAGAACAACTGAAATGTTATCCCGTCCGCCATTGTCGTTTGAAATTGCAACCAAAAGTGAAGCCATCTCCTTGAGCCCCAGATCGCGAGTCAAAAGCGTGAAAAGCTGCGCATCCGGCACCATCTCGCTGAGTCCGTCGGAGCACAGCATGTACAGGTCGCCCGGCCGGGCGCTGTGCTCGTGCATCTCCAGCAAGACCTGGGCTTCCACGCCCACGGCGCGCGTCACGAGGTTGCGGGTGGGGGAGTTCAGGGCTTCTTCGGGCGTGATGGCGCCGGCGTCGAGCTGCTGCTGGCGCAGCGAATGGTCGCGCGTGAGCTGCTCCAGCTTGTTGTTGCGCAGGCGGTAGCAGCGCGAATCGCCGATGTGGCCGACCACCACGCGCTGCGGACGAAACGCCGCCAGCACCAGGGTCGTGCCCATGCCCCGCAGCTCTTCGTGGGTGATGCCGGCCTGGAGGATGGCGCCGTTGGCCTCGTCGGTGGCCGCTTGCAGTGCACGCCGGACCACGCGGGCGGGCGCCTGCATGCCGGCTTGGGCGAACCAGCGGCCGAAGCTCGCGTGCATCAGCGAAATGGCCATGGCACTGGCCACCTCGCCGCCCTTGTAGCCGCCCATGCCGTCGGCCAGCAGCGCCAGGCCGAGGGCCGGATCGACATGCACGGCGTCTTCGTTGTGGGCGCGCAGGCGCCCGACATCGGTCAGTGCCGCGAACTCCCAGCTCAGGGCCGGTCGACTGGAGAAAAGAGAAACGCCAACACCTGCCATCGTTTGTCAGCGCTCGCTTTTTTAAAGTATCAGTGCGCAGCAGCGCGTGCGCGCCGTTGCAGGAAGCGGCCCAGGGCCACGACGAGCACCGCGCCGGCGATCGCGCCCGCATAGTGCAACCAGGGATTGGCTACCAGCGCCTCATGCAGCGACACGTCGCTCACGATGGTCTCGCCGCCGACCCAGCCGATCAGCGCAGCGCCCAGCATGATGATGATCGGGAAGCGTTCCATGAGCTTGATCATGAGCGTGCTGCCGAAAATCACCAAGGGGATGCTGATGGCCAAACCCAACACCAGCAGCACCATGCTGCCTTGCGCGGCGGCCGCCACGGCGATCACGTTGTCCAGGCTCATCACCAGGTCGGCCAGCAGGATGGTCCGCACGGCGGCGAACATGCTGCCGTATTCCTTGGACTCGCCGTCGCCGTCGTCTTCCTCGCTCAAGAGCTGCAGGCCGATCCAGAGCAGCAGCGCGCCACCGATGATCTGCAGATAGGGCAGCGCCAGCAGCTTGGCCGCCACCACCGTCAGCACGATGCGCAGCACGACGGCCGCGCCCGAGCCGAACAGGACGGCTTTTTTCTGTTGCGCGGGCGGCAGCGATCGTGCCGCCATGGCGATCACGACGGCGTTGTCGCCCGACAGGATGATGTTGATCCAGACGATCTTGATCAGGCCGATCCAGAAGTCCGTGCTTTGAAGAAGTTCCATGTCTCTGATTCCACTGTGTTGTAGTTAAAAAAGCGCCCGCAACTCAATGCGGGCGCTTTTTCATTTCTGCGTGGTAATGCGAGCGGCGGGAACGCCGCCAGCGGTACGAGTGCTTTTTAGAGCTTGCCCTTGAGCAGCTTTGCCAGTTCCGAGAAGTTGCGCGTTACGGTGAAGCCGCACTCTTCCATGATGGCGAGCTTGGCTTCGGCCGTGTCGGCACCGCCCGAGATCAGCGCGCCGGCGTGGCCCATGCGCTTGCCGGGAGGGGCAGTGACACCGGCGATGAAACCGACGACCGGCTTCTTCATGTTGTCCTTGCACCAGCGGGCTGCGTCAGCTTCGTCCGGGCCGCCGATTTCACCGATCATGATGACGGCGTCGGTGTCCGGATCGTCGTTGAAGGCTTGCATCACGTCGATGTGCTTCAGACCGTTGATCGGGTCGCCGCCGATGCCGACTGCCGACGATTGGCCCAGGCCGATTTCCGTCAGTTGAGCCACGGCTTCGTACGTCAGCGTGCCCGAGCGCGAGACCACGCCGATGCGGCCCTTGCGGTGGATGTGCCCGGGCATGATGCCGATCTTGATTTCGTCGGGCGTGATCAGGCCGGGGCAGTTCGGGCCCAGCAGCAAGGTCTTCTTGCCGCCGGCCGCTTCCTTGGCCTTCATGCGGTTGCGCACTTCGAGCATGTCGCGAACCGGAATGCCTTCGGTGATGCAGATCGCCATGTCCAGGTCGGCCTCAACGGCTTCCCAGATGGCGGCCGCGGCGCCTGCCGGCGGCACGTAGATCACCGACACGGTAGCGCCGGTTTGCGTGGCGGCTTCCTTCACCGAACCGAAGATCGGGATGTTGAAGATCGACTCGCCGGCCTTCTTCGGGTTCACGCCGGCCACGAAGGCGTTCTTGCCGTTCGCGTATTCCTGGCACTTTTCGGTGTGGAACTGACCGGTCTTGCCGGTGATGCCTTGCGTGATGACTTTGGTGTCTTTGTTGATGTAGATCGACATGACTTGTTCCTTAGGCCTTCTTGACTGCTGCCACGACCTTCTGGGCCGCGTCCGCCATGGTGTCGGCGCTGATGATCGGCAGGCCCGACTCGGCCAGCAGCTTCTTGCCTTCGACTTCGTTGGTGCCCTTCATGCGCACGACCAGCGGCACTTGCAGGTTCACGGCCTTGCAGGCTGCGATCACGCCGGTGGCGATGGTGTCGCACTTCATGATGCCGCCGAAGATGTTCACGAGGATGGCTTCCACGTTCTTGTTCTTCAGCATGATCTTGAAGGCTTCCGTGACCTTCTCGGGGGTGGCACCGCCGCCCACGTCCAGGAAGTTGGCCGGCTCGCCGCCGAACAGCTTGATGGTGTCCATGGTGGCCATGGCCAGGCCGGCACCGTTCACCAGGCAGCCGATGTTGCCGTCCAGCGAGATGTAGGCGAGGTCGAACTTCGAGGCTTCGACTTCGGCCGCGTCTTCTTCGTCGAGGTCGCGCAGCGCCACGATTTCGGGGTGGCGGAACAGCGCGTTGCTGTCGAAGTTGAACTTGGCGTCCAGGGCGACGACGTTGCCCTTGCTGTCACGGTTGAGCGGGTTGATCTCGACCAGCGAGGCGTCCGTCTCCATGTAGCAGGTGTAGAGCTTTTTGAGGATGTCGACCGTTTGCGCGGTCGAATCGGCCGGCATGCCGATGCCGTCGGCGATTTCCTTGGCTTGCGCGTCGGTCAGGCCGTCCTTGGGGTCGGCGTAGACCGTGATGATCTTCTCGGGGGTGGAATGGGCCACTTCCTCGATGTCCATGCCGCCTTCGCTCGACGCGATGAACGCGATCTTCTGCGTCGCGCGGTCGGTCACGGCCGAAATGTAGTATTCCTTGTTGATGTCGGCGCCGTCTTCGATGTAGAGGCGGCGGACCTTCTGGCCTTCAGGGCCGGTCTGGTGCGTCTTGAGCTGCATGCCGAGGATCTCGCCAGCCAGCTTCTTGACGTCTTCGATCGACTTGGCGACCTTGACGCCGCCGCCCTTGCCGCGGCCACCCGCGTGAATCTGGGCCTTGACGACCCAGACCGGGCCTCCAAGCTTCTGGGCGGCTTCGACCGCCTCCTGAACCGTATAGGCCGGAATGCCGCGCGGCACCGGCACGCCGAACTTGGCAAGGATTTCCTTGCCTTGGTACTCGTGAATCTTCATGAGGGATGTCTCTCGGAAGGAGGAGGTTGAGAACGGGAGATCGGGAGTGAGACTGTTGTTTCTGCTCTGTTGTTCGCGGGCGACGGCAGCCTGACGGCTGGGGGCGGCGAACAACCGCGGACTGTATCATGGTGCGCCGCACCAATACTTGATGTGCGGTTGCGGTCAATACGTACTTTCTTCTAGCCACTCTACGCATACTCCGATATGGCCAAGGTTTTCATCGACGGCGAAGCCGGCACCACCGGCCTGCAAATTCGCGAGCGGCTGCAGACGATGCCGCAGATCGAGCTCGTGAGCATCGCGCCCGAGCTGCGCAAGGACGTGGCCGCCAAGCGCGAGCTGATGGCGGGCGTCGACCTCGTGGTGCTGTGCCTGCATGACGACGCGGCGCGCGAATCGGTCGCGCTGATCGATCAGCTCCCGGGCCAGAAACCCAAGATCATCGACGCCTCGACCGCCCACCGCATCGCGCCGGGCTGGGTCTTCGGCTTCCCCGAACTCGTCGCAGGCCACTGGCAGGCGGTGGCCCAGGCCGACCGCGTCGGCAACCCCGGCTGCTACGCCACCGGCGCCATCGCGATGGTGCGTCCGCTGGTCGATGCGGGCCTGCTGCCGGCCGATTTCCCCGTGTCGCTGCCTTCGGTGAGCGGCTACTCCGGCGGCGGCCGCACGATGATCGAAGACTACGAAGCCGGCAAGGCGCCGCTGTTCGAGACCTACGCGCTGGGCCTGAAGCACAAGCACATCCCCGAAATCATGACCTACACGGGCCTCACGCGCCGGCCGGTCTTCATTCCGTCGGTGGGCAATTTCAAGCAGGGCATGCTGGTCCAGCTGCCGCTGCACCTCGACCTGCTGCCCGGCAAGCCCAAGGCCGGCGACCTGCAGGACGCGCTGGCCGCGCACTACGCCAAGAGCAACACGCCCGAACAGTTCGTGAAGGTGCTGCCGCCGACCGACGACGGCAAGCTCGACGCGCTGGCACTCAACGACACCAACACCCTCGAGATCCGCGTGTTCCCGAACGAGGACCACCGCCACGCCGTGGTGATCGCGCGCCTGGACAACCTGGGCAAGGGCGCCAGCGGCGCTGCGGTACAGAACCTCAAGCTGATGCTCGGTCTCTGAGCCACTTCAACCGCTGACAGACCCGAAAGGCCGGCCCGCAAGGACCGGCCTTTTTGCTTTCCGTCGGGCCCCTGGGGCGGACGTCAGCGCAGGAAGTAATCGACCGGCACCATCGGCGCCGGCGCCGGAGCGCCCACCGACTGGCACAGGTCGATCTCGAGCGTGCGGCACAGCGCCTCAAGCGGCAGGTCGTTCGACTCGGTGCCGAAGGGCTCCTCGATCTCGTCGCCGAGCGCGTCCAGGCCGAAGAAGGTGTAGGCCACGATCAGCACCACCACCGGCGTCATGAATCCGACGGAGTCCACCAGCCCGAAGGGCAGCAGGTAGCAGTAGAGGTACGCCGTGCGGTGCAGCAGCAGCGTGTACGAAAAGGGAATGGGCGTGCTGAGGATGCGCTCGCACGACGCGGCCGCCGCGCTCAGCGCCGACAGCGTGCCGTCGACGCCCGCCGCCAGCGCCGGATCGATGCGTCGCGCGCGCAGCGCTTCGCGCAGGTCGGCGCCCATGTGCATCAGCAGCGCATGCGGCCGGTTGGCGACCTGCGTCAGGCCCTGCCATTCCGCTTCGCGCAGGAAGGGCTGGGTGTCGGCGGCGGCGTCGGTGCCGCGCAACTGGTGGCGCAGCGCATGGGCAAAAGCCGCGGCGCGCAAGGTCATGCACACGCGCAGATCGTCCAGGCGACGGACGGTGTCGGCGCCGGCGTTCACCGGCGCATCGCCGTCGATGAGGCTCTGGCATTGGCGCGCCAGGTTGCGCGAACGCAGGATCACCTCGCCCCAGAGCTTGCGCGCTTCCCAGAAGCGGTCGTAGGCCGCGGTGTTGCGAAAACCCAGGAAAATCGCCAGCGGCAAGCCGAGCAGCGCGAAGGGCACGGTGCCGAGCGGAATCTTGATCGAGCCGAAGCGCCCGTGCAGCACCGTGACGACGATGGCCACGATCACGTTGAGCGCGAGCGCCGCGGCGATGCGCGGCAGGACGGAGCCCCGCCAGGACAGAAACAGCTTGAGCCCGGACGGGCGTTTCCGGACGATCATGAAAGCGAGGGGAGGGGCAGACGGGGAGGCATGGATGCCGCGCATGCCGCAAGGCCTGCGCGGGCGCTCATTGTGGCCGAGGCGTCAGCGCGAGGGCGGCTGCGCGCCCCAAGCCCAACGAAGACGGTCGGGCTCAGCGCACGAGCCACAGCCCGACGCCGAGCAAGGCCGCATGCACGGCCAGCGCGATGTAGAACAGCGTGCGCGAAGGCGTCGCCATGTCCTGCAGCACCTCGTGGATGCGGCGCGTGAGCAGCGCGCGCAGCGCGGGATCTTGCGCAGCGCCTTCGCCCGTCGCCGGTGCGGCTGCACCGTGCGCGGCACGCTCTTGCTGCCACTCGGCCAGCATCTCGCTCAGGGGCAGGCGGGCCAGCACGAAGCCGACCACGGTGCGCACGGCGCGGCCTTCGCCGAGCATCGGCGCGAGCTGCTGGCACAGGGCGTCGGGCGACAACCAGTCGGCCACGCGCTGCAGCCCGCCGTGGGTGCGCGGCATGGCTTCGATGCGGCCCGCGATCGCGTCGCCGAGCCGCTGCGAGACGGCCTCGCCGCGCGCCACCACCACGTGCTGCATTGCGCGGGCGCGGCCCTGCTGCACGCCGAGCAGAAAGTACACGCCAACGAACAACGCCAGCAGCACGGCCACCAGCAGCGGCGGCGACGTGATCAGGGCCACGATGGCACCCGCACCGCCGGCCCGCGCGGCTGTGTTGCCGGGCCCCTGCAGCTGGCTCAGGTAATAGAAGAACACGCCGCCGCCGAGGAACAGGCCGATCAGCGCGCCCTTGATGGCCGAGCCGGCGAAGGCGAAGCCGGCCTTGGCGCCGGTGCGAACGAGAGACTGCGGACGAGCGGGTTGTGACGACATGAACGGTTCCTCCGGTTTTTTGGAAAGCCGCCTCCTGGGAGGCCGGTCGCCGGCGATCATGCCACCGCCTTCCCGCACCATAATCGCGCCACACAACAACGAGGAGGATCGCCATGGGAACCGTCAAATTTCAGAAACCGACCGCTGCATTCGTCGCCGCCTCCTGGGCCGCGCTGATCATCGGTGCCATCGTCTACCTGCTCGGGCTGTGGAATGCCGCGATGCAGCTCAACGAGAAGGGCTACTACTTCACCATCCTGATGTACGGCCTGTTCTCCGCCGTGTCGCTGCAAAAGACGGTGCGCGACCGGCTCGAAGGCATTTCGGTCACGGGCATCTACTTCGGCCTGTGCTGGGTCTCGCTGCTGCTGTCGGTGGGCCTGCTGGCCGTGGGCCTGTTCAACGCCTCGCTGGCCGCGAGCGAAAAAGGCTTCTACGCCATGGCCTTCCTGCTGAGCCTGTTCGGCGCAGTGGCGGTGCAGAAGAACGTGCGCGACATCGCCTCGTACAAGGCCGAGAACCCGCTGGCCGACGAAGTCGCCGCCGCGGAGTAAGCCAGACCCGGCTCAGCCCGCCTCGAGCAGGCGGCGCAGGGCCTGCAGGTCGCGCGCGATCCAGTCGGCATCGCGCGCAAAGGCTGCGTCGTCCATGTGCGGCTGGCGCAGCAGCGTGAACTGCAACTCGCACACGCCCGGCGCCACGCCGATCACACGAAACGGCAGGTAGACCTCGGGCACGCCTTCGGGCGCCACCCAGTGGTCGAGCACGCCGAACTCATTGGGCGGCGCAAAGCGCATGCGGGCCTCGCCGCTTTCGGGCGTGCGCACGACCCAGTGGTCGCCGTGCGGCACCAGCGCACTTTTCGAAAGGCCGCTGGCCCAGTCAGGCAGCCGCTTGGGGTCGGACGCGAGCGCATAGGCGTCGCGCCATTCGCAGTTCACACGCTGCGTGATGACGCGGGAGAGCGCGCCGCCTTCATTCGTCGGGGTTGTCGTCGCTTGTGTCATCGAAATCACTCCTGAGCACCTTGGACACGACAGCGCCCGAGAAACCGCGCGCCATCAGGAATCGCATCTGCTTCGCACGCGCTTTGGCATCAGCCGGCGGTGCATCGAAGCGGCGGCGCCACAGGGCCGTGGCGCGCGCGACTTCCGTCTCCTGCAAACCGGCCACCGCCTCGGCGATGGCTTCAGGCGCGATGCCCTTGGCCTGCAGCTCCTGCTTGACGCGCAACGCGCCCGAGCGGGCCGCGCGCTGGTTCAGCACCGAGGCCACGACGCGCGGCTCGCTGATGAAATCCTTGGCGGCCAGCTCGTCGAGCGCCTTCGCCAGCGTGCCGGGCTCTTCCTCGTGCTTGGCCAGCTTGCGCTCCAGCTCCGTGCGCGAATGCTCGCGCTGGCTCAGGAGGCGCAGGGCGCGGCCTTTGAGGGAGGGGGCGCTGAAAGCCATGCGGGGGTGGGGCGCTCACGCGGCCCGCGCACTGCGCGACGGCCGCCTTGTCGAACTTACTCCGCTGCCGCCTTGTCGGCCTTCGAGGCCTTGGCGGGCTTCTCGGCCTTCTCGGGTTCGCTGCCGGCATCGGCTGCGAGCAGCGGAATGCCCAGCGATTCGCGCACCTTGTTCTCGATCTCACGCGACAGGTCGGGGTTCTCGCGCAGGAACTCGCGGGCGTTGTCGCGGCCCTGGCCGATCTTCTCGCCGTTGTAGGCGTACCAGGCGCCCGACTTGTCGATGATCTTGGCCGTGACGCCCATGTCGATGATCTCGCCCTCGCGGCTGATGCCTTCGCCGAACAGGATGTCGAACTCGGCCGTCTTGAACGGCGGGCTCACCTTGTTCTTTACCACCTTCACCTTGGTTTCGTTGCCGATGGCTTCGTCGCCCTTCTTGATGGTGCCGATGCGGCGGATGTCCAGGCGCACCGAGGCGTAGAACTTCAGCGCGTTGCCGCCGGTGGTGGTTTCGGGTGAGCCGAACATCACGCCGATCTTCATGCGGATCTGGTTGATGAAGATGACCATGCAGTTGGTCTTCTTGATCGTGGCCGTGAGCTTGCGCAGCGCCTGGCTCATCAGGCGGGCCTGCAGGCCGGGCAGCGAGTCGCCCATTTCGCCTTCGATTTCGGCCTTGGGCGTGAGCGCAGCGACCGAGTCGACCACGATCAGGTCGACAGCACCCGAGCGCACCAGCGAATCGACGATTTCGAGCGCCTGCTCGCCGGTGTCGGGCTGGCTGATCAGCAGGTCGGACAGGTTCACGCCGAGCTTCTGGGCGTACTGCACGTCGAGCGCGTGCTCGGCGTCGACGAAGGCGCAGGTGCCGGCCTGCTTCTGCATGGAGGCGATCACCTGCAGCGTGAGCGTGGTCTTGCCCGAGGATTCCGGGCCGTAGATTTCAACGACGCGGCCGCGCGGCAGGCCGCCGACGCCCAGGGCGATGTCCAGGCCCAGCGAGCCGGTGGAGACCACCTGGATGTCTTCGAGCGCCTCGCCTTCGCCGAGCCGCATGATCGTGCCCTTGCCGAACTGCTTTTCGATCTGGGCCAGCGCGGCTTGCAGGGCCTTGGCCTTTTCACTGTTGGCGACCGAGATGCTTGCGCCCTTGACGACTGCGTCCATGTGGAAATCTCCTTGAATATCAACGGTTTGTGTCGGGATTCATCCATCTGCTTTTAATCACAGGCTGGATGCTTGAACAGTAGTGTAGGGGCTCATTGCAGTTTGCAAACCCACTTTATGGTCAGTTTGGCTTACCATTTGGCGCCATGTCCGACCTCGCTTTTCCGACCGATCCCGACGCTTGGCGGCAGACCCACCTGGGCCGCCTGCTGGGCCATGCGATGCGCCGCTTCGACGAGCGCGTGCTGGCGCTGATGGCGCACGACATCGAGGTGCCGCTGGCGCTGTCGAACCTCGCGGCGCGTGCGCAGGTGAGCGCCGCGCACATCCACATCACGCGGCACCTGGCACGCGAGGGCTCGCGCCTGACCGAGCTGGCCGAGCGCGCCGGCATGACCAAGCAGGCCATGGGCACGCTGGTCGATCAGTGCGAAGCCTGGGGGCTGGTCACGCGCGGGCCCGACCCGCTCGATGCGCGCGCGCGGCGCGTGCTGTTCACGGCCGACGGGCTGGCCTGGCTGGACGCCTTCCGCCGCGCCGTCACGCAGGCCGAGCGCGAGTTCCGCGCCAGCGTGGGCGACGAGATTGCCACCGTGGTAACCATCGGACTCGAGGCCTATACGGCGGGCTAGACTTCGCGTCATGGGACAACGCGCGCCGAGGGGCGCCGACACTGACTGAGCCGGAGGTGGCGCACATGCGGATACTGATTGCCGAAGACGACCAGGTGCTGGCCGATGCCTTGCTGCGCAGCCTGCGCACCTCGGGCGCGGCGGTCGATCATGTGGCCAACGGCTCGCAGGCCGACACCGCGCTCATGACCCACAGCGAGTTCGACCTGCTGATCCTCGACCTCGGGCTGCCTAGCCTGCACGGCATCGAGATCCTCAAGCGCCTGCGTGCGCGCGGTTCGCAATTGCCCGTGCTGGTGCTTACCGCCGCCGACAGCGTCGAGGAGCGCGTCAAGGGCCTGGACCACGGCGCCGACGACTACATGGCCAAGCCCTTCAGCCTGCAGGAGCTCGAAGCGCGCGTGCGCGCCCTCACGCGGCGCGGCATGGGCGCCACCAGCAACGCGATCCGCCACGGCCCGCTGGTCTACGACCAGGCCGGCCGGGTGGCGACCATCGACGGCAAGATGATCGAGCTGTCGGCGCGCGAACTGGGCCTGCTCGAAGTGCTGCTGCAGCGCGCCGGCCGGCTGGTCAGCAAGGACCAGCTGGTGGACCGGCTGTGCGAATGGGGCGAAGAGGTGAGCATCAACGCCATCGAGGTCTACATCCACCGCCTGCGCAAGAAGATCGAAAAAGGACCGGTGCGCATCGCGACGGTGCGCGGGCTGGGCTACTGCCTCGAGAAGATTCCCGGTTGAGCGTGCCCCGCCCGCGCAGAACACCGTCAGGGCTGCTTGCGCAGGCCGACGAGCAGCGTGGCGCCGGTGTTCGAACGGATCAGGAACATGAGGCTGCGGAAGTAGCCGTTGCTCTCGAACACGCCCGCCGGCACCAGCCCGATGGCCGCCGGCCCGACGTAGGAACCGGCGGCGGCAAGGGTGAGCTGGCAGTCGTCCTTGCTGGCCGTCGCGGCATTCACCGCCTTCAGCTTGAGCGCGTACATGTTCTTGGCCGAGCCGGGCTGCGCCAGGGCGACGGTGCCCGAGAGCGTGCACTGGCCGATCTCCACGCCGCTCGTGGTGCCGGTGAACACGCCCTTGTCGTCGACCTGGACCGTCACGCCGAGGCTGCTGTCGTTGTTGGACCACGTGCCGACCACGCTCGCCTGCGACACCGCCAACGCGTTCTCGATGGTGTAGGTCAGGGGACCGAAATCTGCCGGGTCGCGGGTGCCGTAGGCGTAGGTGCCGTTCATCGTCTTCTTCGGCGCGAAGGTGCCCGAGCCGGTGACCTGCGAGACGCTGAGAAAAGAGAACTCGGTGTCGGGGTTGAACGACCAGTCGAGCCCCGTGAGCTTCAGCGAGCCCCACAGCGTGCCGACCGTGAAGCTGCGCGCAATCGAGCCATCGGCGCCGACGAAGGCGAGCCCGCGCACGCCCGCGGCGTAGATGCCTTCGCTGTCGTTGCCCACCGCGGCGGTCGAACCAGCCTGCGGCGCGCTCAGCGAGGGCGACGGCTCGGAGCCCGGCACCGGATCGCGGTTCTCGGCCGGCGCAGGCGCGGGGGCCGGAGCGGGCGCGGGGGCGGGTGCCAGAACTGGTGCGATGGGCAGCATCGGCATGCCACCGCCGCCGCCTCCTCCACCCCCGCCGCATGCGGTCACACCCACGCTGGCGGCCAACACGGTCGCGGCGATCCAGAGCGGCTTGGGGCAGCCGCCCACGGTCTTTTGCTTCATGATTTCTCCCTGATGTTTTTGAATTGCAGAAACTGCACACCAAGGCTACAACCAGTCACACCTCGTCAATGAAACGACACGGCTGCGAATCGCAGCACTAGTTCACGCTCGCCAGCGTTCTTTCGCCTTGCCAGGAACTCCCTTGAAGCTCTTCCAGCGCGCCCAGCGCTCCCTGTTCGGCGAAATCCTTGACTGGATGCTCACGCCGCTGCTGCTGCTCGTGCCGGTGAGCATCGGCGTGACGTGGCTGGTGGCGCAGGGCATCGCCAACGCGCCCTACGACCGCGCGCTGGAGCACAACGTGAAGGTGCTGGCCGAACTGGTCACGGTGAAAGAGGGGCAGACGCATTTCGTGCTGTCGCAGTCGGCGCGCGAGATCCTGCGCGCCGACGACGCGGGCCACATCTACTACCAGCTGCTCGACGGCCACGGCACGCTGCTGCACGGCGAGCGCGACCTGCCGCAGCCCAACGTGGACGACCCGCCCGGCACCAACGTGGTCCTGCTGCACAACAGCACGGTGCACGGCCAGCCGGTGCGCGTGGCCTCGCTGTGGATTCCCAGCGGCAGCGACGACGTGCCGCCCTCGCTGCTGCAACTGGCCGAGACGCGCGAGAAGCAGGCCGTGCTCGCCACCGAGATCATCAAGGGCGTGCTGCTGCCGCAGTTCGCGATCCTGCCGCTGGCGGTGCTGCTGATCTGGCTGGCGCTGGTGCGCGGCATCAAGCCGCTGTCGGTGGTCGAGGCGCGCATCCGCGAGCGCCGCCCGGGCGACCTGAGCCCGCTCGATGAATCCTCGGTGCCGCTCGAGGTGGTGCCGCTGGTGTCGTCGGTGAACGAACTGCTCGACAAGCTCAACGACTCCATCTTCACGCAGAAGCGCTTCCTGGCCGACGCCGCCCACCAGCTCAAGACGCCGCTCGCGGGCCTGCGCATGCAGGCCGACCTGGCGCAGCGCGAAGGCGCCAATGCCGACGAGCTGAAGCAGTCGCTCAAGCAGATCGGCCGCGCCAGCGTGCGCGCCACGCACACCGTGAACCAGCTGCTGTCGCTGGCGCGCGCCGAAGGCACCAGCGCCATGACGCACTGCCAGCCCTGCGACCTCGCGCGGCTGACCATCGAGGTGGTGCGCGAGGCCGTGCCGCGCGCGATCGAGAAGCGCATCGACCTCGGCTACGACGGCGCCCAGGCCGGCGCGCCCGGCGTGATGGTCGACGGCAACCCGACGCTGCTGAAAGAGCTGGTGCGCAACCTGGTCGACAACGCACTCAACTACACGCCTTCGACGCCCGAGCGCCCCGGCGTGATCACCGCCCGCGTGCTGGCCGACCCCTTCGGCCACGTGCAGCTGGTGCAGGTGGAGGACAACGGCCCCGGCATCGCCGAGGCCGACCGCGAGCTGGTGTTCGAGCCCTTCTACCGCGTGCTCGGCAACGAGGCCGACGGCTCGGGCCTGGGCCTGCCGATCGTGCGAGAAATTGCCAACCAACACCGCGCGCGGGTGAAACTGGAAGACGCGCATCCCGGCAAGCATCCGCCGGGCGCGCTCTTCACCGTGCGCTTCGAGGAGGCCCCTTCCGAATGAGTTCGCCCCCCACGCTCGACGCGCTGCGCCAGCGCTTCGCAGAGATCCGCACCGACACCGACGTGTCGGACATGTTCGACTTCGGCGCCGACCTGCTCGAGTTGCAGTCGCCCGAAGCGCTCGCCTTCCACTACGGATTGCTGCACGACACCGGCATGGACAGCGAGCTCTACGACTGGCTCTGCCGCAAGTTCGGCGAGCGCGGTGACGAAGCTGAAGACCATTTGCTCGCGCAGTTCGAGCAAGAGCCCGATCCGGCCATGCAGGCCACGGTGCTGCAGATGCTCGGCGCCTTCAAGTACCGCAAGGGCCGGCGCCTGAAAGAAACCGCGGCCCTGGCGCGCACCGCACTCACGTCGCCGCATGACGACCTGCGCTGCAAGGGCCTGTGGGTGATCGGCTGGCTCGGCGGCACGACCGACATCGCCAAGGTGGTGCCGCTGCTCACGCACGATGCCGTCGCCACCAACCGCCAATGGGCGGCGAGCGCGCTGATGCAGATCGTGTTGAGCCGCCGCAGCGCCGCGCCCAAGGCGCTCGAGCCTTTGCGACAGGCGCTCGACACCGAGACCGATCCGGTCGTGCTGGGCAGCATCCTGGTCGCGGCGCAGGAGATCGCGGGCAAGAAGTTCGGCCTGAGTTCCAGCTCGCACGAGCCGCCGTCGGAAGAAAAGCTGCAGGCCGCCTTGGCCAAGGCGCGGCGCATGTTCGCGCGCGCTGCGGCCGCCGCCTGACCGGGTCAGGGCGCGGGCTTGGCTTCCTTGCGGATCTGCAACCACTCGGGGTGGATCTGCCGCGCCATGCGCTGCGGCTCGCGCTCGTCGAGCGCCGCGGGTGCGAGCCCGAAGCCGGCCAGGTCGCCGCGCGTCCACAGCCAGTAGCCCGCGTTGACCGCGAGCAGGGCGATGAGGACCAGGCGCAGCTTCATGCCCTCGCTCAGAAAGACATGCCGCGCGGGCGCACGCTCACTTCGTCGCTCGAAATGAGTTGCAGGCCGGCGTCGGTGCGCACCTGCAGTTCGCCGCCCCAGGCCACGCCTTCGCACAGGCCGGCGGTGCCGTCGCTGAGCGTCACTTCGCGTCCGCGCAGCACGTCGCGCGCCGCAAAGCGTTCGGCAAAGGGCCCGAAGCCGTTCGCCTCGAAGGCGAGCACGCTGCGCACCAGCGGCTCGGCCAGCGCCTGCAGCACCTCGGGTGCGGACGCATCGGGTTGCCACTGGCGCAGCCAGGCCGGCGGCGTGCGCATGCCGTCGCCTTCGCGCGGACCGATGTTGATGCCGATGCCGACCACGAGGTAGCGCGCGGCATCGGGGCGCGCCGTCTGCGGCATGGCGGTTTCGATGAGGATGCCGACCAGCTTGCGGTCGTTCACCCAGATGTCGTTGGGCCATTTCAGGCCGATCTGGTGTGCGCCCGTCGGGTCGAGGCTTTCGGCGACGGTCACGCCCACGGCCAGCGACAGGCCCGACCAGTCGGCCGGCGCCAGCGGCAGGCCCAGCGAAAAAGTGAGGGAGGCGGGCGCCTCGGGCTGCTGCGCGCTCTGCCAGGGGCGGCCGAGACGACCGCGTCCGGCTGTCTGGCGCTCGGCCACGAGCAGCACGGGGTCGGTGCGACCGGCGCGCGCACGGCGCATCAGCTCGGTGTTGGTGGAATCGATTTCGGCCACGGCCTCGACCGCGAAGCCGGGCAGCAGCGGCGCGACCGCCGCGGCGATCCGCTCTTCGAACCAGGCGGAGGCCGGCGTGCCCATGGTCAGTCTCCGGCGGCGGACGGGGCGTCGTCGCTGGACTTCTTCTTGCCGTCGGCCTTTTTCTTGTCGGCCTTCTTGTCCGCTTTTTTCTTCTCGGCTTTCTTTTCAGCCTTCTTCGCTTCCTTGGCCTCGGCCTTCTTTTTTTCGGCTTTTTTCTTGGCCTTCTTCTTTTTCTTCTTGTCTTTTTCTTCGTCCTCGTCCTTCGGCGTCAGCAGCGTGCCGCGGCACTGCTCGGAGCCGCACCAGCACGGGAACTCGGACAACAACTTCTCGGTGTACGGCTCATCGATGACCAGGCCGTAGTCGTAGTTGAGTTCCTCACCGGCGGCGATGTTTCTCAGGGCCTTGATATAAACGCGCCCATCGACTTCGTCGGCCTCGCAGTTCGGCTCGCACGAGTGATTGATCCAGCGCGCGGCGTTGCCTTCGACATTGCCGTCGATCACACGACCGTCGTCGATGTGGAAGTAGAAGGTGTGGTTGGGCTGCGCAGGGTCGTGCGGATGGCGGCGCAGCGCCTCCTTCCAGCTGATGACCTGGCCCTTGTATTCGATCAGCGTTTCGCCTTCCGCCAGGTCCTGCACGGCGAACACGCCGTTGCCGTGGACGGTGGAGCGGCGCGTCTGGATGCGACGACCGCTGGAGCGTGGGGATTTGGAAGGCATCGCCGAAGTCTGTTAGGTTGAATATGCACACATGCGTGTGCGCGCGTGTGCACGCGGGAAGCCGCAGAGTATAGAGAGCCCTCAGATGACAAAAACTTTGGTAATCGCAGAAAAGCCGTCGGTGGCCCAGGACATCGTCCGGGCCCTCACGCCGGTGGCCGGCAAATTCGACAAACATGACGAGCATTTCGAGAACGACACCTACGTCGTGACCAGTGCCGTGGGCCACCTGGTCGAAATCCAGGCGCCGGAAGAATTCGACGTGAAGCGCGGCAAGTGGAGCTTCGCCAACCTGCCGGTGATTCCGCCCCACTTCGACCTCAAGCCGGTCGACAAGACGAAGACGCGCCTGAACGCCGTGGTCAAGCAGGCCAAGCGCAAGGACGTGACGCAGCTCATCAACGCCTGCGACGCGGGCCGCGAGGGCGAACTGATCTTCCGCCTGATCGAGCAGTACGCCGGCGGCAAGAGCCCGCTGGGCAAGCCGGTGAAGCGGCTGTGGCTGCAGTCGATGACGCCGCAGGCCATTCGCGACGGCTTCGACGCGCTGCGCTCCGAGAAGCAGATGCAGGGCCTGGCCGACGCCGCGCGCTCGCGCTCCGAAGCCGACTGGCTGGTGGGCATCAACGGCACGCGCGCCATGACCGCGTTCAATTCGCGCGACGGCGGCTTCTTCCTCACGACCGTGGGCCGCGTGCAGACGCCGACGCTGTCGGTGGTGGTGGAGCGCGAAGAGCAGATCCGCAAGTTCGTCTCGCGCAACTACTGGGAAGTGCACGGCAGCTTCGCGGCCGAGGCCGGCCAGTACCCGGGCAAGTGGTTCAACCCCGACTGGAAGAAAGCCAACGCGCCGCTGCTGGCCAACGGCGAGCCCGATGCCGAGCAGCGCGCCGACCGCGTGTGGTCCGAGCAGGAAGCCCGCGCCATCGCCGACGCCTCGCGCGGCAAGCCCGCCACGGTCACCGAAGAGAGCAAGCCCACCACGCAGGCCTCGCCCGCGCTGTTCGACCTGACCTCGCTGCAGCGCGAGGCCAACGGCCGCTTCGGCTTCAGCGCCAAGACCACGCTCGCCCTGGCCCAGAGCCTGTACGAACGCCACAAGGCGCTGACCTACCCGCGTACCGATTCGCGCGCGCTGCCCGAAGACTATCTGCCAGTGGTCAAGCAGACCATGGAAATGCTCGCCAACAGCGGCATGAAGCACTTGGCGCCGTTCGCGCAGCAGGCGGTCGACGGCAACTACGTCAAGCCCAACAAGCGCATCTTCGACAACGCCAAGGTGTCGGATCACTTCGCCATCATCCCGACGCTGCAGGCCCCGAGCGGCCTGAGCGAAGCCGAGCAGAAGCTGTACGACTTCGTGGTGCGCCGCTTCCTGTCGGTGTTCTTCCCGAGCGCCGAGCACCAGGTGACCACGCGCATCAGCACGGTGGAGCAGGGCGGCAAGAAGTACCCCTTCCGTACCGACGGCAAGGTGCTGGTGAAGCCGGGCTGGCTCGCCATCTACGGCAAGGAAGCCCAAGACGACGAAAAGGAAGACGACAAGGACGGCAAGCGCCTCGTGCCGGTGAAGCCGGGCGAAATCGTGAACACCGAGTCGGCCGACCTCAAGGGCCTGAAGACGCGCCCGCCCGCACGCTATTCGGAAGCCACGCTGCTGGGCGCCATGGAAGGCGCCGGCAAGACCATCGACGACGACGAGCTGCGCGAGGCCATGCAGGAGAAGGGCCTGGGCACGCCAGCCACGCGCGCGGCCACCATCGAAGGGCTGATCGCCGAGAAGTACATGCTGCGCGAAGGCCGCGAACTCATCCCGACCGCCAAGGCCTTCCAGCTCATGACGCTGCTGCGCGGCCTGGGCGTGGAAGAACTCTCCAAGGCCGAGCTCACGGGTGAATGGGAGTACAAGCTCGCGCAGATGGAGAAGGGCGCCCTGAGCCGCGACGCCTTCATGCGCGAGATCGCCGAAATGACGGAGCACATCGTCAAGAAGGCCAAGGAGTACGACCGCGACACCGTGCCCGGCGACTACGCCACGCTCGCCACGCCCTGCCCGAACTGCGGCGGCGTGGTGAAGGAAAACTACCGCCGCTACGGCTGCACCGGCAAGAGCGGCACGGGCGAAGACGCTTGCGGCTTCTCGTTCGGCAAGTCGCCGGCCGGGCGCACCTTCGAGGTGGTCGAGGCCGAGGCGTTGGTGCGCGACAAGCACATCGGCCCGCTCGACGGCTTCCGCTCCAAGGCGGGCTGGCCCTTCACGGCCGAGATCATCCTCAAGTACGACGAGGAAGAAGCGAAGAACTGGAAGCTGGAGTTCGACTTCGGCGACGACAAGAACGCCGAGAGCGGCGAGATCGTCGACTTCAGCGCGCAGGACACCGTGGGCCCGTGCCCGGTGTGCGGCGCGCCGGTGTTCGATCACGGCAGCAACTACGTCTGCGAAAAATCGGTGCCCACGAACGAGCAGCCGACCCCGAGCTGCACCTTCAAGACCGGCAAGATCATCCTGCAGCAACCGGTGGAGCGCGACCAGATGGAAAAGCTGCTCGCCACCGGCAAGACCGACCTGCTCGACAAGTTCGTGTCGATGCGCACGCGCCGCGCCTTCAAGGCCTTCCTGACCTGGAATGCCGAGGAAGGCAAGGTGACCTTCGAATTCGCACCGCGCGAAGGCGGCAGCAAGTTCCCGCCGCGCAAGACCTTCGGCAAGCCGGCGGCGAAAACCGCGGCGGCCAAGAAGGTCGCGGCGAAGAAGACGCCTGCTGCCAAGAAGGCACCGGCCGAGAAGAAGGCGGCCAAGCCGCGCAAGCCGGGCGCAGGCCTCAAGCCCAGCGACTCGCTGGCGGCGGTGATCGGCGCTGAACCGGTGGCGCGCACCGAGGTCATCAAGAAGCTGTGGGACTACATCAAGGCCAACGGCCTGCAGGACGCGACCAACAAGCGCGCGATCAATGCCGACGCCAAGCTGAAACCCGTGTTCGGCAAGGACCAGGTGACGATGTTCGAACTCGCGGGCATCGTGGGCAAGCACCTCTCGGCGCCCGACGCGGCCTGACGACGCATGCAACGCAGACACCTCGCCACCGCCCTGTGTGCAGCGATGCTGCTGGGCGGCGCGGGCCTGGCCCAGGCCGCCGCGTGGCCTGACAAGCCCGTCAAGCTGGTCGTGCCTTTCCCACCCGGACAGGCCACCGACATCTTTGCCCGCGCGCTCGCCGAACAGCTCGGCAAGCGGCTGGGCCAGCCCGTCATCGTCGACAACAAGGCGGGCGCGGGCAGCAACATCGGCACCGAGTTCGTGGTGCGCGCGCCGCCCGACGGCTACACGCTCGTGGTGGCCGGCAGCGCGATGGCGGTGAACCAGACGCTCTACGCCAAGCCGGGCTTCGACCCGCGCCGCGACCTCGTCGGCATCTCGCTGATCGCGAAGGTGCCGCTGGTGTTCCTGGCCACGCCCGAAAGCGGCATCCGCACGCTGGCCGACCTCACGGCGCGCGCCAAGGCCGAGCCCGGCAAGCTGAGCTACGCGAGCGCCGGCATCGGCGGCACGCAGCACCTGTCGGGCGAGATGTACAAGTCGGCGGCGCATGTGTTCATCACGCACATTCCGTACCGCGGCAGCGGGCCGGCGCAGGCGGATTTCCTGGGCAACCAGGTGCCGCTGATGGTCGACTCGGTGACGGCCGCGCTGCCGCACATCAAGTCGGGCAAGGCGGTGCCGCTGGCGGTGACGTCGGCCACGCGCTCGTCGCAACTGCCCGACGTGCCTGCGGTGCGCGAGACCGGCGTGGCCGGCACGAAGGACTTCGAAGCCGTGGGCTGGCTCGGCCTGATGGCACCGCGCGGCACGCCGCCCGACATCGTGGCGCGGCTGAACCACGAAGTGACCGACATCCTGAAGAGCGAGCAGATGGCGCGCTTCATCCGCGACCGGGGCTCCGAGCCGGCACCGACGACCGGCGCCGAGTTCGACCGCTTCGTGGCGAGCGAGATCGGGCTCTGGGGTGCGGCGGTGAAGGCGTCGGGCGCCAAGCCCGAGTAACTGCTCAGGCCGGCGCGGCCGGCACGGCCAGCGGCTGCGCCATCGCTTCCCCGCTGCGGTCGACCTCGGCCAGCAGCCAGTTGCGGAAATGATCCAGCGTGGCCAGCTGGCCGCGCCCCTCGGGGTAGCAGAACCAGTAGCCCTCGCTGCCCCGGTAGCCGCCGTTGGGCAGCGGCTCTTCCACCAGCCCCGACGTGATTTCGTCCTGCACCAGGCAGCGCGGCACCAGCGCCACGCCCATGCCCGCCATAACGGCGCGGATCATGGTCTGGAACTGGTCGAACTGCAGCCCGGCCAGCGGGTCGAGCCCGCGCACGCCGTGCGCCTCGCTCCAGTGCAACCACGACTGCGGCACGCTCACGTGGCGCAGCAGGGTGCAGCGCGCCACGTCCTGCGGCGTGCGGATGGGGGCTTCGGCCTGCGCGGCGCGCGGGGCGATGAGCGCCACGTCCTGCCCCGCGAGGTAATGCGAGCGCGCGCCGGGCCAGTGCCCGTCACCGAACAAAATGGCGCAGTCGAGCTCGGGCCGCTCGAAGTCGTAGCCGTGCACGAAGGACACGAAATGCAGCGTGATCTGCGGGTGCCGCTGCTGAAAATCGGGCAGGCGCGGAATCAGCCACTTGGCGCCGAAGGTGGGCAGCGTCGACAGGTGCAGCGCACCGCCACCGTCGCCACTGGTGATGAGCTCCAGCGTGGCCGCTTCCAGCTGCGCCAGCAGGGCGCGCACGGCCTTTTCGTAGCGCTCGCCGGCCGGCGTGAGCGCCAGGCGCTTGCGGCTGCGCTCGAACAGCGGCGCGCCGATCCAGCGTTCGAGCTCCTGCACCTGCTTGCTGACCGCGCCCTGCGTGAGGTGCAGCGCCTCGGCCGCGCGCGACACGCCGCCGAAGCGCACCACGGTGGAGAAGGCGCGCAGCAGGTTCAGGGGCGGGTTGAGGCGTCGCAGCGGCATGGGGGAGCCCATCAAGTCATTCCAGATTGGAATGATATCGGGTATATCCTTTGCTTCAGGTGAGCTGCAGCTTTGCACATTCACTCATCGTTCCATTGGAAGAACCCTCATGCAACGTCGTCATCTCCTCTCCATCCTGGCCGCCGCTTCTTTCGCCCCAGGAATATCCTTTGCCCAAGGCAAGCCGATCCGCCTGGTCGTGCCTTTCCCGCCCGGTGGCGCCACCGACATCACGGCCCGCGTGCTCTCCGAGCCCCTGGCCAAGATCCTCCAGCAGCCCGTGGTAATCGACAACCGCGCCGGCGCGGGCGGCTCGATCGGCATGGCCGAGCTGGCGCGCGCCGCGCCCGACGGCCTGACCTTCGGCGTGGCCACGCTCTCCACGCACGGCGTGAACCCGGCCGTGTACCAGAAGCTGCCCTACGACCCGATCAAGGGCTTCACGGCCGTGACCGAGCTGGTGAAGGCGCCGGGCGTGATCGTCATCAACCCGGCCGTGCTGCCGGTCGGCAGCTTCGCGGAACTCGTGAAGTACCTGAAGGCCAACCCCGGCAAGGTGTCGTACGCCTCGCCGGGCAACGGCACCATCGGCCACATGTGGGGCGAACTGTTCAAGAGCAGCACCGGAACCTCGATGGTGCACATCCCCTACCGCGGTGCGGGCCCGGCCATCAACGACGTGCTCGCGGGCCAGGTGCCGGTGTACTTCGACCAGGTGGCCTCGTCGCTGCCGCACGTGAAGGCCGGCAAGCTGAAGGCGCTGGCCGTGTCCTGGAGCGGCCGCCTCGACGTGCTGCCCGACGTGCCGACCTACGGCGAACTGGGCCAGGCGGCCAGCAACGACCCGTCGTGGTTCGGCATGATCGCGCCCGCCGGCACGCCGCCCGAGCTGGTGCTGCGCATGCAGCAGGCCGTGGCCACCGCGCTGAAGGACCCCGCGGTGCGCGAGCGCCTCGCGCTGCAGGGGCTGTACGCCTCGGGCACCACGCCGGCGGAGTTCACGAAGCAGATCGCGAGCGAGATCGAGAAGATGAAGAAGGTGGCCGCCTTCGCGCGCATCCGACTGGACTGACCGACCCTGCCTATGCATCCAGTTCTGAAACTGATTCAAACCCGCGCCCAGGTGACGAGCGTCGCCGGGCACACCCCGCTGGTGCTGGACTCGCCGCACAGCGGCACCGTCTACCCCGAGGACTTCCGGCCCGTGTGCGACCTCGCCACGCTGCGCCGGGCCGAGGACACCCACGTCGAGAAGCTCTATGCCTTCGCGAGCGCCATGGGCGCCGCCTGGGTCGAGGCGCACTTTCCGCGCAGTTATCTCGACGCCAACCGCGACATGACCGAGGTCGACACCACGATGCTCGACGGCCCGTGGACCGAGCCGGTGTCGACCGACCCGCGCGTGCTGTCGAAAGTGCGCCTGGGCAAGGGCCTGATCTGGAAGCTCACCGACGAGGGCCTGCCGATCTACGACCGGCCGCTCACGGTGGCCGAGGTGCGCCAGCGCATCGACCAGTGCTGGCGCCCGTACCACGCGGCGGTGGCGCAGGCCATCGACGACGCGCATGCGCGGCACGGCTACAGCGTCCACATCAACTGCCACTCGATGCCGGCCATTGCGGGCAGCCACGCCACCGACTTCCCGGGGCTGGCGCACGCCGACTTCGTGATCGGCGACCGCGACGGCAGCACGGCCGACCCGGCGCTGTCGCAGCGGCTGTGCGCGCACCTGCGCGCGCGCGGCTACAGCGTGGACTACAACCACCCGTACAAGGGCGTGGAGCTGGTGCGCCGGCACGGCAACCCGGCGGCGAACCGGCACAGCATCCAGGTCGAGATCAACCGCAAGCTCTACATGGACGAGGCCACGCTGGCGCTCGACGAAGCCGGCGCGGCGCGGCTGCAGGCCGACCTGCGATTGATGGTCGAGATGCTGCTGTCGACCGACCCGCGCATCGCAACGAGCTGAACGCCACCACGCCGCAACCCCTGCGGCGGCTGGTGTCTTTGTTACAGGGCGGCCGGAGCCCCCGGCCTATAGTGGGACGTCCTTTTTCTCTGGAGTCCTGCCGTGAAGTCGATCCTTGCCGCCCTCGCCGTCCTTGCGACCGGCCTGTTGATTTCAGGCTGCGCCGGCACCGCGCCGTCGCCGTCTTCTTCCTCCACGTCGTCATCGGGCAGCGGCGTGACGGTGTTCGGCACCATCGACGCCGGCGTCAGCGGCACGACGAACAAGTCGTCGCGCTGAGCGACCCCGCATCAGGCGACCGTCGCCAGGTAGCCTCGCAGCGCATCACGCAACTGGCGTGACAGCGCCTGCAGGTCGGGCCGCCCGCCCGTGCCGAGGTGGGTGTGCGCCACCAGCCCGTAGATGATGGTCTGGCACACGCGCGCCGCTTCTTTCTTCTTCGGGCCGTCGGCCCGCACATCACCCGCCGCGTCGAGCACGCCCACCCATTCGGCCACGAAGCGGTCGTACATCTTGCGGTAGGCCTCGGGGCTGGAAAGGTGCCGCTCCAGCAGGTAGTGCGCGCCCCAGGCCACGGGCTGCGCGCGGTGCGCATCGAGCTGCGCATCGATCACCCCATCGACGATCTCGCGCCACGGACGGCCTTCGTTCGCGGCCACGACCGCACGCATGTCCAGCAGCAGCGCCTTGGAGCGCAGGTGCAGGCACACGCGCGCCAGATCTTCCTTGTTCTCGAAGTATTCGTAGAAGCTGCCCAGGCCCGTGCCCGCGACGGCCACGATCTCGCGGATCGTGATGGCGGCATAGCCTTTCTCGACCAAAAGCCGAACAAAGGCTTCCTGCAAGGCCTGCGAGGTGTGGCGCGCGCGGGACTGGCGCGGCTTCCTCCTCGGGGCGGCGGCGGGTGCACGGGCGCCGGTCATGGCCGCCGAACCCGAACACCTGGCGGGCGGGTTGTTCCTAGAATTTTTGATCCCATCGAAAGGCATTCTGCAATGACCTCGCACGACCGTGCCCCCGAGACAACGCCCCCCGCCGTCTACACCGGCGAGGGCGACGCGTGGCAGCCCGACGCCCTCTCGCGCGGCCCCTGGGACCCGCGCGCGCAGCACGGCGGCGCACCCGCCGCCTTGCTCGCACACATCGCCGAAGGCGCGGCGCCCGGCCCCGGCTGGCAGCTGGCCCGGCTCACGCTCGAGCTGGTGAAGCCGGTGCCGGTGGCGCCGCTGGTCACGCGCACGCAGTCGCAGGCCGCGCGCGCCACGGTGCGCGTGGGCATCGACCTGCTCGCGGGCGACACGGTGGTGGCCCGCGCGCATGCGCTGCTGCTGAAGACGTCGCCGGTGACGCTGCCGACGAACCTGCCCGCGGGCGATACGCCGCGCGAACTGCGCCCGCGGCCCGAAGACTGCACCGAGCACCTGCGCATTCCCGGCCTGCCCGACGGGATCTCGTTCCACCAGACCGCCGTCGAATCGCGCCTTGCGCAGGGCGACATCTCGCAGCCCGGCGCGGGCGCTGCGTGGTTCCGGCTCGCAGTGCCGCTGGTGCGCGGCGTGGCCACGTCGCCCGCGATGCGCGCGGCGGCGGCGGCCGACTTCGGCAACGGCCTGAGCTGGGTGCTGCCGCCCACCGACTTCCTGTTCTCGAACGCCGACCTGAGCCTGAACCTGTTCCGCGTGCCCGAGGGCGAGTGGATCGGCCTGCGCGCCAGCACCGAGATGCACGCCGGCGGCGCGGGCCTCACCGTGTCCCACCTGTACGACACGCGCGGCCTCCTCGGCCTCGCGACCCAGACGCTGGTGGTGCGCGAACGCGCCGCCACCGCCTGAACACGCCCCTCTTTCATCGCTTCACGGAGACCACGCCATGACCACCACCGGCATCCACCCCGACAACCAGGTCCCCGAGCTCAAGGACTACAACGTCTACACCAGCGACCCCGCGCTGCGCGGCGCGGTGGCGCGCGGTGGCGCCGCCTGGCGCGACGACGAGCTGGTGCGCCAAGGCGCCGAGTACGGCGCCGAGGCCACGCTGCGCGCCGCCGAGGACGCCAACCGCCACGAGCCCGAACTGCACACGCACTCGCGCACCGGCACGCGCATCGACAGCGTGCAGTTCCACCCCGCGTGGCACACCCTGATGTCGATCGCGCGGCGCAACGGCATCGCCAACCTGCCATTCTTCGACGAGCGGCCCTCGGCCTGGGTGGGCTACGGCGCCTCGCTGTACATGCACAGCCAGATCGAGTCGGGCTCGACCTGCCCGACCACCATGACCAAGGCCTGCATCCCCGTGATGCGCCGCAACGCCGCGCTGTACGCCGACCTGAGCACCAAGCTCGCGTCAAATGAACACGATGCGCGCGACATCCCGCTCGAGGGCAAGACCTCGATGACCGTCGGCATGGGCATGACCGAGAAGCAGGGCGGCAGCGACGTGCGCAGCAACACCACGCGCGCCGTGCCGGCCGGCCAGGGCCCGTGGGGCAGCGAGTTCCTCATCACCGGCCACAAGTGGTTCTTCTCGGCGCCGATGTGCGACGGCCACCTGGTGCTGGCCAAGACCGACGAGCACGGCTCGTCGTGCTTCTTCGTGCCGCGCTGGCGGCCCGACGGCAGCAAGAACGCGATCCACATCCAGCGCCTGAAGGACAAGGTCGGCAACCGCTCCAACTCCAGCAGCGAGGTCGAGTTCAAGGAAGCCTGGGGCGTCCTCGTGGGCGACGAGGGCCGCGGCATCCCGACCATCATCGAGATGGCGACCGTGACGCGCCTGGACTGCGCACTCGCCAGCGCCGGCTTCATGCGCCAGGGCTTCGCGCAGGCGCTGCACTACACGCGCAACCGCTTTGCCTTCGGCAAGGCGCTGGTCGACCAGCCCGTGATGACCGAGCTGCTGGCCGACATGGCGCTCGAAACCGAGAGCGCCACGCTGCTGGCGATGGAACTCGCGTCGCGCTTCGGCTCGCCCGCACCGCTGGACACTGCGTGGCGCCGTCTGCTCACGCCCGCCGCCAAGTTCTGGAACTGCAAGCGCGCGGTCGCGCTCACGGGCGAGGCGATGGAAGTGTTCGGCGGCAACGGCTACGTGGAAGACGGCCCGATGGGCCGCCTGTTCCGCGAGGCGCCCGTCAACTCGATCTGGGAGGGCTCGGGCAACGTGATGTGCCTGGACGTGCTGCGTGCCGTGTCGCGCAACCCCGACGACGCGCACCTCGTGCTCGACCACCTGCAGGAAGTGACCGCCGGCGAAACGCGCCTGCAGACCGAGGTGCAGGCCCTGCGCCAGATGGTGCAGCTGGCGCCGCAAGACCTGGAACGCCAGGCGCGCCGCTTCACGCAGCGGCTGGTGCGCGCGGCACAGGCCGGGCTGATGCTGCAGCATGCGAGCCCGCTCGCTTCGGCGGCCTTCGTGTCGAGCCGCTTCGATCCCGACTGGGGCCCGGTGACCGGCATCAGCGCCGGCACCAGCGACCCCGCCGCGCTGGTGCGCGCGGCCTGGCATTGAGACGAAGAAGAATGAGCGGAGTTCACGCTCGCCCGTTTCCAAGCGTCGAAAATCGCCCCATATGACCATTGCGGCGAATTTCGATCCTTTGGGCCGACCGTACTTCGACCTCGTCGTCGTTCGCGCACCCTTGAGCGAAGTGGCACGAGCCTTCGACGGCTATCCCCCTATGAGAGTGAAAGTAGCCGCCACGCCCTTCCTGTTTCCCTCCCAGTCGTACAGCGGAGAAAACTCCACCATGCTGCTTTGGCAACCGGAGGCTGCGCCGCAACTCACGGCGTTCATGCCGCATGCTGCATCGAGCGACTACTTCTTTCGCTCGTACTGTGCCCGGTTCCTGTTCAACGTTGTCGAGGTGCGGAGCACCGATGAACAGGTGGCGGACCAGATCAACTCGTTCGAGGTCCATGCAGAGGGCAAGCTGAGGCGCATGGTGCGCGTGATGAAAGACGATCACTGGGATTTCTTTCAGGAAGGCAACCCGCTCGGGTTCGAGCAGACGGCGCGCTACGCCTCGAGGCTGCTGAAGGATCGCCTGACGCGGGACCTGGTGCTCGACTATCTGGAAGCCTGGGGAGCACCCGTTCGCGAAGAGGCGTTCTGGCGAACGAGCATTCCGGCCGCCACCTTCGTGAGCTGGACCTAGCGCGCCGACGTCATCAGCGCCGCAGCAACGCCTGCCGCAGCAACCGCGACGCCCGGTTGCGAATCCGCCCCTGCATCTCGCGCATGCTCGTGCGCGGCGCCACGCGGGCGGTGGCGCAGGCCCACAGGAAGTCGTGCAGGATCGGCGTGTCGTCCACCGTCTCGGTGCTGCCGTACTTGTGGAACTCCGGGTGCCACTGCGTCGCCGCGATGTAGCCGCGCCCCTTTTCAGGCCGGCGGCGGATCGCCTCGGGCACGCGGTCGGGCAGGCTCCAGGCCTCGACCTCGAAGCCCGGCGCGAGGCCCTTGATGCCCTGGTGGTGGATGCTGTTGACGCGCGCCGTGCGCACGTCGGGAAACAGCTTCGACAGGCGCGTGCCTTCGACGATCTCGATCTGGTGGAAGTTCTGGTCGTAGGTCACCGGGTCGCGGTGGCGCACCGTCTCGGGATGGCCGTGCTGCGCCTCGATGTCCTGGTAGAGCGAGCCGCCGAAGGCCACGTTGATCAGCTGCAGGCCGCGGCACACGCCGAAGATCGGCTTGCCGGCCTGCTCGAAGGCTTCGACCAGCGCGAGGTCGTACAGGTCGCGGATCTGGTCGCCGATCCACGCGTCTTTCAGGGGCTCCTCGCCGTAGCTGCCGGGCCAGACATCGGCGCCGCCGTGCATCACCACGCCGTCGAGCCACTCGGCGTAGTGCGAGAGCTTGGTGTCGCCGCGCGCCGTTTCGCCCGTGGGGCAGGGCACCATCACCACCATCGCGCCGGCCGACATGAGCCAGTGTGCGATCGACTGTTCGACGTACTGCAGTGTCTTGTTCGTGAAGAGCGAGCGGGCCGGGTCGGCGTGCGAGAAGCAGGCGGACAAGCCGATCTTGAGCCGGGCGGCGACAGGCTGAGACATCTCGATGGGTTCCCTGTGGACAAAGTTCATTGTGCGCCCATCGAACTTCGGTCGTGTGTCAGCCGAACCCCCGAAGTATGCTGTGCGGCGCATCAGGAGACACGCATGAAGACGATCAAGGGGCCGGGCATTTTCCTGGCCCAGTTCGCGGGCGACACGGCCCCGTTCCACTCGCTCGACGCCATCGCCGGCTGGGCCGCGGGCCTCGGCTACAAGGGCGTGCAGATCCCGAGCTGGGACACGCGCCTCATCGACCTGAAGCGCGCCGCCGAGAGCAAGACCTACTGCGACGAGATCAAGGGCAGGCTTGCGGGCCACGGACTGGAGATCACCGAGCTCTCGACGCACCTGCAGGGCCAGTTGGTCGCGGTGCACCCGGCCTACGACGCGGGCTTCGACGGCTTTGCGGCGCCCGAGGTGCGCGGCAACCCCGTCGCGCGCCAGCAGTGGGCGGTGCAGCAGCTGCACCATGCGGCCAAGGCCTCGGCGAACCTCGGGCTCACGGCGCACGCGACCTTCTCGGGCGCGCTGGCCTGGCCGTATCTTTATTCATGGCCGCCACGCCCGGCCGGCCTCATCGAGGAAGCCTTCGACGAACTGGCGCGCCGCTGGCGCCCCATCCTCGATGCCTTCGATGCCGTGGGCGTCGACGTGGGCTACGAAATTCATCCCGGCGAGGACCTGCACGACGGCGTGAGCTACGAGATGTTCCTGGAGCGCGTGAACAACCATCCGCGCGCCTGCCTGCTCTACGACCCGAGCCATTTCGTGCTGCAGCAGCTCGACTACCTGGCCTACATCGACCACTACCACGAGCGCATCAAGCTCTTCCACGTGAAGGACGCCGAGTTCAACCCGACCGGCAAGCAGGGCGTGTACGGCGGCTTCCAGAGCTGGATCAACCGCGCGGGGCGCTTCCGCTCGCTGGGCGACGGGCAGGTCGACTTCAAGGCCATCTTCTCGAAGATGGCGCAGTACGACTTTCCGGGCTGGGCAGTGCTCGAATGGGAGTGCTGCATCAAGCACCCGGAAGACGGCGCGCGCGAGGGCGCCACCTTCATTCGCGACCACATCATCCGCGTGGCCGATCGCGCCTTCGACGACTTCGCGGCAGGCGGCGCAGACGTGGCGGCCAACCGGCGGATGCTGGGGATCTGAGCCGTGCCGGGCACGACCCGGGCGCTTGCAGCGAATGGGTTGCTATATTTTTAATAGCTGTCATTGCATGACAGACGGCCCTTCGGGGCCTTTTTCATGCAGACGTTGTTTTTAAGACAAGCAACTGTCATGCCCTGCAAGCTATAATGTCGGGTTCGTTTCGATACCACGACGAAGAATTTCGTCACTCCCGCCGGCTGACCTGCACTGTCCTTGGATGCTTCAGGCCTTTCATTTTCAAGCCGGCTTCACAGTGTGTTGGAGCGCCAGACCGGGCGCCCATGATTGCCACCACTGCCTTCGTTCCTGTTGAAGCGAATTGCGCATCCCCCGCGCCGTTGCGGCCGGTCCGCGCCCGTTTTCAATTATTTTTCAGGCTCTTCGCGCTTTGTCTTTGCGCGCGGCGCCAAGGCTTCATGGACATCATTCAACACAGTATCGCGGTGGGCAAGTACCTTGTTTCCCCGCTCATTCGACACCAGGACGACGGCGGCTTTGCCGCTTCCGTCTCGATCCGCTCCGGCCACGGCAGCGGCATGCACGACCGCGTGATGCGCTTCACGCCCCGCTTTGCCAGCCACGCCGCGGCGCTCGGCTACGCCATCGAACAGGGCTTGGGCTGGGTGCGCGAGCGCGCACCGCAGGCCCCTCTCGCACTTCCGTGCGCGGCCTGAAACAATTACGCCCAATCTCATCTCCAACACACATCGAACGATTCAGAGGTAATCACTTATGCCCAAGGAAGAACTGATCGAAATGAACGGCGCAGTGACCGAAGTCCTGCCCGACTCGCGCTACCGCGTCACGCTCGACAACGGTCACCAGCTGATCGCCTACAGCGGCGGCAAGATGCGCAAGCACCACATCCGCATCCTGGCCGGCGACAAGGTGTCGCTCGAGCTCTCGCCCTACGACCTGACGAAGGGCCGCATCACGTTCCGTCACCTGGAACGTCGCGGTCCCCCGCCAACCAACAACAACTCGCCCCGTCGCTGAGCGACGCCCGGCCGGCCTTGCAGAGCGCCCTCCCGGAGGGGGCCCTGCAAGGCCTTTGTCTTTTCCGGGCGTCACTTTTCCTTTTGCGTCTTCCTGTCTGTATGTCTCCGGCTGCCGAACGATGAACTCCACCACCTCCCCAGCCGGCGGCCTCCCCGCCGAACCCCACGGCTTTGCCACGCTGGCGCTGTCGCCCCAGATGCTGGCCAACCTCACCCAGCTCGGCTACACGCAGATGACGGCCATCCAGGCCGCCGCACTGCCGCTGGCCTTGCTCGGCAAGGACCTGATCGCGCAGGCCAAGACCGGCAGCGGCAAGACCGCCGCCTTTGCGCTGGCGCTGCTGTCCAACCTGAACCCGCGCCGCTTCGCCATCCAGGCGATGGTGCTGTGCCCCACGCGCGAGCTGGCCGACCAGGTCACGACCGAAATCCGCCGGCTGGCGCGCGCCGAAGAAAACATCAAGGTGGTCACGCTCTGCGGCGGCGTCGCGCTGCGCGGGCAGATCGCCAGCCTGGAGCACGGCGCGCACATCGTCGTGGGCACGCCGGGCCGCATCATGGACCACCTGGAGCGCGGCAACCTCGACCTCTCGGCGATGAACACGCTGGTGCTCGACGAGGCCGACCGCATGCTCGACATGGGTTTCTTCGACGACATCGTGACGGTGGCGCGCCAGTGCCCCAAGGAACGCCAGACGCTGCTGTTCTCGGCCACGTACCCCGAAGGCATCGCCAAGCTCGCGCAGCAGTTCATGAAGAATCCCGAGCAGATCACGGTGCAGGCCCAGCATGAGGGCAGCAAGATCCGCCAGCGCTGGTACCAGGTCAAAGACAGCGAGCGGCTGCACACCGTGAGCCTGCTGCTCGACCATTTCCGTCCCGTGAGCACGCTGGCCTTCTGCAACACCAAGCAGCAGTGCCGCGACCTCGTCGAGGTGCTGCAAGGGCAGGGCTTCAGCGCGATGGCGCTGTTCGGCGAGCTGGAACAACGCGAGCGCGACCAGGTGCTGGTGCAGTTCGCCAACCGCAGCTGCTCGGTGCTCGTGGCCACCGACGTGGCGGCGCGCGGCCTGGACATCTCGCACCTCGAAGCCGTGATCAACGTCGACGTGACGCCCGACTCCGAAATCCACATCCACCGCGTGGGCCGCACCGGCCGCGTGGGCCAGCAGGGCGGCTCGGAAGGCCTGGCGCTCAACCTGGCCAGCATGAACGAGATGGGCTTCGTCGGAAAGATCGAGCAGCTGCAGGGCCGCGAATCCGAATGGCACAACCTGGCCGAGCTCACGCCGGCCCCGGGCGCGCCGCTCACGCCGCCGATGGCCACGCTGCAGATCGTCGGCGGACGCAAGGAAAAGATCCGCGCCGGCGACGTGCTGGGCGCGCTGACCGGCGACTGCGGCTATGCCAAGGAGCAGGTCGGCAAGATCAACGTCAACGAGTACTCGACCTATGTTGCGGTGGACCGCAGCATTGCCGAAGAAGCCGCACGCAAGCTGGACAACGGCCGCGTGAAAGGCAAGAGCGTCAGGGTGCGCCTGCTGACTGCGCAGTCGACCTGACATCCCTCCCATGCTCCCGTTTCGGCGCTTGGCAGATGAAATCTGCCGATGTGGCCTAATCGGGGGTCGAACATCCTTTTTATCCGAGCTTTCCATGCCCAAGAAAATCCGTACCGAAGCCGACCGTCTTGCCAGCCCGAAGCCGACGCCCATGCCCGGCTACACCGTGCCGCGCAACGGTGGCGGCCAGAAGATCAGCCTCGAGCGCGGCACCGCCACGCGCAGCAAGAAGAACCCGGGCAAGCGCCCGACCAAGGGCGGCTGATCCAGCCCCCGCGGCTCTTTCTTCGGAGCCACGACGAACGCGCCTCCGGGCGCGTTTTGTCATTGGGGCCCGCCATTCCTGCCGCCGCCATGTCCGACGACAACCAGATCTACATCCCGCCCTCGTTCTTCGCGGTCTACAGCGACGCGCGCCAGCGCCTGCGCGAACCGATCGACGTGGTGCGCGCGCGCTACGAGATCTGCGAAGACCTCGCCGGCCACCTCGTAGGCCATGCGCAGATCCAGCACCACACCGAGGTGCCGGTCGAAAGCGAGATCCTGCGGCGCATCCACGCCGGGCTCGCCACGCCCGAATCGGGCGTGGCGCCCGCCGAGGCCGGCTGGATCGTGCAGCGGCTGGCCGAGCTGCTGGGGTGGGAAGCGCCCGAGGGGTCAATTGAATAGATTCAGGCCATGACCTCCCGCACCACCGACGTCCTGCTCACCGCCATTGCGCCCGCGATCTGGGGCAGCACCTACATCGTGACCACCGAGCTGCTGCCGGCGAACTACCCGCTGACGGTGGCGCTGCTGCGCGCGCTGCCGGCGGGCCTGCTGCTGATGCTCTTCGTGCGCCAGCTGCCGCCCCGGGCGTGGTGGGGCCGCATCTTCCTGCTGGGCGCGCTGAACTTCTCGGTGCTGTGGGCGATGCTGTTCCTGGCCGCCTATCGGCTGCCGGGCGGCGTGGCGGCCACCATCACCTCGGTGCAGCCGCTGTTCGTGGTGTTCCTCGCCGGCCTGCTGCTGGGCGCGCCGGTGCGCGCGCTGTCGGTGGCAGCGGCCGTCATCGGCATGGGCGGGGTGGCGCTGCTGGTGCTCACGCCGAACGCCACGCTCGACGCGCTGGGCATCGCCGCCGCGCTCACGGCGGCCGTGTCGATGGCCTTCGGCACGGTGCTGAGCCGGCGCTGGCAGCCGCCGGTGTCGGCGCTGACCTTCACGGCCTGGCAGCTGACCGCGGGCGGCCTGCTGCTGCTGCCGGTGGCACTGTGGCTGGAACCGCCGCTGCCCGCGCTCACGGCGATGAACTGGGTCGGCTTCGCCTGGCTCGGCCTGATCGGCGCCGCACTCACCTACATCGTGTGGTTCCGCGGCGTGGCCCGGCTGGAGTCCTCGGCGATCGCGCCGCTGGCCTTCCTGAGCCCGGTGACGGCGGTGATCCTGGGCTGGGCCTTGCTGGGCCAGAGCCTGTCGGGCTGGCAGATGGCGGGCATCGGCATCGTGATCGCGAGCATCTGGCTGAGCCAGCAGGCGCAGCGCGGTGCGCAGCCGGTGCCGGCGGTGCAGCCCGCACCCAGCCGCTGAGGTCTTACGCCACTGGCGCGGCCTGGCGCAGCAGCTGCAGGTAGCCGGGCTGCACTTCCATGCGCGCGGTCGCGCCCTGGCGCTGCAGCAGGCGGTGCGCCTTCGGCAGCGCCCAGCAGGGCAGGTTGGTGAACATGTGGTGCTCGCAGTGGTAGTTGACCCAATAAGGCGCCACGAAGATGCGTTCGAGCCAGCCGGCATGCGTGGTGCGCGCCTGGCGCAGCGGATCGGCTTCGTTCTGCGCCACCAGCGCATGCTCGGCGATGTTGCGCACGCGGCTCACGAGCGGCAGCCAGGTCGCCATCGGCAGCAGCCACATGAGCACCCAGGCCCACCAGACCCCGGCGAGCGTGAAGGCCAGCAGGCCCAGGCCGTTGCCGATGAGGAAGCGCTTGTCTTTTGCCAGCGCGCGCCCGAACACGCGCAGCGCCGATTCGCCCGGCGCACGCTGGCGCAGGGCGTCGGCGATGTGGCCGAAGCGCTGCTTGTAGAAGGTCTGCCCGCTCAGGTCGCGCACGACCTTGCGCCACATCGAGTCGCGCGAGATCGGAAAGGGCGCCGACAGCACCAGGTCCGGGTCTTCGGTCTGTTGCACGAAGCGGTGGTGCTGCAGGTGATACGGCCGGTAGTCGCGCAGCGTGGGCGAGCACAGCCAGTAGCCGACCCAGTCGTTGACCTTGCGGTTGCGGTGCAGCCCCGCGTGCGCGGCGTCGTGCATGAGGATGAACAGGCCCAGCTGGCGCGTGCCGACGATCGGCACCATGAGCGGAATGGTCCACGGCCACACGATGCCCACCGCCATCGCGGCGCCGATCACGCCCCAGCAGTGCGCCACCAGCCACAGGCCCCGCCACGACGAGCGCGTGGTGAGCGATTGCCACTCGTCGGGGGTGAAGAAGTCGTCGGGTCGAGCGCGGGGTGCAGCGGCCATCGGGCCAGTATGCGGCGAAGGCGCGGGCAGATCACGCGTAGTTCCCCGGTGTGGGCGCCTGGGAGCGAGGCCCTTCGGCCTACTTGTCGATGATTTTCCGGGCGAAGACTTCGAGGTAGTCCATGAGCCGCTCGGCCCCCGCGATGGCCGCGGCCTCGTCGCCGGTGGCGATGCCCTGCGCCAGTTCGAGGTGCGCGTTGGCGCCCTCGACGATCTCGCCCTCGTGCTGGTAGGCGTACCAGAAGCGCCGGCACTGCACGATGAGCGGCACCACCGCCTTCACGGCCGAGTCGTTGTGGCTCGCGTGGTGCGTGACGAGGTCGAGCGCGCGGTCGGCGTGCATGTAGTCGGTCAGGTCGCCGCGGCCGGCCGCTTCGACCATGGCCTCGGCGCAGCGCACGATGGCCTGGCGCTGCGGCGCGGTGGCGCGGCGCGCGGCGCAGGCCGCAATCAGCTGCTCGAGCACGCGCCGGGTCTGGATCACGTCGAGGTGGTCGGCCAGGTCGATGGTCGACACCAGCAGGCCGCGGCGCGGCTGCTGCACGATGAGGCCGATCGACACCATGCGCATCAGCGCCTCGCGCACCGGCGTGCGACCCAGGCCCGTGCGCTCGGCCAGATCGGCCTCGACGATCTGGCTGCCGGGCTCCAGCTGCATGGTGGACAGCAGCGCCTCGATGGCGTCGTAGGCCAGGTCGGCCGCGCGGCGCTTGGGCGGGGGTCGGAGAGCGGTCTTCGGGGCGGCCATGGTGGGAGTGTGGATGTGCTCGTGCGTGTACAGATGCGGGGCCGTCATTGTCGGGCGTCGCCGGGCGCTGCGAGCCCGGCCAGTGTCTCGATGCGGACCGGCACCAGCGGCGGGCGCGGCGCGGGCGGCGTCCAGCCGAACAGGAACTGCGCCGCGTCGCCGCAGACGCGCCCCTGGCAGGCGCCCATGCCGCAGCGGCGGTGCAGCTTGGCATCGGTCCAGCCGGTGCAGGCCGAGAGCGCAGCAAAGGGCACGTCCTCGCAGCGGCACACGAGCGTGTCGGGGCGGGGCAGGGCCTTGAGGTCGTCGGCCAGTGCGAAGCGGCGGTGCAGCTGGGCGGCGAAGGCGTCCCAGCGGGCGCGTTCGCGGTCGTGGGTGCGGGCCTTCGCGGCCTCGCCGGCGGCCGCATGACCGGCGATGGTGCCCTGCACCAGCGCGCGCTCGCTGCCGCCGAAGCCGGTGCATTCGCCGGCCGCGTAGATGCCTGCGACGCTCGTGGCCTGCAGCGCATCGACTGTGATGGCTTGGCCCGCGAGCGCGCAACCGAGCAGCTGGCCCAGCTGCGTGTTCGGCGTGAGCCCGAAACCGCAGGCGATGCGATCGCAAGCCAGTTCGACCTCGCGACTGCCGTGGCGCAGCCGCACCGATTCGACCTGCGTCGTGCCTTGCGCCGAGAGCACGCGCGTCGCGGTGCGGTAGCGCCCATCGGCCAGCGTGAGCGCCTGCACGACCTTGCCGGGCCAACGCACGAGGTTGGCACCGAAGGCCGCGACCGAAGCGAACGAGGCCTGCTCGGCGATGCGCAGCACCTGCGCGCCGGCCGCTTTGGCCGTGGCTGCAGCGGCCAGCAGCAAGGGCCCGCTGCCCGCGATGACGATGCGTTCGCCCTCGACCGGCAAGCCCGCCTTGATCAGCGCCTGCAGCCCGCCCGCGCCTGTCACGCCGGGCAGTTTCCAGCCGGGGAAGGGCAGCAGCAGTTCGCGCGCGCCGGTGCACAGGATCAGCTTTTTCCACTGCATGCGCGTCGCGCCTTCGGCGTCTTCGAGCAGCAATTCATGCGAAGCAGGCGCGGCGACGACACGCGTGCCGCTGCGCACGCGGATGTTCGCGTGGCGTGCGAGTGCATCGCGCCACTGGCGCGCCACGGGCGGCAACGAAGCGCCGGAGCCGTCGCGCCAGATCTGTCCGCCGGGCATGGGGTTGTCGTCGATCACCACGACCGACGCACCACTGGGCGCCGCCGCCACGGCCGCGGCCATGCCCGCAGGGCCCGCGCCGACGACCAGCACATCGCAGGTTTCGAGCGTGACGCCGCTCATGCCGTCGTCTCCACGCGCATGCCGTCGGCGCACACGGTCTGGCACGCGAGCCGGCGCCGCCCGTCGATCTGCACGCGGCATTCCTGGCACACGCCCATGCCGCAGAACGGCGCACGCGGCTGGCCCGTGACCGAGGTGCGCGCCGCGCCCATGCCGCCCGCAACGCGCAACGCGGCGGCGACCGAGCTGCCCGCTTTCACGCGCACGAGCTGGCCATCGATGTGCAGTTGTGTCTGATCGCTCATGCCCTCTCCCGCAGGCCGCGCGGCGCATATGGCGCGGCGTCGAAATCGGGCGTCGCACCGGTCATCAGCGCTGCGAGCACATGCGCGCTGCCCGGCGCCGTGGTCACGCCCAGCCCTTCGTGGCCGACCGCGAGCCAGAGCTTCTCGCGCCACGGGTGCTTGCCCAGCAGCGGCAGGCCGTCGGGCGAGGCGGCGCGCAGGCCGGTCCACGCGCGCACGGCGTTCAGGTCGGCGAGCCCCGGCAGGTAGTCGAGCGTGCGCTGCAGCATGCGCGCGAGCATCGGCGCCTCGACGGCCAGGTCGGTCGTGTCGAACTGGCGCGACGAGCCGACCAGCAGCTGCCCCGTGGGCCGCGGCTGCACGTTGAAGGCGACCGAGTCGCCATCGCTGTGGTGCGCGCTGGTCACGTAGCCGAGCTCGACGAGCTGGTGGTGCACGGTGCCCGGGTAGCGGTCGGTGATGAGCAGGTGGCCCTTCTTCGGGCGGATCGGCAATTCGGGGCACAGCGTCGTCGCCTCGATGCCGTTGGCGAGCACGACCTGCGGCGCACGGCGGCGGCTACCGTCGGCCAGGCGCAGCGTGCCGTCGTCTTCAAGGGCCTCGACCTTCGCGTGTTCGACGTGCACCGACGCCGCATGCTGCGCGAGCAGCCAGCGCGCCGCATTCGGCGCATAGAGGATGCCGTCGCCCGGCACTTCGAGCGCGCCCGACAGGCCGGCGCGCAGGGCGGGCTCGGCGCGCGCGAGTTCGCCCGCGCTCAGCAGCCGGCTTTCGATGCCGAGCGCGCCCAGCCGTTGCTGCTTGCGTTCGGCCTCGGCCATTTCTTCGTCGTTCGCCGCGATCCAGAGCGTGCCGCAGGGGCTGTAGGCGCAGTCGGCGCCCAGACGCGGTGCAAGGCCGCGCCACTGCGCGACCGAATGGCGGCTGAGTTCGAGCTCGGCCGCGTTGTCGTCCATCACCACGAGGTGGCCCATGCCCGCGCCGGTCGCACCACCGAGGCGCGCATCGAGCACGCACACACGACGGCCGGCCTGCGCCAGCGCATGGGCACACGCCGCGCCGACGATGCCGGCGCCGATGACGATGACGTCCGCGTCCACGGCCTATCGCACTTCGCGAAACACCGCGGAACCGGCTTTGCCGGGCCGCAGGTGTTGCCCCCGGTAGGGGGTTGGCGAAGCGACACGAAGTGCGCGAAGACTGGGGGCGAGCCTCATGTTCGGATGCCCCAGCCGAAGGGGTCTTCGTCTTCGATGAGCAGCGTGGCCTCGGCGCTGATGTGCGCGCGGCCGCGCAGCGTGGGAATGACCTGGTCGCCGTCCATCGCGTAGCTCGCCTCGAAGACGCTGCCGATCACGCTGGCCTGCGTCCACACCGCGCCGGGCCCGAGCTTGCCGTCGGCCGCGAGGCAGGCGATCTTGGCGCTGGTGCCGGTGCCGCAGGGCGAGCGGTCGTAGGCGTTGCCGGGGCACAGCACGAAGTTGCGGCTGTCGGCGCCGGCATCGTCGTCAGCAAAGAGTTCGATGTGGTCGATCTCCGCGCCGTTCGCGCCCGTGATGCCCTGCGCCGCGAGCGCCTTGCGCAAGGCGGCCGTGTAGTCGGTCAGCGCCGCGAGGTTGTCGCTCGCCACGCGCTGGCCGTGTTCGCTCACGAGGAAGAACCAGTTGCCGCCCCACGCCACGTCGCCGCGCACGCTGCCGTGGCCGGGCAGATCGACCGCCACTTGGTGCAGGTGCCGGTACGCCGGCACGTTGCGCACGCTCACCGAACCGTCTTCATGCAGCGTGGTCGTGACGGTGCCGACAGGCGTCTCGATGCGGTGCTCGCCCACGCCGATGCGCCCCATGTGCGCCAGGCTCGCGACCAGCCCGATGGTGCCGTGGCCGCACATGCCCAGATACCCGGCGTTGTTGAAGAAGACCACGCCGGCCGCCGCATCGGGCGACACCGGCTCGCACAACAGCGCGCCGACCACGACGTCGCTGCCGCGCGGCTCGAGCACGGCCGCTGCGCGCCACTTGTCGTGCTGATCGGCCAGCAGCGTGCGGCGCTCGGCCATGGAGCCCTTTCCCAGATCGGGAAAGCCGCCGATCACAAGGCGCGTGGGCTCGCCGCCCGTGTGCGAATCGATGATCTGGATGCGTTGCATGCGTGTGGGGCTCAGTAACTGGCGATGGGCACGGGGGCCGCGTTCTTGAACGTGAAGACGGTGATGGGCGCCTGCTTCATGTTGCCCTTGTCGTCGTAGGCGTAGGTGGCGGCCACGCCCTTGTAGGTGGTCTTGTAGAGCTCGGCGCCGACCTTGTCGGGGTCGATGGTGTTGGCCTTCTTCATCGACTCGCCGATGAACAGCACCTGGTCGTAGTACGAAGCGGCGTACGCATCGGGATCGATGTTGAAGCGCTTCTTGAACTTCTCCTTGAAGGCCGGGCCGCTCTGCGCCTTCTCGAGCATGGAGCCGCCCTGCGCGCAGAACACCAGGTCGTTCACCGCGTCGCCGCCGATCTTGCCGGTGGCCGGGCTGCACACGGTGTCGCCGCCCAGCAGCTTGCCCGGCACGGCCAGCTGCTTCATCTGGCGTGCCATGGGCGCGGCCTGCGGCGCATAGCCGCCGAAGAAGATCGCCTCGGGCGCCTTGCCCTTCATGTTGGTCAGGATGGCGGTGAAATCGACGGCCTTGTCGGTGGTGAACTCCTGGCCCACGATCGTGAGGCCCTGCTTCTTGGCCTCTTTGGTGAACTCTTCGGCAAGGCCCTGGCCGAAGGCCGTGCGGTCGTCGATCACGCCGACCTTCTTCACCTTCAGTTCCTTGGCCGCGTACACGGCCATGGCGCCACCGATCTGGTTGTCGCTCGCGATGATGCGGTACAGGTTCTTGTAGCCGCCCTGCGTGACCTTCGGGTTGGTGCCCACGGTGGAGACCAGCGTGCCGCCGTCGCTGTAGATGCGCGAAGCCGGAATGGCCACGCCCGAGCAGTACGGGCCCATGACGAACTTGACGCCGTCGTCGACGAATTTCTGCGCCACGCTGACGCCGGTCTTGGCGTCGCACTGGTCGTCTTCGGAAATCAGCTCGAACTTCAGCGTCTTGCCGCCGACGCTGAGTTTTTTCGCGTTGAGCTCCTCGATGGCCAGGCGGATGCCGTTTTCATTGTCCTTGCCCGCGAAGGCGTTGGGACCCGACAGCGGACCGCTGTGACCGATCTTGACCACCTGCTCCTGCGCGTGCGCGGGGCTTGCCACGGCCAAGGCAACAAGGCCCGCGAGACTGAGTGAGGAAACCATGCCTGCTTGTGACTTCATGCTTCGTCCTAGGGTTAAGAACAATGAAAAACGACAGGGGCCAACTACATGGGGTGCCTGTCGCAGTTTAAATATATTAAGTACATATCTTGTAGATATCTGTGGGGCAAGCGCTCTTTCAGGCTGAAGGCTTCTGTGATATCTGTGAACAAACGGGCCGTTCGGGGCGGCGATCCCGCCGACGGGGAGCCTTTGCTCCGCGAATGTCCCCCGCCCTTCGGGCTCCTCCTTAATTTCGCTGCGCAAGGCACCCCATCGACGTGCTCGTTGGGCAGTGCAGTGATGGATCGGGGAGCACCACGACAGCGCCCGGCGTGCCCGGGACACTGGGTGCTTCCCGCAGCGAAATCAAGGAGGAGCGAAGCGGGGGACATTCGCGGAGGGAAGTACCCGGTGGCCCGGGCACGCGCCCCGAACAGGAGCGCTAAACCAAGCGAACAAAAGGTCAGTCGACCTTAGCCCCCGAAGCCTTCACCACCACCCCCATCGCATCCCAGTCCGCACGCAGCAGCTTCTGGAAAGCCTCGGCGCTCTGGCTGCGCGGCTCCACGCCCAGGCGCTTGAAGCGTTCCTGGATCACCGGATCGGCCAGCACCTTGTTGGCCGCCGCGTTGATGCGCTCGACCTCGGCCTTCGGCGTTGCGGCCGGCGCCAGCAGGCCGATCCACGAATCGAAGGCGTAGCCCGGCAAGCCGCTCTCCGCCACCGTCGGCAGCTTCGGCAGGAACGGGCTGCGCGATTGACCGGTGGAGGCCAGCAGCTTCATGCGCGCGTCGTCCTGGAAGCCCATCACGCCGATGCTCGACGAGATCACCGCCTGCACACGGCCCGCGAGCACCTCGTTCACGGCCTCGCCGGTCGACTTGGTCGGGATGTGCGTCATCTGCAGCCCCGCCTTCGCGAGGAACGACGCCATCGCCAGGTGCGTGGCGCTGCCGTTGCCGGCCGAGGCATAGTTGTACTTGCCGGGGTTGGCCTTGACCTCCTTGATGAAGTCGGCCGTGCTCGCCACATTCATGCCGCTGGCCACCGCCAGCACATAGCCCGCGTTGCCCACGTTGGCCACGCCGACGAAGTCCTTCAGCGGGTCGTAGGGCAGCTTGCTGTACAGAAAGCCCGCGATGTTGTGGCTGGCCGCCGCCAGCACCAGCGTGTTGCCGTCGGCCGGCGCCTTGGCCGCCATCGCCGCGCCCACCGTGCCGCCCGCGCCCGCGCGGTTCTCGACGATGGCGCTGCCGCCGAGCGCGGCGCCCAGCTCGTTGTTGAAGGCGCGCGCCACCGTGTCCTGCACGGCGCCCGTGCCGAAGGGCACGATGATGTGGATCACGCGCTGCTGCGCATGGGCCAGGCCGAAGCCACCCAGGGCCAGGGCGGCTGCCGCGGCAGCCAGCGAACGTCGGGTCAGCAGAGAAAAAGTCATGGGCGGGGCCGCTTTCATCGTCAACAAAAAAATGGGTCAGGCGCCCGACGGCAGCCAGCGCTGCACCAGCTTCACGAAGTAGCTGGCACCGATCGGGATGATCTCGTCGTTGAAGTCGAACGAGGTGTTGTGGATGATGCAAGGGCCGGGCCCGTGGCCGTCCAGCCGGTGGTCGCCGTCGCCATTGCCCAGGAAGGCGTAGCAGCCGGGCCGCGCCAGCAGCATGTGCGCGAAGTCTTCGGCGCCCATCACGGCGGGGAAGTCGTCGGTGACCATGTCGTCGCCCACCACCTCGCGCATCACGCCGGCCGCAAAGCGCGCCTCGGCCGCGTGGTTCACCACCGGCGGCGACGAGCGCTTGAAGAAGATGTCGGCCGTGCAGCCGTGCGCCATGGCCACGCCCTGGGCCACCTCGCGCAGGCGCGCCTCGATCTTGTCGATGGCCTCGACGGAAAAGGTGCGCACCGTGCCGCCCACCGAAGCTTCATCAGGAATCACGTTCGGTGCGTCGGATCCCTGCAGCTGCGTGACCGCAAGCAGGGCGCGCTCGGTGCTCGGAATGGTGCGCGGCACGATCGTCTGCAGCTGCTGCGCCAGCGTGACCACGGCGGCCACCGGGTCGATGCCGGTGTGCGGCATCGAGGCGTGCGTGCCGCGCCCGCGCAGCGTGACCTTGTAGGTGTTGCTCGACGCCATCAGCGCACCTTCGTTGAGCGCGAAGCGGCCCACGTCGCCGACCGGGAAGTTGTGCAGCGCGAACACCGCGTCGCACGGAAAGCGCTCGAACAGGCCCTCGTCGATCATCTTCTTCGCGCCGGCCTTGCCCATCTCTTCAGCAGGCTGGAAGATGAAATGCACCGTGCCGTCGAAGTCGGCGGGCCCCTGCTGCGACAGGTGCCAGGCGGCGGCCAGCAGCATCGTCGTGTGGCCGTCGTGCCCGCAGGCGTGCATGCGGCCCGCGTGCGTGGACTTGTGGGCGAAGTCGTTGGCCTCGTTCAGCGGCAGCGCGTCCATGTCGGCGCGCAGGCCGATGGTGCGGGTGCCCGTGCCCTTGCGCAGCACGCCGACCAGGCCCGTGCCCGCGATGCCGCGGTGCACCTCGATGCCCCATTCGGTGAGCAGGCCCGCCACCTTCTCGGCCGTGCGGTGCTCTTCGAAACCGAGTTCGGGGTGCGCGTGGATGTCGCGCCGGATGTCGATGAAATGGGTGGCGTGGGCGGCGAAGGCGTCGACGAGATTCATGGCGTGGGGCGGCTGCGGGATCGTTCGAGAGAAAAACAGAAGCGAACGATTCTGGCGCAGCCGCCCGCGCGGCGCATGCTGGCTTACACGTGGTTCAGGCTAGCCGAGCCGGCCTTCCTCGCGCAGCTTCGCGCCGATGCGGCGAATCTCGGCCTCGCCCTGGTCGAGCGTCGCGCGGCTCGTGTGGACCGAGTAGTGGCCCATCACCAGCTCGTGCGGATGCGGCACCGCCGAGCCGAGCACGAAGGACGTGTCGCCCTGCGCCACGACCTCGAGCGCCGCATCGGACTCTTCGAACACCGCAAGCTCGCCCGTGCCGATGGGGCCACCGGTGCCATCGCCCGCGTCGAGCCGGCCCGCGTTCACCGCCACCCAGCCCACCGTGTGGCCGGCAGGCGGCGTGTAGCGCCAGCGTTCGCCGTCCTTCAGCTGCACGGCCAGGTAGTTCATCGGAGAGGGCGCCGGAATGGGGCTTTGCGCCGCGCCGTAGCGCCCGAGCAGCACGCGTGCCGGGCCGTCCTGCGGCACCTGCGAGGGCGCGAGGTAAATGCTCTGCGCGGGCGCGTTTTCTTCAGCGGCCGGCAGCGCCACCCAGAGCTGGAAGCCCTGCACGCGCGTCACGCCCGGCGCTGGTGCGCCCGTGTGCCACACGCCGTTGCCGGCTCGCATCCACTCGACGCCGCCGCCGCGCAGCACGCCCTGTTCGCCGGTCGTGTCTTCATAGAGCGTGTCGCCTTCGATGAGCCAGGTCAGCGTGGCGATGCCCGAGTGCGGGTGCATGCCGAAGCCCTTGTGGCCGCCCGTGGTGTCGAAGCCGAACAGGTCGAGGAACACGAAAGGCTTGAGGTACTCGCCCAGGTCGCCAGGGCTCATGAGCCGCGTGATCGGTCCGTGCTTGGCGCCGCGCGTGCGGTAGACGATGGCGCGGGTGTCCGTTGCAACAACTGCGCTCATACAGCCTCCCTGGCGGTCTTCAGTGCGCGGGTCCACCACGCCATGTCGTCGAGCAGGCCCGTGGCCGACTGCGCCAGGTGCGGGAAGTCATCGAACGATTTGCCCTGCTGCCAGATGCCGAGGAACTCGACCATGCCGATGTGCACCGCGTGGCGCACCGGCGCCATCTGCATCTCGACCGCGACCAGGCGCAGCTGCTCCACGGCCCGCGCCGCGCCCACGCCGCCGTAGCCCACGAAGCCGATCGGCTTGCGGATGAACTCCTTGTAGGCCCAGTCGATCGCGTTCTTCAGCACCGCGCTCGGGCCGTGGTTGTACTCGGGCGTGACGATGATGAGCCCGTCGAAGGTGGCCAGCTTGGCCTGCCAGCGCTGCGCGGCCTCGTTCTTCACCGGGCCCCAGGCGGGCGCGCCGGCTTCGTTGAAAAAGGGCAGCGGGTGGTCGCGCAGATCGACCAGCTCGAAGGCCAGGTCGGTGCGCTGCTTGGCGATCTCGTGGATCCACTGCGCGGGCTTCTCGCCGAAGCGGCCTTCGCGGGTCGAGCCGAGGATGATGCCGATGCGGGGTTGTTGTTGCTGTCCGGTCATGGGGTGCGTGCTCCTGAATGAAATGGGGGTGGTCGAAGGCCGCAAGGCCATGGACCCAAGGTTAGGCATGCACGCATTGATCGACTAGACGGTAGAGTCGGATTGCACTCGTCCACGAACAGAAGGAATAGACCCCGCCATGCTCGACCTCAACGACATCGCCGTCTTCGTGCAGGTGGTGCGCCACGGCAGCTTTGCCGAGGCCGGCCGCCGGCTGGGCCTGCCGCCCAACACCGTGAGCCGGCGCATCCAGCAGCTGGAGGCGCAGCTCGGTACCCGGCTGCTGCAGCGCTCGACCCGCAAGCTCACGCTCACCGGCGCCGGGGAGGCGTTTCACGAACAGTGCGCCGAGGCGGTCGACGGGCTGGTCGAGGCCGGGCAGGCGCTCATCACCGGCAGCCAGGAACCCAGCGGCCGGGTGCGCGTGGCGACCACCGCCGATTTCTTCGACTTCTTCCCCATGGCCTGGGTGGCCGACTTCCTGGCGGCGTACCCGCTGGTGCGCATCGAGTTCGTGCTCAGCGACGCCAAGGCCGACCTCATCGCCGAACAGATCGACATCGCCTTCCGCGGCGGCGCGTTGGCCGACTCGGGCTACGTCGCCCGCCAGCTGCTCGGCCCGCGCACCGACGGCCTCGTCGCCAGCCCCGCCTACCTGGCCGCACGCGGCACGCCCGCCACGCTGGGCGAGCTGGCCGACCACGACTGCGTGACCCCCGCCCACCCCAGCGGCCGCACCACTTGGCGCCTGACCGGGCCCGGCGGGAAGGAAGAAGAAGTGCAGGTCGGCGGCCGTTTCAGCGGCAACACCGCGCAGGCATTGCGCAAGGCCGCCATCGCCGACCTGGGCATCGCGCTGCTGCCGCCGGCCATGGGGCGGCTCGATGTGGAGGCCGGGCGGCTGGTGCCGGTGCTGCCGCAGTACCAGCGCACCGGGCACGGGCTGAGCGTGGTCTACCCCAGCCGCAAGCACCTGCCGCGGGCGGTGTCGGCGTTCATCGCGGTGGTGACGCAGAAGCTGCGGGAGGAGGAGGCGTTGCCGGAGGTGTGGCGGGCGCGGATGACCTGACTTCGGACGCGGATCGATTTCCACAGAAAATGCCCGCCATGAAAATCGAAAAAGACACCGTCGTCACCCTCAAGTACAAAGTCGCCGACGCCCAGGGCAAGCTCATCGAAGCCAGCCCCGAGCCGATGGCCTACCTGCATGGCGGTTACGAGAACACCCTGCCCAAAATCGAGCAAGCGCTCGACGGCCAGGAAAAGGGCTTCCAGACCACGCTGAACCTCGCCCCCGAAGACGCCTTCGGCCTGCGCGACGAGGCGCTGGTGCGCACCATCCCCAAGACCGAGTTCCCGCCCGGCGTGAAGGTCGGCGGCCAGCTGCATGGCCGGCTCGACGACGGCACCGAGCACGTCTTCACCGTGACCAAGATCAAGGGCCCGGTCGTGCTGCTCGACGGCAACCACCCGTGGGCCGGCAAGGCGCTGAAGTTCAGCCTGCAGGTGACGGACGTGCGCGCGGCGCTGCCGGTGGAAATCGAGCACCGGCATGTGCATGGGGCGCATGGGCACCATCACTGAGTGAGTCGCTGACGAGCGCCGAGGGCCACGCGGCCCGGCGTTCGCTTCGACGGCGGGTGACTACTTCTTCTTCCAGAACCTCGGCGCCTCGCCGATCTCTTCCAGCGCCTTGCGGCACGCCTTCGCACCCGCCGCGCGGCGCGCGCTGAACCAGCCGACCGCGAACCACGCGCGCGGGTCGCGCGATGCGACCTCGCGGTACAGCGCGAGCGCCACCGCCTCGTCGTTGAACGCGCCCAGCGCGTCCTGCGCGGGGCGCAGGGCTTTCAGGTAGCGCTCGGCCGCGTCCTTCTTCTTTTTGCGGCCTTCCGCTTCGGCGAACAACGGCGCGACGAACTCCCCCAGGTAGCGCAGGCGCTTGAGCCGCTTGCGCGCGCGGTGCTGGTGCTCGGTGGCCAGCGATTCGAAACGCTCGCCGTCGCGCACGGCCTGCTTGTGCAAACGCTGGAGTTGTTCGCGCAGCTGCTGGCGGGCCTCGTCGGGGGCGAGCGGTGCGGACCCCGTCGACGGCGGCGTGGCGGCGGTAAAGCCGATGAGCGACACCAGCACGTCCTGGAACGCCGCAGCGCGCACGATGTCGCCGGGCGTCAGCGCGGACGCGGCTGCGTCGGCATCGCTCACGAGCGGATCAACCTCCGGCGCACCCGCTTCACGCAGCCGCGGCTGCGCGAGCTTCACGACCTGTTCGCGATCGCGCAGGTCGCCCAGCGCGCGGAAGGCGTCGACGAGCGGCGGCTCCCAGGCGGCGGCGTCGAAGCGGCTCGTGTCGGCGTCGAGCCCCGCGAGTTCGCGCAGCGCGGTGCGCAGGCGGCGGATGCCGATGCGCAGCTGGTGGATCTGTTCTTCGTCGGTGCTGCCTGCGGCGATCTCGCTGGCGTTGGGCAGCATCTGGCCCAGGCACGACGCGACCACGGCCTGCTGGAGGGTGCGGCCATCGAGGCCGTGGGCCGGGAAGCGCGGCGCTTCGGCCTTGACGGCGGGCACGGTCTCCTGCTCGGCCAGCAGGCGCATGCCGCGCTCGGCCTTCGAGACGGTGCTGAACCACAGGCCGTGCTGCTGCGACCAGCGCCGCGCGAGGGCCACGAGCCCTTGCACATCGCCGCTCTTGAGTTCGAGCTCCAGCTCGCACACGGGCGAGGTGCGCTGCGCAGGCGTGCCCGCGTGCACGACGACCTTGCCGACGTCGAGCGCCATCTCGACGACGGCGCCGCCTTGGCCGCTCACGCGCAGGTCGCGCGTGAGCCGCACGATGTCGGTCGACTGGCGCTCGACCAGCGGCACCGGGACGCTATCGGCCAGCTGCAGCAGGCGGGCCAGCCGCTCGCCGACGGGCGTGTCGGCGTGGCGCGCGGGGTCGATGGCGGGCGCGGCGGCGCCGGTGCCCAGGTCGACGTTGTGCTCGAGCCGGTGCAGCGCGTTGTCGCCGGCGGCCTTGACGGTCTGCACCCAGCGCCGGCCCTCCTTGCGCAGGCGCAGCACCATGCCGTCGGCGACGAGGCGCTGGTCGGCGGTGTCGAAATAGCGGGCTTGCAGGCGCGTGCGCACGACGGCGCCGCGCCGCAATGCGGTGTCGACGGCCTTCAGGCGGTCGGGGGGAATGCAGAACTTGAACTCGATTTCCATGGTGTTCATGATGCCCGCTCTTTTTCCCCCTCAGCGACGTGCTGCCGGCCGATTCCGGGGGCGCGAAAATCATGTGGACACCGTCCATTTTCTTTGATATCTTTTGTGGACGGCGTACACAAGACGTCGGCAAACACCCCATCCACCCTTCATCGACACAGGAAAGACACCATGGCCACCAAGCAGATCTTCGTGAACCTCCCCGTCAAGAACCTCGACAAGAGCAAGGCGTTCTTCGGCGCACTGGGCTACACCTTCAACCCGAAGTTCACCGACGCCAACGCCGCCTGCATGGTCATCCACGAAGGCAGCATCCACGCGATGCTGCTGATGGAAGACTTCTTCAAGACCTTCACGACCAAGGCCATCACCGACACCCGCACGAGCACCGAGGTGCTGGTGTGCCTGTCATGCGAGAGCCGCGCCGAGGTCGAAGACCTGGTCGCCAAGGCGGTGGCCGCTGGCGCCACGACGCCCAGCGAGCCGAAGGACTACGGCTTCATGTACGGCCACGGCTTCCAGGACCTGGACGGCCACCTGTGGGAGCTGGTCTACATGGACCCGAACGCCGAGATGCCCGCGCAGTAACACCGGCCCGGACGATGCCCATCGTTCCATATGCGCTCTTGATCGTTGCGCGGAAGGCACCTACCGAAAGGCGGCGGCGCCCCGATATTCCTGGTTCAGGCACGGCCCGCATGGCGGCCGTGCCCACCCCACCCAGGAGTCCCGACATGTCCGACAGCAACGAAAGCAGCAGCAGCAGCAGCCCGTCTCCCATCGTCCAGGTCCAGCCGCTCGGCTTCCCGTGGCAGACGCTCGACCCGTTCCTGTTCTGCGTCTACCACGACGACGCGTACCCGAAGGCCAACGGCCGCATGGGCCCCGAGGCCTCGCTGGCCGGCCGCCAGATCGGCCAGGACTTCAGTCGCAAAGACGGCTGGAGCATGTACCACGGCGAGACGGTGCCGGGCTTTCCGTCGCACCCGCACCGCGGCTTCGAGACGGTGACCATCGTGCGCAAGGGCCTGGTCGACCATTCCGATTCGCTGGGCGCCACCGCGCGCTTCGGCGGCGGCGACGTGCAGTGGCTCACGGCCGGCAAGGGCATCGTGCATTCGGAGATGTTCCCGCTGCTCGACGCCAGCGCGCCGAACCCGCTGGAGCTGTTCCAGATCTGGCTCAACCTGCCGGCGAAGAACAAGATGGCGCAGCCGCACTTCACGATGTTCTGGTCGGAGGCGATTCCGCGCTTCGCCTCGGACGACGCGCAAGGCGGCCGCACCGAGGTGGCGGTGATCGCCGGGCGCTTCGGCGGCGATAGCGCGCTGGCCCAAGCCGCCATCGACCCGCTCGCGCCGCCGCCCGATTCATGGGCCGCGCAGGCCGGTGCCGACCTGGCGATCTGGACGCTGCGCATGACGCCCGGCGCGCGCTGGACGCTGCCGCCCGCCACGGGCGAGGGCACGCGGCGCATGCTGTATTTCTTCAAGGGCGCGACCGCGCAGGTGGCGGGCCGGCGCGTGGACGGGCCGGCGGCGATCGAGCTGCGCGCCGACGCGCCGGTCGAGCTGTTGAACGGCCCCGAGGGCGACGGCGAGTTCCTGCTGCTGCAGGGCCGCCCGATCGCCGAGCCCGTGGCGCAGTACGGCCCGTTCGTGATGAACACGCAGGCCGAGATCAGCCAGACGATGGCCGACTACCGCCGCACGCAATTCGGTGGCTGGCCCTGGGCCGACCCGGCGCCGGTGCATGGCGCCGACGCCGCGCGCTTTGCACGGCACCCGGATGGGCGCGAGGAAGTGCCGGGGGCCTGATCGGTCGACGTTCGAGGCCGCGCGGTGCTCAGTAGCCGCGCAGCACTTCGACGTTCAGCGCGGTCATGCTGGGGATGAACTCGATCACGTCGGTGCGCGCGACGCCGCCCTGCACGAAGGGGTCGCGCGCCAGCACCGCCTCGAGGCCCTCGCGGTCACCCGAGCGCGCGAGGATCACGCCGCCTTTGCGCGGCACCTGGCGCCCCGAGGCCACGAACAGGCCGCTGGCGTAGTGCTTTTTCAGCCAGGTGACATGCGCATCCATCAGAGCGTCGAGTTCCTCGAGCGGGCGGATGTAGGTCAGGGTGACGATGAACATGGCAAAAGGCAGATCGGTGCGGAAGAAGACCTGATCCTATGGCCTCGGCGCGACAGTGGCGGCGCGAGAGTGTGTCTTGCGGGTAACTGTGTCGCATGCGGCGTGTGCATGCGGCGGCCGGGCGGCGGCCTTGTCGCCCACCGGACCTGCGCGGCGGCGCGCGATCTCGTAGATTCGGTCGTTCCCTTCACCGCATCACCCCCTCACTTCCACGGAGACCCTGTTCCATGATCCAAGTCGTTGCCGTCATCACCGCCAAGCCCGGCCAGCGCGCCCGTCTGCTCGAAGCCTTCCACGCCAACCGCGCCGCCGTGCTCGCCGAAGAGGGCTGCATCGAGTACGGGGCCACGATCGACGCGCAGGGCGTTCCGCCGTCGAAGGCGAGCTTCGGGCCCGACACCTTCGTGGTCATCGAGAAGTGGGCCTCGCTCCCGGCCCTGCAGGCCCACGGGGTCGCGCCGCACATGGCGGCCTTCAGCGCCCAGACCCGGGAGTTCACCGAGAGCAAGCTGATCCACGTGCTCGAGCCGATCTGAATTCGCCGCGTCGCGCCGCCGCCGCCTTCGCGCGCGGCGCGATGCCTGCTACCCTCGCGCCGGGGAGAAGAAGACATCTCATCTCGGACGAGGGGAGGATCAATACATGGCGATCGTCTTCAGACCGCTGGGTCTGCGCTGGCGCATGGGCGCGCTCCTGCTGGCTGCCCTGGCCACGGGCTGCGCACAACTCGGCGCGCCGCCCTATGCCGCCGATTACGAGGCGCTCGACCGGCTCGAGGCCCACACCCCCGGCAAGGTCGCGGTGGGCAAGGTGCAGCCGACCGACCCCAACGACACCGTCAACACCTTGCGCCTGCGCCGCGCCAGGCTGGTGTCGCCCAGCGGCACTTTCGCCCAGTACCTGGAAGACGCGCTGATGCGCGACCTGAGCGAGATTTCGGTCTACGACCCCAAGGCCCCAACCCGCATCGCGGCGCGCATCCTCGTCAATGAACTCGACCTGGGCGTGGTCAACGGCTCCGGCCGCATGGACGTCGAAGTCACCGTCACGCGCAACGCCGCGCAGAGGCTGCGCAAGACCTACCGCGGCGAGATCGCCTTCGATTCGAGCTACGCCAACATCGTGGCCGTGCCCGCCGGGCAGGCCGCGTACCCGCGGCTGGTGCGGGCGCTGCTGCGGCAGGTGTATGCCGACCCGCAATTCGTCGCGGCCATTGCGCCGTCTGCGCCGTAAGGCCGGAGAAGCACCATGTCGTTTCTTTCTTCTTCTCCGATCCCCCGACTGGCCGCAGCGCTGGCCACCGTCGTGCTGCTGGCGGGCTGCTCCCACCCGATCACGATGATCACCGAGACCGCACCTCCGCGGTCGACGGCCCACCTCATTCCCAAGAAGGTGGCCTACGTGATGACCGATGCGCAACGCGATCTGCAGGTGATCACCGCCGGCGGCAGCGGCGACCGCGTGAGCTACTACCCGTACCGCGACTTGGAAAAGTCGATCCGCGATGCGCTGCGCGCGGTCTACCGCAACGTGGTCGTCCTGCGTACCGCGGGCGATGCCAAGGCCAACGAGGCGACCGGCATCTCGCTCGTGTTCACGCCGCAGATCAAGACCGATTCGAGCTCGTCCTCATGGATCACCTGGCCGCCCACCGCGTTCACGGCCGAGGTGGCCTGCGTGGTGACGGACACCGCGGGCGCCGAGGTCACGCGCGTGCGTGCGGTCGGCAACGGCACGGCGGAGTTCGGCGAGTTCAACGGTGACTACGGCCTGGCCGCACGGCGCGCCGCCACGCGCATGACGGCGCAACTCAGCAGCGAGATACGGCGCAACGAGAAATTGCGCTGAGCAGTTCAACAACCATTCGCCCAAGAAAAAACGCGCCCGAGGGCGCGTTTTTTATGGAGGCCGCGAAGTCTTACTTCGACACGACCTTCACCATCTCGAGGCACTTGTTCGAGTAGCCCCATTCGTTGTCGTACCAGCTCACGAGCTTCACGAAGGTGCTGTCCAGGGCGATGCCGGCTTCGGCGTCGAAGATCGAGGTGCGCGGGTCGCCGCGGAAGTCGGTAGCGACGACCTTGTCTTCGGTGTAGCCCAGCACGCCCTTCAGCGCGCCTTCGCTCTGTGCCTTCATTTCGGCGCAGATCTCGGCGTAGGTGGCTTCCTTCTCCAGCTCGACCACGAGGTCGACCACCGACACGTCGGAGGTCGGCACACGGAAGCTCATGCCCGTGAGCTTCTTGTTCAGCTCGGGAATCACCACGCCCACGGCCTTGGCAGCGCCAGTGCTCGAAGGAATGATGTTTTCCAGGATGCCGCGGCCGCCGCGCCAGTCCTTGTTGCTCGGGCCGTCCACGGTCTTCTGCGTGGCGGTGGCAGCGTGCACGGTGGTCATCAGGCCGCGCTTGATGCCCCACTTGTCGTTCAGCACCTTGGCCAGCGGGGCCAGGCAGTTGGTGGTGCAGCTGGCGTTGCTGATGATGGCTTCGCCGGCGTACTTCTTGTCGTTCACGCCGTAGACGAACATGGGGGTGTCGTCCTTCGAGGGGGCCGACAGGATCACCTTCTTGGCGCCTGCGTCGATGTGCTTCTGCGCGGTTTCCTTCGTGAGGAAGAGGCCGGTCGATTCGAGCACGATGTCGGCGCCGACTTCGTTCCACTTGAGCTGCGACGGGTCGCGCTCTTGCGTCAGGCGGATCTTCTTGCCGTTCACGATCAGCGTGTTGCCTTCGACCGTCACTTCACCCTTGAAGCGGCCATGCACCGAGTCGTACTGGAGCATGTAAGCCAGGTATTCCGGCTCGAGCAAGTCGTTGATGGCAACGATTTCGATGTCGTTCTTGAAGTTCTGCACGGCTGCGCGCAGCACGTTGCGACCGATGCGGCCGAAGCCGTTGATACCGAGTTTGATAGCCATCTGACTTGCTCCTAAGGTTGAAAAACTTTTTGATCGGACGGGAAGCGGACGAACCGCGCGACGCTCAGTCGCGCAGGGCCGCTTCCACGGTGGCGGCCACGTTCTCCGCCGTGAAACCGAAGTGCTTGAACAGCACGGGTGCGGGGGCCGACTCGCCGTAGCTGTCGATGCCGACCACGGCCGCGCAGCCGTACTTCCACCAGCCGTCGGTGCAGCCCATTTCGACCGCGACGCGCGGGATCTTCTTGGGCAGCACGGCCTTCTTGTAGGCCAGGTCCTGGCGGTCGAAGGTGGTGGTCGAGGGCATCGACACCACGCGCACGGCGATCTTCTTGTCGGCCAGCAGCTTCTGGGCGGCCAGTGCGAGCTGCACTTCGGAGCCGGTGGCGATGATGACGGCGGCCGTCTTCTTGTTCTTGAGGCCGACGTTCTCGGGCTCGGACAGCACGTAGGCACCACGGCTGATGTCGCCCAGGTCGCTCTTGGCGGCGTAGGCGATGTTCTGGCGGCTCAGCAGCAGCGCGGTCGGGCGCGTGGCGTTCTGCAGTGCGACAGCCCAGGCCACGGCGGTTTCGGCCGTGTCACCCGGACGCCAGACATCGAGGTTGGGAATGAGGCGCAGCGAGGCGGCGTGCTCGATCGACTGGTGCGTCGGGCCGTCTTCACCCAGGCCGATGGAGTCGTGCGTGAACACGTGCACCACGCGGCGCTTCATGAGCGCGGCCATGCGGATGGCGTTGCGGCTGTAGTCGCTGAAGGTGAGGAAGGTGCCGCCGTAGGGGATGTAGCCGCCATGCAGCGCCACGCCGTTCATGATGGCGGCCATGCCGAATTCGCGCACGCCGTAGTTGATGTGGCGGCCGATGGTGCCGTGCGGCGGCTCGACGGGCGCGGGTGCGGCCTCGTCTTCGGCGCCCTGCTTGGGTTCCACGGCCGGCACGTTCATGACCACGGCGCCGGTCTTGGCGTCGAAGCGCAGCGCGGCGGTGCTCTTGGTGTTGGTGAGGTTGGAGCCCGTGAGGTCGGCGCTGCCGCCGAGCATTTCGGGCAGCGCGGCGGTGAAGGCTTCCAGCGCGAGCTGGCTGGCCTTGCGGCTGGCCACGGTTTCGCCCTTGGTGTGGGCGGCGACCACGGTGTCGAATGCGACCTGGTGGAAGTTCTTGGGCAGCTCGCCCTTCATGCGGCGCGTGAACTCGGCGGCGAGTTCGGGGTACGCGGCCGTATAGGCGGCGAAGGTGTCGTTCCAGGCGGCTTCGGTCTTGGCGCCTTCGGCCTTGTGGTCCCAGTCGGCGTACACCTCGGCCGGGATTTCGAAGGCAGGGGAGGGCCAGCCGATGGCTTCGCGCGTGAGGGTGATTTCTTCGGCGCCGAGCGCCTCGCCGTGCGCCTTGGCGGTGCCGGCGCGGTTCGGGCTGCCCTTGCCGATGGTGGTCTTGCAGACGATCAGCGTGGGCTTGGTCGCTTCCTTCTTGGCCTTGGCGATAGCCTTGGCCACTTCTTTCGCGTCGTTGCCGTCGATCGGGCCGATGACGTTCCAGCCGTAGGCCTTGAAGCGCTCTTCGGTGTTGTCGATGAACCAGGGCTTGACCTGGCCGTCGATGCTGATGCCGTTGTCGTCGTACAGGGCGATCAGCTTGTTCAGGTGCCAGGCGCCGGCCAGGGCGCAGGCTTCGTGGCTGATGCCTTCCATCATGCAACCGTCGCCCAGGAAGGCGTAGGTGTGGTGGTCGACGATGGCCAGGTCCTTGCGATTGAACTCGGCGGCGAGCAGCTTCTCGGCCAGCGCGAAGCCCACGGCATTGGTGATGCCCTGGCCCAGCGGGCCGGTGGTGGTTTCGACGCCGGGGGTGACGTCGACTTCAGGGTGGCCGGCGGTCTTGCTGTGCAGCTGACGGAAGTTCTTGATCTCGGCCAGGGGCAGGTCGTAGCCCGTGAGGTGCAGCACCGCGTAGATCAGCATCGAGGCGTGGCCGTTGGACAGCACGAAGCGGTCGCGGTCGAACCAGTGCGGGTTGGCGGGGTTGTAGCGCAGGTGCTCGCCCCACAGGGCGACGGCCATGTCGGCCATGCCCATCGGTGCGCCCGGATGTCCGGAATTTGCTTGTTGAACGGCATCCATTGCCAGCGCGCGGATCGCGTTGGCCATCAGGGCTTGGTTTGCCATGGGCAGTGGGCTTTCGGGGGAAAAGGGTGGGTAGGGGATACGGGAGAACCCGAGATTTTACCGGGCGAGCCGCGCCCGGCCTCGATACAGGGCCAACACCCCGCTGATGCTCTCTTGTGTCGCAGGCACGCTGCTAGAGTTGCCCCCCATGCAAGGGCTGCACCTCACCGCCGATCTCCACGACTGCCAATGCGGCCTCCAATGGCTCACCGACGGGCGCGCGCTCGGCGAGGTCTGCACCAAGGCCGTGGCCGCCGCGGGGCTGCAGGCCGTGGGCAAGCTGGTCCACGGTTTTCCGGCCACGCCGCAGGGCCCGGGCGGGGTGACAGCCACGCTGCTGCTGGCCGAATCGCACCTGTGCATCCACACCTGGCCCGAGCAGCGCGGCGTGACGCTCGACGTGTACGTCTGCAACTTCGGTGCCGACCACTCGGCCAAGGCGCATGCGCTGATGGCCTGCCTGGTGGCACTGTTCCAGCCCCGCCACAGCGAACGCAACGAGCTGCAACGTGGGCGTGTGGCCGGGTCGGTGCGGTGATGGCGGTGCGCGCGATGATCCTGGCCGCCGGCCGCGGCGAACGCATGCGGCCACTGACCGACACCCGCCCCAAGCCCCTGCTCGAGGTGCGCGGCAAGCCGCTGATGCAGTGGCCGATGGAAGCACTGGCCGAGGGCGGCTTCACCGAGCTGGTCGTCAACACCGACTGGCTCGGCGCGCAGGTCGCCGCCCGGTTCGGTGCGAACCCTGTGCTGGCGGGCCATGGCGCGCTGTCCATCTCCTATTCCGACGAAGGCCGCGACTTCGGCGGCGCGCTCGAAACGGCCGGCGGCATCGTGCGCGCACTGCCGTTGCTGGGCGAGGTGTTCTGGGTCGCGGCCGGCGACGTGTTCGCGCCCGACTTCCGCTTCACGCAAGCCGCCGTCGACCGCTTCCTGGCCGGCGGCAAGCTCGCCCACCTGTGGCTGGTGCCGAACCCGGCGCACAACCTCAAGGGCGACTTCGGCCTCTCGGCCGACGGGCTCGCGCTGAACCAGGCGGCCGACAAATACACCTTCTCGACCATCGGCCTGTACCGCGCCGCGCTGTTTGCGCCGCCGTACTGCAGCATCCCGGCGGGCAACCCGGGCGGCATCAAGGCCCCATTGGCCCCGATCCTGCGCGCGGCGATGGACAATGAACAAGTGAGCGCCGAGCTCTACACCGCCCCCTGGACCGACGTGGGAACTCCCGAACGGCTTGCCCAACTGAACACGCCAAGATGACCTCCGCAGACACCGCCACGATCTACGCCGAGCGCCGCGCGCGCCTCGCTTCGCAACTGGGCAAGGACGGCATCGCCATCGTCCCGACCGCGCTCGAGCGCCAGCGCAACCGCGACAGCGACTTCCTGTTCCGCCACGACAGCTATTTCTACTACCTGACCGGCTTCACCGAGCCCAATGCCTGGCTGGTGCTGGCAGGCGACGGCCGCGCCACGCTGTTCTGCGCGCCGAAAGACCTCGAACGCGAGATCTGGGACGGCTACCGCCTCGGCCCCGACGCCGCCCCCGCCGCGCTGGGCGTGGACGAGGCCTTCTCGGTCAACGACCTCGATGCGAAGTTGCCGAAGCTGCTCGAGAACCGCTCCACCGTGTGGTTCCCCTTCGCCACCCACAAGGGCCTGGAAACCCGCATCGACGGCTGGCTGCAGTCGGTACGCGCGCGCGTGCGCTTCGGCGCGCTGTGCCCCGAAGAACAACGCGACCTGTGCGGCCCGCTCGACGAGATGCGCCTGGTCAAGGACGCGCACGAGCAGGACATCATGCGTCGCGCCGCACAGATCAGCGCCCGCGCCCACATCCGCGCGATGCAGCTGTCGGCGCGCATGCTGCGCGAGGGCAAGGACGTGCGCGAGTACCACCTCGACGCCGAGCTGCTGCACGAGTTCCGCCTGGGCGGCTCGCAGTACCCGGCCTACGGCTCCATCGTCGCGGCCGGCGCCAACGCCTGCGTGCTGCACTACCGCGCCGACGCCGCGCCCGTGCGCAAGGGCGAGCTGGTGCTGATCGACGCCGGTTGCGAACTCGACGGCTACGCCAGCGACATCACCCGCACCTTCCCGGCCGACGGCAAGTTCAGCGGCCCGCAGCGCGCGCTGTACGACCTGGTGCTCGCCAGCCAGGACGCCTCGGCCGCCGCCACCAAGGCCGGCAACCGCTTCAACGACCCGCACGACGCCGCCGTGAAGGTGCTCGCGCAGGGCATGCTCGACCTGGGCCTGCTCGACGGCAACAAGGTCGGCAGCGTCGACGACGTGATCGACTCGCGCGCCTACTTCCAGTTCTACATGCACCGCACCGGCCACTGGCTGGGCATGGACGTGCACGACTGCGGCAGCTATGTCGAACCCACGCAGGTGGGCGAGGTGAGCGAGCGCAAGGACCCGCTGTCGAACGAACTCATCAAGAACCGCCCGAGCCGCATCCTGCACCCGGGCATGGTGCTGACGCTGGAACCCGGCATCTACGTGCGGCCCGGCGAAGGCGTGCCCGAACAATTCCACAACATCGGCATCCGCATCGAGGACGACGCGATCGTCACGGCCACGGGCTGCGAACTGATTTCGCGGGGCGTGCCGGTGAAGGCGGATGAGATCGAGGCGTTGATGCGGGGGTGATGGCCCGGTTCGGGCATTGCGCAAAAGAAGAAAACGGGAGAAGACGTGGCGAGAGTATTTGGAAGATGGGCGTTTGCATGGGTACCGGCACTGGTCGTGCTGGCGGGGTGTTCGGTCTCTGCGGACACCGTTCGCAAATCGCCGGCTCGCGAGATCAAGGAGATCGAGGCCAGCAAGTCCGACGTGGCCGCATGCCTGGCCCGCAAGCTGAAAGAGACCTCCTACGAAGTGACGACGAGCACAGACTCGGTCGCCCTGCGGGCAGGTGGCATCACCATGCGCGTTTTTGACCTGGAGGAGTCAGCGCATGGCACCCTGGTCACCATGTTTGTGGGGTCGCCGTTTCACGTGACGCAGAGCAAGAACCTGCTCGAGGAATGCAAGATTCAATTGGAAGGGAACAAGTAATGGATGCCATCCAAAGCACCATGTCGCGCTGGCTCTGGGTATGGATGTCGTCCCTTGCGATCCTGCTCTCCGGGTGTGCCGCCGACCTCACGACATCCAGCAAGAAGATTCCTCCGGACGTTCGCAAGATCTACGTGCAAACGATCGAGGGCGATGGCTACAACGTCGACCGCGTCATTGCGCAGCAGTTGAAGTCGATGGGGTACACCGCCGTGGTGGGGGCTGCCGCCAAGCCCAGCGAGCCGATGGATGTGATCCTGACCTACAACGACCAATGGTCCTGGGACATGTCCATGTTCCTGTTCAAGCTCACCATCAAGGTTCGCGATCCCCTTTCTGGAAAACTGATCACGGCGGGTGAAGTTCGCCGCACCTCGTTCGCCAGGACATCTGCCGAGGAGATGGCTCGCGAACTGCTGGAAGAACTGTTCGAGAAAACAGACAAGAAGACCTGAGCGGGGGCTTGCCTGTCGCGGCGGCAAGCAATCAGAGGCAGAACAGCAGGCTGAGGAACGCAACGCCCCCTGCGGCAGAAGCGATCCAGTGAAAGCGATGCGGCAACCCGCTCAACAACCCCACCGTCGCCAGCGCCGCCGCAGTCAGCGCCCCGAGCCACAGCACCCAACCCACCGACCCGCCCGCTGCCTCCAGGCTGGCCCACAGCGACAGGCACAGCAATGCAGTGCCCCCGAGCTGCAGCCATCGGCGCCAGGCGCCCGGCGTGCTGCCGCGGCCGAAGACGTCTTCGCTGTGGCGATCCATCGCGAGGCTCAGCGCGCAGAAGCCGGCCAGCGAGGCCGCGAACACCAATCCGAGCAGCGGCATCACGACCCCTGCCCCGAAGCAGCGAGTTCGGTCGGCGGCGGCTTGACGGCCTTCTTGGGCGCCGCCAAAGCCTTGCGGCGCTTGCGCTCCACCAGCCAGGTCGCACCCGCGAGCCCCAGGCCGAGTGCGATCGCCACGAGGTCGAAACCCGCCACCGAACTCGGTCCGCTGCGCAGACTGACCGTGAGCGGCGCGGGGCCGGTGAAGGCGTTGAGCACGGGCAGCAGCGCGAACAGCAGCGCGCCGAGCGCGAGCTGCGCCTGCCACATGCGCAGGGTCGGACGCAGCAGGCCCAGCACGGCGGTGGCGCCCCAGACGATGAAGAACCAGCGGATCTCGGCCTCGTTGCGGCCGGCCACGTCGACCGGCAGCAGGCGGTTGGCCCAGAAGAAGGCGGCCATGGCCACGGGCAGGCCGGCGATCGCGCCGAGGTTCAGCCCGTCGACCAGCCGCAGGCCGAAGCCGATGCGCCCGCCCTGCTTGAGCGTCCTGGCGTATTTCTGGCGCTCCTTCACGGCCCACAGCAGCAGGCCGGTCGCCACCATCAGGCAGCCTGCGAGGCCCGAGACGAAGAACAGCGCGCGCAAGAGCGGATCGGCAAAACGGCCGATGTGCAAACCGTAGAGCACGCCGCGCGTCTCGGCCGCGGCCTTCGGCACGTCGCCGAAGGTGCCGATGAGCGCGCCGGTCGTGCCGTTGAACTGCATGGAAGGCTGTTCGTACGACAGGTGCCGGCCCTCGGCCCGCGCGATCGAGACCACGGCGTTGGCGTCGTTGGGCTGGTGCACCACGATGCGGCCGACGGGCGCGCCGTCCCAGTGGGCCGTGGCCTGCGCCACCATCGGTGCGAGGGGCGCCAGCGCGGCCTTGGTGCCCGAGGGCTTGACCTGCGTGCGCGCGCCGCCCGGGAAGGCCTCGGCGAAGAAGGTGTCGGTGCCGCCGTGCGCCTTGTAGGCCACCTGCGGCCCCCACGGCATGTACATGAACATCAGCGTGACCAGCCCGGTGTAGGTGATCATGGCGTGGTACGGCAGCGCGAGCACGGCGGTGACGTTGTGCGCGTCGAGCCAGCTGCGCTGGCCCTTCTTCGGACGCAAGGTGAAGAAGTCCTTGAAGATGCGCTTGTGCGTGACGATGCCGCTGACGATGGCCACCAGCATGAACATCGCGCAGAAGCCGACGATCCAGCGTGCCCAGATCGCGGGCATGTAGTGCAGGTCGAAATGCAGGCGGTAGAAGAACTCGCCGCCGCGCGTCTCGCGCGGCGCGGTGATCGCCTGGCCCGTGGCCGGGTCGAGCGCGGCGCGGTCGAAGCTGCGGCGCCGCTCCACCGGCGGCGAACCGGGCGGTGGCGGCGGCTTGATCGACAGCACCCCGACCGAGGGCTCGCGCGCGGTCGGCAGCGTGATGAACCAGCGCGCCGCGTTACTGGCGTTGCGGTTCAGGTAGGCCGCTGCGTTCTCGGCCGCGACCGATTGGGTCACGCTGCCGTGCGAAATGGCATGCAGCTCCGGCTTCATCCAGAAGGTGATCTCGTCCTTGAAATACGACGCCGTGCCGGCCGCGAACACCATGAAGAGCACCCAGCCGACCAAGAGGCCCGACCAGGTGTGCAGCCACGCCATCGACTGGCGGAATCCGTCCTTCATGCGGCGCCTCCGCCGCCCTGGGTCCACAGCAGCAAGAGCAGGCCCTGCAGCGCCGCCGCGATGGCGAGGCCGGTCCAGGCGCGCCACGCCGAGCGCGCCGCGAAGACCCACATCACGGCCACGGCGTAGACGAGGAAGGAGGCCAGCGTGCCGGTCAGCGCGGCTTCGCTGCGCGCCATGCCGAAGAGGGCGGGCAGGCCCAGCGCGAGCACGGCGGCCGACAGCGCGGCGACACCGTAGCCGCCCGCGATGGCGGCCACGGCCCGCGACGCCACGCCCATCCGGTAACGCACGCCGGCGCTCACGACGAGCGCCGCACGGCGTGCAAGGTCGTTCGGAAATTCATGGGACAGAGGGAGAGGAGAAACCTGGAGAATGAGAATCATACTCATCTTCTAGGCTTTTCCCGCCCCCCATCCCGCGCGCGGGGCCTTGAAAGGCGGGCGCCGCCGTGCGCCTTACTTCGCCTGCAGCAGCGCGCCGGCCTCGAGCAGCACCAGCTCGTTGTCGTCGGCCTTGTTGGGCTCGCGGCTGCTGGAGAAGGGCAGGTTGTTGTCGTTGCCGACCACGATGTGCGTGGCGTCGACCACATCGACGTTCTCGATCGTGAAAAACGGGAACTTGAGCACGCCGTCGTTCAGCGGCTTGCGCGCCAGCTTGTTCGGGTCGGCGATGTTGAGCAGGTCGATGTAGCCGATCTTGCGCAACGCGCCGCCAACGTTCGCATCGCTCAGCTCGACCTTGTAGACGCGCTTGAACTTCGCGAGGTCGTGGAAGCAGTCGGTGCGCTTCTGGCCTTCGGGGCAGGCCTTGTCACTCGTGCCTTCGCCGTTGTCGCGCTCGATGATGAGGCCCGTGGTGCCGTCGATCATGTTGAAGTCGCCGATGGCGTGGCTGTTGGCTTCGAGCGGGTACTTCCAGTGGCGACCCGTCCATTTTTCAGAGGCCACGTCGAACTCCAGCACGCGCAGCGCCTCCTTGCCGTCGAGCTTCTCGTAGTCCTTCGTCTCGGCGTTCCATACCGGGCCTTCGAGCAGCGCGTACAGCTTGCTGCCGTCCTTCGACGAGGCCATGCCTTCGAAGCCCTTGGAGCGCTTGATCTGGAAATCGACCGCGCCACCCGGTGCGCCCGGCGTGGTCACGGCCGGATGGTCGGGCGAGCGCACGGCCTTGCCGTCGACCTGCGTGTCGAACACCGCGAGCACCTTGCCCTTGAGGTCGGCCTTGATCAGGAAGGGACCGAACTCCTCGCCGATCCACAGCGCGCCGCCTGCGAACTGGAAGCTCTCGGGGTCGAAGTCGGAGCCCGTCAGGTAGCGCTGCTTCGTGCCTTCGTGGACGATGCGAAACGGCACCTTCTTGTCGGGGTCGTGCAGGAAGATCGTGTTCAGGCGGTTGAACTTGCCGCTCTTGAAGTCCACCTTGTAGTGGTTCAGGTAGAGCATGAAGTCGGGCGAGTTGGCCTTCGCGCCGGCGCCGTTGTCCGTGAGCACCCAGAAAGAGCCGTCGTCCATCTTCTTGATGCCCGAGTGGCCCTGCAACGGCTGGCCCTTGAAAGGCACCGACACGCCCGTGCCGCGACCGGCCGAGAGGCCTTCGACCGTGCCCAGCGCTTCGACGCGCTTGCCGGTCGTGAACTTGCCGCTGGCCTGCAGGTCGGCCGGCGCCTCTTTCGGTGCGGCGACAAAACTCTGCGCGGGCAGCACGACGTGGCCGGCGAGCGTGGCGGGGAAGACGGTCTGGGCCACAGCGCCGCTGCAGGCGAAGGCCGCAGCCAAGGCGATCAAAGAGAGGGGAGCGAGACGCGTCATGAGCGAGAAAGGTTTCAGTCGAAAACGCGAGACCTTGCCGGCCAGGCGTGACGCCGCCATGACATCCGCTCAGGAGAACGACAACTGCGGCTTGTTCACCATCAACCAGAACACGACCGCCATCGCCACGAACGCCGGATAACCCAGCAGCTCCCAGTAGCGCTGGTAGCGTAGATACAGCGGCGGCAGCGGCATCACCTCGCGGTGCGCGTGCGCCGCAAGAGCCGCCATGCGGATCTGCAGCCACACCACCGGCAGCCAGCACGCCCCTGCGAACAGGAAGAGCCCCAGCGACAGCGCAAGCCACGGCGTCGACAGCGGCCAGCCCGCCATGTGCGCCAGCGCGAAGCCGGTGAGCGGCTGCAGGATGACCGTCGGCGTGGTGAACCACCAGTCGGCGCGCACCACCAGCCGGCTCACCACCGCCTGCGCCGGCACGCTGCCGCTGCGGTTGGCAAAGAACATGTAGAAGGCCGACCCCAGCCCCGTGCCGACCATCAGCACGCTGGAGACGATGTGCAGCCACTTGAGGACGAGGTAGGTGTTCATGGCGTCGTGCGTCGGTACAAATGCCAGAGCAGCGCGGCAATGGGCAGGTTCTTGAGCAGCGGACCGAGCGGGTGCAGCCACAGGCCTGGCTGCAGCACGGTCGCCACGAGTGTCATGGCGAGCATCAGCGCAAAGGCGGCGAGGTAGACAGTGCGCCCGGGCCGCAGCCACAGCGCCAGGCCGATTGCAAGATCCGCGGCTGCACCGCCGACGATCAGTGAATGCACCAGCCAGAGCGGCGAGGCGATGCCTGCGTCGGCCAGCACGCGACGGCTCTGGCCGTCGAGTTCTAGGATGCTGGCGACGGCGGTGAACAGCCAGACCGCGACGAGGCTCAGGCGCAGCAGGCGGTCGTTGTCGTTCGCAGCAGGGCGTGTCATGGCGCAGTCGACGCTTCGTCGATCACATCCGTCACCATGCCCCAGCGCGCGAACTCGGGGTCGAACTCAGGCAGCGTGAGCAGGCCGGCACAGGCATGCGCGCCCACCGGCAACGCGTCACCATGCGCGAGCCGGCGCGCCAGCAGGATCGCGGCCATGCAGGGAATCTCGGGGCCGTGGTTGTCGTCGGCCGCGATGTGCCAGGCGCGGCGTGCGACGGCGCCCTGCGCATCGATGCCTTCGACGCGCACCACCATGCCGCCGAGCGCGGTACCGAATGCATCGAACACGCCACCTGTCGCATGCAGCAACGGCGCCAGCTTCTGCGGCGCGCGCAGCAATCCCAGGCGGCGCAGGAAGGCCAGGAAGGCGAAGGCGTGCTGGGTCAGGCCGACTTCGAGTGCCGCACGGAACATGACCGACTGCACGCCGGCGTAGCGCGCGGGAAAGAGTTCGAGATCGGGGATGTCGCACAGGGCGCCGCGACGCGGCTTCATGCGGGCGAACTGCACCTTCGCGGGATGGGCCCAGCCGGGCTGCTTGGTCCATCGGCCGCCCTGCCAGACGCGGATCGGTGCGCCGCAGTAGGCGAGCACGCTCGCGAGCGTGGCTTCGCCGCGCGGTGCGCCCTGTGCCGGCGCAATGCAGATGTCGATGCTGCGCAGGCTTTGCCAACCGGCGGCGAGGTGATCGACCACCGCCGACGACAGTGCCGGCACGGTGCTGGCGCCGGCCACGGCGGTGCGGCCTGCACGGCGGAAGGCGGCGTCCATCGCGGCGGGAAAGTCGCAGACGAAGCGCCGGCCGTCGGCCAGGTCGATGTAGTGCGCGCCGGCGACCGCCACGGCCTGCGGCACGCGGTAGTCCTGGCCCTGGAACGGGCCGGCGGTGTGGATGACGAGGTCCACGCCCAGGAAGCCCAGCCCCTGCGCGAGATCGGGCGACTGCGCATCGATGCGCACACCGCGCGCACCGCGCCCGGGACCGCCCAGCGATTGCGCAAACGCCGTGGCCCGCTCGAGGTCGCGCCCGCCGACCCACAGCTCGATGCCCGCGTCCTGCGCCAGCGCGCGGCTGATGCGCGCGCCGAAGTTGCCGTAGCCGCCGAGCACCAGCGTCTTCATGCGAGGTTCGCTCCAGCGATGTGGCCGCGCGTGAACGCTTCCTCGAAGATCGAATAGCCCGACCAGTCCGCGTGCGCGAACGACAGCCGGCCCGCGGCCACGCGGTCGCCGTGCGCGCCGATCTGCGCGAGCAGACCGGGCCGCGGGATCGACATGGCGTGGCCGTAGCGCGTGATCTCGACGCGCGTGGCGAGCGCGGGCAGATCGGGGTGCGGCACCGACAGCTCGGCCAGCAACTCGTCGCGCCATGCGGTCCATGGGCGCTCGAGCAGCAGCTGCCGGCCGTCGCCGGTGTCGTAGCTGCTCGGGCCCAGCGGGCGGTACCAGCTGAGCACGGTGCCGCGCGGCGTGGGGTCGAGCGTCTGGTGGCGCGCATCGACGTAGCCGAGGCCGCGCGTGCCGTAGATCACGTTGTCCCAGCTCGGCGCGGCGCCGACGCGGTCGGCCAGCGGCCCGCGCAGGTGCACGTTGGCGACCAGCCACGGGGCGTAGCGCACATGTGCGGCAGCGCTCGTCAGCAGCGGCGGCGGGTTCTCCACCACGCGCGCGGCGATGAAGACGGGCAGCGCGACGATGCAGCGCTCGGCCTGCCAGCGCACCATCGATTTCGATGCGGCATCCCACGCGTCGACCTCGACGCCGCCGCGCCCTTCGGCGATGCGCATGACGACCTGGCCGGTGCGCAGGCGCTCGCCCAGCGGCGCGGCCAGCTGTTTCGTGAGCCAGCCGTTGCCTTCGGGCCAGGTGAGCACGCCGTCGCGATCGGGGTTGCTGTCGCTGCCACTGTCATGGGTGCTCCCGCTCGCGTCGCCCGGCGCATGGAAGCCGTGCCGGCTCGCGAAGTAATGGATGCCGGCCCAGGCCGACACCTGCGCGATGCCGGCGCCGTAGTCGTCGCGGCAGCAGTAGTCGAGGTACCAGCGCAGGTGGGCGTCGTCAAAACCTTCGCGGTCGAGCCAGCCCGCGAAGGGCACGGCGTCGAGCGCGAGCAGCTCGGGCGTGACGGCGAAACGCAACGTGGGAATGGCGAAGTGCGCGGCGTGCTGCAGCGCGTCGATGCGCTGCGCGAAGCGGCGGTATTGGGCGTGCGTGGCATCGCCGACGTCGTGCACGGGGAGCAGCCCGTCCTGCCATTCGCCGCGGAAGAACAGGCGCTCCTGCGGGCTGTGGCAGAGGTGACGCTCGTCGTAGGTCCAGCGGCCGGCCACGCGGCGGCGCAGGCCGAGTTCTTCCAGCAGGTCCTGCACCTCGTGCGCGTCGTCGCCGGGCGTGGGCAAATAATGCGCGCCGAGCGGACAGGCGATGCCGCCGACCGCGCCGCCGCGCGCGTTGCCGCCGGCAGTGTCTTCGAGTTCGAGCAGCGCGAAGTCGTCGATGCCCGCAAGGCGCAGCGCGCGCGCCGCCGCAAGACCGGCCACGCCACCGCCCGCGATGACGACGCGGGTGCGCTTGACGGTCGCCGGGGATTGCGACCTGAGCGAGCCTTCGCGCATGGCGTGGCCGCGCGCGACATCGACACCGGTGAAGCCGCCGTCGATGGACGGCGGCGGTGCCTCGCAGCCGGCCAACGCCAGGGCGCCTGCACCGGCAGCGACGCCAAGAAAGCCACGACGCCTCATGGCACCCGGTTCCTTCGTGGAACACCGCGGAACCGGCTTTGCCGGGCCGCAGGTGTTGCCCCCGGTAGGGGGTTGGCGAAGCGACACGAAGTGCGCGCAGCCTGGGGGCGAGCCATATCAGTGCGCCATGACCTTGCCCCACTCCTGTTCGTAAGTGGTGACGAGGGTCTGGTTCGACAGGCGGTTCACTTCGGTTGGCACGCGCACCATGTCGAGCGGAAAGTCGAACATCAGGGGCAGCGTCGCAGGCGTGAGAAAGCGCATGCCGCCCGGCAGCGCATCGGGCAGCCGGTAGGGCCGGCGGCTCGCGATGATGTAGCCCCATTCACCGAAGCTCGGCACGTGCGCGTGGTACGGCGTGGCCTTCAGGCCGACCGACTCGATGGTGGTCGCCACGGTCCAGTAGCTCTTGCGCGCCACCAGCGGCGAGGTGGTCTGGATCACCGCGTAGCCGCTGGCCGACAGGCGCCGGTCGAGCAGCGCATAGAAGCTGTTGGTGTAGAGCTTGCCGATGGCGAAGTTGGTGGGGTCGGGAAAGTCGACCACGATGACATCAAACGTGTCTCCGTCCTGCTGCAGCCATTGGAACGCGTCGGTGTTGACCACCTTCACCTTCGGCGACGAGAGCGCGTGCCCGTTGAGCGCGGCCAGCGTTTCGTGCGTGGTGAAGAGCTGCGTCATGTTCGGATCGAGCTCGACCAGCGTGACCGACTCGACCGAGGGGTACTTGAGAACTTCGCGCACCGCCATGCCGTCGCCGCCGCCGAGCACGGCGACCTTCTTCGGCGCACCGTGCGCGGCCATCGCGGGGTGCACCAGCGCCTCGTGGTAGCGGTACTCGTCGCGCTCGGCGAACTGCAGGTTGCCGTTGAGGAACAGCCGGTGGCCCAGTGCGCCGCGCGTGACCACGATGCGCTGGTAGGGCGAGCTGGCGCTGAAGACGATGTGGTCCTGGTAGAACTTGTCTTCCGCCAGCGTGGTGATGTGGTCGGCGCCCCAGAAGGCGCCGATGAGCGCGGCCAGCGTCAGGAAGCACGCCGCCGCATGCGCGCCGGCGCGGCGCAGTTCATGGCGGAACAGCCACAGCGCCCACACGGCCACCGCGGCGTTCATCACGCCGAACAGCAGGCCGGTGCGGATCATGCCGAGCTGCGGCACAAGGATGAGCGGGAATGCGACCGACACGGCGAGCGCGCCCAGGTAGTCGAAGGTCAGCACCTGCGACACGAGGTCCTTGAGCACGATGTTGCGCTTGAGGATGCGCATCACCAGTGGAATCTCGAGCCCCACCAACGTGCCCACCACCACCACGAGGCCGTACAGCAGCAGCCGGAACGCGCCCGGCACATAGGCGTTGGCCAGGAACAGGATGGCCGGCAGCGCGCCGCCGATCAGCGCCACGAGCAGTTCGATGCGAAGGAAGTGCGCCGGCAGCTGCCGCTCGAAGTAGCGCGAGAGCCACGAGCCCACGCCCATGGCGAACAGGTAGGTGCCGATGATGGTGCTGAACTGCAGCACCGAGTCGCCAAGCAGGTAAGAGCTCAGCGCGGCCGCGCTCAGTTCATAAACCAGACCGCACGCGGCGACCACGAACACGCTGGCGAGCAGCGCGATCTCGACGGGTTGCGGCCCCCGCGCCTCCGGGGTGCGCGCGGGCAGGGCCGCGTCGCTCAATGGATTGCAGCAGCCACGATGACGCTGATGCCCAGGCTCATGGCGGCCACGACCAAAGCCAGCGCCATGTTCTGCTTCTCGACGATCTCGCCCCACAGGTCATAGGGGGTGATCTTGTCGATGATCAAAAAGCAGATCCAGAAGACCGCCACGCCGATCAGCGCATACACGAGCGATCCGAGGACCACGCCCGGTTTCAGCCATTCAATTCCCATGGGGACCTCCAGTCGTAGCAATAAAGAGAGAAGTGATGAGAGAGGAGCGCCTGCGCGCGATCTTCGTCATTTGTGGCTGCCGCCGCTCGAGTAGCCGCCGTACGAACCGCCCGAACTGCGGTAGCCGCTCGAGGAACCGCTGCAGTTGCTCATCATGATCAGCACGAAGATGATGACCACGATGACGAGGATGATCGTGCCGCAGCCCATGCCGGACGCGGCGCTCACGGGCAGCGCGTCGCCGCGCAAGAACAGGTCTTTCTTGGCGTCGAGCTTGAAGGCCGTGGCCACAGCGCCGCTGTCGATCTTGCTGCCCGACGACCACGTCAGCTCGTTGGCCGAGCGCTCCATCGAAAGCAGCGCGCCGCCGCTCGCAAAGTCGCGGTTGAAGGTTTTCTGGTCGCGCTCGACCTGCCAGTAGAACTCGCCCGCCACGTAGGTGGTCTCGGCGTTGTAGGCGTACTGCTGCTGGTAGCGCTTGTTGAGGTAGGTGGCGGTGGTGCCGTTCTCTGCCATCACGGGCGCACCGGTGGTCGGCTTGACCATGCTCCAGCCGTCTTCGGCATCGACCAGGAAACTGAAGCCGCGCTTCTTGTTGTAGAGCAGGTACTCGTCCCAGCCGAACTGCTCGTCGTCGCCGGGCTCCTGGCCCATGCGGTGCTTGAAGCCCACCACCTGCCACTGCGCGCCCTGCAGCTGGCCCACGCTGCCCAGCGCGATGAGCGGGCGCACCGGCTCGTTCTGCTCGGCGTGCTTGAGCTCGCCGCCGATGCCTTGCGACAGGTCGATGATGCTGTTGCACGAGCCACAGGTGATGCTCTTGCTGTCGGCCAGGTTGACCGTGACGGGCGAGCCGCAGTTGGGGCAGTTGAAGCTGCGGCCCTTTTCGTCCTTCGCGGATTCGTCGCGCAGGCCCGTGAGTTGCAGGTCGTCGAGCTGCACCGAGCGGCCGAGGTACGCGGTGGGCTTGGCGGTGCCGTAGTCGATGCTGAGCACCAGCCCCTTGTCGTTGCGCAGCTCGACCATCGCGAACGGCTTGCCGAGCTCGGGCAGGTGCGGCAGTTCGCCCTGTGCAGAGGTCAGCGCCACCTGTTCGTTGGAAGCGACGGTGTAGCTCTGGCCGGCGAAGGCGGTGGTGGCGCCCACGCGCAGGTCGACCGGCGGCGGCGCGGCGCGCTGCAGGTCGAAGGGCAGCGCAAAAACGTAGGCGCCGTTGTCCTCGCTGAGGACGCCGGTGCGGTCGCCGTCGAGTGCAGCGATCCACTCGGTCCAGCGGCCACCGGGATAGGTGTACTGCAGGCGGCCGATCAGCGTGAAGGGCTTGTCCTGGATGCGGCCGGCGGCGAACAACTGCAGCGGGCTGAAGTCGTCGAACAGCTCGGCCATCTTGCCGGTGCGCGCGAGCGTGTCGCCCTGGCGCACGACGGTGCTCTGGCAGTAAGGACAGACCGCGTGCGTCGATTGCGCCGAGCGGAATTCGACCGGCGCGCCGCAGCCGGGGCAGGGCGCGCGGTAGTAGCGTTGGTTGCCGGTTTCCTCAGCCATGGCACACGGCAGAAGACACGACGGCAACAACGAACGAGGCGGGAGACACCACCGCGGCACCGGCTACGCCGGCCCGCAGGCATCGCCCCCTGCAAGGAGCGGGGAAGAGCGACACGAAGCGCGCGAAGCCTGGGGTCAGACCAGCTTCTTGAGCAGTTCGGCCTTCTTGGCGTCGAACTCTTCCTGCGTGAGGATGCCCTTGGTCTTGAGCTCGCCGAGCTTCTCGAGCGTGGTCATCACGTCGGCGGCGCTCACCACGGCCACGGCCGGCTGTTGTGCCGTGGCCGCAGCCTGGGCCGCCGCGTTCGGGCTCAGGCCCTGTGCGAGGTTCTGCGCCAGCACCTGGCCGAGCGCCACGCCGGCACCCAGGCCCATCGCGTCGCCCGCGATGCCGCCACCACCCGCTGCACCTTCGGCGAACTTGGGAATGGCCTGCGCCGTCTGGTACTGCATGAACTTGCCCATGTCGTTGCCGACCATGCCCATGCCGATCTTCTGGTCGAGGATCTTCTGCAGCTCTTCGGGCAGCGAGACGTTCTGGACCGTGATGTTCTCGAGCTTGATGCCGATCTTCTCGAACTCGGGCACCAGCTGGGTGGCCAGCGCGGTCGCAAACTGGATCTGGTTGGCCGCCAGGTCGAGGAAGGGCAGGCCGCTGGAAGCGATGGCGTTGCTGATGTTCTGCAGCACCAGCCCACGCAGCTGGCCGTCGAGGTCGGCCACGGAGTAGATGTCGCGCGTGCCGGAGATTTCGGTGTGAAACAGCTTCGGATCGCCGATACGGAAGCTGTAGTTGCCGAAGGCGCGCAGGCGCACGGCGCCGAAGTCCTTGTCGCGGATCGTGATCGGCTGGGGCGTGCCCCACTTCTGGTCGACCTGCTGGCGCGTGCTGAAGAAATAGACATCGCTCTTGAAGGGAGATTCGAAGAGCTTGTCCCAGTTCTTCAGGTACGTGAGCACGGGCAGCGTCTGCGTCGTGAGCTTGTACATGCCGGGACCGAACACGTCGGCCACCTGGCCTTCGTTCACGAACACGGCCATCTGCGATTCGCGCACGGTGAGCGAGGCGCCGTTCTGGATTTCCATCTCGGCCATCGGGAAACGCCAGGCCAGCGTGCCATCGCCGGACTCGGTCCACTGGATGATGTCGATGAACTGTTTCTTGATGAAATCCATCAGGGCCATGGTCGTTCCTCTCGAGATGTTGTCGGTTTGTGTCCCAGCCGCACATATTGCCACAGGGCTTTGACGGCGCCCCGTGCTTTTGGTCATGCCTGCCACCGGCCATGCGGCGCAGGGCGGTATGGACCCAGGTCTACAATCGGCGCCCCCAGAAGAAGCGCCACCAGGAGCAACGGCACATGTCCGATTCGACCGCATCGTCCCCTTCGACCCCCACCCCGGAAGACAAGCGCGCCCTGTTGCGCCGTGCCGCCCTCGAGTACCACGAGTTTCCCGTTCCCGGCAAGATCGCCATTGCGGCGACCAAGCAGATGGTCAACCAGCGCGACCTGTCGCTGGCCTACTCGCCCGGCGTGGCCGCGCCCTGCGAGGAAATCGTCAAGGACCCGGCCAACGCCTTCAAGTACACCTCGCGCGGCAACCTCGTGGGTGTCATCAGCAACGGCACCGCCGTGCTGGGCCTGGGCGACATCGGCCCGCTGGCCTCCAAGCCGGTGATGGAAGGCAAGGGCGTTCTCTTCAAGAAATTCGCCGGCGTCGACGTGTTCGACATCGAGATCGACGAGAAGGACCCGGTCAAGCTGGTCGAGATCATCGCGTCGCTGGAGCCGACCTTCGGCGCCATCAACCTGGAAGACATCAAGGCCCCGGACTGCTTCTACGTCGAGCGCGAGCTGCGCAAGCGCATGAAGATCCCGGTGTTCCACGACGACCAGCACGGCACGGCCATCACGGTGGCGGCCGCCATGCTGAACGGCCTGAAAGTGGCCGGCAAGAACATCGCCGAAGTGAAGCTGGTCACCTCGGGCGCGGGCGCCGCGGCGCTGGCCTGCCTGAACCTGCTGCTCAAGGTGGGCCTGAAGCGCGAAAACGTGTTCGTCACCGACCTGGCCGGCGTGGTCTACGAAGGCCGCGAAGAGCTGATGGACGACGACAAGCGTCAGTACATGCAAAAGACCGACATGCGCAAGCTGTCGGAAGTGATCGCCGGTGCCGACGTGTTCCTCGGCCTGTCGGCCGGCGGCGTGCTGAAGCCCGAAATGGTCGCAAAGATGGCCCCCAAGCCGGTGATCTTCGCGCTGGCCAATCCGAATCCCGAGATCGCGCCCGAAGACGCCCATGCGGTGCGCAACGACGTGATCATGGCCACGGGCCGCACCGACTACCCGAACCAGGTCAACAACGTCCTGTGCTTCCCGTACATCTTCCGCGGCGCGCTCGACTCGGGCGCCACCACCATCACCGACGAGATGGAGATTGCCGCGGTGCACGCCATCGCCGAGCTGGCCCAGGCCGAGCAGAGCGAACGCGTGGCCGCCGCCTACGTCGGTGAAAAGCTGAGCTTCGGCCCCGAATACCTGATTCCGAAGCCCTTCGACCCGCGCCTGATGATGAAGATCGCGCCGGCCGTGGCCAAGGCGGCCGAGGAAAGCGGTGTGGCGCAGCGCCCGATCAAGGACATGGACGCCTACCGCGACAAGCTGCAGAGCTTTGTCTACGCCTCGGGCACCACCATGAAGCCGATCTTCGATGCCGCCAAGCGCGCACCGAAGAAGCGCGTGGCCTACTGCGAAGGTGAAGAAGAGCGCGTGCTGCGCGCCGCGCAGATCGTGGTCGACGAAGGCCTGGCGCGCCCGACGCTGATCGGCCGTCCGGCCATCATCGCCCAGCGCATCGAGAAGTTCGGCCTGCGCCTGAAGGAAGAGCTCGACTACGACGTCGTCAACGTCGAGCAGGACCACCGCTACCGCGACTTCTGGCAGACCTACCACCGCATGACCGAGCGCAAGGGCCAGACGGTGCAGACCGCCAAGATCGAGATGCGCCGCCGCCTCACGCTGATCGGCGCGATGCTGCTGCACAAGGGCGAGGTCGACGGCATGATCTGCGGCACCTGGGGCACCACGCTGATCCACCTGCACTACATCGACCAGGTGATCGGCAAGCGCCCCGGCGGCTGCGAAAGCACCCCGCAGGACGTGCCGGTGTATGCCTGCATGAACGGCCTGCTGCTGCCCGACCGCCAGGTGTTCCTGGTCGACACGCACGTCAACTACGACCCGACGCCCGAGGAACTGGCCGAGATCACGACCATGGCGGCCGAGGAAATGATGCGCTTCGGCCTCAAGCCGAAGGCCGCGCTGCTGTCGCACTCCAACTTCGGCACCAGCAACGAGCCCAGCGCCATCAAGATGCGCCGCACGCTCGACCTGCTGCGCGTGCAGGCGCCCTGGCTCGAAGTCGACGGCGAAATGCACGGCGACGTGGCGCTGGACAGCAAGCAGCGCGCGGTCGTCATGCCGCACAGCGCGCTCGCCGGCGACGCCAACCTGCTGGTGTTCCCCAACATCGACGCCGCCAACATTTCTTACAACTTGCTCAAGACCGCCGCCGGCGGCAACATCGCCATCGGCCCGGTTCTGCTCGGCGCGGCCAAACCTGTGCATATTCTCACGGCGAGCGCCACTGTTCGCCGCATTGTGAACATGACAGCCTTGACAGTGGCCGACGCAAACGCCGAGAGATAGGCCATTTGACGAGAGTGGACGCCAACTTAAGGCGTCGCTTTCCGTCCTCGCGACTGCTCAAACTTTGGGCAGTCGCTTGCTATTTTCGCCAGCGTGGTGCACACTCGCGGGCTTGAATTTGCGGGTTAACCCCGAGGTTGAGCGCAGTTCAAACCCCCCGCTCTTTTCTTGTGGTGCCCCATGGCGGCTTACGCCTCGATCACGTCCTCTGTCACTAAGTTTGCGCTCACCAGCTTGATGCTGGTGGCTCTGACGACGGGGGCCGAGGCCCGCGGATGGTTCGGCGCCGAGAAAACGTCCACCGAGGCATCGATTGCCCTGACCGATCTCCCGGTCCAGGGCCAGCGAACCTACCAGGCCATCCTTGACGGTGGCCCCTTCCGGTACGACAAAGACGGCACGGTATTCGGCAATCGCGAACGCATCCTGCCAGCGGCACGCCGCGGGCATTACCGCGAATACACGGTGCCAACGCCCGGCGCGCGCAACCGCGGTGCCCGGCGAATCGTTTGCGGTGGCGAGCAGCGCACGGCACCCGAGGCCTGCTGGTACACGGCGGACCACTATGCGAGTTTCAGACGGATTGCGCCATGAGCGATGACAACGACCTGAGCGGCGCCCCGAAGCGCCCCGACGAGATGATGATGACTATGGAAAGACCAGCGGATATGACCTTATCCCTTCGAGCCGTACGCCCGAACATCGTGCAATCGATCCGCGCGTTCCGCGTGAACGACCTGCAGGATGCCGCCAATGCGGCCGGCCAGCACTTCCTGTATGCCAACCTGGGCAACGCCCAGACCAAGCAGGACGTGCTCGACCTGATTGCCCAGCAGTTCACCTTCCCGGCGCACTTCGGCAAGAACTTCGACGCGCTGTACGACTGCATGACCGACCCGTTGCATAAATCGGGCCCGCAGCCTGGTTTCGTCATCGTGCTCGAACAGATTCCGGCCAACGCCAAGTTCGACAAGGAAGCGCGCGAGCAACTGCTCGACATCTTCCGCGACGCTTCGGACTACTGGGGCGATCGCAAGGTCCCGTTCCGCTGCTTCTATTCTTTTCTGTAGCCCGTTCTGCATCCACCAGCCAAGCAGAACGGGCGAACGAGGCTCAGCCCACCGCTGAAACCCTCGATGGCATCGAAGTCAACCCTGCCGCCACGGCAGCAACCGCTGCGGCCACCGCCGCCAGCACCGAGCCGGCCGGCGAAAAAATGCCGACCGACAAGCTCGTCGACGTGTCGCCCCTGGCGTTGCGCATGAGCAGCCCCTTCAACGCGGGGTACTGGCTGGCCGCTGCCTAACCAGGCTCACCCCCCGGCGGCGCGCACTTCGTGTCGCTTCGCCAACCCCCTTCCGGGGGCGGCGCCTGCCGACCGGCAAAGCCGGATCGGTGGCACCCTGGAAAAGAAAAATGCCCGTCATCGACGGGCATTTTTCATGGAGGAACGGCCTGGGCCAGTGCAACGTATTCGGCCACCGGCACTTCCTCGGCGCGGCGCTGGATATCGAATTCGCCCGTGAAGCCGTGCTCCCCAAGCCACTTGCCCAGCGTGTGCCGCAGGATCTTGCGGCGCTGGCTGAAGGCCACCTGCACGATCTCGCCGAGCCGCGCTGCATTCACCACCGGCGGCTGCGCGAGCGGCACCATGCGCACCACAGCGCTGTCCACGCGCGGCGGCGGATCGAAACTCTCGGGTGGTACGAACAGCACGTTTTCCATGGCGTAGCGCCACTGCAGCATCACGCTCAGACGGCTGTAATCCGACGTGGCGGGCCGGGCCACCATGCGGTCGATCACTTCCTTTTGCAGCATGAAGTGCTGGTCGGCGATCAGGTGGGCGTAGCCCAGCAGGTGAAACAGGATCGGCGTGGAGATGTTGTAGGGCAGGTTGCCGACCACGCGCAGCGGCTTCGGCTGGGCCTTGGCCGCGAGGTCGGCAAAGTCGACCTTGAGCACGTCGGACTCGATGACATCGAGCTGCGGATGCTCGCGCAGCCGCTTGGCCAGGTCGCGGTCGAGTTCGATGACCGTGAGCCGGCCAAGCCGTTCGACCAGCGGCTGCGTGAGCGCCGCCAGCCCGGGCCCGATCTCGACCATCGCATCGCCGGGCTGCGGCGCAATCGCCTGCACGATCCCGTCGATGATCCCGCCGTCGGACAAGAAGTGCTGCCCGAACCGCTTTCTTGCAATGTGTTGTGCCATCGCGGCCTAGAACGCTGCCGCGGCCATCAGGACTGCGGCGTCTCGCGGTACTCGACGTAGGCGCGCGCGCGCACTTCCTGCACCCAGGTGGTGAAGGCTTCTTCGACGCGCTGTTCGCGCAGGGCGGCACGTGCGGCTTCGCGCTGCTCCGACTGGCTCAGCTTGGCTTCGCGGCGGCCGACCACCTGGATCAGGTGGACACCGAAGCGCGACACCACGGGGTCGCTGATCTGGCCCGGCGTGAGGCGGTCCATGGCTTCCTCGAACTCGGGCACGAACTGGCCGGGGCGTGCCCAGCCGAGGTCGCCGCCTTCCTTGGCGCTCGCGTCCTGCGAGTTGTCGCGCGCCAGGCCGGCGAAGTCGGCGGTGCCCGACTGCACGCGGCGCTTGAATTCCTGCAGCTGCGCCACCGCCTGCGCGGTCGTGCGCTTGGGATCGTTCAGCAGCAGGATGTGGCGCACCTGGGTCTGGGTGATGGAGGCATCCGACGAGCCCACCTGCGCCTTGGTCAGCACCTTGAGCACATGGAAGCCGGCGCCCGAGCGCACGGGCCCGGCGATGCCGTTCACCGCGGTCGATTGCGTGGCTTCGACGAACACCGGCGGGTAGCGGTCGGCGCTGCGCAAGCCGAGCGCGCCGCCGTTGGCACGGTCGGGCGAGTCGGAGTTCTCGCGCACGAGCTTGGCGAAGTCCTCGCCGCCGCGCGCGCGCTGCGCGAGGTCGGTGGCCTTCTTCTGTGCGGTCGCGACCTGCGCCTCGGTGGCGTTCTCGGGCACGGCCACCAGCAGCTGCGCGATGTTGAGGTTGAGCAGGGCGCTGTTCTTGACGGCGTTTTCGCGCTGGTCGCGCAGGTACTCGTCGGCCTCGGTGTCGCTGATCTTGACCTTCGATTCGACCTCGCGGTCGCGCAGGCGCGTAAGCAGCAACTGGTCGCGCAGGTCGTTGCGGAATTCGCGCGGCGAGATGCCCTCGGCCACGACGCGGCTGCGCAGCTCGGTGAGGCTGATCTCGTTCTGGCGGGCCACGGTCTGCTCGGCCTGGTCGATCGCCACGTCATCGACCTTGATGCCGTTTTCCTTCGCGAGCTGCAGCTGTGCGCGCTCGGTGATCAGGCGCTCCAGCACGAGGCGCGTGAGTTCGGCGCGCGGCACGCGCTCGGCGTCCGGGTTCTCGCGGATCAGGCGCGTAACGCGCGACTGCACCTCGGTGTTGGTGATGGGCTCGGAGTTGACCAGCGCCACGATGTACTCGGCCGCGCGCTGCACCGGCGCCGCCGAGGGGGCGGCAGGGCGGGCCGCCGGCGGCACGATCCGGGGACCGGCACGCATGATGTCCGTGATGCCGCTGCCGGAACGAAAGCCCTGTGCGCCGGCCGTTGCGGCGATGGCCGCAAGGCAACCCAGGGTGAGGAGGGAACGGATGTGTTTCATGGCGTGAACGGTCGTCGTTTCAGTCGTAATTGGTGAAGCGGCTCGGGGCTTCGGTCGGTTGACGCAGCGGCTGGTAGCGCTGCACGTTCTGCCGCAAGGCCTGCATCGGGCTCGATCCGATGGCGGAGAAACCGACGAATTCGAGCTGGAACATGATGCGGGTGTTGGCCGTCACCTGGCCGGTGGTGATGCGCTGCAGCACCACGCGACCGATCCAGCAGCAGCCGTCGTACTCGACCCCGAGCACGCCGTCCGTGAGCTTCTTGTCCTGCAGGCTGTAGTTGAGGCGGCCCACGGCGTACCAGCGTCCACCGCCTTCGCCCTTGCCCGGACCGAGGTCCTTGCCCTTGTCGCCCCACAGGTCGTTGATCGGCCATTGCCAGCCCACGTCGATCGACTTGTTGCCGTCGGTGGCGATGGGCGTGCTCGGCGCCTGGTAGCGGAACGCGGCGCTGAGGTTGCGGTACGGGCCCGGGTTGTAGCGCGCGCTGATCGCGCTGCGCGTGGAGCGGCGCGAATCGGGGTTGTACTGGAGCAGCGTGTCCAGGCTCCACTTGGGCGTCCAGTTGATCTGGGCGCCCAGCAGCAGGTCGCTGGTGCGGTCGGTGACCGGCGCAACGCCGGGCAGCGTGACCTTCTGGTCGGCGAAGCGGAAGCGCTGCGCGATGCCGAACCGCACGGCCTCGACGCCGGTGCCCGGATCGATGAGGCGGGACGTGACGCCCAGCGTGAGCGCGTTGGTGTCCGAGATGCGGTCGGCGCCCGAGAACGCGTTCTCGGTGTAGATGGTCGCAAAGCTGAAGTCGTTGGCGGCCGAGTCGTAGTTCGGCAGCATGCTCTGGTCGCGGTACGGCGTGTACACGTAGTACGCGCGCGGCTCCAGCGTCTGGCGGAAGGCGCGGCCGAAGTAGTTGGCGTCGCGCTCGAAGATCAGGCCGCTGTCCAGGCTGAAGGTCGGCACGACCCGGTTCGACGAAGTCTGGAAGAAGTACAGCTGGCTCGGGTTGTACGGCATCCCGTTCACGTAGTCGATGCCGTTGACCGAGGCCTTCGGAATGGACGACTGCGGCAGGTAGTAGTTGTACGAGGTCGCGTGCAGCTGCAGCTTGGGAATGACGAACGAACTCGGCGTGAGGAACGGCCGGCTGATCGCCGCCTGCGCGAACACGCGGTCGCCGTCGGGCTGCGACTGCTGGTTGGCGTCGAAGCCGGGCTGGCCCGCCAGGATGCTGTTGACGCGAAAACGCGAGTAGTCGGTATTCAGCGACACGTCGAAGCCGTGCCAGTCGTACTTGGCGTAGTTCGCCGTGATCTGCGGCACGCGGTCATACGAGGGCACGACCGGCGACAGGTTGTATTGCAGCGTCTGGTAGCGCAGGGCGCGCACCGCGCCGCTCCAGTCGCCCTTGGTCCAGTTCAGCGAGGCATCGTTCGGCAGCTGGCGCTGAGCGAGCGTCGGCGTGCGCGTGAAGTCGCGCCAGTAGTCGTTGTCGCTGACGCGGTTGATGTTGAGGCTGGCCGACAGCGAGTCGAGCCCCAGCGCCTTGGCGTCGAAGTCATGGTGGTGGTTGAGCCACAGGCCCCAGCGCTTGGTGCTGTCGGGCGCCTTGCCGAGGTTCAGGTCCTTGAGCGCGATCTCGCCGTTGTTGAACCTCTGCAGCTGCTCGGCGCGCGCCTCGTTGTAGCGCTGGCCCACGAGGCGGTCGCTGCCCATGAGGTCCAGGCGGATGCTGCCGCTGTAGTCCTTCTCGAGGTAGCGGAATTCGTTGGCCAGGTTGAGCCCGCGCTTGCTCATCAGCGTGGGCGTGATGGTGGCGTCGCGGTTGGGCGCGATGTTCCAGTAGTAGGGCTGCGCGACCTCGAAGCCGTTGGTGTTGTCCAGCCCGATGGTGGGCGGCAGCAGGCCGCTCTTGCGCTCGTTCGACAGCGGGAAGGTCACGCGCGGGATCGGCGGCGTCGTGATGCCCATGAAGCTCATGCGCGCGTCGATGGCCACGCCTTCGTTTTCCTCGGTGTCGGTGGTCAGCGTGGCGGCGGTCAGCAGCCAGGCCGGCATCCAGCCGGGGAAGTCTTCGCGGCGGCAGGTGGTGTAGCTGGCGCGCCGCGCGATCGAGACGTTGGAGTCGACGAAGTCGATGCGCTCGGCCTCGCCGTGACCACCGGTCGAGAGGAAGCGGTAGCGCACGTTGTTGAAGAAGCCCTCGAAGGTCTCGAGCTTGAGTTCGAGCTCGGGGCCTTCGTACACGTTGCCGGCCTGGTTGACCCGCACATTGCCGGTGGCCTTGGCGCGGTCGTCGGGCTGGTAGTACTCGAGGCGGTCGGCCGTGATGGCCAGCGGGCCACGGCGCAGCGTGGCGTTTCCCTCGACCACGGTCTCCAGGTCGGGGCGGCCGGAAATGCGGTCGCCGGTGACGAGGCTGGGCAGCTGGCTGCGTTGCGCGGGCGTGAGCGTCTCGGTGAGCAGCGGCGTGCGCTTGAGCGTGAGGGGCCCGTCAAGCACACCGGCCTGCTGGGCGAAGGCGCCCTGCGCGTGCAGCAGCGCCAGCGACAGCACGGCCAGTGGCAGCGGCGGGCTCGAACGTCGCAGGGCAGCGCGTGGGGTCGTAGGCATCGATTCGGAACGAAAAATCGTCGGGACGGCGCGGCAAGCCGGCGGGTTGCGGGGACCGGCAGCCACCCTGCCCGGCCGGGTCGGCCTTGGGAAGGGGTGCCGCGCCAGGCGGATTTGTAGAATTGATTATCCATGACAGCACCTTCGACCCCGGCGTCCACGACCCCACACCCCGCCCAGGCCATTCTCTGGACAGATCCGCAGCGGGCCGAAGCGTTCCGGGGCTGGCTGGCTGGCATCGCCGGCGCCCGGCAACTGCGACCGGACACCGTCCGGCTGGCTTCGGCCGATGCCAGCTTCCGCCGCTACTTCCGCCTGGACACCACCGACGGCCGCACGCGCATCGTGATGGACGCGCCGCCCGACAAGGAAAACAGCGCCCCTTTCGTGCAGGTGGCACAGCTGATGACCGAGGCCGGCGTGACCGCGCCGCAGGTGCTCGAATGGGACCGCGACCACGGCTTTTTGCTGCTCGACGACCTGGGCCGCCAGACCATGCTCGACGTGATCGACCCAGCGCGGCCCGACGCCAACCGGCCGCTCTACGACCAGGCCATCGACGCGCTGATCCGCTGGCAGCTGGCTTCCAAACCCGGCGTGCTGCCGCCCTACGACCGGGCGCTGCTCGAACGTGAACTGGCGCTCTTTCCCGAGTGGTACATCGGCAAGCACCGCGGCGTGGCCGTCGAAGGCCGGCTGAAAGAACGCCTGGACCGCGCCTTCGCGCTGATCGTCGAGAACAACCTCGCGTCGCCGAGCGTGTACGTGCACCGCGACTTCATGCCGCGCAACCTCATGGTGGGCGGCGATGCCGGCCAGCCGCTGGGCGTGCTCGACTTCCAGGACGCCGTCTACGGCCCGATTAGCTACGACATCGCCAGCCTGATGCGCGATGCGTTCCTCAGCTGGGACGAGGAGTTCGTGCTCGACATCACCATCCGCTACTGGAACGCCGCACGCAAGGCGGGCCTGCCGGTCGATGAAGATTTCGGCGCCTTCTACCGCGCGGTCGAATGGATGGGCCTGCAGCGCCACCTCAAGGTCGCCGGCATCTTCGCGCGCCTCACGCTGCGCGACGGCAAGCCGCGCTACCTGGCCGACACGCCGCGCTTCATCGCTTACATCCGCGCCACCGCCAGCCGCTACATGGAACTCACGCCGCTCGTGCGGGTGATCGACGAAGTCGAGGGCACGACAGCCGTCACCGGCTTCGCCTACGGCCGAGTCTGAAGAGAAACTGAAAAAAGCCGAAAAAGAAAATCGCTGTAGCGCCCGCACCACGGGCGCCGTCGGCTCCTGATTCCATAGCATGCCCCGTTTTCACTGCTCCGTGCCGCTGACCGCCGGCGCCAGCCTGGCGCTGCCGCCGGGCGCCGCGCGCCATGTGCAGGTGCTGCGCATGCAGCCCGGCGACACCCTCACCCTGTTCGACGGCACGGGCGGCGAGTACGCCGCGACGGTCGAGCGCATGGGCCGCAGCGAGGTCGCCGTGGCGGTCGGCGTTCACACGCCGGTGGAGCGCGAAGCGGCCCACGCCGTGCACCTCGCGGTCGGCATGCCGGCCAACGAGCGCATGGACTGGCTGGTCGAAAAAGCCACCGAACTCGGCGTGACCAGCATCCAGCCGCTGGCCACCGCGCACGGCGTGCTGCGCCTGTCGGGCGAGCGCGCCGAGAAGAAACGGGCGCACTGGGAAGCCATCGCCGTCGCGGCCTGCGAGCAGTGCGGTCGCAACCGCGTGCCGGTGATCCATCCGGTGCAGTCCTTCGGGGGCTGGCTCGGCGGTGCGGCCGCCTCGGACGCTGCGGCGACACGCCTCGTGCTCAGCCTGGCCGACGGCACACGCGCCGTTTCCGTCGTGGCTGCAGAGACACCGACCACGCAGCCGGTTCTCGTGCTCAGCGGCCCCGAAGGCGGCCTCAGCGCCTCCGAGGAACAGGACGCCATCGCGCGCGGCTTCGCACCGACCACGCTCGGCGCGCGGGTGCTGCGCGCAGAAACCGCGGCACTCGCGGCGCTGGTGTCGCTCATCGGCGCCTGAGCCGTTCCGGGGGGTTTTCCGCGAGGCGCGAACCGGGTGCCTGCGGAACAATGGCCGCTTCCTTTTTATTGTTCAATCCGCCTCCCGGAAAGGCCGCTCCCTCATGCCTCGTTCATCCCGCGCGTTTCGTCTCGCCCCCCTCGTTCTGGCCGCGCTGTGCGCCATGCCCGCCGTCCACGCCCAGAACCAGGCCGTCGCGCCCACGCCGGCGCAGGTCAGCCCCGCGGTCGACCAGGCCTACACCCAGCTCATGGCCTCGCCTGCGATCCGCAAGCTGCTGGAATCGGTCAAGGCCGACCACGAACGCACGGTCGAAGAACTGAAGGCCCTGACCGAGATCGAGGCGCCGCCCTTCAAGGAACAGAAGCGCGCCGAAGCCTTCCTGGCGCGCATGAAGGCGCTCGGCCTGACCGACGCGAAGATCGACGCCGAAGGCAACGTGATCGGCCTGCGCAAGGGCACCGGCAACGGTCCCAAGCTGCTGGTCTCGGCGCACCTCGATACGGTCTTTCCGGCCGGCACCGACGTCAAGGTGAAGGAGCGCGACGGCAAGCTCTACGCGCCCGGCATCGGCGACGACACGCGCGGCCTGTCGGTGCTGCTGTCGTGGCTCAAGGTGCTCAACGACAACAAGATCCAGACCGTCGGCGACCTGATGTTCGTCGCCAACGTCGGCGAGGAAGAGCTGGGCAACCTGCGCGGCATGAAGGCCATCTTCCGCGACCACCTCGACATCGACGGCATGGTCGGCCTGGAGCCCTCGCCCGACGGCCACGTGCTCGTGCTCGGCACCGCGAGCCACCGCTACGAAGTCACCTTCAAGGGCCCGGGCGGCCACAGCTTCGGCGCCTTCGGCCATGTCCCCAGCGCGATCCACGGCATGGGCCGCGCCATCGCCAAGATCGCCGAGGTACGCACGCCCAGCTTCCCCAAGACCACCTTCACCGTCGGCACCGTGGGCGGCGGCACCTCGGTGAACACCATCGCGCCCGATGCCCGCATGGCCATCGACATCCGCTCGGACGACATGGCCTCGCTGCTCGAGGCCGAAAAGAAGATCCTCGCCACGCTCGACGAGGCCGTGGCGGAAGAGAACAAGCGCTGGAACGTGAGCAGCCTGAGCGTGAGCACCAAGCTCATCGGCGACCGCCCGGGCGGTCGCACGGCGCCCGACTCGGTGATCGTCGAGGCCGCGACGCGCGCCAACAGTGCTTTTGGCCACAAGACGCTGCTGCGCGGCGGCAGCACGGATGCGAACGTTCCTATTTCGCTGGGCATCCCGGCCATCATCATCGGCGGCGGCGGCAAGTCGGGCGGATTCCACTCGCTGGCCGAGTCGATCGACGTGACAGATGCATGGAAAGGCGCGCAGAATTCGCTCGTCACCGTGCTCGGCCTGGTGGGCGTGCAAGGGGTCAATCCCGCATTGCTTCCCAAACGGCCTGCGCGGACCAAGTAATTTGTCACGATGCAAGCTTGAAAGTGGTCACGCCACCTTCGGCTTGCGGTCCGGGGCGTCGGAAAATGCCGCCGGTTCTGTCACACACCAAGGAAACGCCATGGGATTGCTCGATTCGGTACTCGGTCAGGTGCTGGGAGGCGCTGCACAACAACAGCAGCAACCGCAGGGCGGAGGCCTCGGGGGATTGGGAGATCTCGGAGGCCTCGCCGGCGCCCTGGGCGGCCTGCTTGCCAACAACGGCGGGCAGGGCGGCCTCGGCGGCATGGTCTCGAAATTCGAGCAGGCGGGCATGGGCGACGTGATCGGCTCGTGGATCGGCAACGGCGAAAACCGGCCGGTCTCGGGTGATCAGTTGCAGAACGCGCTGGGCGGCGACACGATCGCCGCCATCGCGTCCAAGCTCGGCATCAACGCACAAATGCTGCTGCCGATGCTGGCCACCATGCTGCCGGCCCTCATCAACCAGCTCACGCCGCAGGGCAAGGTGCCCGAGCAAGGCCTCGGCAACCAGGACGACCTGCTGGGCTCGCTCAGCGGTCTGCTGCAAGGCAACAAGCCGGCCTGAACTGCCACCCGGCGAATTTCCATTCTCAGAATTCCGGCGCCCGCGAGGGCGCTTTTTTTTGGCCGGCGCCTTGCCTTCGTCGCCCAATCGCGTAGAACCGCGCCCCATGAATCGCAATCTGTGGCTCCTGGCCATCTGCCAGGGCCTGCTCCTGACCAACAACGTCACCTTCATCGCCATCAACGGCCTCGTGGGCCTGGGCATCGCGCCGCAGGGCTGGATGGCCACGCTGCCCGTGATGGGCTACGTGGTGGGCGGCGCGCTGAGCACGGGGCTGGTGGCGCGCACGCAGCAGCACTTCGGCCGCCGCGGCTCGTTCCAGATCGGACTGGCGGTGGCGGTCGGCTCGGCGCTGCTGTGCGCTTACGCGGCGTCTTCGAAGAATTTCTGGCTGCTGTGCTTCGCCACGGTGGTCGCGGGCTACTACAACGCCAACGCCGGGCTCTACCGTTTCGCGGCGGCCGAACTGGCACTGCCGGCCTGGCGCGAGAAGGCCGTGTCGATGGTGATGGCCGGCGGCCTGATCGGTGCGGTGGCCGGCCCGAACCTCGCCACCTTCACGCGAGACGCCCTTTCCGTGCCGTTTGCCGGCGCCTACATCGCGCTGGCGGCGGTGGCGCTGCTGTCGATGGCCGTGATGCGCTTCATCGAATTCCCGCCATCGCCGACGCGCAAGGAAGCGGCCGGCGGCAGGTCGCTGGGCGAGATCATGCGGCAGCCCGTGTTCATCGTGGCCGCCGCCGCGGGTGCGCTGAGCTACGGCGTGATGAACCTGCTGATGGCCGCCACGCCCATCGCGATGCAGATCTGCAGCCTGCCGTTTTCCGACGCGGCGCTGGTGCTCGAATGGCACGTGATCGGCATGTTCGCGCCGGGCTTCTTCACCGGCCACCTGATTCGCCGCTTCGGCGTGCTGCCGGTGATGGGGGTGGGGCTGGCGCTCAACCTCGGCTGCATTGTGGTGGCGCTGTCGGGCGTGGAGCTGCACCACTTCCTCGTGGCGCTGTTCCTGCTGGGCGTGGGCTGGAATTTCCTGTTCACCGGCAGCACGACGCTCTCGCTCACGGCGTACACGGCCGAGGAGCGCGACCGCGCGCAGGGCGCGCTCAACTTCTGCGTGTTCGCGACGCTCGCGCTGACCTCGTTCGCCTCGGGCGTGCTGGTGACGACGCAGGGCTGGCAGCTGCTGAACTACGGTTCGCTGGTGCCGGTGGCGCTGACCGGCGCGGCGCTGGTCTGGCTCGCGCAGACCCAGCGCAAACAAGCACTGGCGGCCAAGGCCTGAGCGACCTCAGGCGGCGAGCGTCGACACGGTCGCGACCTGAAACCGCCGGTCGAGCCAGCGCTGCAGCGTGTCGAAGACGGGCTCTGCATCCAGCTCGTTGAAGAGCTCGTGGTACAGCGTGTCGAAGCACCTCGCCTCGACCTTGCCGCTGGGCGCCGCAGCCGCCGCGAAGGCGCGGCTCGCAGCCGGCCGCACGAGCCGGTCGTCCCCCGCGTAGACCAGCAGCGTGGGCACCGGCCAATGCGCCGCGTGCTGCTGCACCGTGGCGCCTTCGTGCGCGAGAAAGCGCGCCAGCCGGCTGCCGATGCGGTCGTGCGTGAGCGGATCGTCGCGGTAGGCCTGCACCACCTCCGGGTCGTGCGAGAGGTAGTTGTCGTCGAGCCCGTTGCCCACGCGCAGGTTGGGCGCGATGCGCGGCAGCACGGCCAGCAGCATCTTCTGGACGCCATTCAGCCCCGGATCGAGCCCCGGCGACGACAGCACCAGCGCATCGACCGGCCGCACGCCGCGCGCCACCAGGCTCGCGGCGACCAGGCCGCCCAGGCTGTGGCCGAGCAGCACCAGCGGCACCCCGGGGTTCTCGCGGCGCGCATCGTCGATCACCAGGGCGAGGTCGTCGACCAGCCGCAGCTCGCTCGGCAGGCCGCCGCGCGCACCGGTGGACTCGCCGTGCCCGTGATGGTCGTGCGCCCAGACCGCGAACCCCCACGCGTGCAATTGCTTGGCCAGGCCGTGATAGCGCCCCGCGTGCTCGCCCAGCCCATGCACCACGACCACCACGGCGCGGGGTGCGCCGGCCGCGGGCAGCCGCCGCAGCGCCAGCGTCTCGCCGTCCGGCGTGGACAGCGACACGCGATGCGGTAGGGGCAGCGCGTCGATCATGGGCGCACCCCTGGCGCTGCGCGCCTTCCCGCCCAGCGGGAGCGAGCTTGCTTGGGGCGGCCCGGCGCGGCGCTCAAGCCGCCACCGGCTCCGCAGCCGCAGTGCGGTGCGCGACCGGCAGGGCGGCGATGACCTCGGCCACGGCGGCCGTCAGCTTCTTGGCGTAGGGCACGTGCAGGAACTCGTTGGGGCCGTGCGCGTTGCTCTTCGGGCCGAGCACGCCGCAGACCATCATCTGCGCCGTCGGGAAGCCGGCGCTCAGCATGTTCATCAGCGGGATCGTGCCGCCCTGGCCGATGTAGCCGCACGAGGCGCCGAAGTGCGCGCGCGAGGCCTTGTTGAGCGCGTCCTCGAACCACGGCGTGATGGTCGGTGCGTTCCAGCCGGTGGCGCCGCTGCCTTCGAAGGTGACGCGGGCCTGGTAGGGCGCGTTGTCTTCGAGCAGGGCCTTGAGCTTTTGCACCGTCTCGGCCGCGTCGACCAGCGGCGGCAGGCGCAGCGAGAGCTTGAAGGCGGTGTAGGGGCGCAGCACGTTGCCCGCGTCCTTCAGGGCCGGGAAACCTTCGGCGCCAGTGACCGACAACGTGGGCTTCCAGGTGCGGTTGAGCAGGGCCTCGAGCGGGTCGGTGGTGGTCGGCAGCGCGAACATGGTCGAGCCGCCGCAGTCGTAGTGCGCCCACGGGAAGCGCTTGTAGACCTCGTCGCCGAGGATGGCGGCGGTGGCCTTGGCCTGCGCCAGGCGGTCGGCCGGCACTTCGCAGTGGAAGCTGGCGGGCAGCAGGCGGCCGGTGGCGCTGTCTTCGAGGCGGTCGAGCACCTGCCGCATGATGCGGAAGCTCGAGGGCACGAGGCCCGAGGCATCGCCCGAGTGGATGCCTTCGGTCAGCACCTCGACCTTGAGCGTGCCGCTGGCCATGCCGCGCAGCGAGGTCGTGAGCCACAGCTGGTCGTAGTTGCCGGCGCCCGAATCGAGGCAGATCACCAGCTCGACCTGGCCCAGGCGCGGACGCAACGCGTCGACATACGGCAGCAGGTCGTAGGAGCCGCTTTCCTCGCAGGTCTCGATGAGGCCGACGATGCGCGGGTGCGCCACGCCCTGCGCCTTGAGCGCCTGCAGCGCGGCCACGCTGGCATACACCGCGTAGCCGTCGTCGGCGCCGCCGCGGCCGTAGAGCAGGCCGTTCTCGTACTTGGGCGTCCACGGGCCGAGGTCGTTGCGCCAGCCGGTGAATTCGGGTTGCTTGTCGAGGTGGCCGTACATGAGCACGGTCTCGGTCATGTTCGTGCCGCTGGCCGGCACTTCGAAGAACAGCACCGGCGTGCGGCCCTCGAGGCGCACGATTTCGAGCTTCAGGCCTTCGACCTTCTGCGCCTCGACCCAGGCCGCGGCGTTGCGCAGCACGGTCTCCAGGTAGCCGTTGGCCGACCAGTCCTTGTCGAAGCCGGGCGACTTGGCGGGAATGGCGATGTAGTCGGTGAGTTGCTTGACGATGTCGCCGTCCCATTGGGCGGTGACGTCAGAGAGGGCGCGCGTCGCGTCGAGCGTGCCGGCGGGCATTTCACGGTGCAGGGGGGCGTTCATCGGGGGGTTCTCCGCGGGGACGAAAAAACGCATTTTGCGCTCGCGGCGAGCGCGCGTAGAGTGCGGGCGATCTCAAAACCCGGAGCGCAATGTGAGCAAGGCACCATCGACGCGGATCAAGGTGGGGATAGGCGGCTGGACCTACGAGCCCTGGCGCGACAACTTCTATCCCAAGGGGCTCGCGCAAGCGAAGGAGTTGAACTACGCGAGCCGACAGGTGAGCGCCATCGAGATCAACGGCACCTACTACAGCACCTTCAAGCCCGAGACCTTCCGCAAATGGCACGACGACACGCCCGACGGCTTCGTGTTCTCGATGAAGGCCTCGCGCTTCACGACCAACCGCAAGGTGCTGGCGGGCGCGGGGGAGTCGGTCCAGCGTTTCATCGACAGCGGCGTGAGCGAGCTGGGCGACAAGCTCGGGCCGATCGTTTGGCAGTTCATGCCGACCAAGCAGTTCGATGCGGAAGACTTCGAGGCGTTTCTGGAGTTGCTGCCCAAGAAGGAGGGCAGCCGCGTGCTGCGCCACGTGATGGACGTGCGGCACGAGAGCTTCATCGTGCCCGCCTACAAGGCGCTCGCGAAGAAGCACAAGGTGTCGACCGTGTTCACCGACGCCGACAAGTTTCCGTCGTTCGAGGAGCCCGAAGGCGACGTCGCCTATGCGCGGCTCATGATGGCCGACGCCAAGCTCAAGACGGGCTACGGGCCGAGGGCGCTCGACACCTGGGCCGAGCGCGCGCAGGGCTGGGCCGCTGCACCGAAGGCGCGCGACGTGTTCGTGTACTTCATCAATGGCGCCAAAGAAAAGGCACCGGCCGCGGCCGGTGCCTTGCTGGAGCGCCTGGGATGGGAGCCGCCGGCCGCCTGAGCGACCGCCTCGGCTGGCTTACGACGCCTTGGCGCCGAAGCTGATTTCGCCCGACAGCTGGCCGCCTTCTTCGATCACGATCTTGCCGTAGCGGATCTTGCCGGTGACCTTGCCGGTCGAGTGGATGACGAGCTTTTCGCGCACGGTGAGGTTGCCGTCGAACACGCCGCGGATTTCGGCGATGTCGATTTCGGCCGAGCCCTTGAACTCGCCCTGTTCGGCGATCTGCATCAGGCGCGAGTCCATGGTCGCTTCGACCAGGCCTTCGACCACGAGCGTGTCGCAATCGGTGATCTCGACGCCCTTGAGCTTGATGTTCGGGCCGACGGTGAGCTTGCTGCCGCCTTCCTTGGCGGCAGGTGCTGCCGCCACCGGGGCCAGGCCGGCCTGCGCGGTCAACGAGGAGGGATTGACGGGAGTGCCCGAGAGATTGGTGCCCGAACCAACCAGCGGTGCGGGACGCGAAGTCAACGAGTCGGTGTCACGATCGCGCTTGCCGAAAAAGGGGGACTGTGTGGCCAATGGGGAGCTCCTCAAGAAAGGGGACTATCGTAAGAAGGCGCTCGCGGCATGCCGCACTTCATTGCGCAAGAAGCGTAACTGAATAAGTCGCCCGGCCCCATGACAATGCCCGCATGACCCGCCTGATTCGCCCGAAGCTCGAAGCCCTGTCCACGCCCGCCGACACCGACTCGCGGTTCGACAAACCTGCGCGCGGCTGGCGGCGCAAGCTCTTCACCGTGATCTTCGAGGCCGACACGCCCGCCGGCCTGTGGTTCGACCTGACGCTGATCGCGGTGATCGTGATGAGCGTGCTGGTCGTCATCCTGGACAGCGTGCAGTCGATCCGGGACCAGTGGCGCCCCCTGTTCAATGCCCTCGAATGGGTGTTCACGATTCTTTTCACGCTGGAGTACATCGCGCGGCTGTGCTGCGTGAACAAGCCGCTGCGCTACGCGCTGAGCTTCTACGGCGTGATCGACCTGCTGGCGCTGCTGCCGACCTTTCTCGTGGCCTTCGCGCCGGAGCTGGCCTACCTGATCGACGTGCGCATCCTGCGGTTGCTGCGCGTGTTTCGCATCTTCAAGCTCTCACGCTATTCGGTGGAGTACCGGGCGTTGGTGTCGGCGGTGGCGTCCAGCCGCCGCAAGATCACGGTGTTCGTGGGCTTCGTGATGCTCGTGGTGCTGGTGATGGGCACGCTGATGTATGTGGTCGAAGGCCCAACGCACGGCTTCACCAGCATTCCGGTGGCGATCTACTGGGCCATCTCGACCATGGCCACGGTCGGCTTCGGCGACCTCGTGCCCAAGACCGATCTGGGCCGCGCGATCGCCTCGGTGATGATGCTGCTGGGCTGGGGCGTGCTGGCCGTGCCCACCGGCATCGTGACCGCCGAGATGACGCGGCGCGGTGTCGACGACGACCTGGCGGAGCCGGTCGCCCTCGCATCGCGCGGCGTGCTCGCCCTGGCTGCAGAGCCGACACCGGGCAAGGCGCCGGCGAAGCGGCTCACGCCGTCGGCCAGACGACGCGCCCTTGCGCAGCATCGTCGAGGCGCGCGATGAAGGCGTCCGCCTCGGGCGCAGGCAATGCGAAGGCAAAGCGCACGTCGTCACCGTGCTGCACATCTTCGAGCACCGCACCGATGGCAGCGAGCTCGCGCCGCACCAGCCCCTCGAGCGCGTAGGGCACGGCGCACTGCAGCTGGCGCTGGCGCACGAGCGGCACCAGCGTGGCACCGAGCAGGGCCTGCGCGATGGCGTCGGTGTAGGCGCGCACGAGGCCGCCGGCACCGAGCTTCACGCCGCCGAAGTAACGCACCACGGTGGCGAGCGCGCCTTCCACCTGCTGGTGGCGCAGCACCTCGAGCATGGGACGTCCGGCCGTGCCTCCGGGCTCGCCGTCGTCGTTCGCGGCCGACTGTCCGCCAGCCATCAGCGCCCAGCACACGTGCGCGGCGCCCGGATGTTCGGCGCGCAGCGAGGCGACCACGGCGAGCGCAGCTGCGCGGTCGGGCACCGGCTGCACGCAGCCGATGAAACGGCTTTTCTTGATGAGCAGTTCGCTGTGAACCGGCTGCGCGAGCGTGAAGCTCATTCCGACCCGATGTCCGTGCGGTGCAAGGCGGCGTGCTCAGCCGCCCCGCTCGAACTTGAAGACCGCGGTGCTGGCGCGCGCGTTGGGCAGCCAACGCACATCGCGGCCGTTCTGCAGGCCGAAGGCGTCGAGCACGCGCAGGTTGTTCTTGCCGGCCAGCACTTCGAAGTCCTTGTAGGTGCCGACGCGGATGTTGGGCGTGTCGTACCACTGGTAGGGCAGGCGGCGCGTCACGGGCATGCGCCCGCGCGCCACGCTCAGGCGGTTGGGCCAGTGCGCAAAATTGGGAAAGGCGACGATGCCGAAGCGGCCCACGCGCGCGGTCTCACGCAGCATGACCTCGGCATTGCGCAGATGCTGCAGCGTGTCGATCTGCAGCACGACGTCGAAGGTGGCGTCGTCGAACATCGCCAGGCCTTCGTCGAGGTTGAGCTGGATCACGTCGACGCCGCGGCGGATGCACTGCAACACGTTGCCGTCGGCGATCTCCACGCCGTAGCCGGTGCAGCCGCGCTCTCGCTGCAGCAGGTCGAGCAGGCTGCCGTCGCCGCAGCCCAGGTCGAGCACGCGCGAGCCATGGGGCACAAGCTGTGAAATCAGTCGTTGGTGTTCGATGTCGCTCATTGGAACTCCTTGGCGACGCGTTCGAAGTACGAGCGCACCACGCCCATGTAGCGCACGTCGTCGAGCAGGAAGGCGTCGTGGCCGTGCGGCGCGTCGATCTCGGCGTAGCTCACGTTGCGGCGGTTGTCGAGCAGCGCCTTGACGATCTCGCGGCTGCGCGCGGGCGAGAAGCGCCAGTCGGTCTTGAAGCTCACGAGCAGGAACTTGGCCGTGGCCTGCGCGAGCGCAGTGCTGAGCTGGCCGCCGTGGTGGCGCGCGGGGTCGAAGTAGTCGAGCGCGCGGGTGATCAGCAGGTAGGTGTTCGCGTCGAAATACTCGCTGAACTTGTCGCCCTGGTAGCGCAGGTAGCTTTCGATCTGGAACTCGATGTCCTGCGTGGAATAGCGGTAGTCGAGCCCCACCACCTCGCCTTCGACGGCGCTGCGCAAGATGCGCCCGAACTTGGCGTTCATCACGTCGTCGCTCAGGTAGGTGATGTGGCCGATCATTCGCGCGATGCGCAGGCCGCGCTTGGGCACCACGCCGTATTCGTAGAAGTGGCCGCCGTGGAAGTCGGGGTCGGTCACGATGGCGCGGCGCGCCACCTCGTTGAAGGCGATGTTCTCGGCCGTGAGGTTGGGCGCGCTGGCCACCACCACGGCGTGCCGCACGCGGTCGGGGTACTGCAGCGTCCACGACAGCGCCTGCATGCCGCCGAGGCTGCCGCCCATCACGGCCGCGAGCGTCTGGATGCCGAGCGCGTCGAGCAGCACGGCCTGGGCGTCGACCCAGTCTTCGACCGTGACCACCGGGAAGTCGGCGCCGTAGACGCGGCCGTTGGCGGGGTTCACGTGCATCGGGCCGGTCGAGCCGAAGCAGGAGCCGAGGTTGTTGACGCCGATCACGAAGAAGCGGTCGGTGTCCAACGGCTTGCCCGGACCCACCATGTTGTCCCACCAGCCCTCGGAGCGGGCCTGGCCCTCGTACACGCCCGCGACGTGGTGCGAGGCATTGAGCGCATGGCACACCAGCACCGCGTTGCTGCGCTCGGCGTTGAGGGTGCCGTAGGTTTCGTAGGCGAGCGTGTAGCCGCTGATCGAAGCGCCGCTGCGCAAGGCCAGCGGGCCTGCGAACTGCATCGACTGCGGGGTGACGACCAAAGGTGATGGCGACGACATGAATGAAAAAACCCGGCCTCGCCAAAAACGAGCCGGGTTCGGCAGCCGTCTTTAGCAGAATTTATAAAGCGCCCGCAAGCTGAAGCAAATCGGCGCAGACCAAGTATATCCCCCAGGCTTCGCGCACTTCGTGTCGCTTCTCCAACCCCCTTTCCGGGGGCAACACCAGCGGCCCGGCGAAGCCGGTTCCGCGGTGTTTCTGGAAGGGATTCCTCCTTCTTTTCTTACCAGCCGACGATCATCACGACGCCCAGCACCAGGAAGATCGCCGCCGAGATGCCGTGCACGAGCTTGATCGGCACGCGCCGCACGATCTTGTCGCCCAGCCACACGACCGGCGCATTGGCCAGCATCATGCCCAGCGTGGTGCCGACGACGACCCAGGCGTAGTCCTGCGTGAAGCGGGCGGCGAGCATGACGGTGGCGATCTGGGTCTTGTCGCCCATCTCGGCCAGGAAGAAGGCGATCACGGTGGTGCCGAAGACGCCAAACTTCGAGACGCCGGGAGCGTCGTCCTCATCGAGCTTGTCGGGAATGAGCATCCAGACGGCCATCGCGATGAACGAGCCGCCCAGAATCCAGCGCAGCACCTCGGGACCGAGCCAACGCGTGATGTAGTTGCCGACCGCGCCGGCCATCGCGTGGTTGACGACCGTGGCAACGAAGATGCCGAGCACGATCGGCCAGGGTTTCCTGAAACGCGCGGCCAGCAAAAGGGCCAGGAGTTGGGTCTTGTCGCCCATTTCGGCGAGCGCGACCACGCCCGTTGCAACGAGAAAAGCTTCCATGAGAGATGTGGGGTTCCTTGGGCCGAAGGACGCAATTGACCGCACAACACCTTCGGCCATATTCCCGAAGTTGTGCGGTCAAAGGTCTCGCCAGGTGTGTTCACTGCACGCGCCATGTCCTCGTGGGGCAAGGACAAGTCTGTTGACGCGGGCCCTTCTCGCAAGCGGAAGGCGGCTACTCCCCAATGACCCGCAAATTGTAGCCGCATCGTCAATTGGCCCGGCTCAAACAGGTAGGCGTGCGCTAACTTCCATTGGTTTCAAAAGTCGCTACCTCAAGACGCAAATTCATGCTTGCTTTTTTGATATTTCACCCATAATGCACAAGCCTCCCTCTTGATTTTGGGAGGAAGCAACTCGGTGATCGGTCAGTTTCGCGCGGCTCGGCGGCTCTCGTTTGAGTGATGCTTTCGGGACTCCATCGCTTTTCTTGATGTGTTTATAGGAGTCCCTTGATGGGCAACAAACTCTACGTCGGCAACCTGCCTTATTCGGTGCGCGACGGTGATCTCGAACAGGCCTTCGGCCAGTTCGGCGCAGTGACCAGCGCCAAGGTCATGATGGAGCGCGACACGGGCCGCTCGAAGGGCTTCGGCTTTGTCGAGATGGGCAGTGACGCGGAAGCACAGGCCGCCATCAACGGCATGAACGGCCAACCCCTGGGTGGCCGCAGCGTGGTCGTCAACGAGGCACGTCCCATGGAAGCACGTCCCCCCCGCAGTGGCGGCGGTGGCGGCTACGGCGGCGGTGGTGGTGGTTATGGCGGCGGTGGTGGCGGTGGCTACGGCGGCGGTGGTGGTGGCGGCTACGGTGGTGGCGGCGGCGGTGGCCGTTCCGGCGGTGGCGGCGGCTACGGCGGCGGCGGCGGCTACGGCGGCGGCGGTGGTGGTCGCTCGGGTGGCGGCGGCGGTGGTGGCGATGGCGGTTTCCGCAGCCCCTACGGCGCAGGTCCCCGTGGCGGCGGCGGCGGTGGTCGCAGCGGCGGTGGTGGCGGCTACGGCGGCGGCGGCAACGGTGGGTACTGAACCCCGTTCAATCCTTCGCATGCCTCACGGCACACAAACAGAAAAGGCTCCTCGGGAGCCTTTTTCTTTGCCTGTGCGACGGCGATGAAGCTCAGGCTTCGCCGCTGCGCTTCTTGCGCGCCCGGCCCTGCACGGCGCGGTCGAGCAGCGCGTTGGGCAGCAGCCGCATGACCTTGGCGACCACGCCCATCTGCCACGGAATCACGCGATAGCTGGTGCCGGCCTCGATGGCGCGCAGCGCCTGGGCTGCGAAGTCTTCGGGCTGCATGAGAAAGGGCATGCCGTAGCGATTGCCCTGGGTCAGCGGCGTGTCGATGTAGCCCGGGCACAGCGTGACAACCTTCACACCACTGGTGCGCAATTCCCCGCGCAGGCTCTCGCAGTACGCGACCACGCCGGCCTTGCTCGCGCAGTAGGCGCCGTGCCCCGGCAGCCCGCGAATGGCGGCGACGCTGCCGATGCCCACGAGCCGCCCGCTGCCGCGCTTCACCATGGCCTGCACGAACGGATGGAAGGTCGCGGCCAGCCCCACGTTGTTGACGGCGAAGGTGCGCGCCAGCACGTCGATGTCCGACCGATCGGCCGTGTCGATGCCGATGCTGATGCCGGCGTTGGCGATCACCACGTCGGGCACGCCCTGGCGCGCGATGCAGTCGGTGCCGGCGGCCACGATGCTGTCGGTGTCCGCCACGTCGGCACCGTAGACCTGGTAGCGGCCCGCGTCCAGCTGGCGACCTGTGGCCCAGGCGTCGATCTCCGCCGTGCGCCGCGCGACCAGCGCCAGCCGGTAGCCCGCGTCGTAGAAAGACGCGGCCAAAGCCTGGCCGATGCCGCTGGAGGCGCCGGTGATGAAGACGAGCGGTGCGGCGGTGGTCATGTATCGGTCGTCTCCCGGGAACTTGTTTTTGTAGTGCAGCCGCTCAGCGCGGCTTGCCCGCCGCGGCCGAGGGCACCAGCACGCCGCGCACGCGGCCCGTGAGGTTGGCCACGCCGCTCAGGTTGTCGTAGTCGAGCGAATCGCCCGTGAACTGGTCGCTGCCGCGGATGAGCGTGACCGGCTTGTTCGACTTCACCTTTTCGGTGTCGAGGAACGCGTGCAGGAACTCGCCCCGGAACTCCAGCCGCGGCGTGGCCTTGCCGCTCGCGCTGACCGCCGGTTCGCGGATCACGATCGCGTTGCCGAACAGCTGGATCTCGCTGCCGTCGGCATTCGACAGGCCCCGGTTGGCCGACGAGCGCGTGACCAGCCCCTCGGGCGACACCGAGCGCATGCGCACCTGGTCGACCTCGATGGTGTCGGTGTCCGGGTAGTGCCGGCCCTCGACGCCATGCAGCTCGCTGCGCAGGTCGCCGTTGGGCAGGAAGTTCTTGATGACGAAATCCCGCATGAAGTAGTCGGGCTCGTGCGTGGGCGCGGCCTTGACGGTGGGCTCCAACAGCTTGGGCGCGTTGCGCACCAGCCAGTAGGTGCCCAGCGCCACGCCGAACATCAGGATGATCGGCAGGTAGATGGTGCTGCGGTCGAGCACATCACGCGTCAGGTTCCAGGCGCGTCGCAGCTGCGGGCTCATGGTCGGGGGCCCAGGGCAGCGTCGAGCAACGGGCGGTACTGGCCGCAGGCCGTCAGCAGCAGGTCGCAGAATTCGCGCGCCGCGCCTTCGCCGCCGCGTGCGGTGGTGACGTAGCGGGCCACGGCGCGCACTTCGGCGTGCGCGTTGGCCGGCGCCGCCGCGAAGCCGACACGGGTCAGCACCGGCAGGTCGGGCCAGTCGTCGCCGATGGCGGCGGCCTGCGCCCAGGTGAAGCCGAGCTGCGTCAGCATGGCCTCAGCGGCGGGCAGCTTGTCTTCGGTGCCGTAGCGCACGTGCTCGATGCCCAGCGCCTCGAGCCGCACGCGCAGCGGCTTGGAGTCGCGCCCGGTGATCACGGCCGGCGTGATGCCGGCCTTGCGCAGCAGCTTGAGGCCGTAGCCGTCGAGGATGCTGAAGCGCTTGAGCGTCTCGCCGTGCTCGGTGAAGTACACGCCGCCGTCGGTCAGCACGCCGTCGATGTCGAAGAAGACGATGCGCACATCTTGCGCGGCCAGCAGGGTCTCGGCCTGGAAATCAAGCGGCATCAGATGACCTTCGCGCGCATCAGGTCGTTGGTGTTCACCGCGCCGACGATCACCCCCGCGCTGTCGATCACGAACAGGCGGGTGATGCCGCATTGCTCCATGAGTTCGGCCGCTTCCACCGCCAGCGCGTCGACGCGGATGGTGCGCGGGTCGCGGTGCATGATGTCGGCCGCCTTGGGCGTGCGCAGATCGGCGCCGGCTTCGATGAGGCGGCGCAGGTCGCCGTCGGTGAAGATGCCCAGCGCCCGGCCGTCGGGCTCGACCACCGCGGCGGCGCCGAAGCCCTTGATGCTCATCGCGCGCATCAGCTCGCTGACGGTGGCCGTCGGCGGCACGCACGGCACCTCGTCGCCCGAGCGCATGACGTCGCTCAGGTGCGTGAGCAGCTTGCGGCCCAGCGCGCCGCCGGGGTGCGAGCGCGCGAAGTCTTCGGAACCGAAACCGCGTGCATCGAGCAAAGCCACGGCCAGCGCGTCGCCCATGGCGATCTGGGCGGTGGTGCTTGCGGTGGGCGCGAGGTTCAGCGGACAGGCTTCCTTGGCGACGCCGGCATCGATCACGATGTCGGCATGGCGCGCCAGGGTGGAATCGGCACGGCCGGTGATGGCGATCAGGGGCACGCCCTGGCGCTTGACCACCGGCAGCAGCACGGTGAGTTCGTCGACCTCGCCGCTGTTGGAAATGGCGAGCACGAGGTCGACCGACTTGATCATGCCGAGGTCGCCGTGGCTGGCCTCGGCCGGGTGCACGAACATCGCGGGCGTGCCGGTGGAGGCGAGGGTGGCGGCGATCTTGCGGCCGACGTGGCCACTCTTGCCCATGCCCATCACGACCACGCGGCCGCGCACTTCGAGAATCTTGCGCACGGCCTCGACAAAACTCGGGCCGACGCGGGCCTTCAGGCCGAGGACGGCTTCGGCTTCGATGTCGAATGTGACGCGTGCCCGGGCCAGGATGGCTTCGGGGTCGACCATGGGGGTCGGGGCGGGGCGGGAGCTCATCGCCGGATTTTACGAGGCGGGCGCGGTCGGGGATCACATGGCCCGGGGAAGCCCGGGGCACGGACATTGCTCTAGCATCGGCGCCTATGTCTTCGTTCGATCTCACGCTGTTGTATCTGTTGGCCGCGGTGATCGGCGTGGTGGCCTGCCGGTCGCTCAAGCTGCCGCCGATGCTCGGCTACCTGACGGCCGGCGTGCTCATCGGCCCGCATGCGCTGGCGCTGGCGCAGAACTCCGAAGGCATCCGCCACCTGGGCGAATTCGGCGTGGTGTTCCTGATGTTCGTGATCGGGCTCGAGTTCAGCCTGCCCAAGCTGCGCGCCATGCGCAAGCACGTGTTCGGGCTGGGTCTGCTGCAGGTGCTGCTGACCATGGCGCTGGCCACCGTCGGCGCACTGCTCATCGCCACGCAGCTGCCGCCGGCCTGGCAGCTCGGGTGGCAGACCACGCTGGCGCTGTCGAGCGCGCTCACCATGAGCAGCACGGCCATCGTGGTCAAGCTGATGGCCGAGCGGCTCGAGCTGGAGAGCGAGCACGGCAAGCGCGTGATGGGCGTGCTGCTGTTTCAAGATTTGGCCGTGGTGCCACTGCTGGTGCTGATTCCCGCCCTGGGCGCGCCGCCCGAGGCGCTGGCCAAGGCACTGGGTTTTGCGCTAGTGAAGGCGACCTTCCTCATCGGCGTGCTGCTCTACGGCGGGCCGCGCATCATGCGCTGGTGGCTCACGCTGGTGGCGCGGCGGCGCAGCGAAGAGCTGTTCATCCTGAACGTGCTGCTGATCACGTTGGGCCTGGCCTGGCTCACCGAACTGGCCGGGCTGAGCCTGGCGCTGGGCGCCTTCATCGCCGGCATGCTGGTGTCGGAGACCGAATACAAGCACCAGGTCGAGACCGACATCCGCCCCTTCCACGACGTGCTGCTGGGGCTGTTCTTCATCACCGTCGGCATGTCGCTCGACTGGCACATCGTGGTCGAGCGCTGGCGGCTGGTGGCCGTGCTGCTGGTGGTGCCGCTGCTGTTCAAGCTGGGGCTGGTGACGGTGCTGGCGCGGGTGCTGGGCGCGACCTCGGGCGTGTCGCTGCGCACCGGCCTGTACCTGGCGCAGGCCGGCGAGTTCGGCTTCGTGCTGCTCACGCTCGCGCAAGACCGCAACCTGCTGCCGCCGTGGCTGGCCAACCCGGTGCTGGCGTCGATGGTGCTCTCGATGCTGGCCACGCCGTTCATCGTGATGTACACCAACACCATCGTGCGCAAGCTGGTGGCGAGCGACTGGCTGCAGCAGTCGCTGCAGATGACGAGCATCGCGCGCAAGACCATCAACACCGCGCAGCACGTGATCATCTGCGGCTACGGGCGCTGCGGCCAGAACCTGGCGCGCATCCTGGAGCGCGAAGGCATTCCCTACATGGCGCTCGACCTCGACCCCGACCGCGTGCGCCAAGCCGCCGCGGCCGGCGATTCGGTGGTGTTCGGCGACGCGGCGCGGCTGCAGGCGCTGATGGCGGCAGGCCTGGCGCGCGCCAGCGCGGTGGTGGTCACCTACCTCGACGTGGGGGGCGCGATGAAGGTGCTGGCCAACACCCGCGCCCACGCGGCGCACGTGCCGGTGATCGTGCGCACCCAGGACGACCACGACCTCGAGAAGCTGCAGGCCGCCGGCGCCACCGAGGTGGTGCCCGAGGCCATCGAGGGTTCGCTGATGCTCGCCAGCCATGCGCTGGCGCTGGTCGGCGTGCCGATGCGGCGCGTGATCCGCGTGGTGCAGGACCAGCGCGACGCGCGCTACAACCTGCTGCGCGGCTACTTCCACGGCGCCGATGACGACAACGCCGACGAGATCGATCACGAGCGCCTGAACAGCTTCACGCTCACGCCGGGCGCCCGCGCGATCGGCCAGACGCTGGGACGGATGGCGCTGCCGACGCTGGGCGTGCGCGTGGCCAACCTGCGCCGCCAGGACGGTCAGGCGCGCGTGCCGGACGACGACACGCTGCTGTCGGACGGCGACACCCTGGTGCTGTCCGGCAAGCCCGCCGCGCTGGCGATTGCCATCGAGCGGCTGCAAAAAGGCTGAGGCCGCCGGGGCCGGCGCGCGCTCAGTTCAAGAGCGACGGATTGCGCTTTTCTTCGTCGATGCGCTGCTGACGGCGCACCGCTTCGCACTGCGCGTGCGACTTGTACTCGGGCTTCACGCACTGGGCCGCCATGCATTGCGCCTTGGCGATGAAGTTGCGGTCGCCGCATTGGGCCTGCGGGTCGGCCGGCGGGGCTGGCGGTGCGGGCGCGGGGGACGGCACGGCGGCCAGAGGCGCTGCGGGCGGGGCGGCCTGGGGCGCCGGCGTGGGAGGTGTCGCCGGTTTGCGCGGCTTCGCGGCAGGCGTCGGCTTGGGTGCGGATTCCGCGGACTCGGCGACCACTTCGGCGGGTGGCGGTTCGGCCACGGGCGGGGCGGGCTCGGCGGCGACGGGCGCGGGCTCGACCGCTGGCGGTGCCACGACGGGAGCGGGCGCGATCGCCGGCGTCGGCACCACGCCCGGCTCGGGCGCCTTGTCGCCAGTCCCGTAACCCAGCCAGCCCGCGACAACGAGCAACAGCGCGACGATGAGCAGCCCCAGCCACAGCCCGATGCCGCGCGGGCGCAGCACCGGCTCGGGTGGCTTGATGCGCTTGACCTTGATCCGCGTCTTCGGCCGATCGACCCGCGGGGACGGAGGCAAGGACGATGCGGCGCCGCCACGCCCCGGCGCCACGATCACGGTTCGCTCATCCGCCGGCGGCGGCGGTGGTGGCGGCTCGGGCATCCAGCCGGTGGAGGCGGGCGACGATGCCCGCTTCGACTCGGCGGGATCGAACAACGGCGCCGGAATGGTCGGCGCGCGCAGCTGGGCGGGTGCCGTGGTGGCCCATTCGCGATCGGCAGGACGGGGCGCCGGGGGCGGCACGCGGTCGGCGGCCGACAGCCGGCCGCCGCAGCTTCTGCAGAAGTTGGCACCGTCGCGGTTGTCCGCGTCACAGACCGGGCAGATCAAGGCCATGGCTCACCAGCAATTCTCAGGATCGGAAACGAAGACTTGTTCTTGTTGTTGTGCGGCGGCTGGCAGCGCGCGGCGAGCCGGAAGGCTCAGCTCAGCTCAGCTCGCTCAGGTGACTGCCACCCGCTTGGAGCGGTGCGCCATGCGCTTGGCGATCACGCCGCCGAGCGCCATCGCGATGTCCAGCGCCATGTTGGGCTGGCGGTTCGACATCTCTGAGAACCGCACGGCCGTGAGGCGCCACACGCGCCCCGCGCCCGTGACCACCACGTTGGCCGCATGCGGCTCGCGTGAGAAGAACGAGCCTTCGCCCACCACCGAGCCGGGCGACAGCACGGCCAGACGCATCTGCTCCTTGCTGCTGACGCGGTGCACGCTGATGGCGCCGCTTTCGACGAAGAACACCGAGCGGTCGTGCGTGCCCTGGGAGATCAGCACGTCGCCGATGGCTGTTTCGATGGGCTGCAAGTAGCCCGCGAGCGTGTCCCATTGCGCGACGCTCAAGGTCAGCGCGAACGCGTCGGCGCTCGGGTTCTCCGCAATAGAGCGGCTCAGGTTCTGGATGGACATGTTTTTCTCGACCCCCGCAAGTGAGTCGAAGTATCCGCGAAGGCCCTGAGGTTCGGCTACAACTGTTTACGCTTTCGCCGGGGAAGCGCACGCATGTGTCGCTATTTGCCGATACAGAAGCGCGAAAAGATGACACCCAGCAGGTCGTCCGCGCCGAACTCGCCGGTGATCTCGTTGAGCGCGTTCTGCGCCAGCCGCAGCTCTTCGGCCAGCAGATCGAGCAGTTGCGCCTGCGCCGCCAAGTGGGCGGCCGCCAGCGTGAGGTGCGTCTCGACGCGGGCCAGCGCCTGCACATGGCGCGCGCGTGCGAGGTAGACGCCTTCGGGAACGGCCTGCCAGCCGGCCATCGCCAGCAACTGGTCGCGCAGCGCCTCGATGCCCGCGCCGGTCTTGGCCGACAGCGCAATGCCTTCGGCCGGCGGCGTGGCCGACGATGCGGCGTCTTGCTTGTTCCACACATCGAGCACCGGCACGCTCGCCGGCAGCTTGTGCCGCAGGCCGGCCAGGATCTCGGCGTCGGCGGCGGCGTAGTCGGGCTGGCCGGCGCGCGTCAGGTCGTGCAGGAACAGCACGGCGTCGGCGCTTTCGATCTGGCCCCAGGCGCGCGCCACGCCGATCTGCTCGACCTCGTCGGTGCTGTCGCGCAGGCCGGCGGTATCGGCCACATGCAGCGGCACGCCGTGGATCTGGATGGTCTGCGAGACCACGTCGCGGGTGGTGCCCGCGATGGCGCTCACGATCGCCAGCTCGGCGCCGGCCAGTGCGTTGAGCAGCGAACTCTTGCCCGCGTTGGGCTGGCCGGCGATCACCACCTTGATGCCTTCGCGCAGCAACGCCCCTTGTTTGGCACGCAACTGCACGGCGGCCAGCTGTGCCTGCAACCGTTGCAGCTGGCCCGTGGCGTCGGCTTTCTGCAGGAAGTCGATCTCTTCCTCGGGGAAGTCGAGCGTCGCTTCGACCAGCATGCGCAGGTGAATCAGCGCGTCGCGCAGCGTGTGGATCTCGCGCGAGAACGCGCCCGACAGCGAGCGTCCGGCACTGCGCGCGGCCGCTTCGGTGCTCGCGTCGATCAGGTCGGCAATGGCCTCAGCCTGCGCCAGGTCGATCTTGCCGTTGAGAAAGGCGCGCTGGCTGAACTCGCCCGGCTCGGCCACGCGCAGGCCGGGCAGGCGCGGGCGGTTGGTAGCCGGATCTACTTCAGCCGCGGCCTCGAGGCAGCGCGACAGCAGCAGCTGCAGCACGACCGGACCGCCGTGCGCCTGCAGTTCGAGCACGTCTTCGCCGGTGTAGGAATGCGGCGTCGGAAAATGGATTGCCAGGCCGTGGTCGACCGGCTCGCCCTGCGCATCGCGAAAGGGCAGGTACGTGGCTTCGCGCGGCTTGAGCGCGCGGGCGCACAGCGCCTCGACCAGCGGCGCCAGCCGGGCGCCCGACACGCGAACGATGCCGACCGCTCCGCGCCCCGGGGCGGTGGCGATGGCGACGATGGGATCGGAGGTGCGGGCGAGGGTCATGACAGCGCGATTCTTTCAGCAAAAAAGCAAAGGGCCGCGGATGCGGCCCTTTGCGGGTGGCGGAGGCCGTGCGGCTTGCTTACTTGCCCAGCACGCCCAAGCGCTTGTTGATGAACCACTGCTGCGCGATCGACAGCACGTTGTTCGTGATCCAGTACAGCACCAGACCGGCCGGGAAGAAGATGAACATCACGCTGAACGCGAGCGGCATGATCCACATCAGCTTGGCCTGCATCGGATCGGGCGGCGTCGGGTTGAGCCAGGTCTGGAACAGCGAGGTGAGCGTCATCACGACCGGCAGGATGTACCAGGGATCGGGTGCCGACAGGTCGGTGATCCAGCCAATCCACGGGGCGTGGCGCATTTCAACCGACGACAGCAGCACCCAGTACAGCGCAATGAACACTGGAATCTGGATCACGATGGGGAAGCAGCCGCCCATCGGATTGACCTTTTCGGTCTTGTAGATCCGCATCATTTCCTGCTGCATCTCTTGCGGCTTGTCCTTCAGCCGCTCGCGCATTTCCATGATCTTCGGGTTGATGGCCTTCATCTTGGCCATGCTGGCGTACGCCTTGGCGTTGAGCCAGTAGAAGGCCGCCTTCAGCAGCACCACGAGCGCGACGATCGCCCAGCCCCAGTTGCCCAGGATGCCGTGCAACTGCGTGAGCAGCCAGTACAGTGGCTTGGAGATGATCGCGAAGATGCCGTAATCCTTCACCAGGTCCAGGCCCGGCGCGATGGCTTCGAGCTTCTTTTCTTCTTCGGGGCCGGCGAACAGCGCGCTGTTCACGACCTGCGTGGCGCCCGGGGCGATCTTCGGCAGCGTGGCCACCATGGCGACGGTGAAGAGGTTGTCGCCCAGGTCCTTCACGCGGAATTCGCGGCGCAGCTGTTCGCTGGCCGGGTCGCCCTTGAGCAGCCAGGCCGACGCGAAGTAATGCTGCACCATCGCGATCCAGCCGTCGTTGGCCGGCGGCGGCGGTTCGATCTTGCCCTTGGCGATGTCCTTGAAGTCGAGCTTGTGGAACTTCTTCTCGTTGGTGTACGCGGCCGGGCCCGTGAAGGTGTTGGTGCCGAACATGGTGCCCGCAGCCACGGTGCCGTGGCGCAGCAGCTGCATGTACAGCTGCGCGTCGCGCGGCTGGTCGCTCACGTTGACCACTTCGTGGCGCACGCCGATGACGTAGTCGTCACGCTTGAACACGTAGGTCTTGATGTACTTCAGGCCGCCGACGGGGGCGCTTTCGAAGCTCACTTCGAGCGTGTTCTGGCCGTCGGCCATCGCGCGCGGACCGGCCTTCGGCGTCATGGCCGTCAGGTGGTTGGGGAAGGCGTCGCCGGCCACCGGGTTCAGCAGGCCGGTCTGCGCCACATAGCGCGTGGCGGGCGAGCCGTTCTCGAACAGCACGACGCGCTTCGTGCGGTCGGCTTCGTCGAACTTGAGCAGTTCGAGGTGGTTGACCGTGGCGCCTTCGCTGTCGATCGTCGCCTTGAACAGGTCGGTGGTCACCACGACCTGCTCGCGCGGCGCGGCCGGGGCCGCCTGCGTGGGCACGGCACCTGCGGTGCCACCGGCCGCGGCAGCCGCGGTCGGCACGCCGTTGTTGGTGGCGGTGCCGGCGGCCGGCGCCGTGACGGCGGGCTTGGTCGACGGCAGGAAGGTCGGCTTGTTGCCGTTGAAGACCTGCCATTGGTCCCACAGCAGCACGAGCGAGAAACCAAAAATCACCCACAGGATCGTGCGGCGGATATCGTTCATGACGAAGACTTCTTGTCGGAGGAGAGAAGAGACGAAAACAGTGAGCCTGACTTGTCAGTACGACACTGTGATGCCGGTGGAACCGGATCGTGGCCGCCCTGGCACCAGGGCTGGCAGCGCGCGATGCGGTACAGAGTCAGGTAGCTGCCCTTGAGCGCGCCATGCACTTCCAGCGCCTCGATCGAATACACGGAGCAGGTCGGCGTGAAGCGGCACGACTGCCCGAGCCAGGGGCTCAGCAGCAGGCGGTAGCCCTTCACGAGGCCGATCAGCAGGCGTTTCATGCGGAGGCGGGTGCGCGGGAGGCGGCCGGTGCCGGCGGACGCGCGGCGCGCGCCAGCAGCTGCTGGAGCTCGGCGCGCACGGCGGCCTTGAGCTTGTCCGAGGAGGCGCTCACGAACACCTTGCGATCAAAACCGGCGCGCAGGCGCACCACGTGCGCGGCACGCGGCAAAGCAACGCCAGGCGCGGCGCTCACGGTGTAGATCTGGCGCTTGATGGCGTTGCGCGTCACCGCGCGGCGTGCCCAGCGCTTGGGCACCATGGCACCCAGCCAGACCTCATCGGACGGAAACAGCGAAGCGGCGCCCGATGCGGAAACATCGAGCGCACAGCGGTGCAATGCGAAATGGGCAGTGCGCGCCACGGTGGCACCTGCGAGGACGGCCTGGAATTGCGCGCGGGTCTTGAGCCGCTGCAAAGAAGCCGGGCCGCGTACGTCGCTGCTGGCGGGGCCAGGCGCAGAGGCTGCAGGAGCCTGCGCGGACGTGTCGGCGGCTGACAACGGCAGGTGGGGTGCCGTCAGACGGCCAGGCGCTTGCGGCCCTTGGCGCGGCGTGCGTTGATGACGGCACGGCCGCCGCGGGTCTTCATGCGGACCAGAAAGCCGTGGGTACGGGCGCGGCGGACTTTGGATGCTTGGTAAGTGCGTTTCATGATGGTTTCCTGATTCCCTGTTTGCGCCGGTTTCCGCATGAAGGCATGCACAAACCTGGCGAGCGCTGGGGGAGCGAGTTTCGGATGGCCCCCGAAAGACGCTGTGAAGGCTTTTCAGGGAAACCCGCAATTATCGCAAACATTGGCCGCCGGAACAATCTTCGACTGGATTTGCGGGCCTTTCCGTGTGCAGCGCAGCATGTGGATAAGGTTTTGACAAGTTAGAATGCCCGGCGCCTTCCAGCAGAGAATATCCACAATACCTATACAAGAAATGCCCGAGGGTTCCATCACTTTTTCAAGCGCCC
>NZ_CP138497.1:0-938298 GCF_033802765.1 Variovorax sp. EBFNA2
ATGCACCTTTCCACGACACAGACGCGCGCCCTGGGTGACGTCATGCGGCTGCTGGCCGAAGCGAGCGACCCGGACGCCTTGCGCGCCGACCTGGCGTTGCCCATGCTCGACCTGCTGCATGCCGACACCTACGCGTCCTTCACCTGGGATACGGCCGCGCACTGCTTCGCGCGCGTGAAGGCGCTGAACATGTCGGAGGACAACCTGCGCAGCTGGGACGAGCACTACCGCTTCGTCGACCCGCTGACCTTTCCGATGATGGAACGGCGCCATCCCACGCTGGCCACGCAGATCCTCTGCCAGCAGGACCTGTCGCGCACGGAGTTCTTCAACGACTTCCTCAAGCGCGACCGCATGCACTGGGGCGTGAACGTCTATGTTTTCGCGGATGGCGAATGCACCGGCGACATGCGCATCTGGCGCCACCGCGAGCGCGGCAACTTCGATGTCAACGAGCTGGAGGTGCTGCGCCTGGTCGAACCCGCGTTCGCGGCAGCGCTTGCGCGTTTTCGGTGGGAAGCCAAGCCGGCCTCGTTGCCTCGTGCGCGCGAAGGGGTGAGCGAGCTGCTGCAGCGCAGGTCCGCGCTGAGCCAACGCGAAGCCGAGGCCGCGGCGCTCATCCTCTCGGGATGCCCCGACAAGCTCATTGCCAAGCGCATGGAAGTGGGACTCGCCACCGTCCGCTTCCATCTGACCAATGCGTTTCGCAAGCTGCACGTGGACAACCGGACCCAACTCGCCGCGCGGGTGCAGGCGCTGGTCAACGCCGAGGCCTCAGCGCTGGGCACGCAATGACGACGCATCGAACACACATGCTTGCCGCGTCTGCCGTTGCGACATGGGCCTGCCCTCGGGACCCCGCGAGTCCTTGAACGAGTTCCTGCGTGTCGTGTGCCACACCGGCAGCCCTCACCAACGAGCGTGCCCCTGAAGAAGGTGCAGGAGCTCTACGACGGGCCGTGACCGTGAGGATCCACTTTCTCGACAGCGAGCGCCTTCACCACCGAAGGCCGGCTTGCAAGGGTGCGTCCCAGGGCGGCGAACTTCGGATAGACCTGATCCATGTCCATGCCGATGCCGTTACCCCATCGATAGAAAACGTAGAGATATGCGTCGGCCGCGCTGAACGCCTCTCCGATGGCAAACGGGCCGATGATCCGCCGTTCGATGGTGGCAAAACAGTCCACGACAGTCTGCCGGCCCTTCTTGACGATGCCGGCGGACGCTGCCGGGTCGTCTGAGTAACGCTGAGGGCGCCAGATGCCCCCGAACCCGATGCCGTGCAGCGAAGTGGACAGCCAGACCATCCACTCATAGACCCTTGCGGTTTCGAGTGCGTCCCGCCCCATCAGAAATCGCTCGGGCGCCATGCCGGCAATGACGGTAGCGATCGCGGGCACCTCGGTGAAGACCTGCCCGTCGACCGATATGACCGGCACGCTCATTTTGGGATTGATGACTTCGAAACCATCGGGGAACCTTGCCCTTTCGGCGGTGATTTGCGCTTCGACACCCTCGAACTCGGCATTGATTTCGTGCAGCAGAACGTGGGGTGCAAGCGAGCACGCCCCTGCGGCGTACCAAAAGCGAATCTCTGACATGAGCCATCTCCAAATTGAGTTCTGTCGAGCCGCCGGACCGGTCCTTGCATTTTCCAGGTCCGGCCTTCAACGGGTGACAGTGAAAGCGGGCGTCGGCTCCGGCCGCAGGGCTGTCCACTGTTCAGGGTGTCGAGCGAGTCGGGCGCTTGGGAATCCGCACCGCTTCATAGATGTCCAGGCCACCTTTGCCACCGGGGCGGTCGGACGCGAAAGTCACAACCTTGCCATCGTGCGTGGGAGCCGGAACTTGATCTTCAAAGGCCGAGTTGATCGGCGCTGGCAACAACACCGGGTTTGTCCACTTGGTTGGATCGCGCTGTCTTTCTGAATTTTCGAACTTGTAGATGTCGCTGCCGCCCATGCTGTTGGGATAGGCTCCCCATACGTACCCGTGCACGGGATCGATGTGCGCATCCATGAAGGCTGTGCTGTTCGGCAGGGTCTTGCCCATCGATGCGCGTCCCGTTTTGACGTCGAAGGTGGTGCCCTTGAAGTCAATATTGGCAGGGTCGTCGTCCTTCGCCGAGGTCCAGTACAGGTTGCCCTTGTTGTCGAAATTCGGGCACGAGTCGATGCCGGGTCCGTTCGGGCCGCCATCTTTCTCGCAGCCGAGATTGCGCGGCTCGCCCCAAGCCATGTCGTCCTTGGTGTTCGCACGATGGCTCACGTAGATGTCCAGTCCGCCGCAGCCCCCGGGTCGATCGCTGGCAAAGAACAACCAATGACCGTCGTCAGACTGCAACGCACTGTGTTCACTCGACGTGCTGTTGACTCCTTTCGACAGCAGCTTGGGCTTGCCCCACGGGGACGATCGCTTGGCACGATGACTGACATAGATGTCGTAGCGGGTGGGCGTGCCATCTTTTCCGAGGTACCAACCGTCCTCGAGCTTCGCTTCCGAGAAGCCTCCGGGACGATTCGATGAAAAGTAGAGCGTCAAACCATCGCCAGTGATGGTGGCCCAGCCGTCCTGGTAGGCACTGTTGATCGTCGCGCCCATGTTCTTGACTTTCCACTCCGGTTGCGCATCAGCGGCGAAGACCAAGTTCGAGGTGGCGAATCCTGCGCACAGGACAAAGGCCCACGTCATGCAACGGTGGGCGATCCTGACGAAGCTCATCTGAAGAAGAGGCGGGAGTGAAGGTCTATCGGCAATCAAGCGCATGGCAGCGTCCAATCCTGGTGATTTTTTCTTAAGCTGCCCCTTTGGAAGATGACAGGCCAATCCCATGCCGGCGCAACGAAGACCTTGCAAGGCCATTCGACGCATGGATTGCCATGGGATGGCGTAATTTATGACGCTGCGACTCAGATCTCTTGCCCCGGACTCTCGCTGCTCTTGTCTCGGATTCCCCTGTTCGTGCGCCTTGCTGCGCGAGCACTTCGTACTGCATCGGATCAGTACATGCTCGCGTTCCGGCAACGCCTTTCACGCGCCCCTGGATGGGTCTGCCTGCAGCGCAATGCGCATCATTGACTGGCCGCAGGGCGCTGCTGCGCGCATTTGACGGCGCCGCGACGGGCTCACCCTTTCCGCGCCGCTGGCCGGCGATCAGACAGCACTTGTCGAAGTCGCCACCGCGCGCCACGGCCACGCACTTCGTCGCGCTTCAGCTTCAGTTCTAGCAGTTGGCTTGCGCGCTCGCCGCGCCCGCATCACGCACTGTCTGTGATCCGTCAACGACCTGTGCATTGCGCCGCCAGTCAGTTGGCGTGCAGCCAAACCGGTCCCGGAAGGTCCGGCTGAAGTGCGCAGCGTCGCTGAAGCCCCAGCCATAGGCAATCTGCGCCACAGGAATTTTCTTCCTTCGCTCATCGAGAAGTTCGCGACTGCAGCCTTCGAGGCGCTCATTCCAGACGTATTGCGCCGGCGAGAGCGGCTCGGTCTTGAACAGTCGGTGCAGATGGCTGGTGGACATTTCGAGCTGGGAGGCAATGGATTCGAGCGTGAGCTCCGGGTCGCGCAGGCGTTCGTTGATACGGTGCTTGATGCGTGCGATGTGATACGCGCTCATGGACGACAACTCGGTATGTGCACACGCTGGAAGGGATTGAAGGCCGGCGACAACCAGATTCACGAAGCCGCTCGCAACCGCATAGGCGGAAGCAGGCTCCAGGGTGTCTATTTCGCCGCGCAGCGCCTGGGCCATGGCCACGAGCAGGCGACCCGCCCCGGTCCGACCAGAAATGGTGGTGGCTGTGAGATTTTCCGTGCCCTGCACCAGGGTCCTGAGCCGTTTGCCTGGAAGTTTCAGCACGAGTTCCTCGAAGTCGTTTTCAAAGGAAAGCGTGTAGGGCCGCGTGCTGTCGTACATGGTGAAGTCCCCGGGAGAAATCACTGCGTCGCGTCCGTCTTGCGAGACAAGGCCCTGTCCATGCGTTTGCACGCTCACGATGAAGAAATCCTCTGAGGCACAGGCAATTTTCCTGGGCGTGCGCATGACACGTTGCGCACGCGATCTGATCGTTGTCAGCTCCAGTCCGGCCAAGCACTGCTTTTCGATCGAGCCATTGAAATCGTGCCCGATCTGCGAGTCGCACTCGAGTTCGACGTACGTCGAGCAGATCATGTCGTTCCAGTACGCGATGCGCTGGTTCGGTGCAACCGATGTCGTTGTCAAAGTTTGCTTCAAACACGCCTCCTGACTGGCAAGACCCGATCACTGGCCGCTTGCATCGTGCATCGACGCAGCAGCACAGACGGCGCCATGAAACATCTGCATTGAGCTCGACCCGTCTACGAATGGCTTGTCGTGATGCTCGTGTGAATTCACACCCGCCCCCATAGGCCCTTCGATGCGATCTCAGCGTGGAACGCGGTGAACTGCGTGCGCCTGCGGGTCGAAACTGTAGGCCTGTCACGACAAACACGCTGTCGACATCCGTGGCAATGCAATGGACTCTATGAGGCGGATGGACTGCGGCCCATCGGCGCCATCTCTATTACGCATTCACCGCATCAATGGCTCCAGCAGCAGATGATGCGCGTGGACCCATATGCGCGCCACTGCCCTATGCGGGATGTCGCCTCCCGGCTCTGCAACGAGCTTGCGCATCGACCAATGCGTCGAGCCGTTCGCGGGCTGTGTCTGGTTGGACGCCTATTTGCGTCAACTCGAAGGCGAGCATCGGGTGTTGCGCGCTCAGGAACTGCATCGCGCAACTCTCGTAGGCCTGCGACGGCGAGCCGCCTCAGCGAGATGCGCGCCAAGCTGGATGAGTTCGGCATCCGGGCCATGCCCATGGCGTCCGCTGCGTTCGCCAACTTCGCGCGCTCGCAGCAGAAGGTCTGCAGCGGCCTGACCAGCGCAGTCCATATCTGCCTCGAGCAGGGAGTGCGGCCTGGCGCGTGGCTTGGACAAGCCTTCCTAGCGCGATGTCGCCGTCTCTCGCAGGCAGTCCATCAGCAGTTGGCTGGCTGGCGTTTGCGCGCGCCCCCGCAAAGTGATGATGCCCACCGGAGGGAGTTCGATCGGCACCTTGATCTTCAGGATGCACAGCAGCCCTTGCCGGGCGAAGTGCTCCGCGACGCTTCGCGCCAGGAACCCGATGGCGGGTCGCTGGTGCACACCCGACAGCGTGACGAGGAACGACGCGGTCTCGACGATGTCTGCCGGCGGCACGAGCCGGTGCTTGTAGAACATCTGGGCCAGCTTCGAGCGCGATGAAGCCCATGGCGGGGGCACCACCCAGGGCAGCCCCGCCAGCATGGCCCAGCTCGGCCTTGGCGCCTGCGCCAACGGGTGCGCCGGGCTCACCACGATGCACATCGGCTCCGTGTAGAGCGCTTCGGTCTCCAGGTCCGGCGAGGCATAACCCGGCTCCAGCCGGCCGACGATCAGGTCGAGCTCCCCCACGCGAAGGCGCGGCAGCAGCCGCGTCAGATCCCCCTCCTCTACCATGACGGTGGTCAGCGCGGACCGCTCCTTGACCCGCTGCAGGGCCGGCATGAGCAGACTGGGCGTGGCCACCACCATGGCGCCCACGCTGGTTCGACCGCTACCGCCGCTGGCCACCGCGCTGATCTCGTCGCGCGTGCGCTGGTAGTCGGCCAGCACGGAGCGGGAAAAGCGCACCACCGTGACGCCGTGAGACGTAGGCTCGGTGCCACGCGTGGACCGAGTGAACAGCTGCAGCTCGAACATCTTCTCGATCTCCACCAGCATCTTGGAGACCGCCGGCTGCGTGATCGAGAGGAATTCCGAGACCCGCCCCAGGTGGCGAAACTCGTCCAGCGCCACCAGCAGTTGCAGGTGGCGCAGCTTCAGGTTGGAACGAAGCACGCGATCGATCTGGCTCATGGTGTCTGGACGTCGTGGTTGGGGGCATTCTTCTTCATAACCTTGAGCTCATGAAGAGAGTCCGCTATTTCATTGGATGGTAATCCTTGTCTCCGGAAGAATCCGCCTTGCCTGCCGAAAAACGATTTCTGGAGACAACGATGAAAACCCCTCGCAACGTGGCACGACGCCATCTCGTGCTGGGCGGCCTCGGCGCCGCCACGCTCGCCACCGCTCCCTTGCGCGCGCTGGCCGCCAGCTACCCCGAACGCCCCCTGACCTTCATCTGCCCGTGGCCCGCGGGCGGCACCGCGGACCGGTCGATGCGCATCATCTGCCAGATCGCCGCACGTGAACTCGGGCAACCCATCGCGCTGGAGAACCGCGCCGGCGCGTCCGGCATGATCGGCACCAAGACCCTGGCTTCGGCACGGCCCGACGGCTACACCATCGGCCAGATCCCGATCTCGGTCACGCGCTTCTCGCAGATCGGCACGGTCCAGCTCGATCCGCTCAAGGACCTCACGTACCTGGCGCGCACATCGGGCCAGACCTTCGGCATTGCGGTACCCGCACGCTCGCCCTTCAAGTCGCTGCGCGACGTGGTGGCGCAAGCCAAGGCCCAGCCCGGCACCGTGACCTACGCACACGCCGGCATCGGCGGCGCCACGCACGTGGGCATGGAGCAGTTCGCACAGGCTGCCGGCGTGAAGTTCAACGCCATCGCCTACAAAGGCGGTTCGGCAGCGCTGCAGGACGTGCTGGGCGAACAGGTCGACCTGCTGGCCGACAGCAGTTCGTGGGCCCCCCATGTGGAAGGCGGCAAGCTGCGCCTGCTCGCCACCTGGGGCGAGACGCGCACGCCGCGCTTCAAGGACACGCCCACGCTCAAGGAACTGGGCTTCGACGTGGTGGTGGAAGCGCCCAACGGCATCGGTGCGCCCAAGGGCCTGCCGCCGGCCATCGAGAAGCGGCTGCGCGATGCGTTCCGCACCGCCATCAACAGCGAAGAATTCCTCAAGATGGCGCAGAGCATCGACGCGCCTGTGATGTACCAGGATGGACCCGACTACCAGAAGTACGTCCAGACCGTGTACGGGCAGGAGACCGAGCTGATCCGCAAGCTCAACCTCAAGGAGCTGATGGCCAAGGGCTGATGCCCGCGCCTTCGTTCTGCCCCTTTCCATCCGCTTGCCGCCCTCGCGCAACTGCGCACCCCTCATGAACGACAGCCCCCTGCTTCGCCTGCATCCGAACGACAACGTGCTGGTCGCCAAGAGCGCCATCGCCCTGGGCGAGGCGATCGCCGAGTTCGGCGTGCGCGCCCGGGCGCAGATCCCCGCCGGGCACAAGATCGCCTCGCGTGCCATCGCGGCCGGCGAAGAGGTGAAGAAGTACGACACGGTGATCGGCGTGGCCTCGCGCGACCTGCAAGCCGGCGACTATGTGCACAGCCACAACCTCACGCTGGTCGACAGCTACCGCGATCCGGCCTTCTGCCAGGACGTGCGCCCGGTGGACTTCGTTCCCGTCACCGAACGCGCGACCTTCATGGGCTTCGAACGACCTGGCGGTGGCGTGGGCACGCGCAACTTCATCGGCATCCTGTCATCGGTGAACTGCTCGGCCACGGTCATCAAGCGCATCGCCGCGCACTTCACGCCCGAGCGCATGGCGGCCTTTCCCAACGTGGATGGCGTGGCCGCCTTCGCGCAGACCAGCGGCTGCGGCATGTCGTCGCCCAGCGAGCATTTCGATGTGCTGCGCCGCACCCTGGCAGGCTATGCGCGCCATCCGAACCTGGCCGGCGTGCTGATCGTGGGCCTGGGCTGCGAGCGCAACCAGGTCGATGCGCTGGTCGATTCGCAAGGGCTCAAGGCAGGTCGCCTGATGCGCACGATGGTGATGCAGGAGGTGGGCGGCACGCGCCAGACCATCGAGGCCGGCATCCGCGCCATCGAGGAGATGCTGCCCGAGGCCAATGCGGCGCGGCGCACGCGCGTCGGCGCGCACCACCTGAAGATCGGGCTCGAATGCGGCGGCTCCGACGGCTTCTCGGCCATCACGGCCAATCCCGCGCTCGGCGCCGCGATGGACGTGCTGGTGCGCCACGGCGGTACCGCCATCCTGTCGGAAACACCCGAAATCCACGGCGTGGAGTTCATGCTCACGCGCCGCGCCGCCACGCCGGAAGTCGGACAGAAGCTGCTCGACCGGCTGGCATGGTGGGAGCGCTACGCCGCCGGCCAGAACGCGCAGTTCAACGGCGTGGTGGGATACGGCAACCAGGCCGGCGGGCTGGCCAACATCTTCGAGAAATCGCTGGGCTCTGCCATGAAGGGCGGCACCACGCCGCTGCGCGCGGTGTACGAATATGCCGAGCCGATCGACGAGCCCGGCTTCGTCTTCATGGACTCGCCGGGCTACGACCCGGTGGCGGCGACGGGGCAGATCGCCAGCGGCGCACAGCTGATCTGCTTCACCACGGGACGCGGCTCGATGTTCGGCAGCAAGCCCGCGCCGACGATCAAGCTCGCGAGCAACACGCCGATGTTCCTCCGCCTCGAGGAAGACATGGACATCAACTGCGGCGTGGTGATCGACGGCGAACTCTCCGTGCCCGAACTCGGCCAGCAGATCTTCGAACAGATCCTGCGCCACGCATCCGGCGAGCCGACCAAGAGCGAGACGCTGGGCCTGGGCGACCACGAGTTCGTGCCCTGGCACCTGGGCATCGTGAGCTGACCCGCCTTTTTTCTTCCCCTTCATGTCTGTCCCCATGCCCCTGACCCTTTCGCGTCCCGAGCTGCAACGCGCGGCGAACTTCATCGCCGGCGAATGGCTGCGCGCCGCCCCTGGCCACACCTTCGACGTGACCGATCCGGCCACCGGCGCGCTGATCGCGCAGGTGCCCGATTCAGATGCAGCGGCCGCGCGCGCCGCCGTCGATGCAGCGCATGCTGCGTTTCCTGTCTGGCGCAAGACGCCGGCCAAGCAGCGCGCGCAGATCCTCAAGCGCTGGAACGACCTGGTCCTGGCGCACCAGGAAGACCTGGGCCGGCTCATCTCGCGCGAGCAGGGCAAGCCGCTGGCCGAAGGCCGTGGCGAGGTCGCCTACGCGGCCAGCTACATCGAGTGGTTTGCCCAAGAGGCCACGCGTGCCAACGGGGACGTGATTCCGGCACCTGTGCCCGGACGGCGCATGTTCGCGCTCAGGGAGCCCGTGGGCGTGGTCGCCGCCGTCACGCCGTGGAACTTTCCGGCCGCGATGATCGCGCGCAAGATCGCCCCGGCCCTGGCCGCTGGCTGCACCGTGGTCTGCAAGCCCGCCGAAGACACGCCCCTAACCTCGCTGGCCCTGGTGGCGCTGGCCGCCGAAGCCGGTGTGCCGCCGGGCGTGCTCAACATCGTGACCGCATCGCGCGAACGCACGCCCGAGGTGGTCGACGCCTGGCTCGACGATGCACGCGTGCGCAAGATCACCTTCACCGGATCGACTCCCGTGGGCAAGCACCTGGCCCGCCGCTCGGCCGACACGCTCAAGAAGCTCTCGCTCGAACTCGGCGGCAATGCGCCGTTCATCGTGTTCGAGGATGCCGACCTCGAGGCCGCGGTGGAAGGCCTGATGGCCGCCAAGTTCCGCAATGGCGGCCAGACCTGCGTGTGCCCCAACCGCGTGTTCGTGCATGAGACCGTGCACGAGCGCTTCGCCGCGTTGCTCGTGGCCCGCGTTGCCGCGCTTCAGGTCGGCCCGGCCAGCGATGCAGCCTCGCAGATCGGTCCGATGATCAATGCGCGCGCGGTCGAGAAGATCGAGCGCCATGTGCAGGACGCGGTGGCGCGCGGCGCGCGCGTGCTCACGGGCGGCACACGGCTGCCCGCGCTGGGTGCCAACTACTTTGCGCCCACCGTGCTCGCCGGCGCCGATGCCACCATGGCTTGCGCCTGCGAAGAGACCTTCGGCCCGGTCGCGCCGCTGACGAGCTTCACCGACGAGGCCGAGGTGATCGCACAGGCCAACGACACGCCCTTCGGCCTGGCCGCCTACTTCTATTCGCGCGACGCGCGCCGCATCTGGCGCGTGGCCGATGCACTGGAGACGGGCATCGTCGGCGTCAACGAGGGGGCGCTGGCCGCGGAGGCCGCGCCCTTCGGCGGCGTGAAGGACTCGGGCTACGGCCGTGAAGGCTCGGTGCACGGGCTGGACGACTACCTTCACACCAAGTACGTGTGCCAGGGGCAGCTCGACTGATCCCCGTATCGATTCACTGACATTCCCACACGACCCCATGCCCGCTCACAACCCCTTCAAGGCCGCACTGGCCGCCCGCCAGCCGCAGGTTGGTCTCTGGCTGTCCATGGCCGATCCGTACCTGGCGGAAGTCAGTGCAGGCACCGGTTTCGACTGGCTGCTGATCGACGGCGAACACGCCCCCAACGACTTGCGCTCCACGCTGGCCGCACTGCAGGCCGTGGCGCCCCACAAGGCACAGCCCGTGGTGCGCGCGGTGCAAGGCGACACGGCGCTGATCAAGCAGCTGCTCGACATCGGTGCCAAGACCCTGCTCGTGCCGATGGTCGATACGGCTGAACAGGCGCGCAGCCTGGTGTCGGCGACGCGCTATCCACCGCTCGGTATCCGGGGCGTGGGCAGCGCCGTCGGGCGGGCGTCGCAATGGAGCGCGCGCGCCGACTACCTCGACGCGGCCGACGACGAAGTCTGCCTGCTCGTGCAGGCCGAGACGGTGCAGGCGCTGGGCAACCTCGAAGCGATCTGCGCCGTCGATGGCGTGCATGGCGTCTTCATCGGCCCCGCAGATCTCGCCGCTTCCATGGGCCATCGGGGACGCCCTGGGCATCCCGAGGTGCAGGCGGCCATCGAAGGGGCCATGAGGACCATCGTGGCTTCGGGCAAGGCGGCCGGAACGCTGACCTCGGACCCCATGCTGGCGCGGCGCTACCTCGAGCTCGGCTGCACCTTCGTTGCCGTCGGCGTGGATGTCTTGCTTTATGCCAATGCCGCGCGCAAGCTGGCGGCCGATTTTCTCGGTGCGCCGGCTGCTGCAACAGCCCCGTCGTCCGAATCGCGCGCAGCGTACTGAGCCATGGCCGACACCGAAACCGACACCACCGTGATCAACGGCCTGCGCGCCATTGTTGGCCCGAAGGCCTGCCTGGAAGCCGCGGCCGACATGCAACCCTTCACCACCGACTACCGCAAGCTGTACCACGGCAAGGCGTTGGCGGTCGTGCTGCCGGCCTCCACGCAACAGGTCAGCGAGGTGCTCGCGCTGTGCGCGGAGCACGGCGTGCCCGTGGTGCCGCAGGGCGGCAACACCTCGCTCATGGGAGGCGCCGTGCCCGATGCGGCCGGCGACGCCGTGGTGCTCAACCTGCGGCGCATGAACCAGGTGCTGGAGATCGATGTCGTCAACGACACCATGACCTTGCAGGCCGGCGTGACGCTGCAGGCCGCGCGGGCCGCCGCCGAAACGGCCGGGCGGCTCTTCCCGCTGCGCATCGGCTCGGAGGGTTCGTGCCAGATCGGCGGCAATCTCTCGACCAACGCGGGCGGCACCGCCGTGCTGCGCTACGGCAACATGCGCGATCTCACGCTCGGCATCGAGGCCGTACTGCCCGATGGGCGCATCTACTCATCGCTGCGTGGCCTGCGCAAGGACAACACCGGCTACGACCTAAAGCAGCTTTTCATCGGTTCCGAAGGCACGCTGGGGATCATCACCGCGGCCGTGCTCAAGCTGATGCCGTTGCCCAGCGCAACTGCCGCAGCCTGGGTTGCCGTGAAAGACCCGCATGCGGCTGTGCAGCTGCTGACGCAAGCCAAGCGCACCGCGGGACAAGCCGTCACTGCCTTCGAGCTGATCTCAGCGCCGGCGCTGGCGCTGGTGCTGCAGTCGATGCCGCAACACAGTGCGCCGCTGCCCGGCATGCACGACTGGATGGTGCTGATCGAGCTGAGCTCGGGCGGCGACGCCGAAGGCCTGGACGCCACGTTGATGGCGATCCTCGAGCAAGGCATGGAAAGTGGCCTGATCGTTGATGCGGCAGTGGCCGCCAGCATGGCCGACGCACGCGCCTTCTGGCTGCTGCGCGAAGAGATTTCGGACGCCCAGACGCGCGAGGGAGGCAGCATCAAGTGCGATATTTCCATTCCGCTGTCCAAGATCGCCGACTTCATTGGCGATGCGTCGGCGCAGGTGCTCGCGCTGGCGCCCGACGCGCGCATGGTGATCTATGGGCACATGGGAGACGGCAACGTGCACTTCAATCCGTTGCGGCCCAAGGACACTCCTGCAGCAGAATTTCTGGCCGCGCACTACACGCGCGTTTCGCAGGCAGTGGACGCACTCGCGCACCAGCAAAACGGCTCCATCTCGGCCGAGCACGGCATCGGCGTCGCCAAGCGCGACGACCTCATGCACTGCAAGACGCCCGTGGAGCTGGCGTTGATGTGGCAGATCAAGCGCGCATTGGATCCGCAAAATCTGCTCAATCCCGCGAAGGTGCTGCCACTGCCGAACACAACGCAATAGCGCATTGGGGTTGTCGTAACGACCGGGACATCCCAGTGCGCGGCGAACACCCCATCTCTGTTGGATTTGTCCGATCTCTGGTCCCAGGTTTCCATCGAAGACGGACTCACCTGCTTTGTGAGCCTGAAGGCTTCACGGTGTGGACAAGCACTTGATGCTCACGCCCCCGCAATAGACGGAGTTCCAGTCGCGCTTGGGGTGACGTTCTTGATCGACAGACGAATCTCGAACATGAAGGCCAGCGTGCGTCCAGGCAGTGCGGCTTCAGTTCGGCAGCGCTTGCACGTCATCAGCGCCGGCGAGATATCGGGCCATCTGGTCGGTCGTTCAAGTCGAAACACCGTTCCTGAGAAAGATCGGCATTCTCGATCCTTGCGGGGGAAGCCACAGGAATGCAGGCAACGTAGACAGGTCCGAATTCTGTCTACGTTATATCCTTGGATCCCAAGGAGTCACCATGTCCCTCGCAGAACAAATCAGGCCCCTCAGCTACCTGAAATCAAGTGCGGCAGAAATCCTCAAGGAATTTGCCGTCAACCCTGAACCCATCATCATCACCCAGAACGGTGAAGCCAAGATGGTCGTCATGGACATTGGCGAATATGAGAAGCAGCAAGAAACATTGGCGTTGCTGAAGCTGCTGGCATTGGGCAAGAAGGAATTCAACGAAGGAAAGTTCAGCGATGCAGAAGCCTTCCTTGGTGAATTGGGATGACTGGCACGCAACGCGCCTGCTTTAACAAGAGGTGCGTCGTACGCCAGCGCTGTCAATACGACGCAAACGCGCCCTGCTCTTACAAGGCCTCTGCGCCTTTAAAACCGCTGATCTGCCGCGCGCAGAGGTCCGCAGCAGGCCCGCAACGCGCGCGCTTGCACAGCACTCATGGCGAAAACTGTCGGGCGAGCCGGAAAAGTATGGAGTCGGCGCTTGGCGAATGGACGAAAAAAAACCGGCTCAGGCAGGCCGGTCTTTCAGAAGGCGTTGCCCAAGTCAGTAACGACCACCACCAAAGCCGCCATTGCCGTAACCAACGTCCGAACGTTTTGCTGTGCTGTAGCCAGCTGCGCTATAGCCCCCCGAGCCGCCCCCCTCTTCGCGGGGACGGGCCAGGTTCACCACAATCGAGCGTCCATCGACGGACATCCCGTTCAGAGCCGTGATGGCGGCTTGAGCAACCTCGGCAGAGGCCATTTCTACAAATGCGAAGCCCTTAGAGCGGCCGCTTTCGCGGTCCATCATGACCTTCGCCGTAGAAACTCGGCCGAACTCGGCAAAGTTGCCCTCGAGGATGGAATCGGTCACGGAAAAGGGAAGGTTACCCACGTAAATTTTGACGCTCATGGAAAGAGCCTTTCTGAATGAAGGTGCGCGACGGTTGCCGCGACGGTGGAACTCGGATCTTCGGATCGGAAGTCCGCAGCAAATGGCAGGAGTGAGTGAGATTTATGCCGGCAGATTGCCGGCACTCAGCGGGTGCGGCATGCACGTTTGCAGCCAGGCCTGCGTGACTGCAAGAAGCCGGGCGGCTTCGCGTGAAGCAAAGGCTTTATCGAGCTGGAATACGCGGCATGCGCTGCCGTCACTCTGAGATCGATGGACCGAGAAAGAGGCGCGAAAACGGCCACAGTCGGTCGGGTGTGTCGAGGGCGAAACGACGAACTTGCCCATGGGAATGCCGATATTTGGAATCTAATTTATCCGGGATTCGCAGGTTTGAACCAACCTGCGTGAGCTAACGAGGTACTCGGTTGGCTGCAGCTCTACAGACAACAAGGCGACGAAGGTCGCAATACGGAGCCTGCATGGGGAGAGTTTCACCGCATGAACAGGAGTTGCGATACGGCACGAATAACCCACTGCCGCGACAACCGGCTCCATTATAACTTCGATCGACAATTAATTTCGATCATTAGTCTTTTTGATGCTAAGGGCCACTTCGGCACGCCCGCTCCACGTTGCAGCCTGTGCTCCAGTTTCACTTTCTTCGGCCGACGCGAGGCAAACAAAGTGGGATGGCACGCCTGAAACTCGCCGCCTCTCGGGCGATGTACCGGACAGTGACCGCGCACATGGGTAACAGGTTCTCAATGCCCGACGGCGTGGACGACCTCATGGTCAGTGATAGTCGTCCTCTCGCTGATGTCGGATGGCAGACACCACGATCTCGCGTTCACTGACGATATGGAACAAGGCAACGTAGCCCGAGGCACCGAATGGAATGACGAGTTCTCGCTCCAATCGGTCGTCGAAGGCAATTCGGCAGGTGAAAGGATTGGACTCCAGGATGCGGAACTCTCGCCGGATAGCCAAGAGTGCGCGATCGGGCAGTTCCCAGTCGCCGTGCTGGAGAGCAACCTCGAGAAGAAAGGCTTCAAGGCGCTGCAGATCCTCCAACGCGTCGCGCGTCAAGCGAACAACGTATTTCACGCGCGCCGTTTGGAGATGCCACCACGTCCCTTTTCGGCAGCCTTGCGCGCGATGTCGATCCGAGACTTCATCGCATCGAGCACATCGTCTGCCACATAGGACTCGCCTGATTCGAGTGCATGGGCAAGCGAGGCGCGTCCACGCGCCACGAAATCTTGCTGTGCCTTGCGGCGACGAGCAGCATCGGTCGCCGCCTGCTCGACAAAATGCGACAGCGTTTCGCCTTCGAGCAGCACGCCCTCTATCTGTTCTCGAACGGCAGCCGTCACACGAATCGGGGGAAGTTGAGCCGTCTTCATGACCGAATTGTATAGCAATTGCTATGCATCATCCAGTTGCAGCTTCACGGCAGACACGTGCTTCATTAATACGGTGCGTTCTCAAGCTGAAGCGTCGGCGAGTGCAAATGCCAGCCCCATAAACATCGCCCCAGTCAGCCTCTCCGCAAACTGCTAGATGTCAGAGTCGAAGATCGAACGCAGCCTGCGAGTGCCTGCTGGGGGTGCGCTTGGACCCGGGAACTTCATACCAATCGCGGTCAGTCTTGGGTCGGAAACCGCCCTGGGCCAAAGCCCATGTTTCGAGGCATTCCCAACGTCAGATATGCGCTGGTTAGGCAGACGCGGGTCGTCTACGAGTTCGACGAAAGCCTGGTGCTGATTCACATGCTCATCCACACCAGAAGGGATTTCAGAACCCACCTCTTCAAGCGACTGTTCAATCAGTAGTCGGCCCTGCAAAAATCACCAAGACGCGGTGCGGGTTGACTCGAGCACCATCGCGACGATTCCGTCCGTCGCGACTTGCCGCACGTCCATACGGTTGCGGCCCCGTGCAGCGATGACCGGGGATTCGGCAACACGAAGTGATCGAGCACCGGCACGCCATGAGCGCGCTAATCCCCTGTCAACGGGCGCGGGTGACGCATGATGCCGCCGTGTTGAATCCCCATCCCTCCACCTAGACCGTCGGCACAGTCCCCCCGTCGATCGAGTGCTCCGAGCCGCAGATCGAGCCTGCGCGCGGCGACACGAGGAACGTGATCAGATCGGCAACCTCTTGCGGCCTGGCCGGCCGGCCCAGCGGAATGCCACCGAGCGATTGCATGATGATTCGCTTGCCGCCCTCGTAGTCCGTGCCGGCCTGGTCCGCCAGCCGCTCGGCCAGCGCCACCGACGCCTCGGTCTCGACCCATCCGGGCGACACGCGCAGCACGCGCACGCCCTTGGGCGTCACTTCCTTCGACAACGCCTTGCTGTAGGTGGACAAGGCCGCCTTGGCCGCGGCATACGCGGTGGTGGATTCCGGCAATGGCAGCAGGCGCTGGATCGAGCTGACGTGGACGATGACGCCCGAACCTCGCGCGAGCATGGCCGGCAGCAGCGCGCGATCGAGTCGGACGGCCGGCATGAGGTTCTGGTTCAGTTCGGCGAACCACTGCGCATCGTCCAGGGCCGCGAAGCCGCCGCCCGGTGCGCTGGAGCCGCCGACCACGTGGACCAGGATGTCGAGGCCGCCCCAGTGCTCGAGCACCGAATGCGCCACCTTGGCGGCGCCTTCGGCCGTCGACACGTCGGCGGTGACGTGGATCACGCCCTGCGCCGCCCGCACAGGTTCTGAGCGGGCCGTGGTCATCACCTGTACACCGGCATCGAGCAGGGCCTGGACCACAGCGGCGCCCACACCTTTGGTGCCGCCGGTGACCAGCGCTCGCTGACCGTGGAGTTGAAGATCGAAGCTCATGCCGTGATCTCCAGCGACGCGATCAGGCCGCGTTCGAGGCCAAAACGATATTGAAGATCGACCGGACTGCCAGGGAAATCGCCGGCCACATGCGCGCTGACGACCTCCACGTCCTGCGCGTGGTCCAGCGCAAACGGCTCGACCGTGTAGACGTACTTCGTGGAGGCATCGCGCTTCCATGCCTGGATGGCCGGGCGACCGACATGGGTGTGGCCTTCGTCCTTCACGGTGGCCTGCGGCGTGAAGCAGCGGGCCACGGCCTCGGCACTGTGCTGGTCCGCAGCGAAGTAGGCGCTGATGGGCGCGGGAAGGATCAGGGTGCTCATGGTGACGACTCCTAGGATGAGAAGCCGTCAGGATGCGCGTGCGAGACCATGAAGTGAATCTCCTAGAATCTTCATGAGCTATGAAGAGGACGATACACAATGCGCGGATCGGATTTTGCCGAGCTCAAGGCTTTTGCCGCCGTGGTGGAGCGCGCGAGCTTTGCCCGGGCCGCTGAGCATCTGGGGCTGTCCGCTTCCGCGCTGAGCCAGACCATCCGGCAGCTCGAATCGCGGCTTGGTACGCGGCTGCTGAATCGCACCACCCGCAGCGTCGCGCCCACGGCGACCGGGGCGCAGCTGTACGGGCGCATCGCGCCGCTTTTTCAGGACATGGCCGATGCCGTGAACGAAGCCAGCGCCATGGCAGGGCAGGCGCGCGGCACCCTGCGCATCAACACCCTCGGGATGGCCGTCTGGCAGGTGGTCGGCCCGCGCCTGGGCCGCTTCCATAGCGCGCACCCGCAGGTCACGCTGGACATCGTGGTCGACAACGGCCTGAGCGACGTCGTCGCGGGCCGGTTCGATGCGGGTATCCGCGTCGGGGGCAAGCTGGAGAAGGACATGATCGCCGTGCGCTTGACGCCGGACGTGAAGATGGTGGCCGTGGCATCGCCGGACTACCTCGAGCGTCGCGGCACACCACGCGCACCGTCCGATCTGCACGAACACGCCTGCATCAACTGGCGGCTGCAGGACGACGGGAGTGCCTACCGCTGGGAGTTCGAGAAGAAGGGCAAGCGGATCGACGTGGCGGTGGAAGGACCCCTGGTCACCAATCATTCCGACACGGGCGTCGCCGCCGCCGTGCAAGGCCTGGGCATCGCCTATGCCTTCGATCGCGAACGTGTGGATGCACTGCTTGCCGAAGGGCAGCTGGTGCAGGTGCTTGCCGACTGGTCCGTCACGCGGCCCGGGCTGTTCCTGTACCACCCCAGCCGTCGCCACGTCCCTGCGGCGTTGCGCGCCTTCATCGACTGCATGCTGGACAAAGACGCCTGAGCGGATTTCTCCTCCCGGGGCGTTCGCACAGGGCCAGGATCCAAGTCGATCGCGCGAACGTCTGCAGCGGCCACCGAAACCCCCTTCGTGGACGGTCAGCAGCAGCGTGGTCTTGTCGCTCCGGCCTGCAAGGGCGCGAGGACGATCTGCGCATCCACGGCAGCGCTCACGGCATCACCGCTGGAGCGATCCGAGCAGCTGTCCCACAGGTCGACCCGGGCAAGGACCACCGATGAGCAAGCAGGAAGCCCTAACCTCGTCTACAACAGAAAGCTCAGGTTTTGCCGTGGCCCTCATCGCTTTCCTCGTGGAAGACAACAAGACGATACGTGATCAATTAATTCCAACGCTTGAGGAATTGACGATGGCGCGCGTGGTCGACACCGACCGAACTCGACGCCTTGCACTGGCTGGAAGAACACAACGGAACCTGGGATATTGCGGTTGTCGATCTCTTCCTGAAAACGGGGTCCGGTCTTGGTGTACTGCGGGGTTGCGAAGGCAGGAAGCCTCATCAGCGTGTTGTGGTCCTCTCGAACTATCCAACGGCGGAGATGCGAACGCAGTGTCTGGCTCTGGGCGCAGATGCCGTCTTCGACAAATCGACCGAGCTGGAAGGTCTTTTCAGTTTCATGGAAGACATGCGCGGCGGCCAAGCCGGCCCGTCATAGAAAGTGCTGCCATGCGCGCCGCGCATCAAAATGCCGATGCGCCGAGCAAGTACTCAATGAGCCTGCGCCATTCGCTTGCCTGAGGGACGTGCGCCTTGGAATACGGGCAAAACGCCCAATGGCGCATTCGCAGGCAAGGCTGAGCGGTGCAAGGGCCGCTCGATTCGTCTTCGCAGTGGAACAGCCTTCGCGCAGCGCAGTGCCTGAGCGTGACGCCGCTCACGTTCGCCGAGGAATCCACCGGTTTCCAGCTTCCTGTGCGACGGGCCGGTCCCGGCGCGCATCGCTGCCTATGGTGCGTCGGTTGCCGGCGGCAAATTCACTGGCAGCGTGACATGGAACGTGGCCCCAGCATGAGGGCCGGCACTTTCCACACGGATCGTCCCGCCGTGGTGCTCGACGATGTGGCGCGCGATCGAAAGTCCAAGGCCCAACCCTTGGGCGTTCGCCTTGAGCTGCTTCGTGAAGGGAGTGAACACGTGCGGGAGCAGCGCTGCTTCAATGCCGCTGCCCGTGTCCGCCACTGACACGGTGTACGTCTGCGCGTCGCGATGCAACCGCATTTCGATGCTTCCGGACGCCGGGGTGAACTTGACTGCATTGGACAGAAGATTCCAGAACACCTGTTGCAGACGATGCGGGTCGGCAATGAGTGGCAGCTGGCCAAGGTCGGCCAGCTCTGGCATTGCGAGGGAAATCTGCTTGGCCTCAGCATGCGCCGCCACGGCGGAGACCGCGGCCTTGAGGATGTCGCGAAGCGACGCAGGGTGCATGTCCATGCGCAACTGCCCGGTGCGCGTTCGCGCCGCCTCGATGAGATCTTCGATCAACCGTGCTTCGGTATTCACGTGGTGCTTCATGTTAATCAAAGAGGCCCTGATGGCCTCCGGATCGGCGAGCGCACCGCGCAGCAGGATATCGATTCGCATGCCAATCACCGACAACGGCGTGCGAAGCTCGTGCGACACACTGGCAAGAAAGACCTCGCGCAGTCGACTGAGCTCTTGAAGGCGCTCGACCGCCTCGGCATGGCGGACCGTGGACTCGATCATGGTCTCGAGCAGTTCGGTATACACCGTCATGCGCGACTCGGGAACGGGTGACTCCAGGCGCACCTCCCCCCAAAGTCGTGCACCGTTGACACCGAGCAGGCGCCCGATGCGCTCGCATCCCAGCGGCGTCCCGAAGGTGACGAACGCCCATCCATACACGATGACGCCACGCACCTGGCCCCCCACCAGCAACGGGACGGCCTTTAGGCGCAGCTCGTCGCCTGCACTGGCGCTCCCGGCTTCGCCCGTCGCAAGTACCTGCGCGGCGAGCTCCCGCTCGATCTTGTCGCCCAGGCGTCCCTCATCCCATATACCTGCGGTAGCCAGCAGGCGCGCGACTTTCGACGAGGCAAATGGCCCGGCCTGCCTTTCGCAGTCCAGGTCGTAGGCGCTGACGCAAAGCTCGGTCGCCGCAGCGAAACGCGCCAAGGCATGACGCCAGCCCTCCCAGTCCAACCCCGTGGGTCGGTTCTCAGGGCTCCTGGCGTCGGCGCTGACGTTCACTTGGTCGTCTCGGGCGGCAACTCCGGCGAATCCGGCAACGCCTTGCCATGCGCGACAGCGTCCTCGATCACCGGGCTCTTGCGCGACGGCGAACGCGCCAGCAGTCCGTAGTAAGAAGAGAACGGCAACTGCGGCACGGGCGCGGCGTCCTCTTCCTCGGCCGCCGATTCGTCGAGCAGGGAGATGCCCCCAGCTCCGATCACGTACTCGCGCGTCGTCTGGATGTTCTTGCTCCCGCGCACCTTCGGCACGGCGATCGCACGGCGCAGGCGCGTGGAGATTTCCACGTAGCTCAGCAAGATGATGTTGTCGACCAGGTGCGAACCCTTGAGCTCCTGACTGATCTGCGAGACGCCCAGGAGTTCGGGACTCTCGTAGTTGAAGAACGCCGTCGCGAGCCGGCCCTTGACGAAATCAGCCAGCGCATAGAGAAAGTCGGAGGCCTGGTCCGGACTCGCCATCTCGTAGACGGCCACCGAGTCGAAGACGATGCAGTCGATGCCTTCCTTCTCCACCAGTTTCGTCACCCGGTCGAAGTGCACGTCCAGCTCCAGCTCCAGGGGCGATTCGTAGTGGATGAAGAGCGAGCCCTGCTGCACGAGGCCCTCCAGGTCGAAGCCCAGGCTGGCCGCGTTGCGGACCAGTTGGCGCGGATGCTCGTCCAGGGTCACCAGCAGCGCCCGCCGTCCGGCCTGTACTGCCGTTGTGAGAAACTGCACGCCCAGAACCGTCTTACCGGTACCGGAGATGCCGGTGACCATGGTGATCGAGCCCTCGTAAAGCCCGCCGGCCATCATCACGTCGAGCGCGGCGCATCCCACGGACACGCGTTCGCTTGACGTGGGTTGGTCCTCATCGACCTTGGGCCGCGACTGGGCACGCCGATACACGTGAATACCGGCGTCGGCCTCGATGCGCATCGAATGGCTTCCGCTGATGAAGTCCTGGCCGCGCGACTTGACGACCGCCAGGGTCCTGTGAACCCGGCGACGCACTTCGCTGCGGGTCAGCGAGATGATGGTGTCGAAGACGAATCGCTCGTGTGCATGGGCCTCGAACTTCGTTTCCGCACGTTCTGCGGTAACGAGTGTCGTCACGCCGAGCCGGGCGAGACCTTCGACAAGCAAATGAACATCCTCGCGAAACGGCTTGTCATTGGCCTCGGCATAGAGCCGAAGCGGCGTCAGACCATCGATCATCAATCTGCGCGCACCGATGGCGGCCAGCTCTGCCGTGAAAGCGCCGTCGGCGGAGCGGAATTCATTGAGGAGAACGGCCGGCGAGGTCTGGATGATCTTGACCTTGCCCTCATCGATGAGCCGTTGCAGGTCCCAGTTGAACCCCTTGGCGTCCCGCAACAGCTTTTCGGGATCGAGTTCGAAGGAGACGATCACGCCGGGTTCGTCGTACAGGGCTGCCCCCGCGTGAATGAAGCCCAGTCCCAGGGTCGTCTTTCCGGCGCCAGGCGCGCCTTCCACCAAGATGTTGTTGTTGCGTTGAACACCGCCCAGAAGTACCTCGTCCAATCCTGGGATCCCGGTGCGCACGGGGTCTTGCTTCATCTCGTCCCTTCCTTGAATCTCCGTTTTTGAGAAGACAACTTTACCCTTAGGTACATCTTCCCTGGGTAGGACGTTGCGGATTTCGCAGACGCAGGGGGCGCCTTGCGGGCCGGATAGTGGCATGCATCAGATTGGGGCCATTGCAATCTTCAGTGCTGCTTTGAAGGCCACTGTGCAGGCGCGCCGTGTCACACTGCTTGGCTTTGCACGAAAGAGCATCATGTCCCAACTTGCGGTTCAGGAAGCGATCGCCACGCTCACAGGAGATGGCCGTGACGTGGGCGTTGAAGCGGTGGCAGTCACGCTGTACAACGGCATCGTTCTCAAGGGAATATTCAAGTACGCCGCCGAGCAGCGCACGGCCTGCGTGACCGGTTCGTCCACAGCCTTGGGCGATGCCAATACGCATGTCAGCACATTCTTCGATTTGGAAGACGTCGTGAGCTTCACCTATGCGGAGAAGAACCAGCGCATCGAGTACTGAAGGCGAGGGCTCTTCCAGACGATTGGTCTGAAGCTATCGACGTGGCTGCTGGGTCCTGTCGCGCCAACCGCGCCACGCCTGCATGCGTATTTCGCCCGATATGGAGTAGCCCGTTCCATCGGATCCGATCACGCGTTCCATTTCTACTCGGCCGCCGGTTCCGGTCGAAGCGAGTCACCGATCCCACCCACCGCTGTTTGCCTTGCGACTTCAACCTTGTATCTCTGTGTCCTTCCTCTCGTGAAGTAAAGTCAGATGTCCTCAACACGGAGCCCGCAAGGGAAGACGAAATGATCACACCGGAAGAGGAAACGGCAACGGCAACGGCTTCGGCTGCCAACGTTCTTGGGACGGAGATGGCGCTGACCGCAGCGTTGAGAGCGCTCATCAAGACGCACCCCCAACCCGCCCTGCTGGCGCAGGAACTGACGCAACAGCGGCAGTTTTCGCAGGCTCACCTGGAAGCGAGTCCAGTCCCGGAAAAAGCGCTGATGGGCTTCGAGCTGACATGGGCACTGATCCTCGATCAGGATCCGGCGCAAGAAGTGCGCCTTGTGCCCGCCCAGTAGACACAAGAAAACGACGCGGGGGCGCAGCCCCCGCGCCGCGTGTTTTCTCGCGCACGAATTCATCACAGCGCATCGCTCGACCGCGACTCTCATCGCGCAACTTCAGCGGGGCGAAGCGCGTTTGCGAAAGTCGTGCGGCCGCCCGGCACGCCCAGACCCTCTGGTACACCACGAGGTCGTCCAGGTCCTTTCACCTGGCCTGGGTCGAGCATCTGCAAAGCGCGAGAGATGACTGGCTCTCTTTCGAGCGCAACTCGATCCGCTGCGTGAATCGAGCGCCCTGCGTGTGCCTCAATGGCGTATCAATATCTTCGAGGATAGGAGCCGAGAAGTCGGAACTCCGAATGGCCCGCCAGCAGCCGCACGATCTTCGGCTGCGAGGCATGGCCCACGACGTCGACGACATACCGGTGCCCGTCCAGTGATTTCTTTCCCGGGCGTTCGTAGAGGGCCAGGACCTGGACCGATCGCGTGAGCGCCTGCAGCGACCGCTGCAAACCTGCCTCATCCACGGTCAGCAGCAGCGTGGTCTTGTCGTTGCCGCTGGGTGCAGGCAGCCCTCGCCCCAGCACCCACCAGCGCGTCGTGTTGTGGGGTCCCTCCTCGATGCCGTCGACGATCGGGGCAAGGCCGTAGAGCCTTGCCGCGCTCGGCGGCCCCATCGCTGCGATGTCCGACGTCGTCCCCTCCGCCACCGATTTCGCGGCGGCGCCGCCGCTTGTCGCGGGACGGCGTTCGACATCCGGCATCTGGCGGTCGAGCCAGGGCTTGACCTCCTCCAGCGCCACCGGATGCGCAAGCACGGCGCGGATGTCCTCCTTGCGGGTGCCCGGCTTGGCCAGCAGGCTGTAGCCCAGGGCCTTCGGATACTCGCCCACCACGTGCACGGCATCGAGCGCCAGCACGTCGTCGAGGTAGGGCGTTGCCCCGACCACCGAGGTCGTGACGGGCACGCAGGCCTTGTCCACGGTTTTCTCGTCCAGGGCCTTGAAGAGCGCCTGCCTGTCGAGCGCGACCAGGTTCGTGTCGCCGAACAGGTCCATGCAGGCTTGGTGGGTCCAGCTGCCCGCCGGACCCAGGTAGGCGATCTGGGCACTGGTGAGGCAGGACACACCCATGGTAAGCATGGCGATCGTGACGGCGCGCAGGGAAAAGGGTTTCATGCGTTTGAAGGTCCGGCAGCAAGAACAAGGAAGAAGCCAAACGCACCGACCGCCAGCGCGCACCACGATCGCATCGCGATCCCGGCGCTGGAAGTCCGCACGTCTTCACGACGGAAGGCGCGATGATCCGGACAGCTAACGCGCTGCGCAACGCTTGCGCCGCATGCACTTTTCCGAAGGCCGCCCCGCTCGGATTCCCGACGCAGGCAGCCCTCGCGTTGCATGACGCGCAACAAGCCTGCATCACGGCCGAATGTGCGGACAGGCTCTGGGAGGCTTCGGCGGCCTTCATGCATCCTTTGCACTCGCCGCGAACGCCTCGAGCGCCGGCATCTCCCGCGCCACGATGAACGCGAAGGCCTCCTGCGCCAGGCGCGCCGCGACGAAGATCGCCGTGCGGTCCCCACGCAACAGCTTCAGCCAAGCCTCGATGTAGGCCGCATGCCCCTGCACCGTGGCATCAACCAGCCCGCAGTGGCCCATCACGAAAGCACTGCCGAGCTCGGCCACGAGTTCCTCGAAGGCATATGCCGCGTCGCCGAAGCGCTTCCCGAAGCGCCGGTTCAGCCGCGCAGGATGACCGGTCCAATGCACCAGCTCGTGCAGCGCCGTCGCGCACTGTGCCTCGGCACTCCTAAACTGTCGTGGCCAGGGAAGCCGGATCTCATCGAGTGCCGGCAGGTACGCCGCTTGGTCGAAGCCGTACCGGATCGTCGCGTCGCAGCCCCCGAGCAAGCGCACCGCCCGCTCTACCGCGCCCAGCGAGCCCATCGGCGGAGCAATCCCCAGGTCCACGACCTCGAGCGGCAGCCCGTCGATTTGCGCCAGGTTGAAGAGCCAGAACGGACGGCACACCAGCAAGCCCGCACGCGCGCCGGAGCGTCCCGCCACAGCGTCCTCATCCGCACCACCTTGGGAGACGACTTCATCATCGGCCTCACGGCGACCTTCACGCGCCCTGCGCTCGAAGTGCGCGCACAGCACGCCGCGCTCGCCCTTGCGCACCTGGGCACCGAGGCTGTGCGCCTGCCGGTAGGTCATCCACACGTTGGACGCATAGCCCGCTTCGATCGCCGCCTCCCAGAGCAGCAGCACGTTCGCGCCGTGGTAGGCCGCCCCGGTCTTGCCGTTGCGCGGCACGCCACGCGCCGCCGCCCGCGTCCAGCGTTCACGGAACACATGGCCTCCCTGCCCCAGCATCGCGACGATGCGGTCCGTCACGACCTGCCGCACGTCCATGAGCTCGTGGCCCCGCGCAGCGATGCCTGCAGCGCCATCACCCCCGGCCATTGCTTGGGGTGCGTCAACAGGAGATACGGGCGAAGCGCGCGAAGCCATGGCGTTGCCCGGAGGATTCGGGCGGCCCGCAGCGCGCGGACTGGAACTGGACATCGAACGAGCATGCATGGCTGGGCCTTTCTGCGGCACGTGCCGCTGTGTGGTTGAACATCTGCTTTCGCAGCCGCCTCGACGCATGAACAGCGCGCGACCAGGGGCGATGTCCAGGGACCGCCCGCAAGCCGCAGCCGAGCGCAGCGAGGACCGGGTGAGGACGGTGGCGAAGCCCGCAGCCCTGGACAGCGGCCCGCGCGCGCTATGCGTCGGCCAAGAGGCGGCTTCGGATGCGGAAGCAACGTGCACAGGCCGCACACAGGGAAGCCATCATCCGCGGCGCGACTTGCAAAGGCGCGCCATCCAGGCCGCTGAGACGCGTAACCGTTGCACGCCACGAAGTGCCGCTCACACAATGGGAGGCCTGGCCGGTTCTGCTGTGAATGCACGGCCACCTGACGCACCCGATCGGGGGCTGACGATGACCCCAGCGATTCAGCAGCCAAGCCAACGCTTCGAGTCCGAGATTGAGTTCGCCACGCAAGCGAAGTTGCACGAGACCGTCGCGGGCAAACCGCGAGGCGGCCTTCAGCGAAGAGTACACAGCTGCGGGCCGCGGCTCAGTGTTGGGTGCGCAGAACTGGCCCGCTAGGACCGCGTGCCACGTTTCGTGTCGCAGCAAGCCCTACGCTGCGGCTTCATTTTTTCTCAGGCCCACGCGAGGCGAAACAAGATGGGATAGCACGCGTGACCCTCGCTGTCTCCCGGGCAATATATTGGACAGTGACTGTGCACGTAAGGTTCTCACACGGCGCTGCAGATCCTCCAACGTCTCGCGCGTCAAGCGAAAAACCTATGTCACGCGCGCCGCTTGGAGATGCCTCCACGTCCCTTTTCGGCAGCCTTGCGCGCGATGGCGATCCGAGACTTCATCGCATCGATCACCTCGTCTGCCGCATAGGACTCACTCGATTCGAGGGCATGGGCAAGCGAGGCGCGTCCACGCGCCATGAAAACTTTCTGTGCCTTGCGGCGACGAGCAGCATCAGTCGCCGCCTGCTCGACAAAATGCGACAGAGTTTCGCCTTCGAGCAGCACGCCCTCAATCTGTTCTTGAACGGCAACCGTCACCCGAATCGGTGGAAGTTGTGCAGTCTTCAACGCTCAACTGTATGGGGACTGTAGTGCGCCGCGCCAATGCGCCGATCCGATTTTCAGCAGTGCCTTGTCACAAACCGGCGGACCGCAACGTCTTGCCTGCCCTCAACACTGACGAAAGGATTCCAGATGTCTGCACCCCGATTCAACTACCACGCCCTCGCACCGAAGGCCGCCCGCGCCGGCACCCAGTTCTCCCAGGTTGCCGGCAGCACGCTGGACAGGCGCCTGCGCGAACTGGTGAACCTGCGCATCAGCCAGATCAACGGTTGCGCGTTCTGCATCGACATGCACTGGACCGACCTGCTCAAGCAGGGCGTGGAACCGCGCCATGTGAATGCCGTGGCCGGATGGCTCGAGGCATCGCGCTTTTTCAGCGATGCCGAGTGCGCGGCGCTCAACTGGGCGGAAGCCGTCAATGCCATCCCGCATCGCGCGCCCAGCGATGCGGACTTCGAGGCGGTACGACGCCACCTGAGCGACGCGCAGATCGCGGACCTCACGTTTCAGGTGGGCGCCATCCGATCCTGGAACATGCTCAATGCAAGCTTTCACACGCAAGTGCCCGAGACGCCCTATGCGGTCGAATGAGCCTGCGGGCGCAAGGTGCCGGCGGCCGACGGACGGCGCGCGTTCGGCGTCAGAGGCTCGGCACGACCAGGGCCATCACAGCGCCCGCCTGAAGTCGAGCGCAGCGCCGCGCAACCACTCGACGAAGCACTGCACCGGCCGACGCGGCGTCCCCGCCGCCCTTTTCTGCAGCAGGTGATAGCGGTACGGCCCGGTGACCGCGGCACACTGCGCCAGCGCGAGGGCCAGCGCACCTTGTGCAACGGCGTCGCATGCCAGTACGTCCGACGCCATCGCCACGCCACGCCCCCCGTCGATTGTTCCGGAATGCCTCGAACCCGTCGTGTGAAAGCACCATCGCAAGCACGTCGCGGCGTGCGCCGGGCGCACCGTGCTCGACCAGTACCTTCACCGGCCCCGCGCTTCGCGCTCACCGGTCTTGCGGCCGGCTCCTCAATCAGTTCGTCTCGGACAACTGATCCAGGATCGCCGGATTCTCCAGCGTTGACGTGTCCTGCGTGATCGCCTCGCCCTTGGCAATGCTGCGCAGCAGGCGCCGCATGATCTTGCCGCTGCGCGTCTTGGGCAGGTTGTCGCCGAAGCGGATGTCCTTGGGCTTGGCGATGGGGCCGATTTCCTTGGCGACCCAGGCACGCAGTTCGTTGGCGATCTGCTTGGCCTCTTCACCGGTCGGGCGCGAGCGCTTGAGCACGACGAAGGCGCAGACGGCCTCGCCGGTCACGTCGTCGGGACGGCCCACCACCGCGGCTTCGGCCACCAGGTCGGTCTTGGACACCAGCGCCGATTCGATTTCCATCGTGCCCAGGCGGTGGCCCGACACGTTGAGCACGTCGTCGATGCGGCCCGTGATGCGGAAGTAGCCGCGGTCGGCACTGCGCACCGCACCGTCGCCGGCCAGGTAGATCGTGCCGCCCATCTCTTCGGGGAAGTAGCTCTTCTTGAAGCGCTCGGGGTCGTTCCAGATGGTGCGGATCATCGAAGGCCACGGCCGCTTGATGACCAGCATGCCGCCCGCGCCGTTGGGCAGGTCCTTGCCGGTCTCGTCGACGATGGCCGCCATGATGCCCGGCAGCGGCAAGGTGCACGAGCCCGGCACCAGCGGCGTGGCGCCCGGCAGCGGTGTGATGACGTGGCCACCCGTTTCGGTCTGCCAGAAGGTGTCGACGATCGGGCAGCGCTCGCCGCCGATATTGCGGTGGTACCACATCCATGCTTCAGGATTGATCGGCTCGCCGACCGAACCGAGGATGCGCAGGCTGGTCAGGTCCCAGTTCTTCGGGTGCACTTTTTCGTCGCCTTCGGCCGCCTTGATGAGCGAGCGGATGGCCGTGGGGGCGGTGTAGAACACGCTGACCTTGTGCTTCTCGATCATTTCCCAGAAGCGGCCCGCATGCGGGAAGGTGGGGATGCCTTCGAACACGACCTGCGTGGCGCCGGCCGCGAGCGGGCCGTAGGCGACGTAGGTGTGGCCGGTGATCCAGCCGATGTCGGCGGTGCACCAGAACATGTCTTCGGGCTTGATGTCGAAGGTCCAGTCCATCGTGAGCTTGGCCCACAGCAGGTAACCGCCGGTGGCGTGCTGCACGCCCTTGGGCTTGCCGGTGGAGCCCGAGGTGTAGAGGATGAACAGCGGGTGCTCGGCATTGACCGGCACCGGCGCGCACTCGGTGCTCTGGCCTGCCTGCGCTTCGGTGAAGGTCTTGTCGCGGCCCTCGACGCGGTTCCACGCGGTGGGGGTGCGCTCGTACACGAGCACGGTCTTGAGGGTGTCGCAGCCGCCCAGCGCAATGCCGTCGTCCACGATGGCCTTCAGCGGCAGTTCCTTGCCGCCGCGCAGCTGGTAGTTGGCCGTGATGACGGCCACGGCGCCCGCGTCGATGATGCGTTCCTGCAGCGCCTTGGCCGAGAAGCCGCCGAACACCACGCTGTGGGTGGCGCCGATGCGCGCGCAGGCCTGCATGGCGACCACGCCTTCGATGGTCATCGGCATGTAGATGATGACGCGGTCGCCCTTCTGGATGCCCTGCGCCTTCAGCGCGTTGGCGAACTGGCTCACGCGGGCCAGCAGTTCCTTGTAGGTGACGCGGGTGACGGCGCCGTCGTCGGCTTCGAAGACGATGGCGGTCTTGTGCTCGACGGGGGTGCCGATGTGCTTGTCCAGGCAGTTGGCGCTGGCATTGAGCTCGCCGTCACCGAACCATTCGTAGAACGGCGCGTTCGATTCATCGAGGGTGCGGGTGAAAGGCTTGGTCCACTGGAGGTTGTCCTTGGCCAGCCGGGTCCAGAAGCCCTCGAAGTCCTGTTCGGCCTCCTTGCACAGCGCCTCGTAGGCGGCCATGCCGGCAATGCGGGCGCCTTCGGTGGCGCGGGCGTCGGGCGGGAACACACGGTTCTCGACGAGGACGGATTCGGCTGCCTTCGGTGTGGGGGTTGTCATCGCTCTGTATGCCTCTTTTGAGTTTGTGTGATGGCACATCAGCGGCAATTTCCGTGCCGTTCATGACGGGGAGTTTTCACCCAGACGAACACGATCGGGCTGATGCAATCTGGAGCAGTGCTCCGCGGAGGCACATCGCGTGCCTCGCGCCGGTCGGCCCGACCGAGTGCAGCTGGAACGCCAAAACTCCTTTCGCAGCAACCACTTGCGTGTGCGGTCATCCACAGCCTCGATGCTGGCCTGTCAATTGCGAAGAAGTTCGTGCGTTTTATCCCTCAACTGCAACGGAGACGAATTCATGGACATGGCTGAAATGCGCAACCTGGGTATCGCCAACCCCTTCAAGAAACAGTACGGCAACTACATCGGAGGCCAGTGGCTGCCTCCGGTCGATGGCCAGTACTTCGACAACCTGACCCCTGTCACGGGCCAGGCGTTCACCAGCATTCCGCGCTCCAACGCGAAGGACATCGAAGCCGCACTCGACGCGGCGCACAAAGCCAAGAACGCATGGGGCCGCACGTCGACGACGGAGCGCGCCAACATCCTGCTGAAGATCGCGGACCGGATGGAGCAGAACCTGCAAACATTGGCCGTGGCCGAGACACTGGACAACGGCAAGCCGCTGCGCGAGACGATGGCGGCCGACATGCCACTGGCCATCGATCACTTCCGCTACTTCGCTTCGTGCATCCGCTCGCAGGAAGGCGGGATCAGCGAGATCGATCACGAGACCTATGCCTACCACTTCCACGAACCGCTCGGCGTCGTCGGTCAGATCATTCCGTGGAACTTCCCGATCCTCATGGCCGTGTGGAAGCTCGCGCCGGCGCTGGCTGCGGGCAACTGCGTGGTACTGAAGCCGGCAGAGCAGACGCCCGCGTCGATCCTGGTGCTGGTCGAGATCATCGGCGACCTTCTGCCGCCGGGCGTACTCAACGTCGTCAACGGCTTCGGCCTGGAAGCCGGCAAACCGCTGGCCTCGAGCCCACGCATCGCCAAGATCGCGTTCACCGGCGAGACCACCACCGGCCGGCTGATCTCGCAGTATGCGAGCCAGAATCTGATCCCTGTCACGCTGGAACTCGGCGGCAAGTCGCCCAACATCTTTTTCGAGGATGTGCTCGCGGCCGACGACGCCTTCTTCGACAAGGCGCTCGAAGGCTTCACGATGTTCGCACTGAACCAGGGCGAAGTCTGTACCTGCCCGAGCCGCGCACTGATCCAGGAATCGATCTACGACCGCTTCATGGAACGCGCGATCCAGCGTGTCGAGGCGATCACGCAAGGCCACCCGCTGGACACGGCCACCATGCTCGGCGCGCAGGCGTCCCAGGAACAGATGGAAAAGATCCTCTCGTACATCGATCTGGGCAAGCAGGAAGGCGCGCAGTGCCTGACCGGCGGCGAGCGCAACGTGAAGCGGGGCGAGTTGGCAACTGGCTATTACATCAAGCCGACCGTGTTCAAGGGCCACAACAAGATGCGGATCTTCCAGGAAGAAATTTTCGGTCCCGTGTTGTCCGTCACCACCTTCAAGACCGAAGAAGAGGCACTCGAGATTGCCAACGACACGCTCTACGGCCTGGGCGCCGGCGTGTGGAGCCGCGACGCTAACCGCGCGTTCCGCATGGGCCGCGGCATCCAGGCCGGCCGCGTGTGGACCAACTGCTACCACCAATACCCGGCGCACGCGGCCTTCGGCGGCTACAAGCAGTCGGGCATCGGCCGCGAAAACCACAAGATGATGCTCGACCACTACCAGCAGACCAAGAACCTGCTCGTGAGCTACAGCCCGAACAAGCTGGGCTTCTTCTGAGCGAGCCCTCCATGCCGTCCGCTACGCCACTGCATGACACGGTCGCCGCCGTTGTCAGTCGCGTGTCCGTGACGCCGGCCGCGCAGGCGCTCATCGAGCGCCTGCGCGCGGAGCATGGTCCGTTGATGTTCCATCAATCGGGCGGCTGCTGCGACGGCAGCGCGCCGATGTGCTTTGCGCTGGGCGAGTTCATCACAGGCGATACCGATATCTGCCTCGGCGAAATTGCGGAAACGCCGTTCTACATGAGCCGGTCGCAGTTCGAGTATTGGGAGCACACGCACCTGATCATCGACGCGGTGAAGGGCAACGGCGGGATGTTCTCTCTCGAACGTCCGACCGGGCTGCGCTTTCTCACGCGCTCACGGCTGTACGACGACGCGGAGTGGCAAGCGCTGGAGGCACAAGGCCGGCCTTGAGGCCGGCTCTTGAGCCTTCTCAGGCCGCCTGCCAAGCGACGTTGGCGCGCTCGAAGATCTGGCCCAGGCGCCCGCTGGCAGCCAGGTCGCTGACGCCGGCCTGCAGGGCCTTCGCAAGCTCCGTCGCGTCCTTCTTGACCGCCAGTCCCACGGCCCAGCCATTGCGCGGCGCGCGCGGCGACGGAAGCGGCGCGATCGCGAAGCGCGCATCGCCGCGCAGCACCGACTCCACCTCCGATGCCAGGCCGGCCGCCGCGGCGACCTCGCCACGCTGCAACGCACGGGCGGCCTCCGCGCCATCCTTCCACTGGGTGTTGAGCTGGCCTCGGTACGCACCGCCGTCGGCACCGATCATCAGCCACCCTGCCAGGGTCTGCCCCGGCACGGCGACCTTCGCATCGCCCAATCCGGAAAGGCTCTCTAGTTGCGGCAGGCGGTCGAGGCGCCGCGCCAGCACCACGCGTTCGCGGTAGTACGGCGCGAAGATCGTTGCCTGCGGCGTGTCGTCAATCAGCGGCTTGTCGACAGGCACGTGCATCAGCACGTCGGCCGGTCCGAAGCCCAGGTAGTGCCCACGCCAGACCATGTTGCGCAGGTCGTCGCCCATGTTCTCGTCGGCATGGAAGGCCAGCATCGACAGCTTGAGGTTCAACGTGTCCGCCAGCGCCTGTGCCAGCTCGACGTCGATGCCCTTGCCATCGACATGGAACGGCGGCATCTCCTTGTACAGCGCCACGGTGAGCGTGCCGCGCTCGCGGATGCGCTCGAGCGACGCGGCGCCGCACGCGAGCGAGGCACCCGCCAGGGCAGTTGCGCCGAGCCAGCGCAGGCAGTCTCGGCGCGAAGACATGTCTTCGTAAGTCATGAGGGTGTTCCTTGGCCGTGGGCACCGTTACATCGGCTTGTCGCGACGGGTCTCGAGATAGGCCTTGATCGACCAGATCGCCTCCTGGCTCATCATTCCCTCGAACGGCGGCATGTAGACCGCGCCGTTGCGGGTGCGGCCATGGCGCACGGTGGTCAGGAAGAACTCGTCCATCTCCTTGATGCAGGCGGCCTTCTTCGCGGCGTCCTTCAGCGCAGCGCAGTCGTTGTCGAGCTTGCGCAGATCCGGGGCAATGCCTCCGGAGATCGCCTCGATGCCATGACAACGCGCGCAGTTCTGGTTGTAGCCGGAGGTGCCTATCCTGACCGCGGTCGCATTGCCCCGGTACGGGTTCTCGGCGCGCCACTCCTTGCCGAGCGAGGGCAGACCGGTGGTGTCCACCTTTTGCGGCGTCACGTCGCCATGGGCCCAGGCTAGCGAGGTGCCAACGATGCACGCAGCTGCGCCGAGCAGCACGCCCGCCCTGCGAACAAGCCGGGCCCGAGGTGCGACCGCGTGTTTCCAGGTGTTCAACGCCCGTCGCGCGCGTGGATGAAAAATCTTCATGTCAGTCTCCTGTTCATTTCAAAGTGAGAACGGGACGGACTGCGCAATCGCTGTGCCACCTGCCAGGTGTTTCAAGCGGGAACACAAATTGCGTGAAATACCTCGTCATGGCATCCTTCATAGTTGCCTCAGCCGGCAACGAAGAGACAGGGGCACCTTCCGATGTACCAAAACGGAACAGTGACACGACACGATGATTTCGAATAGAACACCTGCCCGATCAGAGGCAGAGGAGACAAACAATGATTGACTCCCACCGTGCGCCCGCCAAATCCTGGACAACGCCCGCGGCGCTGCCCATCACGCAGCAGCCCGCGCGCACAGAAAAGATCGAACAGTGGCATCAGCGCTGCTCGGCGCTCGGGTTGACCCGCGTCGAGCGACCCGACTTCGAACCCTTGTTGCGTACCGACCTCGCCGTGGCCCGCGAGCGCAACCAGCGCCTGTTCACCCATGCCGCACCTGTGATGGAAATGCTCTTCGAGCAGATCGTCGACACGGAAAGCATGATCGTGCTGGCCGATGTCTCGGGCACCATCCTTCACTCCGTGGGCGACGACAGATTCCTGCAGCGCGCCAACAAGGTGGCACTGACGCCCGGCGTCAACTGGGCCGAACACTCCAAGGGCACCAACGCCATCGGCACTGCCCTGTTCGAAGAGGCGCCCACCGTCGTTCACGGCGGCGAGCATTTCATTCACGCGAACAACTTCCTGACCTGTTCGGCCGCGCCGATCTTCGATCCGCGCGGCAACATGCTCGGTGTGCTCGACGTCACCGGTGACCAGCGCTCCTACCACCGGCACACCATGGGCTTGGTGCGGATGTCGGCGCGCATGATCGAAAACCAGTGGCTGTCGGACGACTATGGCAACCGCCTGAGGCTGCACTTCCACAGCCGTGTCGAGTTCATCGGCACGCTGCTCGAGGGCATCATCGTCGTAGGTGCTGACGGAAAAATCCTGGGCGCCAATCGCAGCGCGCTCGACCAGCTCGACATGAGCAGCGCAGCGTTGCGGATGCACAGCCTGGCCAGTCTGTTCGGCACCACCGCGCCGGCGGTCTTTGACCACTTCCGTGCCCCGCTGCCCACGCCGATGATGCTGTGTCTGTCCAACGGTCGGCAGTTTCATGTCAATGCACGATTCACCGGGTTGCAGCGTTCGATGGTCGTGGAGAGCTTTCCGCAGACGGCCATCGATGTGATCGTCAATCCCCGGGGAGCGCCCGCCGAAGGCGCGAAACGCTCCGGTTCGCTGGCCGTGGACGCGGCCCGATCCGCCGACGGCACGCTGTTCTCGGGGCTGCATTACCTGAATACCGGCGACCCTCAGATCGCAGTGTTGATCCAGAAGGTGCAGCGCGTGATCAACCGCGACATCCCTTTGCTCATCCTGGGTGAGACTGGAACTGGCAAGGAGCTGCTGGCGCGCGCGGTGCACCAGGACTCCGACCGCGCCAAGCAGCCCTTCGTTGCCGTCAACTGCGCGTCGATCCCCGAATCGCTGATCGAAGCCGAACTGTTCGGCTATGAAGAAGGCGCTTTCACGGGCGCGCGCCGCAAGGGCGCGATCGGACGCATCGTGCAGGCCAACGGCGGCACTCTGTTCCTCGATGAAATCGGCGACATGCCGCTGCCCCTGCAGGCACGCCTTCTGCGCGTGCTTCAGGAGCGCCGCGTCACGCCCCTGGGCAGCCTCAAGTCGATCGCGGTCGACATCGCGGTGATCGGCGCGACGCACCGCAAGCTGCGCGACATGATCGAGGCCGGCTCGTTCCGCGAAGACCTGTACTACCGCCTGAACGGCCTCGTCGTAAAACTTCCCGCGCTGCGCGAACGCCACGACCTCGACGTGGTGGCGCGCCGCATCCTGCTGGCCGAGTGCCCGCATGCCACCCCCGACATCAGCCCGCAGGTGATGTCGCTCTTCAAGTCCTATGCCTGGCCGGGCAACGTGCGGCAGCTCGCGAACGTGCTGCGCACGGCGTGCGTCATGGCCTCAGGCGAACGGCAGATCGTGGAGCACCATCTCTCGGATGACTTCCTGGAAGACGTGCGCAGCACGCGCCATGTCCACCAGCGCGTCGACTCGCCATCGCTGCCCGTGGCGCAGGCCGAGGCGGCGCCGTTGCCCGCGTGGCCTGCTGCCCAGGCGCACACGGCGGCGATGGACGCGCCCACCATGGCGCCCGGCATCCCACCAGCGGCCCCCACAACCCCGCTCGAGGCGAGCGTTTCACGCACGCTCGGCGAGGCGGAAGTCGAGCTCATCCGCAATGCACTGGCGGCGGCTGACGGCAATATCTCCGTCGCATCCAAGCGCCTGGGCATCAGCCGCAACACGATCTACCGCAAGCTGCGCTGGGCCAAATAGCGCGCACCCGCGCGCGCCGCAGTAGCAAGGGTCATCCCTGTACCGCCATCGCACGGCGCTGTACCAACCTGGAGCACTGCACACCCGCACCCCGGCTGGGCGGGCTGCGCCATGTCGCTTCCGGGTCCTGCAGGGCCATCGGCATCAGGGCTTCCACCAGTCTTCGAGCGCTTGCGACGTCCCACCGTCACGGGCATGCGATTTGCGGAAGGGAACGAACCACCAGGCAATCCCGCCGGGCCGGTTCTGCTCCAAGGAGACTTCCCATGCAATGGTCGCAACCCGCGTTTGAAGACATGCGCTTCGGCTTCGAAATCACGATGTACATCTCGCATCGCTGAGCACCTCAGCCGGCGGCGCTGTGCCGCAGCGCCGCCGGCTCAACCTTGTTCTTCACATGAAAATACTTGTGCTCGGATCCGGCGCGGGTGGCGGTTTTCCGCAATGGAACTGCAATTGCCGCCAGTGCGCCGGCCAGCGCCAGGGAGAACTCACCGCGCATGCACGCACGCAGAGTTCCATCGCGGTGTCGGCCGACGGTCAAGCCTGGGCGCTGCTCAACGCCTCGCCTGACATCGGGCAGCAGCTGCGCCGCTATCCGCAACTGCATCCGCGCCAAGGCCTGCGCGACACGCCGATCAAGGCGGTGGTCCTGATGGATGCCCAGATCGACCACGTCACGGGGCTGCTCGGCATGCGTGAAGGGCCCTGCATCGATGTCTACGCCACGCCCTGCGTCTTCGAGGACCTGACCACGGTTTTTCCCATCCTCGGCGTGCTCGAACACTACTGCGGCACGCGCTGGCACATGCTGCCGGTGGCCGGCAGCACGACAAGCGCGAGCTTCATGATCGATGGCTTCGCGTCCCTGCGCTTCACTGCCGTGGCCATTCCCGGCAAAGCGCCACCGTATTCGCCGCACCGCCGGGACCACACGGTGGGCGACAACATCGCCCTGTTCATCGAGGACTTTCACGAGGGCAGCACCTTGTTCTATTCGCCGGGACTGGCGCACGTCGGCGCGGAGGAACTGAAGTGGATGCACGACGCGGACTGCCTCCTGGTCGATGGCACGTTCTGGGCCGAGGACGAAATGCAGCAAGCCGGCCTCGGCCGCAAGACGGCCAGCGACATGGGCCACCTGCCGCAAACCGGAGACCCGACACGCCCGGGCATGGTCGACGTGATGGCCGCCACCGCCGCGCGCCGCAAGGTATTGATCCACATCAACAACAGCAATCCGATCCTGGACGAAACCAGCGAGCAGCGACGCTTGCTCGACGGCCATGGCATCGAAGTCGCATACGACGGCATGGAGATCACGCTGTGAACACATTCGTGCCCACAGGTCCCGCCAGTGCGCGTACCGCGGCGCGCGAAGCGCTCCAGCGCCTGTGGACCTTCGAGGAGTTCGAGTCGCGCCTGCGCGCCTGCGAGTCGCGCTATCACATCCATCACCGGTTCAACCAGCGATTGAATCTCGGCGAACTGCAACCTTTCCAGGTGCGCGCCTGGGTTGCCAACCGCTTCTACTATCAAGTCAACATCCCGCGCAAGGACGCCGCCGTGATGTCCAACTGCGACGATCGCGCCGAACGGCGGCGCTGGATCCTGCGCATGCTCGACCACGATGGCCACGGCGACTTCGAAGGTGACGCCGCAGGGGGCATCGAGGCCTGGGCCCGGCTCGGCGAAGCCGTCGGCCTGGACCCGGCCGACCTCTGGTCGCATCGCCATGTGCAGCCGGGCGTGCGCTTCGCGGTCGATGCCTATGTCAATTTCGCGCGGCAGCAATCGTGGCAGGAGGCAGCCATCTCGTCGTTGACCGAGATGTTCGCGCCGAAGATCCACGCGGATCGCCTTGCGGCCTGGCCCGTGCTGTACCCATGGATCGACATCGAGGGGCTGGCCTACTTTCGAAGCCGCATTCCGCTGGCCACGCGTGACGTCGAGCATGGCCTGGACGTGGCGCGCCGCTGGTGCACCACGCGCAGCCGCCAGGAGCGCGCATTGGCGATCCTGCGGTTCAAGCTCGACATCCTGTGGTCGATGCTCGACGCCATCGAGCGTGGCTTTCCCGACGACATGCCACTGGCCCAACGACCATGATCGCACCCGACGCCCGCCCGCGCATCTCGCCTCTGTATCGCATGCAGTTCGAGCCGACGCAGGACAGCTGGGTCCTGCTATATCCCGAGGGCATGGTGCGCCTGAACGCGCCTGCCGCGGAGATACTCCAGCGCTGCGATGGCAAGCGCACGGTAGATGAGATCGTCGCTGAACTCGAGATCGTGTTCGCACAGTCGCCGCTGCACGACGATGTGGTCCTCTTCCTGAACCAGGCGCTGCAGCGCAGCTGGCTTCAGTAGGCAAGCCAATGGCCGCGCAAACTGGACGCACGACAAGGCCACCGCTGTGGCTGCTGGCGGAGCTGACCTACCGGTGCCCGCTGCACTGCGTGTTCTGCTCGAATCCGGTCGACTACGCGCGCCATGGCGAGGAGCTGGACACCGCCAGCTGGAAGCGCGTGCTGGCCGAGGCGCGTGCGCTCGGCGCGGTGCAACTGGGCTTCTCGGGCGGCGAGCCGCTGCTGCGCCCGGACCTGGAGGAACTCGTGGCGCATGCGCGCGGCCTGGGCTTCTACACCAACCTCATCACCTCGGGCGTTGGCCTGACCCGTGCACGCGCCAAGGCCCTGCGCGCAGCCGGCCTCGATCACGTGCAGCTGTCGTTCCAGGACTCCACGCGCGAACTCAACGACTTTCTCAGCTCCACGAAGACCTTCGAGCTGAAGTCCAGAGTCGCAGCCCTCATCAAGGCCGAGGGCTATCCCATGGTGCTGAACTGCGTGATGCACCGCTTCAACCTGGAGCATGTCGACCGGATCATCGGGATGGCCGAAGAGATGGGTGCGGATTTTCTCGAGCTCGCGAACACACAGTACTACGGCTGGGCCTGGCTCAACCGCGCCGCACTGATGCCGACGCCGGCCGAGCTGCGCGAGGCCGAGGCCGTGGTCGATGCACACCGCGATCGCCTGACGGGGCGGATGAAGATCCTCTGGGTGTCGCCCGACTATGCGGATGCGAAGCCCAAGCCCTGCATGGCGGGGTGGGGGTCGGTGTTCATGGTGGTCGCACCGGACGGCCTGGCCATGCCCTGCCACAGCGCCCGCATGCTGCCGGGGCCGACATTGCCGAACCTGCGTGACGTGTCGGTGGGCGCAGCCTGGCATGACAGCGAGGCCTTCAATCGCTATCGGGGCGACGCCTGGATGGGCTCGACCTGCAGCAGCTGCGAGGAGCGGCACCGCGATTTCGGTGGCTGCCGTTGCCAGGCTTTCCTGGTCACCGGTGACGCGGCAGCCACCGACCCGGTGTGTCCGAAGAGCCCGGATCGCGCACGCATCGACGACATGCTCGATGCCGCCGCCACGCGGCACGCAACCGGCGCGTCGGTGCAGCCGCTGCGCTTCGTGCCGGGCGCGCGGCGCGGCGCCGACATGCTGTTTCGCAGCGACGGGAACTCGCGGGATTGCAGCATGGCGGACTCGGCGAATGCGGCGGACGAGGCGCCATGCTGAAGATCCAGAGTCTCACGCAGCGCTACGGCCAGCGCGTTGCGCTGGATGCGCTGACCCTGTCCATCGCACGCGGCGGCTTCGTCGTCCTGCTCGGGCCGAACGGCGCGGGCAAGTCGACCTTGTTCCAGGTGTTGGCAGGGCTCTTCGCAGCGGACGAAGGCGATGTGGAGATCGCCGGACTGTCGATGCGCACCGATGCACGCCGCGCGCTCGCGCACATCGGTGTGGTCTTCCAGCAGCAGTCGCTCGACCTCGACCTGAGCGTGGTGCGCAACCTCCAGTTCCACGCCGACCTGCAAGGCTTGCCATTGCACCGCGCACGCGAGCGCATCACGTTGGAGGCCGCGCGCTTCGGGCTCCTGGCCGACATGCAGCGCAGCGTGCGGGAGCTCTCGGGGGGCAACCGGCGCAAGGTTGAACTGGTGCGCGCTCTGCTGCACCGTCCCGATCTGCTGCTGATGGACGAAGCCACGGTCGGCCTCGACCCTCAATCGCGCCGCGACCTGATCGATGGCCTGCAGCAAGAGGTGCTCGAACGCGGCGTGACAGTGCTGTGGGCCACGCACCTGGTGTCCGAAGCCGAGCATGCCGACCGTGTGCTGGTCCTGCACCGGGGCCGGTTGCTGGCCCAAGGACCGCCGGCCGAGGTCACGGCCACCCTCGGCGGCGAAACGCTGGAGGCGGCCTTCCTGAACGCAACCCGCTAGGGCACACCGCGTCGAAAGGCAGCACCGAGAACCCCAACGAACCACGAGACACAGACAGCATGATCCGATCCTCCCTCCTCCTGCTCGGCCTTGCCGCGGCCATGGGCGCGCCCCTGGCCTCGGCCAAAGACAGCGGTCTTGCCTTCGTCTCCAGCGAGAAAGACAACGCCATCGCCGTGGTCGACCTGAAGACGCTGGCCGTCGTCGGCAGCATGCCGACCTGCAAGCGCCCGCGCCACATGCAGCGCCTGAACGGCGACACGCAGCTGATGGTGGCCTGCAGCGACTCCGGCCGCGCGGAGATCTTCGACCTGACAACGCGCAAGTCGCTGGGCAGCGTGCCGCTCGGCGACGACCCCGAGGTGTTTGACCTGTCGGCCGACGGCCGGACCGCCTATGTGTCAGCAGAGGACGACGGCGCGCTCCACGTGTTCGACCTGTCGACGAAGAAGCTGCTGAAGTCCGTGCCCGTAGGCAAGGAACCCGAGGGCGTGAAGGTGTCGCCCGACGGCAAACGCGTGTACGTCACCTCGGAGGTGGCGAACCTGGTGCACGTGGTCGACACGGCCACGCTCAAGGTGATGAAGAACATCCCCGTCGGGAAGCGCCCGCGGCGCTTCGCGTTCTCGGCGGATGGCAGCGAACTCTGGGTTACCAACGAACTGGGCAGCAGCGTCAGCGTGATCGCCACCGCCGACCTGCAGGTGATTGCGACGGTGGTGTTCGAAGTCAAGGGCATGCGGCCGGACGACATCACGCCCGTGGGCATCACCGCATCACCCGACGGCAAGACGATGTACGTCGGGCTGGGCCGCGCCAACCATGTCGCCTTCGTGGACGTCGCATCGCGCAAGACCAGGACCCTGGCGCTGGTGGGCAAACGGGCCTGGGGCGTGGCGACCAACCGTGACGGCTCCAGGCTCTTCGTGGCCAACGGCCTGTCGGACGACATGACCGTGGTCGACTCCGCGACCGCACGGCCGATCCGCACGATCGCGGTGGGCCGTGTACCGCACACTGTTGTCGTCGATGACTAGCCGCCTGTTCGCCCGGCGGCGCCGCGGCATCTGCGCAGGGGCCGTGCTCGCCGCGGCAATGGCGTGCCATGCCGACGCCGCCACCTTGACGATCGGCATCGTGCAGCGCGCCGATGACGACCGGCTGGCCCCTGCACGCGTGGCGCTGGCCTACCCCGGGCAGCCCGGTGGGCGGGCACGCGACGCGGTCGACCTGGCAGTTCAGGAAAGCCAGTTTGAACTCGAGGCGGCCGGCCTGCAGGTTGCCGTGAGCGTGCGCGACGCGAAGTCGGCGGAGGACGCAGCCGCGCAATTGCGCCAGCTCGACAAGGCCGGTGCGAACGCCGCAGTGCTCGACCTTCCCGCCGCATGGATCGCTGCCGCATCGGCCGTCACCGCGATGCCCGTTCTCAACGTGGGCGATAGCGCCGAGACGCCGCGCCAAGGCTGCCGCGGCAACCTCTTTCACACGCTGCCGAGCGACCGCATGCGTACGGATGCGCTTGCGCAGGCCCTGCTCTGGCGTAAGTGGATGCGTGTGCTGCTGCTCGCCGGCCCAAGCGCCGAAGACGCGACCCGGCTCTCCCTGGCACAGGCAGCCTTGAAGCGATACGGCCTGCGGCAGGTCGCCGCGAAGCACTTCAAACTGTCCGCTGACCCTCGCGAACGCGATCTGGCCAACCCCCTGCTGCTGACCGGCACGGCGGCCGTGGGCGGCGACTACGACGTGGTGTGGGTGGTCGACAGCGACGGCGAGTTCGCCCGAACCCTGCCCTATCGCATCGCGCTGCCCCGTCCCGTGGTCGGCGATGCCGGCATGACAGCGCAAGCCTGGGCACCGAACTTCGAGCGCTACGGGGCGCCGCAGCTTGCCCGCCGCTTCGCCCGTGCCGCGCGCCGCCCAATGACCGGCCACGACTGGGCCGCCTACGTGGCGGCGAAGGCCGTGCTCCAGGCCGCCTTGACGCGACCGGCCCCCATCACTGCCGCGGGCCTGAACGCCGCCCTCGGCAAGCCCGACTTCGCGCTCGACGGCGTGAAGGGCGTACGCCTGAGCTTCCGTGCCTGGGACCATCAACTGCGCCAGCCGATGCTGCTGAGCGACGGCGTCGCGGTGATCGGCACCGCGCCCGTGGACGGCGTCATGCATGCGAAGAACGTGCTGGACACGCTCGGCACCGACGCGCCGGAGTCGCCCTGCAAGGCCGCGCCATGACCCCCGATGTGCGCCACGGCGAGGCCAGGCATGCCATGCAGGCGCTGCGTGCGATCGTCATGCGCGAACTGGTCAAGTTCTGGCAGCAGAAGGCACGCCTCGTGTCTGCGCTGGTGCGGCCGGTGCTGTGGCTCGCGGTGTTCGCGGCGGGGTTCCGCAACGTCTTCGGCATGGCGATCGCGCAGCCCTACGACACCTACATCCCCTACGACATCTATATCGCGCCCGGCCTGATCGGCATGGTCCTGCTGTTCAACGGCATGCAGTCGTCCCTGGCGATGGTGTACGACCGCGAGATGGGCCTCATGCGCCTCCTGCTGACCGCGCCGCTGCCGCGCTGGTGGCTCCTGTTCTCGAAGATGCTGGCAACGGCGCTGCTGAGCCTGGTGCAGGTGCTGGCGTTCGTCGCGGTGGCGGCACTGCTCGGCACCACGTTGCCGATGCAGCCGCTCGCGTTGCTGCATGCGCTGGTCGCCACGCTCGCCTGCGCACTGATGCTCGCATCGATCGGGCTGCTGCTGTCTGTCTACGTCAGACAGCTGGAGAACTTCGCCGGCACGATGAATTTCGTGATCTTCCCGATGTACTTCCTGTCCACAGCGCTCTATCCGCTGTGGAAGCTGGAGGAATCGGGCGCGACCTGGGTGTACCGAGTGGCGCAGTTCAATCCGTTCACGCATGCGGTCGAGTGGATTCGCTTTGCGCTCTACGGCAAGGACCCGGACGTCGCTCCGCTCATCGTGCTGGCCACGCTGACCGTGTGCTTCACGCTGGCCTGCTGGGGCTACGACCCCCGGCGCGGCTTCGGCGGCCTGACGCAGCGAGGCGCCGCATGAAGGTACTTCAATGACCACGCGGCGCGGCCTGCTTCTCTCTGCGGCGTCCGTGGCAGCACTCTCGGCGGGGCGCACGCGTGCGCAACCGGACGAGGCGCCGTTTCCGCGCCGCCCCCTGTCGCTCTGGGTGCCATGGGCTGCGGGCGGCGGCACCGACCTCACCCTGCGCCTGCTGGCCGAGCTGGCCGGCCAGCAATTGGGACAGCGCATCGTCATCGAGAACCGCGGCGGTGCCGGCGGCACGCTGGCGATGCCGGTGCTGCAACAGGCGCTGCCCGATGGCTACACGCTGGCGCAGATGCCGCAGCCGGTGTTTCGCGCACCGTTCACGCAGAAGGTGACGTGGGACCCGATCCGCGACACCACGCCGATCCTGCAGGTGAGCGGCGTGACCTTCGGCCTGTTGGTGCCTGCGGCCAGTCCCCTGCGCAGCGTGGCCGATCTGCTGTCCCTTGCCACGGCACGTCCGGGCGAGCTGACCCTGGCGACCAACGGCGTGGGCACCACGCCGCACGTCGTCATGGACGAGTTGTTCGCAAGACACGGGCTGAGCTTCATCCACGTGCCGTACAAGGGTGCGGCCGAGCAGATGATCGCGTTGTCGGCGGGCCAGGTCGCGGCGGGCGTCAACGCCAACGGCTTCGTACCGTACGTCGACTCGGGCCGCTTGCGCCTGCTGGCCACCTTCGGCGCGAACCGTTCGAAGCGGTGGCCCGAGGTGCCGACGATGAATGAGCTCGGCCATGGAATCGTGGCCATGTCGCCCTACGGCCTGGCGGGGCCGCGCGGCATGCCCGAGCCGGTCGTACGGCGGTTGCACGACGCGTTCAAGCGCGCGCTGTTCGATCCGCGGCACATCGCCGAACTAGGGCGTTACGACCAGGACGTGGCCTACCTAGACAGCGCCGACTACGGCCGCAGCATGCGCGAGGCCTACGCTGGCGAGAAGCGCACGGTCGAGCGGCTGGGCCTGGGTTCGGTCTGATGCCGATACGCGGCCTGTTGTCTTGGCTGATGGCGACGCTGGTCGGCTTCGCGTGTGCCGCGCACGCCGGCGTGATGACACGCACAGACATGCTCAAGGCCTTTCCCCCACCATTGGCGGTCGGCGAGAAGGATGCGCAACTGCCCGTGTGGCCCATCTTCAAGCAGGACGTGACCACGCCCGTCCTGGCCGGCTACGTCTTCGAGTCGATCGACTTCGCGCCGATCCCGGGCTTCTCGGGCGTGCCGTTCAACCTGCTCGTGGCGCTCGATCCCAAGGGCACTTTTCTCGACGTGCGCGTGCTGTCGCACCACGAGCCCGTTTTTCTTGAAGGACTGGGCGAGGCACCATTGTTCCGCTTTGCCGACCAATACAAGGGCCTTTCGCTTCAGCAGGCCATCAAGATCGGCTCCAACGCCAACCGCGGCGAGGAGCGCGGCAGCGCCAACGTCTACATCGACGGCGTGGCGAAGGCCACCGCCTCGGTGCGCATCCTGAACCAGAGCCTGCTCTCGTCGGCGCTGCGGGTGGCGCGCGCCAGGCTCGGCTTTGCCGCGGGCCGTGATCCCGATCTTGTCGCACGCGTGCGCAAGGACACCTACGCGCCGATGGCTTGGGACGCGCTGCTCGAGGCCGGCCTGGTGCAGCATCTGCGCATCACACAAGGCATGGTGGAGAAGGCCTTCGACGGCAGCGGCGTCGAGCAGCCCGTTGCCGGCCGGGAAAGCAGCACCTTCTGCGACCTCTACATCACCTACCTCAACATGCCGGCCATCGGGCGCAACCTGCTGTCCGAATTCGGCTGGAACCACCTGCTCGAGCGCATGGACGGCGGTGACCATGCGCTGCTCGTGATCGCCGCGGGCCCCCACACCTTCGTCGGCGACAACTTCGTGCGCGGCGCGGTGCCCGACCGGCTGACGCTCAGGCAAGGCGAGCTGCCGCTCGAACTGCGCGACCTGGACCTGGACGACCCGCTGCAGTTGCCGGCGAGCCTGCGCGGCGCCGACGCCAAGGTCTTCCGCGTCATCGGTCCCGCCGGGCTCGACCCCGCTCGCACGATGGACTTCGCGCTGCGCGTGACGCGCGACAAGGGCATGGTCTACCCCGAGCGCATCAGCCGCAGCTTCGGCATTCCCTACACCCTCCCGGCCGACCAGGTCACGCGGCCCGAATCGGACAACAAGGGCTGGCAGGACATCTGGCGTTCGCGCGCGTGGGAGCTCGCGGTGCTGGCCGGCGCACTGGCGCTGCTGGCGGTGGTGCTGGCCCGACCCAAGTGGATCGTTGCCCGTCCGGCGCGACTCGCGCGCTTTCGCACCGGCTATCTCCTCTTCACGCTGATCTTCATCGGCTGGTTCGCGCAGGGGCAGCTGTCGATCGTCAACATCACCGCGCTGATCCAGGCGCTCGTCGCCGGGCGCGACCTGGGCTTCTTTCTCTACGACCCGATGACGGTCGCGTTGTGGGCCTTCGTTGCCGTGACGCTGGTCGTGTGGGGGCGCGGCACCTTCTGCGGATGGCTCTGTCCTTTCGGTGCGATGCAGGAACTTGTGGCGCAAGCGGCGCGGTTCGCGGGCATCCGCCGCATCAAGCTGCACCGCGACCTCGATGCCCGGCTCAAGCTTGTCAAGTACGCGGTCCTCGCGGTGGTTGTCGGGCTGGCCGTGGCCTGGCCCGCGTGGACCGACCATGCGGTGGAGATCGAGCCGTTCAAGACCACCATCACGCTCGCGTTCGTGCGTTCGTGGCCGTTCGTCGCATGGGCGGCGGCGCTGCTGCTGGTGAACGTGTTCATCTACAAGGGCTTTTGTCGCTACCTGTGTCCGCTGGGCGCGGGCCTGGGCCTGCTCGGACGCACGCGCTTGCTGCGCTGGATTCCACGCCGCAAGGAGTGCGGCACGCCCTGCCAGACATGCCGCCATCGCTGCGAGTACCAGGCCATCCAGCCCAGCGGCGCCATTGTTTACGAGGAATGCTTCCAGTGCCTGGACTGCGTGGCGATCCACGACAGCCCGACGCGCTGCGCGCCCCTGATCGCCAAGGGGCGCGACCGGCATATCGCCATCCGGCCGTTGCCGGTGGTACAGGGGCGCGGCGCATGAAGCGGCGGCAGTGGCTGCGCGCGACCTTGGGCCTGGGCGCGCTCGCCGCCTTCTCCGACCTGTCCCCGGCCGTGACGTCGTTGCACTGGCGACAACGTTCGATGCTGGGCTTCGGCACCACACTGTCGTTGAAGGCCGGGCATGGGAATGCCGCAACGCTGGAGCGCGCGCTCGATGCGGGCGTGCAGGCGCTGCAGCGCATCGAAAGCCAGATGAGCCTTTTCCGGCCCGACAGCGCACTCTCGCGACTGAACCGCGATGGCATGCTGCGCTCGCCGCCGGCCGAGCTGGTCGAGATCCTGGACATCGCCCACAACATCTCGCGCGACAGCGATGGTGCATTCGATGTCACGGTACAGCCGCTGTGGCTCGCCTTCGATGCGGCAAGGCGGGCAGGACGCCTGCCCGGCCCGCAGGAAGTGCGGGCGGCACGCGCCCGCGTCGACTGGCGGGCCATCGACGTCACCTCCCGTCTTGTCCGCTTCGACGCGCCCTCAATGGCCGCCACGCTCAACGGCATCGCGCAGGGCTACGCAGCCGACAACGTCCGTATAGTCCTCGCATCCCATGGCATCCGCCATGCGCTGGTTGATGCGGGCGAGTTCGCACCGCTGGGGCACAACAGCCAGGCGCGCCCGTGGACGCTCGGCATTGCCGATCCGCACGACGAATCGGCCCTGATTGCGCGGCTGCTGGCCGACGGCCGGTGCGTCGCCACCTCGGCCGACAACCTCACGGTGTTCAGCGCCGACCATCGCCACCACCACATCTTCGACCCGCACACCGGCTACTCGCCGCCCGCGCTTTCGGCCGTGACCGTCGCGGCCGACTCCGCAGCCATCGCCGATGCGTTGACCAAGGTCTTCTTCGTGGCAGGCCCCGCGCGCGCAAAGCTGCTGGCGCACCAGTGGAAGGTGGATGCGCTGTGGGTCGACAAGATGGGCCGATGGGAAGCGACAGCCGGCCTGCAGATCGACCGTGTCGGCCCGGACGAGAGGGCGGCACGTCAGCTGCCGAAGGTGTAGCGCACGCCCACCCATGCCGCACGCGGCGCACCGGGCGACATCAAGCTTGCACTGCTCACCGGATGGTCACCGTTGGCGTTGCGCGGCAGGCCGCGTGCCACATACGCGCCGGTGGCCGTGAAGCCATTGGTGCCCAATTGCCCGCCGGTCGTGTATTTGCGGCCGAACAGGTTGGTGACCTGGAGGAAGAACTTCAGCCCGGCCCGCGGCTTGTAGTCGACACCCAGGTTGAACACCGCGTAACCCGCGCTGCGGCCCGGGCCGGCGTAGTACAAGCCGTCGGCGGCGTGCATTCCGTTCTCGTTGCCGCGCAGGCTGGCACCGCTCGACGCGAGCATGTCCACGCCGATGCGCCATTGCGCATTCGGCGCGTAGTCCGCATACAGCTTGAGCACACGGCGCGGCAACATCGGGATGCGATCCCCGGGGCGGATCCGGACCGTGCCTTCGGTGCCCGGGAATCCGGCGAGCGCCTGGTCGTTGCTGCTGTTGCCCGAGCCACCCACGGTCTCCGCGCTGCGGTAGGTCGCACCGAGCAGCATCAGGTTGCCGCCCACGGTCAGCCCGTGGGCAGGCTTGGCGCTCAGTCCCATCTCGACGCCCCGGCGGCGTGTCTTGCCGAAGTTCTTGAAGTAGCCGAATCCGCTCGAATCGTCGGCGACGAACAGCAGGTCGTTGCGGTTGTCGGAGCGGAACACGCCGAAGTTCCAGGCCAGGTTCTGCCGCATCACGCCGCGCAGCCCGGCCTCGAAGGTCGTGGTGACCACCTGCTTGAGCGGCGGGTCGCCGGCGAACGAGTTGGGTAGCTTGCACGGGCTCGCGGGATCGGCGCAGCCCAGTTCGATGGCTGTCGGTGCACGGCTTCCCTGGTTGACGCCGGCATACAGCGTGACGGCCTCGCTCGGCGAAAAGGTCAGCCCAACTGCCGGATTGAAGCGGCTGAAGGTGTAGCGGCCGTCGAGCGAGCCCCGTCCGCCACCGGGTGTGAGGCCGTCGGTGTTGCGCACCGTCGTTCGGTTGAAGCGGCCGGACAGCGTGAGATGCGTGCGTGCGTTCAGCGCAATGGTGTCGGAGGCATACAGGCTGGTGGTGTTGGAACGGCTCGACAGATCCACGCGTGCATCGAAGGCGTTCTCCGACTCCTGCGTGCCGTCGGCAAAGGCACCGGGGCCGAACACCGGCGCGACGGTGCGGTCGGGGTTGAGGTAGCCGAACTGCGTGCTCTGGCCGAAGCGCACGCGACTGGCGTCGTAGGCGGCGCCGATCACGATCGCATGGTCGATGCTGCCGGTCCCGGCCTGGGCGGAAAGCTGCGCGGCAAGTCCGTGGTTCGTTTGCCGCGTTTCGGTGCGATTGACGAGCCCGTTGCACTTTTCGTCAGGCTCGGTGTTCAGCAGGGCATTGGCAATGCAGCGCCACTTCGGGAACGGCGTGTTCGATGCGGTGGCGCCGCTCGCTGGGTAGCCTGCGAGGCCCGCGGCAGCCAGCGCCGAGCGCTCGGACGTGCTCGGCTCGTAGATCGATTCGGTGAAGGCCTCGTCGTTGATGTCGCCGTTGAAGGTGCTTGTCCTGATGTTGCGGTAGTAGGCGTTGCCCGACAGTGTCCAGGTGTCGTTCAGCGCCTGCGTCATCGCCAGGTTGAGAAAGGCCGACCTGTTCTTCGTGCTGTCGGGAATGGTGCGCACGCTGGCCCAGTCACGCTGCAGTGCCCCCAGTTCCTGCGCGCCATTGCCGGTCAGGTCGTTGTCGGCGAGCGCAGCGCTCAACGAGAAGCTGCCGTCGCGCGTCTTGCGGCCGACCTTGGCGAACAGCTGGCTCACGTCGGAAGGCGAGCTCACGCGCCAGCCCTTCTCGTGGAAACGGTTGCCTGTGACGAACCAGTTCCAGCCGCTGACGCTGCCGCCGGTTTCGAACTCGGCCGCGATACGCCCCCACGAGCCACCCATCAGCTGCACCGAAGTGCCCGGATGGCTCAAGCCGTCCTTCGTCTGGATCGCCAACGCGCCGCCCAGCGTGTTCAGGCCGAACAGCGGATTGCTGCCGGGCATCAGCGTGACCGTCGAGATCGCGGAGCGGGGAATAAGGTCCCAGCTCACCACATCGCCGAAGGGCTGATTCAGGCGCACGCCGTCCATGAACACCGACAGGCCCTGCGGCGTGCCGAGCAGCGGCGATGCCGTGAAACCGCGGTAGTTGATGTCGGGCTGGAACGGATTGCCCTGTGTTTCGTTCACCGTCACGCTGCCGATCGCGCGCACCAGATGGCTGGACACGTCGAGCGCGTGTGTGCGTTCCAGATCGGCACCGGTGACCGCCTGCACGTTGGCCGGCACGTCGTCGCGCGGCACATCCAGTCCGGGAAGCGGCGCCGGGGCGACGACGGTGACGGTAGGCAGGTCACGCACGGGCGCGGATTCTTGTGCGGCGGCGACGATCGACTGGCACAGCAGCAGGCCCGCGGCCGCCAGCGGCGCCAAGGAAAAGACGGGAAAGCGCGCGCGACGAATCATGGGTTGTCTCCTGGGGCGATGGTTGTCGTTGGCATCGGGCGCGTGTGCGCCCATCGTCCAAGGTATGCGGTGCGCGGCCGCCGCGACAGGGGAAACTTCCCGCCGTGCGCGCAGGTCAGCAGGCTTGCGGCTGGATCAGTCCGTGGCGGATCGCTGGGTGCACCATCGCCGCCGTGGTGCACAGGCCGAGCTTGTCCTTGATGAGGCGCAAATAAGGCGACGGCGAGGGTGACGGCCACCACCCAGGCCAGGTCCGTACGCCAGGCGGTTGAACCGGCCCGCGCGAAGCGACGCGCGGGCCGTGTCGTTGCCACGATTGCGAGGCCCAACGGCTCGGGTGCCGCCACCCCGGACCGCCGCTCGAAGGACAGGCTCAGCCCGGCTTTTTGGCCCACGCCAGACACCAGCCCTGCGCGGCGATGTGCTTGCGGCCGAACATCGCACAGCCCGCCCAGGGGTCGGCCGCCGCGCCCTGCCACATCGCGCAGTTCACGCAGCGCTGCGACACGTCGTGCTTCGGGTACTTCTTCTTGTCGACGTTCTTCGTGTCGTGTTTGTAGCCCAGCGCGACTGAGGTCTCGTCGGACTCCTCTGCATGCACTGCTGCCCATGCGGCCGCCGGAACGATGGCGATGACGCAGGTGCCGACCACCGCGCGACCGGCGAACGCCCTTCGCGTGAGCCCTGCGGCCACGCTCTTGTTGATCTTGCTCATGGCGGCGCCTCAGTTGGAGGCGACTTTCGCCGCACCACCGGCCTGGGCCGTGCGCGTGCCACCCGCGCCGGGAATCTTGAAGACCCACACCATGCCGCCCTGCTCAAGCAGGTTGACCTTCTTGGCCACCTCGCCGCCCCACAGCGGCACCGCGCCGCCCCAGCCCGAGACCACGCTCACGTACTGCTCCCCGCCCTGCATCCAGGTGACAGGCGGCGCAACCACACCCGAGCCGGTCTGGAATTCCCAGACCACCTTGCCCGTCCTGGCGTCGGCTGCCTTCAGGTAACCCTCTGGCGTGCCCCAGAACACGAGGTTGCCGCCGGTGGTCAACACACCACCCCAGAGCGGCGCGCCATTCTTCACTTCCCAGGCCATCTTTCCGGTCTTCGGGTCGATGGCGCGGAGCGAGCCGATGTAGTCCTCGTTGAGCGGCTTGATCGTGAAGCCCGCGCCCAGGTAGGCCGCACCCTTCTTGTAGGCCACCGGTTCGTTCCAGATGTCCATGCCCCATTCGTTGGCCGGCACGTAGAACAACTTGGTATCGGGGCTGTAGGCCATGGGCATCTGGTTCTTGCCGCCGAGGAAGCCCGGTGCGGCGAACACGGCGCTGCCCTTCTTGCCGTCGGCGCCCGCCGTCGGGTCACCCGGGCGGTTCTCGGGAATGAAGTTGGGCCGGCCGGTCTTCAGGTCGATGCCGCTGGCCCAGGTGATTTTCTTGACGAACGGAAAGGCATTGATCAGCTTCCCGGTGCTGGCGTCGTTCACGTAGAAGAAGCCGTTGCGGTCGGCCTTGCCACCGACGCGCTTGCCGTCCATGTCGAACGTCACGAACTCGTTGACGCCGTCGAAGTCCCAGCTGTCGTTGGGCGTGCTCTGGTAGCTCCACTTGATCTGCCCGGTCTTTACGTCGATGGCCACCGTGGAGCACGAGAAGAGGTTGTCACCCTGGCGCAGATGGCTGTTCCATGGGGCCGGGTTGCCGGTGCCGAAGTAGGCCAGCCCTGTCTTGGCATCGTAGGTACCACCTAGCCAGGTGGCGGCCCCGCCGGTCTTCCACAGGTCGCCGGGCCAGCTCTTGTTGACGGTGCCGGAAATGCCGTTTTCCTTCTTGTTGCCATCCTTGTCGTAGGTGTAGCCCATGTGGCCTTCCACGGTAGGCCGCATCCACAGCAGCTTGCCCGTCTTCGGGTCGCGCGCCTCGACGCGGCCCACCACGCCGAACTCGCCGCCCGAGACACCCGTGAGCAATACCCCATTGGCGACGATGGGTGCGGCGGTGGCCGAGTAGCCGGCGGCATAGTCGTCGATCTTCTCCTTCCACACCACGTCACCGGAATTCTGGTCCAGCGCCACGAGTTGGGCATCGAGCGTCGCGAAGATCACCAGGTTGTCGTAGAGCGCTGCGCCGCGATTCACCACGTCGCAGCAGGGCATGATTCCCTCGGGGAGCCGATGCTCATACTTCCACAGCTTCTTGCCCGTGGTGGCATCGAGCGCAAAGATGCGCGAGTAAGACGCCGTGACAAACATCTTCCCGTTCATGATGACCGGTTGGGCCTCCTGTCCGCGCTGCTTCTCTCCGCCGAACGAGAAGGCCCATACCGGGGCCAGCTTGGCGGCGTTGCCGACATTGACCTGCTTGAGTGGCGAATAGCGCTGGCCTTGGGTGTTGATGCCCCAGGTCAGGATGTTGCCGCTCGCGGTGGCTTCGGACTGGATCATCTTGTCGGTCACCTGGGCGTGAGCGGCGCCAGCCAGGCCAAAGGAAATCAAAACGGTCAAAAGCTTCATCTGCATGGTGTCTCCTCGAGGGGGTGGAATTTGAGTCTTGGATGCGCCCGGCAGGCACTGTCTCCATGGATGAAAGGGCAAATGCCGTGCCATGCGCCGCGAGCGCTGCTGACAGGAGCGCAGGCCGGTCGCGGGGCGCTGGCGTGCGGGTTTTCCCGCTGCATTGCTGCAAGGTTGAACACTCTCAGTGCCCACCAGCGTGGCATCGCGTCACACTTCCCACTCGCATGTCAGGGAGCTACAGCGGAAGGTCGTCTCGGGCAAAGACCTTCTTCATGTGCTCGCAAGGCACGATTGCTGTCGGGAGAATCGTCCCGGTGTACGCAGAAAGGGCCCGGAGCTTGCGCAACATGCGCTTGCGAAGCGGATGCCGGCGTAGCAACTCTGTCCTCCCAGCGGCAGCCCATGGCAGCAACGATGTCGTCCGAGTCCTGCGTGGACACGCCAAGATCCAGGTCGATCGCTAGCGAAATCACCGCATCGTCCAAGCGGCTGCGCCGACGCTCACCCGTGTGGATCTGGACTGCCCCTCGGATGACGCGGCGTGGATGGCCACGTGAGAGAAGCTCTCGTTCGACGCAGCACCCAGTGGCGCCGCCGATCACCTCCACCACACGCGGTACGGCAGGCACCTGATCGCGGCGAACGATCGAGCGCACTCGTCCTAGCTCCTATGAGAAAGGCCTCGCGACCCAGCGCTCGTGATAGCACGGCGTCGAGTGCACCTCGTCGGGGGATTGCGGGACTGCGAGCCGCGGGGCACTCGGTGGGGAGCCCTCGCGCTGCAGCAGACGAAGCGGCGACTTCAGGGGGCACGAAGCGCATACATCTCGCATTTGAAGCGTGATGTCCAGTCGAAAGAAAAACGGTGACGCTCCGGACCTCGGCATACGCCAGCGGCATTGCCGGCAGAGCGGATGGAATGGGCGATCGCGCCGCAGCGCCACAGAGGCGGGAAGCACCCACCGCTATTCGCGCAGGGTGAGCACCACCGAAAGATAGGACACCGGGCCACCCGCGATGGCCTCGATCCCGTGCAGCGCCGTCGCCTCGAACAGCAGCGAGTCACCTGCCTTCACCTGGACCACCTTGCCGCCATAGCGGTAGGACACTTCCCCGGAAAGGAAGTAGAGGAACTTGAGACCCGGATGCTGGAATGTCACGTAGGGATCGGCTCCCGGCAGCAGCGTGACCAGGTAGGGCTCGACGAAGAGATTGCCCGACAGCAGGTGCCCCAGCAGTTCGTAGCGGTAGTCAGAAACAGCGCCGATGCGATCGACGACGACACCCTGTCCGGCACGCACATGGCAGAAGTCCGTGCGCCGCGCCTGGTCGCTGAAGAAGCGCGACGTCGGAACATGGAGCGCCTGCGCGAGGCGCTCCAAGGTCTCCACCGACGGCGAAACCAGACCGCGTTCGATGCGCGACAGCATCGAGGCAGAAATCCCTGAGGTCTTTGCGAGCTCGCCGCCGGACAGCTCAGCGGCCATGCGAAGTGCCCTCACCTGCGCGCCGATGCGCGCCGTGGACAGGCTGCGCACAACGGGCGCCGGCTGTCGGGGCCGCACCCGCGTGATCGATGCCGGCAGCTTCGGCGCGTGCGCTGTGGGGAATGGGGACGGTGACCGGACCTTTCGCATGAGCACAAACCCTTCGCAGAAGCAGCAAGTCTGGCCATTGTGAGACAAACATGGCTGACCTGAAAACGACCTTCCGCGCAACTGCTTGCGTTGGGCACTATCCGGCGGCGCGGAAAGGGGCGTGCGCCCCTGAGGCATTGCGCTTCGAGGCATGAAGCCGCGGAACACCGTCGATCGCGTGGACGGTCAAGTTCGCAAACGCCTCGCTGGGCAACCTGGAAGGTCTCGCATGGGCATTGGGACTCGGGGCCCACGGCTTCGTTTATCGTTGCGAAAGGTGGTAGCCGCCGATGGCATCTGCGCTCGGCGGCGGCGACAGACACCCATGCATGGCCCCTGCGACATGGCCCGGATCGTCGATCTGGGAAGGGCGCGTACCGGGGACCTTCTTCTGGATGCAATTGTGGAAATACGTGTATGAAACCGATCTGGACTTTCAGGCTGCCGAAGGAACGCGAGGTCGGCGCCCGCAACCCAGTCGCAGGCGAGGACACAGTGCTCGTCGCCTTCCATTACGACAAGGCCGATTTCTACGAGAGCGCGCTCGTCGCGCTCGATCGCGTCACGGGCCAGGAGCGCTGGCGAAGGGCCATCCCCCATGTCGTCAACGAGCCTGTGCTTGCCTCGGACGGATCGGTGTATGTCAGCAGCTTCAGCGGAACCGTTCACGCTTACGACAGCGATGGGAAAGAGCTTTGGGATGGCAGATGCGGAGATAGCAACATGGGGAAGCCGTGCCTTGTTGCAAACGATCGCCTCGTGGTTGCAGAAACCGGAGGGCGCGCATCGAAGACATGGTGCCTCGATCGACGCACGGGTTCGATCGTGTGGACCTTCGAGAACCATGGGCATAGCTATGGCATCGCGACGAACAACGAACGCATCGTCCACGCAACAGTGCTCCCAAAGGATGCAGGGGTCCGCCTCCATTGCCTGGAGGCGTCGAGTGGCCGGTCGCTCTGGGCCGTGGACAGTCGGGAGTGGATGTTTCATCCGCTTGTCGGAGAGCAGACGGTTGTGATCGGTGCCCGCGGATCACTCAGAGCCTATTCCTTGCAGACGGGTGTTCAGCTTTCGAAGCTGGAGCTGCAGGAACAGGAGGCGATCGATGGGCACATGTTGCTCTCGGGCGATCGCATCTATTTCGCCACGGATTGCGGACGTGTGGGCTGTGCCTCGATCCAGCGCGTGCGATCCTTCTTCAAGAGCAAGCTTTCGCTCAAGAGCGAGTGGCACTGCGCCCTCGAGGGCGGTATCCGCGGGCGACCAGCCATGATGGGTAGTGCACTGGGCGTGCTTTGCGAAGAAGAAGGCCTCGTGCTTTTGGATCCGGCCACCGGGCAACGGCTTTCAGCGTTCAGGACGGGAAAGGGCAATGGCGGTGGCCTGGTGTACGACCGTGGGTGGCTTTATGGAACGCTGGGGCGCGAAGCCCGAGCCTTTGGCCCTGAGTGATCTCTGCCTGTGCCCCGGCGTCGCGATCGGTCTGAGCGCCTCGCTGAAAGAAGCTGAGGTCAGTTGCATCTAAATCTGAGCAAGGGCTGACAACTCCTTCAACCAGAAAGATCACCGCTGCGCAGTTATTGGTCGATTGACTCGTCAACGCGGCATTCAGATGCGTCGATCGCCTTGGCCGTTTCACTGGCTCAGGCACGTGACATCGCTCCAGCACGGGCCGGCATGCCTTTGCTCCCACAGCGCTCGCGCGCCAACGAGCGCACCGCCGACTGTTCATCGGGTGTCACCGCGACCATCGTGCGCTCGTACGCCAAACAGCCGGCGCCCATGCGGTCCGGCACCCCTCTCAACACGCTGCCGATGACTTGTATTCGTCGCGCACCAACCCGCCGCGCCGACCTCATCGCTGCCCGCTTGACCGAGGTAAGCGATGAGAAATTGCGCGTCCCGCCCGACGCAAAAGTTGTAGATCAGGTCCAACATTGCATCGAGGGCGCCACTGAGCATAGGCCCAGACATAGGTGCCTCTGGTCTTGTCTGCACTTGGGTGGAGCATCGCTTTCGGCGTCTTGTCGGCATGCAAGACGCGCAGCGAACACGAAGCGCTTGTGGGTTTCGTACAGTGATTCCTCGGCCGCATCGGCTTGTCAGCGAACAAGGCGTGTGCACAGTGGGTCCGGTGCCAAGCACGTGCGGGGTGAGGTCTGCATCCACACCTTCGCACAACCATGGAGAGGACCCCGGCTCTCTCTTTTGGCGCATGCAATCCGGTTCGGTTTTTTCTACGCTTGGGCGATGTCAAACGCCCTCACCTTTCCCCACCTCACTGCGCCTTGGCGCCGCGCACTCCAGGCCAGCGCATGGCTGGGCCTCGGACTGTGTCTCCTTCACGCCGGCGATGCCGCTGCCCAGGCATGGACCGCTCCCACCTCCGCCTTCGTGCAGACCGGATCGGCCGACAGCACACGCACGCTGACTGTCGGCCTCGGTTGGGACCTCCCCTACCGGTGGCAACTGGGGTCGGGCGAACTCACAGGCTACCTGGAAGCCTCGTACGCGTACTGGCGGATCCAGTCGGAAGACCGCGCCGGGCTGTCGCACCTGTCGCAGCTCGCGCTGGTGCCCGTGCTGCGCTACCGCCCTGACGAAGGCGCCTCGCCGTGGTTCTTCGAATCCGGCGTGGGGCTGACCGCCACCTCGTCGCGCTACAGGACCCGGCAGAAGAGCTTCTCGACCAGCGTCAACTTCAGCACGCACTTGGCGGTCGGCCACAGCTTCGGCGCGAAGCGAGAACACGAGATCGCGCTGCGCCTGGAGCATTTCTCGAACGCAGGCATCAAGCACCCCAACCCCGGCGAGAACTTCCTGCAGCTGCGCTACGCGCGCAGGTTCTAGCGGCGCTGCGCAAGATAGCGCGCCGGTCGCTGGCCCATGGCCTTCCTGAACATGGCGATGAAGGCACACATCAGGTCGTGGCCCCGGTCACGGGCCACCTGCTGCACCGAGGCCTGAGGTCAGCCATTGCAGCGCAACGATCAGCCGCAGACGTTGGCTCCAGTGGCCGAAGGACCTGCCCGTTTCGAACTGCACCAGGCGGGGCAGCGTCCGCTCGCTCATGGCCAGGCGCGACGCCCACTGCGCTGCCGTGGTCCGGTCCGACGGGTCGCGCATCAGTGCATCCATCAGACGGCGCAGGCGTGGCTCCTTCGACACCGGCAGATGCAGGACCTCTGTCGGCATGCGCACCAGCTCGTCCAGCAGCACGACATGCCATCGCTGCGCCCGCGGCTCGCACGGCAGACCTTCGGCCCTTCCTGGCATATGCCTGAACACACATCTGAAGGCAGAGCAATCAACGCGGCGATGATGAGAGCGCACGACTCCAGTCTTCGCGCTCTTCGTCTTCCAGTTGCAGCAAGCTTTCTGGTGAACCGCCTCCGCCGACGACCTGAAGGTCTTGCAGTTGCTTCTGCACCTCGGGCTTGGCGAGCACCTGTGCCACGGCTTCCTGCAACAGGCGATTGGACGCGGCATCCGAATTCGCGGGCGCCCAGAGGCTGAAGTGGTCGTACGCCGTGTAGCCGGTCAAGGGCGCGCTCGAAGCCAGCGTCGGCCACCGCACACCCTCGAAGCTCTGGGGGTGCGCCGGGTCGGCGGTGGTGCCCAGCACACGCAACTGGCCGCGCTGTACTGCCACTTTCACGCCGTTCACTGGCGCGAACAGCAGGTCCACCGCATGCGCTTTGGTGATGACGTCCGAGTCGGGGTGCATGCCGTTGAAGACCACGCGCTGCACGTCGACGCCGCTCAGTGCGCGGAACTGGCCGAAGGCGAGGTGGCCCGTCCAGCCGTCGTCGCCCGTGCCGATGCGCAGGCTGCCAGGGTGGGCCCGTGCGTAGGCCAGCAGGTCATCCGTGCTGTGAATGCCCAGCGTGTCGGCCTTCGTGCTGTCGATGACCAGCACCAAAGGCTCCGACGCCAGCAGCGTGACGGGGCGAAGGGAATGCATCAGCGCATCGATCGGCGCGGCCTGGTGCACGCCCTGGATGCCTCCGCGCGGCAGCCGCAGTGCGGCGAGCAGGACCTTTTCGTTGCCGCCCTCGGTCATCAGCCGGCGATACTCGGCCTCGGTGGCTTTGGGCACGTGATCGACCTGCACGTTCCGACCCAGCAGGTGTGGCAAGTGGGTGGCCAGCATCTGGGCATAGTGGCCGCTGCGACCACCGGGCGGAACCAGCGCGGTCAGGTGCAGCGCAGGCTGCGCCACAGGGGCAAGCCATTGCCCCGCATCGTTCAACAGGCCAAACCGAATGACCCATCGCCCGTCAGTGGAAGCGTTGTGCACCAGGGCTTCAGCCACCCAATAGCGGCCCATGCGAGCGAATTGTCGGATGATCGGGCGGTTCTCTTGCCATCCGGGCGGCCGCCAGTCCTGTGGGAACTCGTTTGCGACAACGGCGTAGCCATTTCGGAACCGACGCGCTTCGCGGAATTGCGGCGCGATCACCCATTGGTCCTGTGCGTTCTGGTACCCCCAGCGGCCGGTGCTCACCTCCTTGACCGGCCGCAGCGCAGGGTCGGCATGGCTGCCGCGCAGCCGCTGCCAGCGACACACACGGGGCGTGCTGGCATTGCGTTGCAGATCCAGCCCAACGGCAGTGCACAGCTGAACGCGCCGCTTGGCAGTCACATCGGGCAAATCGCCGAAGATGAACGGAATCACCATTCTTCCTCTCGCGTCGATCAGGCCCGAGCCCGTGGAGCCAGGTGTCACCATCTGCAGCTTGTAGTCCATCCATTGCGCAGTGGTGATATCCCGCGGCGGGGCCGGGGTGCGCCAGTGTCCCCGTGCATCGCGCAAGCCGGGCTGTGCGTACACCGTGCCCACCTGCAGCTCGGAAGCCCCTTGCGTGAATTCGCCCGGCATCAGGTAAGAGAGGCCGCCGGGGGAGTTGATCGATATCGTCTCCTTGCCATCGCAACTCACGGGCGGAACAGTCCATTGGCCTTGCTCATCAATGCGCGCGATGGACGAGGCGGTCTGCAGTGCGCCTCCAGGCTTTCGCTCCACCAGCCACACGCGGTGCACCGGCTGTAGTGCGGGATTGAGGGAGATAGATGTCTGCCGCACCACCTGCCACCGGCCGTCGCAGAAGCTGAGCGCTTTCGGTGAAAGAAAAAGCGCACGCCCCTCGAGCGAATCGAACAGCCCGGGGGCAAGCTCACTGTGCTTGTTCGGATTCAGGCTCAACCAACGCACCCGGTCAACCAGGTTGAAAGCAATGCCGATGGTGAACGTGAAGATGTCGTCCCACGGCGGCGCTTGCGCATCCACCGGCTGCATTTTCCAGGTCGGCTGCACCGGCATCGTGAGTCCCGGATTGGCATACAGCTCCTGGTAACTCGGCGGCGCTGCGTTGGCCGAACCGAGGGTGATGCCGAGCCACAGCAGGGCTGTGAAGACATTCAGGCGCTTCATCGGGTGATCACCGCAACCCGCGCGACCGAGCATCGCTGCGGTGGTGCGTCCGTAAATTCATACGACTGCGCCTCGTCTGAGAGGCGCCGCAGACTGATGGACCTACCCTCGAGGTAGGGACCGGAATCAGGCATCGATAGCGATAGCTCTGTTGACATGATTTCTAGCGGCCGGCGGGGACGACCACTGTTGGGAGCAGGGGTTTGCGGCCAGATCGTGCCACAGCGTCGAAGGTCTATTCATGGCCGACTTCAGCCGTGGAGCTTCGCCCGCAGCAAGTGCACTGGAAGCCCTTTGTCGGCGCTTCGGGATCGACCTCAGAAGCTCACCCCAGTACATGAAAAGCCATCGGCGGCCCACACGGCAGCCCGAGCAGACCCAAGATGATGGTCAGTCCAATCCAGAGCCAAGGGCGCATCGACAAGGCTCAGACACTCCCTCATGCCAGATCGATGGCCATCGTGCGGACGGCCCATGGTTCTGTTGGAAGTGATGCCTCATGTCGATGCACATCTAGGGCTGGCTGCCCAAGGCGCCAGTTTCACGGGGCCACCACGCCGAAATTTCTCGCACAGTTTGTGCGAGAAAGCACACGCGAGACGCCACGCCCCAGGAATCCAAAGCGCGGCGGCCACCAAGCGGTCAGAACTGCACACGGTGGGGAGTGAAGCATGAGACGTTGTCGCACTGGCCGAGCGTCAGATCCGATCGTGCTTGCCCTGCTTGCTCGCGCCGATGATGGCTTCAACGACCGCCCTGCCCCGACGATTGCCCGATCCGTGCCCTGAACTGCCGAGCGGCCGGACCATCGCTCCAGACCACGGCCCGGCCTTCGTCCACGGGCTGACGTCCGTAGACGATCCATGCATCGCAAACGGTGCCGATGGGCTCGACCACTTCGAAGCGACTCGCATGCGCCGCCGCGAAGGATGCGAAGACGATGCCCGCGTCGTAGCGGCCTTGCGCCAGGCCGGACTGGACCGCGAGCACCGTCGGCTCGTGGACGACGGTCGACCAGCCGGAAAGGTCCGCGTAGGTCTGTGTGGCAGGCTGCACGCCCACCCTGCCGGCGCCCTCCCCGTTTGCCTTGGACCGCACCAGCGCCATGGGCTGACTCGGAGAAATGAAGGCATCGATTGCCGCCATCGCCGTGCGGTACGTGCCGGTGATCTCGGCAGCCGCTGGATGCACGGCGCACTGGAGCACATGGTCCGTCTCACCCGCGATCAGCGCGCGCGCAGCGCTGTGGAAGTCATCGAACAGCGCGATGCCACAGGCCTGCGCGATCCCCAGCGCAGCCAGGTATTGCTCGAGGACGAAGTGATGGTTGCTGCCCTCAGGGCCCAATGTGGAAAAGATCAGCATGTGTTCACCCTGTCGGCTGCGCATCGACCCGCCGAGGGGATCGGACGCGACCGCGGCCCTTGCATGGTTCGCGGCATGCACGAGCCCTCGCAGGTCCGATACCCGCGCTCGTGCCTGCGCAAGACAGCCGGCTTCATGCCGAGCTCGAAGGCACACCGATGATCTCGTCCTCCAGCCGGCAGGTCTCCGTGATGATCAGTTCGTAGAGGGCGCGCAGGAACGCGGGGCTCACCCCGTGCTCGGCGCCGAACGCGGCCGCGCGCTCCTGCACCACGCCGATGCGATGGGGCTGCATCATCGGGATCGCATGGTCACGCTTGTGCAGGCCGATACGGCAGCAGCAGTCGAGCCGTCGCTTCACGGTCTCGAGCAGCGTTCTGTCCAGGCCGTCGAGCTCGTCGCGCAGCAATTGAAGGATGCGCTGCGCGTCCTCGCCGCCGCCCGGAAGGGTCGAGGGCACACCACCGGCTGGGCCCTCGGTCTCGCCATCGCTCGGACGATGCGGTTCTGAATTCATGGGGATCTCCTTATTCAAGCTTGATGCCCCGGCTTGCGATGATTTCGGTGAGCGCGGCCGTGTCGGCCTTCACCCGGCGCACCAGCGCCTCACCCGAGATGCCGGCCGCCTCGTAGCCGTGCTGAAACAGCTTCTGCCGCACCTCGGGCAAGCCGACGACCTCTGCCAGGACCTGGGACAGGCGCTGCGCGAGCGGCGCGGGCAGACTCGCGGGTGCCGCCGCAGCGGTCCAGATCTCGAGTTCGAAATCCTTCAGGCCTGCTTTCTGCAGGCTTGGGTAGTCCGGCACGAGTTCGGAGCGGCGCGCCGAGGTCACGCCGATCGCGCGCAGCTTTCCGGCCTTGACCTGCTCCTGTGCGAGGCCTGGGGGCAGCAGCGCCAGCTGCAATTGACCACCGATCAACGCGGTGACGACTTGCGGGTTGCCCTGATAGGGGACGTGCACGGCGCCCATGCCGGTGCGCGCCTTCAGCAGTTCCATGCCGAGGTGGCCGATGGTCCCGATGCCCGGCGTGCCGTAGCTCCACCGGGCGCCGGCCGCCCGGGCCGCGTCGATGAAGATGCGGCCCTCCGACTTCGAGACCTCCGGTGTCGTGGCGAGCACCAGCGGTGCGGTGCAGATGATGCTCAACGGCATCAAGTCCTTCTGAGGATCGTAGGGGGTCGCCGGATTCAGGATCTTGGCGATCGTCATGTTGCCGTTGATGAGGATGCCGACCGTGTGCCTATCGGTCGACTTGGCCACGATGTCCGCCGCGATGTTGCCGCTCGCGCCGGGATGGTTCTCGACGATCACCGGTTGACCCAGGCGTTGTGCCATCGGTGCGGCGAGCACGCGCGCCACGAAATCCGGCGAGGAGCCGCCGCCGAAGCCGACGACCAGGCGCACCGGCTTGGTCGGCCAGCCCTGCACTGCTGCGGGCGCCGCGGCAGACGGCGAGGCTTCGGCGCGAGCCGCGCCGGACGATTGAGCGCAGGCAAGGCTGGCGCAGCCAAGCAGGCCGGCACCCCACAACAGACGTGCGGCCAGCAATCGAAAAGGAAGGAGGGACATGGCAGAAGAAGTTGGAGATCGGGGAGCGAAGTTTTTCTGCGCCAGCGCGCCGAATCAACTGCTGCTTCAGACGCAAAACGCCCGCGCGTCGCCCACCCCTTGCGGCTGGGCATCTGCAGGGCCGAAACGCACATCGCGGCAGTTCCCCGTTGCCTGCGATGCAATTTCAATGGTTGGCGTCAGTGACCTGCGCACGCGTAGCCCGGCCGCTCCTGTGCATGATTTGTACCTTGCTGCAGCAGCGCGTGCTGCACTCCGGCGCGGGCATGCAAACAAGAGCCGCGCTGTGCCCGAGAAAACCAGTATCGCGCGATAACCGCCACAACGGCGGCGGACGGCACTCGCACGGTCCTACCGTTCAGGGAACGTGACGCCGGCCAGCACTGGGGGATCGGGGATATGTGTCTTGCGCCGCGTGAGTGATCGACTGCCGTACCAGCGCAAGCGCGGCGTCAGATCACCGGCCGAGGTTGCAACGACAACCTGACGGCATCTTCAGGACGATCTAGAGGTTCATGGCGATGCGTTGGTACGCGTTGGCAGGCGCACGATGCCCTGCAACTGCCGCGCAGTGGGCAGCTTGCCCTTCATCTCTGCCGGCAGCTTGTCCTGGAGCTGATACTCGGCCACGCCAATCGGGTTGGACTTGCTCTTGAGCGCGAACTCCACTTCCAGGTTGTCCTTCTCCGCGCACAGGATGATGCCGATCGATGGCGCATCATCGGGGGCGCGCTCCTTCTCGTTGAGCAGGTTCAGGTAGAAATCCATCTTGCCTGCGTACTCGGGCTCGAACTTCCCGATTTTCAGTTCGACGGCCACCAGCGATTTCAGGAAGCGGTGATAAAACAGAAGATCGATGAAGTATTCGTTGCGCCCCAGGGTCAGGCGATGCTGGCGGCCTATGAAACAGAAGCCGTAGCCCAACTCGAGGATGAAGTCGCGCAATTTTTCGATCAACTGGTTCTCGAGCTCACGCTCCTTGACCGCCTGGCGGATGCCCAGGAACTCCAAGTTGTAGCTGCTCTTGAGCGCCTCCTCGGCCTGTTCGGCCAAGTTGGCGGGCAATGCCAGCGGGAAATTGTGGCTCTTGCCCGCGGACTGCGACCGGCCGTGGGCATCGGCCTTGATCTGATTGAGCAAGACGTTGCGGCTCCAGCCGAAGGCGGCGCATGCGCGCAGATAGAAAATCCGCTGCGCGGGCGCATCCAGCTTGCTGAGGATCAGCAGGTGGTGCCCCCAGGGTACTTCTGCGACAAGCTGTCGCAGAACTTCGGTGTCGCGCGTCGCAGCGGAGGCGACGGCAGTTGAGCGCCCCGGACGCCGCAGCGCCGGCTCGCCGCCTTCTGCGGCAAGCTGTCGCAGTACTTCGGGCGCACGTATGCGTCGTAGAACCGGCGCATGTCCCACACGTTGCGCGCCGAGAAGCCCCTGCGTCCCCGGAAACGAGGCGCGCAAGTCACGCGCGATCTGCTCGACCACGGACTGACCCCAGCCAAGGCCGATTGCTTGTCCACGATGGCCTTGCCGATGTCCCAGTAAAGCGCGATGAGGTCCCTGTTGACCGCGCGCGCGGCGGACAAGCGAGCCGCGGCGACACGGGCCTTCAGTTCACCGATGAACAGGGCGTAGTCGCTCGGAGCGTCCAGTTTCGAAATGCGGGTCATGGACACAACTGTAGGCCAGCATCGCAGTCTCGATCGCGGACTCGAAGTCGGTCCACAGCGTCGCGCCGAGGAAGCGCACGCCGTCGATACCAACGCGTCACCATCGAGCAGATCTGTATGGCGAGGAGGTTCGACCAATAAAAGCGAGCGCTCACCTTGTAAACTCCCAACAACGCAGGTCGCGCTGAGAACTCCTTCTCCGGCCCCGCCCCAGATTCGTCGCACAGAGGCGCGATGGGCCGAGTCCTCACACGGCGCCCTCTTCATCACCCTGCATGATGCATGCTTGTCGTGCCGTTGCGCCGAATGAAGCGAGCATTCACATATTCAATTGCAAGCCAACGGTCCATACCGGGACAGCTCCTCCTTTCCGGCTCCCGACGCGGTCGGCAAGAACATCACGTCCCCTCGCGTGAGACGCCGCCGATGCAAAAGCACACCAGGGGTCGCGGCAGGTATTCCGCCGTGAAAAGCGCATGCTCTGATTCCGCCCCGAGTTGCTCCGCGTGGACATGTCCCAGAGAGAAGCACTGCACAGAGAGCGTCGTGCACCTGGAGTGAATGCATACTCACAAACAGTTGGATAGTCGATGCACCGAGGCCGGTGACGTTACGCGTCACACCTGCGGCGCGACAGCCGGCGCTCAGGCGGCTTGTGACAGCAACGGCGCCGCGTTCCAGTCGGCGCCATAGGTGGCGGTCGCATAGGTCTGCACCACCACCGAGCCCAGCAAGCCGTGCATCACATCGCCCTGCGCGGCGCGGCGACTGATGACGGCGGTGAGCAGACCTCGGGCAGCGAGCGACTGCAGCGCCAGTTCCACCCAGTGCTGGCGCACGGCGCTGTCGAGCGCCTCGACCTCGCGGCGCATGGCCCGAATCCGTTCCCCCGCGGCAGCGTCGTCGCCCTTGCTGATCGAGGGCATGGTCACCGCAGCGGGTGGCGGCGCATTGGACACACCAGCAGCGGGCGATGCCGCTGCCTCCGCCTCGGCGGCCTCTGGCGCGTCCGATGCGCCGCCCTGCCGCAGCAGGGAGCGCAGATAGGAATAGGCGTTGTCGACCGCGCGCAGGGACGTGTTCGCGGCGCGGCGCTCCAGCATGTCGAGCTTGGCGCGCACCGCCACATCCCCGAATTCCTTGATCAGCCCGTCCAGCTTGATCTCCCTGATGCCGAGGGTCTCGGCGCGCATCACGAGGTTCGCATCCACCGGTTGCGGTGCACTCGTCTGCGTCCCGCTGCGAGGGCGCCGGCGCACGGCGAACTGCACCTCGTCGACCACCCTGCCCTGGCGATGCTCGATGAGTTCGATCTCCAGGTCGGTCTCCTGGTTGATCTCGGCCACCGCCTCCTTGATGCGCTCGTTCTTGAACTTGCGCCACTCGCGGCGGTCGCCACCCGGCATGTTGCTCAGCGCATCGGTCCACCAGCTCACCGGCTTGCGACTGGTCACGCCGCCCGGGTTGTCGCGGTAGCGCACGCAGATCTCGTACAGGGCGATGGCCGCGTAGGTGCTCAGGCGCGCCAGCACATCCAGGTCGATGCGTGCCCAGCGCGCCGGCTCGCGCAGCGCCGACATGATCGACGGCGGAAAGGACCAGCTGACCCAGGTCTCGCCGCGGCGCACCTCGAGCGCGACTTCCGACAGCATGGAAAAACCGCGCCATTTCACGCCATCGCCCGGCGCCGTCGACTCCCAGTCGACTTCTAGGCTGCGCATCTCGCCCAGGTAGCGCTTGGCGGCCGTGCGGTCGGTCCCGTCCGAACCCGTGGTGCGCAACACCGCCGCCAGCGGCGCCTCGAAGAGGAAGTCCGCCAGCGGCATGGTCGGCATAGCACTCAGCCGAGCCTGTGACACCTGCAGCAGCACCGTGTAGATCCGCCGCGCCGTCAAGGTCACGCGGGCCGAGCGCGGCACCATCACGATCATCTCGTGCGGTTTGCGCAGTTCCCGCTGCTCACCACCCGTGCGGCCAGGGGCGGCGGGAGGCAGAGCAACGTCGGGAATGTCCATGGGCCACGATCATATGTCCGCGCCGCGTTGGACACAAACCCATCGCACAACGTCCGCTGCGCCAGCACCGCCCCGCCGAAACCGAGTAAATCACGGACGCTTGGCCATCAAGGCCGCCTTCCAGGCGAGTAAATCACGGACGGATGGCTCCCAAGGCGCGCTGCAATCCCGAGTAGAACGCGGACGCAGTCCCTGCTGGGACTGAATTTCAGGGCACACAGGTCGAGTAAATCGCGGACGTGGCGGGCAAACGGCTCCCGATCGGCACTGGTCCCACGCTCCTAGGACCGCCCTGTGGATAAATCCCCAGGGCCGAGCAGCGCACGGACAGGAGGCGAGCAGAACACGGACGCTAGCGAGTAATCTGCGGACGCATCCGAGCAAACCACGGACACTTGGCATGGGTCGACGCATCCAACTCCTTGTCCCCATTGAGGATTTCGGCAGAAGGAGGGCCCAGTAATTATCTGAATTCTTAAGAGTTCTATTTGAACTCGGGAGGTGTAGAGTCAAACAACCCCCCAGGGGACCCTCGGAGAACAATCGGACAAGCAAGCAGTCGCAGATTCTTCGATTTTTCAAGGGTGATGGGCATAATCGCGCGACAGTCAAACTTTTAAGGTTTCTTCGCGTGGATATCAAACAAACGATCCGTCGTCAGTCGCTCGAAGATATCGAGCTTCAAGCCCAGCGCATCGCCGGCATGATGGACCATATCCGCAAGGCGATGCTCGCGCCTTCGGCGGTCAAGATCGCTCCCTCACTCACCAGCGCACAACTGGCCGACCTGTGCGGCGTCGACAAGTCGAAGATCGCTTACCGCTTGACGCGGGGCGATCTGCCGGGAGGCGCGATCCACGGCAATCGTCGCGAGTGGACGATGGCCGAGGCGCAGACCTGGTCGCGCGACTTGCGCGAGAGCCACATGCGGCCCGAAGGCGCTGCAGGCATCACCATTACGGTCGCCAACTTCAAGGGCGGCGTGGCCAAGACGACCTCTGCCGTCACGCTGGCCCAGGGCCTGTCGATGCGCGGCCACAAGGTGCTGCTGCTCGACCTGGATCCGCAGGGTTCGGCCACTACCCTCTTCGGCGTGCTGCCGGATGCGGAAGTCGAGACCGAACACACGGCCATGCTGCTGTTCGGTGGTGAGGAAGAGGACCTGAGCTACGCGGTGCGTCCCACCTACTGGCCGAACATCGACCTGGTGTGCGCCGCGCCCTTGCTCTACGGCGCCGAGTTCATCCTGCCGGCACGCCAGGCCAAGGATCCGGGCTTCGAGTTCTGGCGGGTGCTCGATCGCGGGCTCGACGCGATGCGCGAGAGCTACGACGTGATAGTCATCGACACGCCGCCATCGCTGAGCTACGTCACGATCAATGCGCTCATGGCGGCCGACGGCGTGATCATGCCGCTGCCGCCCTCGGCGCTGGATTTCGCCAGCTCCGCCCAGTTCTGGGATCTGTTCTCCGACCTGTGCAATCAGCTGATCCGCAGCCGCGGCAAGAACAAGAGCTTCGAGTTCATCGACGTGCTGCTCTCGCGCGTCGAAGCCTCGGACGCGGCCAGCTCGGTGGTTCGCCAGTGGGTGCTCGAAGGCTACGGCGACAAGGTGCTGCCGATCGAAATCCCCAAGACGGCGGTCGCCGCCACGGCCAGCGCTGAATTCGGCACGGTCTATGACCTGCCGCGCGGGTCCGTGAATTCCAGAACCTTCGCCCGTGCCCGCGACGCCTATGACCGCCTGTGCGAACTGGTGGAACAGCAGGTGGAAGCGGTATGGGCCCGTCAACTGGCCGAACAGTCCGAACTGGAAGCAGGAGTTTGAAATGAGCCTGAAGTCCAAAGCCTCGAAGATCGATTTCGCCTCGATGGTCAATGCCCATGCACAGGTGCCCGACGCGCGGCAGCCCAAGACTGCACCGGGCGCCATGATGGCTTTCGCCAACGACCAGCGTTCGGACTTGCTTCGCGAAAACGAGGAATTGCGCCAGCGCGCGGAGCGCGCTGGCGAGCTTGAATCCAAGCTCGGTGAAGCGCTCGAGGACCTGCGTGGCTGGGAGGAGGCCAAGCCCACCCGCCTGCTCGATCCCGCCCAGGTGCTGCGCAGCCGCTATGCCAATCGCCACGACAGCAGCTTCCTGAACGACGACTTCACGCGGCTCAAGCGCGAGATCCAGGAAGCCGGCGGCAACGTGCAACCGATCAAGGTGCGCGCGCTGCCAGCCGTGGACGGCACGCCGCGCTATGAGATCGTGTTCGGACACCGCCGGCATCAGGCCTGCCTGGAGCTGGGCCTGCCCGTGCTGGCGATGGTGGACAACCTGGACGACCGCTCATTGTTCGTGGAAATGGAGCGCGAGAACCGCGAGCGCCAGGACCTGTCACCGTGGGAGCAGGGCGTCATGTACGCCCGCGCGCTCGAGACGGGGCTGTTCAGCTCGAACCGCCAACTGGCGGCGCAGCTGGGGCTGGACCACAGCAACATCGGCAAATCCCTCGCACTGGCCCGGCTGCCCGAAGAGGTCGTGGCCGCTTTCAGCAGTCCGCTGGAGATCCAGCTGCGTTGGGCGCCGCTGCTGAACCAGGCGCTCGAGGTGGATCCCGACGGCCTGAAGCGCCGCTCACAGGAGATGGCCACGGGGCGCGGCAACCGTTCCTCCAAAGCCGTGCTCGCCTACCTCGTCAACCAGCTGACGGCCGAAGACCTGGGCGCGTCCAAGCATTTTGAGACCGACGGCAGGCGCGTGGCGACCGTCGTCTATGACGCGGTCGGACGTGGCTCGGTCCGGTTCAACGTGGCGCTGTCGGCAGAACGCCGCTCGGAGTTGGAGCGGTTTGTTGATGATTTCGTGCAGAGACTGAACTAACGCCGGCTGTCGGTGGGGGCGGAAAAGGGGGTGTGGTTCGGAACCACACCCCCTTTTTTCATTTCTCAACACCTCAGTCGGACTGGGCAGGAAGCGTCGGTCAAAGCACGCCCGGTGTGCCGGACCCGTAGATTTCCGCCAGCGGTTCGATGGGCCAGACGTCTTCGCAAACTGGCGCAGACTGGGCCTATCTCCTGCGAGACGCGGCTGCAAATGCCATGAAGTGTTGTGGCCCCAGCGGAGATGACGACACGGGCTCCCACGTCGCGCGAGGTCGCGGGCAGCCTCGCTACCCCGAAAAGAACAAGAATCGACAGCGGCATCGCGTCACAAATCCGGCCCAGCGATGAGCGAAGGGGACCGGATCCAGGCGCTGGCCACCACCCATCCGTCACAGATCGCCACGCCTTCTCAACTCAGGGACGGGAGCCGCCTGGATGGGCTGGGGCCACCCCGTCAGGGCAACTGCAAGCTGGGACGAATGCGTGGCGCGCGGGTCCTGGGCGGTTGAGCAAAGCACTCGTCGGAACGACGTGCACGTATCCCGACGATCCCCATCCCGGGCGGCTCGTTTCTCAACGCTCTGCAGATCGACTGCGGCAGCAACGATGCCCCCAATGGGAGGGACACCGACGACCTTGCGAAGGGACGTGGGCCCATTGCGCCCACGCACTCTTTTTCGCCAAGGAGCCACTCGGCGCATCACTACGCCGGAGCGCTTCGGAAGCGTCCGTGATTTACCCACCCGCAATGACCAAGCACACGGGACCCTCGGTGGATCGTTCGTCCGCGTCGTCGAATGAGTGCTTAAGGCCAGCGTGCGCTGCCGTGCCTTTGGGGGGTGTGGTTCCGAACCACACCCCCTCGTTCGTCAATCTGTCGGTGCCTGGGCTGCAGCGGGGACGTCAGAAGTCGTGCTCGTCTTCAATGACGTTGCAAGCGAATTCGGGGCGATAGGAATGGCCGGGTGCGGATCTGAGATCAGGGGAGATGGCCTCGCCCAAGACTGGCAACTGGATCTATATCGGCACCCGAAGGCCGTGCCTCTCCGTGCCTGGTTCGGTTGATCAGCGGCAAGGACTGCCTACTCGCCGATGCGGAGAGGGCGCAAGTCCACGCTGAGCAATCGCGCAAAAGGGCAGCGACACGAGCGCGTCGTCATTGCATTGGGGGCCGCACCGGAACCCGCGGCACCTGTGCGACCCCGCAAGGTGCCCCAGCCCGTCCGGCTCGCCAGTCGGCAGCGGCAGGTCGATCAGAGTGCCGCCAAGAGCACTTCGGGCCTGCTTAGGACGGCTACTTGAAGTGAAATCGAACTTCGCAGATTGAAGCTAACTCCTTGTCGCACAAAGAAGTATTTCTGACCAGCCTCCGAGAAAGGCGACTTTCCCTCTTTAAATGAGAGGGATGATTAATATACACTCCAGCCATGGCTCCACGCCCTCCCATCAACCGCGCTGTCGACCTCGAAAGTCGGGATGGGGCCTTGGCCTTGCGCCGTCTGCACCCCGGGCACTTTGCGTTCATGCGTGCCGTGGTGCAGGGGATGGACGAGCGCGCCAGTTGGGAGCGCTACCTGCGCGTGGCCGGCGAGCCCACCGACTTGCGCACGATCCGGCGCACGGTGACGTGGATCCGGGATGCCTTCGCCGCTGCCGCGTATCGGGAGCAGCGCCCGGGTACGGCGCGTCTGATCCTGATCAATCCGGAAGCGGTCTCCACGGCTGCCCCAGCGGCGGCCACGGCGGTCGCAGCTCCGCCCCCCAGCCTTGAAGAATTCGCGCTATCACGGGGGCTGGAGGACTTCTCCGAGGATGAGCAGATCGAGGCCTACAAGGAGGCCTACCCGCCACGTGCGGCCGCGGCGCCGGCAACGGCGTTTGCGGCGCGGCGGGCCCAATCCCGACGCGCCCGTCTCATCGCACGCCAACTCGAGGCGCTACGCTGGCTTGAACAGCGGGTGGCCCAGGCGCCACGCGCGACCGATTCGGTCGAGGCCTGGCTGGCGCCCGCGATGGCCCGGCGGTTGCGGACCGCCGGCATCGTCACGCTGGAGGCTCTGGTGGCGCGAATCAATGCCCGTGGCGCCCGGTGGTGGCGTGGCGTTAGGGGCATCGGACAGGGCAAGGCCGCGCGTATCCAGGATTGGCTGCGCGTGCACCAGCAGGCCATCGGCGTGCGGCCGGGCGATCACGCCTGGCGACCGCGCCGCCAACTGACGGATGCCGAGCTGGCCTCGGTGGTGCCCAAGGGCACCGGGGTGCTTCCCTACGAGAAGTTCGATGTTCCGGCCGGTCTGGAGGGTCAGGGCAAGGCAGGCCAGACCGATCGCGAGGCCCTGGATGCCTGGATCGGCAAACCGGGCGAACAGAGCCGCGCGCCTGCCACGGTGCGCGGCTACCGAAAGGAGGCCGAGCGCCTGCTGCTGTGGGCCGTGCTCGAGCGGCGCAAGCCACTGTGCCAGATGGACGGCGAGGATGCGAAGGCCTATCTGGCGTTTCTTGCGGCCCCGCCGCCGCACTGGTGCGGGCCACGCCATCACCAGCGCTGGTCGCCCCTGTGGCGACCGCTCGAGGCGGGCTTGGGACCGGCGGCGTTGACGCAGGCGCGCGCCGTGGCGCGCGTGCTGTTCTCTCATTGGGTGAAGGTGGGGCATGTCGCGACCAATCCCTTCGAAGCAGCCGTGGTGCCCGAGCAGGCCGCGCAAAACACCGCGCCCGAGCACGCACCGATGCAGCCCGAGCACTGGGATGCGATCGAGGTCGCTCTGGCCCGGCGAGGCGAAGGACCGCGAAGGCAGCGTCTGCAGCTCGCGATGGCATGGCTGCGTCATGGGACTCTGCGTCCCTCGCAGTTGCTGCAGGCTGTGTGCGGTGACCTGACATCCGTGCGGGGGCACGGACGTCACGACGCATGGCAGGTCCTGGTGCGGCGTCGAGGTCGAACAGCCCGGGTGCTGTCCCTGGTTCAGCCTCTGATCGAGCTGCTGCCGCCGCAGCCCGCGCCGCCAGAGCGGCCACTGTTGTCGGTCGGGCAGCAGGGCCGCGAGGAGGGCGCCGGATGGCGAACGCCCTCGGGACTGTACAAGGCGGTCAAGGCTTTGTTGATCGAGGCTGCAGCGCTCGTGCATCCGAGTCGTGCCAACACCCTGCGGGCCGCGTCTCCTTCACGACTGCTCGTTCGCACGGCGATCACGTGACCCGTGTCACGGCCGTCCGCACGCCTGGTGGATTCTGGGTCCCGACCACGCAGCACGACAACATCCGCAGCACATTGCCGCGTTGCGGACTTTGCGGTCTACGAGGCGATGGCGCATGACTGCGTGCAGGCCGTGCTGCCCAAGCATGTGAAACGTGCCGGAACATTCCGCGTGCACAGGCGGGGGAGCCGCCGTCTGGCGCCAAACCGGCGCGTGTTCATCGAATCCCGGAACGAGCGCGTGTTCCCGGATTCGGCAGGCATGTGCTGAAAGGCCGTGGCAACCGCCCACGGGTTGACGCGCCGGATGGATTCCAAAACGTCATGAGAAGACCACGACTAATCGTTTGTGCGCCCCAGCACGAAACCCGAAACTGCCTGCAACCAAGGCCCTGAGGCGAACGCACGAAGCGCTGCCGAGTGGAACCAAGGTACCCCATTGGTCAGAGACACACGGAGTGCACCATGCAGCAATACAAACTCTTCATCGGCAATGAATGGAAGGACCCGGCGTCGGGCGAATGGTTCGATTCTCTCGATCCGTTTTCCGGCGAGCCGTGGGCCAGGCTTCCCAGGGGCAACGGTCAGGACGTCGATCGTGCAGTGGCGGCCGCCAAGGCCGCCATGGATGGGCCGTGGCGCACGATGTCGGCGACCCAGCGCGGCATGCTCCTGCACAAGCTGGGCGAGCTCATCGATGCCAATGTCGAGGAGCTGACGGAGGTGGAGGCGCGCGACAACGGGAAGCTTCGCACCGAAGTGCGCGGCCAAGTTTCCTACATGGCCAAATACTTCTACTACTACGGTGGCCTGGCCGACAAGATCCAGGGGGCCGTCATCCCCATGGACAAGCCCAAGGTCTTCAACTACACGCGCTATGAGCCTGTCGGCGTGGTCGGGACCATCACGCCATGGAACTCGTCGCTGCTGCTGACGGCATGGAAGGTGGCGCCGGCGCTTGCCGCGGGCAACGTTGTGGTTGCCAAGCCATCCGAACATACGTCGGTATCGTTGTTGGTGCTTGCCGGATTGTTCGCGCAGGCCGGCTTCCCGCCGGGCGTATTCAACGTCGTCACGGGATTCGGAAAAGACGTGGGCGAGCCGCTCGTTGAGCATCCCGACGTTGCCTGCGTGGCGTTCACCGGTGGTGACGAAGGTGGCCGCCGCGTGAGCGTCGCCGCGGCCAAGCATTTCAAGCGCGTCACCCTGGAGCTGGGAGGCAAGTCGCCCAACATCGTCTTCGATGATGCAGACCTTGCGCGGGCCGCCAACGGCGTCATCACGGGCATCTTCTCTGCCGGTGGGCAAACCTGCATGGCGGGCTCAAGACTTCTTCTGCAGGAGAGCATTCATGACGAGTTTGTCGAGCGCCTGATTGCCATCGCCTCCAAAGCCAAGCTGGGCGACCCGGCGCTGCCCGATGTGCAGGTCGGCCCTGTGGCCACGAGGCCGCAGTTCGACAAGGTGGTCAGCTACATCGACGTGGCGAAAGCCGAGGGCGCGAAATGCGTGCTCGGCGGCAATGTGCGCAGCGGACCGGGTTTCGGCGCGGGCCAGTTCGTGGAGCCGACCATCTTCACCGGTGTCGACAACGGAATGCGCATTGCGCAGGAGGAAGTTTTCGGCCCGGTGTTGTCGGTGCTGAAGTTCAAGGACGAGGAAGAAGCCATTCAGATCGGCAACGACATCCGCTTTGGACTGGCCGCCGGCGTGTGGACCCAAAGCCTGCACAGAGCCATGCACATGTCGGAGCGCCTGAAGGCCGGCACCGTGTGGATCAACAACTATCGCTCCACGAGCTTCACCACGCCGTTCGGCGGCTACAAGGACAGTGGCCTGGGCCGGGAGGGCGGCGTGGAAGCCGTCAAGGAGTTTCTCGAGGTCAAGAGCGTCTGGATTTCGACCGATCTCGACATGCCGGATCCGTTCATCCGCAAGTACTGAGGCCGCCTTGCTCGATCAACAACAAGAGGTGCAGACATGAAAGAAGACGATAGGGCTCTCGCGACCTGCGACGTGCTTGTCATCGGGTGCGGCATCTCCGGACTGAGCGCGGCGGTAGCCTCGGCCGCGGCCGGTGCAAGCGTCGTCGTCCTGGAGCGGGCGACGAGCGATGAATTTGGCGGCAACACGCGTTGGACCGAGTCCTACTTGCGGATGAAGGACGAGACCCAGGTCAGCGACGACTTCGAGGAATTGCTGGTGGCCAATGCGGGCCATCACATCGATCCGAACATCGTCCAGAGCGTCGCAGCCGCCTACGAAGACTGGCCCGCGTACGTCAAGGCGCATGGCATGCCGGATCCCGAACTGATCTCGACACTCGCGGCGCAGGCGGGCCCGACCGTCCAGTGGCTGAAGACGTTCGGCATCCGCTTCGCGGCCCTGCCGACCTACTTCGTGACCGCAGCGGCGCCTCGCCTCATGCCGGTAGGCGGTGGCCTGGCGCTGATCGAGGCCCTGCGCGACGAAGCGGTGCGCCTGGGTGTCGACATCCGCTACGAGACCACTGCGCAGGCATTGGAGCGCGATGACGGCGGCGGGCATGTGGCCGTGCAGACCTTCGGGTCCGACGGCCGAATGCGGCGGCTCAGAGCCAAGGCCGTGGTGCTGGGGAGCGGTGGATTCGAGGGCAATCCGGAAATGCTCACCCGCTACATCGGCCCGGAGGCGCGCTTTCTTCGGCCAGTGGCGCGCGGCGGCTACTACAACAAGGGAGAAGGCATTCGCATGGCGCTCGATGCCGGCGGTGCGCCGGCGGGTGACTTCGGGTCCTATCACGCAGAGCCGATGGATCCGCGTTCAGGCCAGGTCGAACCGTTGGTGATGAGCTTTTCCTACGGCCTTCTCGTCAACAAGGAGGGGCGCCGGTTCGTCGACGAGGCACCCGGTCCGGTCGATGTTCACTACGACCACATCGCCCGCGCCATCAAGAGCCAGCCGGACGGCCTCGCATACATGATCTACGACCAGCGCATCCACGACGTGCCCAACTGGAAGAAGGGCATCCGCACCGACCAGCCACCCATCGAGGCTGCGACCTTGACGGAACTGGCGCGGGCCTGCGGCATCTGCGAAGCGGGCCTGCTCAGGACCGTCGAGTCGTTCAACGGCGCCTGCCCGCAAGGGCAGTTCTCGCCCCTGAGCACGGACGGCCTTGCGACCGAAGGGATCGAACCGCAGAAGTCGAATTGGTCGCGGCCCATCGACCACGGGCCGTTCTGTGCCTATCCCGTCATGTCGGGCATCTGCTTCACCTATGGCGGGGTGAAGACGAACAAGCAGGCGCAGGTGGTCGACAACGACGGAAGGGCCATCCCTGGCCTCTACGCCGTGGGGGAGGCGGCCGGCCTCTATTACCAGGTCTACACGGGTGCCACGTCGGTGCTTCGAGGTGCCGTGTTCGGAAAGATCGCCGGAGAGCATGCATCAAGGCACGCACAGGCCGGGCATGCCAGCACTGAAAGCCTGACCCGGCACGCATGACGCGCTGCCGGGCCCGCCCGGCAGCTCGAGATCTGAATCGGAACGCACCGGCGGTGAGCGGGGCGCTTCGGTGCACCTTTCAAATCAAAAGGAGACAACATGACATCGGAAGCACTCTCAACTGCACCATGCAGGACCAGGGACCGCCGGGCGCGGCGTGGTCACATGGCCCGGCGCCTGTTCGCGAGCGTTGCGCTGGCGTGCGTGATGCCCTGGAGCCTTGCGGCCGCGCCTGCGTGGACACCGCCCGGCCCCGTGAGGCTGGTGGTTCCCTATGCGCCGGGAGGAGGAACGGATGTGCTCGCTCGCATCGTGGCCAGTCACATTGGGAATGCGCTGGGGCAGCCGCTCATCGTCGAAAACAGGCCGGGAGTGAACGGGATTCTCGGGGCGAACCATGTCTACGGCGCGCAGGCCAATGGCACCACGCTCTTGTTCGCTGCCGCTGACTTCATTTCCGTTTCCCCGCACATCTACAAGAAGGCGGTCAAGTACGACCCCAACGGTTTCACGCCCGTTGCGCTCGTGGCCAGAATGGGCTTCGTTCTCGCATCCAAGGAGTCCAGCGGCACGAAGAGCGCGGCCGAATTCGTCGCGCAGGCCAGATCCAGGGAGATCACCTACGGTCACTGGGGGCCCGGCAGCATGTCCCAGATGGGCATGGAACTCTTGCGATCAAAAGCGCAGGGAACCAAAGCGCTTGCGATTCCGTACGCAGGTGCCGCACCTGTACTGGCTGCCGTCATGGCCGGCGATGTCGAGTACGGTTTTGTGCCGACCCCACTGGCCGTGGCGAGCAAGTCCAAGCTCAAGCTGATCGCGCTCGGATCGCCTGAGCGGTTTCCCGCGATCGGCGATGTTCCAACACTCAAGGAGCAGGGCTACGGTGTCGACTCGGACACCTGGTTCGGTGTGCTCGCGCCGCCCCATACGCCACGGGCGGCCATCGAGGTCCTTCAGGCGCACGTCAACAAGGTGGTTCAGGACCCTGCGGTGCGTGCGCGCATGTCAGAGATCGGGTACACGCCGTCGAACATCGAGCCGCGTGATTTCGGCGCCTTCGTGCGCACGGAAAACGCCCGCTGGGGCGCGGTGGTCAAGGCGGCCAACATTCAGGTCGAGGAATAGACGCCGCTGGCGTCGCTCTCGTCGTCAACTCTGTGACGGGTGGAGGCGAATGGTCCTGGTCAAGAATAGGGTGCCGACCAAACGGCCCGGACCACCCATGAAGCGAAAAATACCCAGTACCGTCGCCCTGTCCCTTTTCGAAGCTGCAGCGCGACACGAGAGCTTTGCTCGCGCGGCGGCCGAGATGTACCTCACCGAAAGCGCCGTGAGCCGACAGATTGCCGTGCTGGAGCGCTTTCTCGGGGTCAGGCTCTTCAGCAGAACCAAGAAGCAGGTCATCCTGACCGATGCGGGAAGGCAATACAGCCGCGCCATCCGCGGCAATCTCGACGAAATCGAGATGCACACCAAATCATTGATGGAGTCGAAGGGCAAGGGCGGCGTGCTCGAACTGGCGGTCATCCCCACGTTTGCGAGCCGCTGGTTGTTGCCCAGGCTCAATGATTTCCTGCACCGGAATCCGGACATCACGGTCAATCTGTCCGAGCGCGCAGATCCGTTCACTTTCCGTGGCACCAACCTTGACGCCGCATTGCATTTCGACGACCCGTTCTGGGACGGTGTTGAAAAAATACATCTCTTCGAGGAGGAAGTGGTTCCCGTGGCAAGTCCACGCCACTTCGACCTGCTCGAGATAAGGACGCCCGCCGCATTGATGTCGCTGCCCCTGCTTCACAAGCGTGCTCGACCGGAAGCGTGGCAGCGCTGGTTTGAGACCGCCGGTTGCACGCAAGCCATCCCCGCGCCTGCGATGCGCTTCGAGCTTTACGCGATGGTCATCGATGCGGCGCGAGCGGGCCTTGGCGTCGGCCTGGTGCCCCGCTTTTACGTTCAAGAGGACATCGAACGTGGCGCACTGACCATTCCTTTCGATGTCAGCCTGAAGCACGAGAAGCGGTACTGCCTGGTCTACCCGGAGCACAAGCGAGATTCTCCTGTGGTCCAGGCGTTTCGCGACTGGGCGATTCGCACGGCGGAAGATTTCAGCCGTCTCGGGAAAAGCGCAGAGGAGTCGAAGACGCCTGAGAGTTGACGCGCCGATCCTGCAGCTCGCCATCGACTTCACCCGCGCCATTCCGCCCTTGAAGGTCCGCCGCTCGATGATGTCTTTCAAGTACGCGTGCGACTCGGTATCGTCGAAGCAATGCGTCAGCGCCGAGTCGATGCGCGTTCGCGAAGAGAACCAAAGGCCGTGGTTCCCGATGCCTGACGCGCAAAGCGCTGCAGAAGCATGGCGGTCTACCAATCGGTGAGACGAAAAAAGTACAGCGAGAGCACGAGCAGACTGTATTGCCAACCGTTCTCGGGAGCTTGTTCTCTCGACGCAACAGCCTGCAGGTAAGGCACGTCAAACCCGCTGAACTCCCCTTCCTGACCGCACAGTAGTCAATGCCTACGAAGAGGCAATCGTTCTAAACGATCCGCAGGAAAAATCAAAAGACGTGCGTCGATGTAGATGCAAGACTTCGTTGTCCAGCAGAGGTCGCCTACGACCTTGCCAGCCCATCCTTCGAAGCTATTCAAAGGCTCTCGTCTGGAGGCTCACGATCTTTGTCCATCCGAACGAGAGGGTGGATGCGAAAAGCGTTCTCATAACAACGAGACAAACATGCGACGCAGGAAATTCATATCGCTGACGGCGACGGCCGTCAGCCTGAAGGGCGGGATGGCATGGGCCGAAGGGGCTTATCCGAACAAGCCTATTCGACTGATCGTTCCCTACAGCCCCGGTGGGGGTACGGACAACGTCGCGCGAATCGTTGCGCAGAAGCTGGGCCACGAATTGGGACAACCGGTGATCGTCGAAAACAGGCCAGGCGCTGGCGGGATCATCGCTTTCGGCGAAGTGCTTCGCAGCAAGGCGGACGGTTACACGCTCACGACGAGTACCGGCAATCGTTCGACGCTCAATCTGATGAACGACAAGCTCTCATTCAACACGGGGGCGGATTTTGTCTCCATCGTTCCATTGGCCAATGTGCCGATTGCGCTGGTTGCCAGCAATGCTTTGCCCGTCAAGTCGATGTCTGAGCTGGTGAAGTATGTCAAGACCCATTCAGGTCTGCGATTCGGGACGCCCGGGGCAACGACTCCGAATCATCTTGCAGGCGTGCAGCTGGGATCGATGATGGGAACCGATTTCGTGCACGTCGGCTACAAGGGCACGGCGCCGGCACTCCAGGATGTGATCGGCGGTCATCTTCCATTGGCGATCGTCGGGTTGTCCTCTGCCATCCAATACCTAGGCACAGGCCAACTCAAGGTGCTGGGGATGGGAGGAGAAAAGCGCTCGGAGTTGGCACCGCAGATTCCGACGATTTCGGAAGGCGGCGTAAAGGGCTATGTGGCCAGCTACTGGTATGACATCACAGTTGCCAAAAAAGTACCGCAGCACGTGATCGACCTGATTCATTCCTCGGTCAACAAAGTGGTTCAGCGCGCTGAGGTGAAGGCGGCGTTTGCGCGCTACGGATACGAGGCCATGTTGATGTCGCGAGATGACTATCTGGCTCTTCTTCAGAAGGAGCAGATCAAGTGGGAGCGGGTGATCAAAGCGAACAAGATTCGCGTGGACTGAGCTGAATGTTCGGCGGCATCCACCGCCTCCTAAAGTCTCTCGATCTCACGCAGGTCATTGCTGGGTTCGGCTGTATGCCGGAAATCGCGATGACGTGCGCAGTTGTAGTCCAAGTTGATTCCCTCCGCTCAGGCTTGGCACCCCGACTCTCATCGTCGAAGGTGGCTGCTCCGTTGGGCGTCGAGGGTGCACCACGCCAGACGGCGCAGGGCCACTGAAGGAGGGACATTCAGCACAGATAAAGCGGCGGGTGATTTCCGTGAGTGTCAAGACAGCGAGTAGACACCTCCTTGCACTGCAGCTTCGCGCTGCGACTCAACATCTGATGTCGTCGAGTTGAACAAGCCCGCTCACTTGCACCGTACGAGTTGCGGCGTTGGGGCACATGATCTGGCGTTGTTGGGGCGAAGCCGGCCGATAGTTCTTCTGCACGAAGGCTCCTGGAACTGGACGCACTGGGTGCGCAAGAACCCTGTCGTTGTCGCACCGAGGTTTCGGAGAGATCGAGCCACATTGAGGCCTCCCCATTGCATCGACCCCTCTGCTCGCCAGACCTCGAAATCGCTCCATTCGACTGGGGAGATGCGCGGACCGGGGGAATGTGAGGGCGGCGGAACGCGCCCTTGTGCACGCAGTGCTTGGCATGGTCCGAGTCGGCGATCCGCGCAGTACAGGGTGGACGTCCCGGCCGCGTGCGGGCACGCAACGGCTGACCTCCACGCGCGAGACACCCCTATGGGCCACGTGGCGCTTGACGGAATATCATTCCGTGTAGCAGAATGATATCCGGTCGTGCTTTCGGGGCGCAGCGCTTGGAGAGAAACTTGAAGTTCGGAACAGGAAAAGTGGTTCGCGCCAATGGCATCCGGCAGCACTACCTGCATTTCCCAGGCGTTGGCCCTCGCGTGCTCATCGTGCCGGGCATCGTGAGCCCTGCAATTCTTTGGAGTCACGTGGGCAGGTGGCTCATGTCCGACCATGATTGCTTCGTGCTTGATGTCCGTGGCCGTGGGCTGTCCGAGTCCGGACCGCATCTGGACTACGGCCTGGATGCATGCGCAGAAGACGTCGCAGCCTTCATTCGCGAAACCCACATCGGGTCGACGACCTTGATCGGGCATTCAATGGGTGCGCGGATCGCTCTGCGAATGTCAACGAAAGCTCCGGAACTCGTTCGCGCGCTCGTGCTGGTCGATCCGCCCACCAGCGGGCCGGGCAGAAGGAGGTATCCCATCCCCATCGCGCGGACGCTGAGTCTGTTGCAGGCGGCTCACCGGGGAGAAGCGGCAGAGGCCTTGCGTTCGAGCATTGCGGCCCCCTGGCCGGAGGACCTGCAACGCTTGCGCGCGGAATGGTTGTCGACTTGTGACGAGCGCGCTGTCTATGCAGCCTATGAGGACTTCCACTCTCAGGACATGTTTGCGGACCTCGCAAGGACCGCATGCCCGGTCTCCCTCATATGCGCAGGCGAGGGGGGCGTGGTTTCCGATGCAGATATCGAGGAGATGCGCCACCTGCGTCCAGATATGGAGGCATCCCGTCTGGCAGGCGCCGGACATCAGCTGCAAGCAGAAAACTTCGCTGGATTCAGCGAACTTTTGGGAGCCGCTTTGCGCCACCAATATTCATCGAACTAGGAGAAGAAATTGAAACTTGATGTCGAGATGTTTGAGCTGTTCACTCGTGAGTTGGAGCTTTGCCGGGTAAAGCCGGGGGAGAACATCGTGGTGCTGACGGCCGATGACGAATGGCAGGAGCACGCGCAGGCATTCATGGCCGCCGCTGCGCACCTGGGGGCCACGACCTTCAACATGAATCTGCGCAGAGGCCAGAAAAACGCTGTCGGTGTGCAAGGACGGCACCCGCTGGTGGGCAATGCGCTTGCGATGACCACCTTGAAATCCGCGAGCATGGTCATCGACATGGTCGGTCTTCTTTTTTCGCGTGAGCAGGCGGAGATCCAGGCCGCCGGCGTGCGCATCTTGCGGGTGATGGAGCCATTCCATGTGCTCAAGCAGATGTTCCCCACGGCGGACCTGCAACGCCGAGTCGAGTATGCGAAGGGTCTGTTGGAGTCTGCAAGGCAGCTGCGCTTCACCTCGGATGCCGGCACTGACATCGTCTACAAGCTCGGGCAATATCCGGTCATTTCAGAGTACGGATTCACTGCCGAGGCAGGGCGCTGGGACCATTTTCCGTCCGGCTTTTCCTTCACCCAAGGCGACGATGGCGGGGTGGACGGTGTTGTCGTGATGCAGCCCGGTGACATCCTTTGTACATTCAAAAAATATGTCGAGTCGCCGGTGACGCTGCGTGTGGAGAAGGGCTACGTCGTTGAAATAACCGGCCAGGGGTTGGATGCCCAGCTCATTCGCAGCTATATCGACAGCTTCAACGACCCTCGGGCCTACGCGATCTCTCACATTGGATGGGGCCTCAATGAGAAGGCGCGCTGGTATCAATTTTCAGTGACCCGCCAGCTGACAAGCGAGCACGTCATGAATGCGCTTTCCTTCTATGGCAACGTGCTCTTCTCGCTTGGACCGAACCTGGAGCTTGGCGGTACGAACGACACGGCGTGCCACCTGGATCTGCCCATGCGGAACTGCAACCTTTGGCTGGACGAGGTCCAGATTCTGAAGAACGGCGAGGTCATTCACCCGGAAATGCGGGTCGAACTCACGTCTTCTGGCGCGTGAGGGGTGCAGGCGCTGCCACCCGCAGCGCTGGGTTGGAACCGACTCTTCGTGGACGATCCGTGCCCTCCTGATGCTGAACTTGTTCTACCCACGGAGCATTTGTGGGCATCGGCTTCCTCGGAGTCCGTGATGCGCCATGCCACTTCCCGCCATCATGACTGTCGAGTCCGCTCTGTCGTGAGCGGGCGTCATGCGTGCTCGGTGGCGCGTTCGAACCTTGGGAATGACGGTCGCGATGGACCCTTGTTCTTCTCCTTTTCGGGTGTTTTCGCGGCCTGGCGCATGACCGGCGGGTGAAGGAGAGTCTGTGGCTCAGCTGTATCAGCCGATCAAGGGTTGCCTCAGCGGTCGTGACGTCACCACCCCAAACGTGCCAGTGCTCGATCGGCAGCACGTCGGTCCTGCCCGGTTCGATCCGACATTTGCCGACAGTCCCACGCCGCCGTGGCTGCACCGGTGCCGGCGAGCCGCGGCATGCGCTGGTAGCAGGCGAAGCGACCGCGTCGGCACCCATGCGGTAGCCCTATCGACCGGCCGCCCAGGGTTGGGTTCATCGCGGCGTTGCGGGCAATGGCGTGACCAGCGCGCATCCACGCCCGTGATGGTGCCTGTGGGCACTTCCGAGGCGCGTTCTCCAGTGGCGCTCTTGCCGTTGTCACCGCGCCAATGCACCTTGCACTTGACCAGCAAGGCTATGCGCTTCGAAGTCCATGGCCGTCATGCCGGCGCGGGTGCGCGCTGGCCCTGCTGCTCTCGCAGTGCCATGCTCATCAGCTTCAGGCGTGCCAGAGCAGCAATCGGAGACCTGCCTGAGCGCCGTGCTGGGGTGACGGCCTTCTTCGATCTGGCGTGCCATCAACCGGCCCGTTGCCCCGCCGAGCTTTGCCCAATGAGCCAGGCGCTCGTGCGGTCACTGGAAGCGCACGCAGTGCGCGACAGGCAGGTGGGCGATGCCCGTCGTGAAGCACGTTTGCGTGCGTTGCGCTGATGCGCGTCTGCGGCAGCTGGTCCAGGAGGTGTTGGAGCACGCTGTCGCGATGGCGCTTGATCTGCAAAGGATGGTCGACCTGCACCCGCGCGCTCTTGAGAGCTGCCGCCCCCAAGGGCCGCAGTGGTGACGCTCAGGCGCAGTGCGCAGCGGCGACACCGCTCGCTGCACCGGCAGCAGTGATTGGCCGGATTCCGAGACCAGTCCTTGGGCCGATTCCGAGCCCAGGCTGCGGTGAGAACGCGACATCGCCAAGCATGTCTGCAGCCGGCCCTTCGGACGGACTTCGCCCTGCTGATGCCTGTTGCGTCGCGAAGGAAAGTGGAATTCCGTCTTGAACTCTTGCGCTTTCCCGAATTCGCACCCAAAATTCATTCCCAACAGCACAATAGCATTCTGTCTGAGGGAATGACTTGAAATGAAAGGCGCAATGTACCGAGCAGACGTTCTGGGAATCCGGCGACGTGGACCTTCAGGCAAAGCCTGCTATTCGCAGCTTCGCGTCAGCCTTCCCCTCTGGGCAATTCGCTGGTCTGGCCGCTCGGCCTGGGTCGTCGGTTCTTGTGCTGCGACGCGCAAAGGCCCGTGTGACACGGATCGGCGCTTTCGTCCGATGCCACCGACGGTTCGCCTTTCGGGACGGTTCCATGCCCTTCCGCGGCCCCGGGACCGCCGAGCGTCGACTCCATTCGTTTTCCATCCGAAAGCCCTCTCATGACCATCAAGGGAAAAGCCTGCATCGCGGGTGCGTTCGAACATCCACTGCGCAAAGCGGAACATCACTCGGTTGCCCAGTTGCATGCGGAGTGCGCCCGGGGGGCACTCGCCGACGCAGGGCTCTCGATCCGAGACGTCGATGCCTACTTTTGCGCTGGTGACGCGCCCGGGTTGGGCCCTTTGTCCATGCTCGACTACATGGGCCTGGAAGTGAAGCACCTGGACACGACAGAGACCGGAGGCTCCTCGTATCTCATTCACGTTGCGCATGCGGCCCAGGCCATCGCGGCGGGCAAGTGCAACGTGGCGCTGATCACGTTGGCCGGCAAACCACGCACCGATCCGTCCACTGCCAAGCCGCGTGAATATGGTGCCACGTCGCCCGATGTCGCCTTCGAACAGCCATTCGGTATGAACACGCTCGCCGGCTACGCCCTCGCCGCGCGCCGCCACATGCATGTTTACGGTACGACCGCCGAGCAACTGGCCTGGATCAAAGTCGCGGCCTCAACGCACGCGCAGCACAACCCGCACGCGATGCTGCGCCAGCCAGTAACGGTGGAGGACGTCGTCAGCTCGCCGCTGGTCGCAGATCCGCTTCATCGTCTGGATTGCTGTGTGGTCAGTGATGGCGGCGGCGCACTCGTGGTGACCCGGCCAGAAATCGCGAAAAGTCTCAAGCGCCCGATGATCAGCGTGCTGGGCGCAGGAGAGTCGGTGCGCGGCGTCTATGGCGGATGGGAAGACCTGCTGGTCACCGGGGCGGCGCATTCGGGCGCGCAAGCCTTTGCTGAAGCGGGGGTCAAGCCCGCCGATATCCAGTACGCCTCCATCTACGACAGCTTCACCATCACGGTGTTGCTTCAGCTGGAAGACCTGGGGTTCTGTCGCAGGGGAGAGGGTGGTCGCTTCGTACAGGACGGCGGGCTCATCTCCGGCATCGGCAAGCTGCCCTTCAACACGGATGGCGGCGGCCTGTGCAACAACCATCCCGCCAACCGCGGCGGCATCACAAAGGTGATCGAAGCCGTGCGCCAGTTGCGTGGCGAAGCGCACCCGAAGGTGCAGGTTCCCAGCTGCGAGATCGCTCTGGCCCAAGGCACAGGCGGCAATTTGGGGGCGCGTCACGGCAGCGCCACGCTCATTCTCGGACGGAGCTAATCAGATGTTTCTCTCAGACGACCGCCAGTGGCCGGCTCCCGCCACCAATCCGGAAAATGAGGCGTTCTTCGCCGCCGCTGCGCAAGGGCGTTTGCTGATCGGCCAATGCCGCGACTGCGCAAAACGCCACTACTACCCTCGGCGCTGTTGCCCGCATTGCTTTTCGGCCGAGGTCGATTGGGTCGACGCAAGCGGCCGTGGGCGCATCTACTCGTACACGATGAGTGGGGCGGCCTCCGACCGGCAGATTCTCGCTTTCATCCAGTTGGAGGAGGGCGTTCGCATGTTGTCCAACATCGTGGACGCGGCACCTGCAGAACTGGCCGTCGGCGGCGCGGTGCGCGTCGCGTTCGCTCGCGCCGGGAGCGTCAAGGTACCTGTCTTCGTGCTCGACGCTGCAGGAGCTAGGGCGTGAACGTCGATGCCGTCAGGGCTTGGAGCCGAACGGTCGTTCACGACTACACCGCGCGCGAATCGGCGCTCTATGCGCTCGCGATCGGTGCCGTATCCGACCCACTCGATCCGTGCCAGCTGCGACTGGTGGACGAGGTCGACCAGGTGGTTGTACCGTCCATGGCCGCCGTGGTCGCATCGCCCGGCTTCTGGGCTCGTGACGAAAAGTCCATGGAGATTGACGCTGCGCGCTTGGTACACGGCGAGCAGCGAATCACCTTGGCGCGCGCGTTGCCTGCGCACGGACGGGTCGTCGGCACTTCTCGCGTTTCCCGGATCGTCGACAAGGGCGAAGGAAAAGGCGCGCTGATCACCGTGTGCAAGACCCTGCAGTGCGAGCAGGGTGAGCACTATGGAAAGGCGTGGCAGCTGTTCTTCTGCCGCGGCGACGGAGGCTTCTCGACAGGCGGTGCGACGGACCTGATTCTGGACGACGAGCCATTGCCGCCACTGGAGGCATCGCCCTCACGCGAACCCGACCAGTGCGTGCGCTACGCGGTACGCAACGACGCAGCGCTGCTGTATCGCCTGTGCGGGGATACCAACCGTCTTCATATTGATCTGGAAGCAGCGCGGCGCGCCGGCTTTCCCCGGCCGATTCTTCATGGTCTGGCCACCTATGGCTTGGCAGCCGTTGCAGCCATTCGCGCCTTCGCTTCGGGTGACGCGCCGAAGTTGCATGGCTTGGACGCACGGTTCTCCGCGCCGTTCTATCCCGGCGAGGAAGTCGAGTTCCGGATATGGGACGAAGGCGCGCATGTCGCGCTTGAGGGCCACGTCGCCGCGCGCGGCGCTGTCGTGATCAGTCACGCCCGAGCACGTTTTCAATAGACGAAGGTATCGCAATGAGTAAATTCATGGACGGCAAGGTTGCCGTGGTCACGGGTGCAGGCGGCGGCATCGGCCGAGACATCGCACTGCAGCTGGCACAAGCCGGCGCGCAGGTCGTGGTCAACGACATCGGCGCATCACTCAGCGGCGAGGGTGGGGATGCGGGCCCGGCGGACGCCGTGGTCGCAGAGATCCGAGCAGCCGGGGGAGAGGCCAGCGCCAACACAGACTCCATCGCTGCGCAGGACGGCGCCCGCCGGCTGATCCAGCAGGCGGTCGACACGTTCGGCCGAATCGATTGCGTGATCAACAACGCGGGGATCCTGCGCGATCGGTTCTTCCACAAAATGAGCGAGGAAGAGTGGGACGCCGTGGTGAAGGTGCATCTGTACGGCTCGTTCTACACAAGCAGCGCCGCGGCCGGCTTCTTCAAGGAGCAGGGCAGCGGCTCCTTTGTCCACATGACGTCGACTTCGGGACTCGTCGGGAACCGGGCGCAGGCCAACTACGCGGCGGCCAAGATGGGCATCGTGGGCCTGTCGCGTTCCATTGCCCTGGACATGCAGCGATCGGGTGTCCGATCCAATTGCATCGCTCCTTTTGCTTGGGGGCGCATGGTGGCTTCGGTTCCGATCACGACGCAAGCCCAGCAGCTCGCGGCGCAGCGAAAGCAGCAGTTGATGACGCCCGCCAAGGTCGCGCCTTTGGCCGTTTTCCTTGCGAGCGAACTGGGCGCCGATGTCAACGGCCAGGTGTTCGCCGTGCGCGCCAACGAAATCATGCTCATGAGCCAGCCGCGCCCGGCCAAATCTGTCCATCAGTCGGAAGGATGGACGCCGCAGAGCATTGCCGAACACGCGCTGCCCGCCATGCGGCACGCGTTGACCCCGCTTGAGGAAACAGCGGACGTTTTCAACTGGCCGCCCATTTAACGCCAGGCCTTCGCATCCAGTCGGAGCGTTCGCAGCGGCACGGCAGTGCCACTGCGCTGCAGCCTCGCGAGCGATTGCGGCGGCTCTTCAAGTCGAATCAATGCACAAGGAGAAGATGTGGATCTGAACTACAGCGCGGTGGACCTGGCGTTCCGCGACACCGTGGTGGCTTGGCTGCGGCAGAACTTGCCCGAAGACCTGCGGGACAAGGTGCTCAACCACAAGCGGTTGAAGCGCGAAGACTTCGTGCGCTGGCACAAGATTCTGGCCGCCAAGGGATGGGTCGGTACCAACTGGCCTGTCGAACATGGGGGGACCGGCTGGTCTGCAGTTCAGCGCCATATCTGGGAGGAGGCGTGCGCCGCCGCCGGTGCGCCGATCGTCATGCCCTTCGGTGTCAACATGGTGGCGCCCGTGATCATGGCTTTCGGCAACGAGGCGCAGAAGCGTCACTACCTGCCGCGCATCCTGAGCTGCGACGACTGGTGGTGTCAGGGCTATTCAGAGCCCGGCGCCGGCTCCGATCTGGCTGCGCTGAAGATGCGCGCCGACCGCGTCGACGATCACTACGTCGTGAACGGCCAGAAGACGTGGACGACATGGGCGCAGTACGCCAACATGATCTTCTGTCTGGTGCGAACGGATGCAAAGGCCCGCAAGCAGGAGGGCATCTCTTTCCTGCTGATCGACATGAACAGCCCCGGCATCACCGTGCGGCCCATCATCATGCTCGACGAGGAGCACGAGGTGAACGAGGTGTTCTTCGACAACGTCAAGGTTCCGGTCGCGAACCTGATCGGCCAGGAGAACCGGGGCTGGACTTATGCCAAGTACCTGCTGGGTCACGAACGCACGAACATCGCCGCGGTGGGACGCTCCAAGAGAGAACTGCGCCTGCTCAAGCGGCTCGCGCAGAAGCAGCACAAGAACGATCTGCCGCTGCTGAGTGACCCCGTGTTCGCCGCGAAGGTCGCATCCCTGGAGATCGAGCTGATGGCGCTCGAGATGCTTGTGCAAAAGACCATCTCCCAGGAAAGCCATGGCAAATCGCCAGGCCCCGAAGCATCGATGCTGAAGATCAAAGGCAGCGAGATCCAGTTGGGAATCACCGAACTGATGCTCGAAGCCGTTGGCCCGTACGGCGCTGCCTTCGACCCCGCGTTCCTCAACGGCGAGTGCACACACAGCGTGACGCACAACGACGACGCTGCGCCTTTGGCGTCGCTTTATCTCAACTACCGAAAGATCGCGATCTACGGCGGATCGAACGAAATTCAGAAGAACGTCATCGCCAAGCTCGTGCTGGGCCTGTGAGGGATCAAAACATGAACTTCAACTACACGCAGGAACAGCAGCAGTTCGCCGACAGTCTGCGCCGCTGGATCGAGAAGGACTACAGCTTCGAACAACGAAAGGCCATCATCCACTCGCAGACGGGTGTTTCGCCGCAGGCATGGACAGCCCTGTCGGACCTGGGAGTGACGGCGCTGGCGTTGCCCGAGTCGCTTGGCGGACTCGATGGCAGCGTCGTGGACATGTTCATTGTGATGGAGGAGCTCGGACGCGGTCTGCTGGTCGAGCCTTGCCTTTCATCGGCCATGGGCGCAGAGTTTCTCAAACGATCCGGTCGTCACACTGCGGTGCTGGAAGAGGTCGCTGCGGGTCGGATCAAGCTGGCTTGCGCGCTTGGGGAGCGGCAGTCCAGGCACGATCTGTTCGACATCGCGACAACGGCGCGTGTGATCGACGGAGGGTATCTGCTCGCCGGCACCAAGACGGTGGTGACGCATGGCGCGCAGGCAGCGCATCTCATCGTGTCAGCCCGCAGTGCTGGTGCTCGCCGGGAGACGGACGGCATCTCCATCTTCTTGCTGCCTGCCGATGCGCCGGGGGTCGTGCTGCGCGACTACCGCACCATTGATGGCCTGCGTGCGGCCGACGTCGAGCTCAAGGATGTTCGACTGCCGACATCGTCCCTGTTGTGTTGCGAAGGTCGCGGCTGGGACCTCCTGGAGGCTGCAACGGACTACGGCATCGTATTGCTCTGCGGTGAAGCCGTCGGCGCGATGGAGGCCCTGAACGCGGCGACGCTGGGGTATCTGAAGGAGCGCCAGCAGTTTGGCGTGCCGATCGGCAGCTTCCAGAGCTTGCAGCATCGCATGGTCGACATGGCGATTCACCTGGCTCAAGCGCGCGCCGTCTCCACGCTGGCGGCTGCCAAGCTCTCGGCGCACGCAGACCCGCAGGAGCGTCGGCGGATGACGTCTGCGGCCAAGGCTCGCACCGGGCAAGCCATGAGATTCATCGCACAGCAAGCGGTGCAATTGCATGGCGGCATGGGACTGACCGATGAGCTCCCTGTCTCCCACTATGTCAAGCGGCTCACGGTGATCGAGATGATGCTGGGCGACACGGATCACCACCTCGCCCGCTTCGCTGCGCAACCGGCATTCCTCGACGAAAGCGCTGTGCCGTGAGCTGTTGCCGGGTCGAGCTTCGCTTCGACCATCCTGCCCACCGGTTTCCTTGTTAGATGCATCAACGGAGTCTCATCATGAAGTGTCGCGTTTTGTTCTTCTCAAGCTGCAGGAACCTTCTTGTCGTCGCCGCCATGGCGTTGGCGACTACGCTGGCTGTCGCGCAGGCCACTTTCCCCAACCGGCCCCTGAAACTCATCGTGCCCACCAATCCGGGCGGAAGCATCGACACCATCGCGCGGATACTCGGTGAGGAGCTGTCCAAAGAACTGAAGCAGCCGGTCATCGTCGAGAACAAGACCGGTGCAAGTGGAATGATCGCAGCAGCTGCGGTGTCGCATGCGGCGCCTGATGGCTATACGCTGCTCGTGACCCACACCGGCGTTCTACAGGCGGATTTGCTTCGCAAGAATTCGTCCTATCGGCTGAAAGATCTTGCGCCGGTGGCGGAGGTGTCGAATACGCCAGTGGCGTTCGGGGTGAACAGCAGCGTGCCGGTCACGGACCTGAAGTCGTTCATCGCGCTTGCAAAGTCGGAGCCCGGAAAGCTCAGCTATGGCTCCTACGGAAAAGGTACGTCCGCACATATCTGGGCGGAGCAATTCACCCAGCATGCCGGCATTGAACTGGTGCATGTCCCCTACGCTGGAGAGATCCCCGCTTTGCAGGACGTCCTTTCGGCGAACCTCACGTCCGGCTGGGGCGCCGTCGGCACGTACAAGCAGCATGCGGATGCCAACAAGATCCGTATTCTTGCCGTAGCGAACCCGGTGCGCTCGGTTTTGCTGCCGAACGTGCCGACCTTCATCGAAGCGGGTTTCCCCGAGATGAATGCCAGTGGATGGTGCGGAATCTTTGCTCCCGCTGGAACCCCCAAAGCCATCGTTGCTCAGCTGTCTCAGCTCATCGTCAAGATCGTGCAACGGCCTGAGATCTCGGCGCGCATCTTGCCGACTGGACAGGAGCCGACCGGCGCTAGCGAAGAGGTCTTCAGCAAACGAGTGGCTCGCGATCGAGAGGTCTGGGCCAAGGCGATTTCTGCCTTCAACATCTCTCTCGATTGACTTGTCGTCGATGGAATGACGCAGAACGATGAACCCGCAGCAAATCAATACCTGGCCTCAGCATCTTCCGCATGAGCTGACGACACCGGCCACGAATCTCTACTTCAACCTGTTCGTATCGGCCGCCCGCTTTCCTGAAAAGACCGTTCTGGTCGACGCGCATGGTTCTCTCGTGTACCGAGAGCTGCTGGATCAGGTGGATCGGATGGCAGGATTTCTAGAGCAGGACCTGCGAGTGCGAAGCGGCGACCGGGTGATTCTGTATATGCAGAACTGTCGGGAATTCGTCATCGCTTATTACGCGATCCTGCGCATTGGCGCCGTGGTCGTGCCCGTCAATCCGATGAACAAGCGCGCGGAGCTCGGGCACTACAGGACGGACAGTCAGGCCATGGTCGCGTTTTGTGGCAAGGAAAACCTGGAAGAGCTGCTGGCCATGGAAGGTGCCAAGGAACTTGCTGGGGTGGTCGTTGCGCGCGGGCAGTCCATGGATGGTTCTCCTATGGAACGGGCGCCATCATGCTCGCCTGCACCGGTCCACGATTTTCAATCGTCCATCGCGGCCGCGCATGCGAGCGCAAGCTTGGCTGCGAAGGATGTCGAGCAGCTGGCGGTGATTCTTTACAGCTCAGGAACCACCGGCAGCCCCAAGGGGTGCATGCATACGCACCGCTCGATGATGGCGAGCACCAACTCGGTGGCTCACTGGATGGGCATGCAATCGGAAACGGTCGTGCTGGCAGCGCTGCCTTTCTTCCACATCACCGGGATGCAGAACATGATGAACACTCCGATCTATGTGGGTGGAACGCTGGTCTTGCTCCAACGATGGAACCGGGATGCTGCAGCAGAACTGATCGCACGGTGCAAGGTGACACACTGGAACATGATGCCCACCATGCTGATCGACTTCCTGGCCAGCCCCCATCTGAACACCTATGACCTGCGCTCGCTCAGGCGGCTGGGCGGCGGCGGTGCCGGCATGCCGCAGGCGGTGGGCGAGCGCATCAAGGCGCTGATCGGACTCGACTTCTTGGAAGGCTATGGATTGTCCGAAGGCATGCCCTTCACAGGCAATCCCGCCGCGCATTTCAAGCGGCAGTGTCTGGGAGTTCCATTGTTCAACACCGATGTGAGGATCCTGGAGCCAGACAGTCTGCGGGAGTTGCCGCGAGGGGAGGTAGGGGAGATCGTTGTCTGCAGCGACAAGACGTTCAAAGGCTACTGGAACAACGAAGCCGCCACGCGCGATGCATTCGTCGACCTGCACGGCAGCAGGTTCTTCCGAACCGGGGATCTGGGCTACATGGACGGCGAAGGCTACTTCTTCATCGTGGATCGGCTCAAGCGCATGGTCAATGCGGCCGGATACAAGGTGTGGCCCACAGAAGTCGAGGCGCTCTTGCATGAGCACCCCGACGTGAGAGAAGCCTGCGTGATCGCCGCCAGCGACAGTTACCGCGGCGAGACCGTGAAGGCTGTGATCGTGCTGCATGAGGCTGCGAGAGGACGCGTGACCGCTGCAGATGTCATTGAATGGTCCAAAGCAAAGATGGCTGCCTACAAATATCCTCGGATGGTGGAGTTTGTTGAAGAGCTTCCGAAACTGGCCACCGGGAAGATCGCTTGGAGGCAGCTGCAGGAAGCCCAGCGAGCCAAAGACCGCGCGACCTCAGAAGCGCCGCAGGTAGACACTGCCGCCACTCGGGAGTCGCATCCGCCAGCCATGCCGTGAGGGTCGACGCCGGTGCCCATGACAGGGATCTTCCCAGGGCCTTTTCTTCCCTAATGCAGTCACGACCTGGCAAGTCGTGAAAGCCTTGCTGGCATCGGCCCTGACCCAGCCAGAGCATCGAGAGCATCAGTTCTCCGCTGGTGCCCCGCACGCCGAACCTTCGGGCACGGTCACTCTCGACCGGATGCTTATGCGTTGGGCGATGCTGCGTTGTCGCTGCTGCGCACACGCCGTGCAGGATGCCAGGTGGACAGAGGCGCGATGCTAGGTCGCGCTCGCGGATGGCGCCGATGGCGCCATGGAGGCAAAGTCGAAATTTGCGGACGCGGTTTCGAAAACAGCCGGGTCGCCGCCGAGGCGTCGGGTCAAATCAGACGCCGCCTTGAGCAAGGCCAGCGTCATGCCAGGTATGAAATCCGATGAGAAACGCGCGGACGGGCCAGAAATGGCCAAGGCGCCGCGCAGACTGCCCATCGGACCAAAAACCGGTGCAGCAATTGCGCCAATGTCGGGCTCGCGCTCTCCAATGGTCACGATGAATGGCTGCTGCGGAAAGTTTGCGGGGGGAGTAAGTGCACGGTCGAAGCTGTGCAGCACTCTGCCAGCGGCCCCCTTGTCCAGGGGCAGCAGGTCACCCGTTCGGATGTGATCGCGCACAGATTTGGGCGAGTCCACTCGAAAAAGGCACACGCGCAGATTGTCCTCCCGAGTAAAGAAGGAGGCGCCTTCGCCTGTTTCCTGGACCAGCCGTCTCAGGATCGCGGGGACGTGATCGTCGAGCCGCAGGGCCGATTGATAGAGCCCACCCCAATGCAGAAGCATCGAGCCTAGTTGATACGTGCCGTCGTCCAGGCGAACGATGCAATGCTCGCGGATCAGCGAGGTCATGGTTCGAAGGATCGTGCTCTTGTACATCCCGGTGCGCTGCGCCAGTTCGCTCAGGTTGAGCGACGTGTCGCCCGCGCGGAAGGCGTGGAGGATCGCAAAAGCTCTTTCCACAGCGGCAACGCCTCCGACCTTTTGCTCTTCTTCTTTCTCAGCTGCCATCAGTTGCTCCGTATGTTCAGTTGTTTTCGGCGCCACCTGCCGATATAGATCAGCCGGCCTGCAAGCGGTAGCTCGCATCTGCCGGCGCCACGAGCGAGAGGTGTTAGGTCGCACTCTTGCGGCGACCGGACCCAGTCCGCACGATCACGTTCTGGGGTCCAGTGCCGGATCGTGCTGCTGGCGCTCGCTGAATGTCCTGAACTCGGGCCAACGGCTGCCTGCAGCGAAACCTGGCGGTCCTCCGCAGCATTCCACATGGCAAAAATCCCTGAGTAATTTCGAACGCGCACAGATTCTGCTTGACATCATAGCGTGGCGCCAAACAGAATTGCGTTCCCTCAAGCGATATCACGTTCTGCTGTACGCAACAAACGAGATGGAGCAGATAGCTAGTCCCCTTGCTGGAGTTACTCATGTTCACGATGAAAAAGCTGCTTGCGGCGTGCTGCGGTGCCGCACTGGCTGTACTTGCGATCCCGGTACAAGCACAGACCTATCCCAGCAAAGCCATCACGATCGTTGCGCCGTACCCGCCAGGCGGTGCAACCGATCTCTACGCCCGGTCGGTGGCCAATGGACTTGCCGAGTTCGGGCAGCCCACGATCGTCGACAACAGGGCTGGTGCCTCAGGTTTGATTGGCGCCGAGTACGTATCGCGGCAGCCGGCGGACGGTCACACGCTGCTCATCGGCGCGTCGTCGATGTTCTCCATCCTGCCGCAGTTGCTGCCTCGCATGAAGGACGTTGCCAGCCATGTCGAGCCTGTCTCCATCCTGGGGTTCAATCCCTCGTATGTGGTCGTGCCGGCTTCGCTGCCGGTGAACACGATCCAGGAGCTCATCAGCTACCTCAAGGCAAAGCCGGGCGAGTACGCCTACGGTTCGGCTGGCAAGGGCACGTCCCAGCATGTGTTCATGGAACTGTTCAAGCAGCGCGCCGGGGTCGACCTGCTACCGGTTCAGTACAAGGGCAGCAGCCCCATGGTGGTGGACCTGATCGCCGGGCGGGTTGCGATGGCGATCGAGCAGGGTCCAGCGGTGCTGTCGCAAATCAAGGCCGGCAGGCTCAAGGCCCTGGCGGTGACAACGGCCAAGCGGGCGCAGGCAATGCCAAATATTCCGACGCTGTCCGAGACCGTGCTTCCCGGCTTTGAAGCTGTCACCTGGTTCGCCCTCTATGCGCCCTCTGGCGTTCCAAAGAGCGTCATCGCGAAGATGGTTCCGCAGATCGCTAAAACCATGAACTCTGCGGAAGTGAGGGAGCGGATGTACGCAGTAGGTGTCGAGCCGGCGTCCAGCTCGCCCGAGGATGTCGCAAAGCGTCAAGCTGCAGAGACGAAGACCTGGGCAGGCGTGATCTCCCAGTCGCGCATCACGCTGGACGAGTAACTTCCCTTTCTCGGTATGCACTCACATCCGAAACTTCCGCTCCATCAGGAGCCTCGTGCCGACTATCTGCAAAAGGTGACGGGTGCGGCGATCTTCGCCAGCGACGTGGAGGTGCCGGGCATGCTGCAAGGCAAGATCTTGCGCAGCACGGTGCCGCATGCACGCATCCGCAGCATCGACACGAGCGCTGCCTTGGCCATGCCGGGTGTTGTTGCGGTCCTTACCGGGGCCGACATGAAGAATCTGCCTGGGACTGCCCACCGGTGGGGCCTGTATCTGCGCGACCGCGAAGTGATTGCCATCGACAAAGTTCGCTATGTCGGAGATCCGGTCGCAGCGGTCGCGGCTGTCGACGAGGTCACCGCCGAGGAGGCCGTGGATGCCATCGTCGTCGACTATGAGCCGTTGCCCTTCGTGACAACGGCCCGGGAGGCGATGGCAGAAGGCGCAGCACTCGTTCATGAAGACATGGACAAGTTGAAGGACTTCTATTTCCGCGGCGAAGCGAGCCCTGTGGAAGGCACGAATATCTTTCAGCACTGGAAGTACAGCAGCGGGGATGTCGATCAAGCCTTCGCGGCGGCAGCGCGCGTTTTCGAAGACACCTTTACCTTTCCGATGGTGTTCCATTTCGCGATGGAGCCCCATGTGAGCATCGCGGACTGGAAGCCGCATGCACTGGAGATCTGGAGTGGCGGTCAAACGCCAACTGCCATTGCCCGGGTTTGCGCGGAAATGCTTGGCATTCCACTGGCATGTGTGCGCGTGCACTCGCCCTACATCGGCGGTGGCTTTGGAGGAAAGGCATCGGTCAAGATCGATCCGCTCGTGGCGGCGCTGTCCTGGAAGGCTCGCTCACCCGTGCGTGTCTGCCTGTCCATCGCCGAGTCGATGCTGACCTGCAGACGCCTCGATGCCGAAATCACGCTCAAGACCGCAGTGGGCCAGTCCGGCCGGATCACGGCCAAGGCCATCAAGGCCGTGCTGAACGGTGGCGCCTTTGCCGATACCGGTCCAGCGATCGCCATCAAAGCAGCCATTCGCGCCATTGGCCCGTACCACATTCCCAACCTTCAGCTGGAGTCTTACGGGGTCTACACCAACACGGTTCCGGGCGCCGCGTTCCGATCTATCGGCGGGCCGCAGGCCGTCTGGGCGACAGAGTCGCAGATGGACATCATGGCCGACGCATTGGGCGTAGACCCGATCGAGTTCCGCATGTTCAACATGGCGGACAAGGGGCAGACCATCAAACCGGATCTGCGTCCCCTGGACGTGGATATGCGCAATTCCTTGCGCAAGGCTGTGGGTGCGCTCGAGGCGCTTCCGCAGATGGCGGGACAACAGCGTCGCGGCCGCGGCGTTGCGGTCGGTGTGAGTGATCCCGGCATCATGCCCATCGGCGGGGCCACCGTTCGCCTGCGCGCGGACGGCTCGATCAACGTATCGGCAAACTCGGTCGAGATCGGGCAAGGCAATCGAGGTGTCCTGCGGATCGTTGCGCAGAAGATGCTGCGTCAGCCCCTGCGCATGATTTCCGTCTCGGAACCCGACACCCTGCTCGCGCCGTACGACTGGGGAACCGGCGCCAGTCGATCGACGGTGATCATCGGTCTGGCCGTGCAGATGGCATGTGAAGACATCTTGCGCCAGATCGGGCAGACCGCCGCCACCGTGCTCGGGGGCTCGCCCGAGGACTACCAACTCGAAGAGGGGCGAATCGAAGGGCCGACCGGATCGATCTCCATCCTCGAACTGCTCAGGCGCTTCAACGGCATGAGCGCCGGCGAGTTCCTTGGTGTTGGCCGGGTGAATTCGGAGACGAAGAATGGCGCGTTCAAGCTGGCCCCTCTCTTCTGGGAGACAGGTGCAGGCGCCTGCGAAATCGAGGTGGATGAGGGCACTGGCGCGATCCGCCTGGTGCGCGTGGGCGGCGCCGCGGACCTGGGTTACGTCATGAATCCCAAGGCCGCCGAAGGTCAGGACGAAGGCGCGATGGTGATGGGCCTGGGTCACACACTCTTCGAGGAATACGTCTACGAGGACGGGCAGGTGGTCAACGGTACCTTGTTCGACTATCGGGTGCCGACCATGGAGGACGTGCCGTTTCATGTGGGAACCGTCCTGATCGAAAGCCTTGACGGGCCGGGCCCGTTTGGCTCCCGTGGCGGTGGCGAAGGCGCCATCCTCCCCGTCGCCCCGGCCATCGCCAATGCACTCTTCCAAGGCTGGGGGGTGCGAATCAAAGACCTTCCACTCACACCCGAGCGGGTCTGGCGAGCGCTCAAGGCGGCCAAGGCAGCCAAAGAAACCTAACGAGGACAACATGGATTTCAGGATTGACGCCACCCTCCCGGCATCGGCCGCCCAGCTATGGGCCATCTTCTTCGACGTCCAACGCGTTGCTGGCTTGATTCCGGGCTGCGAGGACGTGACAGAGGTCGAGCCGCTCAAGCAGTTCTCGGCACTGATGAAACAGAAGATCGGCCCGTTCAAGCTGGAGCTTCCGACCACCATCGTGCTTGGCGACTACACGCTGGAGCGCCACGTCGAACTCAGTGCCACCGGCCGCGACAAGTTCACCGGAACGACCATCGATGTACGCATGAAGGTCAATCTCGATGAGAAGCCAAGCGGCGGCAAGGTCGAATGCACGCTCGGGATCGATGCGCAAATGCAGGTCGCCGGCCGCCTCGCGTCGCTGGGTTACCCGGTCGTCAAGAAGCGCTCGGAAGAGCTCTTCGGTGAATTCGAGAGGCGCCTGCGCAATGAATTGGCAGGTTTCTCGGAGCCCAAGTCCTCGGACGATACCGCGGTGCCTGTTGCTCCAAGATCTTCTGCCGCTCCCGCCACAGCCGCATCGCCGGAAGTTCCCCGTTCGGCTGCAACCGTGGCGACCCCGGCGGCGTCGGTCGCCGCGCAAGCGGCTCCAGCTTCGTATGCGCAACCTGCGTACGCCTCTGAGCAGCCAGCGCCACAGTCCAGGGCTTCTCGCGGCGTCGAGTTGGTGCTGCAGTGGCCGCGAGTGGGCGTCAGCGTGGCGGTTGCATGCGTGGTCGCGTATGCGGCGACCACCGCATTCGCCCAGTCGCCAGGATGGTGGATCGTGGCACCGCTGCTGGGTGTCGCGGCCGGACTCGGACGGAGAGCGGACTGATGCGTCCAGCGCGCTTTGCGCTCCATCGGCCCACGAGCCTGCGCGAAGCGCTGGCATTGAAGGCCGAGTTTGGAGATGCCGCGACATTTCATGCCGGGGGGACCGAACTGCTGGTCGCCTTGAAGGCCCGGGTGCTGCACTACGACCATGTCATCGACATCAAGCAAGTCGATGAGCTGCGCGACATCCGCATCCTGGACGACGGCACGCTCAGCATCGGGTCGCTGGCCACGCATCATGTGATCGCCAATGACCCGCTCGTTCAACAGCTGATTCCCGGCTATGCCCATCTCAGCGAGCATGTGGCCAACATCAGGGTGCGCGTCGCCGGGACCCTTGGCGGTGTGCTCTGCTTTGCGGAACCACACGCCGACGCGCCGACGATGTTGTGCGCGCTGGACGCCCGCATTGTCCTGGCCAGCGCAACAGGTCAACGCACCGTTTCCTCGAGACAGTTCCACGTCGGTGAGTTTGCGACGGCGCGCGAAGATGACGAGCTGCTCGTATCCATCGATGTGCCTCCACAGCTGCCGAGCGACAAATCCGCATATCGATCGTTTGGTCACACCGAGCGTCCTGCCGTCGGCGTGGCCGCCGTCTGGTCCCCGCAAGGGCCGCAGCGCCTGCGCCTTTGGGTCGGCGCCATCGTCGCTGTTCCTGGGCCGCTGTCAGGCGCGCAAGAAGCGGCCGAGAGTCTCCCGCCTGACGCGCCCTTCGAAGAGGTATGGCAAGCCCTCGAGCCGGTGATCACCGCAGATGCCGAGAAGATCGACGCGCATGACGATCTGCACGGCGGTGCCGACTACAAAAGGCATCTGATCACCGTCCTTGCTCAACGCGCCCTCCAGGAGTGCATGAAATGAGCCAAACAACCGGAACCTTTCCACTGGTTCGCGTGGATATGTCGCTGAATGACACTGAACGGTCCGTCGAGATCGAGCCACGAGAACTCCTCATTGACGTGCTGAGAGAGCGCTTCCGAATGACGGGCACGAAGCGCTCCTGTGATGTACAGGTCTGCGGCGCATGCACTGTCCTGATCGACGGAATGCCCGCCTCAAGTTGCACCACGCTGTGCGCGGATGTCCACAACCGCCACGTCACGACGATCGAAGGCCTGGCGTATGAGGGAAGGCTGGATCCTGTTCAGCGTGCGTTCATCGCCCACGGCGCACTGCAATGCGGCTTCTGCACTCCCGGAATGATCCTGGCGGTGAAGTCGATGCTCTCGCTACACGAAAACCCGTCGGAAGAAACCATTCGTCATTTCCTGCGCGGCAACATCTGCCGATGTACGGGATACGTAAAGATCCTCGAGGCCATCAAGGACCTCGTGCAGAACCCACTGAGCTTTGAACCGGAGAGAAAATGACTCAAGCTAAACCAAAGGGCGACAAGCCACACGTGATTATTGCCGGCGCAGGCATGGGGGGGCTGACCCTTGCCCTTGCACTTCTGAAAAAGGGATGCGACGTCGATATCTACGAACAATCTCCTGAACTTCGAGAAGTAGGCGCGGGGCTCTGGATCTCGGCGAACGGCAGTCGCGTCATGGCGGATCTGGGCCTGAAGGAAGCGCTTCAGGCAATCAACCTGGCTCCCGAGGACCGCGTCATCCGTTTCTGGAAGACTGGGGAAGAACATTCCGTCTACATCCGGGACACCAACGATTCCAAGGTCGACCACACGTTGATCCAGGTGCTGCGTGGCGAACTGCAACGCGTGCTCTACGAGGCGGTGATCAAACTCAAGCCGAATGCGGTCCATTTCGGTGTTCGCTCCTTGGGCGCCGAGACGGTCGGCGATCGTGCACGACTGTTGTTCGATAACGAGGCATACGCTGAAGGCGATGTTGTCGTCGGCTGCGACGGCGCACATTCTCGTGTGCGCCAGTCCCAGTTTGGTCCCGCCCCTGCGCGCTTCACAGGTGCGGTGGCCTGGCGCGGCTTGGCGCCGATGTCCAGTCTCAAACCTCAGCACCGGCGCGCGCTGGCGTCGACGTGGGTGGGACCGACGGCGCATGTGACGTGCTATCCGGTTCAACGCAATGGCGAGCAGTTCGTCAGCTTTTCGGCTCAGGTAGACAGCGAAGTTTGGCAGACCGAATCCTGGTCCGAACGCGGCGAGCTGTCCGACGCGCTCAAGGACTTCGAAGGTTGGAACCAGGACATCCTGGACCTGTTCATTCACTCCGAGAATCTGTTTCGCTGGGGCCTGTTTGTCCGTGATCCGCTCGCACGATGGTCCAAGGGACGCGTGACGTTGGTGGGCGATGCATGCCACTCGATGACGCCCTATCTGGGCATGGGCGTGAATGTCACGATGGAGGATGCCTATGTCCTGGCGCGGTGCCTGGAAGATCAGCCGGACGATATCGAAAAAGCGCTTGAACGCTACGACACGGCGCGCGTTGAGCGCACGAACCTGACAAAGGCCAGATCGATGGAGATGCTGAAGATCTTCCACGACCCGGCTCTTGAGCAAATCGAGACCGCGCGGCCATATATCGAAAAGAACTGGGCCCCGGATGTCGTGCGTCAGCGCTACGACTGGCTGCTTGCCTATGACGCCACGACGGTGGAGGTCTGAAATGCTCGCTGCCACTGAAACACGAGGTCGACCGTGGGACGGCGTCATCCCAGAGGAAGAGCAGGCCATCTATCGGAAGACCGGCTGGGGGACGCCGACCGGTCTTGGCAAGCGCCCGGCGCTGCTGGTGATCGACGTGCAATATCGCTCGATGGGTGACGCACCCATGCCGATCGAAGAGGCGATCACGACGCTGCCAACGAGCTGCGGTGAATATGGCTGGCGCGCCGTGCCCCACATCGCGAAACTCCTGGCGACATTCAGGGACATGGGAGCTCCGATCCTCTATCCCTATGTTGCGCCCAAGGGACCCCAGAACCGAGGTCAATTCGAACTCAAGGTGCCTGGGGTCATGGGTATCCCGAAGCACGGCTACGACTTCGTTGCCGAGGTTGCGCCCGCTCAGGCTGACATCCTGATTCCCAAGTTTCAGGCCAGTGCTTTTCATGGCACTCCCCTGACCAGTCATCTGATCGGCTTGGGAGTGGATACCGTCATCGTCACTGGCTGCACGACCAGCGGCTGCGTGCGTGCGACGGTCATCGATGCGTGCGCCCTGAACTTCAAGGTGGTCGTGCCCGAGGATGCCGTGTATGACAGGTCGCAGACGTCGCATGCCGTGAATCTGTTCGACATGGCAAGCAAGTATGCCGATGTCATGCCTACCGAGAATCTGGTTCGCGCGCTGCGCTGTGCTCTGAACAGAGAGTGAGCAGGGCGGCGTTGCCTGCCGTCGCCCAGCGTGCAGGTCGTTGGATGCGCCAGCGCGCATGAGAGCCTCAAGCACTTCCCGTTGTGCACGCAGGGCTGCACTGTGTGTTTCAACGTGATGGAGTGACGGACCTGTCTTGAGCAAGAAGGATGCAGACGAAGATTGCGTCGACGCAGTTCTGATGATTCCTGTGGTTCGGTCGACGGAACACTCCGAATCAACAACCAGCAGCAGTTATCCGCGAGTTTGCCTGGTGGGTTTCTTGGCTCTCGTCGCATTGCGCCTTCGCTGCAGGGCACGTGCCGGCGTTACGTCATGCTGGCTTGCCCGCACGGTGAAGTCGCAGGTCTTGACCGCCAGCTCGACGATGCGCGCCAGCGCAGGGCTGACGTTGTCGCGCCGGTAGACTGCGCTGTAGACCAGCGGCGGCGGCATGGGATCGCTCTTGACCACCCGCAGCAGGCCGCTTCGGATGTCCGGTCGCACATAGTCCAGCGCCTGCTGGCTCAGGCCGAAGCCGCTGATCGTCAGCTCGCGCAGGACGGTCGTGCTGTTCGTGAGCATGACCTTGCCGAAACGAAAACCGTGCTCCGCGCGCCAGGCCTCGTAGAACCTGTTCTTCGAGGCGCCGGCGGGCTGCTCGATCACCGGGTAATCGGCAAACTCGTGCGGCTTCAGCGCGCGAGCGGGAATCTGCAGGCGCGGGCTTGCGATCCAGACTTGTTCGACCTGCGTGACCTTGATCGATTCGAAAGCCTGACCCCAGAAGGCGCCGGGCATGATGGCCAGATCAAGCTTGTTGGTTTCCAGGCGCTCGAAGAGCGTGAGCCCCGCGTCCACCACGGGCTCGATGTTCACCTCGGGGTGCATCTTCTGCAGTAGCTGGATCAACCGCGTAAGCCAAGTCATGGCGATGAGCTCCGTCACGCCCACCCGGAAGGTGCCGCGCAATGTCTTGTCGACGCTGATGTCGTGCGCGATGCGCCGCCACAGGCGCTGTGCCTCTTCCGCGAGCGGCAGCAATTCGCGGCCGACCTGGGTCAGCTCCAGGCCGTGCGTGGTGCGATGCAGCAGGGGGCCGCCCAGCGCCACCTCCAGTTCCGCCAGGCGTTTGGAGATCGCCGATTGCGTGGTGTGCAGCTTCACAGCCGCTGCGCTGAAGCTCTGGAGCCTGACGCTGAACAGAAAGGCCTCCAGTTGCTTGAAAGTGAAGTTCATTCGGCGGAATGTACGCCCATGGCCGCGCAGGAAAAAAAGGAATGGCGTGCTCAGCGGATTTCTCGTTTGTCCCGTGGCAAACGCACTTCGATACTGCGTGCATGCTTCACATCGCACCACGCCTGAACCGAATCAAACCGTCTCCCAGTTCCATGGCGGGCCAAAGGGCGCGCGAGCTGCGCGCCACCGGCCGGGACATCCTCAGCCTGACTGCCGGCGAGCCCGACTTCGAGACGCCTGCACACGTCAAGGAAGCGGCCATCCGCGCCATGGCAGCCGGTCAGACGCGTTACACGGACGTGGGCGGCACGCCGGCGCTGAAGGAGGCCATCGCCGGCAAGTTCCTGGGCGAGAACCAGTTGGCCTATGCATCGAACGAGATCATCGTCGGCACGGGTGCCAAGCAGGTGATATTCAACGCGCTCATGTGCACGGTCGCAGCGGGCGACGAGGTGATCGTGCCGGCCCCGTACTGGGTGTCCTACCCGGACATCGCACTGCTTGCCGGCGGCGTTCCGGTTTGCGTCGACTGCCCGGCGGCCATGGGCTTCAAGCTCCAGGCCGCTGACCTCGAACGCGCCATCACCAGCAGGACGCGCTGGTTGATGCTGAATTCGCCGAACAACCCGAGCGGGGCGACCTACGGGCGGGCGGAGCTGCAGGCGTTGGCGGAGGTGCTGCGCCGCCACCCGCATGTCTGGATACTCACCGATGACATCTACGAGCACCTCATCTATGGTGACGCCGAATTTGCCACCATGGCGCAGGTAGCTCCCGATCTCAAGGACCGCACGCTGACGGTGAACGGCGTTTCCAAGGCCTATGCGATGACGGGTTGGCGCATCGGCTACGGCGCGGGACCGTCGGAGCTCATCAAGGCGATGGTCAAGCTCCAGTCGCAGAGCACCTCGGGTCCGAACTCGATCGCGCAGGCGGCGGCCGTGGCGGCGCTCACGGGCCCTCAAGATTCCATTGTCGCGAACCGGCGCGAGTACGCGCAGCGGCGTGACATCGTGGTGGCAGCGCTTAATGCCATCGACGGCATCGATTGCGCTGTGCCGGATGGTGCGTTCTACGTCTTCGCATCATGCAGCGCACTGTTCGGTCTTCGCACACAGCAAGGCATTGCGATCGAGACCTCTGACGATTGGGTGATGCACCTGCTTGACGCGCAGAACCTGGCGGCGCTGCAGGGCAGTGCCTATGGGGTGCCGACGCATTTCCGCCTCTCGTTTGCCGCCGGCACCGACGAACTGCTGGAGGGTTGCCGCCGCATCGCCCGAGCGCGCGACGAACTCCAAAGCCAAGCCATCAACCAGGAACCGCAATGAAACTCCGATTCTTCCCGAAGCTGCTGTCCGTCCTTGTCGTGGGCACCGTCTGCCTTGGCACCGCCGCGGCGCAGGGCGTGGATGCCTTTCCGTCGAAACCCGTGAAGATCCTCGTGGGCTTCTCGCCAGGCGGCTCCAACGACGTCGTCGCACGCTTGATCGCGCCGGAGCTGTCCAAAGGGCTCGGGCAATCGATCCTGATCGAGAACCGCCCCGGCGCCGGCGGCAACATCGCAGCATCGGCCATGCTCGGTGCGCCCGCAGACGGGCACACGCTGCTGATGTGCACCACGGGCACCCTGTCGATCCAGCCGCACATCCTGAAGAGCATGCCCTTCGATCCCGAGAAGGACATCGCACCGGTCACGCAAGTCGTCGGCGCGCCCTACATGCTGATGGTGAATGCGACCTTGCCGGTGACGAGCGTGAAGGAACTCGTCTCCTACGCCAAGCGCAAGCCCGGCGAAATCAACTTTGCGTCCTCGGGCACCGGCACCGGCGGGCATCTTGCCGGGGAGATGCTCAAGAGCCGCGCGGGCATCGACATCGTTCACGTGGCCTACAAGGGCACCGGCCAGGCGATGACGGACCTCATCGCAGGTCAGGTATCGATGATCTTCGACCAGCCTGTGAGCTCGATGCAGTACGCGCGCTCGGGCAAACTGCGCGCGCTCGCGGTGGCCAGCCCGCGCCGGCTGGCCGCCTTTCCCGACATTCCGACCGTGACGGAGGCCGGCGTGCCCGACTTCGAACCCGTGACGTGGGCGGGCATCTGCGCGGCGAAGAACACGCCACCGGCCGTGGTCGATCGCATCCAGCGCGAAATCGCCAAGGTGCTCGCGATGCCCGAGATCGCCAAGCGGCTCACTGCCGACGGCCTGGAGCCTGTGGGAAGCACACCCGAGCAATTCCGTGCCTTCCTGGCTGCGGACAAGCGCAAGTGGGGCCGTGTCGTGAAAGACGCCGACGTCAAGGCCGAATAGGAAAGAGACCGGCGATGAACCAGCTATCCGACATCATTCGCGACTTCGAGCGCGTCTCCCCCGATCTGGTCAGGCAGGCCTCGGCTTTCCAGTCGGCTATCCTCACCGACGTCGCGGGCCGCCGCGGTGCGCTGCACGGACGGATCCAGGCTCTGCGCCACCGGATGAAGCTGGCCGGCAGCGCGCTCACGGTCGAAGTGCGCCCGGGCGACAACCTGATGATCCACGCGGCCATCGCGCTGGCCCAGCCTGGCGATGTGCTGGTGATCGACGGCAAGGGTGACCTGAGCGCCGCGCTCATGGGGACGATCATGATGAATGCCTGCCGGCAGGTCGGTATTGCCGGTGTGGTGATCGATGGTGCGGTGCGCGACAGCGCCGAGATCGACGAGATGGACTTTCCCGTCTTCTCGCTCGGCACCAATCCCAATGGCCCGACAAAGCTGGCCTCAGGGCGAATCGGACACCCGGTTTCGGTCGGCGGTGTAACCGTCTGTCCCGGTGATCTCGTCGTCGGCGATGCCGATGGGGTGGTGATCGTCGAGCGGGAAAGAGTGGAGTCGCTTCTTCCAGCCGCAGCGCAGAAGGTCGTCGACGAAGCCGCGCGCATCGAGGCCGTCAAGAAAGGCAGCACGTCGGCCAAATGGCTGGACTCTGCCATGCGCAATGCCGGTGTACTCAAAGAGAACGAAAGACTTTAAGGCCCCAACGGCTGTTCGCTTCTACGCACGGGATAGGTGATGGTCACGTGGAGCTCCGAAGCCGCTCAGCGGACTTCGAAGACGTTCTGGCGATCTCGTGCTCGTTCGATGGAGAGCAATTGCTCGAAGTTTCATTGTGGGCGACGAGGATCCAAGCGGCACAGCGTCGATCCTGAGAGTTAGGGAACATCTGATCAAGTCCACCGAAGGATGATTTGAACGTTGATCACGCATGCTGAAGGAGCGCCAACGATGAGCCAGATCAGTTTTTCGGATGCCGAGCAGGCAGGCAAGAGGAAGAAGACACGTCGGGAGATCTTCCTTGCCGAGATGGAACTGGTGGTGCCCTGGAGGGCATTGCTCAAAGTCATCGAGCCGCACTACCCGGTGGCAGGTCGTGGACGCCGGCCATATCCGCTCGAAGCGATGCTTCGTGTGCATCTGATGCAGAACTGGTTTGCGCTGAGCGATCCGGCGATGGAGGAAGCCTTGTACGAGATCGCCTCGCTGCGCACGTTTGCGAGGCTGGGGCTGGAGTCGATTCCCGATGAGACGACGATCCTGAACTTCCGCCACCTGCTGGAGGCCAACGACTTGGCCGAAGACATCTTCAAGCGGGTCAACGCCCATCTGGCCAGGAAGGGACTGCTTCTGAAGAGGGGCTCCATCGTGGATGCCACGATCATCGCAGCGCCCAGCTCGACCAAGAACGAGAGCGGCGAGCGAGACCCGCAGATGCACCAGACGAAGAAGGGCAACCAGTGGCACTTCGGGATGAAGGCGCACATCGGCGTGGACGCGGACTCGGGATTGGTGCACACAGTGACGACCACGGCCGCCAACGAGGCGGACGTGGAACAGGTGAGCGACCTGCTGCACGGCAAAGAAGATGCAGTGTGGGCAGACTCGGGCTCTCGGGGAGCACAGAGCCGAGTAAAGCGGGATGTGCAATGGCACATTGCGGGCCGACCCAGCGACATGGCAAAGATGCCAGAGGGCCGGGCTAAGGCTCGGGCACGCAAGCAGGAATATCAGAAGGCCAGCATCCGTGCGAAGGTGGAGCATCCATTCCGCGTGATCAAGCGGCAATTCGGTCTGATGAAGGTGAGGTTCAAGGGGCTGGCCAAGAATACGGCGCATGTGATCACGCTGTTTGCGCTGTCGAACCTGTGGATGGCCAGACGCAAGCTGATGGCGATGCAGGGACAGGTGCGTCCAAAGGCCGCGTGAAGGGGCCACAGAGCCTCGCAAACGCATGAGATGCACGCTGCGACAAGCCTGCGAGCGCAGAGGACAGCATGCACTCTCGTCATCAAGCCAATTTACGACTTGATCAGACGTTCCTTAGGTCCGGCTCGCAGATACACAGCCAACGCCTGCTTGGCGTCAGACAGCATGTGGTGGGATCGGCTGTCAGCGACTGCAACCGCTTCGCAGCCGCACTTCGGGTTTGCCCGCTTTAGACTTGACTGGTTGCGAACTTGCGGCCCCAAACGTCCCAATGACCACTTTGATCAACACCGCAGTTCGACTCTTCTTCCGGCGGGTGGCCGACCTGCCCTCCACGTATAAAGTAGAAAGCGCACGCACGCAAATGATCAGCCTGGTGCACATGGCTGAGTGGCCCTCAAAGTTGACGGCGAGAGAGCGCCCTCAACGAATCGCGTGGGTCGTTGAAGAGGGGGGATTTCCCCGATGGCTTCATATGCATTGACGCCATGCTTGCCAGCTCGTTGGCATTGTTGCGCAGTTCGCGCGGTGTCGAGCCCCAGCACGATTTAACGGCATGCCAGAAGGAACTGGGCTCGGTGTAGCCCAAGTGTTCAGCCACGTCGGGCAGGGGCATGCTGCCATGGGTCAAAAGAAGCAGAGCTTCCTCCATTCGGGCTGCCTCCAAGACACGACGAAAAGGCATGCCGTTCTGGCTGAGGCGCCGCTGTAGTGTGCGCGAAGTGATGCCGAGGTCATTTGCCACATCGTCACACGACACGTGGCCAAAACCACGTTGGCCAATCGCCGCTCTCACAGCGGCCTCAAGCGAGTCGGATGAGTTTTGTGCCCGCAGCAGGCCATCGGCTTGCGCGCGGAGCAACGCCAGAAGAGCGGGGTCGGCGCCTTGAAAGGGTTGGTCGAGCTTTTGGTCCTCGTAGGCAACGCATACGTAGCGCTCGCCGAGCGTGACTGGACTTCCGAGTAGCGCTGCGTAACGTGAGCCGAGGAGTTTGTCTGGCGCGGTGAGGGCGATGTGCCTGGGTGCAATGCTTCGCGTGCTACAGCGCTTGAGGAAGGCCAGTAGCCCGCCGAACACCGATTCAATCTGCATGTGGTGCATGTCGACATGGCACGGCGTAACGGTGTAGCCCAGTTCCAGCCCGCCCGGCACCTTGTGCGTCGTGATACGCCCGCTGTTGCTCACGAGCTGCTGGTAGCGTTCCATGTGCGTCAAAGCCTCCCGCAATGTTGGACTGTGCATCATCAGCAGTCCCGATACGTTCATGGCCTGCAACGGCAATCCGATGCCGACCTTCAGGCCCAGAAGTGGGTCCGTGCAGAGTTTGGCTGCCCGTTGCCACAGACGCCGAGCAAGTACCAGGCCGACATGGCGTGTTGGTGCGAGACGCGCTAGGCCCGGACCCCACAGGCCAGCGGTGAGATCGTCTGGGTTCAGATCCTGTACTTCCAACTGATCGACGACAGCGTCGAGCCAGGTCGAGAGGATCGTCATATGGGCTGCCATGCCGCCTAGGCTAGGTGCGCGTGTTCTTTGCGTCAAGCGTGCTTGGTAGGTCAGAGCAATTTTCTGTCGCCCTGAAGCAATGACAGTCTGCAGTGCAGACCGGACACTGCCCCTGCGCAGAACGCAAAGGTCTCTGTGCAGCGAGTCTTAACAATGAAGGAGACATATGGTGGAGAACCACTACAAGCACATTCGCGTGCGGCTGCAGCCGCGCGCCTTCGGCGCCGAGATCACCGGCCTGTCGATCGACAAGCCCTTGTCCGCTCCCGTCCTCGACGAAGTGAAGAAGGCCTGGGCCGCACATTCGGTCGTCTACTTCCCCGATCAGCCGCTCACGCACTCCGAACTGGAAGCGTTCACGCTGCAGTTCGGCGAATTCGGCGTCGACCCCTACATCATCCCTATGGAAGGCCACCCGCACATCCTCGAACTTCGGCGCGAGGCCGACGAGAAGGCAGTTAATTTCGGCGCACAGTGGCACTCCGACTGGAGCTTTCAGGAAGAGCCGCCCGCCGGGACCATCCTGCATGCCAAGGTGACCCCGCCCGTTGGCGGCGACACGCTCTACGCCGATGGCTATCGGGCCTACGACGACCTGTCGGACACCATGAAGCGGCTGCTCGACGGCCTGGTGGCGATCCATTCCGCAGGTATGCCTTATGGCAAGGACGGCCTGTTCGCCAAGGAAACCGAGACGCGCTCGATGAAGATCGTCGTCAGCGAGGATGCCGACAAGACATGGCCGCATCCACTGGTTCGCGTCCATCCGGTGACGCGCCGCAAGGCCCTGTACGTGAGCCCGGTCTACACACAGGGCATCGAAGGAATGACGCGCGGCGAGTCCGCGGCGCTGCTGGGGTATCTCTACCAGCACATGGTGCGCGACGAGTACGTCTATCGCCACCGCTGGGCGCCCAACATGCTCACGCTCTGGGACAACCGCTGTACCTTGCACAACGCCGATGGGGGCTATGACGGCCACCTACGCGTGATGCACCGAACCACCATCGCCGGCGAGCGTCCGCTCGCAGCCTTTTGATCCCTAGCAAAAAAAGAGCAACGCCATGATCAAGGTAAGCATCCTCTATCCGAACGACGCCGGCTGCAACTTCGACTTCGACTACTACAGCAATAGCCACATGCCGATGGTCAAGGAGAAGATGGCCGGCGCGTGCAGCCACTTCACCATCGACAAAGGACTGGCTGGCGGTGCACCGGCCTCGCCGCCGGCCTACGTCGCGATGGGACATCTTTTTTTCGGGTCGCTCGACGCGTTTCTCTCCGCCTTCGGGCCGCACGCCGGCGCCATTGCCGCGGACATTCCCAACTACACCAACGTGAAGCCGACCGTCCAGATCAGCGAAGTCCTGGTCGGCTGACCCGGGACGCACAAGAACGAAAACCCAATGAAGACATACGACAAGTTTTTCATCAACGGTCGCTGGATGGCCTCCCGGTCCCGCGAGTTTGCTGACGTGGTGAATCCGTCTAGCGAAGCAGTCATCGGGCGTGTCTGCATGGGCGATGCCGGCGACGTGGCCGCTGCGGTGGAAGCCGCTTCCGCCGCGTTCGACAACTGGGCGAACACCCCGCCCGCCGAGCGCGCTGCCTGGCTTATGAAGATTCAGTCCGGTCTGCAGGCACGCGCAGAGGAGATCGCGCAACTGATCTCTGCGGAGGTAGGGACGCCCATCGGGTTCTCGCGGTTCGCCCAGGCGGGCCTGCCCATCGGTTCGTTCGGCGTGGCCGCGCAGTTGCTGGGCGACTACGCATTCAGCGAGTCCGTGGGCAACTCCGAAGTGGTGCGCGAAGCCGTTGGCGTGGTCGCCTGCATCACGCCGTGGAACTACCCGCTGCATCAGATCGCAGCCAAGGTGGCGCCGGCATTGGCTGCCGGCTGCACCGTGGTGTTGAAGCCTTCGGAAGTCGCACCGCTGAACGCTTTCCTGCTGGCCGAGGTTATCGAATCGATCGGTCTGCCCGCAGGTGTCTTCAATCTCGTGTGCGGCGCCGGTCCCGTGGTGGGCGAGGCGCTGGCGTGCCACTTGAAGGTGGACATGGTGTCGTTCACGGGTTCCACCCGGGCCGGCAAGCGCGTCTCCGAACTGGCCTCCCAGACCGTCAAGCGGGTGGCGCTGGAACTAGGCGGAAAGTCGGCCAACATCCTGCTGGACGACGCCGATCTCAGTCGCGCCATTCCAGGCGCCATCCAGGCCTGCTATCAGAACTCCGGCCAAACCTGCACCGCGCACACGCGCCTGCTGGTGTCCGAGAAGCGCTACGAGGAGGCTGCTGAACTGGCTGCCGAAGCGGCACGCCAGATCCGAATCGGCGATCCGTTCGCGGCCGACACGAACCTGGGTCCGCTCGTTTCGGAGATGCAGCGCGAGCGTGTGCGCAGCTTCATTCAGAAGGGCATCGAGGAGGGCGCGGAGCTGCTCGCGGGCGGCGCGGAGGCGCCGGGCGACCTGCCCGTCGGCTACTACGTCAAGCCCACCGTGTTTGGGCGCGTGACATCCGACATGACCATCGCGCGCGAAGAGATCTTCGGGCCCGTGCTGTCCATCCTGACCTACCGGGACGAGGACGACGCAGTACGCATTGCCAACGACTCCGTGTACGGGCTGGGCGGCGGCGTTTGGAGCGGCGATGTCGAGAGCGCAAAGCGTGTGGCGCGCCGGTTGCGCACCGGCCAGGTCGAGATCAATGGCGGCGGCTTCAACCTGATGGCGCCATTCGGTGGCTACAAGCAATCGGGCAACGGACGCGAGCTGGGCAAGTTCGGCTTCGAGGAATACCTCGAATACAAGTCGATGCAGATGCCACCGCGCTGAGTCGCCGACACCGGCACGTGATGCGGGGCAGGGCGCGCGACACGCGGCCTGCCCGGCTTGGCCCTGCGCATCGCTCGCAGCGACACACACAACAAGAACGAGATGGAAGACACAAGATGAAAGACGACGTACACCGGTTCCTCCCTGGACAGATGATGAGCACCCCATTGCTCATCTCCGGCATCCTGCAGCGCGCCGACCGGTATTTCGGCGATGTGGAGGTGGTGTCGCAGCTGTCTTCCGGCAGCACGCATCGCTACACCTATCGCGACTGTCATCGTCGCGCACGCCAGCTTGCTGCAGCCATGGTGGCGCAAGGCATGCGCGTGGGCGACCGCGTCGGTACGCTTGCATGGAACAGCTACCGGCACCTGGAGGCCTACTACGCGGTGGCGGGTGCGGGCTCGGTGTTGCACACGCTCAATCCGCGCCTGTTCCAGGAGCAGATCGTCTACATGGTCAACCATGCGCAGGACGGTTGGCTCCTGTTCGATCCGGCCTTTGCCGGGCTCGTCCAGGCCATTGCACCGCGTTGTCCGGGCGTGAAGGGATGGATCGCGCTGTGCGGGCGCGACGAGATGCCGCAGATGGATGGCATGCCGGCGTTGCGGTGCTACGAAGAGTTGCTGGACGCCAGTGCAGGCACCTACGAATGGCCGCAGTTGGATGAGAACGCCGCTTCGGGCCTGTGCTACACGTCGGGCACAACGGGCGGTCCCAAGGGGGTTCTCTACTCTCACCGATCCACCGTCCTGCATGCCATGTCGTCGTCGCTGCCCGATTCCTTCGGGTTGTCGGCGCGGGACGTGGTGTGTCCCGTCGTCCCGATGTTTCACGTCAACGCCTGGGGGCTGCCTTATGCGGCGGCGATGACCGGTGCGAAGCTTGTCCTTCCCGGGGCGGCGCTGGACGGAGCCTCGGTGTACGAGCTTTTCGAACGGGAGGGCGTGACCTTCTCGGCGGGAGTGCCGACGGTGTGGATGGGCCTGCTCGACCACGTCGCCAAGCAGGAAGCCGGTTTCTCGACCTTTAAGCGCACCGTGATCGGCGGCTCCGCCTGTCCCGCCGCGATGATGAAGACCTTTCGCGAGCGCTACAGCATCGAGGTCATCCATGCGTGGGGCATGACCGAGACCTCGCCGCTGGCCACCACCGGGAAGCTGTTCGCCAGGCACGACAACCTGCCCGAGGCGGAGCGCCAAGCGATCCTCGGAAAGCAAGGCACCACGATCGTCGGCGTCGACATCAAGATTGTCGATGACGAAGGGCGGGAACTGCCTTGGGACGGTGAGACGGCGGGCAACTTGATGGCCAAAGGCCCGTGGGTGGTCGAGCGCTACTACCGCGACGAAGCGCCGGCGGTCGACGCCGACGGCTGGTTCACCACCGGCGACGTGGCCACCATCGATGCCGACGGCTACCTGAAGATCACCGACCGCAACAAGGACGTGATCAAGTCTGGCGGCGAATGGATCAGCTCCATCGAACTCGAGAACCTCGTGATGGCGCACCCGGCAGTGCAGCAGGCGGCCTGCATCGGGGTCTATCACCCCAAGTGGGACGAACGGCCTTTGCTGGTCGTCGTGAAAAGGCAGGGCATTGCGCTGGAGGAGAAGCAGCTGCTCGATTTCCTTGATGGCAAGGTCGCGAAATGGTGGCGGCCCGACGAGGTGGCGTTTGTCGAGTCTCTGCCGTTGGGAGCGACCGGCAAGGTATTGAAGAACAAGCTGCGCGAGCAGTTCCGAGCGTCTCGCCTGGCCGCGGAGGCCTGATCCGTGGACATGTTCCTTCAACAGATCCTCAACGGTCTGACGCTCGGCAGCGTTTATTGCCTGGTGGCCCTCGGGCTGACGCTGGTGTACGGGATTTTGCAGGTGCCCAATTTCGCGCACGGCGCGTTCTACATGGCCGGAGCCTTCGTGGCCTTCCAGCTCATGTCGGCGCTCGGCTGGAACTACTGGCTCGCCATGTTGGCGGCGGCCGCGAGCGTGGCGGCTCTGGCAGCGCTTGCCGGCCGTTGGGTGTTCCATCCGCTGCGCAAGTCGTCGGGCCTGCATCCGATGATTGCGGCCATCGGACTGCTGCTATTCCTCGAAGCCTCTGCCCAGGCGATCTGGGGCGCCGACTTCCGCCGCATGCCCACGCCCTACACGGGCATGGTGGAGGTCGCCGGCATCGGCATTGGGCAGCAACGCGTGCTGCTCGTCGCAGGTGCCTTCGTGCTGATGGCGGCACTGCAGCTGTTCCTCAAGCGCACGGTCGTTGGCGCCACGATCGTCGCGCTGGCACAGAACCGCGAGGGTGCCGCGCTCATGGGCATCGACACCCACCGCGTCGCGATGCTCACCTTTGCTATTTCCGGCGCGCTTGCTGCTGCGGCGGCGGTGCTCTACGCGCCGATCAATCTGGTGTATCCCGCCATGGGCAGCCTGGTGATCACCAAGGCCTTCGCGATCATCGTGATCGGTGGCATGGGCAGCGTGCCTGGCGCCATTGCAGGTGGGTTGATCATCGGCTTTGCGGAGAGTTTCGGCGCCTTCTATGTTTCGTCCGATGCCAAGGACCTCATCGCCTTCGTGCTGTTGGTGGTGATCCTGTCTGTGCGGCCGCAGGGCCTGTTCACGCGCGGGGTGCTTTGACATGAACGCATGGAACGCACGTACCGGCTGGGGCCTGTTGCTGCTGCTGGGCCTCGTCTTCCCCCTTCTGACCGACAACGATTACCACCTGACGGTGATGAGCAGCGCCTACATCTTCGCGTTGGCGACCCTGGGCCTGAACCTCATCACGGGATATACGGGGCAGTTCAATCTCGCGCATGCGGGCTTCATGGCGATCGGGGCCTACACCGTAGGGATCTTCACGGTGGACCACCAGTGGCCGTTCTGGGTCGCGTTCTGCCTGTCGGGCCTCGTGCCGGTGGTGCTGGGCTTGCCCATCGGGCTCCTGTCGTTGCGCCTGAAGGGACACTTCTTCGCCATCTTCACGATGTGCGTGGGCTACATCCTGTTCCTCGGCATCGAAAAGTGGGAAAGCCTGACGCACGGGGCGGTTGGCATCATCGGCATTCCCGTGCCGGAGGCACTCCCCACGCCGTTTGGCGATGTCTCCTTTGATTCGCCGCGCGCGCTGTACTACCTGGTGCTGGGTTTTCTCACTCTGGGACTGTGGGTCATGCACCGCATCGTCGGTTCGCTGCTGGGGCGCACCTTCGTTGCCATCCGCAACGGCGACGACCTGGCCGAGTCGCTGGGCATCAACCTGATGCGCAACAAGCTCCTGGCCTTTTTGCTGTCGGTGTTCTATGCGGGCACGGCGGGCGGCTTGTATGCGGGCTTCGTGCGTTTCCTCAGTCCGGATCTGGCCGGTGTCGAGCGTACTTTCGACATGACCATGTACATGCTCATCGGCGGTGCTGGAACGCTGCTCGGTCCGCTGCTGGGGGCGTTGGGCGTGCCTTGGCTCGCGCAGTACATGCAGTTCCTGCAGGACTACCGATTCATCGTGTTCGGTCCGCTGCTGATCGTTCTGGTCATCTTCCTGCCCGACGGCATCGTCGGCTGGCTACGGGGCCGCTGGCTGCGTCGACGCTCGCTGCAGCCGGTGTCTGACGTCGCAAAAGAACCAGGTCAGACATCGAACACGCCGGTACTGAAGGGAGAGCGCCATGCTTGAGATCCAGGGGCTCACCAAGCGCTTCGGCGGCCTGACTGCAGTCAATGACGTCAGCACCTGCCTGGACAAGGGCAAGGTCAACGCGATCATCGGCCCGAACGGCGCAGGCAAGACGACCTTCTTCAACCTGATCGGCGGCGTGCACCTGCCGAGCGCCGGCCGCATCCTGCTCAACGGCGAGGACGTGACACGCTGCCGCGCCGACGGCATGGCCTTGCGCGGCGTGGCCCGCACGTTCCAGACGACCACCCTGTTCGACCTGTCGACCGTGCTCGACAACTTGATCGTCGGCCATCGGCTTCGCACCCGATCGGGCCTTTGGGACGCCGTGGCGGGCTCGCGGCGCCTTCGCGATGAGGAGACGTTGTGCCGTGCGAAGGCACGCGCCGCGCTGGATTTCGTAGGGTTGTCGCATCTGGAGCAGCGACTGGCGGCGGACATCACGCAGGAGGAGCGAAAGCGCGTCGCCTTCGCCTTGGCGATTGCTACCGACGCGCAGCTGGTGCTGCTCGACGAGCCGGCTGGCGGCGTCAACCCGGAGGAAACGGTGGGATTGGCGCTGCTCATCCGCAAGATGGTGCGCAACGGCATCACCGTGTGCTTGATCGAGCACAAGATGGAAATGATCATGCAGCTGGCCGACAAGATCATGGTGCTGAACTACGGCGAGAAGATCGCTGAAGGCACGCCAGACGAGATCAGGGCGAACCCTGCAGTGATCGATGCTTACCTCGGGAGCGAGCATGCTGAAGCTTGAGCGCGTCTCGCTGAACTACGGCAGTTTCAGGGCCTTGAGCGACATCAGCCTGCAGGCCCGAGACGGTGAATTGGTCGTGCTGCTGGGCGCCAACGGCGCTGGCAAGAGTTCGATCTTTCGCGCCGCGAGCGGACTGGAAGTGGCCACGGGACACATCCGCTTCGGAACGCATGAACTGATCGGCCTGCGGCCTTCGCAGATCGTCCAAGCCGGCGTCGTTCATTGTCCGGAAGGGCGCAAGCTCTTTCCGGGCATGTCGGTACTGCGCAACCTCGTACTGGGGGCCTATGTTCACCGCGCCGACCGTGCGGGAAACCGCCGCCGGCTCGAGGAAATCTTCGGCTTGTTTCCGATCCTCGATCAGAAGAAGGACGACCCGGCCGGCTCGTTGAGCGGCGGTCAGCAGCAGATGGTGGCCATCGGCCGCGCCATGATGGGTCGACCGCGCGCCCTGTTGCTGGACGAGCCATCGCTCGGGCTGGCGCCGCTCGTGGTCCGCCAGATGTTCGAGGTGATCCAGCAGATCAACCGTGCCGGCACCACCGTGTTGCTGGCCGAGCAGAACGCCTTCGCCGCCCTGAAGGTGGCCCATCGGGCCTACGTGCTCGAGCTGGGCCGTGTCGTCCTGGAGGGCGACAGCGATGCATTGCTGCGCAACCCCGACATCCGGCGTGCCTACATAGGCGCGTGAGGCGAGGTCCAGATTTTCCGCGTTCCATTCATTCCAACGAAAGAGAGACAAGCCATGAAGAAGACTCCCTACGGCAGGCGACTGCTCGCCGGCATCGCTGCAAGCACACTCCTGTTCGCCATCCCGGCTTTCTCGCAGCAGGTCGTGAAGCTGGGCTACACCGGCCCGCTGAGCGGTGGCGGTGCGCTTTTCGGAAAGAATGTGCTCGACGGCATGCGCATGGCCGCCGACGAGATCAATGCGCAGGATTGGCAGATCGGAGGCAAGCCTAGCAAGCTGGAGATCGTGAGCCTCGATGACAAGTACAACCCCGCGGAGTCTGCGATCAATGCACAGCGCTTGGTGCAGGCGGAGAAGACTGCGGTGATTTTGGTGGGACATTCGGGCGGGACTTTTGCGTTACAGACCGCCAACGAGAAGCAGAAGTACTTGCTGCTCTCGTACAGCAGCGCGCCGCAGATCACCGCCAACGGGAATACGCTGACCTGGCGCATCCCGCCAGATTTCACGACGTATATCCAGCCCTTCACCCACTATGCGATGGGAAAGTACGGCAGGAAGCTCGGCATCGCGGTGGGTGACCATGACTATGCAAAAGCCTGGAGCGCGGCTTTCCGCCCAACCTGGGAAGCTGCGGGGGGCACAGTGGTGGCCGATAACCCCATGTCCTACAACCGCGCGGCCGATTTCTACAGCGGCGTGAGTCGTGTGCTGGCGGCTAAACCTGATGTGTTGCTGGTGGGAGGCGCATCGGAGCCGACCGCGCTCGTGATCAAGCAAGCTCGCGAACTGGGCTTCAAGGGCGGCTTCGTCATCATCGACCAAGCCAAGCTCGATGAAATCGCCAAAGTCACCGGTGGCTACGGTCTGCTCGAAGGTTCCATCGGCTTGCTGCCCGTGATCGATGATTCTTCGAGCGCAATGAAAGCCTTCGTCGAGCGCTATCGCAAGCTGTATCCCGGGCGCGATCCGAGCAGCGAGGTCACGCTGGGCTACACCGGTGTGCGCGCTACCGCTCAGGCGATGAAGGCCGCGTCGAGCACGACCGATGCCGTGGCGATTCGAGCGCAACTCGACACCGCGATGAAGGCATTGAGCGCCGCGGCCAACCCTCATGCCTTGAGTGGAGTCGATGTCCGCGGCAATTCGATCGGAGCCGTGCCGGTGGCGGTGGTCGAAGGTGGAAAGGTGCGGGAAGTGAAGCTGATGGACCTGCGCTGACAAAGACATGGAGCAAAAAATGAATACACCCGATCTGAGTTTCAAGCGCGCACGCGAGCGCGGCGAGTTGCACGGCAGCTTCGACACTGTCGTTATTGGTTCAGGTGCTGGCGGTTTGACGACCGCAGCCTTGTTGGCACTGGAGGGGCAGCGGGTGCTGGTGCTGGAGCGCCATGCGGTTCTCGGCGGCTGTCTACAGTCATTTGCGCGCAAGGGCTTCGAGTGGGATGTGGGCCTCCACTACATGGGCGAGGTGCACCGCAAGAGCAGTGGCCTCTATCGCCTGTTCGACAGGGTCTCCCGCGGGCAGCTCGAATGGGCACCCATGCCGGCGGTCTACAACCGCATCATCATCGGAGAGCGTAGCTTCGACCACGTGGCTGGCGCCGAGGCCTACAAGGACCAACTCAAGGTCTATTTTCCGGACGAGGCTGCAGCCATTGATCGCTATGTGGAGCTCGTCGCCGACGCCAATCGCGCTGCAAAGGCGTTCTTTGGCGAGCGTGCTCTTCCGCAGCGCTTGTCCGATGCTTCGGTCAGTGCGCCACAGGCCGCCTTCGCTCCATACTCCCAGCGTACGGTGCTGGAGGTGATGAACGAGTTGACCGACAACGCCGATCTCAAGGCGGTTTGGTGCGGCAACTACGGGGACTATTCGAACTCACCCGCCGAAGCGTCCTTCGCCATCCACGCGATGGTGTTTCATCACTATATCGACGGTGCCAGCTATCCGGTGGGTGGTGCACCGCGAATCGCAGAAGCCATGGCAGACACGGTTCGCGCGGCAGGTGGCGCTTGCCTGGTGGCCGCCGAAGTTGTGGGCTTGAGAATGCACAACGACCGAGTGGTGGGGGTCGTGACTGCCGATGGCAGCGACATCGAAGCGCGCCGCGTTGTCAGCTCCATTGGCATTTCGCAAACTCTGCCGTTGTTGGCCCACGCCGACCCTGAATTGATTCGGCCGCTGACGCAGGCCACCCAGTCTTTGGGGACGACACAGTGTTTTGCGGTACTCAACGTTGGCGTGGATGCGGGCAATGGCGAACTGGGCATCCACCCGGGAAACCTTTGGGTTCACCCCACAAATGATCTCCCGGCGAATCTCGCTCGCTACAAAGCTGACCCCGCAGGCGAGCCCATGCCGCTCTACTTCATGACTCACCCCTCATTGCGTGACCCGAGTTGGGCGGCTCGCTATCCTGGGCGCAGCACCATGGACGTTTGCGGCCTCACTGATTGGTCCGTCTTCCAGCGCTTTGCTGGCACTGAATGGATGCGTCGCGGTGCCGAGTACGACGACATGAAGGCTCAATTGACTGAGCATTTGCTCGCTGAGGCCCTCCGCCACTTCCCGCAGCTCCGAGGGCGGGTTGCCCATACCGAACTGGCCACGCCGTTGAGCTTCAATCACTTTTTGAATCGCACTCGAGGCAATTTCATGGGCTTCGAACAGACGCCGCGGCGTTTTGCTCAGCGCTGGATGGGCGCTCACGCGCCGGTCAAAGGCCTGTACTTCAGTGGCCAAGACGTGGCGGCGGCCGGCGTCAGTGGTGCAATGGTCGGCGGTCTGGTGGCCGCCAGCGCCGTGCTGGGGCGCGACCTCTTCCGTGAACTGAAATCCTAGTGTCCATTCAGCACGCTCAGCGTTGCCCCGCTCGCCCCGCAGTCGGAGCGAGCATTTTCTTCTGTCGCCTTCGAGAGACAGATATCGCAACTGTGCGCGCCCAGCCTGGTCGCGGAACTGACACGGGCGGTTTCGCTGGCCACCATCCATGGGCGATTGCTGTACGAGGTGGGGCCCGTGGGGGCAAGTCCCTTGCATTGATTCTGCGCAAGCAGGCGTGCGATCGCCCGCGCAATAGACGAGGCTTGCCTGGCGCTGCCGATGATCAAGTCCGTGCGCCGTTTTTCAGTTTGTGATTGAAAAATGTCGGCTAAAGGTAGCATTTCATGGCCGAGGATTCGCTCATGACCTACGAGCAGATCCGCATTCGTTTCGCCGTACCGGCCAAAAAGGGAGCAAGGGTCCAGTTCCGGGGGCGGTTAGGCACCGTGGTGAGTTTGCGCGGATTGGTGGTGAAGGTGCGATTCGATGGCACGCATTTCGCCTTTCCTTACAATCCGAGGGAACTGGAGTGGCTTGATGCGTTGACGCCCAAGTGCAGCCCGGTCCGAATCGCCCCGGGCTTTTTTTAGGGAGTTCAACGCTTGAGAGGATGGCTGCCCTGACAAAACCGGGCAAGTTCTCATGTGGAGAGTGATGCCGGGGGCAGTGGAGATGGCCCCTCGCTACCTGGCGGCGTCACAGGTCAGTCCAACGATCGCCGGACAAACTGGACATGCGCAGCGACAGCTACTAAGCGGATGTCGCACTGTCTCCGAGTTCGTCCTCGAACTCGTGCCGCCATGCGTCCTTGTCACTCAGAGTGCGGCCGGCAATCACGAGGGGGTGATGAGCTTCCACATTGAACGCATGCCGATGATTCCACCATCGAACTCAAAGCAGACATCCGCATTCTCGAGATCGAAGTTGGCCAACAGCCGGCGTTTCTGGCGTCCGTCGATGACCGCTTCGGACTGAGGCTGTGTGGAAACAGCCTGCATTGAAGGGGCGCGCAAGATCCGTTGGACCGGCGGACTCAGTTCCTACCGGAATTCTCGGCCGTCTCGACAAGACGCGAGTCGGCTCCTACGACTTCATCTCTGCAATCAGGGTACTTGGGCCGAGGATCTTGATTGCTCGCTTGAGGTTGTAGGCCAGAACCTGCAGATTCATCTCGGTTTTCACGTTCGGCAAGGTCTTCGTCAGGAAGTGCGTGGCCCCCATCCACGCTTTCAGGGTGCCGAACACGTGTTCGATCGTTCGTTGCCTGAACTTTGAGGCCTCGGGCGCAGCATCTAGACGCGCCTGGACCTTTTCCAGGACCTCCTCGTACTCCCATCGACTGATGCGTCTGGCTGGCGCCGGGGTGCACTGCGGCTTCAAGTGACAGCCGCCACAGTTTGATGTCCAGTACTTGCGCAACGCCTTGCCGTCCTCAATGGCGGTGAAGCGGTAGATTGCGATCTCGCCCGCCGGACACCGGTACACATCCCGTCGCTTGTCATAGACGAAGTCTCGCTTGTCGAATCTGCCCTCGAACTTGCTGTTGGACGTCAAGGGCTTCGGGACAAGTGTCGCAATGCCCGCACGTTCGCACTCCAGAATCCCGTAGCCTTCGAAGTAGCCTCGATCCGCCAGCACGATTGGTTTGGGGTGTTCGATGGCCTCTTGAGCCGCCTTGGAGATGGCGGCCAGTTGGCCTCGATCGGTTACTGCGTTGGTCACCTCATGGGCGACGATCATGTGGTGTTTTGCATCGACCGCGGCCTGGACGTTGTAGCCTACGACTGCTGAGCCAAGTCGGCTGGTCGCCATCGAGCGGGCATCCGGATCGGTCAGCGAGATCTGTCGCTCTTGCGTGGACTGAAGCTGCCGCTCGATGGCAGAGATTTCACGCATCTTTCCTTTGATCTTGGCTACCTTTTCCTGGAGGCGCGCAACACGCTCGGGGAGAACCATCGCTGGATCTCGGTCAGCTCGATCAAGTTCGGCAAGGTATCGGCCGATGCTCTGCTCGAGCTGCTGCATCCGCACCTGGAGCTTGTGCTCGTTGAAGTTCTTGTCGCGGTTGTTGACGCCCTTGAACTTGCTTCCGTCCACGGCGATGACGCCGTCGGCAAATAGCTTGAGCCGGCGGCACAAAAGAACGAACTCTCGGCACACCAGACGAATGGCGTCACCATGATCTTTGCGGAAGTCGGCGATGGTTTTGAAATCAGGGGCCAGGCGCCCGGTCAGCCACATCAACTCCACATTGCGCTGTGCCTCGCGCTCCAGGCGTCGACTGGATTGCACTTGGTTCAGGTAGCCGTAGATATAGATCTTCAACAGCACTGAGGGGTGGTACGACGGCCGCCCGGTGGCCGCAGGTTCCGCGCCTTCAAAGCCGAGCCGATAGAGCTTGAGTTCATCGACAAAGACATCGACTACGCGGATGGGGTTCTCTTCTGAGATGTAGTCGTCAAGGCACTCTGGCAGCAGCGTGGTCTGGCTTCGATCCCCTGGCTCGATGAATCGCTTCATGTGGCAACCCAGTTCGTGGCGTTGTCTCAATCTAGGCGACGGCATGCACGGATTCAATGCGTTTTCACACAGCCTCGACTGGTCGCTGCCGCTCGGACCTTTGCGAGCGAACAACAGCTTCGACTGAAAGCTGCCAGTCATCGGCCATTGGCGATGGTCGCTTGTACCCCGGAAGGTGCCCGATCTCGGCAACCGAGCGGGTGGCAGCGGCCCTGCGCGCGCCGTTGGGAAGATTGGGGCCTGCTATCCCCCTTCACCTATGTCAATCAAGGAATGCGCCAAAACGATCTTGCAGCTTCTCGAGCCGGCTGACACGTTCACCCACCTTTTTGCCGAGTTGCTCGATCACGCCGTTCATCAGGAGGTTGATGAAGCCCACGATCGCAACGGTCGAGTCCCAGAAAAAGCCGACATCCGTCTGCACATGAAAAACATGGGGGGTGTAGGTTCGAGCCCAGTGGCAGTAGGCATCGGTGATGACAAAGACCGGAATACCGGCTTCCGTGGCCGCCGAAGCCAACGCTTCGGCTTGCTTCGCATAGCGACGAATGTCGACCAGAACCAGGCAGCGTGTCTGGCTCTTCTGGGCGCCTAGAAGTTCAGAGTAGGTGCCGTCCGCACCGTCGAGAAATCTCACGCCCTCGCGCACATATTCGAGGCGCGCCGCGAAGTCGGAGGCAACACCGCGCACGGTTTGGTAGCCCGCGACGAAAACCCGCTGCGATGTCGCAACCTGCCGCACCATGGCGTTCCAGTGCTCTCCGGTCGCCAGATCGTGCGCGGCCACCAACGCATCGATCTGCTGCGTGAGTTGCGCACTGCGCACATCGGACACGGGACCTTGGCTGCGACTGAATTGCTCGAAGCGGCCGGCGATGCGAAGCTCCGCAGGTGCGCTCAAGCGACTGGCTTCGCGGCGAACCTCGTCGAAGCTGTCATAACCGAGCGTGCGCAGAAAGCGTCCGACGGTCATCGGGCTCACGCCGGATTTTCGCGCGACGGATGCCGCGTTCTCCAGCGTCAGCTCGCGCGCGTTGGCGGTCAGGTAGGCCGCCAGAAGCCGCTCAGAGCGTGTCATCTCGGACGATGCCGCTTCGATGCGTTCAAAAAGGGACAGGGAAGATTTCATCGGGTGTCGGCGATGCGGCCATAGCGGCGCATCAGGTCGATCAGCATACTGTGATCCAGCGCCTCCACGCGCATGTTGTTCCGGCCCACCATGGTCTGCGCCGCAACCAGTGCGTTCAGGATGCTTTCCTCCACGGCTTGCACCACGCCCAGAAACAGCGGGTCGAGTGTGTGCTGGGCCAGATACTCGGTCCGGCAGACGCCCTGGTCCCCGGGCCCCTGGTCGGCGTGGGTGGTGAATGTCAGCATGATGTCGCCGGAGCCGTCTCCTCCCGGCGTGCCGGTTCTGCCCACGCCCAGTGCGGCGCGCCTTGCAAGCCGCTTGAGCTGGCTGGACAGAAGCGGCGCATCGGTTCCCACGATCACGATGATCGAACCTTGCTCGCGCGCAGCCGGCTCGCCTTGGCGGCTGCTTGAACTGGGCATGAGTTCACCGACGGGCACGCCCAGCACGTTCAACCAGGGGCGGATGCCCATGTTCGCCTGGACCAGCACGCCGACGCGGTAGTCCTGGCCCGCGACGTTCACGACGCGCGACGCCGTGCCGGTTCCGCCCTTGAAGCCGTAGCAGACCATGCCGGTGCCGCCGCCGACGTTGCCTTCCGCCACGGCGCCGGGCGCGGCTGCGGCGATGGCTTCGAACACATGCGACTCCTCGACGTGCAGCCCGTCCATGTCGTTGAGCACGGCATCGCAGGTTTCCGCGACCACCGGCATCAGCCACGGGTAGGCACCGCGATCACCGTCGACGCGCGAGAGCCACCGCACCAGCGCGTGATGGACCACGCCGACGCTGTGCGTGTTCGTCACGCCGATCGGGCCGCGAAAGATTCCGGCCTCTTCGATCCAGTGCGTGCCGGTCATCTCGCCGTTGCCGTTGAGTGCGTGCACGCCGGCCTTGACCGGCTGCAGCACGCCCGATCGGCCTCGCGGCAGAACGATCGTCACCCCGGTGCGCACGGCGGGTGCACCAGCATGCAGCGCGCCGTCCCCATGAATGAGCGTCGTCTGCCCGATTTCGACGCCGGGCACGTCGGTGATCGCGTTGGCGGGGCCTGTCTTTCCGGAAAAGAGCAACCCGAGATCTCTCGCTCTTGTCTGTGTGGTGGGGTGGGGCAAGGGATTACTCCTATCTGTTGGTATCAATATTGCATTGACCTATGTAATGTTAGTCAAATAACATTTGTGTGTCATCAATCGGAAGGACGGATAGTTCAAATGACTGGAATCTCGTGTGCGTTCGGACGTGGCCGGGCCTGGCTGCCGGCAGTGGTTGCGGCGGCGTCTCTGCTGGTCTTGCCAGGCCTTGCCTTCGCGCAGACCCCGAAGCCCCTCATCTGGGGCAAGCCGTCGGAGGTGCTTTCCACCGACCCGCATTCGTCGGGCGATGGCTCGTCGTGGACGGTCTTCTATCTGATCTACGACCAGTTGCTGAGCACGGACGACAAGCTCAAGATCACGCCCAAGCTGGCCGAATCGTGGGAACAGGTCTCGCCCACTTCCTATGTCTTCAAGCTGCGCAAGAACGCAGCGTTCTCCAACGGGCGGCCGCTGACCTCCGCCGATGTGGTGGGTAGCCTGAAGCGGCTGACAGATCCGCAAAAGGCGCGCGGCTGGGGCAAGCAGATCGGCGGTGTGAACGATGTGGTCGCGATCGACGCGCATACCGTGCGCATCGACCTGGCCAAGCCGAACACCTCGCTGCTGTCCATCCTTTCCGTGGCGACCACCTCGATCCTGCCGATGAAGGAGATCGAGGCGGGCAGCTTCGATCCCGCCAAGGGCATGCTCGGCTCCGGTCCCTACAAGGTCGCGCAACACCGCCAGGACGAGGCGTGGTTGCTCGAGCGAAATCCGCACTATTGGCAAAGCGGCAAGCCGCTCATGGACAAGATGACGATCCGGGTCATGCCTGATGACGCGGCGCGCCTTGCCGGCTTGCGTGACGGCAGCATCGACGTGGCGACCTTCGAGAACCCGGACACGCCGCGCCTGCTGGCCGCCATCCCGAGCGTGCAGCCGGTGGTTCAGAAAACGCCCAACTACTTCCACCTGGACCTGAGTGGTCTGAGCGGCAACTCGGTCTTCAAGGACCGTCGTGTGCGCCAGGCCGCGGCGTTGGTCGTCGATCGACCCGCGATCGTCAACGCGGTTTTCGGCGGTGAGTCGGCCGTGGAGTACGCCGTTCCCAGTGCCTTCGGGAAGAAGCTTTGCGAAGGACTGCCGAGCTACACGCTGCCACGCAAGGAGCGGGTGGCCAAGGCCAAGGCTTTGCTGAAGGAGGCGGGCAACCCCAATCCGCGCATCAATCTCATCGCCTCCTCGGTGCTGGTGACTTATCCGCTGATCGCCCAGGTGCTGCAGCCCCAACTGCAGGAAGCTGGGTTCAGCGTTCAGGTGCAGCAAGTGCCCGTGGCCGATTGGTACAAGCGCGTTCTGACGACGAACCCGAAGGACTCGAACTTCGATGCGTCGCTGACCTGGTTTGCGGGTTTCTCCGATCCCGGCATCGTCCTGAACTGGTGGACATCCGGCTTTTCGCCGGTCTTCACCACATTCCTGGAGCCCGTGCCCGAGTACGGTGAACTGATGGCGCAGATCCGGCAGACGCCCAATGGGCCTGAGCGCGACAAGCTGATGACGCGCGCCTGCGGGTTGATCGAGAGCTCGGCCAACATGATCCCGTTGGTCGGCAAGCCGGACTACATCGGCTTCCGACGCGACCAGCTCGACGCGCGCTTCGGCACGCTCGAAGGCAACTTCGACGTCTTCAAGTACGTCGCAGATTTCAAGCGCCGTTGAGTCACAGGGCCGAAAGATGCGAATCGTCTACTACCTCGCCCTGCGCCTGGGGATTGCCACGTTGACCCTGGTGGGCGTGTCGATCCTCGTCTTTGCCGGCCTGCGCTTGCTGCCCGGAGGCTTCGAGCAGATGGTGCTGGGTCCGGATGCCTCCGTGGAGGCGCGCGCCGAACTGGTCGCGAAGTTCGGGCTCGATCGGTCGGGGCCGGCGCAGTACGTGAAATGGCTGGGCACCGCAGCGACCGGCGATTTCGGCGTTTCGATGGCGACCAGCAAGCCGGTGGCCGACGAAATGGTGCGCCGCGCGCCTGCGACGATCCAGGTCGCCGTGATCGCGGCGGCCACCGCACTGCTTGTCGGCTTGCCGCTGGGCTTGCTGGCAGGCTTGGGCGTGGGCAGATGGCGGTCCGTCGGCCGCATGGTCGGGGCGCTGGGTGCCAGCGTGCCGGAGGTGGTCCTGGGCAGCGTGCTGGTGTACGTCTTCTCCCGGTGGAGCCTGGGTGCGACCGTGGGTGGCTATGTGCCGTTCACCGAAGACCCGGGTGTCAGCGTGCGCGCCACGCTCTTGCCGGGCATGAGCCTGGGCATCTTCGGCATTGCGCTGCTGGTTCGCACGACGCGCGATTCGGTTCAGCGCGTGCTGACCGATGGCCATGTGCTCACTGCGATCTCGCAAGGGCGAAGCCGTTGGCAGATCGTGCGCCACCACGTTCTGCGCAATGCGTCGATTCCGGTGCTGACCGTGACGGCCACCTACATCGGCTACCTGCTCGGTGGCGCACTGATTGCCGAGATCCTTTTCTCCGTGCCCGGAATCGGTCTGTACGTCTACAGCGCGCTGGGCAATCGGGACTACGCGGTCGTACAGGCTGGCGTGTTGCTGGCGGCTGCGGTGTTCATCGCCGTGAACACCCTGGCCGACCTGGGGTATGCCGTGCTCGATCCGCGCATCGATGCCAGGCGCCACGGGTGAAAGGGCGAATGATGCAAGTCATGAAAACCGCCGTGCGCTTCGCACGCCGCGACCATCTGGCCGCTGTCGGTGGGCTGGTCCTTCTTTTGCTGCTGTTGCTGGGCGCTCTCGGTCCCTGGCTGCCGTTGGGTGATCCGGACCAGATCGGCGCCGGTCCGCGCTTCGCTGCACCGTCATGGGCGATGCCTTTCGGGACCGATGAGCTGGGCCGCGACCTGCTGCCACGCATCGTGCGAGGCATCCGTGCGACCTTCGTTCTGGCGCTGGCATCGGTCTGCGGGACCGCCATTCTCGGAACCCTCATCGGGCTGTACGCCGCTTATGTGGGGCGCTGGGTCGACACCGTGATTGCGCGGGCCATGGACATCATGTTCGCGTTTCCGGCGCTGATGCTCGGGCTGTTGGTCGCCGCCGTGATCGGCCCGGGAAGCATTTCTGCGCTCGCGGTGATCCTGTTCGCCACGCTGCCTCTGTTCGTGCGGGTGGTGCGCTCGGTCACGCTCGGCATGGTGGGGCGCGGCTTCGTGACGGCCGCCGAGGTGGCGGGGGCCTCGCGTTTGCGCGTGATGCTGGTGCACCTGCTGCCCAATGTGCTGGGCGCGGTGCTGGTGCAGTTCACCTACGCCGTGTCGATCGGCATCCTGATCGAAAGCGGATTGAGTTTTCTGGGGCTCGGCTCCCAGCCGCCAGAGTCGTCACTGGGCGCTTTGCTGCGTCTGGGTTCGGTGTACCTGACGATCGCGCCCTGGCTCGCGCTGTCGGCGGGTGTGGTGCTGGCACTGTCGATCGTGGCCGTGAATCTTCTGGGCGACGGATTGCGTGACGCTCTTGAACCTCTGCGCGGGAGGCGGCTTTGATGAACACAACGACAACATCGCCGTTGCTGGAAGTGACGGACCTCGTCATCGAGTTCAGCGACGCATCGGGGGCCGCGCATCGCGCGCTGGACGGGGCGACGCTGTCGGTGCGCGCCGGCGAAGTACTGGGGCTGGTCGGCGAGAGCGGCTCGGGAAAAAGCACACTGGGCCTGGCGGTGGGCCGGCTGCTGGCGGACAACGCCGGCCGACCCGGCGGCGATCTGAAAGTGAATGGCCGGTCGGTCTTCGAACTGGACGATGCCGCCCTGCGCGAACTGCGACGTCGCACGCTCGGCTTTGTTTTTCAGAACCCCATGGTCGCGCTGGACCCGACCATGCGCGTCGGCAAGCAAGTGGCGCTGGCGGCCGGCAGTAAGGCGCCGGTGCGCGATCTGCTGGCACGTGTCGGGCTGCGCGACATCGAGCGCGTCGAGCGCAGTTTCCCGCACCAGCTGTCGGGCGGCATGGCGCAACGCGTCGTGATTGCCATGGCCATTGCGCGCGGGCCGATGTTGCTGGTGGCCGACGAGCCGACGGCGTCCCTGGACGCAACCCTGCGCGAACAGATCTTTGCGCTGCTCGTGTCGTTGCGCGATTCAATGAAAACAGGCGTCGTACTGCTGAGCCATGAACTGCGCGCCGTGGCCCGTCATTGCGACACGGTGGCGGTGATGTATGCCGGCCGTGTGGTCGAGTACGGGCCGGCGTCCGTGGTCTTCGCGCGGCCTATGCATCCCTACACGCAGGCGCTGCTTGCCGTGGCGCCTGGAAGGGAAAAGCTGGGCGAGGTTCTGGCTTCGATTCCCGGCGCGCCGCCGGCGCTCAGCGGTCGCAGCGAACATTGCGCGTTTGCCGATCGGTGCGGGTATGCCGGCGCCGACTGTCGCGCACTGCGACCCGAACTGCGCGAGGTCGAGGAGCGCTCGGTCGCATGTCACCGCGCCGGCGAATTGGTTCAATTCAAGGAGGCCGCATGACGGAGGCTGTGGTGTCGCTCGAGAGTGTGGGCGTGACGTTCGCGACCGGGCCGGTCTGGAACCGGCGCCGCGTCGACGCCGTGCGCGGCGTGAGCTTGAGCATCCGCGCCGGCGAAACGCTCGGCGTCGTCGGAGAAAGCGGCTCCGGGAAAACAACGATGGGCCGGCTGCTGCTCGGCTTGCAGGCTCCGACGCAGGGGGCGGTGCGCTTTCTTGGCGATATCGTTCCCGCCTCGCGTCGAGCCCGGCAACTTCTGCTTGCGGGACGCATGTCGGTGGTGTTGCAGCAGCCGGAGTGGGCCCTGAACCCGCGGCTTCGCCTCGGCGTGTCGGTGGCAGAGCCGCTGGCGGTCACCGGCGCGGGAACGCCGCAGGAGCGCCGCGAGCGCGTCGCGCAGACGCTCGCGCTGGTGGGCCTCAATCCGGGGTTTGCGGAGCGTTTCCCGCACGAGCTCTCTGGCGGGCAGCGCCAACGGGTGGCGATCGCCCGGGCGTTGATCACGCAGCCCCGGTTCCTGGTCTTCGATGAAGCGGTCAGTGCGCTCGACGTTTCCGTGCAGGTGCAGATCCTCAATCTGATCCGCGACCTGCAGCAGCGTCACGGCTTTGCGGCCCTCTTCATCTCGCACGATCTGGCCGCCACACGCTACGTATGCAGCCGGATCGCGGTGATGCGTTCGGGCGAAGTGGTCGAGATCGGCGACGCCGCGCGTTTCTACGAGAAACCGCACCATGAGTACAGCCAGGCCCTTTGGCAGGCTGCAGCGTAAATACGAAAGAGTCAAACAAATGAAGAACGATGTGAACGCCGTGCAAGACCTGGTTCCGCGGCTGTGGCAGGGGCCGTCGGACGGCCGCGCGCTGTCCTTCGACTTTCCTCAGCTGAAGATCGGCATTGCGGAGTACGAGGAGGGGCCGACCGGTTGCACGGTCCTTCATGTCGAAGGCGGTGCCGACTGCGAGGTCGATGTGCGCGGTGGCGCACCGGGCCTTCTGGGCGGCTATCCGCGCGTGGATGCGATCAGCCTTGCGGGCGGTTCCTTGTACGGGCTGGAAGCAGCCACGGGGGTGGCATCGCGCATGTTGGCCGAGCGCGATGGCGCCGTGGGGTGGGGAAAGATCGCGCTGGTGTCCGGCGCCATCATCTACGACTTCGGCGGACGCACCAATTCGATTTATCCGGACAAGGCGCTCGGCGCAGCCGCCTACAGGTCCGCGCAGGTGGGAACATTTCCCTTGGGCGCACGTGGTGCCGGACGCTCGGCGGCGGTGGGCAAGTTCGCAGCCTATCCGGACTACGAGCGAGAAGCCGGCGGCCAGGGCGCCGCGTTCGCGATGGTCGGCGGAACGCGCGTGTTCGTGGCCACCGTAGTCAACGCGTTGGGCGTGATCGTCGACCGCCAAGGCCGGGTGGTGCGCGGCCTGCGTCACCGGCGTACGGGCGTGCGCCATCACCCGCGCGAGGTGCTGGTGCCCATCGCCTCGGCCACAGCCGAAGCGCCCGTCACACCGGGGAACACCGTCGCCACGACGGAGAACACCACGCTTACTGTCCTCGTGACCGACCAGCCCATGCCGCCGCTGTTCCTGCGGCAACTTGGCAGGCAAGTGCATTCGTCGATGGCCCGCGCCATCCAGCCGTTTCACACACCGCACGACGGCGACATTCTCTTCGCGCTCTCCACGGGAACAGGCACTGCGTCGGTCGATCCTTTCGTGCTGGCCGAAGCGGCGTCGGACTTGGCGTGGGATGCGGTTCTTCAAGCGGTGGACTTCTGACCGCTGCAAGCCTCCCCCGCCTTCGACCTCTCTAACCCCCATTGCGCAACCGACTCCGAGGACAACATGAATCGTGAAGCTCCCCTCCGCTTGCTTCTGGCTTGCTTCAAGCACGAAACGAACACCTTCTCTCCCGCGCCAACGCCGCTACGGCGATTCTTCCGTGACAGCAACACGCCGCTCGTTGGCGATGCCGCAGCCACAGCCCGGCGAGGTACGGGGACAGGAATGGGCGGCTTCTTGGAAGTGACCGACCGCGAGGGCTGCGAGATCACGGTGGCCGTGGTCGCGGAGGCGAGCCCGAGCGGGCTGGTCGAAACCGAAGCCTACGAGCGGATCGTGGCACTGATTCTCGACGCTGCCCGGGGCAAGGTCTTCGACGGAATATTGCTTGATCTGCATGGGGCAATGGTCACGGCCGAACATGAAGACGGTGAAGGTGAGCTCTTGCGCCGGCTTCGCGAACTGCAGCCGTCAGTTCCAATCGGTGCGGCGTTCGATATGCATGCCAACCTTTATCCGGAGATGGTCGAGCGCCTGACCGTTCTCAGCGGGTATCACACCTATCCGCACATCGACATGGCTGCCGCAGGTCAACGGGCCGCAGAACTGCTGGTGCGCACAATCCGTGGAGAAATCCATCCCATCCTCGCATGGGACAACCGGCCGATGCTGCCGCACGTCATGCGCCAGGGCACGCATGCGGAGCCCAATCGGTCGCTGCAAGCGCGTTGCATCGAACTCGAGCAGTCCGGGACCGTGCTCGCCGCCTCCGTGTTTACCGGGTTCCCCCATGCAGACATCCGCAACGCCGGCCTTTCGGCCGTGGTGTGCACGGACGCGAATGAAGAGCAAGCCAGGCGCGTACGCGATGAGTTGCTCGATCGTGCATGGGAAAGCCGTTCGGCCTTCCTGTACGAAGGGCAGCCGCTGGCGGCGTCGGTGGGGCGAGCGAAGTCTTCAACGGGGCGACCGGTCGTCCTTCTCGACCACTGCGACAACAGCGCGTCCGGTGGCACGATGGACACCACGGGCGTGCTGGCCGAGGTGTTGCGCCAGGACCTTCAGGACGCGGTGTTCTATGCGATTCGCGATCCGCAGGCGGTGGAGCAAGCCATTGCCGCCGGCGTCGGCAATGAACTCACGCTCTCTCTTGGTGGACTGAGCGAGCTGAGGGCCACCGGCGACGTCAACGCGCCGATCACTGTGTCAGCGCGCGTGCGCACCATCAGCGATGGCGCATTCCGGCTGCGCGGTCCCATGATGGCCGGCGTGGCCATCACGGCGGGCAAGACCGTCGTGCTTCAAGTGGGCGGCGTCCAGGTTGTGGTGACTTCCCTGGCGACCGAGCCGCACGATCTTGCCTACCTGATGTCGCTCGGAATCGATCTCGATCGAACCCAGTACCTCGTATTGAAGAGCCGGATGCATTGGCGGGCTGGCTTCGGTAGCTTGGCGCAAGACGTCATCGAATGCGACAGCATCGGCGTGACGACGTCGGACTATTCGAAGCTGCGCTTCGAACTCGTACGGCGTCCGATCTATCCGCTCGACGAACTCTGAAAGCCCACCGGCGCACTCCTGGCAGCCCGATGGGGCCGGCCACCCCGGCAAGCAGAAGCGGCCTCCGTCATCCCGATGCGCATCGCTCGATCTCGTCGCGGTGCGGGCTCGAAAACCGATCAAGGAATCAAACATGCACGCCTTCTTCTCGAAGCATTCGTCAGCGCGCGCGCGGCTCCAGGTTGCAGCGGCCAGCGTGGCAATGCTGGCCGCTTGCGGCGGGGGCTCCGGCAACCATGGTGTTTTGCCCGTGCTGCTTCCCGGCGCTCCGGCCGCGCAGCCGGAAAGTCCTCCCCCCACGCCGGTCGTCACGGCATCAAGCCAATGCCTTGAGCGCCGACTTCGCCTTGACCGACACCTTTGCCGCCCAGTTGTTCGGCAGCCTCTCCGTGCCCACTGTGATGTCGACGACCACCGAAGCGCTAACACTGGCCTATGGAGCGCAACCGGCGAAGTCGTACTTCGAAGGTTGCTCGAACGGCGGACGAGAAGCATTGATGGCGGTGCAACGATCACCGAACCTTTTCGATGGCGTCATCGCGCGCGCCCCCGCCTACAACTGGGTCGGGTTCATGGGCGCGTTCAATCGGAATGCCAGGGCACTGGCGGCACCTGGAGGCACATTCACCGCCGCGAAGATTGCGCTTCTGAGCAAACATGTGCGAGACACCTGCGATGGACTCGACGGGATCGTCGACGGGGTCGTGTCGAACCAGGCCGCATGCACGCCAGCGCTCGTCAACGTGGCCGCATTGCGCTGCGTTGGCGGCACCGACTCCGGGGACAGCTGCCTGTCGGACGCACAGCTTGACGTGGTGACGTCGTGGACCACCGAAGCGACATTCACGGGCAGTGCCACCTTCCGTAACGCGGGCTGGAACCTGACAGGGAACGAGGACAACCCCGGTGCATGGCGCGCGTGGATCACGGGCGACGGCAATCTCGCCGGCGCGCAGCAGTTTCTTTTTCAGGATACGACGGTCAAGAACTACCTTGTCCGCGATAGATCCACCAATTCACTGACCTACACGCCTTGGGATCAGAACCAAAATGCGCTCTATGCGATGGCGGCGCTCAATGACGCCACCAACACGGACATTCGGCCGTTCCTCAACAGCGGTGGCAAGCTGATCCTGTGGCACGGCGGGAGTGATTCCGCCCTCAGCGTGAAATCGACCGCCGAGTACTACGCAAACCTGCGGAACTCGATCGGAGCCGCAGCTACCGAGGCATCCACGCGCTTCTACGTCGCGCCCGGTGTGAACCACTGCAGCGGGGGCCCGGGGGCCGACTCGTCAGATCTTCTGGCAGCCCTCGACCAATGGGTGACACGAAGCGCAGCACCTTCGACATTGCTTGCTGAGAAACGCGACGCAGAAGGAACAGTTGTCTTTGCTCGGCCTCTGTGCCAGTACCCGGAATATCCGCGGTACACGGGGCCCATCAACGATGCAGCAGGGCCAAAGTCGGCCGCTAGCTACATCTGCACCTCCTAGGCAACCCGCAGATTTGAACAGCACACTAAATTTCCCGGCGAGCCCAGCTACGCTGGTTTATCGCGAGAACACAAACCTTCGAGCGGCCGCGATTGCACCTTGGGGCATAAAGCCGAAAGTACCTTTCCGGGTGTCGAGCATCAGCCTCATCGCGGCATCGAAAGTTTCGATCTCAAAGTCGGCAATACGCTGCAAAACTGACATCTGCCAGGCGCCAGTGAAAGTCGGAAGAGGGCCCGAAGCAGCCGGCCGCTAAATTCGAAAGAGGACATTCGAGTAAAGTCGTTTTTCCCGCCAGCATCAGCGAACCCATGCCTAAGACATTGCCCCAAACCATCTGCCTCGTGACCTGGTGCACGCGTGAGGTGACAGTGCGGCATTCCATTGGGAATCGCTTGACCTTTGCCAACGCAGTGAGCACGTGACGGGCGGTCCGGATGCCCCGAGCCGCCGACGGCCGTGGCTACAGTCGATGCAGGCCCTCGCCGTCGCGGCCTTGATCGGCTGGGGTTGCCTTGTGGGAGCGACCGAAGTGGTGGAAAGCCTGCGCACCGGGATGCTCAACAACCGCAAAGGACCTGACATCCTTGCAGCCGAGCAGCCCGTCTTTTACTGGGCCCTGATCGGCTTCTACACGGCGGCAACCCTGACCGCCGCCGGCTTGGCGCTTTTGGTGCTGGCCATTGCCGTGCGCGATCTGATTGGTGCGAGAGGCCGTGATCAATGAACACGTCGTCTACGCGTGTGGCGACCTGCGTGCCGGTGGTGACGAGCCCGTTGTCGGTTGTCCGTGCGGCGCAGTTCTCCTGGCCCACTCACAAACGCCTGCGTGGCGGCGCCGAAGGACCGCTGTTGGCCGATTCTGTTGAAAAACTCGACTGCTGCCCTCTGGAGCAAATCTGCGGGGGGGGTCAAACCATTCCGCAGGTCGCGATCGTCGATCCTGGGTCGATCTGAGAGGTCAGATTTCGCTGCGGGGCAGCGGCGAACACTGCGACCGAGTTTTTCAACAGAATCGGCCGATAGTACCCATTCGCGCAAGGCCGAGGGGTGTCGGCAATCGCTGCATAGCGGTAGTCCATTGCGACGAGCTTCTATGCGTTGCGACGCCCTCAGTTATTGAAAACTGGGTGTCCACGTGGCCTGTGGTGATAGTCGGCTATGCCTGGGCAGGTCGAGGGGCGGTATGGCTAGGAACTGCACTTCGGGCCTGCACCGTCCCCGGCGCCCGTAGCGCGCACGTAGGCGGTTTTCGCTCAGCCCAAAAATTCAGTCTGCCCCAAGTTGGCTTAGCCCTCGCTGCATTGAGCGTCATGGGGACGTGGGCCACCAAAAACCACCCGCGCGAAGGTGGGCGAAAGCAATTCTGGGAGGTGAGAGAAATTACACTCATCTGCTGCCAAAAAGGAGCGCTTGGTGCCGAAGGATTTTCTTAGAAGGATTGGGAGTGGAACGCTCCCGTGGGCCGTGACTGACCCGGCGGACCTGCGCGATCTAGCGTTGTTAGTTGCTGCGGACTTGGTCGAGGCGATCCTTCCGACCGATAGCGAGACGCTCGATCTTCCAGGTGTCGTTTTGCGCATAACGCCGTCGGGCCGCGCCGAACTCCGTCAGATGCACGCCGGGCAGGTTTAGGAAGCCGCTCAGACCTTTTGCTCTGTCCCCACTACCGAAGCACCAAGACAGGCAATGTGGAGTGCGCAAGAACGTGTTGTGTTTCGCTTCCCAGGAGGATGCGCTTGATGCCTTTTCGCCCATGCGAGGCCATCACGATCAAGTCATTCTTGTGCTTTCTCGCGGCGGCGAGGATCGACTCGCCAACGAGGTCCGAGTTGACCGTCACTGTGCGTGCGCGCACGCCGCTCTTCTTGGCCAGTTCGCCGACCTTGTCGAGCATCGCTTGTGCATTCTCGGCCCATTGTTTTTCCACGCGACCGATCTCCTCTGCGGAAAACCGCACGGAGCCCTCGAAGTAATTCTGGGGATAGCGCGGCACGACATTGAGCGCCACCAGATCGGCGTCGTGGTCCGCGGCAAGCGCAATCGCAGCGGTAACCGCTTTCTGCGAGAGTGCGGATCCATCGGTCGCAACCAGGATACGCTTGAACATTAGAAGGTACTCCCGTAGGTGTCTTATGGAGTCGGCCGGCGGTCTTTGAACGGTCGATGAGAGCCGACGACCGAGATCTCAGCCCAGAGTGATCAAGGAGATGAGCGCCCGAAAGCCGATCCACAGCGCGGCGGCGCACGCTGCGACACACAGCGCGAGGAGCCACCATGCACCGGTCGACATGCGCTTGGGTGTGTGGGGACGACGCGCGTGCATCCGGCGCTCAGCGCGTGCGCGGCGCACAGGTACGGATCCCCAGAAGGGAATACGCCGGGCAGTTGCCAAACACGCCCGTCACCAGCGGAATCACACCCAGATATCCCCAGACACCGATGGATTCCATCGCAGCCAGGGCGATCAACAGCACGCCAGTGCCGATGCGCACGGCGCGGTCGAGGGTTCCGATGTTGCGCGAAAAGAAGGACATGGGCCGCTCCAGGATCGTGGGTTGAGGTAGGAGCGCATGCTGCGCTGCCCAGAAGATCTGGGCCTTGAGAAATATCAAGATCGCGGTGGCGGCGGCTCCTGCTTCCAAATGACTGCCGATTGATACAGCGCAAGTGCCTGCGAGCGATGAGACCTAAGGTCGCGCCATCGCATCTAGCCAGTCGCAAGGAACCCTCATGCAGACCCCCAAATCCATCCTGCTTCACCTTGACAGTTCAGCCCGAACTGCCCAGCGGATTAAACTGGCTCGCGAGCTCGCGCAGACCTTCGATGCCCAGGTCACGGCCCAGCCGTGCGCATTGTCTGCGCTGATGCTTTACCCATTCGCCATCGAAGCTGCGGCGGAGGTTGTCGCGGTCATGCAAGAGGTCGACAAGACGGCGCGCGACAGGATGTATCAGGTCTTCATGACCCACAGTGCTGGGTCGACGCGCCTTCACTGGGCGGAGCGTGAACCCGACGGCCCCTGGGCATTTTCCAGGCGCGCACTCTATGCCGACCTGCTGATCCTGGGTCAGCGTGACAGGGACGACCCGATGGATGGGGAGCTGCCCGGCGATTTCCTGCCCAGTGTGCTGGTGCAAAGCGGCCGGCCGGCGCTCGTGCTGCCCTACGCGGGCCCGATTGGACCGATCGGGCGCAACGTGCTGGTGGCGTGGAAGGAGACGCGCGAGTCCGCGCGGGCCGTGACCGCCGCGCTGCCGTGGCTGCGCACGGCAGCGAGCGTGCATGTGGTGGCCTATGGCGAGGATGCGCAGGCATCGCTGCAGCGCCTGCAGGACTACCTGCGGATGCAGGGGAGTCAGAACACCACGCTGCATCCCGGCGGCGATGAGGACGGCGACGTGGGCAACAAGCTGCTGTCCTTGGCCGCAGACCTCGGCTCGGACCTGCTGGTGATGGGCTGCTATGGCCACAGTCGGGCGCGCGAATGGGTGATGGGCGGAGCCACGCAATCGATCCTCCAGGGGATGACATTGCCCGTGCTGATGTCGCATTGAGGCATGCCGTGCGCATAGATTTTCTCGGCGGCACGGGCACCGTCACCGGCTCGAAGTACCTGCTCACGCATGAGGGGCGTCGACTGCTGGTCGACTGCGGACTGTTCCAGGGGCTCAAGCAATTGCGCCTGCGCAACTGGGAGGCGCTGCCGATCGATGCGGTCGACATCGATGCCGTGCTGCTGACGCACGCGCACATGGACCACAGCGGCTTTGTGCCGCGGCTGGTGCAGCAGGGCTTCAAGGGCAAGGTGTACTGCACCTCGGCCACCCGCGAGCTTTGCGAACTGCTGCTGCCCGACTCGGGTCGTCTGCAGGAAGAGGACGCCGACTTTGCCAACCGCCATGGCCACTCGAAGCACAAGCCCGCATTGACGCTGTACACCGAGCAGGATGCACGTGCGGCCCTCAAGCGCTTCGAGGTCGTCCCGTTCGGCCAGGAGTGCGCCCCGTGGCCCGGTTGGTCGTGGCAACTGCATCGGGCGGGCCACATCCTGGGCGCTGCCAGCGTGCGTGTCGGCTGGGAAGGCTCAAGCATCCTGTTCTCGGGTGACCTGGGGCGCAGCGATGACCTTCTGATGCGCCCACCAGAGGTTGTCCAGGCGGCCGACTACGTGGTGGTGGAATCGACCTACGGCAATCGCAGGCATCCGGCGTCGGACACGCTCACCGAACTGGCGGGCGTGATCAATCGCACGGCCGCGCGCGGCGGCATTGTGGTGATCCCGGCCTTCGCTGTGGGGCGTGCCCAGACGCTGTTGCATGCCATCCAATTGCTCAAGAATGCGCGACGCATTCCCGATATGCCGGTGTATCTGAACAGCCCCATGGCGGCCGATGCCACGCGCATCTACCGCAAGCACCTGGACGAACACCGATTGAGCGCCGAGCAGTGTGCCGAGATGCAGGGCAAGACGATCATCGTCAACACGATCGAAGAATCCCGAAGGCTCAATATGCTGGCCTATCCGTCCATCATCGTGTCGGCCAGCGGCATGGCCACCGGGGGACGCGTGCTGCATCACCTGAAAGCCTACGCGCCTGACGCCAGGAACACCATCCTGTTCGCGGGTTTTCAGGCTGCGGGGACGCGCGGGGCGGCGATGATCTCCGGCGTCGATGCGATCAAAATCCACGGCGCCTACGTGCCGGTGCGCGCGGAGGTGGCGAACCTCGAGACCCTGTCGGCCCACGCCGACCACGATGAGTTGCTGACCTGGCTCGATGCCCAGCGCGCACCACGCCGGGTGTTCGTGACCCATGGGGAGCCGGTGGCGGCCGATGCGTTGCGCCTGGCCATCGAGGAGCGTCATGGCTGGCCGTGCACCGTCCCCGACTATCGCGAATCGCACGAACTCTGAAACTGAGGGCTGGTGTGTGTGCCGGATGCGCCCGGCGCGTCAGGGCACCAGCACCGCGGCCCCCTCGATGCGGCCGGCGCGCAAATCGGCCAGCGCTTCGTTGGCCTGGGCGAGCGCATAGGTCTTGACGTGTACCTGCAGCGGATGCGTCTGCGCGAAATCGAGAAACTCCTTCGCATCGGCACGTGTGAGGTTGGCCACCGAAACCACGCTGCGTTCCTGCCACAGCAGCCTGTAGGGAAAGGCCGGAATGTCGCTCATGTGGATGCCGCCGCAGACCACGCGGGCGCCCTTGCGCACGACGCGCAGCGCGGCGGGCACCAACTCGCCCACGGGCGCAAAGAGGATGGCCGCGTCCAGCAGCACGGGCGGGCGTTCGTCCGAGCCGCCGGCCCAGGTGGCGCCCAGGCGGCGTGCGAAGGCCTGCGCGGCTGAGTCGCCGGGGCTGGTGAACGCGAAGACTTCGCGTCCCTGTGCGAGGGCGACTTGCGCCATCAGATGCGCGGCCGCGCCGAAGCCGTACAGGCCCAGGCGGTGCGCGTTGTCACCAGCTGCCTTCAGGCTGCGCCAGCCGATCAGGCCCGCGCACAATAGCGGCGCCACGCGCGCGGCGTCTGCATCGGCATGGAGCAGGGCCAGCGGCAGGCAGAACGCGGCCTCGGCGATCACATGGCTGGCAAAGCCGCCATCACGGTGGTAGCCAGTGAAGCGTGGTGCATCGCACAGGTTTTCCCGACCCTCCAGGCAGAAGTTGCAGCAACCGCAGCTGTGGCCCAGCCACGGGACACCAACGCGCTCGCCGATGCGATGGCCCGTCACCCCTGCACCAGTCGCCTCCACCACGCCCACGATCTCGTGTCCCGGCACGATCGGCAACAGGGGCAGCGGAAGTTCGCCGTCGACGATGTGCAGGTCGGTGCGGCAGATTGCGCAGGCCAGCACGCGCAGGCGCAACTCGCCCGGACCGGGCTGCGGGATGTTGCGTCGCTCCAGTTCCAGCGGCAGCAAAGCGGCGTTGAGCACCATGGCGTGCATGGAGGGCGCGCTTCGGGCGGAAGGATCGACGGTGGCGTAGGGTGCGGGGATCGCAGGCATGGCAGGACTCTTAAAAGAGGAGGTCCGAGCGTCGCCGCATCAGGCCATGTACTTGCCGCCGTTGATCGACAGCGTGATGCCGTTGATGAATGCGGATTCGTCAGCGACCAGGAATAGCACACCGCGCGCGATCTCGGCTGGCGTGGCCAGTCGCCCGGCCGGAATGGCTGCCAGGATGCGCGCCATCGCTTCCGGTGGCACGGCGTCCACCATGGCGGTGTCGGTGTAGCCCGGCGCCACCGCGTTGGCCGTGATGTTGTGCGAGGCGCCTTCGAGCGCCAGCGCCTTGGTGAAGCCGATGAGCCCTGCCTTCGTCGCCGCGTAGTTCGTCTGACCAGGCTGACCGGACAAACCGTTGACCGAGCCCATGTTCACGATGCGCCCGAAACGCCGCTCGCGCATGCCGCCGATCGTGGCACGGCACATGTTGAAGCAGCCGCCCAGGTTCACGTCCAGCACTTCGCGCCATTGTTCGGCGCTCATCCGGTGCAGCATCGCGTCGCGCGTGATGCCGGCGTTGTTGACCAATACCTCCACGGGGCCGAGCGCGGCCTCCACGCTTGCGACGCCTGCCTGACACGCGCCGTAGTCCGCCACGTTCCAGCGGAAGGTCGGGATGCCGGTGCGCGCGGTGAAGGATTGCGCAACCTCGGGGTGGCCGGCGAAGTTCGCGGCCACACGGTAGCCCGCGGCGAGCAGGGCTTCGGCTGTGGCGGCCCCGATGCCGCTGCTGCCACCGGTGACCAGCGCGACGCGCATGCTCAGGCGTCCACGAGCAGGTCGTTCACCACCACCGAGACGCCCGGCGTGGCCCATGCTGCGCCTTGCACCGCATCGCGCTCGGTCCAGGAATGGACGGTGCCGCGCAGCGTGACTTGCGAGCCGTCGACCGTGATGGCGAGGCGGTTGGCTTCGCGTTCGGCTTGGCGCGCCAGCGCTTCGTGGATCTTCTTCTCGACGTCGGCGGGGGTGACCTTCGGCTTGACCTTCACCAAGTTGGACACGCCGGTCACGCCCATCAGGTCGCGCACGGCGACCTCGGCGGCGTTTCGCTGGTACTCCCACTCGACTTCACCGTTCAGCGTGAGCCAGCCTTTTTCCACCATCGGGCGGATCTTGTCGTCGGGCACGAGCACGCTCCACTGGAGTGCGCGTTCGGCCGCCAGGGCGATGTCGGCATCGGTGCGCTGGTTGTCGAACGGCAGCTTCACGGTCAGTTCGATGGCCAGTGCCTTGACACCATGCACGCGCTGCACGGCGCGCTCGACCGCGTATTTCTCGGCGTGGCTGGCCAGGTGACCCGTGAGGGTGACTACGCCGTCCTTGACGATCACGCCGATGTCGGAAGTCTTGACGTCGGGCGCCCAGTTCAGTTCAGCCTGGATGTCGTTGCGCAATTGGGTATCGGTCTTCATGGGAAATTCCTTGCAGTGAATGAATGGAAGGGCGGTCGTCGCATGAAAACCGTGGTCGACCGTGGTATCCACTGTAGGAACTGAACGGTCCGGCGCATTGCGCTGGATCAAGTACGCACCTGCCAGGCCTCCGCAGGACTCAGGCGATGGCGTCCAGCAGCAGCGCCTGAAGCACGAAGCGCCGGTTGTCGGCCGGCACGGTCTGGTCGCCAAGCAGGTCGGTCAGTCGGGTCGTGGGATGACTTTTCGTGGCGGCCCCGTCGAAGACGGGGATTCCGGCATGCTGGCCGATGCGTTGCACGAGCGCGGGGTCCAGCCCCTGGCATTCCACGGCCTCGTAGAGCCGGCCAAGCATGCGGGCCGTGTCCTGCACCTGCTGCGGGTCGCTCAGGAGCGAGAGTCCCGGGCGCATGACGGCCACGCGCGCGCCCAGTGCCTCGGCTGCGTTGCGGAACAGCGCCTGTGCCTCGTCGGACGGCGTCTCGCACAGCAGCCCCAGATTCTTGCCGCGCAGCAACATCGGCGCGCTTCCCTCCAGTGCGGCGCGCTGGAGCAGCCGCGCGCGGCCCAGCAGGCTCGTCACTTTCAGCGGCGAGAGCTGCAACGTGGCCTCGAGGGTCTTGTCGGAGAGAGGCATGGAATGGTCAATGCGTGACCCGACAAGGCTAAGCACCGTTTCGGACCCGGGCTTGACGCAAGTCAAAGCACAGGGTCGGCAGACGTGATTTGCTCCACAGTGTCTGGCGTCGATACACGCCGGACACACGCCATTCACCGAGCGCTACAGACCGATTCCCGCCGTTGTCATTGCGTTGCCGAGGACTCCCTAGCATTCATCCATCGGCCCGCGAAACACCCCAAGGAATCCAGATGCTCCCCACCGCCACCCCCTCGAAAAGCGCACCGGTTCCGACCGGGTTGGCATTCCCCGCCATCGACCGGGAGTGCGCGAGTCGACACACCGCCGATACATTGAGGCTGCTGTGTGAACAGCTCAATCCGCAGCGCCGCGTGGTGCACAGGGGCGACACGGTCTACCAGGCGGGCGAGCGCTTCGGCAACCTCTACATCCTGAATTCGGGTTTCTTCAAGATCGTCAATCTCTCGGCCGACGGCCGGGAACAGGTGGTGGGCCTGAAATTCCGTGGTGACTGGCTCGGTTTCGACGGAATTGCGGGTGCGCGTTATTCCTGTGACGCGGTGGCCATGGACACCGGCGAGATCTGGGTGGTGGCATACGAGGCATTGCTGGCGGCCAGCATCACATGCCCCGAGCTGCTGCAGCTGATGCACTGCGCCATGAGCCGCGAGATCGCGCACGACCGTGACTCGCTAATGTCCGTGTGCACATTGCCGGCCGATGCGCGCGTGGCCGACTTTTTGCACCACTGGGCTGAATCTCTGGCCGAGCGCGGCATGCGCACCGACGAGATCACGCTGCGCATGACGCGGGCCGAGATCGGCAACTACCTGGGCATGACGCTCGAGAGCGTGAGTCGGGCACTGTCGCGGCTGGCACGCGACAACGTCATCGGCTTCGCCGCCAAGGGGCGTCGCGACGTGCAGATCCCGGACGTGAATGCCTTGTCGGCCTTCGTGCAGCGCTGTCTGGCGCCGACGCCAGCAATGCTCCAGTAAGGGGACTGCTCGGCCGCTCAGACGCCGCCGGCGAGCACCTTCGCGATGGCTCGCGCCAGCTCGGCGCGCGAGTAGGGCTTGCGCAGCAGCTCCCAGCTTGGCGGTACTTCGCGGTCGGCATCGAGCAACTCCGAGGAGAAGCCCGACATCAGCAGCACTGCGGTTTGCGGAAAGCGCTGCTGCACCTGGGCGGCCAGTCGCGTGCCGCGCATGCCCGGGCCTAGAGCGATGTCGCTCAGTAACAGGTCAAAAGGCCCGGCGCCTGCATCCAGGGCCAACAGCGCCTGCTCGGCCGTGGCCGCGGTGACCACATCGCAGCCAAGCGTGGCCAGGAAGGTCTCGGCCACCTTGCACACCTCCATGTCGTCCTCGACCAGCATCACCCGCAACCCCGGCGGGATCGCTTCGTCGGCATGCACTTCCAGAGCTGCGGACGGGGCGAATTCCTCCTGCCGCGGCAGATAGAGCGTCACCGTGGTGCCCAGGCCCATCCTGCTGTCAATCGCCACTGCGCCCTGAGACTGGTTGACGAAGCCGTACACCGTGCTCAAGCCCAGGCCGGTGCCGCGACCGGCCTGCTTGGTTGTGAAGAAGGGTTCGAAAGCTCGCTCCTTCACGTCCTCAGGCATGCCCGTTCCGCTGTCGGCGATGGAGATCGCGACGAAGTGCGTCGCGCCATCGCTGTCAGGGTCGCTGCGCTGGCTGAGCAGGGCCACGGGCAAGGCGCCGCACCGCTCGGCGCGAAAGACAAGGGTGCCGCCTTCGGGCATGGCGTCGCGTGCGTTGATCGCGATGTTGAGCAACGCGGATTCCAGTTGGCCCGGGTCGGCCAGCACTGGCGGACAGTCGAGTGCGGTGTCGATCTCGATGCGGATGCGTTGGTCCATGGTGCGCCGCAGCATGTCGGCCAGCGAGTGCAGCAGCGCATGCGTGTCGACGGCGACCGGTTGCAGCATCTGCCGGCGCGAAAATGCCAGCAGCTTGCCGGTCAGTTCAGCGCCGCGGCGTGTAGCGCGTGTGGCGGCGCCGATCAGCTGCTGTGCGTAGCCTTCTTGCGCCAGCGTGGGCATTTCCTGCAGGACCTGCAGGTTGCCCTGGATGACTGTCAGCAGGTTGTTGAAGTCGTGCGCGATGCCGCCTGTCAGTTGGCCGACGCTTTCGAGCCGCTGGGCATGGCTGAGCGCCTCCTCGGTCTGCACGCGCTGCAAACTGGTCGCAAGCAGGCTGGACAGCGATTCAAGAAAGCGCACTTCCTCGTCGCCAAAGCGTTTGGATTCCTTCGATCGCACCGACAGCATGCCGATGACGCGCCCCATGTCGGACAGCGGCACGGCCAGTGCGCTCACCAGGCCCGAGTCGAGATAGGTCTGGGGCACGGAAAAGCGGTGCTCGGTGCGGTAGTCCGGCACCAGCACCGGCCGGCCCTGCGAGAGCACGAACCCCGGCGGGGTGTCGGGACGGTTGGCGATGCGTGCGCCGATCTCCTCGCCCGCAACCAGTCCAACGCCGCTGGCAACGCGGAATTCGAGGCGGCTGCTGTCGAGAAGCCACACCATCGCCACCTCGACCTGCAACGCTGTGGTGATGATTTCTGGCACGTGCTCGAGCACCACCTGCAGATCGCGCGTGTCGACCGCCAGGCGCCCCAACTGCGCCAGGTGCTCGCTGTAGCGGGCGCGCTGCAGCGCCTGCTTCACGCGCGGATAGGCGCCGATGTCGCGGATGGCGGCCACGACGAACGGCAACCCGTGGTTTTGCAGCGGGCTGAGCGCGATCTCGACCATGACCTCGCTGCCGTCCTTGCGCTTGGCCACCAGCTCCATCTGTGTGCCCATCGGACGAGAGCGGGGTGCGTGGCCATAGGCCTCGCGATAGGAGGCATGGCGTGGACGGATGCTGTCGGGCACCAGCACGTCGACATTCAGACCCACCAGCTCATCCTGTGCATAGCCCAGCAGCGTGGCTGCGCAAGGGTTGGCCAGCATGATGCTGCCGGACTGATCCACCAGCAGCAGCGAATCGGGGTAGGCGATGAAGAGCGAGCGGAACACGCTGCCTTCGTCGATGCCCGATGGCAATCCCGCAATGGGTGCCTCGGGCAGGAAGGGCAGTTTGTTCGTTGCGTTAGCCATGGGAAACCGGCGGGATCAGGATGTAGCCCGCGCCACGCACCGATTTGATGAGCTGTGGATCGTCCGCATCCGCCTCGACCTTCTTGCGTAGCCGGCCGACCTGCACGTCGATCGTGCGATCGAAGGGCGCGGCTTCGCGTCCGCGTGTCTGTTCGAGCAGGAAGTCGCGGGACAGCACGCGGCCGGGATGCCGGGCAAAAGCCTGCAGCAGATCGAACTCGCCGCCAGTCAGCGGCACGAGTTCGCCCTGCGGGCTCCTGAGGCTGCGCGTGGCGCTGTCGAGTTGCCAGCCGGCGAAGCGCAGCCTGTCGGCTGCGGCTGGTACGGGCGCCGGGCAGGTCGGTGTTTCAGGCGTGAGCCGGCGCAGCACCGCCTTCACGCGCGCCACCAGCTCGCGAAGGTCGAAAGGCTTGGTCACGTAGTCGTCGGCACCCACCTCGAGGCCCACCACCTTGTCCACCGCATCAGCCCGGCCGGTGACGATGACGAGGCCGCAGTGCCAACTCTCGCGGATGCGGCGCGCGATGGAGAAGCCGTCTTCTCCCGGCAGGCCGAGATCGAGCAGGACAAGGTCTGGCGGATCGGTGTCCATCAGCGTCATCAGGCTTGGGCCGTCATGAAGCTGGGTGACGCGCAAACCGTGGCCCTGCAGGTAGTTGGCCAGTAGCAGCGTGATGTCGCGCTCGTCGTCGAGGGCCGCAATATGAGGGGTGGATTTCATGCGCCGACAGGGAAACGAAGCGTGAAGCTCCTGAATATTCCGATCCACATGAGCGTAGCACGCGCACCTCGCCGGCGACACCCCCGAAGCCCCGTCGAGAGCTGGCGGGTGACTGCGTGAAATTTTGGAGGCAGGCGATCTTGACCAGATAACCCGAAGTAGCAGCCGCGAAAAGCGCGTCGCACATGCATCTCAACGTCCCGCGTGGAGTGCACGATTATTTCTATTGAACTGTCATCTAGCTTCGTGATGGCGATCAGACCGAACCCCTTGCCGCCGCCCAGGCGGACCTCGAGGATGAGCACGTCGAACGCGTGCTGCGCCAGCAACCGCCTCGCTTCGCGCATGCTGGCGGCCTCGCGACAACGCACACGCGCGAATCCGTGACCAGTTCATGGGTGATGGCGCGCCGTGCGCTTTCGTCCTCGTTGATTAGCCGCACCCGAATGGGTCTTTCCGTTTGGCCGACCAGGAATGTCGGCCATGGGCTTGTCAATCCTGCGCCTGGATTTTCCCGAGGGGGCTTGACGATGCGTGCGAGCTATTTGGATGCGCCGCGTGTCAGTGGCGCCGGATCGAGTGGGATCAAGGCCAAGGTCGGGGGCCTGTTGTCTCGGTGATTGTGAATCCGATTTTTAAGACACTGCCTTGGATCTACCTTGATCTGCATCAAATCGTGTGCGGACGACAAAAGTGCTCGCAGTGATGAGGACCGGTCAGCTCGAAGTAGCGGTGGGCGCTATGCGCACCTCGGCCAATGCCTGGGCCGGACGGACGTTGAGTCGGTTCAGCAGCGTCGTCAGCCCTTCCGTGCGCCGTGCGGCACGTTCTGCCGCCGCCCGCTGGGCTTCATCGGCTACCTGTCCGCGCAAGGTGACCACGCCATCTTGCACGTGCACATCGACATCACACGCGTTGACCGCCGGGTCCCAGTTGAGTTGGGCGAAGACATCGTGTCGCAGTTGAATGTCTGGATTCATGAAGATCCTTTTTGCAGCTCCGCAGTTGTCAATTTCTTTCCGGGCCCGCCGGGCGGGCAGTACGCTTCATGGCCTCGAGCGTGCGTGCCGAGGCGTTGGCGACGGCCTTGGCCGCCGCGCGCATAGCCTCGTCCGCCTTGTCCAGCGCCTCGCGCGTGGCCTGCGCCGCCTGTTCGGCCTCTTCCTTGCTGGCCTGCGCGGCGCGATTGACGGACTCCTCCGCCCTGGCAAGGGCTTCCCTGGAGGCCTGCGCTGCCTTGGCGCTTTCTTCCTGGGCCGACCGTGCAAGGTCCTTGCTTTCATCAACGGCCTGGCTGGCGGACGCAGCGGCCTTTTCTTCCAGCCGTGTCGCCGCGTCCGCCGCTTTCCTCGCGGCCTGGCGGATGCCTTCGGCCAAGGACTTGGACACCTTGCCGGTGGCCACCTTGCTTTTTTCCGCGGCGGCCTTGGCCGTGTCGGCTGCCTTGCGCGCAGCCTTCTGCGCATCCTGTGCTGCGCGGCCGGCGGCGTCGCGCGCGCCTTGTGCTGAACTTTGCGGCGGACTCAGTTGTGCAGGAGCGGTGTAGTCGGCGGCGAAGGCGCAGGCACCGATGGTGAGGGCCGCAGAGGCCATGAGGGTGCGCAGTGTGTTCGTTGTCATGTTCTTCTCGTCGATGGGAAAGGGTGGGATGAGAGGTTGAATTTGCGGTGAGGGGATCAGCTCGTAGATGTTCCGCGCACCAGCAGCACCGGCACAGGGCTGCTTCGTGCCACCCGGTCCGCGTCGCTGCCCAGGGCCAACCGGCTCAGACCCTGACGGCCATGGGTGCCCATCACGATCAGGTCGCAGGCGGCCTTGTCGGCTTCCTCGATCACGATGTCGGCGACGCGGCCCTGCGTGACTTCGCGCAGCACGGTCCGCGCTTGCACGCCGGCAGCGTCGGCCAAAGCCAGGGCCTTGGATAAGACCGATTCGCCATGCGCACGCATCCGCAGGAGGCCCGCCTCGAAGCTGGAGATCGTCGATATCTCCATCACCATTGGAAAATCGTTGATCACGTGAAGCAGCCGCAGCTCGCTCTTGAGATCACTGGCCAGACGAATGGCTTCCCGCAGGCCGCGATCGGCCGTGGGGCTGCCATCCAGCGGAACCAGAATGTGTTTGTAAACGGACATTGATTTCTCCTCGGGGTCACCTGTCACAGACACCAGCCGCGAGCCCTGCGCGACGGGTGGGCAGATTCTTCGGCCGCGCGGCCACGACGGTCTTGCGCCACATCAACATTGATTCAATCCGCAGGTGGCTTGATGCGTGCCAAGGCGCCACGCCATGGCCCGTGATGCGAACCTGATCCCGTGCAAGATGGCCAGCGAGCAGTTCTCCCCGCAGGAATGCAGCGCGCGGCCGCCGCCGGCAGCCTGGCGCAGACGCTGCTCACTGCCGTGCGGCCCGAATGCCGATTTCCTCTCGGCAGGCACGCGCTGGGCTGCCTTACTCCGGGCGGCGGGGCGAAGGAAAATCGCTACGTTGTCGAAGCATGCTCCGAATCCAGAGGGCGCGCCTGGCAGCGCCCACCGCAGCTTGGGGGGCGGTATGAGCCACGCCGGGGGTCATGTCGACGAGTGCGTTGTGCCTGCCGACGGCTTCAGCGCCATCACCATTCGACGAATTCCCGAAGAGGGAGACTCTTGGGGGTCGGCCTTGAAACCCATGTCGGCGGAGAGCTTGAGCATGCGGTCGTTCTCGCGCAGCACGAGGCCGACCAGCCGCTCCAGGCCCCGGTCTCTGGCATGTTCGATCAGACGTTCGAACAGCAGTCTGCCCAGTCCCTGGCCCTTGAGGTCGGAGCGCACGATGATCGCGAACTCGGCTTCGACGTTGTCGGGGTCGCTCACCGTGCGGGCTACGCCCAGTGTCTCGGCACGACCTTGTGCATCGATGGCCTCGGCGATGAAAGCCATTTCGCGGTCATAGTCGATCTGGGTCAGGCGGGCGAGCTCGCTGTGCAACAGCTCCTTACGAGGCGAGAAGAATCGAAAGCGCGTGTCCTCCAGATCCAGCGATGCAATGAAGCGCACGTGTTGCGGTTCGTCCTCGGGCCGGATCGGCCTGATCACGATCTCATGGCCGCGCCAGGTCTGCGCACGCACCCATCGCGTGGGGTAGGGCAGGATCGCGAAGCGCTCGGCGCCACCGGCCGGCGTGGGCGACAGGCGCACACGCGCGTCGAGCGCCAGCGCACCGTCTTCGTCCAGCCACAGTGGGTTGATGTCCAGTTCGGCCATTTGCGGCAAGTCGGCGAGCATTTGAGACACCGCGACGAGCACGTCGTACAGCGCCTCGAGACGAGCCGGCGGATGGTCGCGAAAGCCGCCGAGCAGGCGCGCGACCCGGGTGCGCGAAACGAGCTCCTGCGCCAGCGCATGGTTCAGTGGTGGCAGGGCGATGGCCGTATCGCCGATCACCTCGACGGCGGTGCCGCCCTGGCCACAGAGGATCACCGGCCCGAAAACGCTGTCGATGCTCGCGCCGACGATGAGTTCCTGCGCATGCGGGCGGTGCACGGTGCGCTGCACCGTGAACCCATCGATCCGGGCCAGCGGCCTGGCGCCTTGCACGGCCTTGAGCATTTCGAGCACTGCTTGGCCCAGGGCGACCTCGTCGCACAGCCCGAGCCGCACGCCGCCCACGTCTGTCTTGTGCGTGATGTCGCGCGAGAGGATCTTCAGCGCCACCGGATAGCCCAGCCCCCGCGCGGCCTCGATGGCTGCCTCGGGCGTTGGGGCGACTGCCAGCGTGGGCACAGTCTCGATGCCGTAGGCCTGCAGCAGGGCCTTGGCCTCCTGCTCGCCCAGCCATTCGCGCCCATCCGCCAGGGCGGCATCGAGCGTCGCGCGCAAGACGGCGCTGTCGGGTGCGGCGTTGCGTGCGGCGTTGGGCGTCTCCATCAGGATCTCCTGGTTGCGCCGGTAGGTCTGCAGCATCGCGAAGGCGTGCACCGCCTCTTCGGGCGTGGCGTAGTCAGCCACACCGGCCTCCTCGAAGAGCTTGCGCGCCTGTGCCACCGCGTCATCACCGAGCCAACTGCTCATCACGCGCGAGGCGTGGCCGCGCACCAGCGGCAGGCAGGCGCGCGCGATGTCTTCGGCGCGCACGATGGCAGTCGGCGCATGCATGAAGAGCACCGCCCCGGCCGAATCGTCAGCCAGCAGCGCGGACAGTGTCTGGGCATAGCGCTCGACCGGCGCGTCACCGATGATGTCGATGGGGTTCGCATGCGACCAGTGCGACGGCAGCACAGCGTCGAGGCGGGACTTCAGATCTGCGACGGGGTCGGCAAGCGTGACGCCTTCGCGCGCGGCCGCGTCTGCGGCCATGACCCCGGCGCCCCCGCCGTTGGTCATGACCGTGAGCGTGCTGTGTCGATTGCCGCGGAATCGCGACAGCGTCTGCGCCGCGATGAAAAGCTCCTGCAAGGTGTCGACGCGCAGCATGCCGGCGCGCCTGATGGCGGCGTCGTAGACCGTGTCCGAACCCGCCAGCGCACCGGTATGCGAGGCCGCAGCCTTGACGCCGTTGCCTGCGCGCCCGGCCTTCACCACGATCACCGGCTTGTTGCGTGCGGCCGCCCGTGCGGCGGACATGAACTTGCGTGGTGATTCGATGGATTCCACGTACAGCAGGATCGAGCGCGTGCGCGCATCGCTGGCCAAGTGGTCAAGCAGGTCGCCGAAGTCGACGTCGCAGTGCTCGCCCAAGGAGATCAGGTGCGACAGGCCGACCCCGCGGCTGCGTGTCCAGTCGAGCACCGCCGTGACCAACGCACCCGACTGCGAGACGAAGGCCATGTCGCCCGCCAGTGCATCCGTGTGGGCGAAGCTGGCGTTCAGTCCGACGTGGGGACTGAGCAGGCCCAGGCAGTTGGGACCGAGCAACCGCAGTGTGAAGGGGCGCGCAGCCTCCAGTGCCGCCTGTTTTTGCTGCACGCTCAATCCGGCCGTGATGATCACCACCGCCCGGGTGCCCACGGAGCCCAGTTGTGCGACCAGCGGCGCGACGGTGGCCGGCGGCGTACAGATCAACGCCAGATCGGGTGCGGCGGGCAGGCTGGCCGCACTGGAAAAGATAGGCACCTCATCGAGCGAGTCGTACTTCGGGTTCACGCCGTAGACTGGCCCGGCAAAGCCACCGGCCCGAAGATTGCGCCAGACCGTCGCGCCAACGCTGCCTGGCCGATTGGAGGCACCGAACACGGCGACGGAGGCCGGCGACAGCAGGCGATCGAGATAGCGAATGCTCAAGACTGGCTCCGAAGTGATCGCCCATGATGGGGGGCTTGGCAACTCGCGGCTTGATGCACGTCAACTTCACGTGGCGGCGCAGGGGCAAGGTTCGGATTCGCAGGAAGCCCTCATGCACGCCCATTCATTTCGGCTCGCGTCCCATGCCGCCGACATTTGATCCCTGGCAGGCGCACGTAATCGCGGCCGAGGTGTCGATGGCCACGCAAGTCTCGGCCGAGTCGGTTGCCGCCTGCGCGCATCACGCCTTTGTCAGCGGGCCGAGGCTGCGCACGCTTGCGGCTCCTCAGGGCATTGTGGCGCGGTCATGGTTTCGCGAACCATATGGCGGCCGCGCACGCACAGGCCAAGCTCGCCATCAGCGCGGCCGCCACGCGCAGCGCGTATTTTTGGCCGCCGGCTGCCAGTGCCACCGCGCAGCGCGTGAGCGTGTTGGTTCCGACCGCCACGAGCGCGCCGAGGATGAAACGATCTGTCGCCAGCGTGCCGGCCGCGTGTAACGAAGCCAGCGAGGCCACAGGCGCATGCGCATCGACCAGCGCCCCCAGCGCGATGCCGACCTGCAGGCCCGCGTTGCCGAAGTGGCGCTGGGCCGTGCCGACCAGCAACGCGACCATCGCCAAGGCGAGGGCAACGGCAAGCGCCGCACGCGGGCGCAGCGCGCTGCGGGTGCTTGCAGGTGCCTTGGGGGCGATGGATGGAGGAAGCGACAGCAGGGGAAGCAGGCCCACAGCCGCTGCGCCGGCCGCGCCCGCCAGCGCCACGGGCAGCAACGCGAGACCGGCTTGCGGCGACAGCGCGGCTGTCATGGTCAGGGCCAGCACCCAGGTGGCCACTGCGGACAGGGCCGCGGCGCCCGCTAGCAGGCCAGTGTGCTGGGGTTGCTCGCGCGCACGGTGTCCAAGGGACGCGACGGTGGCCGTGCTCGAGACGAACCCCGATGCGAAGCCCGTGCCCAGCAGGCCGCCGCGCATGCCGAGCCAGCGCACCGCTGCTTGTCCCGCGGCCTGGATCGCCATGATCAGCAGCACCATCGCTGCCAGCGGTCTGGGGGCGATACCCCCCAGCATTTCGATTGGCTGGGACGGAACGAAAGGCAGAACGATCAGGGCAAGCGCAGCCAGCAGGACGCCATCGTGCAGCTCCTGTTCGCTGAGCAGTTGCGTGGCGAACCGGTGTAGCCTGCGGCGCGCTGCCAGCAGCAACGCCAGACCGGTGCCGCAGGCGGCGCCCAGGGACGGCTCGAACACGCACAGCACGCCGATCAGATAGGTAGTGAAGAGGGCGAGCTCGGTGGTCAACCCGGGGTCGTGCGATCGGCTCTTCCAGTGCGACACGGCCGCCAGCGCCGCGACGAGTGCTGCGCCGATGGGAACGAGCACCGGGACCGGCACCAGCTGCGCCACCGCGCCGCTCAAGGCCGCGATGGCGAATGTGCGCAAGCCTGCGGCTTCTCGCCGATCACCGTCTCCCTTGCGGCGTTCGCGTTCGATGCCGACGATGAGGCCGACGCCCAACGCCACCGCGAGGCCGACGACAGCTTCTGACGGGTGCAGCCTGTCCATGTCCGCAGTGTCGCGCCGGGCAACGCCGCGTCAAGACGGCGCGGTCGCCGGGCCCGGTGTCCGATCACGTGGACTTGATCTTTCGCAAGCGCAGGCTGTCGCGCGGTGCGCAGGATGGTTCCATCTGTCGTTCCGGGGCGGCGTTGTCAGGCCGAACACATGTCCAGAAGAATCCTCCTGCTGCAGGGCCACCCGGACGCGTCGACCGTGCATTTCGGTCATTCGCTCGCCCAAGCCTACGCACGGGGCGCGCAGGCGGGCGGCCATGAAGTGCGGGTCATCCGGATCGCAGAATTGGAGTTTCCACTGCTGCGCAGCAAGGCTGCGTGGGACGCGCAGGCCGTGCCTGCGGTTCTGCAGCCTGCGCAGGATGCGATCCAGTGGGCCGACCACATCGTGCTGTTCTTTCCGCTGTGGCTCGGTGGCATGCCGGCTTTGACCCGAGGCTTCCTCGAACAGGTGCTTCGCCCCGGGTTTGCGCTCGCGCGCTCGTCGCCAGGGCACATGGGTGCCACGCTCCTGACAGGCCGCTCGGCGCGCATCGTCGTGACCATGGGCATGCCGGCGCTGGTCTATCGCTGGTACTTCCGAGCCCACAGCCTGAAGGCGCTGGAGCGCAACATCCTCGGCTTCGTGGGCATTGCGCCGGTTCAAGAGACACTGGTCGGTCTGGTCGAAAGCATGAACGACGTCCAGCGTGGGCAGTGGCTGCGCCGATTTGAAGTTCTCGGGCGCGAGGGCAGGTAGGGTGTCTGCGGACAGCGAGGCGCAGATTCCTTGCGTTATCTCAAGCATCCGCCGCACATGAGCGCCTAACGTAGTGTCCATGAAAGCACTCGTATACAAAGGCCCCGGCCTCAAAGCGCTCGAAGACTGCCCCAAGCCGCAGGTTCAGGCGCCGGGTGACGCCGTCGTCCGGATACTCAAGACGACCATCTGCGGCACCGACCTGCACATCCTCGAGGGCGATGTGCCGACCTGCACGCCGGGGCGCATCCTCGGACACGAGGGGGTGGGTGTGGTCGAGACAGTCGGTGCCGGCGTGACGGCCTTCCGTCCCGGCGACCATGTGCTGATCTCGTGCATCTCATCGTGTGGGAAGTGCGAGAACTGCCGCCGCGGCATGTATTCGCACTGCGCCACAGGCGGCTGGATCCTGGGCCACACCATCGACGGTACGCAGGCCGAGTACGTGCGCATTCCGCATGCCGACACCAGTCTCTATCCGATTCCCGCCGGCGCGGACGAGGAGGCGCTGGTGATGCTCAGCGACATTCTGCCGACGGGCTTCGAATGCGGCGTGCTCAACGGCAAGGTCGCTCCCGGCAGCACCGTGGCCATCGTGGGCGCAGGGCCGATCGGCTTGGCCACGTTGCTCACGGCACAGTTCTATTCGCCGTCTCAGCTCATCCTCATCGACCTGGATGACGCCCGGCTCGAGGTCGCGCGCCGGTTCGGCGCGACGCACACCGTTAACAGCACCGACGGCAAGGCGGCCGAGGCCGTGCTCGCGCTGACGGGCGGACGCGGCGTCGACGTGTCGATCGAGGCCGTGGGAATACCCGCCACCTTCGTGCTATGCCAGGACATCGTGGCGCCGGGAGGCACGATCGCAAACATCGGCGTTCACGGGCACCCGGCCGAGCTCCATCTGGAGCGACTATGGTCGCAAAACATCGCAATCACCACCCGGCTGGTGGACACGGTGTCCACGCCGATGCTGCTGAAGACGGTGCAAGCCCGCAAGGTGGACCCCGCCCGGCTGATCACGCACCGATTCAAGCTGGACCAAGTGATGGACGCCTACGACACTTTCGGGCGCGCGGCCCAGACGCATGCGCTCAAAGTGATCATCGAAGCCTAGTACGGAGAGCCCGCCGCGCACCTTCCTGTCGCCCACTCGTCATTCTTTGCATCGGACTCCCATGTCGCTTTTCCACGCCGTCGTCCAGATCGATCATCACACTGCGCACATCCTTCAGTTCGATGCGGCGCAGGCGCTCGCTCAGCAGGTGAAGGAACACGTCCATTGCACGCGTCAGCACGGCAGCAATGTGCGCAGCGAGCATGAATTTTTCGCCGAGGTGTGCGAGGCGACAAAGGGCATCGCCGAGGTGCTCGTCGTCGGCTCCCATACGGCGCTGTCCGATTTTCGCCGCTACGTCGAGCGACATCGCGCCGAAGTGGCGCTTCGCATTGTCGGATGGGAGGCGGTGGGTCACATGAGCACGAACGAACTGGTTGCGATGGCGCGCCGCTACTTTTCCATGCACGCGGGCATGGCAACTCCCATGAAGGCGGGCTGAGGGTGGCCGTGAAGACGACGCGCCGCACCATTGGCCCGGGCATGGTGCTCACCTTCATGCTGGTGCTTGGGGCGAACGGTCTCGCCGGCGCGCAGGTGGCGGGCGCCACGCGATGGGCCGGCGAGGTCACCGAGACCGATCAACTGATCGCGGGATGGAGCGCCAGGCAGAGCATCCTCGGGCGGTCCGTGTACAACGCATCGGGCGATCGGCTGGGCAAGGTGCTGGACCTGATCGTGGGCACCGACAAGCGCGTGACATTCCTGATCGTGGACACGGGCCGCGGCGTCCCTGGAGCCGCGCAGCACCTGGTCGCTGTTCCGGCGTCGCAACTGCAGGTGCGCGGCGCGCGTGTCGTGCTGCCCGACGCCGCGCGCCAGACGCTGGCCATTCAGCCTGCCTTCGTGCACGCGCCGATCACCCGCACGCAGAGCGCCATTGTCGAACAAGCACAGCAGGACGTTGACAAGTCCCGCCAAACGATCGCCGTGCTCGAGCGCAGGTTGGCGCAAGGCAGCGCACAGGAGCGGGCGCCAACCGAACGGAAGCTTCTCGCGCTAAGGCAAGGCCAGAAAGCCGTCCAGGACAAACTGGACGATATGGACGCTGCAGGTGCGGCGCAATGGCAGTCTGCGGAAGCCGAGATCGGGCAGGCCTCGGCGCGTCTGCGCAGTGCGATCCGCAACGCATCGAACTGAGCGAGAACGGTGCCTTTGCTTGATGTGCGTCAAGCGCTCCCGAGAGCGAATTTCTAAGATCGGTTCCTCTTTCCGGAGACATCTCGTATGGCCAACAGTGATTTTTCGACGACACCGATGCAGCCGGCGCCCTTCGGTGCAGGCATCTTTCAGGTGATGATGGACCTGCAGATGGCTGCTGCTAAGAGCGCATGGCTGGTGCAGCGCCAGCAATGGGAGGCGATGGGCGCCTGGCAGCATTCGATCGCCGCCGTGCAACGTGAGCTCATGGATCAGTGGATCTGCCGCTTTGGAGGCGGCGTGCCGTTGGACGGCTAGACGCAGCCGAGGCTGCAGGCGATTCCATGATGCTGTCTCTTGCCTTGCACAACCTGCTCGATGGCATCGGCGAGCGCGCCGCCACACGCTTTGCCGTCGTCATGCCCGACGGCCGCCGTTTCGACGTCGGTACGGGCGCACCGGTCTTCACGCTGAGGTTTCACACCGAGGCGGCGCTGTTTGCCACCGCCTCGCGGGGCCACATGGGGTTGATGCAGGCCTACTTCGACCAGGAGCTCGACGTCGAGGGCGATTTCGGTGCCGCCCTGGCCGCGGGGATGGCCGCAGGTGTCGACCAGCAGGCCGGTGCGCTCAACAGCATCGAGAACGGCCTGCATGAGCTGCGCCACTTCAACCGCGACCCGGTCCAGGCCAAGGCCAACGCCCGCGTGCACTACGGCTTGGGCACAGGCTTTTACCGTCCTTGGCTCGACGATCCCCTGATGATGTCCACCTGCGGCTACTGGCCTGAAGGCACCCGCAACCTGGAGGAGGCCCAGCGCCACAAGATCGACCATGTGTGCCGCAAGATCCTGCTCAAGCCCGAAGACCGCTTCATCGACATCGGCTGCGGATTTGGCGGCTTCATGTTCCGGGCGCAGGAAAAGATCGGCGCCACGGGCATGGGGCTGAACACCACCACCGAGCAGGTCGAGTGGTTGCGCGACGAGATCGAGCGACGCGGGCTGGAAGCTTCGTTGCAGGTGCGCGAAGCCGATTTCCGCGATGTCGATGAGCAGTACGACAAGGTGGTTTCCATCGGTACGCTGGAACACGCGGGCCGCGATCAGTTGCCCGAAGTGATCAGGGCGCACGCGCAGTTCCTCAAGCCCGGTGGGTTGGGCATCGTGCACTTCATCGGCCATATAGGGCGCTTCGAGACGGAGCTGTTCATTCGCAAGCACGTGTTTCCTGGTGGCTGGATTCCCAGCCTGGCGGATGTGATCGTGGAAATGGAGCGCAGTGGCCTGGAGGTGCTGGACATCGAGAACCTTCGCCGACACTACGCGCCCACGCTTGACGCCTGGGCCCTGCGATTCGAGGCGCATTGGCCCGCGATACAGGCCCTGGACCCGCAACGCTTTGACGAGCGATTTCGTCGCATCTGGCGCACGTACCTGATCGGCTGTGCCGAGATGTTTCGCTCGCCGGCAGGCTATACCCACGTGTTCCAGATCGTCTTCAGCAAGGGCAACGTCACGCCGCAAGGCTACCCGATGGGCCGGGAGCACCTGTATGGGCCCGAGCGCTGAGCGCCTGGCCCACGAGGCGCGAAGGAGCCGCCTTCTGGCGCCGTTGCAGGAGGCAGATGTAGCCAGCACGGCGCCGATTGCATCCCCGAACCTGGGCCAACGAACTGCCGATGAAGCGCGTGTCTTCCGGCAACAGGGACGGCCGCAGAAAGATGAAGTAGAACCCAAGGCAGACGAGCCACACGCCGCAAGAAGCAATCAGCCATTCCGGCCATCCGCACCGGGAGGCGGCGTGCATCGCAGCTACTCCACCTTCACTGTCCGAAGTCGGAGCGCGTTGCCGATCACGCTGACCGACGACAGTGCCATCGCCGCGGCGGCAACGACCGGCGAGAGGAGCACACCGAAGAAAGGGTAGAGTACCCCTGCCGCAAGCGGGATGCCGGCCACGTTGTAGGCGAACGAGAGGAACAGGTTCTGGCGGATGTTGCGCATGACAGCGTGCGACAGCGTCCTCGCGCGAACGATGCCCATCAGGTCGCCCTTGAGCAGCGTGATGCCAGCGCTTTCCATCGCCACGTCGGTGCCGGTGCCCATCGCGATGCCGACCGTGGCGGCGGCCAGCGCCGGCGAGTCGTTGACGCCGTCGCCGCCCATGGCCACGACCCGGCCCTCTTTCATCAAGCGTTGCACGACCGCGACTTTGTCCTCGGGGAACACCTCGGCAACGACTTCATCGATACCCAACTGCTTGCCCACAGCTTCGGCCGTTGTCTTGCCATCGCCCGTGAGCATGACGATGCGAATACCCGCAGCCTTCAGCAGCTGGAGCGCCTGGGGCGTTGTGGCCTTGATGGGATCGGCGATTGCGACAAAGCCGGCGAGCTTGCCATTGACGCCGACGAAGATGACGGTGGCTGCCTTGGCGCGCTGCTTTTCCGCAGCCTGGTTCAATGGCGCCGATTCAATGCCACTCTCGGCCAGGAACTTCGCGCTGCCCGAGACCACGCACTGACCATCGACCCTGCCGACCACACCCTTGCCGACCGGCGAGTCGAAGTCCGTGACGGTTGACAGGTTCAGCTTGCCCTCCTGCGCCGCATTCACGATGGCCAGGGCCAATGGGTGTTCGCTGGCCCGTTCGACGCTCGCGAGTTTTTGCAGCACATCGTCCTTGCCAAAGCCCTCGGCCGGTTCGATGTGGACCACTTTCGGGCGACCCTCGGTCAGCGTTCCAGTCTTGTCGAGCACCAGCGTATCGACTTTTTCCATGCGCTCGAGCGCTTCAGCGTCGCGGACAAGCACGCCGTGTTGCGCGCCCTTGCCGACCCCGACCATGATGGACATCGGCGTGGCCAGGCCCAGCGCGCACGGACAAGCAATGATGAGAACGGCGACCGCCGTGATGAGGGCGTAGCTGAACGCCGGCGAGGGGCCCCACGCCAGCCAGACGCCGAACGTGATGACCGCGATCAGGATGACGATCGGCACGAACCAGCCCGCCACCTGGTCTGCCATGCGCTGGATGGGCGCACGGCTGCGTTGGGCCGCCGCCACCATGTGAACGATTTGCGAGAGCAGCGTATCCGCGCCGACCTTCTCTGCGCGCATCACGAAGCCCCCGGTCTGGTTGAGCGTTCCAGCGGTCACCTTGGAGCCCACCGATTTTGCGACGGGAATGGGTTCGCCCGTGACCATCGACTCATCGACGTTGCCTTTGCCGTCGGTGAGCTCACCGTCGACCGGGACCTTCTCGCCAGGCCGCACGCGCAGGAGGTCGTGGACCTGGATGGCATCGACCGGAACGATTTCGTCCGAACCGTCGGCCTTCACCTTGACCGCGGTCTTCGGAGCAAGCCCGAGCAGGGCCTTGATGGCCCCGGACGTCTTCTCGCGCGCTCGAAGCTCTAGTACCTGGCCCAGCAGCACCAACACCGTGATCACTGCCGCAGCCTCGAAGTAGACTTGAACGGCGCCGCCTTGCAGCCGAAGATCGGCTGGAAACAGCCCGGGTGCGACGGTCCCGACGATGCTGTAGATCCAGGCCGCTCCTGTGCCCAACGCGATGAGCGAGAACATGTTCAGGCTTCGGTTCTTTACCGATGCCACCGCACGCATGAAGAAGGGCCAACCTGCCCACAGCACGACCGGTGTTCCCAGCAGCAGTTGCACCCAGTTCGAGGCCTGCTGCGCGATAAGGTGGTGGATATTGAAGAGGTGTCCGCCCATCTCCAGGGCAAAGACCGGCACCGTGAGCGCCATGCCGATCCAGAACCGCTTCGTCATGTCTCGCAGCTCGGGGCTCTCGCCTTGCTCTGCCGTCGCCAGCGCCGGCTCGAGCGTCATCCCGCAAATGGGGCAGTTGCCCGGTCCCATCTGCCGCACCTGAGGGTGCATCGGGCAGGTGTACTCGACCTGCCCCTGGCCGCCCCCGCCTGCCGGCCTGGCGGCAGCGGGCGGATGGGTGTGGTGGCTGTGGCCATGGTGAGCACCGTCCATCACGGTGCCGTCTGGCATGACGTGCTGACCTGCGTGAGGTCGTCCGTCCGGCACCGGTGTCGTCGAGTGCGGGCTGATGGGGTCATGGGTCGTTATGCTATGGGCTTTCATCGCGCTCTCCTGTTCTTGTGGCTAGTTTCAACCTTCCAATGGTTGGAAGGTCAAGAGGCTCCATCGAAATGCCAATACCGCGGCAATTCAGGGGGCCACCACTGGCCAGAGCTACCCAGCACAACCAGATCAGCAGCTGCTCCCGCCAGGCCGGTGGACTTTCGCGGCCTTCGAGCCGGTACTTCAGTGTCATTCCCGCGCCATGGACCGCCAGACCCACGCTGAGCAGTGGGGCAGCGTAGGGCCAGAATGGCTTTTGGGGCAATAGCGTCAGGCCGGCACCCCAAACCAATGGCGCCAGGGCCGAGCACGGTCGTCTTTCGAGAAGTTCGGGACGAACCGCGGCGTGGCAGCAGCGTAATCGCGCCATGCGTCGCCGAACGCGGTTCCCGAGTCGCGCTCCCCGGAGATGGCTAACCGTACATACATCGCCGCGAGCACTGGGAACATCGCCAGTGCCGGGAGCGTGGGTGCATGAAGATGTGCATCAGCGGACACGCCAGCAGAAGCGCGAACGGCAAGACGCCCAGTACATAGGCGCGGTGTTCGGTGAACAGAAGAAAGCCGACGACTGCTGAGACGACGAGCAGCACAACGCCCCAGCGTGAGCGCCAGAACGGGGCGCGTAGTCCATATCGTCCATGGCCTTGTTCCTTGTGGTCGACGGCTACCTGGCCGCTGGCGTCTTCATCCCGTCGCGGTCCATCATCATCTGCATCATCATTTCCATCATGTCCATGCGCTTGCCCATCATCTCGGGAGACATGCGCGCGCCGCCTTTGCCGTCAGGAGCGTTCATTTGGCCCATCATCGCCATGCCGTCCTGCATGGCCTTCATGTGTTCGTTCATCAACGCCTGGCGTTCGTCCGGCGTCTTCGCGGCCATCATCTTTTCGTGCATCGCCTGCATGGACTTCATCTGCATCTCCATCTGAGCAAGTGGCACTTTGGGCGCCTTCGATGCCCCAGGCGCGGGCGCTGCGACGTTCGCAGGGTGATGGGCCGCATGGTCCTGCTTGGATTGCGCCAGTGCGCCGCCTGATAGCGCTGCGGCGATGGTGAGGAGAAGAACTGAGCGCATAGAGGACCTCCGGCTTGTTGACTAAGTTTCGCGGCATCCAGCGCTGCGCAGCTTGCGCTAGGTCAAGGCAGGAGGCTCGCTGCGCGCCTAGATTGGCTTAGAGGCATTCCCCCCTCCAAGTAGAGGTCCATGAACTCCACATAGCCTTTGATTCGGGAGAGCAGCGCCCCGTCAGACGCGCTTCGCACAGGGGTGGCACTGGCCGCCACCGTGGCGGTTTTCTACGCCCTGCGCACCCTGGCCTGGCTCGCTGCACCTGGCCCGTTTCTGAGCTTCATGAAAAGCCTGTTCCACGGCATGGACTTCTCCGTCCTCCTTCGGCCGTCGTCTTTTGCGGTGGGCGGTTTTGTCGAAGCCTTGCTCGTGATGAGCCTGTGGGCGTTCCTGCGGGCTCCTTCCTTGGATGGCTGCGCCCGCGTCTCGGCGCGTAGGCGCTTTCAGCGCGTGTTGTTCCGTGACAGTGCCTGCCGCTGACTCCAGACGCCGAGCGAGCCTGCGAATGGTGACGGCCCTGGTGGAAATTTTCTCATCGCAGGCTTGATCACCGTCAATGCGTGCGCGGCCCCGGTGCCTGAACATGGGTCGCACGTTCACTTCGCGTCGTCCACGGCGCCTCACCGCTCGGGGAGTTCCCATGAATTTCAAGACCATCCTCGTCCATCTGGACCATTCGGTGCGCAACCCCGTGCGCGCCACGATGGCCGCACGATGGGCGCGGGCGCACGGCAGCCACCTGGTCGGACTGCTGCCCACCGGCCTGGACGACGGCGTGATTCCCGCCGGCGCCATCGCCACCGGCATGACCGACTACATCGCCGCGTCGGCCGACTATTTGCGCCGACGCGCTGAAACGGTCGCCCGGGAGTTCCGCGAGGCCATCGCCGAAGCCGGCCCCATGTCCTACGAGGTGCGGCAGGTAGAGGGCGCCACGGTGGACGCCGTGGTGCGCTGCGGCCGCGTGAGCGACCTCGTGGTGCTCGGGCAAAGCGACGACTCGAACAAGCGGGACACCATCGTTCGCGCGCTGCCCGAGCACGTCCTGATGGACGTGGGCCGGCCGGTGCTGGTCGTGCCTTCATCCGGCACATTCGATGCGCTGCCCGAGCGCATCGTCGTGGCCTGGGACGGCTCGCGCGAATCCGCCGTGGCCGTGCAGATGGCGTTGCCGGCGTTGCGCCGCGCTGCACGGGTTACGCTCGTGTCGCTGCGACACCCGCGCGATGAGGACAACGCGCAGCGGTTGCTGGCGTCGGACATGCTCCAGTACCTGCTGCGCCATGGCGTGCAAGCGCGCGCCGAGGCGCAGGTGACCGAGATCGACATCGCGCAAGCGCTGCTGTCGCGAATTGCGGACCTGAGCGCGGACCTGCTCGTGATGGGCGGCTATGGCCATTCGCGCCTGCGCGAGCGCGTTCTCGGCGGCGTGACGCGGCAAGTCCTCACGCAGATGAGCGTCCCGGTCATAATGGCGCACTGAAATGTCCGCTCGCGCCGACGCCTGGCTCGACAGCCTGGGACGTCTGGTGCGCGACACGGGCCGAGCACGTGTTCGCGTCGGCGATATCGTGGCCGCCGCCGGGGAGGGCGGCCTGGCCGCGGCGATCCTGATCTTCGCGCTGTCCAATGCGCTGCCTTCGTTGCCGGGCATGTCCAGCGTGCTGGGCGCGCCGCTGCTGGTGTTCGCGGCGCAGATGCTCCTGGGGCGTGTTGCCGGCGGGCTGGGCTGCGTGCTGGCGATGCTGCTGGCGCTTCCACTGCCGCGGGTCAACATTCCGATCGGCATGTCATTGAGTCTGCTGTCCTTCGCGTTGCGCGGCGACGGGCTGGCGGTGCTGCTGGGGTTCGTCGCCGGCATCGTTTCGCTGGTGTTGGCCGCCAGCGTGTGCTGGGGCGCGTGGCTCCTGCTTTGACCCAGGTCAAGGCTGCGGCGCCCGACGGTGGCACGCTGGCCCAAGCCAATGAGGAACCACCGTGCCCGACAACTCGCCCGCAGGCCTGACTGACGAACAAGCCGCGCAGCGCCTGCGCAGCGACGGCCCGAACGTGCTGCCTTCGGCGTCGCGCAAGGGGCTGGCGCGCATCGCCTGGAATGCGCTCACGCAGCCGATGTTCCTGCTGCTGCTGGCCACCGCATCACTGTATGCGGTGCTTGGCAATCTGGGCGATGCCGGCATGCTCATGGTCTCGGTGCTGTTGGTGGGAGGACTGTCGATCTACCAGGAGCAGCGCACCGAGCGCGTGCTCGAAGCGCTGAAGGATCTGTCCAGCCCCCGTTGCGCGGTCGTGCGCCAGGGGCGCGTACTGCACATCGCCAGCAGCGAACTGGTGCGCGGCGACCGCCTGCTCGTGAACGAAGGCGACCGGTTGTCCGCCGATGCGCGCATTCTCGAGGCCGTCGGGCTGCTGGTCGACGAGTCCCTGCGCACCGGTGAGTCAGTGCCCCAGGGCAAGCATGCGCACGGCGGTGGTGACGACAAGGGCGACAGCAACCGCCTCTTCGCGGGCAGCCTGGTCGTGCGCGGTGACGGCACTGCCGAGGTGACGGCCACCGGTGCCCACACGGCGCTGGGCAGCATCCATCACTCGATCGCGCAGCTCGCGCCCCGTGCCAGCCGGCTGCAGGATGAACTGCGTCGACTCGTGGGGCGTGTCGCATGGCTTGCGGCCTTCACCTGTCTGGTCGCGGCCACGGTGTTCGCACTGCGCGAAGGCTCCTGGACGCAGGGCCTGCTGGTCGGGCTGACGCTGGCGATGTCGCTGATCCCGGAGGAGTTCGCCGTTGTCTGGAGCGTGATGCTGGCGCTGGGTAGCTGGCGGCTCGCAAAGTCGAACGTGCTGACCCGTCAGCCGCAGGCCATCGAGGCGCTGGGCACCACCACGGTCCTGTGCGTGGACAAGACGGGAACGCTGACGCACAACCGCATGGCGCTGGCGCTGCTGCATGACGGTGAGGCGCAGTGCAACCCGGGTGTGCATGCCGCGCCCCCGCGCTTTCACGATCTGCTGACCGGCGCGCTGCACGCGAGCAGCACGGGCGGGATCGAGCCCATGGACCATGCGGTACGGGTCGCCGCACAAGCGGCCGGCCTGGGCGGCGTCGCGGGCTGGGCACCCGGGGCGCACCGGGGCATCCGCGACGGGTCGCCCTATGTCGTGCACTGGTGGCACGTGGCCGGCGAGCGCGACCAGACGGTCGCGGTCAAGGGGGCGGTGGAGGCGGTGCTCGCGCTTTGCGATGCCGATCCGGCGCGCATGCAGCGACTGCGCGAGACCGCCGATCGTTGGAGTGCGACGGGCCTTCGGGTGCTCGCGGTGGCCCAGGGACATGCCGCACAGGCCGGCGACGACGCCGGGTTGCCTGCAGGGATTTCCCTGGCGCCGCTGGGCCTGCTCGGTTTCATGGACCCCTTGCGCGAGGAGGTGCCCGGCGCCATCGACCAATGCCGGCGCGCTGGCGTGCGCGTGGTCATGATCACGGGCGACGCGGCCCTCACGGCCCGGGCGATCGCACGGCAGGCCGGAGTGGTCGAAGGCAGTGAGGCGCAAGTACTGACCGGCAACGCACTGGCCGCCATGGACGACGAGGCGTTGCGCCGCTGCGTGCGCGAGGTGCAGGTCTTCGCGCGGGTCGACCCGGCGCAGAAACTGCGCATCGTGCGGGCATTGCAGCAGCAGGGCGATGTCGTGGCGATGACCGGTGACGGCGTCAACGACGCACCCGCGCTCAAGGCGGCTGACATCGGCGTGGCGATGGGCCAGCGCGGCACCGATGTCGCGCGCGAAGCGGCCTCGCTGGTGCTGCTGGACGACAATTTCGCCTCGCTCGTGGAGGCGGTGCGCGCCGGCCGGCGCATCTTCACCAACCTGCGCAAGGCGCTTGGGTATCTCTTCGCGGTCCATGTACCGATCGTCGGCGTGGCATTGATCCCGGTGGTGATGGGCGGGCCGGTGCTGCTGCTGCCGCTGCATGTGGTGCTGCTCGAGCTGTTGATCGATCCGGCCTGCTCGCTGGTGTTCGAGGCCGAGCCCGCGCCCGACGACAGCATGACCGTGCCGCCGCGGCCGCGCGACGATGCGCTGTTCTCACTGGCCTCGGCGGTGCGCGCGTTCGCGATGGGCGCGCTGGTCTTCATCGGCGTGGTGGCGGTGCAGTGGACCTGCCGCGCGCTGGATGCCACGCCCGAGGAATTGCGCATGGCCAGCCTCGGCTCGATCGTGCTGGGCAACTTGCTGCTGCTCCTGTGGTTCCGCGGGGCGGGCGTTCGGCTTGCGCACACCAACACGGTGTTTCATGCGCTGCTGATCGGCGTGTGCGTGGTCTGGGGGCTGCTAACGGTCGTGCCGGCCGTGGGGAGGGTGTTCGGCCTGCCGGGCGCCTCCTCGCCGTGGGCCCTGTGGGTCGCGTTGCCCGCAGGCTGGGCGCTGTGGCGTCTTTTCGCAGTTTCACGACATCATTGAGCCGAGGACCCGCTACACGAACATGGACACCACCCTGGTCGCTGCTTTGCGCGACGCGCTCCGGCAGGAGACCGGGCAGCTGGTTGAGCTTGTCGAGACGCACATCTCCTGGGTTCTGCTCACGCAGGCGCTCGCCTACAAGCTCAAGAAGCCGGTGCGCCTGCCGTTCCTGGACTTCGGCAGCGTCCAGGCGCGCAAGCACTTCTGCGACGAGGAACTGCGCCTGAACCGTCGCTTCGCGCCCACGTTGTATCTCGATGTGACGCCGGTAGGCGGCACACCCCAAGCACCGCGCATCGGAGGGGACGGTCCCCCGATCGATCATCTGGTGCGGATGCGGCGGTTCGCGGCGTCTTCGCTTTTGGCCGACCTGCTCGCGGCAGACCGACTCCAACCCGCGCAGCTCGATGACTTCGCGCAGTGGCTCGCCGCCTTGCACGGGAGCGCGCAGCGCGCGATGCCGACCTCGGATTTCGGCAACCCGGAGCGGGTCGAGCGTGCCGCGACGGACGTCCTGAACGCGTTGCAGGCACAAGGCAGCGACAGCCGCCTGCCCGCCCTGAAGGCATGGGTGCTGGCGCAGAGCCAGGCGTTGCGCATGGCCTGGGTCGCCCGTCAGCACGGCGGGTCGGTGCGCGACTGCCACGGCGACCTGCACCTGGCCAACGTGGCCCTGCTCGACGGCCAGCTCGTGCCCTTCGACTGCATCGAGTTCGACCCGGCATTGCGCTGGATCGACGTGATGAGCGACATCGCTTTTCTCACCATGGACCTGAAAGCCCACGGGCGTACGGACCTGGCGTTTCGCTTCCTCGACGCATGGCTGCAGCACAGCGGCGACTACCCCGGTCTGCAGGTATGGCGCTTCTATGAGGTCTACCGGGCACTTGTGCGCGCCATGACCTGCGGGTTGGGGCCGCGCACGCCGCACGAAGCGGCGCGCCCCGACTACGGGGCGTGTGCGGCGCGGTTGGCGCAGCCACCCGAGGGCGGCACGCGCCTGATGATCACGCACGGCTTTTCGGGGTCGGGCAAATCCAGCCTCGCCTTGCAACTGGTGGGCGCGGCGGGTGCCATCCGACTGCGCTCGGACGTCGAGCGCAAGCGCCTGTACGGCCTCGACCCGCTGGCGCGCTCGGCCGATCTCGGGCTGGATCTCTACGACGCGCAAGCGACCCGCGGGACGTTCGATCGACTGCAGGCGGGTGCGCGTGATGCGCTGCTGGCGGGCTATCCGGTGATCGTGGATGCGGCCTTCTTGCGCAGTGGCCAGCGGCACCGCTTCAAGGCGCTGGCCGCAGAACTGCGCGTGCCTTACACCATCCTGGACTGCCGCGCGGACGCGCCCACGCTGTGCCGTCGCGTGGCCGCGCGGGACGCCGCAGGCACCGACGCTTCGGAAGCGGGTATGGCCGTGCTGGAGCGCCAATTGCAAAGCCACGATCCGCTCGAGGCCGACGAGCGTGGCTTGACCATCGAGGTCGCCACGCAGGGTCCTGTGGACATCGCCCCGATCGTGGCGCGCTGGCGCGCTATGGCTGCGGGCGTGTGAGACTTCACTGGCTGGCCAGCACGCCGCTGGGCAGCGTGAACCGCTCGTGCTCGGTCCTGGCCTCCTCGGGGGCGCGCACCAGCAACACCGGCACGGGGGCAATTCGCAGGATGTGTTCCGCGCTGCTGCCCATCACCCATCGCCCCATGCCGCGGCGGCCATGCGTGCCGATCACGATGAGGTCCGCCTTGCAGGCCAGAGCCTCAGCGGCGATCTGGTCATGCACGGTGCCCTTGAAGCGATCGAGCAGCACGGTGTCGACCTGCACGCCTGCCTCGGTCGCTTTTACCCGCGCGGCCTCCAGCAGCTTCAAGGCGCCGCCGCGTAGTTCTTCGAGCCAGTTGCCGGCCATGCCTACGTACGCGTCCATGGTGAGGGCGAACGACAACTCGTCGATGACATGGACCAAGCGCAAGCGCCCGCCGGTCAGCTTCGCCAGCTGGATGGCTTCATCCAGCCCGCGGCTGGATGTGGAACTGCCGTCGACAGGGACAAGAATTCGCTGGTACATGGCTCGACTCCGGTATGTGGAAAGGGGCATTCGAGTATCCGCAGGAAGAGCGCCGCGCGTTTTGATGCCGATCAAGCGCGAAGCTGTTTGCGTGAGGAAATTGATCCGGAATAAGCCTGCGGCGCGCTGAATGCGCCAACCTTGGCGCATGTCCTGAAGGCCTCTCATGACCCACGCCACCGTTCGCATCATTCGCCAGGAGCACGCCGCGCTTTCGGCCATGTTCCGCGCCATCGTCCTGTCGCTCGAGCGGCATCGAAAGAAGGGATCCCTGCCCGACTTTGCGGCGCTGCGCGCCATGCTCTTTTACGTGGACGAGTTCCCCGAGCAGCGTCATCACCGCAAGGAAACCGAGATTCTGTTTCCCAAGCTGCGCGCCAGGACACCGATCTCGCGCGACCTGCTGGACCGGCTGGACTGCGATCACGCCCGCGGCGAGCGCAGGATTCGCGACGTCGAGCACGCGCTGCTTGCGTTCGAGATGCTTGGTGAATCTCGGCGTGAAGCCTTCGAAAAAAAGGTCAGTGACTATGTCGACTTCTACCTGAACCATATGGCGCTGGAAGAGCGCGAGATTTTGCCCCTGGCCGAGCGCGTGCTGAGCGCGAACGACTGGCTGGACCTGGATGAGGCTTTCGCGCAGAACCGAGACTCGATGACCGGGCACGTGCCCGATTTCGAATACAACGCGCTCTTCGCGCTCTTCGCGCTCTTCGCGCGCATCGTGAGCATGGCGCCCGCGCCCATCGGCGCGAGGCGCGCGCCCTGAGTCCGGGCTGGCGTGCGGCCGGTTGCCGGCTCAGCGCGCCAGCACGTACGTTCCCGGCGCGTCGCCCAATGGGGGCAGACCGCGGCGCGGCGCACCCATCGCCGGTGGACGGCGCTTCGGGCTCGAGTGCGCGGCCAGCCATTGCGCCAAGCCGGGCCACCACGATCCTTCGATTTCGGGTGACCTGTCCAGGAAATCGTCGGGCGCGACATAGATGCCGTTCGCCGGGCGCCGCAGTGACCGGTAGCTGCGGTGCGCATGCCCCGGCTCGCTCAGGATTCCCGCGTTGTGGCCTCCTTCGGTCAACACAAAGGTGACCTCGGCGTTGCACATCAGGTTGAACTTGTAGACCGAACGCCAGGGTGCGACGTGATCGGTGCGCGTGCCAAGCAGGAACACCGGCACATCGATGTCGTTCAGCGACACCGGCCGCCCGTGCACCAGATAGCGGCCCCGGGCCAGCGCATTTTCCAGGAAGAGGCTGCGCAGATAGTCTGCATGCATGCGATAGGGCATGCGCGTCCCATCGGCGTTCCACGCCATGAGGTCTGTCATGGGGGGACGTTCTCCCAGGAGGTAATGGCGCACCATCGGCCCCCAGACAAGATCGCCCGGGCGAAGCGCCTGGAAGGCGGCCGCCATCTGCGCCGAGTCCAGGTATCCCTGGCGCGCCATGATGTCTTCCAAAAATGCGAGTTGGCTGTCGTCGATGAACAGTCCGATCTCGCCAGGCTCGGTGAAGTCGGTCTGCGCGGCCAGCAGCGTGAGCGAGGCGAGGCGACCATCATGGTCGCGCGCCATCGCCGCAGCGGCGATGGCCATCAGGGTGCCGCCCAGGCAGTACCCCACCGCGTGCACGCGACGCCGGGGCAAGATGGTGTCGATGGCATCGAGGCTGGCGCTCACGCCCAGGCGCAGGTAGTCGTCCATGCCAAGCTGCGCATCGGCGGCGCCAGGGTTCCTCCAGGAGATCGCAAACACTGTGTGGCCCTGCTCGACGAGGTAGCGGATCAGCGAGTTGTGCGGCGAAAGGTCGAGCACGTAGTACTTCATGATCCAGGCGCTCACGAGCAGCACCGGCTCGGCGTGTACCGTCGGCGTCGTCGGTGCGTACTGGATCAGTTCGACGAGCTCGTTGCGCAGGACCACGGTGCCCGGCGTGAGCGCGACTTCGTGCCCCGGCCTGAACGCCTCGGCGCCCACGGGTGGCAGTCCCAGGACCTGGCGCTGGAGATCCTCCATGCCATGGACGGCGCCGGCGACAAGGTTGGCACCTGCGGTGGCCGCGGTTTTCTTCAGGACCTGCGGGTTGGTTGCGAACATGTTGGCGGGCGAAGCCATCTCGAGCGCCTGCCGCATCGCGAAGTCGACCCACTGTGCATGGTGATGCTGTACGCCGGGAACGCCGCGCGCCAGTGCAAGCAGCCGGTGTCCGGTGGTCTCGAAGGCGTCTCGGTACATGCCAAAGGGCCAGGCGGCCCAGTCGTCGGCGGCGAGCCGGGGATCATGTGCCTGCGCCTGGGCGGGAGGCAACGCATGGCGCAGCGCCAGGCCAACGCCCCGCCCGGGCTGGCTGGCGCAATGCAGGGCCCAGTCGGACCACGCCAGCATCTGCGTCGCCGGTGAAATGCTACCGCCGAGCCGGCCCCAAGCCGCGTGCAAGGTTCGATCGAATTCGTTGGGTTGTTCGGTCACTGCTCTGTCCTTGCGGGAAATTCGCGGCCCCGGTTGTCGGGCAGCGCGCATGGCAGTCTGCAGGGGCGTGCGCCATTTGCCTTGCGCAGCATCAAGGTCTGGTCGGACGCAGCTCCTACGCTGCGGGAACTGTGTCTTTTTTCAACCTGCCGGAGCTGCACATGCCGACCAAGATCGTCGATTTCTCCGCCCGTTCCGAGGTGATTCGGGCTGAACCCTTCCATGCCCACTTCTGGGAATGCACGCCCGCGGAGTTCAGGACCTACCTCGGAAGGCCGCGCGACTTCCTGCGCAAGCTGGGCATCGTGCTGCCGCGCGAATGCCGCATCGAGACGACCATCGAGAACCACGACGGCATGGAAGACCAGGCGCCTGGCTTCGAGAGCGACAGCGGCAACGACACCGTGATCTGCAACATGGGCACCGGCTCTGCGACCCGCTCGTTGTACCGGGTCGTGAGCTACGCGCGCGACGAAGCCTCGACCGGCAACGTCAAGAAGAACTTGCTGCACGGCGTGAGCCGTCAGCAGGCAAGGTACGGCGAAGCATTGGCGTTGCGCGAGGAAACGGGCGTCAAGCCGACGAAGGAAAAGAAGGAAAGGAAGTGAAAGTCCGACGCGAGCCCAAGGATGGCTGAAGGCGGCCATCGACCCCCTGCCGGTTCAATGCTGGCGATGTGCCTCCGCCGCCGCCTGGCACGCCGTGCAGCGGGTGGCCGTGGGCTGGGCCAGCAGCCGCGCACGCGGAATCTCGCGGTCGCAGTCTTCGCAGATGCCATAGCGCCCGCTCGTGAGTCGCGCAATCGAGCGCTCGATCTCTTCGAGCCGGGCGCGATCGACCTCGATCTCGGCCAGGTACACGTCGGCAGCGCGCTCGGCCTCGGCTTCGTCGGCATGGGTCTTCACTTCGTGGACGCCCTCGGCCCATGCAGCACGGGCCGAAGGTGCCGTGGCACGCAGTTCGTCGAGCACCTGTCGTTTCATCGTGTCGAGTTGCTGACGCAGGGCGCGAAGATCGGCGGTATTCAGCTGTCTCATGGTGAGTGTCCTTGCAATGAAATGGTGATGTCGAGGTGAGAGGGCATGGCAAGACTGCGTTCGTTCAGGAGCGGTCGCGCCGAACGGCCGGAAGGCGAACCGCCACATAGGCGAGACGGCGATCGCGCAGCACCAGCAGGGCGACGGTTCCTCCTGGGGATATTTGCGCCAGGCCGCGCGCAAAATCGTCTACGCGATAGAGATTGACCATGTTCAGCGCCACGACGACGTCGCCCGCGCGGATGCCTTCGCTACGTGCCGGGCCCGAGGACTCTCGCACGAGCAGGCCACTGTCGATACGCAACTGCACGCGTTGCAGCGGCGACAGTTCGGCCAGGCTCAGGCCCAGGCCATCGTTCCATTCGGACACCGCCGGCGCGAAGCGGCTTTCGGGCGACGCGGGTTGGGTTCTCAACGACGCCTGGAGCAGGCGGCGGGTGCCTGCGCGCCATACTTCCAGCTGCACGCGGCTGCCCGGCGAGCGTTGGGCGATCTGCTGGGGAAGGTCGGCCAGGCGCGCAAGAGGTTTCCCGTCCAGCGACAGCACCGCATCGCCTTGCGCAAGTCCTGCGGCCTGCGCAGGGCTGTCCGCTTCGACGCGCACGACCAGCGCGCCAGTGGCCGACGGCAGCTCGAAGGATTGGGCCAGGGCCGGGGTCATCTCCTGGAACTGTGCACCCAGGTAGGCACGGTGTACGACGCCGTGTTCACGCAACTGTCCGGCGATGCCCATCGCCAGGTTGATCGGCACCGCAAAGGACAGGCCCATGTAGCCGCCGCTGCCGCTGTAGATCATCGAATTGATGCCCACCACCTCGCCCCGGCTGTTGAAAAGCGGGCTGCCCGAGCTGCCCGGGTTGATGGCGACGTCGGTCTGGATGAAGGGAATGTCGCCCGCCCCGCCCATCACGCGTCCCACGGCGCTGACGACGCCCGCCGTCAGGCTGCCTTGAAATCCGAAGGGCGAACTGATCGCCGCGACCCAGTCGCCGACGCCGAGCGTTGAAGAGTCGCCGATCACGGCCACGGGCAAGGCGGTAGCGTCGATCTTCAGGAGGCCGACATCGGTGCGTTTGTCGACGCCGACCACGCGCGCCGTGAAGCGGCGCCCGTCGTGCAGTAGGACCTGGGCCTCGTCCACGTTCGTGACCACGTGGGCGCTCGTGAGAATCAGCCCGTCGCCATCGATGATCACGCCCGAGGCGAGATCGCGGATCTGGCTGATGCGCGCGCTGGCCGCGAGCGGCCAAGCCAGCCTGTCGGCGAAATCATGCTCGGGGGCGATCTCCAGCTCGATGCTCTCCAGACTCTCGTCTCGTCCGATTCGCAACGTGCTGATGTCGACCACCGAGATGCTGCGGCTCGCGACACGCGATGGAGTGCCGGGCGTGATGTCGCAAGCGCGCTGCGGCGCGGCCGCTGGCGCGAGTGGCGTCACGAAGGAGGGCGCAGGCGAAGCGGGGGCCGACGCCGGGCCAGGAGGACCCACGGCGGCGCATGCAGCGAGCAGACATGCGCTTGCGAAAGCACAGGCCAGGCGGGTGGCGCGATGCATCGCATCCGCGCGAAGGAGTCGGGTGGTCACGCCGGTTCGCATCCCGCTTTCAGATCGATTGCGGCGACAAGGCGACAGGACGCACCGCGTCGGACGCGTTCTGGGCGCCGCCCACCGCGGTGCCGAAGGCCTGCACGCGCGCCGCGCAGCTGCCGTCATCGACCTCGCGCATCGTGACAGCGCAGCTCAAGATCGGTGCGCGCCCCAGGAGCCTGCCGATCTCGGCGGCGGCGTTCGGAGCACCTTGGCCGCCCATGACGGAGAGCACGGCGACATCAGGCAAGCGGTTGCGCTGGCGCGCGACGAAGCTGCGCATGGGTCCGGCCAGTTGCAGCATCCAGATCGGAGAGACCAGCACGACCGCGTCGAAGTCACTGGGCGGCGGTCCGTCATAGTGGATGGCGGGCTGGCGCCGAAAGAACGAGTCGAGCACGCAGCGCCAGCTGCCCAGGGCGCCGCTGCGCGAGCGCACGTCGGTGATCTCGGCCAAGGGCCAGCCTTGTTGGCTGCACAGAAGTTCGGCGGCCCGACGGGAAGTTCCGGTGTAGGAGTACACGATGACCAGGACGTTGTTCATGGCTGCCTCTGTGTGTTTCAGGCAATCAATGTAGGCAGCGAAACGGGCCGCCACCTTGCGCTGAATCAAGAAGGCCTGCTGCAGCGCAGACACCCCGCACACCTGCGATTTTCTTGACGTGACGCAAGGCGAACCCGAGGTCTCGTGGCGACCATTCGTGCACTGGAGGGTATCGCCGTCCATGGAGCCGATATGAAAATCCTGCTCGCCGTCGACGGCAGCGACTACACGCGCCGCATGCTGTCTTACCTGACCGGCCACAAGGAATGGAAGAACGCGGCCCATACCTTCACGGTCTTCTATGCGGTGCTGCCGGTCCCGCATCGGGCCGCGGCCTTCGCGGAGCCCGATATCGTGCATGGCTACTACGAAGACGATGCGCGGGTGGTGCTTGATCCGGTTCGTGCGTTGTTGGCCGAGCACGGCATCGACGCGCGTTTCGAGCACCGCATCGGCCATCCCGCGGCGGAGATCGCGTCCTTTGCTCAGAAGGGGCAATTCGATCTGCTAGTCATGGGATCGCGCGGTCATGGCGCCTTGACCAATCTGGTGCTCGGCTCGGTTGCCACCAAGGTGCTGGCCACGTGCACGGTGCCGGTGCTACTCGTGCGCTGAATGAAAGCCGTCACCCTCGCGCGAGGGACGATTGCGGCGTTCACCGGCGCAATCGCGCTGGTAACCGCCATGCACGCCTGGCCCCAGACGCGCGCATGCCCGGATCGCGCGCTGCCCGCATCGCAAAGCAACGACTTCGTCACAGTGGCCGCGCAGCAGTCGCCCGCGGTGGTGAGCATCACCGTCGTCGGGGCGGGCAGCGAAGGGGCATTCGCGGGCGCCATGCCGCCTTCGGCGCGTGGACCACAAGGCGTGGGGCGCAGTTTCGCCTCAGGATTCATCTTTGAGCGCGACGGCTTCATCCTGACCAGTGCGCATGCGGTCGGGGGGGCACAGGCGATCTCGGTCGCCACCGCCGATCAGCGTCGCTTCGACGCACAGCTGGTGGGGCTGGACCGGCGCACCGACGTTGCGCTGTTGCGTGTTTTTGCATCCGACCTGCCGGTCGTGACCGTCGGGCGCCGCAGCGCGCTGTGCCCGGGCGAAAGAGTCGCCGCGATCGGCGCGCCCTTCGGTTTGGAGCGCAGCTTGACCGCCGGTGTGGTGAGTGCCAATCCACGCTACCTGGCGGGCGGGAACGCAGTGCCGCTCATACAGACGGACGTCACACTCAACCCCGGCAGTTCGGGCAGCCCGCTGTTCGACGAGCGGGGCAATGTCGTGGGCATGAACTCGATGATCTATTCGGCCGCCGATGGTTATTCGGGGCTGTCATTCAGCCTGCCCATCGACACCGCGATGCGCACGGCACAGGAGCTTCGCGCAACGGGACGGGCGACGCGAAGCCATATCGGTGCCCGTACCCAACCCCTGACATCGGAATTGGCGCCGGCCTTTGGCCTCGACGCGGCCGTGGGGGCGTTGGTGGTGCGAGTCGATGCGGACAGCCCGGCCGAGATTGCGGGGTTGCGCAGTGGCGACGTGGTCTTGGCTGTGGGGAACGCCGCAGCAATGCCTTACGCCGAGGTGCAGGAGCGTGTGGCCAGCGCCAGTTCGGGCAGTCGCCTGACACTGCGTGTCTGGCGCCGCAGGGCGGCGTTGCAGATGCAAGTGCGGGTGACTGCCGACGCGTCGGACATCGTGCCAGAGCGCGTCGCGCGCTCCCGGACGCGAGAGGTTTGGTTCGGGCTCGAACTCACGGAGCGCAAAGGCATGCTGGGCGTCAGCCCGTTGGCCCCAGGACTGTATGTGCGGGCGGTGTCCGGCTCCGCTCAACGCGCGGGACTGCGTTTTGGCGATGCATTGATCGCGGTCAACGATGTGCAGGTGGCCGGATTGGCGGATTTCGACGCAGCGATCAGATCTGTTGCGGACAGCGACACGGTGGCGCTACTGATCGCGCGTGGCTCGACCCGAAGCTACGTGCCAATTCTCCCGCGCGTGTCCGGGCGCACGACATTGACACCATGAGGCCGTCGCCATGAAGTCGGTCAGCTGCGGCCTCCTGGTGTTCGATCCTTCTGGAAGTCTGCTGCTCGGCCCATGCGAACGAAAGCCGTTACTGGGACATCCCCAAAGGCGAGGTCGTCGCGCAGGAAGAGGGTGCGCAGACCGCCGTGCGAGAAGCATTCGAAGAATGTGGGCTTGAGCTGCGGCGCGAACAATTGAGGGAGATCGGGCGATTCCAATACCGGCGGGACAAGGAGCTGCGGCTCTTCGCCGTGCTGGTGACGCACTTCGACGCGAAACGCTGCATGTGCTCGAGCTTCTACACGGACCGTCATGGGCGAAGATGCCCTGAGATGAATGGCTTTCGTTGGGCTGCCCTCGAGCTGTTGCCGCAGCTGTGTGCGCCCAGCCTGGTCGCTGTACTGACACGGGCGGTCTCGCTGCCAGCCATCCATGGGCAATTGCTGTACGAGGTGGGTCCCGTCCGTGCGAGCCGCTTGCATTGACTCCTCGTAAGCAGGCGTGCGGCCGCCCGCGCAAGTGCGAGCGCAGGCAGATTCCGCCAGACGTCCCACGACAGCGGCGATGACTCTGCCGGAGTGCCGGACAGAATTCCCGTCGCAAGCCGAAGTGGCGGGATTGGGTCTCTATGGAGATGTACAGCCCTCGCATGTTCTTTCTGAGTGCCCGACAAGCGCGGCGCCAACCTCGCTATCTGACCCAGGGGCAGGCTTGCGGGCAACGCGATCGGCGAAGCTTGCTTGGCGTTGCCGAAGGTCGAGTCCGTGCGTCGTTTTTTATTCGCGGTTGATAAATGTCAACTAAAGGTAACATTTCATGGATCGAGGATCCGCCCATGACCTACGAACAGATCCGCATTCGTTTCGCAGTACCGGCAAAAAAAGGAGCAAGGGTCCGTTTCGGGGGACGGCTAGGCACGGTGGTCAGCTTGCGCGGATGGGTGGTGAAGGTGCGATTCGACGGCACGCATTTCTCCTATCCTTACGATCCGAGAGAACTGGAGTGGCTTGATGCGTTGACGCCCGAGTGCAATCCAGTCTGAATCGGCCCGGCTTTTTGCGGGAGCTCAACGCTTGAGAGGATGGCCGCCCTCTGATCTGGCGCCATGCGCGTATCGATGTCATCCGGCTGTCTGCCCGCGTACGCCGGGTGCAGGGACCCGGGGCCACCCTCTGCTGGTCAGGCACCCGGGCACATGATCCGATCGATCACAATGTTCGCATCCCGGACCCGGCGCCGTCTTGTTCCATGCGTTCAAATCAGGAGGTCTTCATGCATCAACCTGAGGAAATCGCCCAGAAGTTATTGGGCGCCCCCTACGAAGCGCTGGACGAAGCAACCAGGAAGGTCACACGGCATATTGCGCAGCGCACTCCCATCGCACGCAACGTCCCCGGAGACCTCGAGACCAGGAAGCAGGCCTTTGGTCAGCGCGCGGCGGATGCTGTAGCCTCGTTTGGCGGCTCCTGGACTTTTGTCGGGCTCTTCGCCGCAACGATGCTTGTCTGGGTTGTTGTCAACGCCATTCTGTTGACGGTCAACGCGAAAACCTTCGATCCCTATCCCTACATATTGCTCAATCTTTTTCTATCCATGCTGGCAGCCATTCAGGCACCGATCATCCTGATGTCACAGAACCGGCAATCGGAGAAAGACCGCATGCGCGCAGATCACGACTACGAGGTCAATCTGAAGGCAGAGCTAGAGATCATGCTGCTCCATGAAAAGCTTGATTTGTTGCGGGAGAAGCAGTGGGTTGAACTGTTGGAGATCCAAAACAGGCAGTTGGAGCTTTTGACGGCGTTGGCGAAAGGACCGCCGGCTGCCGTGTGGTCTTAGGCGTGCTTTGCTTTGCGAGGCAGGACGCAGGCGCTGCAGTGGCTGGCGGTGTATATGCGGAGTCCTGAGGACGGAAGCAAGTGTCGAGCGCGGTAGCAGCGCGCGGGCATTTGGGTACGTCGCGACAGGTCAACGTATGGATGTAGGCCAATTGCCTTGCATCAATGGCACCGCTGTGCGGCGCATTTGGCCAGTTGATCCCTGGCAATTGACCTGCAAAATCTCCCCAACCTCGACGCATTTCCCCCCGGGATTTCTGGTGAAGGGCCCGGGCAGTGAAGTCGGCGATGGAGCGAGATGAAAGTCGCTTTTCTTGGGGGGCGATCGGGCGCCGCCAGCCGATGTTGCGCGTGACTTTCAACCATTTGGCGTGTTGGTTGAACATCGAATCGATGATGTGGATGAAGGCTTCGTAGCAAGAGAAGAAGCCGTGGCGCCCGGTCAGCAAATAGCCCTCGAGCCAGCCCTGTTGCTGCAGCACCACCACGGCCAGCTTGGTATTCGAATTCGTTGCGTGCACGGTAGCCGGGCGCCGAGTCCGGCAACGCAACGCAACGCATCGATACGCTTTGGCAGTACGCGCCTCAGATCCGCCTCAAGCGGTCGCCGGAGCAGTTGATGGCACAACAAGATGGCTCAAGGGCTCTGAAATCAAACTTGAAGCGATCAGTCCCTTGCAACCTTCTGGGCGCTCCACCGCCACCCCGAGATCTCAGGCATGTCCTCGCCCTTCGTGGTGATGTAAGCCCGATGCGCCAGCAATCGGTCGCGCAGGTGCTGCTGCACATGCGCGGCGCTGTTGGTCATGCGTGGCACGCGGTCGATCGCATCGGCGGCGAGGTGGAAGCGGTCGAGGTGGTTCAGCACCGTCATGTCGAAGGGGGTGGTGGTGGTGCCTTCTTCCTGATAGCCGTGCACATGAAAGCCCCGGTGGTTGGTGCGCTTGTACGTCAGTCGGTGGATCAACGCCGGATAGCCGTGGAACGCGAAGATCACCGGCTTGTCGATCGTGAAGATCGAATCGAACACCGCGTCCGCCAGGCCATGCGGATGCGCTGACGGCGACTCCAGCGCCATCAGGTCGACCACGTTCACGACCCGCACCTTGAGATCGGGCAGGTGCTTGCGCAGCAGATGGACCGCTGCCATGGTTTCGAGCGTGGGCACGTCGCCGGCGCAGGCCATCACCACATCGGGCGCGACACCGGCATCGTTGCTGGCCCAGTCCCAGATGCCCAGACCGACACTGCAATGCCGCACGGCGGCCTCGATGTCGAGCCACTGCGGCGCAGGCGCCTTGCCGGCGACGATCACATTCACGTAGTCGCGGCTGCGCAGGCAATGGTCTGCCACCGACAGCAGCGTGTTCGCGTCCGGCGGCAGATAGACCCGCACCACCTCGGCCTTCTTGTTGACCACATGGTCGATGAAGCCCGGGTCCTGATGGCTGAAGCCGTTGTGGTCCTGCTGCCAGACATGGCTGGTCAAGAGGTAGTTGAGCGAGGCGATCGGGCGCCGCCAGCCGATCTTGCGCGTCACTTTCAACCATTTGGCGTGTTGGTTGAACATCGAATCGATGATGTGGATGAAGGCTTCGTAGCACGAGAAGAAGCCGTGGCGCCCGGTCAGCAAATAGCCCTCGAGCCAGCCCTGGCAGAGGTGTTCACTGAGCACTTCCATCACGCGACCGTCGGGTGCAACGTGGTCGTCGGTCGGCTCGGCGCGTGCCGTCGAAGTTCGGTTGGTCACCTCGAAGATCGCACCCAGACGGTTCGACACGGTCTCGTCCGGGCCCATCACCCGGAAGTTCTGTTGTTCGTCGTTGAGCCACATCACGTCGCGCACAAAACCGCCGAGCACGCGCGTGGCTTCGCCCTGCGAGGCGCCGGGAGACTCAACCGCCACGGCATGGTCGCGGAAGTCCGGCAGCTTGAGATCGCGAAGCAACGCGCCACCGTTGGCGTGCGGATTGGCGCTCATGCGGCGCAGGCCCCGCGGCGCGATGGCCGCGATGTGGGCGTGGAGGGTCCCGTGGGCATCGAACAGCTCCTCGGGCCGGTAGCTGCGCATCCAGTCTTCGAGCAGGCCGATGTGCGCCGGATGCTGCGCAAAGCCGGTCAGCGGCACCTGGTGCGCGCGCTGCGTGCCTTCGATCGGCACACCGTCCACCACCTTGGGCCCGGTCCAGCCCTTGGGCGAACGCAGCACGATCATCGGCCAGCGGTGTCGGCGGGTGAAACCGTCTGCGCGCGCTTCGGTCTGGATCGCGCGGATGACGTCGAGCACTGTGTCGAGCGCCAGCGCCATCGCTCGGTGCATCGTTTCGGGGTCGTCACCTGAAACGAAATGCGGCTCGTGGCCGTAGCCGCGCATCAGCTGCGTCAGCTCTTCGTCGCCGATGCGCGCCAGCACCGTGGGGCCGGCGATTTTGAAGCCGTTGAGGTGCAGGATCGGCAGCACGGCGCCGTCGCGCGTGGGATTGAGAAACTTGTTGGAGTGCCAACTCGCCGCGAGCGCACCGGTCTCGGCTTCGCCGTCGCCAATCACGCAGCACGCGATGAGCTCCGGGTTGTCGAACACGGCGCCGTAGGCGTGCAGCAACGAGTAGCCCAGCTCGCCGCCTTCGTGGATCGAGCCTGGCGTTTCAGGCGCGACATGGCTTGGGATGCCGCCGGGAAAAGAGAACTGGGTGAAGAGCCGCTGCATGCCGGCCGTGTTGAGGCCGACATCCGGGTAGACCTCGCTGTAAGTGCCTTCGAGCCAGGTGTTGGCGACCACGCCGGGACCGCCGTGGCCGGGGCCGGCGATGAAGAGCGTATCGAGGTCGCGTGCGACGATCGCACGGTTCATGTGGGCGTAGATGAAGTTCAGGCCCGGTGTCGTTCCCCAGTGGCCGAGCAGCCGCGGTTTGATGTGCGCAAGTTCCAGCTTCCGATGCAGCAGCGGGTTGTCCATCAGGTAGATCTGGCCGACCGACAGGTAGTTGGCGGCGCGCCACCAGGCGTCGAGCAGGTCGAAGTCTTCGGGCGGGGCGCGTTCAAGTGGTCGGGTCATGGGGCGGCTCCGGTGGTTTGATAAAGGGAAAGAATTTGGCATGCCTCGTCGGCGATCACTTGCTCTTCGTCGGTGTGAATGACGAGTACGGCGACCTGACTGGCTGCGGGATTGGACGCCACGCCGAGCCAGGCGAGGTGGCGACACACGGCGTCGCGCACAGCCGGCTGGTTCTCTCCGATGCCGGCGGTGAAAACGAGCGCATCGAGCCCACCGAGCGTGGTGGCGATGGCGGCCACTTCGCGCGCGATCCGCAGTGCGTACAACGCCAGCGCTTCGCGAGCCTCGGGCGCATCGCTCGCGAGCAGTTTGCGCACGTCGCCCGAAACGCCGGAGAGGCCGAGCAAACCCGAGCGGTGATAGAGCATGTCTTCGACCGTGTCGATTGACTGACCCGGTTGCTTGAGCAGATAGAGCAGCGCGCCGGGGTCCAGCGCGCCGCTGCGTGTGGCCATCGGAATGCCGTCGAGCGTGGAGAAGCCCATGCTGGTCTCGCGGCTGGTGCCATGCAGCAAGCCGCACAGGCTGGCGCCACTGCCCAGGTGCGCGACCACCACGCGGCCCGCGGCAATCCCGGGGTGCTGCTGGCGCAGCTGCGACGCGATGAACTTGTACGACAGGCCATGAAAGCCGTAGCGCTTGATGCCTTGGTCGAACAGCGCGCGCGGGAGCGCGTAGCGGCGCGATGCAGCGCTCTGGCTGCGGTGAAAGGCCGTGTCGAAAGAGGCCGACTGCGGCAGCGCCGGTGCGGCGTGCCGCACCGCATGGATCAGTCGCAGGCTTTGCAGCTGGTGCAGCGGCGCGAGCGGTGCCAGTGCCTCGATGGCGATGAGCGTGTCCTCCGTAATCACCACCGGGCCGCTGAACTCGTCCCCGCCGTGCACGACGCGGTGGCCCGCGGCGACGAGCCGTGCGCCCGGCGCTGCGTCGTCCACCCAATCCAGGGCCTTCGCGATCACGCCGGACAAGGCATCGGGCGTTGCATCGATCGTGCGGCGGGCGAGGGCGCGTGTTGCGCCAGCGTCGATCACGAACAACCCGAGCTTGATCGACGAAGAGCCGGGGTTGAAGGTGAGCATCACATCGCCTGTCATGCGACCATCATGCGCCGATTGCCCCGTCCAAGGTGTCATGAATGGTCTCGCTCGCGCGAGTGCCTGCGCGTCGAATACTTGCGCGTACCGCGACTCGCGCGCACAGTGCCGAAATGAACTAAGCCGATGTACTGCTTTAGATCGTAACAATGGCCAAGTTGGGTGGCGCCTTGCCACCCGAAGAGGCCAGAACAGCATCAACAACCTCAGCTACACCCGCAGCGGCACGCCCCTCCAGCACAACCCCATCTCCATCGAGTGCTCAAGAGAAGCCGCTGGTACAACGAGAACCGGATCAAGATCTCTCTTGGCTCTCTCAGCCCTATCGAATACCGGGTGAGCCTTGGACTTGCGGCATAAACCAGTCCAAGCTTGATCAAGCGTTGGTCAGAAGGCGCTCTTGACGACGCCGCCGTCGACGCGAAGGGCCGCCCCCGTGGTCGCCGAGGCGAGCGGACTTGCCACATAGGCCACGAGCGAGGCCACCTCCTGCGGCGAGGCGAAGCGCTTGATCAGCGAGGTCGGGCGGACATGGTCGAAGAACTCCGCCTCGACCTGCTCGAAACTCTTGTCGCTCGAGCGCGCCATGCCTTCCACGAAGTCGCCGACACCGCGCGATTTCGTCGGGCCTGGAAGCACGCTGTTCACCGTGATGTTCGTGCCGACGAGCGATTCCGCAAGGCCGCGCGACACCGCGAGTTGCGCGGTCTTCGTCATGCCGTAGTGAATCATCTCGGTGGGTATCTGGACCGCGCTTTCGCTCGAGATGAAGATGATCCGGCCCCAGTTCGCCCGCTTCATCTCCGGCAGCACGAGGCGCGAAAGGCGAACACCACTCAGCACGTTGACGTCGAAGAAGCGCTGCCAGTCTTCATCGGGAATATCTTCGAAAGCCTTGGCTTCGAAGATGCCCAGGTTGTTCACGAGGATGCCGATGCCGGGGTGACGCCGCACGGCGTCCTCGGCGGCGTCTGCCCGGCTGAGGTCCCCGGCATGGCCGAGCACCGTGCCTTGCGTTTCCGAGCGGAGGCGGCCCACCGCCTCGTTGACCGTCGCCTGCGTTCTGCCGTTCACGATCACGCTTGCGCCCTCCTGGGCCAGCGTGCGCGCAATTGCATAGCCGATGCCGGCGGTGCTTCCGCTCACCAGGGCGAGCTTTCCATCGAGTTGCAGATCCATCTTGGTTCTCCTGGGTTGGTTCGACGTTCATGCTCGTCGAGTTCTGCTGCTCGTGCCCCGCAGGGCGCGCAAGGTCCCTCTCGCGACCTTGCTGTTCCCATGTCGCGTCGGCTTCGCGCTAGCCCAGGAAGTTGACCAATGCCGGAATCACCTGCTCGGGCGCCTCTTCCATCAACCAGTGTCCGGAGCCTTTGACGATGACGCCCTGCACGTGGGTTGCGACCATCTTCCCCTGCTCGATCAGGAAGGCTCCGCCGGCCTTTTCACCGGAGAGCACCAGCATCGGCATGGGCAGTGGCGTCTTGCCCAGTTCGGCGAACTCGGCTGCATCCTGCTCGAAGGCCTTGAAATATTCGAATCCTGCACGCATGCCACCGGGCTGCGCATAGGCCCTGGCGTAGAACTGGCGGTCGGCTTCGGACACCGAGTGCTTCGGGTCGGCCGCGAAGTCGTTCCAGAAGTGCTCGAAATAGATGCGCTCGCGGCCTTTCACGAGCGCCAGCGGCGTCGCGCCGTGGAAATGGAAGTGCCACAGGTCGCGCAGGAGCCAGACGTTCTGCCATGCGCCGATGCCGGGCAGGAAGGCGTCCATGAGCACCACCTTGTCGGTCTCCGAAGGAAACTGCGCGGCATACGCGTAGGCCACCATCAGGCCGATGTCGTGGCCGACGATGCTGACACTGCGAATGCCGAGCGAGCGCACAACCTCGTGGATGTCGACGGCCATGTTCTTCTTGCCATAGCCCGTCTCGGGCTTCGAGGAATCGCCGGCGCCTCGAAGATCGGGCACGACCACGGTGTGCGTCTTGGCCAGAAGTGGCATCAGCGGGTTCCACATGTGCCCGGTCTCGGCGTAGCCGTGCAGCAGCACGACCGTCGGCCCGCTGCCGCCGATGCGGTAGTGAATCCGGGTGCCGTTGACCTGCGCGCTGGCGGAGCGGAAGCCCGGCACTGCGTCGGCGACGGGAGCCGCATGCGCGACGCGGCCCACGGTCAGGGCGGCGCCCACGGCGACGGCACCGCCAAGCAGGGCACGGCGGGTCGGTGCAGAGGGGGCGGCGGGGGTGAAATCGGTGTCGGTCATGTTGAACTTCCTTTCTGTCGGTTGCTGGGGTGACGTGAATTTATGATTCAGCTTCACTTCCAGAAAGAGCCCAAAAGTGGTTTACTCATTCAGCTTTCATGAATGATTGGACGTGGCGCCATGGACCGATTGCGTGCCTACGAGGTATTCGTCACCGTGGTGGCGCGGGGCAGTTTCACCAAGGCTGCTGACGCGCTGGACACCTCGCCGGCCAACGTGACGCGCTACGTCAACGAGTTGGAGGCGCACCTGCGTACGCGGCTCATCAACCGCACGTCGCGCCGCTTGTCGCTCACCGAAGGTGGCGAAGCATTGTTCGACCGCGCGAAATCGATCCTTGAAGAAGTCGCGGAGACCGAGGCGCTGGCGACCACCGCCTCCCTCCAGCCGCGGGGGCGTCTGCGCATCAACGCGCCACTGAGTTTTGGCAGCCTCGTGCTGGCGCCGCTGTGGCCGAAGTTCATGGCGAAGTACCCTGATGTCGAGCTCGACATCGCGCTCATCGACCGCGTGGTCGACATCGTCGAAGAGGGCTACGACTTGGCCATTCGCATTTCTCGGACCTCGTCGGGCAACCATATCGCGCGCCGGCTGGGTCGCTCGCAGAACGTGGTCTGTGCCTCGCCGGACTACCTTTCAATCCATGGCATGCCCCAGGTGCCGGCAGACCTGTCGCGCCACTTGTGCCTCGGCTACACATACGGTGCGACCTCCGACGAGTGGCAGTTCGCCGGCCCCGGGGGGGCGCTGGACTCCGTGCGCGTGCGCTGGGCCCTGCGCGCCAACAATGGCGAAACCGCCCGCGCCGCGGCGCTCGCTGGTGCCGGCGTCATCTGGCAGCCGAGCTTCGTGGTCGGAGAGGACTTGCGCACCGGACGGTTGGTCGAGGTCATGCCCGGTTATCACATGCCGCCCGTGGACATCCTGGCGATCTACGCGAGCCGTCGGCATCTCAGCGCGAAGGTGCGGGTGATGGTCGACTTTCTAGTCGATGCTCTTCAAGCGTCGCCGCTGGTGAAAGGCGGGGCGGAAGCGGTGCACACAGAGCCGATCTAAAAGCCCTCGGCGCGTCCGATTTTGAGCTGCGGCTATTTCCGCTTTGGGCGGTAGTACCCATTCGCGCGAGGCCGAGGTGTCGGCAATGGTTAAGGGTTGTCCGATACCTGCCCGTGCAACACCACGAGCCCGCGCACCACAACGGCCTGGGGCAGGTGTTGGACAAGCCTCTAAGGAGGAAACCGCGGAATGCTCTGCTGCGGACGGGGAAGGCTACGGGCCTATGGGGATTCGGAACGCGTGGCCCGAGCTGGCTCCGACGCGCAGCCCGGGAGACGCCTCCAATGGCGTTGCCGAAGCGCAGTAAATCAAGGCCGTCGCTTGCGTCGCCTGACGCCAGGACGGTCGACGAAGGGCATCACCGGACTCGAAGACCAGACTTCCTCTCATCGGCCCGATAGCAAGAAGGGTCGAAGGTTGGCTGAGCAGCTGCGTCGTCATGGTGCCCGGACCTGTGGTGGCGGCGCACGGATCGGCTGCCCGCGAGCCAACGTCAGCAAGACGATCATCGCAGCGCCGCAGTGCATGCAGACGAAGGTCGGTTGAGGATGGCAAGGCTCGGCATCCAGGCTCGCGATCTGCGCGACCGCGTCAGCCTCTTGCCCCAGTAGTTCGCGGATGCGCGCCAGGTTGGCCGTGCGATGGCCGTTGGCCAGAAGCCCGTAGTGTCGGATGCGATGGAAGCCGCCCGGCAGAACATGCAGCAGGAAGCGGCGCATGAACTCATCGGCATCGAGCGTCATTGTCTTGTGCCGAGTGCGCCCCTTGGCCCGATAGTCGGGTCAGAGATCGATGGAATCCAACACCGAGCGCACATTCTGCACGTGAGCCATCCCCGCTTCATCCGCCGCCTGCGCGTCACCGCGAAGCACGGCATCGCACATGACTTGGCAGTCGCGCATGCGAACCTTCTGCAAGGTCGAGGGGCGATGCTGCGCGTAGACGATGGGCATCTGGATGGACGGAAACAGCCGCTTCAACTCGTTGCTTCCACTGGTGTTCAGCAGCGCGCGGTACAGCCCGCGTCGCGCTCGCGCAAAGACGTCGCCATCCGTGGCGGTATTGGCGCGATCGAGTTCGGCGAGCGCCTGCTTGATCGGATCGCGCGCCCGGCCATTTGCGATGCCCAATGCCGCGCTTCTGGCGAGCAGGCCCGTCATGCGCTCTGCGACATCCAGGACTTCCAAGGTCTGCAGATCGAGGGACCGGATCGCGGCGCCTTTGTTGCGCGGTATCTCGACGACGCCTTGCGCTGCATAGCCGCCTTTAGAGGACCGCGGGGCCGCCGACTGGTTGAAGTGAGTTCTAGCTTCCGCGTGCGGAGCCACCGACTTGCTGGGCTCTTCTGTCGCTTCCACGCGGTGATCAACCGCCGACAATTGGAGGCTTGCACCGATATGGCTATCGTCGACCAGGCCTGATGGCGGCTATTTGCGCCACACCCTATCCAGTAAGTCGCGAAGAGGGGACCCCTGCAACTTCAAGAAGTGCTCGCGCGTCTTCACTCCGCTAGCGCCGATGGATCGAGCCTGAAGCGCCGCGTAGCCTCCGCCGAGCGCGATCAGACCCATGCCCGTCCAACTGGTCGCATCGGGCCAATGGCCGAAGACCATCCATCCGAGCAGTGCGGCCCACAGCATCTGCGAGAAAGAAAACGGCGCGATCGCCGAGGGTGGGGCGATCCGGTAGGCCAGGAGCACCAGCCACTGTGCAGCGCACCAGCTGAGCGACATGAGCGCGAGGCGCCACCAAGCGGTGCCGACGGGCGACCATTCCATGGCTGGGAGCAAGAGACTCAGGCCCAGCACACCGATCGCGGATGAATAGAGTACCGTGGTCGCGGTGTGCTCTGCGGCGGACAGGCGGCGCGTGAGGATGACCGCGCATGCCCAGGACATCGACGACAACATCGGAAAGATCTCGGCTCCGCCGAACGCCAGCGCGCCGGGCCGCACGACGATCAGCACCCCCACGAAACCGCACAACACCGGCAACCATCGCTGCAAACCTGCGCGCTCACCCAGCACCACCCGCGCCAGCAGCATGACGAACAGAGGCGACGCGAAAACCATAGCCGTCGCTTCGGCCTGCGGTATCGAACGCAGCGCGTAGAGAAAGAAGAGGGCGGAGCCCACCAGAGCCACTGCGCGCAGCACCTGCAGGCGTGGCTGTGCGGTGCGCAGCAGCGCGGGCCTTGCGAGTATCAGCGGCAGAACCATCACGAAGAGCCCCAGATAGCGGAACCAGGCCAGCAGGAACGGTGAAAAAGTGGTCGCCAGTCCCTTGGCCCACATGTCCGAGAGCGCGAAGCCGGCCATGGCTGCGACCAGCAGCGCGCCGCCCGCTGCGGGGCGATGGCAAGACGTCACGGCGGGCTCAGGCCAGGGGCGCCTTGACGCGCATGCCCGCGGCGGCATCGTCCGCGCCGGCCCATTCGATGATCCAGCGCTTGGCCGCGATGGAGGTGCCCGCCATCGTGGCATGGGGTTCGGCACGCAGGTGCCAACCTTGATTCGAGCACGCCAGGACTTCGCCCTGCATGACGCCCTGGTCCGAGAACTCGACGGTGACCGTGTCGCCCGCACGCATGGCGTCGCGCAGCGCCGGGTCGAGGCCTTGCAGCCTCGCGCCGGGGTACAGGTGCGTGTTTTGGGCAGCGATGCGCCAGGCGTGCATGGGAAATCGCCTCGGCTTCAGTCGTCGCGCAGCGCGTCCGCGACGATGCTCATCGTCGTCTGGATGTGCTCGCGGGTGGCGCGCTCTGCACGCTCGCCATCGCGGTTCTTCAAAGCCGACAGGATCGCATGATGCTGCTCGGACGATCGGCCCAGCTGGTCCTTCATGAAGATCACCGGCAGCCGCAGGTTCCAGTACTGGAACTGGGTGCGCTCGTGGAGCTCGGCGAAGAAGGGGTTCTCCGAGAGCGCGACGATCTGCCGGTGAAACGTTTGGTTGAGCCGGTTGATTTCGCTGCGCGGCAGTTCTTCGCCGCGGTCCATCTCGGTGACCAGCTGTTCGAGCGCATCGAGCGCAGCAGGCGTAGCGCGTTCAGCAGCCAGTCGCGTGGCATAGCCCTCGATGGCCATGCGGCTCTCGAAGATGGTCCGAAACGACGCAGGATCGCTGGCCTCGACGACCCAGCCGCGGTCACGGCTGACCAGTCCTTCGCCCTGCAGTCGAAGTAGTGCCTCGCGCACGGGGGTGCGGCCGGCCTCCAGCAGAGCCGATACCTCGTCCTCCACCAGCCGTGAGCCCGGCTTGATGTCCAAGGTCAGGATCCTCGTTCGCAGTTTCTGGAATACGTCTCCGGCGATCAGGTCGTTGCCGGTCTTCTTGAGTGCCATTCGGCCTCCTGCAATATTGTTCAAGCGGTCTTGCGCACTTCGAGGACCACACCGGCCTGCGCACGCGTGTCGAAGTAGGCAAAGCCCGATCCGTCCGCGCGCGCACCCCGGGCGGTCACGCCAATTCCCAGTTCGCGCACAGCGGCCTCGGCCGCATCGCGATCAGGAACCTCGAAGCCGAGGTGATACACGCCCTCGCCATGCTGGTCCAGGAAGCGCCGCTGCGGCGAATCGAGTTCCGAAGGCTGGCAGATCTGGATCTGCACATTGTCGAGGTCGACGCATTTGTAGCGCATGGCGTCGGAGGCGGCGCGGTTCGGGACATCGAATTCGACGTAGGCGCTCCCCTTGGGGTAGTCGAACCAGGGACCCACGCCGAGCTGTTCGTAGTAGCCCACCGTCTTGTCCAGGTCGTGCACGACGATGCACACGTGGTGGAGGGTCTTGAAGAATTGTTTCATGAAGCCGTTGTTTCCTCAGAGGTGGGTTCGTCCGCGTGGTGCGCGAGGAACTGCTTGCTGCGCTCGTGCCGCGGGGCATGAAAGAAGTCGCGCGCGGGCCGGTCTTCGACCAGTTCACCGTTGACCATGAACAGCACCCGGTGTGCGAAGTCGCGCGCCAGCGCCATCTCGTGCGTGGCGATCATGAGCGTGATGCCGTCCAGGGCGAGCTGCCGGATGGCGGCAATCACTTCATGCGAAAGCTCCGGGTCGAGCGCACTGGTGGGCTCGTCCAGCAGCATCAGCCGCGGCTTGAGCGCCAGCGCCCGCGCGATGGCCACGCGCTGCTGCTGACCACCGGAGAGCTGGTTCGGATAGGCGCCGGCCTTTTCGGCCAAGCCCACGCGCGACAGCAACTCCATCGCCAGTGCCTTGGCCTGTGCCTGGGTCTGTCCCAGCACATGGACCGGGCCCGCCATCACGTTATCGATGACGGTGATGTGGCGAAAAAGGTTGAAGCTTTGAAACACCATGCCGATGCGTCGGCGTTGCCGGCTGATCTCGCTGTCTGGCAGTTCGATCAGCGCGTCGCCTCGTTCGCGATAGCCGATGAGGTCGCCGTTCACGAAGATCTTGCCGCCGTCGATGGGTTCGAGGTGGTTGATGCATCGCAGAAGCGTCGACTTGCCTGCGCCCGACGGGCCGAGCACCGCCACGACCTGGCCCTCGGGCACATCGAAGCTCACATCGCGCAGGACGGCTTGCGTCCCGCGGTACTTGGTCACGCCGACCATGCGGACGGCATGCGTGGCGGGGCGGGAGGTGGGTGTGGTCATCGGTGCGGGAATCGCTTCTCGAGCGATGTTTGCAAGGCAGTGGCGAAGGCGGTCATGACCAAGTACCAGAAGCCGGCCACGGCCAGCAGCTCGACCACCCGGAAGTTGGCGGCGTAGATGTCGGTGGAGATGCGCAGCAGTTCGAGATAGCCGATGGCCGAGGCGAGCGAGGTCGATTTCAGCAGCATGATGTACTGATTGCCCGTGGCTGGAACGATGATGCGCGCAGCCTGAGGAATCACGACCTTGCGCATGATCATGCCGTGCGTCATGCCGATCGAGCGCGCCGCATCGCGCTGGCCGTTGTCCACTGCGATGAAGCCGCCGCGGATGATCTCGGCCATGTAGGCGCCTTCGGCCAGGCTCAGCCCGGCCAGCGCCGCTGCATAGGGCGTGATGACCTGCGTCATCGGCATGTCCAGTAGCACGAGGCCGGTGAACGGGATCACCAGATGCAGTTGCGGGAACATGATCGGAAAGGCGTTGAACCAGAAGATCAACTGGATCAGCATCGGCGTGCCGCGAAACAGGTACACGTAGCTGGCGGCAAAGCCCACGAGGATCGGGTTGCCGCTCACGCGCATCATGGCCACGACCAGTCCGACCGCTACCGCCAGCAGCAAGGCGATGGTGCCGAGCATCACGGAGTGGCCCGCACCGATGAGCACGTTGCGGCTGAACACGTAGCTGGCGAAGACGCCGACGTCGATCACCTTGGAGCCGACCGCGGCCGTGACCAACCAGGCCAGCGCCAGCATCACGGCCGCGCCGAAGCACCAGGCGCCCCATTGGCGTCGGTGCACCACGCGGCGCACCGGCAGCGCAGCCGACGCGGAAGAAGTAGGGATGGAGCTCACTTGCGCTTGCTGGAGGGCAGGTTGCTGCTGATCGCCGGCAGCGCGGCGCCGCCGACGTTCCACTTGTCCAAGATCTTCTTGTAGGTGCCGTCGTCGAGCATGCTCTGCGTGGCCTTCTGAACGGCATCGCGCAGGCCGGTCTTGCTCTTGGCGAAGCCCCACGAGGTGATGTACGGCGTGAGCATGTAGTTGCCGCCCACGACCTTGTACTTGCCCGGGAACTGAGAGCCCATGTAGACGAGCGCCGGGTAGTCCCCGATGTAGCCATCGACGCGCTTGAGGTCCAGCTGCATGCGTGAATCGGGTGCGGTGGGCAACTGCTCGGCGCGGATTGGTGCCTTGCCGTTCTTCGTGCAGCGCTCCGAGGCCGCCTCCACGGCGGTCATGATGGTGCGGCCGCCGAGCATCGTGGCGATGCCCTTGCCGCAGAAGTCGTCGATGGTCGAGAGCTTGTCTGTGTTGGCGGACAGCACGAGGATGCTGCCGCCCGATTGCATGTAGTTGACGAAATCGAGCTTCTGTTCGCGCTCTTCCGTGTCGCTGATGCCACCGGAGGCGACGTCGAAACGGTCGGCTTCCACGCCGGAGATCAGGGAGGCGTACTCGGACTGGATGTACTCGAGCTTGAGCCCCAGGCGTCGCGCGACATCTTCGAGCAGGTCGCGGCTCACGCCCGAGACACCACTGCCGCCGGGCTCGCGAAACTCGACGGGAGGAAAGGTCTGCTGCGAGCCGACGCGCAGGACGCCGCGCGCCTTGACGTCGGCGGGCACGGCACGCGCAGCCTCGGAGAGGGGCGATGCCGCGGGCTGGGCAAGGCCGCACAACGGCGACAACGCCGTCAGCAGCAAAGTTGCCCGGAGAGATGACATGAACGAACGCATGATTTTCTTTCTCGGTGATTTTCTTGAGTTGCTGACGGCGCGGGCGCTGTCGTGATTAACGCGAGTCGGCGGACTTGCCCGGGATGGCGGAAGGATTCGGGCGGTCGGCGCGGGGGCAGGGGGCCGCCGCATCGTAGGTGGCTTGAACCTTGGCGATGTACTCGGCAGAGAAGCCTTCGGACTTCAGGCCGTCGGGGATGTGCTGCCAGTAGAAGTTCGGCGGGCGCATCGCCACGCCGGGCGAGGTCATGCGATAGGTCCAGCAGTCATAGGTCTTGCCGTCCTCGCCGATGACGGTGATGGCAAAGCGCTCGAAATCGTCGTAGTCGTCGGTCAGGCCGTCGTCTTCGAACACGAGGCCCTCGCATCGCTCGCCCCAGGCGTCGGGCAGGCCGTTCAGGTGGCACCAGCCGCGGTCGGAGCGACCGGCAGCGGCATGGAACTCCAGGCGGTAGTTCGGCAGCACGGCTTTGGCCACCTTCTTGCATTCGGGCATGTAGCGTTTGATTTCCGGATCGTTGATCCAGGTGCAGTAAGCGAAGTAGTACATCCAATTTCTCTGGCAAATGAGGAACAACGGCCCTGGGAAGAGGGCCCCTTGGCAGAAGGAAACCGCGTCCGGCTTCTTCATATACGTAAAGATATACGAAGAAATATACGAAAGCAAGGAAGGGTTTACGCGCGGAACGCGGGACTCTCATCAAGAAGCGCCAGCAGGCCTGCGCATGCGTCGACGACATGCGGTCGAACCGTGCTTTATCTGGTGGAGACGCACATCTTCGAAACAATGCTCAGCGCCGGATGCGTAGATTGGGCGATGCCGGCCAGAGATCACTGACGCAGGGATTTCCTGTCATGTCTTGCCGGCGCTTTCTCCATCTCCAGAGACCTCGCTGCCGGGATCTGTCTCGCGCCAGCAGCGTCAATCCAGACCCTTCATGAACTCAGAATTCTCCAAAGCACAACCCGGCTCGTTCGCCTTCATCGGCGGCGGGCAGATGGCCACAGCCCTGATCAGCGGTCTCATCAGGGCCGGGCTTCCGCCCCAGGCCATCGTGGTGTTCGACCCCGACACGGCGCAGCAGGAGCGGCTGCGCACCTCGCTCGGCGTCGATGTGGGCGGAAGCGTCGACGCCCGCCTTGCCACTGCCCACGTGGTGGTCTGGGCCGTCAAGCCTCAGGTTTTGCGCCAGGCGGTGCAGCAGGCGAGCGCGCACCTGCGTGCGCCCTTGCACATCAGCATTGCGGCAGGAATCCGTTGCGTCGATTTGTCGGGCTGGCTGGGGAGCACGCGCGTGGTCCGCGCCATGCCGAACACGTCCGCCTTGATCGGCGCCAGCGTCACAGGCCTGAGCGCCGCACCGGAGGCCGCCACGGCCGATCGACGCATGGCAGAGGAAGTGCTCGCCACGACGGGCCATTGCTTCTGGGTCGAGGGCGACGAACGACTGAATGCAGTCACGGCCGTCAGCGGTAGCGGCCCCGCCTACGTGTTCCACTTTCTGGAGGCGTTCCAGGCTGCCGCACAGGCCGTGGGCTTCGACGAGGTGACGGCGCGCGAGCTGGTCCTGAAAACCGTTGCGGGCGCCGTGCAGCAGGCGCAGTCGGGCGATGCGTTCGGCACGCTGCGCGAACGCGTGACCTCCAGGCATGGAACCACAGAGGCTGCGCTGGCGCAGCTGGACCTGGCCGGGACGGCCGACGCACTGAAGGAGGCGGTCGCCGCGGCCTGCACGCGGGCCGAGTCTCTCTCCAGAGAGATCGCGCAGGCCTGAACTCGCGCACGCCTCGAGGCGGTATGGCGGGCGCACCGCAGCGGCAGACAATGCATCCCATGAAGCGTGCGCGACTCCCTTCCATCACCGCTCTGACGGCATTCGAATCGGCTGCGCGACATCTGAACTTCCGGCGCGCGGCCGACGAATTGCACTTGACGCAAGGGGCGGTGAGTCAGCAGGTGCGACAGCTCGAGGAGAGCCTGGGCGTGGCCTTGTTTGCACGCGTGCGCCAGCGCGTGCTGCTGACGGGGCCGGGCGCACGCTACCTGGAAGAGGTCCGGCGCATCCTCAAGGACCTGGGGGAGGTCACCAACCAGGCCATGGCCACAGGTGACAAGGAGATCCTGAACCTCGCCTCGGTGCCGACCTTTGCTGTCAAGTGGCTGATCCCGCGGTTGCCCACGTTCCTGGCGAAGCACCCCGAGGTCAACGTGAACCTGGTGTCGCGCAGCGCGCCCTTCGATTTCGCGAAAGAGCCGTTCGACGCCGCCATTCACTACGGTGAGCCCGCCTGGCCCGGCGCCGTCGCCACGCTGCTCATGGACGAAGACATGATCCCGGTCAGCAGCCGGACCTACCGGCTGGCCCTGAAGCTGCGCACGCCGGCCGATCTGGGCCGGGCCACGCTGCTGCAGCAGTTCACGCGGCCTTCCGCCTGGCAGGACTGGTTCCGGCATGTGGATGTGGAGCCGCCGAACGCCTTTCGCGGACCGCGCTTCGACAGCTTCAACATGATCCTGGAAGCGGTGCTGGCCGACATGGGCGCTGCGTTGCTGCCGCGCTTTCTGGTCGCGAGCGACATCGCACAGGGCCGGATCGTGCAGCTGTCCCGTTTCGGACTGCCGAGCTCGCGTGGCTATCACTTCGTGTGCCCCGAGGCGCGCCGCGATGTGCCGGCAGTGGTCGCCTACCGCGAATGGCTGCTGACCGCGATCGCAAGTTGATGAGATGGCCTCATCAATTCATCAGTAATCGTCGCTTCCGGGATAGAGGAGAGCTTCGGACAATGGCAAAGATCCGCAGCCCATCTGCACTTTGATCCTGAAGCCACCATGTCCGCCACGCCCCCCGATCGCCGCTGGAAGCGGCCCGTTCCGCCGTTCCTGATTCAGCAGCACGCCGCACCGCCCGATGCCGCCCGCGTGGCACAGCTGCGCGCGGCCGATGTCACCCGCCTCAGCGACCTGGCGGGGCGCATGTACACCTGTGCGCCCGAGGTGCGGCCCTTGGTGCTGCCCGCGATCCCGATGGTGGGCCCGGCGTTCACCGTCAAGTGCCCCCCGGGCGACAACCTCGGCGTCATGGCCGCGATCCGGCGCATCCAGCCAGGCGACGTGCTCGTGGTGGATGGCCAGGCCTTCACGCGCTGGTGCATGGGAGGCTTCGAACTGCTCAAGGTGGCGCGCGACGACTACGGCATGGCCGGCCTTCTGGTCAACGGCGCCTGGCGCGACGTGGCCGAAGCCCAGGACGCCGGCATCCCGATTTATGGGCTCGGTGTGTCTCCCCATTCGGGACCGAAGCTCGGGCCCGCCGAGCTCAATGTGCCGGTCGCCTGCGGCGGCGTGATCATCAGCCGGGGCGACGTCGTCTGCGCGAGTGTCGAAGGTGTCGTGGTCGTCCCGCGCCACAGCATCGACGCAGTGTGCGCTGCGCTGAGCGCGCCCTCCGGTGGCCACGGCATCCACGGCTTCCTGGACGAGATGGACGCTCACGTGGCCGACTGGCAACCGCAGGGCGATGCAGCGTGAGCGCCGAATCTTCCGCTTGTGAGGTGGGGGAAGCGCAAGGCCTCACGCGCGCCTTCGCGGCCTTCGTGCGGGCTGCAACGTTCGAGCGCATGCCAACCGCGGTGCACACCGAAGCGCAACGTGCGATCACCGATTGCCTCGGAGGTGCACTCGCCGGTGCCCGCGAGCCTGTCGCCATTCAGGCCGCAACGCTGGCCGATGCAGGCGCTGGACGCTGCACCCTCTGGGCGCAGCCGCGGCGTGCCTCGGCGCGCGACGCCGCTCTCATCAACGGCTGCGCGGCGCATGCACATGCCATCGATGACACCAACGAATCCATGCGCGGACATCCCTCGGCGCCGATCGTGCCGGCCGTGCTGGCGTTGGGTGAAGAAATCGATGCCTCAGGCGATGTGCTCATCGAGGCCTACGTGGTGGGTGTGGAAGTCGCAGCCAAACTCGGTCTCGCCGTCAACGACCGCCATTCGCAATTGGGGTGGCACACCACCTGCACGCTGGGCGCCGTGGGAGCCGCCGCATCCTGCGCGAAGTTGCTGGGGCTCGACGAGTTGCGCACGGTGCACGCACTGGGCATTGCGGCGTCGATGGCGGGCGGTCTGCGGGTGAACTTCGGCTCGATGACCAAACCGCTGCATGCGGGGCTGGCTGCCCACAACGGCGTGCTGGCCACGCGCCTGGCCGAAGCAGGTGTCACCGCGAGCGACCAGGCGCTGGAGGGCCATGAAGGATTTCTGGCCCTGTTCTGCGGCGACGACGCGCGACCGGATCGCGCCCTGGCAGCGCTGGGCCAGCCGTTCGAGCTGGCGTCCCCCGGCATCGTCTACAAGCAGTACCCGACCTGCTCCTTGATGCACGCGCTGGTCGACATGGCGATCGAGGCGCGAGCTTATCGCCTGCCCGAGCTGCTCGGTGTCGGCCGCATCCGTTGCGGTATCAGCACGCGACTGAGCGCTACGCGCAAGACAGCCTGGCCGACGTCGGGGATGGAAGCCAAGTTTCACGTCGAATACTGCGTGGCTGTGGCGTTGCTCTGCGGTACGCAGGCGCTGTCGGATTTCGCGGACGCAGCGCTGGAGCGCTCTGACGTGCGCGCCTTGGCGCAGCGCATCGAAGTCGCACCGGGCATCGACTTTCCTGCGGGCAACGGCGACTTCGCCGAGCTTCATATCGACGTGGATGGCCAGACGGTGTTCCATAAGCGCCGCGCCAAGCCGCGAGGCCATCCATCGCTGCCTATGAGAGATGCCGAGCACCGCGACAAATTCATGGCCTGCGCGAGCTTGGCGATGGACGGCGCGGCAGCTTCCGAACTGCACAGCGCATTGCGCGGCACACCGTTTCCCGATGCGCGAACACTGGGCCGTCTGCTGGCTGCCGCGCACTGACCGCCGCGTTTGTTCATTCACTCATTCATCACATCGATTTTTCCGGAGTTACCCGCCATGCCCACCATTTCACGCCGCCGCCTGCTCGCCTGTGCGGCGTTGCCCTTGCTGGCCTCGAGCCAGCTCGCCCACAGCCAGGGGTCCAAGGACATGACGATCGTGGTGGGCTATCCCGCGGGGGGCTCGCTCGATGCCATGGCACGCGCGCTGGCCCAGAAGCTCTCCGCGCTGCGTGGCCATGGCGTCATCATCGACAACCGGCCCGGATTTTCCGGGAACATCGGTGCCCAGTACGTGGCGCGCTCGCCGGCCGATGGCCGCACGGTGCTGATGTCCGCGCTGACCACCTACGCCATCAATGCCAACCTCATGGGCAGCAGCGCCGGCTACGACCTGATGAAGGATTTCGAGCACGTGGCCATCGTGGGCAACCTGCCGAACGTGATCGTGGTGCCGTCCTCGCTGCCCGTGAAGACGCTGCAGGAGTTCATTCAAGCCGCCAAGAAGAACCCCGGCGGCTATTCGTATGCGACCACGGGCAACGGTTCGCTGGAGCACGTCGCGGGCGAGATGCTCAAGCGCGCCGCGGGCATCGATCTGCTCGCGGTGCCTTACAAGGGGTCGACGCCGGCCCTGACCGACTTGATCGGCGGCCAGATTCAAGTCATGTTCGTCAACACGTCGACGGCCATCAACAACCTCAAGGGCGGCCGCATCAAGGTGCTGGCCATTGCGGGCCCGGCGCGAAGCCCTGCAATGCCCGATGTGCCGACCCTGCGCGAGAGCGGCGTCAAGTTGACCAACGATGTCGTGTCCATCTTCGGCATCTCCGCGCCGCGTGGCACCTCGAAGGCCGTGGTGGATCAGCTCAACGCAGACCTCAACACGGCACTGAAAGATGCGCAGGTGCATCAGCGGTTCGAGGCCCTGGGCATCGAGGTCGTCACGCAAAGCCCTGCCGAGGCACGCAAGAAGATTGACAGCGAGGTGGCGACGTGGGCGAAAGTGCTCGGCGAGACCGGCATCACGCTCCAGTGAGATGGGTCGGCGCAGGCAGCGATGAGGTGCGTTCGCGCGTCGCGCACGCGGTAAACTGGGCAGGCTCGCCGTTGCAACAACGGCGCAGGGCCCCACGGGGCGCTTCCTCCACTTCAGCTCTTCCGCGCAGATGCCCAGTCCGTCGGATCCATCTCCCGAAACTCCCTCGGAAACCCAGCAAACCCGGCGTCATGGCCATTCGTCGCTGTTCATCGGCTCGACGGAAAAGGCCTTTCATGTCCTGGATGCATTCAACGGAACGCGTGGCCATCTGACCATCGCAGACATTGCGCGCGCGTCGAACCTCGACCGCAGCGCGACGCAGCGCCTGGTCTACACGCTGGAGAAGATCGGCTACCTGCGCCGCATTCCCGACACGCGCCAATATGGACTGACGTCCAAGGTGCTGCAGCTGTCCTACAACTACCTGCGTGCCAACGCCCTGGTCGACAAGGCCTCGCCGTATCTGCTGGACATCAGCCGCACGCTCGGCGAGACCACCAACCTGCAGGAACTCGACGACACCGAGATCGTGTTCGTGGCGCGCTTTCCCGGCAAGCACCTGGTCAATGTCGACATCGCGGTGGGCAGCCGGCTGCCTGCCTTCTGCACTGCCTCGGGCACCGCCATCCTGGCGCGCATGGAGCCGTCGCAGCGCGTCGAGGTCTTGCAGCGCTCGCGGCTGACGGCGATCACGCCCTATACCGAGACGCGCATGGACGAGCTCCTTGCGCGCATCGAACGTGCGGCCGAGCGCGGCTATGCCGTGATCACCAACGAGACGGTGATGGGAGACATCTCCATCGCCGCTGCCATCACCGACCATCGCGGCGTGGCCGTGGCCGCGGTCAACATCGCCGTGCCGACGACACGCTGGACCACCGAGCAGGTGGAAGCGCAGCTTGCACAGCATGTGCAAGTGGCCGCCACCTCCATCTCCAAGGCTAAGTTCGCGGGCTACGGCGAGTAGCCGTCAGCGACGCGCTGCGGGCGATGCCGGTGATTCCGGCACGCAGGCCTCAGAGCGCTCGCAGGCGTTCTTCCCATCCAGGCTGAAACACCGAAGGCGTCAGTTCCGCCGCACGGGGATACCCGAGCAGGCGAAGGGTCGTCTCGCATTCGTTGCGCAGGATCTGCAGCACTTCGGTCACGCCGCGCGGACCTCGCGCGGCCAGGCCGTACAGCGGCGCGCGTCCGAGCAGGACGGCCTGCGCGCCCAGCGCGCGCGCCTTGACGATGTCGCTGCCGCGCCGGATGCCGCCGTCCATCATGACGGTCAATGCAGAGCCCACGGCTTCCGTCACGGCCGGCAGCAGCTCGAGAGGACTGGGCGCGCTTTCCAGCTGGCGACCGCCGTGGTTGGAGAGCACGATGCCGTCCACGCCCACGGCGCGTGCCTGCAGTGCGTCGTCCACTGAGAGGATGCCCTTCACCAGCAGGCGACCCGGCCAGTGCGCGCGCAACCAGTCGATGTCCTGCCAGCTCAGCGACATGTCCATCTGGCGGCTCATGGCGGCGGCCTGCGCGGCCAGGTTGACCGTCATGCCCGTGCTTCGCGCCAGGTTCACCAGTTGCGGTGAGCCGCCCTGGCGCAGCATGCGCATGCACCAGCGCGGATGGGTCATGACATCGGCCATCAGCCGCGGCGTGATGCGCAGGGGCATCTTGAAGCCATTGCGGATGTCGTGATCGCGCACACCGTGCACGGGCGTGTCGACGGTGAGCATCAGCGTGGTGTAGCCGGCGTCACGTGCGCGCTGCATCATGCGTTGGGCGATGCTGCGGTCACGCTGCACATACAGCTGCAGCCAGAGCTCGCCGTCGCTGGCGCGGCGCACGTCTTCTAGCAGCGAGGTGGAGGCCGTGGAGAGCACGAACGGCAAGCCGGCGCGATGTGCCGCGACGGCCAGTGCCTCCTCGGCGCGCGGGTAGTACAAGCCGTTCAGGCCCGTCGGGCCCACCACCGCGGGCATCGCCAGATGCTGTTCGAGCACGTCGACGCCCGCGTCCACGGTGCTGACCTCGGTGAGCACACGCGGCTTGAACAGCAGCGCGTCGTACGCGACGCGGTTACGTGTCAGGGTGCGCAGATCTTCCGCGCCACCTTCCAGATAGTCACTGGCGATGCGCGTGAGGCGCTTGCGCGCCAGCACGCGGTAGTCCTGTACCGCAGCGAGTGCCGCCATGGCCGCAGCGGATCAGCGCGCCATCGCCAGTTGCCGCGACAACTCTGCGCGCATGGCTTGTTGCAGCTCGGGTGCGGGCGGCACCAGGGGGGCAAGCATCTCGGGGGCGTTCACGCCGATCAGGTCCATGACGGACTTCATCGGCCCCGGGTTGGTCTCGGCGAAGGCCAGGTTCATCAGCGGCATCAGGTCGCGATGCAGCGACAGTGCCTCATCGGTCCGGCCCTCGCGCGCGGCGTCGTAGATGGCGCGCCACGCACGCGGCAGCAGGCTGGCAGTCACCACGATGCCGCCGCGGGCGCCTGCGGCCACGTGCAGGGGGAACAGCGTGTCTTCGCCGCTGAGCACCGCAAAGGAGTCGTCGACGCCCGCGATGGTGCGCAGGAAGTGGTACATGTCGGTGTTGCACGCCTTCATGCCGATGATGCGTTCGTGGCGCGACAGCTCGTGCAGGATTTCCGGCGCAATCGCAATGCGGGTGCGATAGGGGATCTCGTAGATCATGATCGGCACGGGCGAGCTGTCGGCATAGCGCAGAAAGTAATCGCGGATGCCGGCCTGCGTGGGGTTGGTGTAGTAGGGCGTCAGCACCAGCAGCGCATCCGCACCGACATCGGCAAAGGCCTTGCCGGCGTCCATCGCGTCGTGAAACCCGGGGTCGAGCACGCCGGGGATCACCGGCACCTTGCCGGCCACGGCCTCGACCGTCAAGCGTGCCATCTTGACGCGCTCGGCACGCGCCAATGCGCCGTACTCCCCAGTGCCGCCCAGCGGCAGCACGCCGTCGATGCCCTCCTCGAGCAGATAGGCCAGCAGCGCCTCGGTGGCGTACTCGTTGATCGTGTCGTCCGCGTTGACGGGGGTGGGGATGGCGGGAATGATGCCCCGCAGCTTGGATGCGTCGATGAAGCTCATGAGAAATGTCTTTGAAGTGGAATGGATGAAGGAGGGGCCGGTTCAGCGCGCCAGGCTGGCGCGGCGCAGCCGGTCAGCGACCCAGATCAGCGCTGCGATGAAGACAAACAGGCAGGTCGAGACCGCCGCGATGACGGGTGACAACTGCAGCGTGACTTCGTCCCAGAATTGCTTGGGCAATGTCGAGTTCAGGCCTCCAGAGGCGAACAGCGAGATCGTCAGTTCGTCGAAGGACGTGGCGAACGCGAACAGGAACGACGACAGCAATCCGGCCGCCAGGATCGGAAAGGTCACGTGCCGCAGCGTGGCCAGCGGGCCGGCGCCCAGGCTTTGCGCTGCCAGGTCGAGCCGCGTGTCGTAGTTGCGCAGCACGGCCATCATGGTCATCACGACATAGGGGACCGCCACCACCGTGTGACCCAGCACGAGACCGATCCAGGTGCCGACCAGGCCGACGCGCGCAAAGAAATAGAACATGCCGACGGCGATGATCATGCGCGGCACGATGATCGGCGACAGCACGAACGCCAGCATGGCCGACTTGCCGCGCATCTGCCCGCGCACCAGCAGCAGGGCGGCCGGCGTGCCGATCAGCATCGAAAGGAAACCCGCGCCCAGCGCCACGGTGAGCGAGCGCACCACGGACTGCATCCACAGCGGCGAATCGAACATCTGCTGATACCACTGCAGCGAGAAGCCCTTGGGTGGCCATGCCAGGCCGGAGCCCCCGCTGAAGGACAGCGGAATCATCAGGAAGGCCGGCACGCTGAGGAACACCAGAAGGGCCCAGACCAGCAGGTTCCAGCCGCGCGAAGGCCCTTCTGCGTGGGCTTGGCGGCGCGGCAGCCAGCTGATGAGAAGGTCGCAGGCGCGGCCCAGCGCGATGAGCAGCTCGCTGCCCTGGCGCTTGATCCAGCGGGTGCTGGCCGAGTCGGCCGCGGGGCGCGTGCGGCTGGGGGCGCTGCCCGTCATGCTGGACAGGCCGAGCAGCTTGTCGTAGAGCGCGAACACTGCCAGCACCACCACCAGCAGGAGCACCGAGATGGCACCGGCAAAGCCCCAGTTCATCGTCTGCTGCACCTGGTCGATGATGATCTGCGTGATCATGGTCTCCTGGCGTCCCCCGAGCAGCGCGGGCACGATGAAGAACCCGATCGCGGTCACGAACACCATGATCGCCGCGGCCGCCACGCCGGGCAGCGACTGCGGAAAGTACACGGTCCAGAACGCCGTGCCCGGGGGCGCGCCCAGCGTTGCCGCGGCGCGCGGCAGGTTGCGGTCGATGTTCTCCATGACCGACAGCATGGTGAGCACCGCCAGCGGCATCAGGGCATGGACCATGCCGACCAGCACGCTGCCCACGCTGTAGAGCAGGCTGGCCGGCGCATCGATCACGCCGATGGAAACCAGCAACTGGTTGATCACGCCGTTGCGGCCCAGAAGCACCACCCACGCGAAGGCGCGCACCAGGAAGCTGGTCCAGAACGACAGCAGCACCCAGAACAGCAGCGTTCCCTTGCGCTTCGGTGACGATGCCGAGATGAGGTAGGCCACCGGATAGGCGACCACCACGGACAGCAGCGTCGTCCACAGCGAGATCTTGAGTGTGATCAACAGCACGTTGATGTAGACCGACGAGGCGAACAGCTGCCGGTACGACGCAAGGCTGAAGCCTTCGTCGTTCTGGATGCTCAGCAGCAGCAATTGCCCGACTGGATAGACCAGCAGGGCCAGCAACAGCAGCACCAACGGCGCGGCCATGAGCGCCTGCCGCCACGATGCACTCAGGCGGAACACGGGTGCCTTCACACGGTTGTTCATGGCGTCACTCCGCGATCACGACGGCGTCGTTCACATGCCAGTCCAGCGACAGCGTCTGGCCGGCCTCGTAGCGCTCGGCGGACTGGCAGGTCGGGAAGGCCGCCACGATCGGCTCCGCCTGCTGCGGGGCCTGCAGATAGAGCTTGGTCAGGCTGCCGGTGATCATGATGTCCAGCAGCTGGCCCGACAACTGGCCGGGCGCAGGCGCGGCCGAGGAGACGTTCAGGTTTTGCGGACGCACCATCACGCGCACCGCGTTGCCCTGCGCCAGCGCGGCGCCGTTGGAGACACCGTGCGCCGTCATTTCGCTGCCGTTCAGGGCCACCTGCACGTGGTCGGCGCCGACCTGCGCGATGGTGCCGGGCAGCAGGTTCGATTCGCCGAGGAAGTCCGCCACGAACAGCGTGCGCGGGCGAAAGTACAGGTCGGCGGGCGTGCCCAGCTGCTCGATGCGTCCGCCGTTCATCAGGCAGATGCGGTCCGACATCGTCATCGCTTCTTCCTGGTCGTGCGTGACGTAGACGATGGTCGTGCCCAGCTCGCGGTGGATGCGCTTGATCTCCAGCTGCATCTGGTCGCGCAGCTTCTTGTCGAGCGCACCCAGCGGCTCGTCCATCAGGATGATCGAGGGCCGGTAGACCATGCAGCGTGCCAGCGCGATGCGCTGCTGCTGGCCGCCGGAAAGCTCGCGCGGATAGCGCTTGGCGACATGCGGCAGGCGGATCATCTCCAGCGCCTCGGCCACGCGCCGGCCGATCGAGGCCTGCTCCTGCTTGCGCATGCGCAACGGGAAGGCGATGTTGTCCTCCACCGTCATGTGCGGGAACAGCGCGTAGTTCTGGAACACCATGCCGATGTCGCGCTCGTACGGCGCGCTGCGCGTGGCATCGACGCCGTCGATGAACATCCGGCCCTCGTCGGGCTGGGCCAGGCCGGCGATGAGGCTCAGAAGGGTGGTCTTGCCGGAGCCCGACGGGCCCAGCAGGGTCAGGAACTCGCCTTGGGCGACATCGATGTTCGTCGGCGCGAGCGCAACGAAATCGCCGTAGCGCTTGGAAAGCCCGGAAATTTTCAGACTGGTCTTGGACATGTGCAGGAGCAGGCGGGTAAAGAGAGGCAGGCGCGGCGGCGCTTATTTGAGGATCCAGGCGTTGAACTTCTCCAGCACCTGCGCCTGGTTTTCCTGCCAGTAGCGGGCATCGATCTGCAGGCCGTTCTTGATGTTGTCCGGATGCGTGGGGCAGCCCTTGGCCAGTTCCGGCTTGACGAAACCGAAGGCGGCGGGCTGCGTCATGCCGGCCGGAAAGTACTCGGTGAGCGCAGCCATGCGCTTGGGGTCGGAAGCGAACTTGATGAACTCGCGGCAGGCGTCGGCGTTGGGCGAGCCCGCCAGGATCGACCAGCTGTCGCAGCCCCACAGGTTCTGGTTCCAGACGATCGAGACCGGTGCGCCGCTGGCAATAGCCGACTGCGCGCGCGAGACCCAGGTGGCCACCATGTCGACCTCGCCGTTGCCCAGCATCTGCTCGACCTGCGCGCCGGAGGTCCACCACACGTCGACGGCCGACTTGACCTTGTCCAGGCTGGCAAGGGCACGGTCCAGGTTGCACGGGTACACCTGGCCGTTGGGCACGCCATCGGCCATCAGCGCTTCTTCGACGGTGTCGAACGGGTGCTTGCGCAGGCCGCGGCGGCCCGGGAAGTCCTTCACGTTCCAGAAGTCGGCCCACGAGGAGGGCGCCTTGCGGCCCTTGAACTTGTCGGTGCGGTAGGCCAGCACGGTGGAGTAGACGTTGTTGCCCACGCCGTAGGGCGACATGTACTGCGCCGGAATGGTGGCGACCATCGGGTCGGCTTCCAGGCCGTGCTTCTCCAGATAGATCTTGCTGCCGCTGGTCAGCGTGCGGATGGCGGGCTGGCTGATCTTTGCCATGTCCCAGGTGTAGTTCTTGGTCTCCACCATGCTGCGGATCTGGGCGGTGGGTTCGGCGTTGGCCTGCACGGCCACCACCTCGATGCCGGTCTTCTCGGTGAAGGGGCGATAGAACACCGCCCCATAGGCCTTGGTGTAAATGCCGCCGTCATCGCGAACGACGATGCGCTTGCTGGCCGCACGCGCGGGCGTCCAGATGGCGGGGGCTGCCAGGGCCACGAGGCCGGCGGCAGCAGATTTCAGGACCACGCGGCGCGAGGAGGGGTGATTGGTTTTCATGACAACTCCAGGATGAGAGTGATGGACAAGAGGAAGAAGAGCAGGGGAGACGGAAACAGGCGTGGACAGAGATTCACTCGGGCGGCAGCAGCCGGCCGGGGTTGAACAGGTGCGCGGGGTCGATGGCGCGTTTGATCGCATGCATCAGCCGCAACTCGACGGCCGGCTTGTAGCTGCGCATCTCCGCCAACTGGGTGCGGCCGACACCGTGCTCGGCGCTGAAGGTGCCGCCCAGGGCATGGGCGATGTCGTTGACGGCGTGGCGCATCGCCTGCGCCGCGGCCTCCTGGTCGGGCAGTGCGTTCCACTGCGCGAACGAATAGAACGGAATGAAATGCGCGTTGCCGTCACCCAGGTGAGCGACCACCGCGACCGGCATGTCCGGCACGATGCCGCGCACCGCCTCCGTGGCTTGCGCAATGAAGGCCGGCACCGCCGACACCGGCACGGCGCAGTCGGTGGTCAGGCCCATGCCGGCTTTCTTGTTGGCTTCCGACACGCTGTGCCGCACTTCCCACAGGGCCGCGCGCTGTGCTTCGGTCGTGGCCAGCACGGCATCGCCCAGCAGGCCCTTCTCGCTGGCCTGCTCGAGGACGCCCTGCAGCATCTGGTCGAGCGCCGCCGAATCGCCGGTGTCGGCCAGCTCGACCAGCACATGCCAGGGGTGCGGTGACGTGAGCGGATTGCGACGCCCCGGCACATGGGTGAGCACCAGGTCCAGCTGGTGCGCATCGATCATCTCGAACGCCGACAACTGCGAGCCGCAGCGCGCCTGGAACAGGCCCAGCACGTCGACCGCGGCCTGCGGATCGGTCGGCGCGAACCATGCCATCGCATGGCTGGTCGGCAGCGGGTGCAGCTTCAGTGCGGCGGCGGTGATGATGCCCATCGTGCCCTCCGCGCCGATGAACAGATGCTTGAGGTCGATCCCCGTGTTGTTCTTGCGCAGCGCGTACAGCCCGTCCCAGACGGTGCCGTCGGGAAGCACGACTTCCAGCCCGAGCACGTTGTCGCGCGTGCCGCCCCAGCGCAGCACACCCGTGCCCCCGGCGTTGGTGGCGATGGTGCCGCCGATCTGGCAGGAGCCCTCGGCGCCCAGGCTGACCGGGTAGAGGCGCTGGACCTCCACGGCCGCTTGCTGGACCGCGGCGAGCACGCAGCCGGCTTCCACGACCATGGAGTTGTTGGCCGCGTCGATCGAGCGCACCTTGCGCATCCGGTTGAGCGACACGATCACCGGAAGGGCCTGCGCCTCGTCCGGCACGGCGCCGCCGCACAGGCTGGTGTTGCCGCCCTGCGGCAGCACGGCGGTGCGGTGCTGCGCGCACAAGCGCACCACGTCGGCGACCTGCGCGGTCGAGGACGGCAGCACGACACAGGAGGCAGCCCCGCGATAGCGTCCGCGCCAATCTTGCGTAAAGCCAGCCGTGTCTGCTTCATCCTGGAGCACGGCGTCCCGGCCGAGCAGTTCTATCAGCGCGTCAACGAGCTTCATTTCGCGTCCTTTGCACTGTTTGAGGGATTGAAGGACGTCCAAAGACGCCTCGGCCTTGCCTAAGCAACTAGCAGGCCAGTAATCGCAATGCGCTCTTATTAATCGATATACGATTATTATTTCGGCATTCGGAAAAATGGAATCGGGGTTAGCACTCATGTTGCGGGGGCTGGGGGGCTGGGGGGCTGGGGGGCTGGGGGGGGGCGACCCGTTCGTGTCCGGGCGTTCGGTGGGCGGCGCGCCGACGCGGCGGTTCAACGCCAGGCAAGGTGCTTTTTCGCGCGGCCGACATGGCGGTAGAGGGCATGGCTGCCCTGGCGCTTTTTGGCAGCTGTGTGGGACGGCAACTGCTTTGAATGGTGGAGCTCAGCTTGGAGGTCGTGCGCCGGGCCGCTGAGTACTGACTGGTCTCCTCCAGTGCTGAAGATGGGCAATTTACGCCGCCATGCCAGATCGGCCCCGGGAGAGCCGGTCGCGTGAAACACGAGACACTGCACCCCGAACAGCCAGCGGCAATAGGGGGGCAGCGTTTGAGTTCTCGCTGGCTCAGTGCGTGCAAACGATGTCGTACGCCATCGTTGTCGATGCCTGCTTCAGACTGTCAGCGGCAGTTCAAGGTTGCCGTGCGACCGACTGCTCGGTGCGCACAGCAGTCGTTCATCGTGCCGATCCGACTGCCCGAAACCTGACATTCTGGGCTGGCTGCATAGGCCTCCTCCAAGATCGCATCAGCGCAGCACCAGACAGAGCCTGCCCAGCACTACTGACTGAGTGTCCTCGACGCGCCGAGACGTCGGCCAGCCAGTTCCTGAGTGGAGGGACTTCCGCAACGTCAAGTCGATCTCCGCTGCCGACTATTGCAAGAATGCCACATGCGACATAAAATGTAACAGAAAGCATCTAACAATGGAGGAGGTCATGGCAGAAAGCATCCGTACCCAGGGTGATACCGTGTGGATTAATGACGAGACCGAGCGGCTCATTCGCATCATCGAATCAAGCTCGCCGTCACATGACAACGCCAAAGTCCTAGATGACCTCCAGGCGTCGCTGCTGAACACACTGATCGGCCCGTTCGGGCTTTCGGCGGACCTGCTCGCAGATGTCGATGGCGGCAACGTGACCACGCTCAGCAATTTCGAGAAGGGAGTCACCGCCAACGCAGACGACGCTGCGCGTCGCCAGGCCTACCAGAACGCACAGACCGAAAAGTTTGACCGCAAGGACTACGACGCAGCGCGCAAGAAGGCCGAGAAACGGAAAGAGTTCTTTCAGGAAGAAGCGCCGCCAGTTGATGCGTACACCGGCAAAGAACTTCCTCGCAACGGCCAGGCGCACCGCGACCACGTCGTCTCAGCATCCGAAATCGAGCGCTCCTCGAAAGGAAATTTCGCTCAGACGCGCGATGAGCGGGTCAACACGGCCACCCATGAAAACAATCTCGTGTGGGCGGACGGGCGGATGAACCAGTCAAAAAGTGACCACAAGCTGGAGGACTGGGCAGACAAGCCGAGCTCCAAGGATCGTTCGGTTAAGAACGCCGAAGCCTTTGAGGTGGACCGCGAAAAGATGGACGAGGTGGACGCCAAGGCTCGCGAGGCCGTCGATCGAATTCAAGACCGCGCCGTTCTCAAGAAGAACGCTCAGGACCTTGCATTGCAGGGCGGGATCGAGGCCGGCAAGGTCGCACTTCGCCAGATTGTCGGATTGGCGCTTCGCAGCTTGCTCAAGGGCGTAGTCTCAGACATTCGTCAGCTTGCGCGAGACGGGCTTCGCGACATTCAAAAGATCAAGTCCGTCCTCACAGCCCGCGCAAAGGCCGTGATCGAAGAGATGAAGACCAAGTGGGCGGAATTCCTCAAAGAGGGCTTGGCCTCGGCCGTCTCCGGACTGCTCTCCAGCTTGGCAACCTTTCTCATCAACTCGTTTATCACGACCGTCAGCAATGTAGTCACGATCATTCGTGAAACGGTCGTTGCGCTTGTTCGTGCACTCAAGGTCGTCGTAGCGCCTGAGCCCGGTATGACGAAGTCTGAAATCGCGCGTGACGTACTAGCCATCATCGGTGGCGCCGCAGCCACCGTGATTGGCATCGGTGCTCAAGAAGCCATTGCCAAGATGCTTCAGACGCTCCCCCTACTCGCTCCCTTTGCTAACGAACTGGCCACGGTGATCTCCGGCGCGCTGGTAAGCGTGGGCGGCATCATTCTGCTCCTTGCCTTCGACCATCTGAAATCGAGTCTGGCATTTCGGAACAAGAAATTTGCCGACGTGCAACGCAGCAATCAAGTCACGCTCTTGAGCATGCGGCGCACGTGCTTCATGCTGGACGCATCCGAAGAGCTGATGACAAGAGCGAACGCCGAGCTTCGTCTCAGCGTCCAAACTCACACGGCGGAGCGGCAAGTCCGCGGGGCAGCCCTCGATACGTCCATCGCGGCCTACGGCAACGAAGTCGATGGTCTCGAGCAACTGCTGAAGTCGATCAAGAAATGACAGCCCTGATCCAATTAAAGCCGCCGAAAACGATAGCGCCCGCAGGCCAAGCTTCACGTCTCTTGGGCCTCGTCAAAGAGATAGAGAAAGCCGCCAAGGAAGCCAATTTCAAGGTCGCTGAAATTGAAAGCCGCGGCTTCTTCAAGAACTTGGTCACCAGCAGCCGCGATGACCTAGTCTCCACCGCCAAGTCGCAGAGCCGTATCAACGACTTGCTAGTTCGCCTAAACCAAGAGGTCCTTGCGCTCAACACGTTGGGATACGTGTACCTCGCCAGCGTTTTTGCCGAGTTCGAACGTCAGATCAACGAAGGCGTGAGAGACAGCGATGGCAAGATTCACGTGCTCTCGGAAAGTGGAAAGCGAGTTGCGAGCGCGGCCAAGGAGATGTTCAGCGCAATTCTCGATTCATCGCGTTCGACACAAGAAAAAATCGACGCGACTGCGGAAGCGGCGGATGCTCTTCGAGCGGACGTTGACCGCCTGACTGAGGGCGCACTTGCTCACTCGGAACTCATCGACGGTCTTCAAGTCGACAGCTCAACACTGCTGGAGCGCTCAGAGCGCCTGGGTGCGCTTGCCGTGCAGCAACACGGGTCGATTGAGCAACTTGCCTCCCGCGTAGAAGAAGACAGGCTGCGGGCCTCGGAAAGTGACAGCCGCATCGCGCAGACGCTCCGAAGGCTGGAGAGCGAATTTGAGCATGTCGCCGCGAGCACTGTTGCACTCCAAGATCGGACGCACTCACTTCTGGAGGCTACGTCCCGGGCGCAGGCAAGCTCAGAGGAGCATCGAGCGCTTGCCGCAGAACATTCAGAGGCGATCGTGAGGGCCGCGGAGTCTGTTCGCAAGCTCATCGCATTCGAGGGTGAGACCACGACCCAACTAGAGTTCCTGTTGAAGAGCTACAGGGGCGTCGAGCACGACGTTCCGACGCTGGCTGCACAGATGGTGAAGATGACGGCAAGCCAAGCTAACGAGAAGTCGCAGCTTCTACGGGCGATCTGGGCGCTAGGAGCTATCGTTGCTGCGCTGACAGCTTTCTGTAGCGTTCTCGCCCTCAAAACCTGGCAAATTTTGTAGAAATCAAGCGCAGGTCTGCGGTCTAGGGGAAGGCGTCCGAGAGCTGCCGTTCACCGGGGGCCGCTCCCGGCCGATAGACGCCGATCGCGCGCATCGTGCAAACGTCGGCAACCGCTGCATATCGGACACTCGTCGTCATTGCAGACTTGCATGCCACTGCGAGTGTGTAGACAACTTGTTGAGACGAGGCATGAATGGCGATGAACCTAAGCCACGATACGCCAGCAATCTTTGCACTCGACTGGTCTTGAGGTCTGGCTGGAGCCCCCGGGGGCTCCAGCCAACTCTTGCGCCACGCCGCTGCTTTGCACAGCAGTTGTCGGCTTTGAAAGTCATCATTCGAGTCCAACGGCCGGCCGAGGATGCTTGGTACTGTCAGGCATCAGCTGCAATGCGTGGCAATGGTGGTCAGGCGTGCTCAGGGCGTTGGAAATTTGTAGAGCGCTGCTGGATTTTGGACAAGCAACTGCTCCAGGAGATCGGAACCCGGCGCAATCTCCGCGAGCGCGTCGACCAGAATGCCGTCGTCAGGCATGTGGGTGTGGTTGGGGTGGGGCCAGTCCGACCCCCAGACGCAGCGTTCCGCAAAGCGCTCGACCAGAGCGCGTGCGAGCACCACGCCATGTCGGTAACGTGCCTCCGGCGGCGCCTTGGCGTCGATGCGGTCGATGCCGCTCACCTTCACGTAGAAGCGCGGGTTGTCCAGCAGGCGCAGCAGCGCCTGGAAGTCGGCATGGTCCGGCCCGCGCGTTGCGTCCACGCGGCCCATGTGGTCGATCACCACAGGCACCTGGCTGCGCTGGAGGGCAGCGCTCAGTTCGTGCACCAACTCGCTTTCGAAGTGCACTTGCAGGTGCATGCCCACCGCGGCCAACCGGGGCGTGAGCGCCATCACGGCGTCGATGTTCGCGCCGTGGGTGATGTGCCGCATGAAGTTGAAGCGCACACCGCGAAAACCTACCTGGGCCAGGCGTTGCAGCTCCGCGTCGGGCACATCGGGTTCGACCAGCGCGATCCCCAGGTAGCGTCCTTCACCGGCTGCGATCGCGTCCTCGACCACGCGGTTGTCCGTGCCATGCACGATGGACTGCACGATCACGCAACGCTCAATGCCCATGCGACGGTGCAGCGCAAAGAGTTTTTCCTTGGGCGCTTCCAACGGTGTGGCGCGTCGATCCGCCGCGTAAGGAAAGCGGGCCACCGGACCGAACACATGCACGTGGCTGTCGCAAGAAAGCGCGGGCAGTTGAAGGCGCGGTGCCGAGGGGTGTTCCAGATAGGTTCTGACGGGATCGGTGGCGTCGGCAATGGCGGTAGACATATGGCGCGATCAAAGAAGGGACGGAGGAGGCTGGCGGCAGTCGGTCGGTCGACTTGGGGTTCGTGGGGTGCGCGTGCGGGTTCGGACGCGCACGCGCTCAGTGCGAGATGTTCAGCGCCACCAGAAAGCGCGACACCATGTTGTAGGCCGCCACGGTGGCCACCAGCTCGACGACGCCTTGCGGATCGTGGCGCGTGTTGATGCGCGCCATCAATTCCGCCGGCACCTTGACGTCGCGGGTCATGCGGTCGGTCAACTCCAGCAGCAGCCGCTCTTCTTCCGAGAACAGCGCGGCAGGCACCACGGCCTGGCGCAGCGCATCGATCTTGTGCTGGGCGAAGCCGGCCTTCAGTGCATGAGGCACATGGGCGTCGAACTCGAAGGCCGCGTCGTTCAGCACGGCCACGCGCAGGATGACCATCTCGCGCAGGTCGGCCGGCACGCCGGTGCGGTTGCGCACGGCCGTCAACATGGCCTCCCAGCCGGCGGCGATGGGTTCGCTGTTCAACAGCACCTGGTACAGCAGCGAGATGCGTCCGCGCTCGGCCATGATGCGCGATTCGACCGTGTTCAGTTCGGGCCGGGTGCCGGGTTCCACCAGCGGTACGCGGATGTGGTTCGTGTTCATTCGTCGGCCTTCACGTTGCGTGACTTGATGAGTGCCGCCCACTTGGCCGTGTCGGCTTTCAGCAGTGCGGCCAGTTCCTGCGGCGACGACGACTTCGGTTCCGCGCCGCCGCGCAGAAGCTTGGCACTGAGTTCGGGGTTCGCCAGCGCGGCGCGCACGGCGGTGTTCAACTGCTCGCGCACCGGGGGCGGTGCCTTGGCCGACGCGAACAGCGCGTACCAGTTGTTCGTGTCGACGGCCTTGATGCCTTGCTCTTCGAAGGTCTTGACGTCCGGCAGGGCAGGGTGCCGCTTGCTGGACGCGATGCCGACGGCCTTGAGGCGTCCGCCGTTCATTTGCGGCAGCACGGCCGCAACGTCGGCGAACACGCCCTTGACCTGGCCTCCCATCAGGTCGGTGAAGGCCGGTGCCATGCCCTTGTAGGGCACATGCAGAAAGCGCGCACCCGTCGATTCTTCGAGCTGGATCAACGCTAGGTGCGGGATGCTGCCCGAGCCGGAAGACGCCATCGGCGTCGACACCTTGTCGGCCTTCGCGGACTTCACGAAGGCGGCCGCATCGGTCGCCGGGTCCTTGGCCTGGATGACCAGCACTTCGACGTTGTTCGCGACCAGCGACACAGGCGCGAAGTCGCGCTGCGTGTTGTAGGGCAGCTTCTCGTGCAGCGATGGATTGATGGCCGCCGCGCCCACGCTGGTGATCCACAACGTGCTGCCATCGGCGCCGGCGCGCAGCGTTTCCATGGCGCCCAGCGCGCCGTTGGCGCCGGGTTTGTTTTCCACGATCACGGTCCGCTTGAGTTCATGGCCCAGCTGTTCGGCCAGGGCGCGCGCGACGAAGTCCACCGGCCCGCCGGGACTGAACGAGCTGATGATGCGCAGTGGCTTGGCGGTGGTTTGCGCAAAGGTCGCAGGGACAAAGGCGAGCGCGGCCGCAGCCCACAGGATGTGTCGTTTCTTCACGGATTCGATCTCCTCGATGCGGGGCTCAGTCGCAGCGCGCCGTCATGCCGCCGTCGACGATCAGCTCGGTGCCGGTCACGAAGCGGGCTTCGTCGCTGGCCAGGTACAGCGCGGCGCTGGCCGTGTCGCGCCCGTCGCCCATGAAGCCCAGTGGAATGCGCTTGACGCGCGAGGCGAGCAGCGATTCGACGTCACCGCCGGTGCGTTGCTTTGCCAGCCGCACTTCGACCATCGGCGTGTGCAGTTGGCCCGGCACCACGGTGTTCACGCGCACGCCGTCGGGCGCATGCTGAACGGCCACCACGCGCGACAGGTGGATCACACCGGCCTTGCTGGCCGCATAGGCGACCTGCGCGCTGCCCGTCCAGCGCAGGCCCGAGGTGGACGCCACGTTGACGATCGCGCCGCGCTTGCGTTCCACCATCAGCGGCAGCACGTACTTGCAAGTCAGGAATACGCTCTTCAGGTTGATGTCGATCTGGCTGTCCCACGCCTCTTCGCTGAGTTGCACCGGCCCGCCCGCGGCCGAGCCGCCGACGTTGTTGATCAGGATGTCGGGCGCGCCGTATGCCTGCAAGCAGGCCTGCACCATGGCTTGCACGCTGGAGGCGCTTGTCACGTCGCAGAGGCAGGTCGTGATGGAGGCTGCGGCATCGCCGGCCAGCGCCAGGGTCTCGTCAAGCCGGGCTTGGTCGCGGTCGACCGCCAGCACCTTGGCGCCTTCCTCCGCCAGGCGAACGGCCATGGCGCGGCCGTTGCCCCAGCCGGCGCCGACGCAGCCGGCGCCCGTGACGATGGCGACCTTGGATTCGAATCTGTTCATGCTTGCTCCTTGTTGTACGCAGCGACGAACGACCTCGTCGCCCATCGGATGCAGCAAGTGTCTGCAGCGTGTGCTCCTGGTTAAACTGGATAGCGCCTATATCGACTATGTTCGAAAGCTATGGACCTGAGACAACTCGAGTACTTCGTGGCAGTCATCGAGCACGGCAGTTTCAGCCGGGCCGCGGCGGCGCTGAACCTGGCCCAGCCCAGCGTCAGCCGCCAGATCGCGGTGCTCGAGGAAGAGCTCGGCCAGCGATTGCTGGAGCGCACGGGACGCGGCGTGACGCCGACCCCGGCGGGCCAGACGTTGCTGGCCCATGCACGGACCCTGCTGAACACCGCGAGCCAGGCCGTGGCCGATCTGAAGGAGTTGCACGCGGAGCCCGTCGGCCGCGTGGTGGTCGGCCTGCCGCATCGTGTGGCGATGGGGCTGTGTGTGCCGTTGATCCGGGCGTTCCGCCAGCGTCTGCCCAACGCGCTGCTGTCGGTCGTCGAAGGGCTGAGCCTGTCGTTGCGCGACAGCATGATCGACGGCCGGATCGACGTGGCGCTGCTGTTCGATCCGGCGCCCACGCCCCTGCTGTCCTATGAGCCACTCATGCGCGAGCGCATGGTGCTGGTGGCACCGAAGACGTACCGCCTGCCCGCGCAGGTCAGCCTGGCGGGGCTCGCCGCGTTTCCGCTGGTGCTGCCCGGCACGCACAACCCCATCCGCGCGCTGGTCGACGCTGTGCTGCTGCCGCGCCGCATCTCGCTCAACGTGGTGGCCGAGGTGGGTGCGGTGCACACGGCCATGACGGTGGTCGAGGAGGGGTTGGCCTGTTCGATCCTGCCGGACAGCGCGTTGCCAATGAGCCTGCATCCTGAATTGATCCAGGCGGTGCCCATCGGCCCGCCCGCCATGCGCAATTCGCTGGTGCTGGCGTTGCCGCGCGCTCGGCCGGCGAGCCGATTGGTGACCGAGACGGTCAAGCTGCTGCGTGAACTCGATTTCCGGAAGCAACGACCGGCTTGACGTCAGCCGCGTGCGTCAGGGAGGGCCCGCGTTGTGCGTGGCTTCGAACATCGTCCGGCGCGTCTGCGTGAAGTGCGGCCGCATGCGCGCGCTCCATGGCGTGTTCCGCACGGCCAGCCAGGCCGGCGAGCCGAGCGTCTGTGCAGTGACGAGGTCGTAGCAGGCCAGCGACCTTGGCCCCGCGTCGTGGTTCCACCAACGCTGCGCCTGCACGCACCCCGACACGCGCGCCAGGCCCGGCAGATGCTCGGTGTCGTACCACTGCTGCAACTCATCTTCGAAGCCAGGTTCGGGCGTCATCTCGACGGCGTAGTGGAACGGCGCTGCCTGCCCGTGGCTGGTGCCTTCGAGCTGCTGCAAGAGTTCCAGCCGCGACACGCGGGCGTGCGGGCCAGCGCAGGACTGCAGCGCGTTCAGTGTCTCGGCCGACACCGTCATGCGTCGCGCGAGCGGCAGGTACAGCCAGGCGCATTGCGATTCGTCCGACCAGGCGCCGCGACCGATGCGGCAAGCGAGCGCGGTCCAGGCGGGCAGCTGCGACAGGCGCCGAGCGGTCTCCAGCAGAACGGGCTGCGCCGGATGCAGCCGCAGCAGCAGTGCGTCGCAGGGCAGTCCGTCGTCGGTCATGCGCGTGCCCCCGGTTCAGAAGTCGATGCGAATGCCTGCGTCCTTCACGGCCTTGCCGATCTTGACCAGGTCTTCGGCAATCAGCTGCTTGAACTGGGCGGGCGTGGACTGCGTGGGCACGAACGACATCTCGGCGAATTTGGCTTTGAGCGATGGCGCCTGCACGGCCTTGCCGATCTCGGCGTTGAGCTTGTCGGTGATCGCGGCGGGCAGGTCGGCCGGGCCCCAGATGCCGTACCACGAGAGCAGCTCGAAGCCGGGTACACCGCTCTCGGCCAGCGTGGGCACATCAGGCAGCGATGCGAGACGGGTCTTGCTCGTCACGGCCAGGGGGCGCAGCCGGCCCGCCTGCACGAACGACGTCACACCGGGCATGGGCGAGATGGCGGCCGAGACATGGCCGCCGACCACGTCGGTCAGCTGCGGCACGGCGCCCTTGTACGGCACGATCTCCATCGGCAAGCCCAGTGCGCGGTTGACCATCTCTTCGCTCAGGTGGCTGGTCGTGCCCAGGCCGGACGTGGCCCAGGTGTACTTGCCGGGGTTGGCTTTGGCCAGGCGCACGAACTCCGCCATGGTCTTGGCCGGCACGGCGTTGTTGACCGCGACGATCAGCGGCACGAAGCCGATCTGACCGATGGGCGTGAAGTCGCGTTCCGCGTCGTAGGTCTTCTTGGCCACCACCAGCGGCAGGTAGGCCTGGCTGGACGCGTTGAACAGCAGCGTGTAGCCGTCGGCCTTGGCCTTCTTCACATTCATCGCACCGAGCAGGCCTGAAGCGCCCGGCGTGTTCTCGATCACGATGGGTTGGCCGAGCTGGCGCTGCAACTGGTCGGCCACGAGGCGACCCACGTGGTCGATCGAGCCGCCCGGCGTGTACGGGATGACCATGCGGATCGGCTTGTGGGGGTAGTCCTGCGCGTGGGCGGCGGGGCCCGCGAACAGCAGTGCGGCGCTCGCGATGGCGACCGTCAGGGCGGTGCGGTGGATGTGCTTGAACATGGTTGTCTCCGTTGGAAAGTCGGGTGCGCCGCCCGCCGTTCTCGTGAGGGCGGTGCGGCATGCCGTGGCAATCGGGTGCTCCTGACCGAGGAGCCCCGTGCTTCTAGGCGGCGGTCTGGGTGAGATACATGCGGTGGGCGAATGCGCCGACGGCCAAAGCCATGGCACGCGGCTGCTCGGGTGCCATCGCGTGGCCCGCGTCGCGGATCACCTGCTCGGTCACGCGCGCGCCCAGGTAGAGCTGCATGACGTTTGGAATCACCACGGCATCGTGTTCGGCCTGAAGGTCCAGGATGGGCACCTGCGTGCCGGCCGAAAAGTAGTCGTCCACCGGCGTGTGGATGCGCGCATGGCTTTGCGCCTTGTGCGTGGCCACACTCCAGCCGTCGAGCCACACGCGTGCGTCGTGGCCCGGCGCAAAGAAGGCGCGCTGCAGGCAATCGAGGCGCTGGTGCTCCGGCAGCGTCATGTCGCCCGCGCCATCGATCGCATCACGCAGCCGGCTGTACGGCTGCTCGGCCGATCCGGGCGGCAGCTTGCCGGCGGAGGCCGCTGCCATCACGACACCGCACACGAGGTCGGGACGGTCCGCCGCGAGCATGCGCGCGGGCTGGCTGCCCCAGGCGTGGCCTACGACGACGACAGGCCCGGTCTTCTCGTGGTCGAGCACGGCGGCCACGTCAGCCGCGAAGTCGTGCATGGTCAGCCCCTGCATCGGGCCCTCGCTGCGCTTCATGCCGCGCGGCTCGGGACGGATCACGCGGAAGCCGTCGAGTTGCAGGAGTCTGGCGACCTCGTCGTAGTCGCTGCCCGAGCGTGCCAGCGACGGGAGGATGCAGATCACCGGGCCCGCGCCCTGGTCGGCGTACTCGATCTGCACGTCTGCGTTCGAGGCCGGCGGGCGGTAGCGCACCAGGTGGCGCGAGGCTGCGTTTGTCTCTGTGGTTGCTTGGGTCATGCCCGAAGTCTCGTGGTGCAGGCAGAGGGCGATAAGGATGATGCACCTATAGCAGCTATGTCGTTAGCCTATTCGGCCAAGCCGTTCCAAAGGGTGGAATGCATGCCTGACCGTGGCGTGCCTGCGTCGATACAAGCGGCCGGTGCGAGCGGCTTCCAGAGCCCCGGACGACGGGATCAGTCCTTTGCCAGCGACTTCGCCACGCGGCGGACGATGGCCGCAAATGAGGCGATCGTGGGGGTGCGCGGCTGGCCTTCGAGCCAGATCAGGCCTGGCGTCCGCTGGAGCGTCGGCCCTTCCAACGGAATAGCCAGCAGGCCCAGGTGGTCTGCCAAGGCGCTGCGCGACACGATGGTCGCCATCGGCGCTTGCTGCACCAGCGACAGCATGCCTGCGATGGACGACGTCTCGACCACGATCTGCGGCTTGGCGCCGGCCGCACGAAGTGCTTCATCGATCTGCAGGCGCGTCGTGTATTTCCGGGCCGGCAGGGCCAGGTCGCGTCCATGCAGTTCGACCATGCGCAACCGCTTGCGTGCCGCAAACGGATGCTGCGCATTGACTGCGACGACCAGTTCTTCCGAGTAGAGCGGCTCGAACAACAGCCCTTCAAGATCAAACGGCTTGTAGGCGAGGATCAGGTCCAGCCGCCCGGCGCGCATGTCGGCAATCAACCCGTCGGCCGTGTTCTCCTCGACCGTCAACCGCATCGACGGATGCGCTTGGGAGAAAAGCGCCAGGCACCTGGGTACTAGGCCCATGTTCAGCGTCATCGTGGTGCCCAGCGACAGCGTGCCGGTGAAGGCCTTGTCGGACGCGCCGATCATCGCGATTCCGATGTCGATTTCTGCCAGCGCCTTGGCGGCCTGAGGAAGAAAGAGTTCGCCCGCGGCCGTGAGGGCGACATGGCGCGCCCCGCGGTCGAACAGCCGCTGTCCGAGTTCTTCTTCGAGCCTGTTGATCTGGTGCGACAACGTCGACTGGGTGACGTGGACCTGCGCCGCGGCCTGCGTGAAGTTAAGGCGCTCCGCCAAGGCCAGGAAATACCGCAAATGTCGAAGTTCCATCTGTCACGACCCTTCGGCGTTTCCCATCGATGGCATCAATCATAGCCACAGAATTTTGTCATTTGCCTGCACGCGGGCGGGTGCTTATGGTTGGGACTCCAGACAACGAGACAAGCACGAGACAAGCACATGAGACGCTTCTGCACCGCACTCTTCGCCACCCTGACGCTCTGCGCGACAGCTGCCCATGCCCAGACAGACAGCTGGCCCCAGCGCACGGTCCGGCTGATCGTTCCCTATTCGCCGGGCGGGACCACGGACTATGCGGCGCGCCAGATCGCACAGGCGCTGTCGGTGCAGACCGGCAAGACCTTCTATGTCGAGAACAAGGCCGGTGCCAGCGGAACGATCGGCTCCGACATGGCGGCCAAGGCGGCGCCGGACGGAAGCACCTTCCTTGTCAACGACACCACCTACGCCATGCTTCCCCATCTTTTCAAGAAGCTCCCGTGGGACCACGCGAACGGCCTGGTGCCGGTCACGAACATCGTCGATACACCGTTGGTTGTTCTTGTGGGGGCGGGGTCGCCCTACCGCACGATCAAGGACCTCGTCGATGCCGCACGCCGCACGCCCGACAAGCTGACATTCGGCTCGGGCGGCGTGGGCAGTTCCACGCATCTGGGCGGCGAGCTTCTCAAGCAGCACGGCAAGCTCGCCTTGACGCATGTTCCTTACAAGGGTGCGGGCGAAGCCTTGCTAGGGGTGGTGTCCGGCCAGGTCGATGTGCTGGTGACCGCATCGCCCACTGCGATCGCCCAGGTCAAGGGCGGCAAGGTGCGGGCGCTGCTCGTGACCGCCGCGCAGCGACTTCCCGTGTTGGCGGACACGCCGACCAGCGCCGAGGCCGGTATGAAGCAATTCACCGCGACTAACTGGTTCGGTGTTGCCGCCCCTAAGGGCACGCCGCCGGCCATCATCGACAAGATGCAGGCAGAGGTGAAGCGGGCACTGCGTTCCCCCGAATTGATGGCCCGTTTTGAAGAGCAGGGCGCCACTGTGGGCGGCATGTCGCCTTCCGAGTTCCAGGCTTTCGTTCGCAGCCAGACCCAGGAATGGGGTCGGGTCGTCAAGGCTGCCGGCGTGCAGCCCGATTGATACGGCACCAGGACATCCTCATGTGGAACCTGCGCTTCGCGCCACCGGACGTCATCGAGGCTCGGGTGCTGACCGTGCTTCCGGCAAGCCTTCGCCATGTGGGACGCAGCGCCTGGAGCGACGCGAACAAGCCGGGTCAGCGCGTCGACAGCTTTCTTGAAGGGCCGGTGTTCGACTCCGCGGGCAATCTGTACGTGACGGACATTCCCGCCGGCCGCATCTTGCGCATCACGGCGCAGCTCGAATGGCAGGTGGTCGCCGCGTACGACGGATGGCCCAATGGCATGGCCATGCATGCCGACGGCAGCCTGTGGATCGCCGACTACAGGCGCGGCATCCTGAAGCTCGACCCCGCCAGGGGCAGCGTCGAGCCGGTGCTCGGCCATCGCAACAGCGAGTCGTTCAAGGGCGTCAACGACCTGGTCTTCGATGCGAAGGGCAACCTCTACTTCACCGACCAGGGCCAGACGGGCCTGCACGACCCCACCGGCCGCGTCTACCGCCTGGGACACGAGGGCCGGCTTGATCTATTGCTTGCGAACGCGCCCAGCCCGAACGGCATCGCACTCGACCGCACGGGCACCGTCCTGTTCGTCGCGGTCACACGTGCCAACCAGATCTGGCGCGCACCGCTCATGGCCGATGGCAGCATCGCCAAGGCGGGGGCCTTTCAGACCTTCTTCGGCACCAGTGGGCCCGACGGCCTGGCGGCAACCGCGCAAGGCGGCCTGGTGGTGGCGCACGCCAGCCTCGGCGTCGCCTTCGTCCTGAATGCCGCAGGCGAGGTGACCCACCTGGTGCGCAGTCCGACAGGGCAGACGGTCACCAACCTGGCCTTCAGGCCGGGAACGTCGACGCTGGTGATGACCGAGGCGGCCACGGGCTCGATCCTCGAAGCGGACATCCCGGACGCCGGCGTGTCGTGACGGGACTCGCGCTGTGCAACCGGCGCATTCTTCGCAAGATTTCTTCAAAACTATCAGGAACACCCCATGGCACCCGAAAAGCTTCACGAAGAAGGTATGAAACAACGCCGCCGCGTTCTGGGCGATGCCCATGTCGATCGCGCCTGCGCCAACACGACCGACCTCAACCGCGACTTTCAAGACCTCATCGTGCGCTATGGCTGGGCTGAGGTCTGGACCCGGCCCGACCTGGGATTGCGCGAGCGGCGCATTCTTGTCATGGGAACCATGATCGCGCTGGGACGCTGGGATGAACTGCGCCTGCACTTGCGCGCTGCATTAGAGAACCAGATGTCGCTGTGCGACATCAAGGAGATACTGCTTCAGCAAGCGATCTACTGCGGCATTCCGGCCGCCAACACGGCGTACCACCATCTGTCGGACATCGTGGGGGAACTCACTGCCGCCGGAACGGCCATCAACCGCGCTCCTGCTGCCAGGGCTGAGGTTCCGGCCTAGCCGCGAACCGCGCCGTCGACATCATTTCAGAGGTATCCCATGATCTTTCATCGCATCCTGTCTCGCCGTGCCATCGGGTGGTTCGGCATCGCCGTGGCCGGTGCCGCGCTGCTGCCCATCCCGGCCGCGGCCCAGCAGTGGCCCGCCAAGCCGGTCCGCATGATCGTTCCTTACTCCGCAGGCGGTGGCGCCGACAACGCGGCGCGCATCCTTGCGCAACGCCTTGGCACCACGCTGCGAGTCCCGGTGGTGATCGAGAACCGGCCCGGTGCCAGTGGCGTCATCGGCGCCCAGGCAGTCGCCAAGGCCGACCCGGACGGCTACACGATGCTGTACGACGCGTCGACGTTCGCGGTGAACCCGCTGCTGCGCAAGATGCCGTTCGACTCCGCCACCGACCTCATGCCGGTGTCGCTGGTGCTCACCGTGCCGAACATCCTCGTGGTGCCGTCCAAAGGGCCGACCGCCGACTTCAAGGCCTTCGTGGCACGTGCCCGTGCGCAACCCGACAAGGTTTCTTTCGCCTCCTACGGCGCCGGGAGCCCCGCGCACCTGGCGGGCGAGTTGCTCAATCGTGAAGCGCGCATCGGCATGCTGCACGTGCCCTACAAGGGCGGGGCGCCGGCGCTGGCCGATGTCATCGGCGGGCAGGTGGATACCTATTTTGCCAATGCCGGTTCGGCGCTGGGCTATGTGCAGTCCGGACAGCTCAAGGCACTGGCGGTCACTTCGCGCCGACGCATGGCTGCGTTGCCCGAGGTGCCCACGGTCGAGGAAAGCGGCTTCCCCAATTTCGAAGTGCTCGAATGGAACGGCCTCTTCGTGCCCAAGGGGACGCCGCAGCCGATCGTCGATCGCCTCGCATCCGAAATCCAGGCTGCTGTGCGGGATCCCGAGACGCGAGCGCGGCTCGTCAAGTCGGGTGCCGATCCGGTGGGCGGAACGCCCGCGGAGTTCGTCACCTTCATCGGCGACCAGACACGGCGCTGGGCCCAGCTGATCAAGACGAACAAGATCACGGTCGACTGACGGCGAAGGCCTGGCGAACCGAGCGCGGCGAGCGCTTGTTGGCCTTGCTGTCAGCTCAGCCCTTGCAGGTCATTGGCACGGTCCAGGTTCCAGATGTGTTCGAGCAGCGCCTGCGCACGCGAGGCACCGATCACTGGCGCCGACAGCTCGAGGAATTTGCTCTCGAGTTCCGCATCGGACAGCGGCAGTTCCGGGTCGCCTTTGCGGTTGGGTTGCAGGTGCACCAGCCTGGCGCCCGCGCGCGTGGTGATCTCCACGCGCGCGGCGCGCTGACCCGGAAAGGCCGCGTCGATCGCGGGATCGACGCGCACGTCGACGCGGGTCATGAGCTCGCGCGTGCGCACGTCGTCCAGCTGCGCCGGCTCGTAGGCTGCGAGCCGCACGCTGCCGTGCGTGAGCGCGGTGGCGACCACGTAATGCAGGCTGAAGCGCGCTTCGTTGGCCGTGGTGGGCCGGTCGTAGCAGGCGATGTCGAGCGCGGGCTGGTAGGTGTCGACCTGCACATGCGCGATGTCCTCGGGTTGCAGCGCGTGCTGTTCTCGCAATGCGAGTGCGGCGTCGATGGCGGCGAAGGTATGGCCGCAGCCGATGTGGTTCTTGAAGGTCAGCCGCGTGATGTGGAACTCGCGCCCCAGCGTCGCGCCCGCCTGCGACCAGTCGGGTCCGTTGCTCATGGCCTGGCCCAGGCCGGCCTCGCCGTCGAGCACGTCGAGGGAACCCGTCACGCCGCGTGCGGCCATCTGCGCCGCCAGCAGGCCCGCTTCGGCGGCCCGGCCGGCATGCAGTGGCTTGGACATGGAGTCCATGCGGAACGCCTGCTGCAGCCCCGCCGCGAACGTGGCCGCCGTGGCCAGCGCGTGTGCGAAGGGCAGGGCGCCCAGCTGCAACACGCCGGCCGCAGCAGCCGCTGCGCCGAAGGTGCCGACCGTGCCGGTGTTGTGCCAGAAGCGGTAGTGGGGCCGGCCCATGACCACGCCGATGCGCGTGGACACCTCGTAGCCGAGCACCAGCGCGCGAAGGAAGGCCAGGCCATTGGCGCCGGCGTCCTGGCTGGCGGCCAGCGCGGCGGCGATGGTGGCGGCGCCGGGGTGGTACATGGCGTCGCGAAAGCTGTCGTCCACCTCGGCCGCGTGGGCGGCGGTGCCGTTGAACAGCGCGGCCGCGCGCGCCGTGGCGCTGCGCCCGTTGCCCAACCGTGCGCGGCCGCGGTCCAGGTCATCGGCCAGCACGTCCTCCAACGGGGCCAGCGGGGCCGCGGCGAGGCCGGGAAACAGCGAGGCGTACCAATCGATGACGGCGCGCTTCGCGTGGTGGATGACCTCGTCGGGCAGGGCGCTCTGGTGGTAGTCCTGGGCGTAGCGGCCGAAGGCTTCGGTGGCGTGCATGGGGGTGTCTCTTGCGATGAAGGGTTCAGTATGTGGGCTCAGGCCAGCACCACCACGCCGTCGGCCGCGCGCACGCCCTGGCCCTGAGGCAGCACGAAGACCGGGTTGATCTCGGCTTCGACCAGCCGTTCGCCCAACTGCGCGGCCATCTGCGAGAACGCGACGATGGCTGTCACGAGCGCTTCGACATCGGCCTTGGGCCGGCCACGGAAGCCGTCGAGCAGCGGCCAGGTCTTCAGCTGCTGCGCCATGGACAGCGCGTCGGCGCGCGACAGGCCACCGCCGGGCGGCAGCAGCCGCATCGTGGTGTCCTTGAACAGCTCGGCGGTGACGCCGCCCATGCCCAGCAGGATGGCCGTGCCCAGTGCATCGCGGTGCATGCCCAGGATGAGCTCGGTGCCTGCACCGACCATTGCCTGCACGAGGAAACGTTGGGGCAGAACGCCCGTGTGGGCTTCGACGTCGGCCGCCATGGCCGTCAGGCGTGCACCGACCGTGCCGGCCGTCAGGTTGACCGCCACGCCGCCGACGTCGCTCTTGTGCGTGATCTCGGCCGACAGGATCTTCAACACCACGCGGCCACCTAGTTCACGCGCTGCAGCCTCGGCCTCGGCGGAGGAAGCGACGACGCGCTCGCCCGCACAGGGCACGCCGAAGCGTGTGAACAGTTGCTTGGCCTGGTGCTCGTCGAGCGAGCCGGTCGGCAAGTCGTCGATGTCGACCTCTTCGCTGCGCACACTGGACTCGAGCTGGGGCCGCAGCTGCGTCGCCTCGAACATGGCGCGCAGCGCGGCCGTGCAGCTCTCGGCCGCCGCGAACGCGGGCACGCCGCGTTGCGTGAGCAAGGCGCCGACGTCGGGCGCATGCGGGCTCACGTAGGCGATGACGGGCTTGTCGGAGTTCGGCAGGCAGTCCTGGATGGCGCCGGCCAGCAGTTCGGGCATGGCCAGGCTGGAGGAGCCGACGATGATCGTCAGCGCGTCGTAGCTCGGGCTCTTGAGCAACACATTGATGGCGCTGCGCAGCAGGTCCGGCTTCAGGCCGGCGAGCGTCACGTCGATGGGGTTGCGGTCGAGCACGGCGTGGTCGCCGGTCTGCAGTGCGCGTAGCGCTTCGGCGGTGGCGGCGTCGGGCGGCGGCGTGTCGAAGCCGGCCATGCCGAGGTCGTCGGACACCAGCGTGCCGGCGCCGCCGGTCGAGGTGAGGATCGCGACGCGCTTGCCGTGCAGCTTGCGTCCGGTGGCCAGCGCCACGGGAATGTCCAGCAGGTCGGAGAAGGTCTGTGCGCGGATCACGCCCACTTGCTGGAACAGCGCGTCGTACATGCGGTCGGCGCCGGCCAGTGCACCGGTGTGCGACACGGCGGCCTGGGCGCCGGCTTCGGAGCGGCCGATCTTGAAGGCGACGACCGGCTTGCCGGCGCGTGCGGCCTTCAGGCACGCATTGCGGAATTTGGCGGGGTCGCGCACGGTCTCGACATACAGCGCGATGACCTTCGTGGCCTGGTCGTCCGCCAGGTGGTCGATGAAGTCCGCCAGTTCCAGGTCGACCTCGTTGCTCGTGGAGATCAGCTTCGACAAGCCGATGCCGCGTGCCGCAGCGCGCGACAGCAGCGCGCCAAGGATGCCGCCGCTTTGCGACACCACGCCGATGCCGCCGACCGGAAAGTGCGCCATCTCCAGCGCGCCGGTGGCCGACAGCACGATGTTGTCGCTGAGGTTCACGAGGCCGATGGTGTTGGGGCCGAGGATGCGCATGTCGCCCGCCGCCTCGATCAACTGCTGCTGGCGCCGCGCGCCTTCTTCGCCGGTCTCGGTGTAGCCGCTGGCCAGCACGATGGCCGCCGCGCAGCCGCGCGCCGCCAGGTCCCGCACCGCCAGGTGCGCGCGCTCCGCGCCGAGCAGCACGATGCCGACATCGGGCACGCCGGGCAGCGAGGCCACGTCGGGATAGCAGGTCAGCTCGCCGATGCGCTCGACCTTGGGATTCACGGGGTAGATGGCGCCCGAGAAGCCGTGCTTGACGAGGTAGGACACCGGCCGGCCGGCCGTCTTGGTGACATCGGCCGAGGCGCCAATGACGGCCACGCTGCGCGGATGCAGCAAGCGGGAAATGGGGGACATGGCGTTCATGGCACTCACTCTTTGGCCGCGACGGCGGACTTGTCCAGGAACGCCATCACCGACTCGCGGTGCGCCGTGCTGGTGTAGCAGATGCCCTGGGCCTGGCTGCCCTGCGCAAACACCTGGTGGGCCGACAGCTCGAAGCTCTGGTTGAGGATGGTCTTGGTCAGCGCCAGCGCGGTGGCCGAGCCCTTGCCCAGTTCGGCGGCCCAAGCCTGCGCCTCGGCCAGCAAGGTGTCGGCCGATGCCTGGCGGTCCACGATGCCTAGTTGCAGCGCTTCCTCGACCTTGACGGGGCGGCCCGTGAAGATCAGCTCCTTGGCCTTGGGCAGGCCGACGCGGCGCGGCAGGAAGTACATGCCACCGCCGTCCGGCACGATGCCGCGGTGGATGTACGACCAGCTGAAGCTCGCCCATTCGCTCGCGATGATGAAGTCGCAGGCCAGCGCGGTGTCGGCGCCCAGGCCCGAGGCCGCGCCGTTGACGGCCGCGATCACCGGCTTGGGCATCGTGTGCAGCAGGGCCTGCGTGCGATGCACGCGTTGCTGGCGGTGCCAGCCGTTGAAGCCGACCTCGCCGGCGGGCGCATCCATGCGCTTCTGCATGCCCGCGATGTCGCCGCCCGCGCAGAAGCCCTTGCCGGCGCCGGTCAGCACCAGCGCCTTGATGGACGTGTCTGCCGCGACGCGTTCGAGTGCATCGATGAACTCGGTGCGCATGTCGTCGCTCATCGCGTTGCGCTTGTCGGGGCGGTTGAAGGTGAGGGTCGCGATGGCGTCGCGCACCTGCAGCGCGATCAGTGAGTAGCTCATGAAAATTCTCCTGGAGACGATGTGCAGCGGATCAATCGGCCTTGATGCCGTTTTCCTTGACGATGCGGGCCCAGCGCGCTTCTTCGGCGCGCACGTAGGTGTCGAGTTCCGCCGGCTCTCCGGCGTTGATGCTCAGGCCTTCCTGCTCGACCTTGCGCGCGAACTCCGGCGAGCGCGCGGCCTTGCGGCCGGCGGCGTTCAGGCGCGCGATCACGTCCTTGGGCGTGCCGGCCGGCGCGTACAAGCCGTACCAGCTTTCCACCGCGTAGCCCGGCACGGTGGCCGCGATCGTCGGGATGTCCTTGAACGCGGGCGAGGCCTGGGCGCTGGTCACGCCGATGGCGCGCAACTGGCCACGTTCGACAAACGGCGCCACGGCGGCAGCGGTCCCGAAGAACAGGTCGACCTGGCCGCCCAGCAGATCGGTCATGGCCGGGCCGGCGCCGCGGTAGGGGATGTGCGTCGTCTTCACCTTCGCGAGGTTGTCGAACATCTCGCCGGCTAAGTGCGCGGAGGTGCCCGCGCCCTGCGAGGCATAGGTGAGCTTGCCGGGGTTGGCCTTGGCTGCGGCGAGCACGTCCTGCACGGTCTTGAAGGGGCTGGCGGGGCGCACCACCAGCACGTTGGGGCCGCGGCCGACCAGCAGCACCGGCGCGAACGACTTCTCGTTGCTGAACGGCAGCTTGGGTTGCAGGCTCGGGTTGACCGCGTGCGCGAAGCTGGACATGACCAGCAGGTAGCCATCGGGCGCGGCCTTGGCCACCGCATCGGTGCCGATGATGGTGCCGGCGCCCGGCTTGTTGTCGATGATCACGGGCTGGCCGAGGTCCTTCGACATCTCCTGGCCCAGCGTGCGCGCAATCAGGTCGGTGCCGCCGCCGGGCGAGAACGGCACGACGATGCGCACGGGCTTTTGCGGGAAGGTGCTGGCACACGCGGCACTGCCGGCGGCGAGCACGCCGGCGGCAAGCAGCAGCGAATGCATGCAGGCGCGCAGGGGGCGGGTGGAAAAGGGGTGCATGTCTTGTCTCCATGGCAGGGGCTCTTGGGCCCGGGTGGTGGTCGGCGTCGCCGTGCGATCACCGTGTCCGAAGCTTAGGAAGAACGACCCGGAAAGTAACCCCACCAATTCCAACCAGTGGAATCGTCTGCGGGTTGCAGCCGATGGCGCCGGCGTCGTGCACGGACACACTGCGGGTCAGGCAGAACCGTCGCCACCGACACCCGACATGGACCCCACCTTGCTCACGATCCCCAATGAAAAGCCCGGCCAGTCACCGGCGAACCGCTCGCTCGAACGCGGCATCGATCTGCTGCGCGCATTCCGGCCCGGCTCGGAACTGCTGGGCAACAGCGAGCTGGCCGAGCGCACGGGTTTGTCGAAGTCCACGGTCAGCCGGCTGACGCAGACGCTGGTCGGCGCAGGCATGCTGCAGCTCGACACCGTGCGGCGGGCCTACCGCCTCGCGCCCGCGGTCCTGAGCCTGGCGCATGCCATGCGCTCCGGCTCGCGGCTGCTGGCCGTCGCGGCGCCCCGGATGCGCGCGCTGGCGGAGAGCCGCCGCGTCAACGTCGGCCTGGCGGCGCCCGATCGTGACGAGATGGTCTACCTGGAGTCGATCCGCTATGCCCGGCGGGTCGCGTTGCGCCACGTGGTCTCGGGGCAGCGCGTTCCCATGGAGCTGACCTCGCTGGGCCGCGCCTACCTTGCCGTGGCGCCCGAGCCCAGGACCCGTGCGCTGATGCGCCTCTTCAAGGGCCGCCGAGGCTCGACATGGAGCGGAATGGTGCGGGCCATCGATGCGGCGCGCGTGAGCGTGGAACGAGATGGCTTCTGCGCTGCGTCGTGGCAGCCGGAGGTGGTGGCTCTGGCCGTGCCGCTGGTGGTGGACGACGCGATCTACGTGATGAACCTCAGTCTGTCCACCGCCGAGCCCGTCGAGCAGATCGCGGACCAGTTCTCGGCGTGCCTGCTGGCGTTGGTCCGCGAGGTTCAACGCGAACTGGATGTCCGATTTCCCTCGGACGGATGACGATCTTTCCTTGGCGTCCGTCGGAAAGAAAAACACCAAACGCGAGACAGAAGGAACTTCTAAAGTCTAGTTTGCGCTGGACGACAGTTGTTAGTTGCCTGCGGCGCCGTTCGCCGTATATGCCCGCTCTAGACCGGTTGCAGTCCGACGGCGCGGTCCGCTGAATGTCTGCTGTGCACCGCAATCGAGCCATCCGGCAGCGCATCGATCCGCCTCGCCCCCGTAGCGCGACGTACGGATTTGGCCGTTCGGGCGCGGCGCCACTTGTCACCAACCTGGTGGGCGGCGAGCTCGCCTCGGCCTTCATCGATAGTTCCACCGCGCGGCCGCCCCTCAAGTCGAAGAGCCCGATCACCGTGACCAGCACGCAACGCATGCCCGACGTGCCTCGCCGAACTAAGCTTTCACTTCTTCGACGCCTACGGCCGGCTCGGTGTGTTCCTGCCCGCCGCCACGCTTGCGCCGGTGGTGCTGAATCTTTCCGTCGAAATCGACTGCATCGTGCACCTGCCCGACACGAGCGCAAGATCGAGGCGCTGCGCCTGCAGCTGACCGGCGGCAAGCCCGAAGCGTTTCAGAAAGTGGTGCGCACGGATGCCGCCATCTACGCGAAGATCATCGAGGACGCGAACATCGGCTTCGCGCAGTACGCGCGAGCCGTTGCAACGCTGCGTGAGGTGGCGCAAGATGCCGCGTGGTCGACGCAGGCTTGAGATTCACGGCCTCGTCGTGGTGCTCGTCGCTGTTCGCCACCATGCTGGTTCGGGACGGAAAGGACCCTTTCATTCGCTGGACAACCCCAACAGGGACTGGAGGCATTTCTATGCCGAATCGAATCAACCAAGCCATCCAGACGCACTACGGTCGCCCGGATGTGGGAAGCGTCATTTTGGCGGCCCTGGAAAAGGCGGGCAAAGACCTGGACCGCCTCACGCCAGACGACTTGGCACCGGTTGACGAGTTTCATATCCGGGGCCGGGTCGCGACGCTTGAGCTTGCCCTGGCCGCGGGTCTCGATGCGAATAAACGTGTACTCGATGTCGGCAGCGGAGTTGGCGGGACCTCGCGCTGTCTTGCCAGGGAATTCGGTTGCCACGTCACTGGCATTGACCTCACAGACGAGTATTGCCGTGCCGCTGCAATGCTCTCTGCCAAGGTCGGACTCGCGGACCTGGTCGATTATCGCCAGGCTGATGCCACTGACCTGCCGTTTGATGACGGCGTGTTCGACGTCGTCTGGACGGAGCACGTGGCCATGAACATTCCAGACAAAACCCGGCTGTACAAGGAGATGCACCGGGTTCTGAAGCGGGGCGGCACGCTCGCCATCTACGACGTATTGGCCGGCCCTTCTGGACCGGTCCTGTTTCCCGTCCCATGGGCGCGCACGCCGGATACAAGCTTCCTCGTGCAGCCGGACGAGTTGCGCAGGCTTATCGAGAACGCTGGATTCACGATTTCTGACTGGATGGACACGACCGAGGCAGCGCGCACATGGTTCGTGTCCTTGGCCGAGAAGATCCGCAAGGAAGGCTTTCCGCCCCTTGGATTCCATCTGCTCCTCGGGGCTGACTTTCAGGCGATGGCACAAAATCAAGGGCGAAATCTCCAAGAAGGACGGATTGTTCTTGGGCAAGTTGTCGCAAGGAAATAGGGGGCGCCCAACAACGGAGTGCAGCCGCCCGGCATCCGGCACGCCGTCGTAGGCTGGTCGGACGACTGCGAGCTGATCAAGATCCTCCCGCCTGAACGCGAGACGGTCAATGACGCATAGCACGGGCTCATTGCTCGCCGGTCTCCCACGGCGCACCGCCTGGGTGCGCGCGAGATTTGAAGAGAGCATCCGGGGCGTTCTAGCGTGGCGGAGGCTGCAGTCGTTGGGGGCATCGCACCGAACGGCCGAGGTAGCGCGCAAGTCAGAAAAAGACGCGAATCGCTCGGAACTACACGTGTGAACGAAACGTCACATGTCGGTCATGCACGGCGACTAGTCTCACCGGCACGCTCACCCCGGCCGCACGGCGGACGCCCGCCTTTCGAGTCCTTCGTTGCTGCTGTTGATTCTCCGTCACATGACATGTACTTCCGCATCAGGCGGTGCCCTGACACTGTCCTGGTGCTTGGTCATGGCGCTGGTGATGTGCGCTGCCCATGCGGCAGCAGCCGATGACATGGCGTCCGACGCGGTACCTTTGCATTTCGATCTGCCTGAGCAGCCGCTGGCGCGATCCCTGGCCGTCTTTGGCTATCTCACCGGCCACTCGGTGCTCGTTACCAGCGGCCTCACCGACGGTCGCGAGGCTTCACCGGTGCAAGGCGACTTTGCACCGCGCGACGCACTGCAGCGGATGCTCGCCGGCACCGGGCTGGTGGCGCGCTACACCGGCGCCAGCGCGTTCACGCTCGTGCCGGTACAGGCGACAGCCGTTGCCCAGGACGAACGCGCACCGGCTGGCGCCCCGGTGGCTGGCAGTCCCCGTGCCTTGCAGGCCTACGCTGCCGTCCTGCAGGGCGCGGTCACGCGCGTGCTGTGCATCGCTCAGCCCGACGCCTTCGGCCGCTACCGGCTCGCGATCCAGTTGTGGATCGATCCGGCGGGCGCCGTCACCGAGGCCCGTCTGCTCGAGGGCAGCGGCGTGCCGGCGCGCGACGCCACGGTGCTCGCCAGCCTGCGCTCGCTCGGCCTGGACACGCCGCCACCGGCCGCGCTGCCGCAACCCCTCACGCTCCTGCTGACCCCGCGCCCCGACCCGGCGCGCGACTGCCGGCCGTACCTGCGTGCGCGCGCTGCAGGCGCCACGGGCTGAGGCGCATGTCCGAATCGATCAAGGCTTCGCTGCGTGCGCTGTTCCTGGCGCGCTATGCGCAGTTCCGCAAGCACCTGCACCACCGCCTCGGTTCGGAAGACCTCGCCAACGATGCGCTGCAGGAGGCTTACCTGCGTGTGGAGAACTCGACCGTGCGCAGCGCCGTGCGCTACCCCTCGGCCTACCTGTTCCGCATTGCGCTCAACGTGGCAGAAGACCAGCGCAAGAGCAACGCGCGGCTGCTGAGCGTGGGCGAGGTCGAAGCGCTGTACGACATGGCCGACGAGGCCGCCGACCCCGCGCGCGGTGCTGAGGCGCGCAACGAACTCGAGGCCCTCGAGCGCGCGCTGGGCGAGCTGCCGCGCCGCCGCCGCGCTATCGTGCTGGCCGCGCGCGTCGACGAGATGCCGCACAAGGACATCGCGGCGCGCTACGGCGTGTCGGCGCGCACCGTCGAGAAGGAATTGCGCGCCGGCCTGGAGCATTGCTGCGAGCGGCTCGGCCGGGATTTCATCCAGCGCTTCGGTCCCGGCGCCGGAAAACAGTCTCCCCATGATGACCGATGAAGAACCCCAGGCGACCGAGGCCATGAAGCAAACCCTGCAACGCGAAGCGCAAGCCTGGGTGGTGCGGCTCGGCTCGCAACAGGCGACGGAGGCCGACGGTCAGGCCTTCCGGCGCTGGTGCGCGCGCAGCCGCGACCACGCGCAGGCCTTCGTGCAGGCGCGCGAGGTGTGGCAGGCCATGGCGCCGGCCGCTCAGCGCGTGCGCCAGCAGGAGGTGCGCGAGGCGGCCCGCCGCCTCGCGGTGCCCGGCCGCCGCGCCTTCCTGGGCGGTGCGGTCGCGGCATCGGTCGCCTACCTCACTGTGTCGCCGCCGCTGGCGCTGTGGCCCTCGGTCGCCGAGTGGGGCGATGACTACCGCACTGTCACCGGGGAACAGCGCGAGGTCGCCATGGGCGACGGCGTGGTGCTGCAGATGAACACGCAAACGCGTATCAACCTGCGGCGCGGCGCGGCGCCAGAGCCCGCAGGCGAGGCCATCGAGCTGGTGTCCGGCGAGGCCGAGGTGCTGGCCGGCGGTTCGACCTCGGCGCGCATCACGGTCGCGGCGGGCGCAGGCACGGTGTCGGCGACGCGCGCGCGCTTCAACATCCGCCATTTCGACGGCGAGGTCTGCGTGACCTGCCTTGCGGGACAGGTCGACGTGGCGCAAGGCACGCAGCAGGTGCGGCTCGACGAGGGCCGGCAGCTGCGCTACGGCGCTGCCGGGCTCGGCGTTGCCACGGCCGTGGACACCGCCGCTGTCATCGCATGGCGCCGCCGCCAGCTCGTGTTCGACCAGGTGCCGCTGTCACAGGTGGTGGCTGAGGTCAACCGCTACCGCCATGGCCGGCTCATCCTCACGAGCGAGGCGCTGGGCCGCAGCCGCGTGCAGGCCAGCTTTTCCATCGACCGGCTGGACGACGTGGCCCTCCTCGTGCGCGATGTGTATGGCGCCGAACTCACGCAGTTGCCCGGCGGCATCGTGCTGCTGGGCGCCGCGAACGCCTGAGGCGTGCCGAACCGCGCGTTCGTGAAGATTTCGTGACATGGTGCAGTCGCACCCGACCTTCGCTGTCATAGCTCGGTAGTCCACGAGCCGTTTCGGTTCGTGGCCCCAATCGAGCAACGAAACACGAACTCATGGAAGTCCGCATGCAACGCAGCAGCAGCCGCACGGTGTCCCGGCGTAGTCAGCCGAACGCGTCCTCTTCCTCGTCCACGGCAGTCGTGCAGGCACGGCTCACGCCACTGGTGCGCGCCATCGCGCTGCTGCTAGCCGGCGGTGCAGCGTTCGACGGCGTGCAGGCGCAGCAGGCTTTCAGCGGCGCCTGGATGGCGCAGAAGAACATGGCGCAGAGCACCGCGCTGGCCACCGGCCGCCTGCCCAACGGCATGTCCGCCGCGATGCTCGCGGGACCGCAGGCACAGCAGCAACGCGCGAACGAACAGCTGCAGCAGTCCATCGGCAATTTGAATTTGGCGGCGCGTGCCATCGCGGCGCAACAATCGGCCCAGGCCGCAGCGCGCGCGGCTGCACAGAACGATCCGTCGGTGCCCGACGGCCTTGCCGAAGGCGGCCTGAAGGTCGACACGAATGCGCTCACCGCCGGCTGGCACAACGCGCGCCCGCTCACGGCCGATTCGCAGCGCCAGACCGCGGGCCGCACGGTGGTCATGGTCGAGCAGACGGCAGACAAGGCGATCCTCAACTGGGAGACCTTCAACGTCGGCAGGAACACCACGGTGAAGTTCGACCAGCAGGCCAACTGGGCGGTGCTCAACCGGGTGAACGATCCGAAGGCTCGGCCAAGCCAGATACAAGGCCAGATCAAGGCCGATGGCACGGTGATGGTGGTCAACCGGAACGGCATCATCTTCAGCGGCAGCAGCCAGATCGACACGCGCAACCTGGCGGCATCGGCGTTGAACATCAGCGACGCACAGTTTGGCAAGGGGCTGTTCAGCGAGGCGCAGGGGTCGGCCCATATTCCCACCTTCGCCAACGACCTCGCCATCGGTGCCAGCAGCTTCGCTCACAGCGCGGTGACTGCCGGCGTCACCGTCGAAACCGGCGCGCGCGTCGCCACGCGCGCGCCGAAGTCGGTGACGGAGGGCGGCGGGTATGTGCTGCTGCTGGGCCGCGAAGTGCGCAATGCCGGCGAGATTGCCACGCCCTCCGGACAGACCGTGCTCGGCGCCGGCGATGCCTTCGTGATCCGCAAGGGCCTGGCCACCGATTCGAATCAGGCCTCCACCACGCGCGGCAACGTCGTGAGTTCGTTGCGCAACAGCGGCAGCGGGGCCGGAGATGTCGTCAACAGCGGCTTGGTGCAGGCGACGACCGGCGACATCACCCTGGTCGGGAAGAACCTGCGCCAGGAAGGCGCGCTGGTCGCCACCACCTCGGTACACACGCGTGGCACGGTCCACCTGCTGGCGGACCGGGCCGATGCCGCGAGCCAGGTGACGATGGGCGAGAGCAGCCTGACGGCGGTGGTGCTCGATGCGTCCGCAACCACCGCGCTCGACGTGCAGCGCGAGACGCTGGTCCAGGCTTCCGAGAGACCCGGAGACGGCGTGTCTCACCGGCGCGACCAGTCGCTGGTCCGAATCGACAGCGGGAGCAGCGTCGACTTCAACGCCGGCTCGTTGACGCTTGCCACGGGCGGCCAGGTGCTGGTGGATGCCCGCCGCCGCAGCACCGTGCACACGGGCGCCGCCATCGACGTTTCGGGCGCGGTCGGCGTCGTCGTCGCGATGGAGGCCAACAACGTGCAGGTCAATGTGCAGGGCAACGAGCAGCGCGATGCGCCCGGCAACCGCGACTCGAAGCGGCTGAACAACAGCAACCTCTGGCTGGACCGGCGCGACCTGGTCCGAGTGGCCGCCGGCACGAACGGCTACGAGACCGACCGCTGGTACACGGCGGGCGGCCTGCTCGAGGTGGGCGGCTACCTCGGCGTGACCGGACACGGCATCGCGGAATGGTCGGCGCTGGGGGGCACCGTGCAGTTCGGCGGCAGCGAGCTCGTCACGCGGCCGGGCTCGTCCATCAATGTGTCCGGCGGAACGCTCGACGTGCAGACCGGTTATATCCACCAGTCGTGGCTCGTGGGAACCGACGGCCGGCTCTACAACGCCTCGCGTGCACCGGGCGACCTGCTCTACAGCGGCGTCTACAAGGGCTTCCGGACCGAGCATGTGCGCTGGGGCAACGCAGCTGAAGAATCGTTCTACAGCCCACTGATCGGGCCGATGCGGCGGCTGGAGAACGGCTACACCGTCGGCCGCGACGCGGGCAGGCTCGTGGTCGCCACGCAGGCGGCGGTGCTCGAGGGCGACGTCGAAGGCACGACCTTCCAGGGCGAGCGCCAGACGCGCGGCCGCGATGCGGACACGGACGGCTACCAGCAGGCGCAGACGGCGGTCGCCCGCGGCGCGCGGCTTGTGCTCGGCAGCCTCACGCCGATCTACGACAAGCAGACAGGCCGCCTGCGCGACAGCCCCGCTGCGATGGTGAACGAGGTCCTGATCGGCGACATGCCCGACGGCGCCATGCCCGACAGTGGGCGCATCGTGCTCGACGCCGGCTGGCTCAACGGGCTCGGGCTGGGTGCATTGGAGGTTTATGCGCGCGGTGCCGTGATGGTGCAAAAGGGCGTCGAGGTGGCCACGGGCGGCGACATCGCTCTGCATGCGACGCAGGTCCGCGTCGATGCCGATCTCACCGCACGCAGCGGCTCCATCGCCCTGGGCAACCTGTTCGTCCGCCGCTCCGAAGCGGCCGGCGGCGCGTGGCTCGAAGAGCCCGTCAGCCTCACGGTGCCGACCGGGCGAGCCCTGGAGACGGTGGTGGCTGACGGCGTGAGGCTGGATGTGCGGGGCGTGTGGAGCAACCTGCAGCAGGACCCCGCCGGCTCCGGCGGGCTGCCGTTCATCGACGGCGGCAAGGTGGCGATCCGCGGCAGCGGCAACGTGGCCATCGGAAAGGACAGCCTGATCGATGTGTCTTCCGGCGCGGCCTTGATGGCGGACGGCTCGCTGCGGGGCGGCCGCGGCGGGGACGTCGACCTGGCCGCCGGGCAACACAGCGGCACCGGCGTGCTTTCGCTGGACGGTGCGTTGCGCGGACATGGCGTCGAGGGTGGCGGTCAGCTCCATATCGCCCATGGCACGCTGGTCAGCATCGGCGGCAGGCTGCCGCAGGCCGTCGAGCAGTTGCAGGCCGGCCAGGCCACCACGCTGCCGCTGCGGCTGGCCAACGACTACGTCGTCGGCGCGGGCCAGGTCATCCCGATGAACTTCTCGGTCACGGTGTCGCGCCTGTTGCCGGGTCAGCCCTTGCTGACCGGCACGCAGCCCCTGGTCCAGTCCGGCAACCCCGTGACCCTGCAGGCGCCGTGGCTGGTGCCGGTGACCGTGGTCACTGCGGGCGGCCAGCAGGTCCACGCCGGCGCGACCCTTCCCGCCGGCACGGTGCTGACCACCATCGGCAGGCTCGATGCGGGCTACGTGCTGCCGGCCAGCGTCTTCCCCGACGGCCTCCCGATCACGCCCTCCACGCGCAGCTACCAGGCTGGCAGCATCGCGGCCGCGCCGGTGGTCGTGCCGGCGGGCATGCGCATTCCGGTCGGCACCTTCTGGCCCGAAGCGGTGGCGGTGCAGCCTTCGCTGGCGCTGGGCACTGGCCTGTTCCAGAGTGGCTTCCGCCACTACGCGGTCGAGGGCCAGGACGGACTGGTTGTCGTCGACGGCGCGCAGCTCTCGGTCGCCATGCCGGTGCTGCGCGCGGACCCTGCGCTGGCGCGCGGGCTTGCCAGCGGCGAAGACCCGTCGCTCGCGCTGCAGGCGTGGTTGCCGCCGCTGCTGCAGAACGATCCGGCAAAGGCGCGGATGCGCCTGCGCGAAGGCGCCAGCCTCTCGCTGGTGGCGGGCTCGCGGCTGTCCGAGGGCGACGCGCACGTCGGCGCGGGCGCGCGCATCACCGTTGATCCGGGCGAGGCCATCACGCTGACCGGCAATGCGCAGATCACCATCGAGGGCGAACTGCGGGCGCACGGCGGACGCATCTCCGTATTGCCGGGCACCTTCGGCACGGGCTCGTCGCAGGGCGCCCCCAGCGCGCGCTCGCTCTGGATCGGCGAGCAGGCGGTGCTCGACGTTTCCGGCCAGGCATACGTCGGTGTGGACGCGAAGGGTCGGCGCCATGGGCAGGTGCTCGATGGCGGCGTCATCGAAATCGGCGGCAGGCACGACCTGGCGGCGCAGATCTTCGATGCGATCGACAGCTTTGTCGTGGTGCGCAAGGGCGCGCGGCTGGATGCCTCCGGTGCGTCCGCCACGCTCGACCTGCCGGGCCTGGGCGAGGTCTTCCTGCCCAGCGACGGCGGCGCGATCTCGCTGAGTTCGGGCAACGGGCTCTACATCGACGGCGCGCTGCGCGCCGCAGCGGGCGGGGCAGGCGCATCCGGCGGCAGCCTGGCGCTCAACTTGGAGACGCCGGTCTATCTCGGCGTCGAACGCAACAGCCTTCTGGGCGATGCCGTCAGCGACGAGGTGCGCGTGCCGCGCGAGCTGGTGCTGGGGCAGACCCATGCGGGCAGCGGCCTGCGCGCCGACCTGAAAGCGGGTGCTGCCGATGCGGGCCTGGCCTACGGCAAGGCGCGCTACGGCGTGGATGCGGTGCATGCCGGCGGCTTCGACACGCTGTCGCTGTTCGCCAACGGACTGCTTGGCTTCGATGGCAACGTCGAGCTGCAGATGGGCAACGCGCTGTACCTCACCGCGAGTGCGCTCGGGCTGAGCCAGTCGGCGCCCCGCGACAGCCGGGTGCACCTGTCGGCACCGTACCTGCGGCTGGCTGGCAGCACGGCCCGCCAAGGGGACGGCACCCTGATGCCCAATCCGGTGTTCGGCTCAAGGAACGTCAGCGCGGGCAGCGGCACGCTGGGGGTGCCGCTGGTCGCCGAGGGCGCGGGGCTGCTGCTCGAGGGCGGCCTGATCGATGTGGTGGGCGAGTTCGGCATGGGTGCGCGCGGCGAGATCGTGCACAACAGCGGCACGCCCCTGAAGGTCGAGCGCGATGCCTTCGGCGACGTGCAACTGCGCAGCCGCGGCGACCTGCGCCTGCGCGGCGCGGCCCTGTTCTCGCCGGGCGACATGGTGTTGGCGGCGCGCCAGATCCACGGCAGCGGCACGGTGGTGGTGGGCCAGCGAACCGCCTTCGACACCTGGGGCAACGCCAGCATCGCGCTCGACCCGGCACGCAGCCTGGACATCGAACGCGTCGGCGAGGTGCTGCCGCCGATGCCGTACAGCGTGTTCGGCGAGATGGCTTTCTTCGCCGCCACAGTCAACCAGGGCGGCGTGCTGCGCGCGCCCCTGGGCAGCATCACGCTGGGGCGGGCCGACGGCAGCGGCTACACCGGGCAGGTCAACCTGCTGCCGGGCAGTGTCACGTCGGTCAGTGCCAATGGCCTGACCATGCCCTACGGCGGCACAGTCGACGGGCTGAGCTACTACTACGACGGCGCGGATGTGGACTACCGCGGCGTCGGCCTCGAGCCGAAGGTCCTGTTCAACGCGCACGCCGTCGATGTGCGCGGCGGCGCGGTGATCGACCTGTCCGGCGGCGGCGAGCTGACCGGCGCGGCCTTCCTGAGCGGGCGCGGCGGCTCCACCGATGCACGCCTGCATCCGCTGATGCAGCGGTCGGGCGACGGCCGCGGCTTCGTGCTGCCGGGCCTGGCCACCAACCCGGTGTACGCCATCGTGCCCGGCGCGCAGGCGGGGCAGGCGCCCGTCGCCCCCGAGAAGGGCGCGGGCGATCCGGCGATCGGCCGGCAGATCACCATCGGCGCGGGTGTACCGGGCCTGCCCGCAGGCACCTACACGCTGCTGCCCTCGACCTATGCGCTGTTGCCGGGCGCCTTCCGCGTCGAGCTCAACGGCTTGGCCGCGAGTGTCAGCGCCTTCGGCACCGGCAGTGCAATGCGCAACGGCTCATGGAGCACGTCGGCGCGCCTGGGCATGGCCCAGTCGGGCGTGCAGGACGTGCTGCCCACGCAGGTGGTGCTCACGCCGGCCGGCACTCTGCGCAGCTACTCGCAGTACAACGAGACCAGCTACGCCGGCTTCGCGACCGCCGTGGCCGCGCGCGACGGGGTGCCGCGCCCGGTGCTGGAACGCGATGCAAAGGCCGTTCACTTCAATTTCCTGTCGCCCGACCAGGCTGGCGCGCTCGGCGCGGCGCCTGCGCTGCGCTTCGATGGCGCGCTGCGCGGCAACGCCGCAGGCGGCGGCCATGGGGCGACCGCGGTGGTCCGCAACGCATCGCGCTACGAGCTGCTCGCCGACGGGGCCGCGCCCACGAGCGGCTTCGATGGCGTGTCGGTGCATGCGAGCAGCCTGAATGCGCTCGGCGCTTCGCGGCTGGTCATCGGCGGTGAGCTCAGGTCCGTCTACACCGACTCGCAGACCGGATCGCACCAGTCGGCGAACATCATCAGCGTGGCTGGCGCGAACACCGGCGGCATCGTGCTGCGCGCGGGCGCAGAGCTGAAGGCGGCCGAGGTGTTCCTGCTGACCGGCCGCGTCGATGGCGGCATCGTGCTGGAGCAGGGCGCCGCCATCAACACGCTGGGCCGGGGTGCCGCGTCGTACGACGCCGGCCAGGGCTATGCCTACGACCCGGGGCGCAGTTCGATGCTCGCCGTCTCCAACGGCGTGCTCCACATGCTGGCGCCGTCGGCCGCAGATGCGCAGGGCAACGGCGCGGGTTCGATCGAGATCGGCAACTGCGCCGTGGCGGCGGGCTGCAGCGGCGTCACGCGGCTGTATTCCGAAGGCACGATCACGGCGGCAACGGACAACCGCTTCGTGCTCGGCGATGCGGTGCGCTACGGCACGCGCAACCTCGTGCTCGCCGTGGGCAGCATCAACGCTGGCACCGCGCCAGCGCTGAGCGACGCCGCCGCGCGCGGCGTGCTGAAGGCGGGCCTGACGCTCAACCAGGACGTGCTCGGCCGACTGCTGCTCGGTGACACCAGCGTGGGCGCGCCGGCCCTGGAGAACCTGGTGCTGACCGCGCGCGATTCGGTCAACTTCTTCGGCAACGTGACGCTGTCCACCATCGACCCCGCCACCGGCCGCTCCGCGCTGGAGCGCCTGGTGCTCGGCACGCCGGCCATCTACGGCAGCGGCAGCGCGGGCGACACCGCGCGCATCCACACCGACACGCTGGTCTGGACCGGCACGATCAATCCGGCGGGCGCCGTCGTGGCGGGCGGCGCGGGCACCGGCAGCGGGCAGCTCACGGTCGATGCGCGCGAAATCGAGTTCGGCTTCGGCCCCGGCATCCGCGTGGATTCGGTGCGCTCGCACGACCGGCTGGCGTTGGGTTTCGCGTCGGTGAACCTGAACGCGGCCGAGCGCATCACGGCCAACCACAAGGGCACGCTGTCGGTCCATGCGGCGCAAGGTGCGTGGAACGACGCCACCAAGGCCTTCGACCGCAGCGGCGGCAACCTGAACATCAGCACGCCGCTGTTGACCGGCCGGGCAGGCTCCGTCAACAGGCTCTCGGCCGGCGGCGACATCCGCGTGGGCAGGCCTGCCGGTGCTGCGGCGCCGACCGAAAGCGCCACGCCGGCTGGCGCGCTGGGCGCCGAACTGGCGCTGGACAGCCTGGCCGGCCGCCTGGTGCTCGACACCGCCGTGCTGCTGCCCAGCGGCAAGCTGGGCCTCGGCGCGCAGGGCAACGTGCAGCTTGGCGACGGCGCGCAAATCGACCTGGCCGGCCGTCGCATCGGCTTCTTCGACACCGCCCGCTACAGCTGGGGCGGCGACGTCGCGATCGAGAGCCGGGGCGGCGACATCGCGCAGTCCGCGGGCTCCCGCATCGACCTGTCGGCACGGAACAACCGGGCCGGCAAGCTCACGGCCATCGCGCTCGGCCAGGGCGCGGGCACCGTGGCGCTGGCCGGCACGCTCGAAGGCGCGAGCAGCGGCCACTACGACGCCGGCGGCACCGAGGTGCCTTTCGCTGCCGGTGCCATCGAGGTGCGCGCGCAGCACATCGCCGATTTCTCCGGGCTCAACCGGCGCCTCACCGACGGCGGTGTCGTCGGGCGCCGCAGCTTCCAGCTGAAGCAAGGCGATTTGGCCATCGGAAGCGAGATCAAGGCGCGCGAAGTCAACGTATCGGTCGACAGGGGCCATCTCACGGTCCACGGCACCATCGACGCCAGCGGCGAACAGGTCGGCAGCATCCGCCTGGCGGGCCGGCAGGGTGTGACGTTCACGGGTTCGGCCGTGCTAGACGCCCATGCCAGCGTGCAGCGTGTCGACAGCTATGGCCAGACCATCGACGCACCGAACCGGGCGGTCATCGAGGTCGACTCGGGCGACGGGCGCCTCACGCTCGCAAGCGGTGTGCGCATGGACCTGCGCGTGGCCGGTGCCAGTCGCCACCAGGGAACGGTCGTGCTCAACGCACCGCGCCTGGGCGGCGCGCGCGGCAACGACGTCGACATCGACGCGGCCGGAACCATCGCCATCGACGGCGCCAAGGCCATCGTCGTCAATGCCTTCATCACTGACGACAGTGCCCCGGCCGGCACTGACGCCACGGCCGACGGCCGCACCTACCAGCGGATCGACCAGGCTTGGCTGGACGCTCGTCATGCCGACAGCGTGGCGTTCATCGGCAATGCGCTGGACAACGCCAGCCTGATGAACGGCAAGCTCGCGGGCCTGCGCGGCTACACGTCGCAGTTCCGCCTGCGTCCGGGGCTCGAGGTTGCCAGCCATGCGGCCAACACCGATGGCGATCTGCACATCGACGGCGACATCGACCTGTCGAGATACCGCTACGCCAGCGTGAACCCCGCCACGCAGATGACGGATGCGTACGGATCGGGCGAGGCCGGCGCGCTGGTGGTGCGCGCGGCGGGCAACCTCGAGGTGTTCGGCAGCATCAGCGACGGTTTCGACGGTTCGCGCCTGCACGCCACCGCCGACGACAACGGCTGGGTCCTGCTCAAGGGCCGACAGCCCTGGGGCGCCGATGTAGTCGTGCCGCACGGCGGGCTGGTCACGCTCGCGCGGGACACCTTCTTCCCGTCTGGCAAGGTCCTGAACTACGACCTGCCGATGCAGGCGATGAGCCTGGCCGCGAACACGCTGCTGCCGGTCGCCGCCACCTTGAGCGAGCCGCTGAGCCTGGCGGCTGGCACGGTGTTGTCGGGCCCGGTGTCCGATGCCGCGGGCAACCTGCTGCATGCGGCGGGCACGGTGCTGGCGCAAGGGACCACGCTGCCCGAGGGCGCCCGGCTGGGTGCGGGCGTGCGCCTGCCGGTGGGCGCGAAGGTCGCCGCCATGACCTGGCCGCGCGGCGTGGCGCTGCCGTTCCCGATCGGCGCGGTCAACGACACGACCGATGCATGGAGCACACCCAATGGCGTGCAGCTTGCGCAGGACCTGACGCTGCGCAAAGGCTCGCTCGTCCCCAGCGAGACGGTGGTCAGGCTGCCCGGCGGCGCCGAGATGGTGGACCTGCGCCCGCGCGAAGCCGACGGCATGCAGGGCCGCAACTGGGCGGTGGCCCCGATGCTGCCTTCGGGCTCGCAGTCGTGGGACATCACGCTGGTCGGCGGCGCCGAAACGGGGGCTGCCGACCGGTTGGCGACGGCCCGCGGTACGAAGGGCGGCGTGCGGGTGTCCGACCTGCACTACGGCATGGGCCAGGACGAGGTGCCCGTGCCGGGGACCGGCACGCCAGCCACGTACCGGTGGGCGGCCGATGCGGATGTTGCGATGTGGGAGACGTGGGGGCTGCCGCCCGGGACCCTGGTGCCGGGCGGCACGATTACGCCAGAGGCCCTGCAGACACTGTTCGATTTCGGCTTCATATCCGCGTCACCGCTGGAGCTGAACGACTGGGGTCTGGGCAACACGGTGGCCGTGGAGAGCCCCGGCACGCCGCCCGACACCACCCGGGTTTCGCGTCCCGTGCGCGAGGAGCTCTTCAGCGTGCTGCGCACCGGAACGGGCGACCTGCGTGTCGTCTCGGGCGCCGACATCCTCACCACCTCGCTCTACGGCGTCTACACCGCGGGCACGCCGTCGGCGTCCCTGGCGCCAGCGGGCCAGCCCGATCGCCATGACCTGGGCCGCAGCGTCGGCCACGACGGCACGCTGCTGGGTCCGAAGGGCAGGTCTTTCGCACCGCTGGTGGACGGCGGCGGTCAGAGCCTCTATGCGGCCTGGTACCCCGAAGCCGGGGGCAACCTGCTGCTGCGCGCGCAGGGCGAGGTGATGGGCGACAGCCTCGGCCGGCGCGGGGAACGACAGCGCGAGGAAGGCTTCGGCTACCCGGTGGCGCCGCTCACCGGCAGCGCGTCGGTCGGCACCTGGCTGTGGCGCCAGGGCACCGGCCGCGTGGAGACCGGCCCCGAGGCCGTGCCCACCGCGTGGTGGATCAATTTCGGCACTTACGTGCCGTCGTTCGTGGAAGACGGCAACGCCTACAGTCCGATGCCGCGCCTCGTCGGCTTCACCGGCTTCGGAACGCTGGGCGGCGGCAACCTGGTGCTGGAAGCCGGCGGCGATGCGGGCATGCTCACCGGCCGCGGCGATTGGGGTGCGGTCTTCGTCAACCGCAGCCAGGGCCTGAACCTGGCGGTGGCCGGCACCGGGCGCATGGCGTCGGATGGCAGCTTGGTGCTCACGGGCGGCGGTGACCTCGACGTTCGCATCGGCGGTGGGCTCAATGCCGATCCAGCGCTGCGCAGTTTCAGCGGACGCAGTTCTGGCGAGAGTGCCAACACCGCCTATCTGCGCGACACCCACCGCGTCGACCTCAACGGCATGCTCGTCAACCTGCGCGGTGCGCTGCGGCTGGAGGCAGGCAGCGTCGGCGGCGTCGAGCTGCTCTATGGTCGGCAGGACAGCAAGGAGTCGCGCGCCTATGGCCTGGCCACGGCCAGCTCCGCTACGGCCAGCGGTGGGCCGGTGCTGGTGCCCGGCGATGCCGGGGTGCGGATCGATGCGCGCGGCGACCTGGTGATCGCCAACGTGGTCGACCCCGGCCGTGTGCCCCAGTTCAGCGGCGGCACGCCCTTCCATGCGGACGGTGCGCAGCACGACGGCGGCGGCTTCAGCTGGTTCTCGCTGTGGACGCCGTCCACGGCCGTGGACCTGCTGTCTGCGGGCGGCCATCTGGCGCCCACCCTGGCATGGCTGAGCAATGGGCAGGGCGATGCCACGGCGACCGATGGCGCGAACCTGTACCCGTCGATCTTCCGTGCGGCGGCGGCCAGCGGCAGCCTTTACTACGGCTACAAGCCCGCCAACGAGGACACCACCATCACGCGGCAGCACGTGGTGCTGGCGCCATCCCCGGTGGATCCGCACTTCAAGGCGACCGGCACCGGCCAGCTCGAGCTGCTGGCCGCCGGCTCCATCTATGCAGGCGGCTTCGGCTTCTCGATGTCGGGCGCGGACCCGACCGCGTTGCCCAGCCCGTTCAACCCGGGTTTCGTGGGGGACGCGGAAACCATCTGGTACGGCCCGCGCAAGGTGCACAACGTGAGCAGCACCGCCCTCGCGCCGGCGGTGCTGCTGAACACGGGCCCGATGGGCGGCGGCGGCGGAGCGGGCACGTATCCGCTGTTCTCGTTCACACCGCCGACGGCTTCCGGCCATGTGCACGTGGGGCAGCCGCCGGCGCGCTACTACGCGGCGCAAGGCGACATCGTCGGCCTGCGCACCGGGTCCATCGTCCACCGGGGCAACAACACCGGCCAGCTCGGCAGCTACGCGAGCTGGTACGACGGCGGCGGGCCGGTGGCGATCCGTGCGGGGCGCGACATCGTCAATGCCGGCACCACGCTGGGGAGCTACGACAACCTGGGCAGCGTCTATCGCTTCGAGCCGGGCGCGCTGGGCTGGCTCACGATGGAGAACCTGGGTGATCTCGGTGCCCCGCAGAAACCTGTAGCCGTGCCGGGCGGAACGGGCCGCGGCAACCTGATCGTGCACAACAGCCTGGACGACGTGTCGGTCGTCGAAGCGGGTCGCGACATTCTCACCAGTACCTTCTACGTCGCGGGCCCGGGCCTGCTGGACCTCAGTGCCGGGCGTAATGTCTACATGGCCGACAAGGCCGAGCTGCGCAGCATCGGCCCGGTGGCCAGCGCGGTGCCCGGCGACCGAGGCAGTGGCGCCGGCATCGCGGTCATGGCGGGCGTCGGATCGCACGGACCCGCTTGGCGCGCATTCGCCGAGCGCTACCTGGATCCGGCCAACCAGGCCGATCCGGCGGTGGCCTTCGCCGACCAGCCGGGCAAGGCGCTCGAGATCTACAGCGGCAGCCTGCACCTGGTCAAGTGGCTGAGCGAGCGCTTCGGCGGCGCCAACGGCTTGGGGCTGCATTTCGATGCCGCGACCATGGACGCGCGCGCCTTCTTCACCGCGCTGCCACCGGCGCAGCAGAACGTGTTCCTGCGCGACATCTACTACGCCGAACTCAAGGCCGCCGGCCGCGAGTACAACGACGCGGACGGCAAGCGCTCGGGCAGCTACCTGCGCGGGCGCGAAGCCATCGCCACGCTGTTCCCGGCGCAGGATGCCGAAGGCAGCGCCTTGCGCTACGAGGGTGACCTCACAATGTTCAGCAGCGCGCTGTACTACAGGCAGTACGTCGACAGCCCCGCCACCCGCCGGCCCGAGCGCGGCCTGACATACATCCGCGAGGACGAGTGGGTGGCGCGCGGCAGCCCGGGCTACGACGTGCCGTTCTACAAGGTGCTCGACGCCGGCATGCACACCGACTTCGGCGGCGACATCAGCCTGATGGTGCCGGGCGGCCGCGCGCTGGTTGGGGTGGACGGCGGCTTCACTCCGGGCGAAGGCTCGGGCCTGCTCACGCAGGGCGCGGGCGACATCCGGATCTACACGCAAGGTAGCCTGCTGCTGGGCCAGAGCCGCATCTTCACCACCTTCGGCGGGCACATCCTGGCGTGGTCGGCCGAAGGCGACATCAACGCCGGGCGGGGCAGCAAGACCACCGTCGTCTACACGCCGCAGCGGCGTGCCTACGACAGCATCGGCAACGTGTCCCTGTCGCCGACCACGCCGAACACCGGCGCCGGCATCGCCACGCTCAACCCGATCCCGGAAGTGCCGCCCGGTGACATCGACCTGATCGCGCCGTTGGGCACCATCGATGCAGGCGAGGCGGGCATCCGCGTCTCGGGCAATGTCAACTTGGCGGCGCTCCAGGTGGTCAACGCCGAGAACATCCAGGTGCAGGGCGAGTCGGTGGGCATCCCGGTGGTCGCCGCCGTCAATGTGGGAGCGTTGACCAATGCCAGCGCGGCGGCCTCGCAGGCTGCCACAGCGGCGCAGGACGCCGTGCAGCGCGACCGCGCGGCCCAGCGCCAAGCGCTGCCGTCGGTGTTCACCGTGCGCGTGCTCGGCTTCGGCAACGAACCCGCGGGCGGCGAGGGCGGTGGCAGCGGTACCGGAGGCGAGCGCAGCGGCGCGGCCTACGACCCCAAGGGCGTGGTGCAGGTGCTCGGCGCGGGCGAGCTCACGACCGCGCAGATGCAGTCGCTCACGCCGGGCGAGCAGCGAGGGCTGAAACGCTGAGCGGCTGAATTTTTGTGCGCATTCGCGTGCATACCGCCGCGGAGGGGCCTTTGAATGCCGAGAGCTAAGGGCAACGAAAGTCGAGCTGTTCGCCGCAGCTCTGCTGTGCTCCGCTAGGGAGATGAAGCGCGGTGAGCATGCGGTGGTGCGTACGCCCGAGCAGATCGCACGTCGGAGTACGCGTCCGGTGAAGTGGTCTCGACAGGGTTGCCTGCCAAGTCATGGCTGCAGTGAGTGCAATCAGTTGGACTTCGCAACTACCGCAACCGTGGCAATTCGAGTGGCGCGGCATCGATCTGCTGCGCGCGTTCAGGCCCGGCTCGGAACTGCAGGGCAGCAGCGAGCTGGCCGAGCGCACGGGTTTGTCGAAGTCCACGGTCAGCCGGCTGACGCAGACGCTGGTCGGCGCAGGCATTCGTCGCATATGCCCGCTCTAGACTGAGGCTGTGTGAAAACGCATTGAATCCGTGCATGCCGTCGCCTAGATTGAGACAACGCCACGAACTGGGTTGCCACATGAAGCGATTCATCGAGCCAGGGGATCGAAGCCAGACCACGCTGCTGCCAGAGTGCCTTGACGACTACATCTCAGAAGAGAACCCCATCCGCGTAGTCGATGTCTTTGTCGATGAACTCAAGCTCTATCGGCTCGGCTTTGAAGGCGCGGAACCTGCGGCCACCGGGCGGCCGTCGTACCACCCCTCAGTGCTGTTGAAGATCTATATCTACGGCTACCTGAACCAAGTGCAATCCAGTCGACGCCTGGAGCGCGAGGCACAGCGCAATGTGGAGTTGATGTGGCTGACCGGGCGCCTGGCCCCTGATTTCAAAACCATCGCCGACTTCCGCAAAGATCATGGTGACGCCATTCGTCTGGTGTGCCGAGAGTTCGTTCTTTTGTGCCGCCGGCTCAAGCTATTTGCCGACGGCGTCATCGCCGTGGACGGAAGCAAGTTCAAGGGCGTCAACAACCGCGACAAGAACTTCAACGAGCACAAGCTCCAGGTGCGGATGCAGCAGCTCGAGCAGAGCATCGGCCGATACCTTGCCGAACTTGATCGAGCTGACCGAGATCCAGCGATGGTTCTCCCCGAGCGTGTTGCGCGCCTCCAGGAAAAGGTAGCCAAGATCAAAGGAAAGATGCGTGAAATCTCTGCCATCGAGCGGCAGCTTCAGTCCACGCAAGAGCGACAGATCTCGCTGACCGATCCGGATGCCCGCTCGATGGCGACCAGCCGACTTGGCTCAGCAGTCGTAGGCTACAACGTCCAGGCCGCGGTCGATGCAAAACACCACATGATCGTCGCCCATGAGGTGACCAACGCAGTAACCGATCGAGGCCAACTGGCCGCCATCTCCAAGGCGGCTCAAGAGGCCATCGAACACCCCAAACCAATCGTGCTGGCGGATCGAGGCTACTTCGAAGGCTACGGGATTCTGGAGTGCGAACGTGCGGGCATTGCGACACTTGTCCCGAAGCCCTTGACGTCCAACAGCAAGTTCGAGGGCAGATTCGACAAGCGAGACTTCGTCTATGACAAGCGACGGGATGTGTACCGGTGTCCGGCGGGCGAGATCGCAATCTACCGCTTCACCGCCATTGAGGACGGCAAGGCGTTGCGCAAGTACTGGACATCAAACTGTGGCGGCTGTCACTTGAAGCCGCAGTGCACCCCGGCGCCAGCCAGACGCATCAGTCGATGGGAGTACGAGGAGGTCCTGGAAAAGGTCCAGGCGCGTCTAGATGCTGCGCCCGAGGCCTCAAAGTTCAGGCAACGAACGATCGAACACGTGTTCGGCACCCTGAAAGCGTGGATGGGGGCCACGCACTTCCTGACGAAGACCTTGCCGAACGTGAAAACCGAGATGAATCTGCAGGTTCTGGCCTACAACCTCAAGCGAGCAATCAAGATCCTCGGCCCAAGTACCCTGATTGCAGAGATGAAGTCGTAGGAGCCGACTCGCGTCTTGTCGAGACGGCCGAGAATTCCGGTAGGAACTGAGTCCGCCGGTCCAACGGATCTTGCGCGCCCCTTCAATGCAGGCTGTTTCCACACAGCCTCGACTGGTTGCGGTCCTTGAGCGGAGACGCCTGAACGTCGCAAACGGGCGCAAAGCCGACGTTCGTCAACCCCAAAAGCGGTCGTTGGGTGCTGCTCTTCAGCGACTCTTCGCAGGATCCGAACTCAGAACGTCGCGATGCCGTTCATGGGTTGACTGCATGTTGCGGCCCCGCACAAAGCAACTTCACGTGTTGGCAAAGTCCCTACGAAGACACGCTCGCTCGGATCCCTCCAACGACGAAGTCAACAAGCGCGCTTGCGGTGGCCTTCGTGTCCGTTGTTCCGGCCTTCGTGCCTGAAAGGCGATGGAGTCGATTGGGTCGACCCCTGTCAGTCAGAAAGAGCACCACGGTGCTGACCATCAGCATGTAACGCAGGTACATCAGGCTCAGCGGAATTTCGGGCACGGCGTCGTGGAGTGCTGCCACGAACTGCTTGGCCATCGGGTCGAAGTGCTTCTTGATGACCCGCTCCGTCATCGGTGAAGGTGAAAGGCGGTGCTTCAGTATCAACTGCGCGAGCAACTGGCCTTCGGTTGCTGCGCCCTCCCCAACGTATGGAGCGACGAAGGCGGACACGATCGCCGTCACTTCGGGTCGCGCGCCTTCTGAGCCAGCTGCCGCCGTGATCTCTTTCAGGGCAAGCGTGCGGCTTTTGTTCACTCGCGCTGACAGTTCATCAAAAACCGCCTCGGCCAGCGCTTCGGTGCTTCCGAAGTGGTAGTGAATCGCCGCGACGTTGACACCCGCATGGCTGGTCAGCGCTCGCACAGGCACCCCGTCTACGCCTTTCTCGGCGTACAAGGCCAAGGCGGAATCGAGGATCTTCTGCCGGGTGAGGCGATCAGAGGAGGGAGGTGTTCGTCCTGGCATGTCCGAAGGGGCAAAAAAGTTGGGCTGTGCTTGCGACGGAAGCGCAGATCGCCACGGTCAAGGGACATTCTGCATCAGCCAGTCAATCACTTGTTTCAATCAATGAAGCAGAACGCAGTACTCGTAGAAACACTTGATTCAAACATGTGTTTTATTTGTCTAGAATGCGCCGGTTGCCGGCTTCCGGCGTAGTCAGCGCCGGCCGGTGCCATAGGAGACAAATCCATGTTGAATCGAAGAGAAGCGCTCGCAGGCGTTGCAGTCACGCTTGCAGCGCCCATGTCGAAAGCGGCGACGACGGACCTTCCCGAGCTGATGAGGATCGTGATGCCGTTTCCTGCAGGGGGAGCCCTCGACGGGATCACGCGCATCTTTGCAGACACCTATCAGAAGGTGACAGGTCGCCAATGCATTGTCGACAACAAGCCGGGTGCCGCCACCACCATCGGTGCGTCAGAGGTGTCGCGTGCAAAGCCCGATGGCTCCGTGGTGCTCTGGACCACCGGTGGGCACCTGACGAATGGGGTGCTGATGAAGAAACTGCCGTACCACCCGATCGACGGCTTCACGCCCTTGTCGATGGTGTATTCGACCTATGGCTTCGCGCTGCTGCACAGGGCGAACGGACCCTTCAACACGCTCGCCGAATTCGTCGCCGCAGCCAAGAAGCAACCAGGCAGGTTGAGCTATGCGTCAGCCGGGAACGGAAACACGACACATGTGGTCGGCGCCCTGTTCGCCAAACAGGCCGGGATCGATCTGATCCACGTCCCCTACAAAGGAACGCCGCTCACGGATCTGATCAGTGGTGTGGTGGACGTCTCGTTCATCGCGCCATCGTCTGTGATGCAGTACATCGAGGCCAAGAAGATCAAAGCCCTCGCGATCACTGGGGCACAGCGCGCAGAGACGCTGCTGACCGCGCCTACGTTCGCGGAACTGGGCATGCCCGACATCGACATCCCCGCGTGGATCGGCATGCTCGCGCCGCCCAAGATGCCGCCGCAGGTCCTCGCGGCACTCTACGAAGGCGTTGCGAAGACGCTGGCCGACCCTGGCTTCAAGGAAAAGATGGTCACGTTCGGCAACAAGGTCTCGGAGATGCCGCCTGACCGGTTCAAGGCCTATCTTGAAAAAGAGTTCGCTCGCTACCAGCGAATCCTTCCTCCACTCGGCATCGAAATGGATTCGTGATGTTCAAGAAAATCGTCGACCTTTCCATCTTCCTCGAGAACGATGTGATCTCGGACCCGCCGGCGTTCGCGCCCAGGATCCACTACATGAACCACACGGAGAGCTTCAGCCGGCTGGCTCAGTTCTTCCCTGGGCTCAAGGCCGGAGATCTACCCGATGGCGAGGCATGGGCCGTGGAAAGGGTCGAACTCAGCACCCACAACGGCACGCACCTCGATGCACCCTGGCACTTCGCCTCCACGATGAACCATGGCGAGCCCGCGATCACCATCGACGAGGTGCCTCTCGAATGGTGCCTGCAGCCAGGCGTGAAGCTTGACTTCCGCCATTTCGAGGATGGCTACGTCGTGCAAGCAGAGGACGTCGAGGCGGAGTTGAAGCGCATCGGCCACACGCTGAAGCCGCTGGAGATCGTGGTTATCAACACCCGCGCGGGAAGCCGCTATGGCAAGCCCGATTTCGTGCAATCAGGGTGCGGCATGGGTTACGGCGCGACGATGTACCTGCTTGAGCGTGGCGTTCGCGTGACGGGTACAGACGCCTGGAGCTGGGACGCACCCTTCGTTTACACCGCCGAACGCTACAAACAGGACAAAGATCCGGCAGTGATATGGGAGGGCCACAAGGCCGGCCGCGACATAGGCTACTGCCACCTTGAGAAGTTGCACAACCTGGAAGTGCTGCCGCCGGACGGGTTCTTCCTATCCTGCTTTCCAGCCAAGATCCGCGGCGGTTCGGCGGGCTGGACGCGCGCGGTCGCACTGTTTCAGTGACGTCGATCGGAGTAACCATGATCTTTGAAAAGAATGTGCTGATTCGCTTGCGCGACGGCTCGGTCCTCAAGGCGAACGTTTTCCGCCCGGACGGGGACGCACCCGTGCCGGTCCTCATGACGCATGGCCCCTACGGCAAAGACGCGCATTTCGAGGACGCGTTCAAGCCGCAATGGGACGAACTGAAACGCCTCTACCCTGGCATCGACACGGAAGGCAGTTCCGGAAAGTACCTGCGTTGGGAGGTGGCCGATCCGGAACGCTGGATTCCTTGGGGCTACGCGATCGTGGTGGTCGACAGCCGAGGCGCCGGCGAGTCGCCCGGCAAGCTGTGGGTGTGGTCGCCGCAGGAGGTAGACGACTACGCAGACTGCATCGAATGGGCCGGCGTGCAGGGATGGTCCAGCGGCAAGGTCGGCCTCCTTGGCATCTCGTACTACGCGATGAACCAGTGGCAGGTCGCAGCGCGCCGGCCTTCCCATCTGGCGGCCATCTGTCCGTGGGAAGGGGCCAGCGACATGTACCGCGATGCCAGTCATCACGGCGGGATCTTTGGCAATTTCTTCTTCGAACTCTGGTTCCCCAAGCAGATCCTCTCGGTGCAGCACGGTAAGGCGGACAGTCCCTACATCGACCGCGAAACGGGTACGACGAGCACCGGCGAGGCGCTGGACGCTGACACTCTGCGCGCGAACCGGGTGGATGTCATCGAGGAGTTCCGGTCGCACCCGCTGATGGACGACTGGTATGCCTCAAGGTCTCCGAAGCTCGCCGACATCGAGGTGCCGGTCCTGTCCGCAGGCAACTGGGGCGGCATGGGGCTGCATCTTCGTGGCAATGTGCAGGGCTTCCTAGGTGCAGGGTCGCGCCAGAAGTGGCTGCAGATGCATGGCGGCACGCACTGGGAATCCTTCTATCTGCCCGAGTATGTGCAAATGCAGAAGCGCTTCTTCGACAGGTTCCTGAAGGACGAGCCCAACGGATGGGAGGAGCAACCCCCTGTGATGCTGGAGGTGCGCCATCCGGATCGGTTCGAGCAGCGCTTCGAACACGAATGGCCGATCGCTCGAACGCAATGGACCAAGCTCTACCTCGATGCCCAAGCAGGCAAGCTAGCTGCTGATGCCGTTGATTCGACCGCGACGGCGTCGTACCGCGCGCCCGGCCGCGGTGTCGAATTCCAGAGCGCACCGATGGAGACATCGACAGAGTTCACCGGACCACTGTCACTGGTTGTGTGGATTCGCTCAAGCACCGAAGACATGGATCTCTTCGTGACAGTCCGGGCGTATGACCCCGATGGCAACGAAGTGCTCTTCCGGGGCGCGACGGACCCACAGGTGCCGGTCGCGCAAGGGTGGCTACGAGCGTCGCACCGCAAGACCGACCCGGCGCGGTCACGGCCCGGGCAGCCGTTTCACACGCATACCGAAATCGAGCCGTTGATTCCTGGCGAAGACTATCGGGTGGAAGTGGAAATCTGGCCGACGTCCATCGTGCTTCCGCGTGGGTATCGGCTTGCGGTGCGCGTCGATGCGCAGGACTTCCAACGTGAAGGCGCGACAGGGCCACGCAAGGGGTCAGGGCCGTTCCTACACACCGACCCGCTGGATCGCAAGCCTGATCTCTTCAGCGGCGAGAACACGATCCTCACGGGCGGGCGCTACGACTCATATCTGGTGCTGCCACTGATCCCCTCCCGCGACAACTGAAGCGCTTTTCCAAGTCGCTCCCCGTACCCCGGGGGCGAACTTGGGTGTCGGCTCGCGCAGACGGCACTCTCGACCACAAAGGACCACCTTGACCGCCCCGTTCGATACGAACTCGCCTGACCTCGTCAGTTGGGTTGAGAGCGCAAACGCCCCCGAAACTCCTTTTCCCATCCAAAATCTTCCCTACGGCAGGTTTAGGCGGGATGCATCTGATCCGTGGTCGATCGGCGTGGCCATCGGGGACCAGGTCTTGGATGTTCATGGCGCCGGGCTCGCCCACAGTTCTGAGATGGGCCACTGGCTGACGTTGAGTCGTGTTCAGCGTCTGGCGCAGCGGGATGCGATCTCGCTGGCTCTGAAGCACGGTAACGACAGCCGAGCGCGCATCGCGCCATGGCTGGTGCCAATGACGGGGGTCGAGCTGGGCCTGCCGTGCGAGATCCGCAACTACAGCGACTTCTTCATCGGCATCCACCATGCGTGCAACACGGGTCGCCTCTCTCGACCCGATACGCCACTGCTGCCCAACTATCGCTGGGTGCCCATCGGCTACCACGGACGCGCGTCATCCATACAAGTCAGCGGGCGAGATTTCGCGCGGCCCAAGGGTCAAGTGAAGCCCGCAGGTGCCGAGGTGCCGTCGATGCGGCAGAGCGACCGGCTGGATTTCGAATTGGAGATGGGCATCGTCATCGCCCGAGGCAACGAGCAAGGCGATGCGATCCCCATCGACGAGGCCGAGGAGCACATTGCAGGCCTGACGCTCTTGAACGACTGGAGTGCGCGTGATCTTCAGGCTTGGGAGGCACAGCCGCTGGGGCCGTTCCTGGCGAAGAGTTTCGCCACGACACTGTCGCCTTGGATCGTGACGCTGGAAGCTCTGGCGCCATTTCGCAGGCCCTTCGTCCGATCAGCCGAGGAACCGCAGCCGCTGCCGTACCTGGAAGGTCAGTCGAGCCGTGAGTTCGGTGCGATCGATGTGACGCTCGAGGTCTGGCTCCAAACGCCGCAGATGCGGGCTCACGGGCAGGGCGGCGAATGCATCGTTCGCACGGGCCTCGCCCAGGCTGCATACTGGACGGTGGCTCAGCTGGTGACGCATCACACCATCAATGGGTGCAACCTGATGCCGGGCGATTTGCTTGGGACGGGGACGCTCTCCGGCGAGGGCGCCGGACAGGCGGCGTGTCTGCTGGAAATCACGCAAGGTGGCAGGCATCCACTGCGACTGGCAAACGGCGAGGAACGTCTGTTCCTGAACGATGACGACACCGTCACATTGCGGGGCTACTGCGAGCTTCCGGGGCGCCGTCGGATCGGCTTCGGGGACTGCACAGCGACCGTGCGCGAGGCGAAGGCTTAGCTCGCCTGGGAGTTACGGGTGGGCTCAGCAGTCATCGGGGCGTATTGAACGCCCGCTTTTGGCCGGAACTGCGTGCTGCGCGAGATGCAGACGCTGGAACAGCTCGAGGCGATCGGCACCGACCCGGATCGAGCTGGGTATCGTGCGGCCGTTTGCCCCCCGCAGCTTTGCCGAATCGGCCGCGATCTTTCGTGAACCCTTCGTGTTCGCGATGCCCAGCGAGCACCGTTTGGCCGGGCAGGCCTGCATGCGCCTGCCGGACTTTGAAGGCGAGGCGTTCATCCAGTTCTGCCCGTCGGAGTCGCGCTATCTCTACGAACTGATCGCCGGCAGGCTGCGTGCTCAGGGCGTCGCGCCAGAAACGGTGCAGACCCTGAGCCACACGCATTCGATCCTGGCCCTCGTGGATGCGGGCGTGGGCGTGGCGCTCGTGCCGCGCTCCGCGCAGAAGCTGGGCTACGCGGGCGTGCGCTTCAGGCCCTTGGATGAGACCGACAGCTTCGATGTCGAAGTTCATCTGGCCTGGCGCCGCCGGGGCCGCCAGGGCGTGGTGGATGCGGTGCGCGTGCTGATCCCGGCGGCGTACCCGGTGCCGGCCAAGGCGTAGCCAATTGCGCCGCAGCGCGCGGCGTGCCTGGGACGTTTGCATGGCTACAGCACGCGCGCCTCTGGCACGAAGCCCGACGGATGAAAGAAAAAGTAAGGTGCAAACTCCGCGGCCGCGCCCCAGAATCCGGTGCGAAGCGGCGGCGCAGACAGCGACGCAGACGGCACTTTCGAGGACTCGGACGGCAACTTTGTTCATCGCGCTCTGCTTGACAAATTTCGGGTTGCGACTCGCTGCGGTCCGCGCGATGGCGGGGCTCGCCCTGTTCCTGCTGGCTTGCCTTGCCATACCGAGCCATGCGCAGGCTCAGCCGCTGAGACTCGATGCCGGATTGGACATCCTCGAGCGCAGCTTCAACGGGCGCCTGAAGGCATACCACGACAAGAGCGGCCTGCTCACGCGCGAACAGGTGGCATCGCCTTCCCATCAGCAGCAATTCAAGACGGTCGAGGGCGTCTTCAACGGCGGCTATGCCAGGGGCGCGTGGTGGGTGCGCTTCCAGATCCAGGCCTCGCCCGAACAGATTGCGCATCCGCTCGAAGGTGGCTGGTGGCTGCGGCTGAACGCGCCGTACGCCGACTACATCGATGTGTGGTGGCCCGACGGCGCAGACGGCGCGAGCGGCGGCTTCACGCACCGCGCGCTTGGCGGGATGCGCGCCGCCTCCGCGCGCGAGCTGCCCTGGTCAATCCCTGCCGTGCGCCTGCCCGACCTGCCCGATACCGAACCGCGCTGGGTCTGGGTGCGGCTGGCGGGCGACCGCTCGCTGACCCTGGCCGGCGGTGTATCGCCGCTGCGCGAGCAGGCCGTGGTGCAGCAGGAGCTGGACTACGTCGACGCGGCCGTCGCTGGCATGGTCCTGCTGATGGCGGTGGTCAGCCTGATGATGGGCATCGCGTTGCCCGACCGGCGATTCATTGCGTACGCCGGTTATCTCCTCACGCTCGCGCTGGTGTTCGGAAGCTCGGAGGGCCTGCCGGCGTCCCTGTGGCTGCAGGACCACCCGTTGGCCGCCGTTCGCCTGCACAACTTCGCGGTCTGCCTGCACAGCGCCGCCGCATTCGGATTCGCCCGCGTGCTGCTGGACATGGAGCGGCAGTTCCCGCGCATGAACCGGGTGTTCCAGGTGATGACGCTGGTTTGCCTCGCGGCCTGTGCGCTCGCCATGGCGGGCTGGTACGGACGCATCGCGCGACCGCTGAACCTGATGTGGGTGGTGTTCGCCGCCTGCATCGTGCCGATGTGCGCCATTGCGCTGCGCCGGAACATCCAGGCCTGGCCGGGATTGGTCGGCTATGCCATCTACCTCCTGATGGGCGTGGCGCACTTTGCGAAGAACCTGCAGTGGTTGCCCTACACGCTGGCCACACAGTCCAGCTATGCGATCGGCAGCATCCTTCACATCATGGCTTTCTTCTTTGCGCTGGGCTGGCGCGTGCGCCATCGCGAGCGACGCGCGCTTGCGCTGTCCCGGCGGCATCGTGCGCGGTTGGCACGGCGGGTGAACGAACGCACCCGCGATCTGCGCCTGGAGATCGCGCAGCACCATCGCACGCACGACCAGCTGGCGCTGGCATTGCGCGAGCAGCGCGGCCTGCTGGCCATGGTGTCGCACGAGTTCCGCACGCCGCTCGGCACGATCGGCGGGGCGGCGCAGATTCTCTCGGACGACCGGCTCGGCCTGGCACGCGAAGAGGTCAAGAAGGAAGCGGAGAAGATCAGCCGTACCGTCTTTCGCATGCGCGATCTGGTGGACACCCTGCTGGCCGACGAATGGCTCCAGGCGTCCAGCAACAACCTGTGCCTGGTGCCTGTCGAGCTCGCGGGTTTTCTGCGCGAGAAGATCGAGGAGCACAACGAAGGCGTGGGTGGCGGGCGGATTTCCCTCGATCTCGATGCGCGCGAACTGCCGGTGCTGGCGGACGAGACGCTGATGCACATCGCCATGGACAACCTCCTGACCAACGCCATCAAGTACTCGCCGCCGCATTCGCCGGTGGTGGTCAGGGCCGGAATCCGGCGCTGCCGCTCCGATGGCCTTTCGGACGACGACGACACCGTGCCGGGCGTCTGCATCCAGGTGTGCGACGAAGGCCCCGGCTTCCTGCTGCAGGACCTCACGCATGTCTTCGAGCGCTTCTATCGCGCGGCCGGCGTGCGGCGGATTCCGGGCATCGGACTGGGCCTGCACATGGTGCACCGCATTGCCACGGTCCATGGTGGAAGCGTGGTCGCCTCCAACGCGAGCGGGCAGGGCGCCGTGCTGACGTTGACCCTGCCGCTGCTCGGAAGCTTCGAGCCGCCGGAAGCGCGCGGCGGAAGCCCTGCGGCGATTCCCGCCTACGGAGGGCTCCGATGAGCGCTCCGGCCCGCGTGCTGGTCATCGAGGACGACGACGACCTGCGCGACACGGTGCTGCGGTACCTGCGCGGCGTGGGCATGTTCGCGAGCGGCCTGGAGAGCGCCGAGGCGCTGGACGCCGAACTCCAGCGGCAGGACTTCGATGCCGTGGTGTGCGATATCAATCTGCCGGGCGAAGACGGCTTCAGCGTACTGGCCCGGCTGAGAGCGCGCAGCGCCATGCGCATCGTGATGCTGACCGCACGCGGCATGGCGAACGATCGCCTGCACGGACTGGGCCTGGGCGCCGATTACTACCTCGTGAAGCCGGTGAACCTGCGGGAGCTCGAGATGGTGCTGCACAACCTGCTGCAGCGCAGCCAGGAAACGCGAGGGCAAATCGCGAGCGACCCCGCTGCGATAGAGGCCGGCGAACCCGCCGCGCAGGCGCCGTGGCGCTATTGCGTGACCACCTGGTTCCTGCTGTCGCCGGCCAGCCAGGGCGTGCAGTTGTCCAGCGCGGAAGCGCGGCTGCTGCAGTGCCTGATCGAGCAGCCGCGCGAAGTCGTGGACCGGGCCACGCTGCTCGCGGCGATGGGGCGCCCCGGGCTGGAAGCCTACGAGCGCAACCTCGACGTCACGGTGTCGCGGCTGCGCCGCAAGGCCGAGCAGGCCACGGGCGAGAAGCTGCCGATCGTCGCGGTGCGCGGCGAGGGCTACAGCTTTCAGGGGAGCGTGCGCATCGAGCGTTGATGCGCCACGGGCCCTGCCGGCGCGTGAAAGCCAATGCATTCCTCTCGCAGGAAAACCCACGGTTTTCCGTAGGTGAAGGCGTGTCCATTGCAAGAAAAAGTAAGGTGCAAATCCGATAGCGGCACTTGAGAATTTCTCTCCAAGCGGCAGCGCAGTGATGCCGCACGCGCCATGCGTCCTTGCGATGGCATGGCGGGAGGAGACCCCCTTGAATAGCACCACGACAGCCCCGCGCGGTCGCCGGCCACATCGAACGAGCCTCGCCTGCTCGTCGATTTCCCGCGCGGCGAGTCCCCCGGCGCCCGGCGCGTGGGGATGACCGCGCCGTCGGCCCGCCGCTTCCGATCTGATTTTTTCGCAGTACCTTGAACACGCTGCGCATGGAGAACCGTTGATGAATACCGCCTACAAGACCCTCTGGAACGCAGCGCTCGGTGCATGGGTCGCCGTGTGCGAAACGGCGCCCGCACGCGGCAAGCGCAGCGGCGGGCGGCGTGCGTCGAGCCGCGCGAGCCTCGTGGCGCCGCTCGTGGCCGTGCCCGCTTTCCTGCTGAGCGGAACGGCCTGGGCGGCGTGCACGCTCACGGGCACCACGCTCGACTGCGCGGGCGTCACGCCCGGCTGGGTCGGCGTGGCGGACGGCGGCACGATCAACAACACGGGAACCATTGCCACGCTCGGCGATGGCACCTGGGCCATCAACGTCGGCTCCAACGTCACGGTCAACAACACCGGCACGATCCATGGCACGGCGGGCGTGGTGACCGGCGGCAACTCGGTGATCAACAACAACGGCGGCACGATCAGCAGTACCGATCGCGCGGTCCAGGTGACCGGCGGACCGGTCACGCTGACCAACTCGAACGGCGGCGTAATCGAAGGGTCCGCGGGCGCCTTGCTGTATGGGGGCGGAACGATCGTCAACACCGGCAACAGCCGCATCACCAGCAACGGCAACTACCTGGGCCTCGGCTTCGGCGGAGGCAGTGCAAACATCACCAACACGGCGGGCTCCACGATCGAGGGCATCTACAGCATCTACGGCCAGGCCACCGCGATCACGCTCGACAACGGTGGCCTCCTGCGAGGCCACGTCGCCCTGGACGGTGGGCTGGTGCAGTGGGTCACGCTTCGCACCGGCAGCCGCGTTCAGGGCAACCTCACCATCGGCAACCGCGCGGGATCGACGCTCACCCTGGCCGGCGCGGGCACGCAGATCCATTCGCAAGCGGTCACCGGCGTCACTGACTTCGGCGGCGACCTGATCAAGAACGACAGCGGCGACTGGATCGTCGACCGCGCCATCGGTCCGCGAACTGCAACAGTCAACGGGGGGGCGCTGGGCTTCGCCTCGGGCGGCTCCTTCGGCACCGGCACTGCCCTGAGCCTGGCCGCAGCGGGCACGATGCTGCACACGGATTCGGGCACTGCCGTCGTCGGCAACCTGACAGGCGTGGCGGGCAGCATGGTGGCGCTCGCGGCCGGTTCCTCGCTGAGGATGGCCGACGACAGCAGCACCACCGTCGCCAGCGATTTCAGCGGCGGGGGAACGCTGATCAAGAGCGGCATCGGCGTGCTCACGCTCAGCGGCAACAACAGCGCCTTCACCGGCAGCTTCACGGCGAACGCGGGCACCTTGCAGGCTGCGAGCGCGCAGGCCATCGGCGGCGCGGCGCTCGGCATCGGCGGCGCGGTCACGCTCTCGAGCCCGTTCGCGCTCGCGTTGAACAACGTCGACCTCATCTCGGGCAGCGGCGTGCTCGACGTGCAGACACCGGGCGCGGTCAGCTTCGGCGGCGTGGTCTCGGGCGCGGGTTCGCTGGACCTGCGCGGCATCGGCGGCACGGTCTCGCTGCTGAACAACAACAGCTATGCGGGCGGCACGCGCCTGGCCGGCAGCACCGTCGTGCTGGGCAGCAACACCGCGCTGGGCACCGGCACGGCCGCGATCGAGGGCAACACCGCGCTGTCGGGCAATGCAGCGCTGACGCTGGGCAACGCCTTCGCGATCGGCAAGTCGAACACGCTGAGCATTTCGGGCCCGGCACTGACGCTCGATGGCCAGATCTCGGGTGACGGCGCCATCGTGAAGCAGGGCGTCGATGTGCTCACGCTGCGCGGCGACAACAGCTACAGCGGCGGCACCACGGTGGCCATGGGCACGCTGAGCGTCAGCAACAAGAGCGGCAGTGCCACGGGCACGGGCGCCGTGCAGGTGCAGTCGGGCGCGGCGCTCGTGGGCAGCGGCGCCATCGCCGGCCCGGTCAATGTGGCCGCGGGAGCCCGCCTGTCGGTGGGCAACGGCGGCGTGGGAGCCCTTGCCACCGGCGCGCTCACGCTCGCGGCAGGCTCGACGCTCGAGATGGAAATGGGCAAGGCCGGCAAGGCCGGCGGCGCGTTCAACGATCTGCTCAACGTCAACGGCGATCTCTCGCTGGCGGGCACGCTCGATCTCGCCCAATCGGCTGGCGGCACCTTCGGTGCGGGGATCTACCGGCTCATCAACTACACGGGCGCGCTCACCGCCAACGCGATGACCATCGGCAGTGCGCCGACGCCGCTTGGATACCTCGCGCTGCAGACGGGCGTGGCCAACCAGATCAACCTGGTCAACACCGGCGGCCTCGCGCTCAACATGTGGGACGGCAACAAAGTCGCGAACTTCAACAACGGCCAGGTCGAAGGTGGCAGCGGCACCTGGCGCGCCGGCTCGCCCGGCGACAACTGGACCGATGCCAACGGCATCGTCAACGCGGGCTGGATCCAGGACGGCCTCGCGGTCTTCACCGGCAAGGCCGGCACAGTCGCGGTGGACAACACGGGCGCAGGTGGCGCGGTGCGCATCGGCGGCGCGCAGTTCGCGGTCGACGGCTACGTAGTCAACGGCGACCCGCTCGCGATCAACGCGGCGAACACCACGGTGCGCGTGGGCGACGGCACCGCCGCGGGCGCGGGCATGACGGCGACCATCAATGCGGCCATCGGCGGCACGGGCGGGCTGGTCAAGGACGACGGCGGCACGCTGGTGCTGACCGGCAACAACAGCTACATGGGCGGTACCTCGGTCAAGGGCGGCATCCTGCAGATCTCGGGCGATGCCAACCTCGGCGCGATCGGCACGGGCCTGGCGCTGGACGGCGGCACCCTGCGCATCGCCACGGGTTCCACGCCGTTCTTCAGCATGCGCAATGTCGCGCTCGGCGCCGGCGGCGGCACCATCGACCTGGGCAACAGCTTCCTCGAGCTGCGCGGCGTCGTCAGCGGCAGCGGCCTCTTTACCGTCACCGGCAAGGGCGGCAGCCTGAGTCTGGTGGCGGCCAACAGCTATAGCGGCGGCACGGTGCTGAAGGACGGCGCGAGCATCGTCGCCAGCGCCGGCGGCGTGTTCGGCGGCGGCGCGGTGCAGCAGCAGGGCGACGGCACGGTGCTGGCCTTCACCAACGCGGCGAGCGCCGGCGGCAACGACTACATCGTGGGACGTGCCGCGACCGCGGACAACGGCAATGTGCTGTCGTTCGCCCAGACCACCACGGCGGCCACTTCGAAGATCACGGTCAATGGCGGGGGCTGGCAGGCGCCGGGCGTGAACATCTTGCGGTTCGGCGGCAGTTCGAGCGCCGGTGCATCGACCATCGTCAATGCGGGCGGTGGGATCGGCTTCCTGGAGACCGCCAGCGCCGGGACGGCGACGATCACGAACGGCAGCAACAGCCTGCTCGTCTTCGGCCAGAAGGCCACGGCCGGCAGTGCGCAGATCGCCAACACGGCCGGCGGCCTTGTGCTCTTTGCCGATACCGCGACGGGCACGAATGCCTCGGTCACCAACGCCGCAGGCGCCACGCTCGATGTGTCGGGCGCGACGGGCGGCAAGCCCGCCGTCGAACTCGGCTCGCTCACGGGCGCGGGCGCCGTGGTGCTGGGCGCCACGCAGCTCGCGCTCGGTGGCCTGGGCAACAGCGACACGATCTCGGGCACCGTCAGCGACAAGGGCAGCATCTTCGCGCAGCCGGGCTCGGGCACGGGCGGCTCGATCGTCAAGGTCGGCGCCGGCACGCTCACGCTGAGCGGCGCCAACAGTTACACCGGCGGCACCACGGTGGCGGCCGGCACGCTCGCCGTGAACAACGTCGGCGGCAGCGCGACCGGCACGGGCGCGGTGCAGGTGCAGTCGGGCGCGACGCTCGCAGGCATCGGCAGCATCGCGGGCGCGGTGAGCGTGGGCAAGGGCGGCCAGTTGTCCGCAGGCAACGGTGGCGCCGGCACGCTGACCTTGGGCAGCCTGAGTCTCGCCGATGGCGCAGTGCTGAACTACGACCTGGGCCAGGCCGGCGTGGCCGGCGGATCGCTCAACGATTTGGTCAACGTCAACGGCAACCTGCAACTGGACGGCACGCTCAACGTGGCGGAATCGACCGGCGGCAAGTTCGGCGCGGGCCTGTACCGCCTCATCAACTACACCGGCACGCTGACCGACAACGGCCTGGACATCGGCACTGCGCCGACCGACGCGAGCAAGATGTCCGTGCAGACCTCGGTGGCGAACCAGATCAACCTGGTGAACAGCAACGGGCTGGTGCTCAACCTCTGGGACGGCGTCAACTCCGGCAACTTCAACGACGGCAAGATCGCCGGCGGCTCTGGCACCTGGCGTGCGGGCGTGCCCGGCGACAGCTGGACCGACGCGAATGGAACCGCCAACGGCACCTGGGTGCAGGGCGGGTTCGCGATCTTCGCCGGCAAGGCCGGCACGGTCACGGTGGACAACACGGGCGCGGGCGGGGCGGTGCGCATCGGTGGTGCGCAGTTCGCTGTCGATGGATACACCATCGACGGCGCAGCGCTGACGATGAACGCCCCGGTCTCGATCATTCGCGTGGGCGACGGCACGGCCGCGGGCGCCAGCATGACCGCGACCATCAACGCGGCCATCACGGGCGCGGGCGGTCTCGTGAAGGATGACGTGGGCACGCTGGTGCTCGGCGGCAGCAACAGCTACACCGGCGGCACCACCGTCAAGGGCGGCACCTTGCAGATCGCCTCCGACGCCAACCTCGGTGCGGCCGCGGGCGGCCTTGCGCTGCAGGGCGGCGCCACGCTGCACGTGACCGGCGACAGCGTCAGTGCGCGCGCCGTGAGCCTGGGCGCGGGCAGCAACACCTTCGACATCGACGCGGTACGTACCGTGGCGCTGAACGGCACCGCGAGCGGCGCGGGCAGCCTGCGCAAGACCGGCGCGGGCACCTTGCGGCTCGGTGCGGCCAACAGCCATGCGGGCGGCACCTTCGTCGATGCCGGCACGCTGGCCACCGAGGTCACCGGTGCGCTGGGCAGCGGCGCGGCGACCGTGGCCACGGGCGCGACGCTGCAACTGGGTGGCGGCTTCGACGCCGGCACCACCGCCATCGGCAACCAGGGCAAGGTGCGCTTCCAGGACAAATCGAGCGCCGGCACATCGACCATCACCAACGCCGCGGGTGGGGTGCTGGCCTTTGCCGGCGACGCCTCGGCCGACAAGGCCACGGTGATCAACCAGGCCGGCGCACAGGTGCGCATCGACCAGGCGACCACCGGCGTGAGCTTCGGCGCACTCAGCGGCGCGGGCGATGTCGTGCTCGGCGCCAAGGCGCTCACGCTGGGCGGCAGCGGCGGCGACAACAGCTTGTCGGGCACCGTCAGCGGCACCGGCGGCTCGGTCGTCAAGATCGGCGCCGGCACGCTCGTGCTGACAGGCGCCAACACCTACACCGGCGCCACCACGGTGGCCGCCGGCACGCTGAGGGTGAACAACACCAGCGGCAGCGGCACGGGCACCGGCAGCGTGCAGGTGCAGTCGGGCGCCACGCTCGCGGGCAGCGGCAGCATCGCGGGCGCGGTCACCATCGCCAAGGGCGGCATCCTCGCCGCGGGCAACAGCCCGGGCACCCTGACGCTCGGCGCGCTCACGCTGGCCGGCGGCTCCACGCTCAACTACGAACTCGGCCAGGCCGGCGTGCCCGGCGGCGCGCTCAACGACCTGATCAACGTCACGGGCAACCTGCAGCTGGACGGCACGCTGAACATCGCGCAGTCGGCGGGGGGCACCTTCGGACCGGGCCTGTACCGGCTCATGAGCTACGGCGGCACGCTGACCGACTTCGGCCTGGACATCGGCACCGCGCCGGCCGGCGCCAAGCTGGCCGACCTGCAGGTGCAGACCTCGGTGGCGAACCAGGTCAACCTGGTCAACCGCGCGGGCCTGTCGCTCAACTTCTGGGACGGCGGCGACAGCAGCAAATACAACGACGGCCAGGTGGCCGGCGGCAACGGCACTTGGCGCCTGGGCAGCCCGCAGCCTTCGCAGGACGGCTGGACCGACATGGACGGCAAGCTCAACGCCAACTGGGCGCAGAACCAGTTCGCCGTGTTCGGCGGCAAGGCCGGCACCGTCACGGTCGATGGGGGCGGCGGGGCGGTGCGCATCGCGGGTGTGCAGTTCGCGGTCGACGGCTACACGGTGCAGGGCGACGGCATCACGCTGGACAACGCCAACTCGGTCATCCGCGTGGGCGACGGCACGGCCGCCGGCGCGAACATGACCGCCACGATGAATGTCGCGCTCTCGGGCACGGGCGGCATCTCGAAGGAAGATGCGGGCCGGCTGATCCTCGGCGGTGCCAACACCTACACCGGCGGTACCACCGTAAAGGGCGGCGTGCTGCAGGGCAGCGCCACCAGCCTGCAGGGCAGCATCGTCAACAACGCCGAGGTCGCGTTCGACCAGGACAAGACCGCCGGCATCTACGCGGGCGTGATGAGCGGCACCGGCAAGCTGCGCAAGATCGGCGCGGGCACCCTGACGCTGGCCAGCGCCAACAGCTACAGCGGCGGCACGCTGGTCGATGCGGGCACGCTCGCCACCGCCACCAGCGGCGCACTGGGCACGGGCGCGGTGAGCATCGCCTCGGGCGCGGCGCTGCAGTTCGGCGGCAAGGCCGATGCGGGCAAGCTCGCCATCGCCAACCAGGGCACGCTGCGGCTGCAGGACGGCGCGAATGCCGCCAGCGCCACGGTGGCCAACGCGGCCGGCGCGCAGGTGCGCATCGACCTCGCCACCACCGGCGCGAGCATCGGCGCGCTCGGGGGCGCGGGCGATGTGGTGCTCGGCGCCAAGGCGCTCACCACCGGCGCTGTCGGCAGCGACAGCACGATCTCGGGTGCCATCACCGGCGCCGGTGGTTCGCTGGTCAAGGTCGGCGCGGGCACGCTCACGCTCGCCGGCACGGCCAGCTACAGCGGCGAGACGCGCGTGGCCGCGGGCACGCTCAAGGCCGGCGCGGCCAACGCCTTCAGCGCTGCGTCGAACGCCGTGGTGGCCAGCGGCGCCACGCTCGACCTCGCGGGCTTCAGCCAGACCGTGGCGGGCCTCGCCAACAGCGGCACCGTGGCACTGGCGGGCGCCGCGCCCGGCACCACGTTGACGGTCAAGGGCAACTACGTCGGCAACAACGGCGTGCTGAAGCTGGGCACCGTGCTCAACGGCGGCGCGGGGCCATCGGACCGGCTGGTGATCGATGGCGGTGCGGCCAGCGGCAAGACCAGTGTGCAGATCGCCAACATCGGCGGCCTGGGTGCGCGTACCAGCGGCGCGGGCATCGAGGTGGTGAGCGCGCGCAACGGCGCGACCACCACCGCGCAGACCACCAAGGACGCCTTCGTGCTCGCAGGCGGCCACGTCGATGCCGGTGCCTTCGAGTACCGGCTGCACGCGGGCGACGCGAGCGGCGGGGGCGAGAACTGGTACCTGCGCACCGAGGCCGAACCGGGCACGCCGGGCAATCCTGGCGGCACCGGCCTGCCGACCTACCGCGCCGAGGCTTCGCTGTTCGCCGCGCTGCCGAACCAGCTGCGCCAGAGCAACCTGGGCATGCTCGCGAGCCGCAGCCAGCGCGTGGGCGACGACGATGTGCGCGGCGGTGCCAGCAGCACTTCGGGCACCGACGGCAGCTACCGCCGCGCCTGGGGCCGGCTGATCTCCACCGACATGGGCATCCGCCAGGGCGGCACCGTCTCGCCGCACAGCGAGGGCCGCCTGACCGGGCTGCAGGCCGGCACCGACCTGTGGGCCAACCCGGATTGGCGCGCCGGCATCTATGTGGGCCAGCTCGACGGCGACGCCCGCGTTCGCGGCGTCGGCAGCGGCCTGCTGAATTCCGCCACCGGCCGCAACGACCTGCGCAGCCAGTACCTGGGCCTGTACGGCACCTTCGCCACCGAAGACGGCTTCTATGCCGACGCGGTGCTGCAGGCCGGCCGCCACCGCTACACGGTGCAACCGCTGCTGAGCGGAGGCGTCGAGGGCAAGGGCAACAGCTTTCTGGCATCGATCGAAGTGGGCAAGGCGTTTGCGATCGGCTCGGGCGGCTGGTCGGTGGAACCGCAACTGCAGTTGATCCACCAGCGGCTGCGGCTGGACGACGTGTCCATCCCGGGCGCGCTCGTGCAGCAGGACGCCGACAGCGGCTGGATCGGCCGCGCGGGCGTGCGCATCAAGGGCAGCTTCGCGACAGGTGCCGGCACGCTGCAGCCGTATGTGCGCCTGAACGTCTATCGCAGCGCCAAGGGCAACGACGTTGCGCGCTTCGTGAACCCGGCGGCGATCACGCCGGTGGGTGCGCCGATCGGCGGCACCAGCACCGAATTGGCCGCGGGCTTCACATTGTCGGTGAGCCAGCGCACGAGCCTTTACGGCGAACTGGGCAAGCAGTGGGCTTCGGGTGGCGACGCGCGCGTAGGCAGCTCCATCAATGCGGCGGCAGGGGTGCGGGTGAAGTGGTGAGGTGAAACGGGACCGGTCAGTCCCGGCGACGACGCGGTGCCGAGGGCGCTACGGCAGTGATTTCCGGCGCTGCAGTTCCGCGGCGACCGCCGAGCCGAGCGTGTGTTGATTGCCGCCGAAAATTGACCCTCTAAACCCAGTAAGGGGGTGCGGATAAAAACTTGGACTGGTTTTATGCCGCAAGTCCAAGGCTCACCCGGTATTCGATAGGGCTGAGAGAGCCAAGAGAGATCTTGATCCGCTTCTCGTTGTACCAGCGGATGTACGAGTCGACCGCCTCGATGAATTGCTCGATGGTGGCGTTCTTCCAGTCTCGAGGATAGAACAGCTCGTTCTTCAGCCGACCGAAGAAGCCTTCGCAAGCTGCGTTATCAGGTGAGCATGCTTTGCGAGACATCGAGCGGGTGAAGTTCGCGTCGCTCATTCTTGATAGCCAACCTGGCCAGCGGTAGTGGCCGCCCCGATCGGAGTGAACCACAGGCCGGTCAGTCGTTTCGGCCACTGTCACGATGGCTGCATCCAGCATCGTGTTGACCAGCTCAGCGTCCGGACTGGTTCCAATGGTCCAGCTGACGACCATTCCATCGAAGCAGTCGATGATGGGCGAGAGGTACACCTTGCCAGCCGGGATCTGGAACATCCGTGATGTCCGTGAGCCATTTCTCGTTGGGGACCGCGGCCTGGAAGTCGCGGTTGATGAGGTTCTCAGGCGCTGGACTGATCTCGCCAAGGTATGACGCATACCTGCGCTTCCTGGGCTTTGGAACAACCAGGCTTTCCTGCTTCATCAACCGCTGCACGACCTTCTCGGAGATCGCGACGTCCTGTCTAGTGAGCGAAGCTTGCAGCCTGCGGTAGCCATAGCAGCGGTGGTTCGACTCAAAGATTTCGGTGATGCATTGCCGCACCTCCAGGTACTTGTCGCCCACCGCTGCACGGGCCCGATGATAGAAGTACGAACTGCGCGCAAGATCCAACTGTGCAAGGAGCTCTGGCAGGCCATAGTGCTCCCTGAGGGCGTCAATCAGCAGTGTCTTCTCCCGGTTGGTCAGGAACTGCAGGTCGACGCCCAAGCCTTTTTTTAACAGTTCGTTGGCCTTGTTCAAGAGGTCCTGCTCAAGGCGAAGTTGCCTGACTTCGCGGCGCAGCGACTCAACCTGGCGCTCGAGCTCGTCGCGCTCTTGCGACGGCGGAGATTGATTGGTGCTTTTCATGGATGCGGGTGCCTCACGTCCCAGAAGTTGGTTCTTCCAGTTGTACAGCGTTGGCCGGCACACTCCGAACTTGTCGGCTACAGCCTGGGCACTTTCCTCACGCGTGCAAAGCTCCATGACTCCCGCTTGCATCAGCTTCCCGGAATACCTTCGTCGCCCCGTACTGCCGACGATAGCCCTTCTGGCCTCAGGAAGGGCCTCGCGAATCCAGGCGGTTAGCTTCCCTCTGCACGGGTGGCCCAGTGCCCTCATGGTGGCAGCAATGCAGCGGTCGTGAGTGAGGTAATGCTCGATAGCTGCCGCCTTTTGCTCCTGCGAGAACTTGGGTCTGCGGCCCGCATAGCCCGCTGGCAAGTCGAGCTTCTGCTGGTATTCGTTGTACCAGCCCTTCAGAGAATTTTTTGTTGGGTAACCTAGCTGACGGATAGTGGGTCTGACGCGTTTGCCGAGCTTGATGTAGAGCTCAACGGCTCGAATCCGATCTTCGTAGGAATACATGAACTACCTCCTGGTAGTCCAAGTTTTTGTCCGCACCCCCTTCCGCCCAAAACAGGAATCCCGTCGGCAGTCATTCTCGATCGGTGAAGCGAGTCAGAACCCTTGAATCACCTGAGCGGCCGAAACGATGCGTCGCACGCGGTGATCGACGTAGTAGCCGCCGTACTCCGTATATCTCAGCACGACGATCGAACAGCTGCGGCATCGGTAGACATCGCACCGATTGAAAGGAAAGAACTGCACCGAGATCGGGGGCGTCGACGGAGTCATAGCGAGTGGCGTGGGGATGAAACTCTTCAAAAGTCGGCTCGTCGACCGATGCGTCTCGCAGTGTGCCCAATGACTCCATGAGGTTGGTCGGCCACCGTTCTTCAGTGAAGCTCTCCCAACTCGCCGCAGCGTGCAAACGGCAGGCACAGTTCGCAGTCAAAGGCGCCTGCTCAGAAAGCTGCGCAAGTCGGCGAAGCTACGACGCATCCAGGTGCTCGCCGCTCATGTCGGAAACCCCTCTGTGTTGCCGCCTTGCCTGTACTCGCTTCGATGGCGCATGAAGCGGTGATATGACATGCGCAGATGCAGTTGCATGACCTGGCGCGCAAGTTCGCCGTCGCCCGCGCGAACGGCCAACGTCAGATCGCGGTGCTGAGCCCGCGTTTATTTGTTCCTTTTTCTTCGCCTGCCGGGCGCTGCGCCTTGCACGCTCATGCGCGGATTGCCGATGGCCGGCATGGGCGCCGGCGGTGCTCGCCTGAGGCGGGATGGTTCGGTTCAGGGCGAACCGAGCTGATCGATCAGCGCGGCGACGTAGTTGGTGCGTGTGTGCGGCACATCCACCACATCCACGGCATCGGGGTGGCGGAAATAGACGATCATGTAGGGGTACCTGGGCAGTTTCCATGAGCGCAAGCCGGGCATTCCCAGTTCGGCCTCGAGACGCGGCGAGCCCGCGTCGGGATTTCGCTTGATGAGCTCGTAAGCCCTCTGCAGTTCGTCCACAAAGCCCCTGGCGGCAGTCGGTGCCTGCATGGTGACCGCGTAGTACTGGATCGCGGCGGTGATCTGCGTACGGGCACGAGGGCGGACAAGGAATCGCTTGACGCCCTTCACGCTCAGGTCGCTTTCTTCCTCACGGCCTTTGCGGGTGCCGCCCTGGCCTTGCGCTGAGCGGAAACCTCCGGCGTGCGCGTGCCCGCTGCCTCGGCGTGGGCGATCTCGGCCCGCAATTCATCGAAGTGTGCCGACGTCCACTCGACGGCAGGCCCCGATTCGAGGCCTGCAAAGATGGCCGCTCGAAACTGCTCCCGCGCCAGGTCCCGCCGGATGAGGTCACGCATGTATTCGCTGGCGTTGCCGTAGCGGCGATCTGCGACCTGCGCATCCACAAAGGCCTTCATCTCGTCCGGGAGGGAAATGTTCATCGTGGTCATAGAGGAGACTCTAACGCGAGATGGCAAACTTTGCCATAGTCCGGACTATTCAGGCAGCGGCGGCTGATTCACCTCGCTGTCCCTGAGCACCGATGCGCAGTCCGGGCGGTTGCTGCCGAAGCGCCTCGGGTCCCGCGTGGCCGACAGCATGCAGCAAGCGGTTGATCTCGCGCGCAGCGCAAGCCTGCGCAGTCACCGTCCAGCGCCTCGCCGGTGAGGGGGCAGATTTTTTCAGGCGTGGCGGCCCGCCTCGCGTTGCTCCGTGCCGGTCCGCAGAGCGGGCAGGGCGCCGGAAAGCACAGAGGAGGTCTGTGGATGGGCTGGCTTGCTGCGGCCTGGAGCAGGGCACACCGTTCTCGCCGTCAAGGTCTGCGCGCCGCGGGCGCGCTGGCGGCCTGCGGCCGTCTTCGAACCTTGTCCGGCCAAATTCCCGGGACACAAGGACCAGTACGACTGGGGAAGCTGGGAGTACCTGATCTACCTCCTGGCTGGCGATGCCGGGATCGGAATGCCCCCGGCCAAGCGAGTCCTCCTGAGCGACCGGTACCACACCTACTGCGTGAGTCAATTCGATCGCCAGGCTGGCGCAGCAGGCGCCGCGCAGGGACGCCGGATGTATGCATCGGCCATGACGCTGCTCGAGCGACGCGATGGCCAGGAAGGGGGGAGCTACCTGCATCTCATCGAGGCCCTTGAATCTTGCGGCGGTGTGGGGTTGACCGATGACATGCACCAGCTTTTCTTACGCGCCGTCTTCAATCTGTTGGTGGGAACAGGGACGACCACCTGCGCAACCACGGATTCATCCTGCAGCCGACAGGCTGGCGACTTTCCCCGCTTTCGACCTTAATCCCAATCCCGCGAAAGCGAGCATTCATTGACATGGGATGGCAAGTCTGCGGCGCCGGTACTGCAGACCTTGATGGACACGGCGGGGCACTACCGTCTCGACGCAGCCGTCGCACAGGTCATCGTCGACGAGATCTCTGCAGTCGTGGCCACGTGGAAGGATCTGGCCGCAAAGCTCGACCTCCTTGGTGGTGAAGTACAGATGATGGCCAACGTGTTTGCCGTCTGATGCTTTTGAAAGCTTCGGGCAACTGCATTCTGCATCCCGATCGCGGTGGTTCATCACCGATGCGCAATTCGAACCAGTCTCTCAAACTCAATCCGGATGAACACCGGCTACAACCTATTGGAAGCTTCACATCCAGGCCGGATGGTCGGGCGCGCCGCCTCCCATACGGGCTTCAAGCAATGTCAGTAGTGCCCGCAGGGCTGCGCTGTTGTGCCGGCGCTGCGTGTACGCTGCGTAGAGCCAGATGTCACGAGGCATGAATTCCTTGAGGACTGGCACGAGGCAGCCACGTTCTGTGTACGACTGAGCCAGCAAGGCTGGCACACACACCGCGCCAATGCCGGCCAGTGCCGCGGCAATCAGCGTACTGGAGTCGTTTGCATCCATCCGTCCGTAGATGGGGAGGTTGTATGGCTCGCCATCGACTTCGAACGGTATGTGCGGGGCCCCCGTTGTCAGTGAGTAGGTGAGCACGTCGTGCCATCGCATGTCGTCGGGCATTTGAGGGATGCCGCGCCTGGCCCAATAACTGGGTGTGGCGCAGAGGGTGAGCTCCACGCGTTGGAGGCGACGCACGATCAGGTTCTCGTCGCCGATGCGACCGAACCTCAGAGCCACGTCCACCCCTTCCTCCACGAGATCGATGACGCGATTGCCGATCTGCAGGTCGATGTGGACATCGGGGTAGAGCGTGAGGAATTCGCTCAGCAAGCTTGGGAAGTCGGTTTGCACAAGCCCGTGAAGCCCCGCCACGCGCAAACGACCGCTTGGGCGGGAGCCATGCGCCTGCAACTCGCTGTGTGTCGACTCGACCATTTCCATCAGCGGCGCGCTGCGAAGCTGGAGCAGCCTTCCCGCATCGGTCAATGTCACCGACCGCGTGGAGCGGTTCATGAGCCGTACGTTGAAACGCGCCTCAAGTGTCGCGACATGCTTGCTTGCGCTGGCCTTGGAGATTCCCAGCTTGCCCGCTGCGCGCGAGAAGCTGCCGACGTTGGCAACCTCCAGAAAGGTCTTCAGAAGATTCAGCCCATCCATGTTCGCCCTTACCCACAGGAATTTCCGCCTGTCCCATATATCGAGAGACGCTCAGGTGTGCGCTAGTGCACGGCATTCACGAGGAGCTCATCGCCCTCCCAGCCACCTCCCAGCGCCATGAATACAGCGACTTGATCCTCTGCCAACAAGGCCGCGGAGGTTGCCAGAGCGGCTTCGCTGGCTGCCAGGGTGCGCTGTGCATCCAATGCTTCAAGCTGACCGGTCTTGCCGTTGACATAGAGCTTGTGCGCCTGCCGGCCGACGATGGCACTTTGATCTCGCGCGGCCGAGAGCGCCGCGTGACGTTCGAGTTCGCGGGCGTAGATATCGAGTGCCGTTTCCACCTCGCGCAGCGCCGTGAGGACCGTCCCGTCGAAGCGGGCGGCGGCGACCCGGGTGGCCGCCTCGGCCTGCGCGATGCGAGCGCGGGCAACCCCGGTGTTGGGTAGCGTCCAGTTGATCAACGGACCCAGGCTGTAGCTGAGCGTCTCCCGGTTTCCAAATCTTGCCAGGAAGCCCGCCGAGCTGGCAGACAGGCCCAGTGACACCTTGGGGTAGAGGTCGGCTGTTGCGACGCCGATGCGTGCCGTGGCGACGGCCAGGCTGCGTTCGGCCTGGCGAACGTCGGGCCGCCGGCGCAAAAGGGCCGTGCCGTCTCCGACCGGAAGCAATCCCGCCAAGCGCGGCGGCTGCTCGCACGTGGCCACTGCTGCGGGGAAGTCGCGAGGTGCAGCGCCGGTCAGGGTGGCCAGCCGGTACAACGCACCCTGACGCTGGGCGCGAAGCGGCGGCAATGCCGCGCGCAGTTGTTCCAACTGGCCTTGCGCACGTGCAATGTCGGTTTCCCCCACCTTGCCCGCTCGCTGCAGCCGCTCGGAGACGCGTATCGCCTCTTCCTGCAGACGAACCGACGCCTGTGCTGCGCGCAAGCGATAGCCACTTGAACATGCCTGTGCGTAGGCATGCGCCACGCCGCCAGCCACGTTCACACGCACAAGGTCCAACGCCGCCTGCGTGGCGGCGATGCCGGCCTCGGCCGCTTCGATGGCGCGGCGCAGCTGACCAAACAGGTCCAGTTGATACGACAAGGAAACCCCCGCGCTGTATGTGCCGCGGCTGGGAGGTTCGTGGTCGCGCTGCAAGAGGCTCAAGCCCGACACGTGCCCGAAGCCGGGGCCACCGCTGGCTGCCACCGTCGGCTTGTCTTGTCCACGCACCTCTGCCGCGAGCGCCCGGTCGCGCTCCAGGTTGGCCACGGCCTGCCGCAGGTCGGTGTTGTGTTCCAGCGCCTGTGTGACCAACGCGTCCAGTTGCCGGTCGTCGTAGAGCCTCCACCATTGCGGCGGCAGCGTCGTGTCCGCCGCATCACCGCCGGCAGATCGGAAGGTGCCCGCGGAGGCCGATTGCGCGAAAGTCAGGGGGGCAGGGCTCACGTAGTCTGGGCCCACGGGCGCGTGGGCACAACCGGCGAGCAGCGCGCTTGCGGCCGCGGCGGCAGCCAGGAGTCGAGACACGGCAGTCATCCCCGGTTCTCCGAAGTGCGGGGCGTGACAGCCGTGGTCGGAGCGATCTCGAGAATTTCAACGGTGACCGTCTGGCCTGCGACCAGACGGGTGCCAGACGACGTCTGGTCGAGCTTCACGCGCACGGGCACGCGCTGCGCGAGCCGCACCCAGCTGAAGGTGGGATTGACGCTGGGAAGCAGGTTGGCGCTGGTGCTGCGGTCACGGTCGGCGATCCCGGCGGCGATGCTCTCGACGGTGCCCGCAAGTGCCGGGCCCCCCATGGGCGTGACCCGCACGCGATCGCCCTGATGGATCCGAGCCAGCTTGTTTTCCTCGAAATAGCCTTCGACATAGATGGAGCCCGCGTCAACCAGCGCCATCACGGGGTGGCCGGCGCTCGCATAGGCGCCCTGGCGCAGGTCGAGGTTGGTCACGAGCCCCGCGGCGGGTGCGCGCACCTGGGCGCGCTCCAGGTTCAACGTTGAGGTATTCAACGCGACCAGCGCCTGCCGCAACGCCGCTTCGGCAGCTTGAAGTGCCCCTTTGGCCTGGTCCATCTTCAGACGCGACTGCTCGCGAGCCTCCAGCGAGATCAGATCGCCCAGGTTGGAGTTGCGCTGGCTCTCGCGCTGCGCCTGTGCGAGCGTGATGCGCTGGTTGCTGATCGCGATGCGCTGCGTCTCGACGGCGGCCTGGGCCTGCTCTCGCGCCAGCTCGAAGCGGGCCTTGTCCACCGAGAACAGCAAGGCGCCAGCGGCAACGAACTGATTGTCGTGCACCGCCACATTCGCGACCATGCCGGACACGTCAGGCGCGACTTGCACGACATTGGCTCGCACGCGTCCGTTGCGTGTCCACGGGGCGAGTTCATAGTGATCCCATAGGCGCCATCCCGCCCAGGCGGCTGCAGCCACCATCAGCACGGTGACCAACAGACGAACGACGGGACGGGCAAGACGGGAAGTTGAGATGGGCAAGGGGAGGGCGTCAGGTTTCATGGGTTGAAGCGGTCCGGATATCAGGGCGAGGTGGCGGTTGCGCCGGTGAGACAAGCCAAGGCACTGAGCACCAGGGCGTACAGCGCAAGGTCAAACAGGGCGGGGTGCCAGATCCATCGGTAGGCACCGGCGATGGCCAGCAGACGGCGCATTGCCCAGGCACACGGCAGCGCGCCGGCTGCCAGCAGCAAAAGCCAGGGCAACTGCATGCCCCCAAAGTTGACTTCGATCATGGTTGGAGCGCGGCGGGCGCGGTCGGAAAGAGGTTGCGTCGAAGACCCACGAGTGCCGCGACGGCAGGCCGCTCGGTGTCCGCGACCAGGGCATCGAGCAACAGCCGATCGATATGCGGCAGCAGCGGCGCATGACGCGGTGGTGCTCCTGCCACCTGGGCGCGAAAGACGAGCGCCAATTCCCTGAAGAGGCGGCTGACGGGGTCTGCCGGAAGGCGCGCGCGATGCCGCTGCAGCGCGGCGATGTCTGCCCCCACGCGCAGTTCGCGCAGCGCGCGGTGTGCTGCGATCCGGACCGCTTCGGGACCGGCGGGAGCGATGCGCGGCGCCAACAGCGCGATTCGGTCGAGCATGCGCGAGGCAAAGGCGTCCCGGGCGGATGCGTCCTGCGGACGAGCGGCCAGATCGGCCAGATCGGCGAGGTCGTGCCATGTCGCGCGGCGTATGCGCCTGACCGTCCAGTCGCGCCCCACGCTGCGCATGAGCGCGGTGACGCGGGCCGCGATCACCGCACCCACGAACAAGGCCAGGTTGGAACCGATGAAGCTCACCCAATCGGCGGTGGCCGTGTCTTGAAGGGCGAGCGTTCCGGCGACGCCGAAGAACATGCCAAGGGCCGACAGGGAACTGGCCGGTCGTGCCATGTAGCACCCGACCACCAAGAACACAGGCGCGATGCACAGCACCAGCATGCCGAAGTCATGTGCCAGCGGCATGATCCCCAGGACATAAAAAGCCGACACAGGCAACGACCACAACAGCGCGGTGATGAACTTGTGCATGGCAGGCACGGGATCGTCCAGGGTGGCGAAGAAGCTGCAAAACACGGCAGCGCCCATGGCCATGGCGGATCCGAAGGGCCAGCCCGTCGCAATCCACAGCGCGCACGAGAGGCAGGTGCCCAACACCGCAGTGATCGCCGACCGCAGCGCAAGCCCTCTGTCCAGGTGGAGCACCCTGCGACCCAAAGCCGCGGTGCGCCGCAACGCCACCGGGTTCCCGGCGATGCCGGCGTCGATATCGCTGCGCAACGTGGTGCAGGCCTCCCAGTGCGCGACCAGGTCCTCCAGGCGGGTTGCCAGATCGATCCGCAACGCGCGGATCCAGGCTGAAGCGGCCGGACCGTCCGCGATGGCTCGAAAGGCGGTGCGCGCTTTCTCCACGCCCGCGTTCGTCGCGCTCGGCGCCAGCCAACCTGCATGCTGCGCGAAGGTCGAGCCGATGTCATCCGGCACACCGCCTGTGGCGGCGCACAGCGCTTGCAGGCAATCCTCCACGGCCGAAAGCTCCGGGGTGAGGGCGGCCAGACGGTCCTGCAGGGCGTCGATGGCGCCCCTGGCCCAGCGCAGATCGGTGTCAAAGGGCACATGCGTGGACAGCAGACGCAGTTGTGTGATGTCCAGGGCCAGCCGCTGGCGGTCCGCCGCCATTCGAGCGTCCTTGGCTTCGGTCGGCGGCTCGCGCAGCAGGTCGGTGAGCCATTGCCGCGCATCGCCAAGTGCGCGATCCATCACGCCGAGCAGGGATGGGCCCAGGCCGGCAGGAAGCGCGATGCTGTGGACCACGCTGGCACACAGGATGCCCAGCCCGATTTCAGTGACCCTTGCGACGGCCGTGTCGAACATCGCCGCGGGTGCTTCGACCAGAGGGAATCCGATCAAAGCGGCTGAGTAGCCGGCCAGCATGAAGACGTAAGAACGCGCGCTGCGGTCCAGCAGCGACACATAGAGGCACAGTCCCACCCACAACGCCAAGGCCAGCGACAGGAGCTCCGGGGACCCGGACAGCGAGGGAACGAGCACCACGGTCGCGGCGCACCCCAGCAAGGTGCCCAGGAATCGGTACAGAGCCTTGGAGCGCACATGGCTGGCCAGAGGGTGGGCCACGATGTAGGCGGTCATCATGGCCCAGAAGGGCCGGGGCAGTCCGAAGCGGCTCGACAAGTACAGCGCAAACATGGCGGCGACGAAGCTCTTGAGAGAAAAGAGCAACTCCTGCCGAGAGAAACGTGGCAGCGCGATCACGCGGCGCCCCGAGAAATCGCACGAGCGCGCATCCATGCGAAACGCGAGCGCAAGCGCAAACCGCCGACAGTGATGCTGGCAAAAGCGTGAAGCCATGGGTGAGCTGTGCCCGTCAGCTGTGCCAACTCCCGCGTCGGAATCGTTGGGCACAGCAGCGTGCCGAAGCATTGCGACATCGGTTCCGGAAGGGCAACGCCGGCGGTGTCCCATGACCGGCGAACCGCGCCCGTCAGCACCAGCCCGATGAGAAGAATGAGCAGTGGCCGGGCCGAAACCATCTCGTTCTTATTGCGAATCATTTTCATGCGACGATGCTATTGATCGGCGCACGCGCCGAGAATTGCAAAGTTGGACGAATGACTTCTCTTTTCGGTCATCGTGAAGAAGGCGTGCCCGGCAACGATGCGGAGCCTGCGTCAGCGCGGATGTCGTGACTCGGTGTAAGGCCTGAAGTGGGCCTTGCCCGCCAGCGCGTCCGAGCGACAGGCGCTGCAGCGCGGCGGCGATGCCTTCGGTGCAGCAGCAGGAGGAGCGATCCCTCTGCGTGCCTCGGCCGATCGAAACCGCTTCGGACGGAGCACCCGATCCAATGCACGAACAAGCCCGGTGGCGGGAGCAACACCCACTTTCTCAACATGCGAAGCGCAGAATTCGGTGAGCCAGGCCTGGACTACGAACCGTCAGTACCCGTGTTGGCACTGCGCGTCGATGTGGCGGCGCGCGAGCGAGAGATTCCTGTGCACGAGCACCGGTCCGGCCAGCTCGTGATCGCACTGCGCGGTGCGGTCTCCTGCGAGGTGCCTGGCGCGCTGTGGATGGTCCCACCCCAGGCGGGCGTGTGGATTCCCGGCGGCACGCCGCACAGCAACCGAGGAACGGCGAACGCGCAGATCTTCTACCTCTTCGTCGAACCTGGCGCGGCCCCATTGCCGGATCGTTGCTGCACTTTGCGCGTCAGCCCGATGCTCAGCGAGATGATTCAGTACCTCGCAGGATTGCCGCCCTTGTACGAAGCCGGCGGGTCGACCGATCGACTGGCGCAGGTGCTGCTCGACCAGCTGTGCGCGATGCCCACGGAGGAAATGTTCCTGCCGATGCCCGAGGACGCAAGGCTCAGAAAAATCTCAACGGCGATGATGCGCGATCCCTCCGATCGCAGGACCCAGACGAACTGGGCAAGCGAACTGGGCATGAGCGATCGAACGTTGAATCGACTGTGCACCTCGCTGACGGGCCTGAGTTTTGGCCGCTGGCGGCGCCAGCTGCAGATGATCGTGGCGCTTCGCGAGCTGTCCGGTGGCGCGACCGTCCAGCAAGTCGCCTATGACCTGGGCTATGAGTCGCCCTCTGCCTTCAACACGATGTTCAAGAAGGCTTTTGGAAAGCCGCCCGCCACCTACATCAACGACCGCTTTCGGGTCGATGGATGACACGCGAGTTCATGTCGGCGCGTCGCCGCACACCAGCGGCCATCCCATCGACACACTCACCTGTAGGCCCGGGCGTGGGTCACACCACCGTCCACCACCAGGGTAGCGCCCATCACGTAGTCACCAGCACGCGACGCCAGGAAGATCGCCGCGCCTGCGATGTCCTCTGAAGTGCCGATGCGTCTGGCGGGTATGTGTTCGGACAGTTGGTCGCCGCGGTCGCGCGCGTTGCGGTTCATCTCGGAGGGAAACGCGCCAGGTGCGATGGCGCTGACCGCGATGTTGTCTTGCGCCAGGCGCAGTGCCATGCGCCGCGTCAGGTGGATCAAGCCCGCCTTGCTGGCGACGTAGGAGTAGTTCTCCTGAGGGTTGAGCGCGATGCCATCCGTGGACGCGATGTTGATGATCTTCCCCACACGCTCCTTGGCCGCGGCGCGCAGCGGTTCGGACAGCGCCTTCGTCAGGAAGAAGGGTGTCTTCATGTTGAGATCGACCACCTTGTCCCAGCCGCTTTCGGGGAAAGCATCGAAGTCTTCTCCCCAGGCCGCGCCCGCGTTGTTGACCAGGATGTCCAAGGTGGTCTCATGCTGGGCGTAGGCAGCGGCCAGGGCCTGGCAGCCGTCGACGGTGGAGACGTCGTAGGGCAGCGAGACGCAGTGTCCGTGCGTCGACAGTTCCGAAGCCGCCAGATCGCATGCCGCGGCCTTGCGCGCGCTGATGTAGACGCGTGCGCCCTGCGCCAGAAATCCCTCGGCGATCATGCGGCCGATGCCCCGCGAGCCGCCCGTGACGAGTGCGGTGCGGCCTTGCAGAGAAAAAAGGTCGCGCGTCAGCATCGCGATGCCTCGGCCGTGGTGTTGTTGCGCATGTGAAATATCTCCTGTCTGATTTTTGGGCGCCAATGACGTACTGGCCTTGATGAAAACGACACGGGAGCTCTGGCAGAGCGCAGGCGGCCCATGCTCCCCGGCTGGCCCACCGGTGCGGCCCCAAGGTGCGTGACCACAGGCCCGCTGCGCCGCTGTGTGCAGCACTGCCGCATCGGCAGTCCGGCGGGATCAGTCCACTTCGAGAAGGGCTCGTCTCACGTAGGCGGTGCCATCCAACAGTCGCCGAGCGGTTCGGGTGAAGTGCACTTCTCGGACCGACCACTCGTCGTCGGTAGCGCGAGCCACGTTCGCAAAAATTCCGATCACGCCGCTCGGATGACCGATGCGGATGCGCGTGGGACCGGCATGACTGCCTCGCGCCTCAGCCGGGATCGTTCCTGCGATCTGTGCTGCCACGGAAAGGCAGACCGAGCCACCGCCCGGAAAGGCCTTGTGCATCGCGCCGCCATTGAGAACCATGCGCGCCACGAAGTCGATCTCCGATGACTTGACGATTCGATCGCCGCCGATGGTTCGGTAGTCCTGCGCTTCGCCGATCAGGATCTGGTAGGGCGTGAGGGTTCCTGACGCTGGCAGGTTGCAACGATCGGCGGCCCAGCGTCTGACCTCCTCGGCCATTTCGTAGATGTCGGAGTCGAGCTGACCGGGAAGCTCCGTGCCGGTGACGCCCAGATCCGCTGCGCGGATGAACACACATGCCGTGCCCACATCGACGATCGACACGGGTATCTCGCGACCGAGTTTGGAGACGTAGACCGAATCACGTGCCTGCCCGGTGGGCAGCAACCTGCCCGTGGTGGCCCCGCTGGTGCCGGAGTAGTCCAACGCGACCTCGGCGCCCTTGGCGGGCACCCCATCCACTTCGGTGTCGCCTTCCACGCGGGGCTCGCCGTGCGCACATTGCACCACCATGCGCAGAATCTTGCCGGTGTTGGTGTTGTGCACGCGCACCGTGGTGGCGGGCTCCTGCACGGGAATCAAGCGCTCCTGCAGCGCGTAGACGCCGGTGGCCGATGAGATGTTGCCGCAGACGATCTCGAAGCTCACACTGGGCTGATCGATGCCGATCTGCACAAAGGTGTAGTCGATGTCCGCGTCAGGCCGTGACGGGGGTCCGATGATTGCGCATTTGCTCGTGAGGATGTCGGCGCCTCCCAGCCCGTCGATCTGGCGCACATCGGGGCTGCCGAACAGCGCCAGCAGGAATCGCTGCAGCGCCTGCGGATCCGAGGGCACGTCGCGCTGTGCGAGAAAAACAGCCTTGCTTGTGCCGCCGCGCATCAAGGTGACCGGAACGCTGATTTGTTCTTTCATTCATTCAGTATGCGCGTGCGCATGGCGCGCGTCCTTGCAGTTCGGCTGCTCTGGCTTTAGAAGAACTACACGATTGAGACTCTTTAGGAAAGCTAAAGAATGCGCAGCACAAATCCAATGACGGGGTGGCCCTGGGTCACCAAACTTCCTGTTGCCGTGGCCATCGCCACCGGAACAGGAGACACCTTTGAAGATCATCAAGCGCACGGATTCCCACATCCGTGACACCCCCGGCGGCATGGTGCTTGTGGCCACGCAGGCAGGCGGTCAGCCCGCCCAGTTTCCGCCGATCGAGTTCGTTCAGCATGACCAGCCGATCGAGGAAATAGAGCTCGGCCCGACCGGGTCCCTCTACAGCTTCACCGTGGTCCATCCCGGCAAGGACAAGCCCGCCTACGCATTGGCGATGGTCGACTTCGAGCCGGGCGTTCGCGCCTTCGGTCGGCTCCTGTTCGATGGAAGCCCGCCTGCGATCGAAAGCCGCGTGCGCGTGGTGCCTTTCGCATTGCCGGACGGCACACCCGACTACGCCTTCCAGGAGCAATGAAATGAAGCAACCAATGATCACCGGCGTGGGAATCACCGACTTCGGCCGCTTTCCGGAGCTCACCGAAGAGGCCATGGTCCAGTCGGCCATTCTTGACGCCGTGGAAGATGCCGGCACGCGACTCTCGGACGTGCAGGCGTTCTACTGCGGCAACGCGCTCGGGGCCATGCTGCCGGGGCAGAGGGCACTGCGTGAACTGCATGCGCACGGGGGCGCCGTCTACAACGTGGACAACGCCTGCTCCAGCGGCGCGACAGCGCTGAACCTCGCATTGCAGGCGCTCAAGGTCGGGCAGTACGACACGGTCCTGGTGTTCGGGATGGACCATCTGAGCGGTCTGGGCGGCGGGCCGCTGCAGCTGAGCCAGCAAGACTGGAACAACAGGCGGGGCATGATCATGCCCGCTTTGTACGCCATGCGCGCGCGGCGCTACATGCATGAGCGCGGGCTCAAGCTCGAGACGCTTGCGGACATCTCCGTGAAGAACCGAAAGCACGGCGTTCTCAATCCCATCGCCAAGTTTGCAAAGCTGGCGACCCGCGAGGAGATCCTTGCGTCCCGCCCCGTGGCCGAGCCGCTCACGCTGCTGCAGTGCTGTCCCGCCGTGGTCGACGGTGCAGCGGCCCTCGTGCTCAGCACCAGACCTTCTCAAGGCATTGCAAAGCCGGTTCAGGTCCTGGCGTCCGTGGTGCAGTCCGGCTTGTTCGAAACCACGCCGGTCGACATGACGGAGGCCGAGATCACGGCGCGTGCCGCCAAGTTGGCTTATGAGCAGGCCGGTGTGGGACCACAGGATCTCAGTCTGCTGGAAGTGCACGACGCCTTCACCATCTCCGAATTGCTCTACTACGAAGCGCTGGGGCTTTGCGATCGCGGCGACGCGGCTGCGTTGCTGCACAGCGGTGCGACCGCGCTGGGCGGGCGGGTGCCTGTCAATCCGAGTGGCGGCCTTCTCGCCAAGGGACATCCGCCCGGCGCAACCGGCGTCGCACAGATCGTGGAGGTCTGCGAGCAGTTGCAAGGCCGCGCGGGAGCGCGGCAAGTGCAGGGGGCGCGCATCGGCCTCACGCAGGTGACTGGCGGCGGTATCTGGGGCGTGGATCACGCTGCCTGCGCCATCCACATTCTTTCGCTCTGATCGGGTCGACATGAACCAGACAAATCCAACCGCGCCTGCCTCGTTGCAAGGCCTCGTTGCCGTCGTCACCGGGGGGGCGAAGGGCATCGGCCTTGGCATCGCCCGCGAGCTTGCGCAGGCCGGCTGCCGCATCGCGCTGTGGGACTTCGACGACGAAGCCCTGCAAACGGCCCAGCGCAGCCTTGCGAGCGAGGGGGTCGACGTGAAGACCTTCAAGGTTGACGTGAGCTCCGTGGCGCAGGTGGAGTCGACGGTGGCTCAACTGCTGGCATCCCATGCCCGCATCGACATCCTGGTCAACAACGCCGGCATCGGTGGAGACAAGCTTGTTTCCAAGATGGACCTGGCGTTCTGGAGCCGCGTGATCGAGGTCAACCTCCATTCGCAATTCATTTGCTCCAAGGCGGTCTTAGCCCAGATGGCGGAAAACCGGTTCGGGCGCATCATCAACATCGGTTCGCGGGCCTGGCTGGGCAATCGCGGCCAGGCGGCCTATTCCGCTTCCAAAGGCGCCGTGGTGAGCCTGACCCGCTCGCTGGCGCTGGAATATGCGCGCAAGGGCATCACCGTGAATGCCATCGCCCCGGGCATCGTCGAGACGCCGCTGTTTGAAACGCTCACCGAAGAGGTCAGGCAGGGTCTTCACAAGACCGTGCCGATGGAGCGCATCGGCCAGCCGGAAGACATCGGTCGTGCCGTTCGATTCTTCGCGGAACCGGGCTCGAGCTACGTCACGGGGCAGCTGCTTTACGTTTGCGGTGGACGCAGTCTCAGCAGTCCGTCGGTGTAGTGAGCCGATGCGAATCCGAGAAGAACATCCAACGAGATCGAAGGTCGCATGCTCGCAAATGCATTGAGCGGATTGAAGGTGATCGACTTCACCCAGGTCATGGCGGGCCCCACGTGCACGCTGTGCATGGCCGACCTCGGGGCCGACGTCGTAAAGGTGGAAGCCCCCACAGGCGATCTGTCGCGTGCGCTGTCGCCCTGGGTTCATGGCGAGGGCGTTCCTTTCCTGGCGCTCAATCGCAACAAGCGCAGCATCGTGCTCGATCTGAAGCAGCCGACCCACCGGCAAGCGGCGCTGCAGCTGGTCGCGCAGGCGGACGTGCTGGTGGAGAGCTTCCGCCCGGGCGTGATGGAACGCCTGGGGCTTGATTACGCCACGGTGGCTGCGGCCAATCCGCGGCTGATCTATTGCTCTGTCTCCGCGTACGGTCAGCACGGTGCCGCGAGGGACCTGCCCGGGGTGGACGGCGTGCTGCAGGCCGTGAGCGGCCTCATGAGCGTCACCGGCGCGCCCGATGGACAGCCGTGCAAGGTGCCGGTGCCCGTTGTCGATCTTGTCACGGGGTCCTTCGCGACCATCTCGATCCTGGCTGCTCTCGCGGATCGCCAACGCACGGGGTTGGGCCAGCACGTGGAAGCGAGCATGTTCGCCAGCGCCATCGCGCTGCAGCATGTGAGTTTTGCGTCCTATTTCGCAGACGGCCATGTGCCCGGCCCGCAGGGAAATGCCGCGCCGTATTCGACGCCGAACGAGGCCTTGCGGTGCGCCGACGGATGGATCATGGTGGCGGCCTATCACCCCGCGCGATGGCAAGCCTTGTGTGCCGCCATCGGTGCGCCTGAGCTCGCATCCGATCCGCGTTTTGCTGATAACAAGAGTCGATTGCAGCACCGCGAGGCGCTGTTGCGCCTGCTCGAAGCACGCATGCTTGCGCATCCCCGTGCCGTCTGGCTCGAGCGGTTCGCGGCCGTGGACATCATCTGCGGGCCGATCAACAACTATGCCGAGGTCGCGCAATCCGCGCCCTTCGTCGAAGCGGCGCTCACAGAGACCTTGCAGCATCCGGTCGCAGGTGCGTTGACCATGCCACGCAGCGTCATCGGTGCGGTTGGCGAGCGGCCTCAGGCGCGACGGGCCGCTCCCACACTCGGACAGCACACGCGCGAGGTGCTGGTCGAACTGGGCATGCCGCCAGCAAACATCGAGGCGGTCATCGCCGCCGACTCTTCTTCGAACTGAGACACACCCATGCCCATCGTCAAGACAGTCCAGGATGGCGTCGCCATCGTCACCCTGAACCGGCCCGAAGCCATGAATTCCATCGACCCGGAATCCAACGAGCAGTTGCTCGCGATCTGGGACGATGTCTCCAGCGATGAGAGCATCCGCGTCCTCGTGCTGACCGGCGCGGGCGAGCGTGCGTTCTGCACAGGTGCAGACCTCAAGAAGACGATGCCGCCCGCCGACAGCGCAGCCCGACAGGTCTTTCGCCCCGGTACGCGGCATTCCAATTTCGGCACGCTGCAGACCGACAAGCCTGTCATCGCCGCGATCAATGGCTATGCCCTGGGCGGCGGACTGGAACTGGCCTTGCTTGCGGACATCCGCATCTGTTCCGACAACGCGCAGTTCGGCTTGCCGGAGGTGCGCGTCGGCAGCATCCCAGGCGCCGGGGGCACGCAACGCCTGATTCGCGCGGTGGGCCAGTCGGACGCGATGTGGATGCTGCTGACGGGCGAGCGCATCGATGCCACCGAAGCGTTGCGGATCGGATTGGTCAGCAAGGTCGTTCCCCTTTCCGTGCTGCAGGAAACGGCGGTCAACCTGGCACGCGCAATGGCCGCCAATGCGCCATTGGCGATGACCGCAGCCAAGCGTCTGGCCATGACCGGACGGGAGCTGCCGCTTGCGGGCGGACTCGAACTGGAGCGCCAGGCCTTTGGCGTGCTCAGGGACAGCGAGGACCGACTGGAGGGGCGCCGCGCGTTCGCCGACAAGCGCGCTCCGGTCTTTCGCGGGCGCTGACTGTGCTTCGCACACAGGCGCCAAGCGTCGTGGGTCGCCGCGCGCTCGAACCCCCGAGTGGCCTCGTGCCGACGCCACAGCAAGCGATGTGACCTCGCTGAATTTCCTTGGAGCAACTCTTGAACAAACCGAGTACCGCCTGGCTCTGCAGCCTCGCACTCATCGTTGCCGTGCCCTTCGGCACGTCGTCGGCCACGGCGCAGTCGGCCAGCCGCCCGCCCGCAAGGATTCTTGTGGGCTTCTCGCCTGGCGGGACACTCGATGTGGTCACACGCGCGCTTGCGGATCAGCTGCATGAGCCGCTCCATCGCACGGTCGTGGTGGAGAACAAACCCGGCGCCGGCGGAAAGATCGCGGTCGATGCGCTGCGTGCCGCGCCGAGCGACGGGAGCGTGGCCATGCTGTGCCCTGACTTCCTGCAGTCGATCTATCCGTTCGTCTTCAACAAGCTCAACTACGCTGCGCAGCGGGACATCTTGCCGGCGTCGACGGTGGTCGAGTTTCCGATGGCACTGGCTGTACCCGCATCCTCGCCCGTCAAGACCTTTGCCGAATATGCCCCATGGGTGCGCGCGCATCCTGAGCATGCCAACTTCGGCCATGCCGCATCGGGAGGCCCGACCCATTTCCTGGGATTGCAGATCGCCAAGGTCATCGGCACACCGCTGCAGGACGTGCCGTTTCAGGGCGCAGCCCCGATGATCGTGAACCTCGTCGGTGGCAATGTCGCCGCGGGAAGTTCGACGGTCGGAGACTTCGCGCAGCATCACAACGCCGGCAAGCTTCGAGTGCTGGCAGTCACCTCTGCGCAGCGCTCGCCGCTTCTGCCCGACGTTCCGACGTTCGGCGAACTCGGTCGAAAGGAGCTCACCGCCGTGGGCGTATTGGCCATCTGCCTGCCACCTGGAACGCCTGCGGTCGTCGTCTCCGAATGGAGCACCGCGATCCGAAAAGCGGTGGCAACCGAGCAGTTCGCGCGCAAGATCCGCACGCTCGGCTTCGTGGAGGCGGGAAGCTCGCCGGCCGAGGCTCGAGCCCGGTTCGGCGAAATGCGCGCCTTCTGGGAGCCGGTGGTCAAGGCTTCGGGATTCAAGGCGGACTAGGGTGTGGGCCGCGAAGGCCGGTGTTCGCACACTGGCTGGACAGCAACTCGACGCAGGATTGCAGGCGCTGCAGAGGAAGAGGCGCGACGGTGCGCGCAGCGGCCGCGGGATCAGCCAGGGCCATCGCTCGCGGCCGCGAGCAGCGGCACCAGGATATCGCTGATCGGCGTCGCGACGCCCAGAGCCCGGCCGCGACGCGCGACGACACCGTTGCGGATATCCCATTCGAGCGGCCGACCGGCTTCGCGATCCGTGAGGATGGACGTGCCCATGTCTGCGGGAGAGGCCTGGAACCTGTCGAGAATTTCCTGGGGCACCCCGTCGTCGAGTTCTGCGCCTTCGGCGCGTGCCACGGCCAGGCATTCCCGCAGATAGGCAAGGGCGAGTGCGGCGATATCGGACCGGCCGAACATGCCGCTGCGGCGGTGCGTGAGCACCATGAGTCCGGCCACCGCGTTCTGCAGCAGTTTGCGCCAGGCCAGCGCGTGGAAGTTCGCCGCGAGTTCGACGCGGCACTGTGTGCCTTGCAGCGCCTCGGCCACCACGCGGGCGGGTGACGTGTCTGGCAGGCTCAGGCGCATGTCTGCGCGCAGGCGCACCGAGCCGTCGGCTTGGGCCTGCACAGGGAACCACACGACCGCGGGAACGACCTGCGCGGCCCGGGCATGCAAAGCGACCCGCTCCAGTTGCTCGACGCCGTTCTGCAGAACGCACACGACGGTCTTCGGGCCACTCAACACGGCGAGCCAGTCTGCCGTCGCCTCGATCTGTGTCGCCTTGACCGCCAGAAACACGAGGTCAACCGTCCCGCCGATTTTTGCGGGATCCACCCGCACCGGGCCGTCCACGGTGATGAGGCGATCGCCATCGTGAAGCGTCAGGCGCGCCCGGGGTGTGCGGCCGCACAACAACGGTGTACGACCGGCTTCGTGCAGTGCCGCCGCGATCGCGGTGCCGATGGCGCCCGGACCCACGACCGCGATGGATGCGGCCCTTGGTGTATTCATGAACACAGACTCCTTCGAGCGCCCCTTCAGCGTTCCGTACACGCCGTGCTTGCGCGCGTCACCGGTGCAATGTAATCTATTACCTATCATGAAGAAATATGGTAATGCAGTTTCAGGCAACGAGCGCTTGTTGCAATGGATCGGAAGCATCCAGGCCCGAACCGGCGATCTGGCTGCCAGCGAGGCAAAGGTCGTCGAACTCCTGCTCGTCGATCCCCTGTTTGTGGGCGCGAGCACGACCGCGCAGGTGGCTGCCCGCGCCGGCGTTTCCCCACCGAGCGTGATCCGCGCAGCGCGTGCGATCGGGTTCAGCGGTTTCACCGAACTCAAGATCGAGATCGCGCGTGCCCGCGGTACCACCGGGTTCTTCGCACCATCTGACGTGCTCACCGCGGATGCGACGACCGCTGCGGTGCTCGAGGCCTCGATCCGCGCAGGCACTGACGCACTGATGGCGCTCGGCGGCGCCCTGGAGCTGTCGGCGCTCGAGCGGGCGGTCAGCACCATCGAGCAGGCGCGCCAGGTGATGGCATTCGGAGCCGGCCCCTCCGCGACGGTCGCCGCCGATGCGGTCTTCCGACTGCGCGCGGTCGGCGTGACGAGCATCGGCATCGCGGACCATCTGTCGGCAATGATCGCGACACGGCTCCTGGGCCCCGGTGACGTCGTCATCGCCATCAGTTCGACGGGACGCACCTCGACGACCCTCGCCATCGCCGATGCGGCAGCTTCTGCCGGCGCCTCGCTCATCGCCGTCACCAACCAGTACGGCACGCCGCTGGCGAGCCTCGCGAACATCGCGCTTGTCGTCGGCGGGGCACCACTGACGGCCCAGATGGCCGCGGCCGGGAGTCGGCTGGCGCAGCTCGTGGTGATCGACGCGCTGGTCGCGGCTGTCGCGCTGCGCGACCCGCAGCGCAGCCGCCGCGCCGAACGGGCGGGCATCGACCTGCCCGATATCGCCTGATGCTGCCCGGCACCGTCGCGATGGTCCTCGCCGCGGCGCTCGCCCATGCGGTGTGGAACCTGGCCTCGAAGTACAAGCGCGGTGATGCCTTCCTGTTCGTCTGCGCCTACACCTACGCTTCGGCGCTGCTGTGTGTCCCGATCAGTCTCGTCTTCATGGCGGATGGGCCGCCAGTGCTCGGCTGGCAACTCGCGGCGGGCGCCGCTGTCTCGGCCGTGTTGCACACCGCCTACTCTCTGACGTTGCAGGCCGGCTACGAACGCGCCGAGCTGGGGGTGGTTTATCCGGTCGCCCGCGGCACCGGGCCGGTGCTGGCGATGCTGTTCGCGATCCTGCTCCTGGACGAACAGCTCGCCGTTGTGGCGATGTTCGGCGCTTCGCTGGTCGTGGCGGGCATTCTCGTCGTCACCGGCAACCCGTTCAGGAGCGCAAGCCGCCGGCCGCTGCAGGGCTTGCTCTGGGGCGCCGCGACGGGGGCCACCATCGCCGCCTACACCGTCTGGGACGGCTACGCGGTCGTTGCGCTGCACCTGGCGCCTGTGAGCTACTACGCGGCTACGCTGCTGCTGCAAAGCCTGATCCTGACCCCCGGTTTGCTGCGCCGGCGCCATCGCATCCGAGCGGCCATCCGTGTCGACGCCGTGCCGATTCTCATCGTGGCTGTGTTCTCCCCGCTCGCCTACATCCTCGTTCTCACCGCCATGCTGAAGGCGCCGGTGGCGCTCGTCGCGCCCCTGCGCGAGTCGTCCATCGTCATCGGCTCACTCGTTGCATGCCGACTGTTTGGCGAGGGTCATCTCGCGCGCCGCATGGCCGGCGCGGTGATCGTGCTGGCGGGGATCGCGGCGATCAGTCTTTGACGCCTTCTTCGATACCCCCTGCTACCGGACAGAACGGATCCAATCTCTGAAGAGCTTCACGGGAGCCTCTGCCGCTTTCAGCGGATCGCAGACCAGGTAGTACCCGGACTCCGTTCTGGCCACGTGATCCACAGCGATGACGAGCCGCCCGCTGCGCAGGTCATCGTCCACGTAGGCGCGCTGGGCGATGGCGATCCCCAGCCCGTCGGCCGCTGCCTGGTAGCACAGCGCAGCATTCGCCAAGGTGATTCCATGCAGCCGCGGGGAATCCACAAGTTCGGCCGAACTGAACCACAGCGACCAGGCTTCCGGGCGCATCATCGAGTGCAGCAGGTTGGCTTGCAGCAGGTCTTGAGGTGTCTTCAGATGCCTGGCCAGGTGGGGTGCGCAGACGGGAAGAAATTCGTCGTCGAAGAGGTGATCCAGTTCGACATCGGCCCACTCTCCCATGCCATGCCGGATCGCGCAGTCAGCGCCCTCGAGCCGGATGTCGTCGGCCATTGCGATGGTCGAAATCTCCAGGTCAATGTCGGGGTGTTGCGCGTAGAAGCCGCGCAGGCGAGGCACCAACCATCGGATGGCCAGGCTCGGCGTCACCTTCAGGCGCAGCCGCTTGTCCAGCTGGACATCGACCACGTCATTGAGCGCATCGTTCAGCCGGTCGAAAGCGTCCGAGACGCGGTGGGCCAGTCGTTTGCCCACCGCGGTGAGTTCGATCTCGCGGCCGGATTTCTGGAACAGCTGAGCTCCGAGCCCGACCTCCAGCTGCTTGACTTGCTGGCTGACTGCGCCGGGCGTCACATGCAGAACCTGAGCGGCGCGCGTGATCCCCTTGGCGCGGCACACTGCATCGAACACGCGCAGCGGGCCCAGGAGCGCACGGAGACTGTGCATCGTGACCAAAGTGAAGGCGCAGCGAACTCAGTGCTCGCCCGGACCCGCCGCTGCGGCCGTGCCGCTCGCGTGCCCGGCGGCCGGACGGTCCGTGAGGCAAAGCATTGCGGCCGCAAGCAGCAGTCCCGCGGCCAGACAGAGCCACGAGACATAGCTGCCGGAAATGTCAAAGAGCCGTCCCGCGAGAAATGGCCCGATGCCGGCGCCGATGGCCACCGTGGCATAGACACCTCCGAAGAGGGTGCTGTAGAGGTTCAGCGGGAATTTTCGGCTCACCAGATAGGCTGCGAGGTCGAACTCCGCGCCGACCGCGAAGCCTGTCATGAGCAACCCCGGAAGCACCAGCGCCGGTTGGCCTGTGGCCAGCAGCAGCATGCCGGTGGCAGACAGCATGAAGAGCGTCGCCGACAAGCGCGCGGCATCGAACACGTCCAGCAGAAAGCCGGTGACGATCCGTCCGACGATGACCGCCACGCCAAGGATGCTGGCGAGACCGGCGGCGCGGCTCGGGGAAAGCCCCAGGTCGGTGAGCATCGGAACGACGTGCACGATCGTGCCGAAGATGCCGACCGAGCACAACAGGAAGACCGCGGCAATGCGGAAGAAGCGCGGATCGGCCAGCGCCTTCAGATTATTTCCGGCTGAGGCACGGCGGCCCTTGTCTGCAGGGGCCGCATCCGCGCCCCGCAGGAAGTAGGCAATCGATGGCAAGAGTACAAGGACAACCGCCGCAAGGCCCAGGTAGGTGGCGCGCCATCCGAAATGGGTGATGGCCGGCGTGACGATCAGCGGAATCAGGATGGCCCCGACGCCCGTTCCGGTGATGGCGATGCCCAGCGCCAGTCCGCGTTGGCGAGAGAACTTGCCCACGAGGATCTTCGTGAAGGACAAGGGCGAGGTCGCGCCACCGAGCAGTGTCAGGACCGTGACCAGCGCCAGAAAACTGGCCAACCCCTGTGTCCAAACGCCCAGAAGCAGGAACGAGGTCGACAGGCCCACCAGGGAGAGCAGGGTGACGCGTCGCGCGCCGTACCGGTCGATCACCTGCCCGATGAACGGCGCCGCGCATCCGAGCAGCACGCTGCTGATCAGCGAGCCCAGGGACGCGGTGCCTCGGGTCCACCCGAACTCGGCGGCGAGCGGCTTCAGAAACAGACCTGAACTGTAGAAGTACAGCGATGAGACGCCGCTGGCCAAGCCGAGGAAGCAACCCAGGACGTAGCGCCAATGCTGCCGCAGTTCTGAAGATGAATGAGGAGAGGGCGCCATGTGCGGATCCTTATGACGAAGTGAAAGTGAACGGTGGAACGGCGCGGTCGTCGCGCACGCCGAGAAGAAACTCGCAGCGCCCCTTCGCCCGCAAAAAGCAGCCGAACGGAGCCGACGGATCGGTGGCTTCAGTGCTCGACCGCGCCGAGTCGATCAGCGCTGCGCATCGCCTCGTGAGAGTGGGCCTTCCTTTCGAGGTCACGTTGAACCAACGATGAATTCGTCTTCAGCACTTCTGGATGCCGATGGTGCGGTTCAGCAATGCCTCTTCGCCGCTCAGTACCGCTGCTGACCCGCAGTAGGCGGCCAAGCCGCGTTCCAGCACGATCACATTGTTGGAGAACTCGAGAACGACATCCACGTGCTGCTCCACGATGATGCAGCCCACGCCCAGCTGATCACTCATCCGGACGATGGCGTCCATCAGCTCCTCGCGCACCATCGGCGCCAGGCCTTCCAGCGGTTCGTCGAGCAACAGGATGCGCGGCTGCCCGACGAGTGCGCGTGCCACGGACAGCATTTGCTGCTCGCCACCCGACAGCTGCGTGCCTCCGTTGCGTCGACGCTCCTTGAGCCGCGGAAACAGCGCATAGATCGGGGGCAGGGCAACGCTGGCCGAGCGTCCCTGCAGGCCCGACAGCAGGTTCTCCTCCACTGTCAGTGAGGGGAAGATGTCGCGGCTTTGCGGCACGTAACCGAGGCCAGCGCGCGAGCGTGCGTAGGTGCTCGCGCTGCTGATGTCGTTGCCGCCGAAGTGAATGCGCCCCTTCATCAGGTCGGCCAGGCCCATGGCTGTCGCGAGCGTCGTGGTCTTGCCGGCGCCGTTGCGTCCGATCAGACCGAGGCGCTCGCCTTCGCGTACGCTGAAGCTCAGATGCTCGAGCACTGGCAGGCCGCCATAGCCTGCAGTGACGTCGTCGAACCGGAGTTCAATGGTGGGCTTGGGCATGACCGTCTCGTCCGAAGTAGATTTGCTTGACCTGCTCGTTGGCAGCGACTTCCTGTGGCGTCCCCTCGACCATCACCGCACCGGCGACCAGGACGATGATGTGCGACGCGAACCGGAACACCAGGTCCATGTCGTGCTCGATCAGCAGGACGGACAGATCCTTGGGCAAGCCCGCGATGGCTTCCATGATGCGGCCGCCCTCACCCTGTGGCACGCCTGCGCCCGGTTCATCGAGGAGCAGCACCTGGGGCCTCATCGCGAGTGCAAGGGCGATCTCCGCAAGCCGCTGCTCGCCCAGTGCCAACTGTCCCACCACCCGATTCGCATAGGGATGCAGCCCCAGCATGCCGAGTGTCTCGTCGACATCTTGCTGCACGCGTGTGGAACGCGTCGGCGAGGGCCACCACTGCATGGAAGCCCGGTGCCGCTGCAACACGGCGACCTTGACGTTGTCCGCCACAGTGAGTTCCTTGAACAGGCGGCTGATTTGGAACGTGCGAACGATGCCGTTGCGCACGCGTGCGTACTGGGGCAGCTGGACGATCGAGCGGCCGTCCAGCTGAATGTCGCCCGACTGCGGGCGCAACGCCCCGCTCAGGAGGTTGACCAACGTCGTCTTGCCGGCGCCGTTCGGCCCGATCAATGCCGTGCGGGCTCCCTGGGGGAGGGACAGCGTGACGTTCTGCGTGACCGCCAGGCCGCCAAAGGAGTGACTCAGGTGATGAGTCTGGAGTCGGTGGGTCATCGTGCCACCCCGCTGCGGCCAGGCCGCTTGGTGTACGCCACAGCGCGGTCCACAAGTCCGATCAAGCCTTCGGGCAGGACGATGAGTACGACGATCAGCATCGACCCGATGAAGAACAACCAGTGATAGGGGTTCAAGGTCGATGCGATGTGATGGATAGTCATGTACGCGACGGTGCCCAGCACGGCGCCCGACAGACGGCGCGTTCCACCCAGCACGATCATGACCACGACTCCGGCCGATGTCGTGAAATCCAGCATGAAGAGGTTGGCGACTTTGCTGGTCTGCGCTGTCAATGCGCCAGCCAGCCCCGCCACGATGCCGCCGACGGTGTAGACGGCCAGCAAGTGCAAGTAGACGCGCCCCCCCAGCGCCTGAACTCGTCCGGGATCTTGCCGGATGGCCCTGGCCGTCAGGCCGAACGGTGACTCCACGAGGTTCCTCAGCAGGAAGTACACGAGCACAAGTGCACCCAAGGCATAGAAGTAGCCCGTGTGGCTCAGGAAGTTGAATTCCCAGATGCCCAGCAGGGGAGCGATGCTGAAACCGGCAAGCCCATCGTCGCCGCCCGTGAGCCACCTCGCCCAATTGGCCAGTTCAAGCAGCAGCTGGGCGACCGCGATGGTCAGCATGACCAGCGTCAGTTTGGTTGACCGCAGCATGACGGCGCCGCTCAGCAGCGCGATCACGCCGCCGCCCAGCCCGCCCAGCAGCAGGCCGACGATCGGGTCTGCCGTCAGATACAGCGCCGTCCAGCCCGCGACGTAGGCACCGCTGCCGTACAACGCGGCCTGCCCCAGGGTCGCGATGCCGGCCTGTCCCAGCACGAGACTCAGCGACAGCGCGAAGATGGACATGGTCGCCATGTTGGTGAGCAGGCCGAGATCCTGCGGAAACAGCACGAAGGCCAGCAGCCCCACCAGCATCAGCACGAGCTCTCCGCGCAGTTGCATCCACGGGCGGGCGCGAGACGGTGCGGTCATCGTCATGGGCGCACTGACTGCGTTCATGCGTGTCTCCCGAACAGCCCTTGCGGGCGAACCAGCAGGACGATGATCATCGTCAGGAAAAACGCAGCCGATGCGAGCTGCGGAACCATGTATTTCATCGAAGTCTCCACAATGCCGAGCAGCAACGCTGCAAAGAATGAGCCGAACAGATTTCCGTTGCCTCCCACAGCGACGACGGCCAGGAGGATCACCAAGTATTTGGAGGCGTAAGTCGGCTCCATGGGCAGCAATTCCGCGCCGGCTATGCCTCCCAGCGCGGCGAGCGCTGCACCCATCACGAAAGTGGCGGCATAGATCTTCGTCGTGTCGATGCCGATGGCTCGTGCGATGGGCGCGTTGTCGACGGCAGCGCGTACCCGGATGCCAAAGGACGATTTGTCCACCGCCAGCCAGAGAACGCAGACCACAACGAGCCCACAGGCCACAACGATGAGGCGATGCCGAGGGATGGACCGAAAGCCAAGATCGACCGTGCCGTTGAACAGCTCCGGCAGCGCCACCGATGTCACCGTCGAGCCGAACAACAGATTCACCGCGGCGGTTGCCACGAACATCAGTCCGATCGTCACCAGCATCTGATCGAGATCGTCGCGTCGATAGAAGCGCCGTAGCAGGATGCGCTCGAACAGCAGCGCAACCAGTCCCACCAGGACGATGGCCAGCACGAAGCCCAGCCAGATCGGCACGCCCAGGCGTTGCGGGATCGTGGCTGCGAAGAAGCCGCCGAGCATCGCGAAGGCGCCATGGGCCAGATTCACCACCCGCATCAGGCCCATCGTCATTGACAGGCCCACTGTGATCATGAACAGGATCATCGCGTACGCGATCCCGTCGATCAGAATGCTGCTAAGAAGCGCGAGAGACATGCTGCGGACTCTGGGTTACTTGGACGCGTTCTGGGTGCGGCCGTAATCGGGCTGCATCTCGAACGTGCGGAATTCCCGATTGACGTAGCGCCCGGACGGATCCTTTTCGACCACGCGCATGTAGACGTTCTGCACGAACTCGCGGGAGGCCGGGTCGATCTTCACGGGGCCACGCGGACTTTCCCAGGAATGACCCTTGGCGCTGGCAAGCGCCTTGGCGCCGTCGCGCTTCCCATCGGTTGCCTTGACCATGTGATAGATCACATGCAGACCGTCATACGCGTTCGCAAGCTGGACGGTCGGAATGGCCTTGGGGGCAACCTCGCCGAGGGCCTTGATGACGGCGTTGTTCAAAGGAGAGTTGTGCGTTGCCGAATAGAACATGCCCGTCTCGATGCCCAGAAGATCCGGGCCGATCGCTCGCAGCTGGTCCTCATCGGTCTCGGCCGTGCCGAGAAAGCGCACGCCGGCCGCCCTCAATCCGGCCTCGTTGTATGCCTTGACCATCGCGTAGGTCGCAGGTCCGCCTGGGGCAAAGACGTACAGGGCATCGGGCTTGAGCGCCTTGACGCGCTGCATCAGAGGACCAAAGTCGGTTGTCTTCAGCGGCGCGCGGATGGCCTCGAGCAGCTTGCCTCCGCCGCTGACAAATGCCGTGGTGAAGCCCTTCTCGGCGTCCAGGCCGGGACCGAAGTCGCTGACGAGCGTGACCACGTTCCTGACGTTCTTCTCCAGCGCGTACTTGGCCACAGGCACCGCCATCTGCGGCAAGGTGTACGAGGTGCGCAGCAGGAAGTCCGACTTGTCCAGAAGCGAAGATGTCGATGCGTTGAAGATCACGACCGGTACCTTGGCCTCCTGCGCGAGCGCAGCCACAGCCAGGGTGTCAGGGGTGAAATAGAGGCCGGCGATGTACTGGGCGCCTTCCTTGACAATCAGTTCCTGTGCCAATGCCTTGGCTTGCGCGGGGTTGATCTCCGGAAGGTCGCGATAGATGACTTCGATCGTGTGTTTGCCCACGGTCGTGCCATTGAGCTTCTGGTACGCCTTGGTCGCACCCTCCCAGGTTTGCCCCACGGCCGAGAACGGTCCGGACATCGGCGCGATGACGCCAACCTTGATGACGTCGGCGCGGGCCTGAAAGGCGATCGTCGCGAGTGAGACCGCCAAGGCGGCAACGAATTTGATGGTCATTCTTTTCTCCAAATGGTGGGGCATGTCTGGCCCCCTGAGCGCCAGGGGGTCGAACGAGGTGACGTTCCTTCGAACGGATGTCAGACCGAGGCACTGTTTTCTGCCCTGGTGGTCGCCTCAAGCGCGACATCACGGGCCATCAAGGTCGCGTACTTCTGATTCATGTCGAACAGGTTGGCCTCGTGGGCCTGCAGCGATCGGTCGCCCACGCAGTCGGTCACGACGAGGGGGCGGAACCCGTGGCACATGGCGTCGACCACACTGGCGCGGACACAGCCGCTGGTCGTGCACCCGGCAATCAGGACGGTTCGTATGCCGCGCAGGGACAACCAGGCGGCCAGCGAAGTCCCGAAGAAGGCCGAGGGACTGGTCTTGCGCAGCACCAACTCGCCTGTCACCGGCTGCAGTTGCGGCACGATCTGACTTTCCGGCGCATCCTCGCGCAGGGCAAGGATGGGAGGCACCTTGAGCGCGAAAATGTTGGCGTCGGCGCCATCGTCCTGATACACGACCCGCGTATGCACGACCGGCCATTGGCGCTGGCGCGCTTGGGCAAGAAGCCCGCGCGTGCATTCGATGGCCGGGCCGATGTTGCCGCCGCCAAACGTGAGCGGATCGGCGAAGCCATTGATGAAGTCGATGATCAACAGGCCGTAGGGCGCAATGGGCGCCACGGCATTGCCGAACCCTTGCTTCTGGTAGATGTCTTGATCGAAACTCATTGGAAGGCCTCGTCGATCACCTTGCCGTCGCGGACCACGACGATGTCATCGAGCGCCACCGTGCAATTGCGCAGCGGAATGTCGAGGTGACAAGGTGTGGTGCGAGAACCGCCGGCCTCGTTGTTCGGACCCAGAGAGAACAGGAAGTTGCCTTCGAACGAGCGCGCATCCTGGCCGGTCGTCGCCTCCCGGTCCATCAGCGACAGTGTGTGCCAGTAGCACCGTGGCTGCATCCCCCAGCCGATGTGCGCGATGGCGTAGGCCTCGGGGTCCTTGTAGGCTTCCATGAATTCGCGCAGCAAGGCGGCATCGACGTCACCTTCGATGCTGCGCACGAAGCCGCCGCTCAGATTCATCGTGATCTTGTCCGAGACATAGTTCTTCTGCGGCAGCAGGATGTCCCCGCGATCGATCACGATGGTGCCGTCGCTGCCGCCCTCGTTGGCGAAAGTGAAGAGAAAGCCGCTGGGCCAGTGGTCCCAGCGCCCGGGTTCCTCGCAGAAGCCGTACTCGGTGATGACCGGAAATTCGCCGAGCTGGAACGTCACGTCCGTGCCGGCTGGCGACGTCACGTGCATCCTCTTGGCCTGCTTGAGAAGCTTCGACGCGTCCAGCACGCGCTTGCGATCGGCTTCGGTCGGCACTGCCCGCACCAGGACTTCCGGTGGCTCCACGGCCAGCAGGATCTTCGTTCCCGACTCGAGGATCTCCATCTGCTCGGGCGAGAACAGCAGCAGCATCAAGTCCAGGACGAGGTCGCTGTTCTTCATCGCCGCCAGCGCGGCCGGGTTGTCGGTCAGGGGCGTTGCACCCAGGTAGCTCATCAGGTCGCGGCTGGTGGCCTTCTCCGCGTTGATGGGTTGCAGCTCGATCCTCGTCACGATCGCGCCCGCAGCCTGCGCGGCGATCGTTGCTGTCTGGAGCGTCTGCGGATGCGTGTGGGGACCGCAAAGAATAGAGACCGTCTGTCCGCGCTCGACTTTGCTGAGCTTCAGGACCTCGTCCCAGGCCTTGACCATCTGATAATCGCTGACTGCCATTTTTTTCGTCCTTTGGAGTGAAGTGTCAGAACTGCAGCAGCGCCAGGTCTTCCGGGCTGCCTAGCTTGAAGAGCCGGCGCGCATTGCCATGGCACACCTGTGCCCGGGTCCTGTCGTCCAGGGGCGCGTCTTCGATGAAGGCGCAGGCCTGGGCGGTGGACTCGTAGGGGTAGTCCACCGAAAAGAGCACGGCCTGTGCCCCGAGCTCGCCAATGGCGCCCAGCAGGGCCGGTGCGGAGCACACGCCGGACGTGGTGATCAGGATGTTGCTGCCGATGTACTCGCTGGGTTTGCGCGCCAACTTGATGTCGGATGGATATGCGGCGAAACGGCTGTCGATGCGCCAGCGCTGGTACGGCAGCGCCTCCCCCATGTGGCCCAGCACCAGGGTCAGGCGGGGGAATCGGTCGAACACCCCGCCGAACAGCAGGCGCAACGCATGGCCCGCTGTCTCCACGCCCCATCCCCATGCCGCGCCCTGGAGCACCGGCATGCCTTCGAGCAGGGCCGGTGCCTGGCTGAACGCGTTGGGATGCAGATAGATGGGCACGCCGAGCGCCTGTGCGCGCTCCCAGAACACATCGAACGCGCCACCTTCGTAGTAGCGACCCAGGGTATGGCCGTTGATCATGGCGCCTTTGAAGCCGTGTTCGACGACGGTGCGCTCCAGCTCCTTGGCCGCGGCGCTCGGATCCTGCATGGCCACGTGGGCGAAGGCGCCGAAGCGCTGCGGATGGCGTGCCACGCGCTCGGCAAGGAATTCGTTGTTCTCGCGCGCGCGGCGCACGGCGGTGTCGCGATCCGCCTCGGCCTGTACACCGGGCATCGTTTGCGACAGCACGACGTACTCGATGTTCCCTGCGTCCATTTCCGCAAGACGCTGATCGTCGAAGTCGGCCAGCCTGGCGTCGAGCTTGGCGACGAATTCGGCGGGCAGCGCTCGCGTGTAAGGGGCGGAGTAGGCGTCGAAGCCGGGAGCGCAGAAGTGCTCTTCCAGTGCGATCTTTGGGATTTGATTCATAGTCTTCCTAGGTGGCCTCAGACCGGGTACGCCAAGGCGGTGTCGAGAATTTCCGTGTCGTGGATCACTTCGCGGCTGGCAAGCAGCAGCCGTTCGCCTTCGCGCACGAAGCGGTCGTGATAGACCCCGGCCAGGTGCACCGTCGATGGGCCCTCCACCAGGGTCTGCATGAGGATGAAGGGCGTCTGGGAACTGATCGTGTCTCCCGTCTCTTGCAGTACGCGCGCAATCCCCAGCACATGCAACATGTGCCGCGGCGCGAACATCTGCGAGTGCGCGACGGCGAGGGCGCGGTCGATGATCATGTCCAGGCCTTCGCAGTAGATGAGCCCCACGGGCATGTTCAAGAGCGCGTTCTGGCGCGAGGTCACGCGGTACGTCGCTTCCTGGCTGAAGAAGTCCGGCCAGCGTTCGACGTCGTTCGCATCCAAGACCGCGCAGTACTCGACGTGAAACGACTCGATCTCGGCGCGCAACTCGGCTGCGCGTCGCGGCGAGATGGTGGTCTTGGCGTAGGCGAGCCGATCCTTCATGCTTCCTCCGCAACACGGATGTCCATCACGTCCCGGTAGTACTGGTAGAGGGAGCGGATGCAGGACTCGGAGATGAGATTGCGTGCCGTGCCCTGGTGGCCGGCATCGAGCTTGACGACGTTGTTGTCCGTGGACGAGTTGCGCAGGCCTTCCTGGACGAACTTCAATGCCTCGTTGTCCTCGAGACCCAGGAAGCCGGCCGGGCCCATCAGGTTGCCCTGACGCAGGCGGTGCCGTGTCATCTCCGGCGTGTCGTCCTCGTACCCGAACATCGTCCACTGCATCACCATGCTGTTCGGACCGTTCGGGATGATCTGGCGCACACCCATCGTGTTCATCTGGCGCTGAACGATGAGGTTCGGCCACATGGTCATCATGTTGGCGGACCAGGGCGACTTGAACTCTCGAACGTAGTCCAGGAACCGTTCGTCGCGCAACCGGAGGTTGTCGCTGAAGGAACGCATCTGCGCCTTGTCGTCGTCCGCGACAGTGGCATAGATCTCGTCCGGCTTGGCCGATGCCATGAAGCCATGGCGGCCATGCGCCTTGTCCGCAAACACGATCGACTTGATGCCGGGAACCAGCAGGCCAAACACCACGAGAAACGAATGCAGCAGCGTCGCGTGGTACGGATCCTTGAGGTTCTCGTGGTACATCTTCCAGTTGCAGGGAAGCTCGTTGCGGCAGTAGCCCAGGATCTTGAGTTTCTTGCCCGAGAAGGGAACGTCGAACTCCTCGACGATCTCCTGGGTCATGTACTCTTCCAGGGGCGGGGTCTTGTCGGAGTAGGTGGCGAACACCACGCCGTTGCGCGTGGCCACGCGCAACTGGCGGGTGCCGTGGTCAGCGTTCTTGAAGTCCGCCGGCATGCCACCGACCTTGTTGATGCCGCGCTTGAACGGAACGCCCTGCAGGTTTCCCTTGAGGTCGTACGACCACTGGTGGTAGGGGCAGACGAACTCCTTCGTATTGCCCTGGCTGGCGCGACAGAACTCAGCGCCGCGATGGGCGCAGCGGTTCTCGAAGACGGAGATCGTGTGGTCCTCGGCGCGAACGATCACGACGGCCGTGGCGCCGACGTAACCGCGCTTGTAGTCGCCCGGGTTGGGAATCTCCGCTTCCAGGGCGACAAAGTTCCAGGTGTCCCCCCGAAAGATGCGCTCGATCTCCTGGTCATAGATCGCCTGGCTGGTGTAGACCCAGTCCGGAATGTTGTTCATGGCGTCCGCTGGCCAGACGCACTGTTCCAAGGGCGGGTTCTTTCGGGCATTCGTGATGCCGATGACCGCCTGCGATTGATACATGAAAGCTCCTTAGCTTTGAGAGAGGTGGTTTAAGCGGTGATTGCGACGTCGGCCTGCATCTGCTTGGCCCATGCGCGTAGAGGGATGGCGTCCCGTTGAAAGTCCTCCAGCTGCACGGGGCGCCCGCGTTCGAAGAGAGGGCGAACGGCGCGCAGATCGGCGCCTGCATTGATGGCGACGCCGTGCAAGGGGACAGAATCCCGATGGCCGATCCACAGAACCTTGTCGTCGGCCGGGTCGCCGCGGCGCACATATTCGAGATCACTGGCCGGCAGGCCCAGCATCTGGATGTTGTGTTTCCCCTGGTCGGTCCAGAACCACGGCACCGCGGGTGCAGGAAGAGGCAAGCCCAGCATGGCGGCAGCGGCCGTTCGCCCCTGCTCGTTCGCGTTCTGCCAGGATTCGACGCGCGTTGGCGCCGCCTGGCCTGGGCGGCGTTGGCTGGTGCAATCGCCACATGCAAACACGTGCGCGTCGCTGGTGCGGCAGGAGGTGTCCACCAGAATGCCGCCGCCTGCCGCGACCTGCAGCCCCGCATCGCGCGCCAGCGCCTCGTTGGGCGACAGGCCGATGGCGACGACCACCTCATCCACTTCCAGCTCGCCGGTGCTGGTGCTCAGGCGCGACCGACCGGCCGGCAGTGAATGGACGCCGCTGCAGGAAGTCCCGAGCAGGAGTGTTGCGCCCGCTGCCCGCGTTCGCGATTCCAGCCATGCCGACGCCTGCGGCGGCACAAAGCGATCGAGCAGGGCGGTGGCGCGTTCGAGCACCGTCACCGACGCGCCTGCGGACAGTGCCGAGTGGGCGATTTCGAGGCCGAGGAAACCCCCGCCAAGAATTGCGACTTGCGGCGTTCCTTGAAGGGCTGCGCGCAGCCTGCGCGCGTCATCCAGAGTCCGGATGTAGTGCACACCCGGACGGCCGGCCGGAACGGACGCGAGCGTGACCGCCTCGCCGCCGGTGGCGAGCAGACAGATCTCGTACTCGAGTACCTGCCCGTGCGCAAGGCGGACGTGCTGCTGCGCAAGATCCAGTGCAACCGCATCGCTGCCGCTGAGCAGGTCGATCTTGCTGCGCGCCCAGGATTCGTCCGTGAGGACGTCCAGCCGGGGGGCGTCGGCAGCGACCAGGACGGCCTTGGACAAAGGCGGGCGCTCGTACGGTCTGTGGCGCTCGCGCCCCAGCATCGTGATGCGTCCGCTGTAGCCATGCTCGCGCAGGGCGTGTGCCGCGACAGCCGCCGACTGGCCCGCCCCGACGATGACGATGCCGCGTGAGGTCATTTGCCGGCAGGCGACAACACGTAGATGTGATCGCCCTCCCGCTTCACGGCATGTGTGCGCAGGTCCACGGTGGCCGGCGCACACATCGCTTTGCCCGTGCGAATGTCGAAGCGGCCCTGATGCAGGGGGCATTCGACACAACCGTCTTCCACGTAACCCTCCGACAGCAAGGCGGTGGCATGGGTGCACATGCTGTCTGTGGCGAAAAACTCGTCGTCGATGCGGTACAGCGCGACACCGTAACCAGCGACATCGACCGTCTTCGCTTCATCGTTGCTCAGCTCTTGCGCCGAGGCGACCTTGATCCAATCCATGGCTCCATCCAGTCGTTGAAAGATCCGAAATAAATACTCAGTGAACTGTCATATTAGTTGGATAAGTTTGTCTTTTCAAGTGCGGGTTTGTACTTGTTGGCACTGCACCAGAGTGGATGGAAACGCACCTGCAAATCGGGCTAAAACGGTGCGATATAGCTGGTAGGACGCACAGAATCGGTGAGTTTTATGTGTCAGGGTTTTCATCAAGAAACACTGCCTTCACACGCGAGGACCGCACGTCTATACTTCTGCATGTGTACTGTCATAAAAATGCGATCAGGCTGTGGAAGGTGTGCTGAAAACTGCGACGCGAATGGCGGGATTCGGCAGGTGAACATCTTCTTGATGAGAGCCGAGCGGGTGGGCAAGTGCGCGGATGAAGCGGTGGAGCGTGTCTGGTCAGGACCGCCGTTCACGAAGGGGTCCCGGTGCTTTCGAATTCGCGCGCACATCGGGCGCGCCCGGTCGAGGTCATGGCTTCGCTCGGGACTTTCGATGAGTCAGCGATGCGCCGGCGACGCGACGCACGAAGTGCTGTCACGCGCCAGTTTCGCGGGGCCATCGGTGCGCATGAGTAAGCAGCCACTGGGATCGCTGGGACAGTGCCGCCGTGTCGCGCATCCTGTGCGGTGCACGGGAAAAATTAGTCAAGCAAAAGGAAACGCATGAACCAAGCAGACATTCCGGCGAGAGTTCTCAAGCGCGAGGGCATCGGAGCCCGTGTGCCTCGCAAGGAGGATGCGCGCCACATGGTGGGCAAGGGCAACTTCGTGGGCGACTTCGTATTGCCGGGTCTGCAGGAGGTCGCGTTCCTGCGCAGCCCTCTGGCGCACGCCACCATCACGGGTGTCGAGATTCCGGAAGCGATTGCGGGGAAGGTGTTCCTGCGCGAGATGATGCTGGATGCAGCGGACATCGGTTCGCCTTCTTCGCTGCCCACATACCAGTATTCGGCCTTGCCGCCACTGGCTTCGGGCAAGGTCCGGCACGTGGGAGAGGCGGTCGCCATGGCTGTTGCGCCCACGCGTGCAGTGGCGGAAGACCTGCTCGAGGAGGTGCAGGTCTCCTATGACGAGCTGCCCGTCTACCACGGCGCCGAGTCTTCTCTTGCGGCGACGGGAGACTTCCTTCATCCTGGGTGGAAAGACAATGTGTTTCTCACGCTGCGGGCCAATCGCGACTTCGATGAACTTGCCGCGAAGGCGGAAGTGAAGGTCAGCCGCACCGTCGAGCTGTCGCGTCAGTGCATCGTGCCGCTGGAGGGCAAATCGGTGCTGGCCTACTGGGACTTCCAGGCCGATCAACTCGTGGTCGTCAGTGCGACGCAAGTCCCGCACCTGCTGCGCGTCGGTATCGCCCAGCATCTCTCGATGAACGAGGAAGCGGTGCGCGTGGTGTCTCCGGACGTGGGAGGCGCCTTCGGCTACAAGGGGCAGCTGTACCCCGAAGATCTGTGCATCGCCTGGCTGGCCAAGACGTACCGGACCCCATTTCGCTATCTTGAGGATCGGCGTGAACATCTGATCGTCGGCGCCAACACGCGGCAGCATCACTACCAGCTCACTGCCTACGCGGACCGCACGGGAAAGCTCCTCGCGTTGGACGCTGTCATCACCATCGACGGCGGTGCCTATTCCTACTATCCCTTCTTCGTCGGTCTGGAGCCTGGCCAGGCAATCGGCAACCTGCCGGGGCCCTACACCTTCCGCGGCTATCGTTGCGAGACCCTGTGTGTCGCGACCAACAAGCCGGGCTTCATGGCCTACCGCGGCGTGGCGCGCACCGGCGTGTGCTTCGCGATCGAGCTCCTCATGGACGCCGTGGCGCGTGAAGTGGGCCGAGAGCCATGGGAGGTCCGCATGGACAACCTGGTCCCGGCCGCTGCCATGCCCTACGTCAACGTGGCCAACAAGCACTTCGACAGCGGTGACTTTCCCGCGAGCCTGCGCCGCGCCGTGGAGATGATCGGACTGGCTGCTGTGCGTGACCGACAAGCCCGGGGAGAGCCGGACGGACGTCGGATCGGTTTCGGAACGGCAACCTACACGGAGCAGTCCGCGCACGGCACGACCGTGTTCGCCAACTGGGGGTTGCCGGTGGTGCCTGGCTTCGATCAGGCGGTGGTCAGGATGACCGCGGATGGCGGACTGGAAGTGCGCGTCGGCGTGCACTCGCATGGCCAGGGCATGGAGACCAGCTTCGCGCAGATCGCCAATGATGTGCTGGGCATTCCTGTTGCCCGGATCCGGGTGGTGCATGGCGACACCGCGCTCACGCCCTTCTCCTCGGGGACCTATGCGTCTCGGGCCACCGTCATGTCCGGAGGCGCCATCTCGACGGCGTGCAAGGAACTGCTGCCTCGCATCCAGTCGATCGCCGGCTATCTCATGGGCGTGGACCCGCAGACCGTCGCATTGGTCGAGGGGTTCGCCGTCGCCGGGGAGAAGTCGATTCCGCTGTCCCAAGTGGGCGGCGCGTGGTATCTCACGCCACAGGACCTGCCCGAGAACGTGCATCTTGGTGGACTGGAGGTTTCGCGTGCATACAAGCCCAAGGTCGACACGGGTACCTTCACCTATGCCACCCATGCGGTCGTTGTCGCCGTCGACACGCAGACAGGCGAGGTCGAGATCCTCGACTACGTCGTCGTCGAGGATTGCGGCACCATGGTCAATCCGATGATCGTGGAGGGTCAGACCATCGGGGGCATCGCGCAGGGCATTGGCACCGCGATGTACGAAGAAAGCCCATACGACGACCAAGGCCAGCCCCTGGCTTCCACGCTGGCCGACTACATCCTGCCTGGCGCCACGGAAGTGCCGCGCATCCGCATCGAGCACTTCGAGACCCCTTCGCCTCACACCGAGTTCGGTGCCAAGGGCGTTGGGGAGGGGGGCGCAATCGCGCCGCCCGCGGTGATCTTCAACGCCGTCAACGACGCGTTGCGGGGCACGGGTGCTGCCGAGGTGCTGATGACGCCCCTGACGCCACGTCGCTTGCTCAAGGCCCTCGAAAGCGCGAAGCCGCAACAGGAGCTCGTCAAATGAAGGCTGCGAAATTTGCATACACGCGGGTCTTCGACGTGGATGAGGCGATCAAGGTGCTGGCCAAGGGCGGCGGCACGGCCAAGGCAATGAGCGGAAGCCAGTCCTTCGGTCCCATGCTCAACTTGAGACTGGCGCGACCGGCGCAAGTGGTCGACGTCGCCCATATCGCGGTGCTGCGCGCCGTCAGTCGCAAGGGCGAGTGGGTCGAGATCGGCGCTGCCGTCACGCATGCCGAGATCGAGGATGGTGTGTACCCGCCGCTGGCTGCGCATCCCATGCGTCAGGTCGCGGGTGGCATCGCCTACCGGGCCATCCGAAGCCGCGGCACCGTCGGAGGCAGCCTGGCGCATGCAGATCCGGCTGCGGACTGGGTGGTGACGCTCGCTGCACTTGGTGCCCGCATCGTGCTCAGGTCGCCGCGCGGCGAACGCACGATCGAGGCGGACGGCCTCATGCTCGGCGCCTATACGACCGTGCTCGAGGCCGATGAGTTGATCGTGGCGATCCATGTGCCATCCGAGACGCCGAGCACGCGCTGGGGGTATCACAAGGTCTGCCGCAAGCCTGGGGAATTTGCCGAAGCCAGTGCAGCAGTTTATTTCGATGTCTCGCGCAAGCGTGCACGCGTGGTTCTGGGGGCAGCGGACGGGCCCCCGATCCTCTTGAACGAGTTCGCGGCGGAAGTTGCCAGCAAGGGTGCGCAGGCCGCGGGGCGTGAAAAGGTCGCCGCGGCCGTCGGCCTCGCGCTTCCTGATCGCGACGGCATCGACCGGAAGCTCTTCACGGCCTGCGTCGAGCGCGCGCTCGAGCAGTCGGGTGTTTTTTCCAACCACAAGCTTGCGGAGTAAGCGACTTGAACCCCATCTCTATTCAGGTCAACGGCCGCGGCTTCAGCCGGCAGGCGGAGCCGCGGATGCATCTTGGTGACTTCCTGCGGGACGAACTGCGCCTGACAGGAACCCATCTTGGCTGCGAGCATGGCGTCTGCGGCGCATGCACGGTGCTCGTCAACGGGCAACCGACGCGCTCGTGCATCACTTTCGCCGTGGCATGTGAAGGCCAGGAGGTCACCACCATCGAGGGCTACGACGATGATGCGGTGATGCAGAGGCTGCGTCCGGCGTTCACGCGTCACCACGCACTGCAGTGCGGCTTCTGCACACCCGGCATGCTCACCACGGCGCGCGACATCGTGCTGCGTCTGCCCCACGCCGACGAGGCGCGCGTGCGCCTGGAGCTGTCCGGGAACCTGTGCCGCTGCACCGGCTACCAAGGCATCGTGGACGCCATCCTGGATGTGCTGCAACAGCAGCGTGACGCCCCCGACACGCAGGTCGAAGAGCTGCGGCAGACGCTGAGCCTGCCGCGAAACGCGGCACTGGGCCCGGTCACGACGCCGAGCCAAGCGCAGCCGCCCGCGCGTTCGACCGCCAAGCCGCCCACGGCGGATCCGGTGGCTGCCGCGGAAATGGCGGAGGTCGATCCCGTCGCGATGGCCAAGGCCAAGGCCAAGGGCAACGCGATCGAAGTGCATTTCGATGTGCCCTATCCCGCCGATCAGGTGTGGGAATTCATGGGCGACCTGCCTGCCGTTGCGTCCTGCTTGCCCGGTGCGACCATCGACTCGCACGAGGGAGAGCGGGTCAAGGGCACCATCGCGATCAAGTTCGGTCCGATGTCGGCGGCGTTCGCTGGTGCAGCGCGGCTGGAGCGTGACGACGTTGCCAGGCGCGCAGTCCTTCGCGGTGCGGGCCAGGACAGCTTGAGCAAGTCGCGCACCCAGGGAGACATCACCTATCGCCTGGAAGCACTGACGGCGGGCAACACTCGTGTCCACGTGGACATGATCTATGCCCTCCAGGGTCCACTGGCGCAATTCTCGCGCTCCGGACTCGTGAAGGATTTCGTGCGCCGCATGGTCGCGGACTTCGGCAAACAGATCACGCGACGGTTGGGCGGGCAAACGGTTGCGTCCAATGAACCACAACCCACGGTTTCCGTCGCCGGGATGATGTGGAGCGTGCTCTGGAGTCGCATCCGTGGCTGGTTTGGAAAACCGCCGCAGCCCTGACATATCTCGCTTCAGGTGCGATGAGCAAAACACGCGAGCGATTGGATGGTGCTTTCACCGCAGGTTCCAGCGGGACGCTGGATCCTCGCATACAGGCGAGTGAGTGAATCTTTTTTGGAGTCTCAATGAGTTCCTTTCTTCATGGCTATCACGTGCGCGCGAACGGAGTGCGGCTGCACCTCTTGCGCTACGGCGGGCAGGGCCCTCGACTGCTCCTGTTGCCGGGAATCACGAGTCCTGCAATCACCTGGGGCTTCGTCGCCGAGCGATTGGCTCGGCACTTCGACGTCCATGTCGTTGACTTCCGGGGGCGCGGTCTGTCCTTCAGCGCGCCCGGGATGGACGCGGGCCTTGATGCCATGGCGGCCGATGTGCTGGACCTGCTGAATGTGCTGGGGTGGTCGTCCGTGACGGTGCTGGGGCACTCCATGGGCGCCCGCGTGGCGATTCGCGCCGCGGCGCGCGATCCGGGACGCATGGACAGACTGCTGCTTGTCGATCCGCCCATGTCCGGCCCTGGGCGCCGGCCCTACCCAGTCCCCCTGGCTTGGTATGTCGAGTCGATCCAATTGGCTGTCAAGGGCATCACGGCCGAGGAGCTTCGCTCCTATGCACCGACGTGGACAGACGAGCAGTTGCAGCTTCGGGCCGAATGGCTTCATACCTGCGACCAGGATGCCATTGTCCAGGCGCATGCCGGCTTCCATGAGGACGACATCCACGCCGATCTACCCAAACTGCAGACGCCGGGACTTGTGATGGCGGCCGGCCGAGGAGGGGTGATGCTGCCGGAAGACCTTGCTGAGATCGAGGCTCTCGCGCCTGGATTGTCGCAATGCACGGCCTTGAATGCCGGGCACATGATCCCGTGGGATGACGAGGAAGATTTTTATCGCTTGCTTGGTGATTACCTGAAGGTCGACCTGCGTTAGCGCAACCTGGAAGCGCGGTTTGGTTTCCATTCACCCTCAAGGGAGTCGATAAACTCGTCGGCTGACACCTTCAGCGATCTCGAGATAATGACAAAGCGTTCTCCCGCTCAGAAAAAGACAGTCGGCTCGGCCGATGTGGCAAAGCAACCGGTCCTGGAGCCTTTCAATCCATTGCGCCAGGTCATGTGGCGTCGTCCGGGTTTCCTCATCCGCAGGCTGACCCAGATCGGACAGGCGATCTTTTTCGATCTATGCAAGTCCGAGAGCATCACGCCGCTCCAGGTCGGCATGCTGACGGCGCTTTCGATGAATCCTTGGCTGGATCAGAAAGCGATCGGTCGAGAGCTTTCGCTGGACAGGACTACGACGGCCGAAGTGCTCAAACGTCTCAGTGACAAGGGCTTGGTCGAAACCCGCGTCAACCCGGACGATCGTCGGTCAAGACTGTCGGTGATCACCACGGATGGGCTCAACCTGATCAACGACTTGCAAGAGAGCATTCATCGCTCCCAAGAACTGCTGATCGAACCGTTGCCGCCGGAGGATCGCGCTGTCTTCATGAGGTTGCTTGCGCAGCTTGTCGATGCACATGAAAAGAAGGAAAAGGAAAGCTGAGTCGTCTGATGGCATTTCCGTCTTTCACAGACTGATCACTATCGCGCACTGATTTCTTTCAACGCCCGTATTGCTTGCTGATCGGCCGCAGCAACTGCCCTCGTCGTGCGAATCGGTATCTCCATGCATCGGTCTTCTGCGGGATTTCTCTGACTGCCTTGGGAGTCTTGGGAAGCCGTCAAAGGTCAGGCTGTGGGCCGTCGGTTGATCCACTTGCAAGTTGTGTTTACTAAGTAATTTGGGACTGCTTTTGGAAGCAGGATTGAGATGAGCTACACCGCCCCCCTCAAGGACATGCTGTTCGACATCGAGCACCTGGCCAACATCGGCGAGATCGCCAAGCTGCCCGGCTTTGAAGACGCCGGCCTCGAAACCGCGCAGGCCGTACTCGAAGAATGCGCGCGCTTCAACCAGGACGTGGTTGCGCCGCTCAACGTCGAAGGCGACCGCAACCCCTCGTCGTTCAAGGACGGCGAAGTCACCACCAGCAAGGGCTTCAAGGACGCCTTCGCACAGTACGTGTCGGGCGGTTGGCAGGGTTTGCAGCATCCGGCGGACTTCGGCGGCCAGGGCCTGCCCAAGACCATCGGCGCGGCCTGCGGCGAAATGCTCAACTCGGCCAACATGAGCTTCGCGCTGTGCCCGCTCTTGAGCGACGGCGCCATCGAGGCGCTGCTCACCGCCGGCTCCGACGAGCTCAAGGCCATCTACCTCGAGAAGCTCGTGAGCGGCCAGTGGACCGGCACGATGAACCTCACCGAGCCGCAGGCCGGCAGCGACCTGGCCATGGTGCGCAGCCGCGCCGAGCCGCAGCCCGACGGCACCTACAAGGTCTTCGGCACCAAGATCTTCATCACCTACGGTGAGCACGACATGGCCGAGAACATCGTGCACCTCGTGCTGGCCCGCGTGACCGGCGCGCCCGAAGGCGTGAAGGGCATCAGCTTGTTCGTGGTGCCGAAGTTCATGGTTAATGCCGACGGTTCGCTCGGTGCACGCAACGACGTGCACTGTGTGAGCATCGAGCACAAGATGGGCATCAAGGCCTCGCCGACCGCCGTGCTGCAGTACGGCGACCATGGCGGCGCCATCGGCTACCTCGTGGGCCAGGAAAACCGCGGCCTCGAGTACATGTTCATCATGATGAACTCGGCCCGCTACGCCGTGGGCATGCAGGGCATCGCGATTGCCGAGCGCGCCTACCAGCACGCCGTGGCCTACGCGAAAGACCGCGTGCAGAGCCGCCCGGTCGATGGCTCGATCAACGCCAGCGCGCCCATCATTCACCACCCGGATGTGAAGCGCATGCTGATGACGATGCGCGCCTACACCGAAGGCTGCCGCGCGATGGCCTCGGTGGCCGCCGCCGCCTACGACGCGGCGCACCACCATCCCGATGCCGACGCGCGCAAGCAGAACCAGGCCTTCTACGAATTCATGGTGCCGCTCGTGAAGGGCTACAGCACCGAGATGAGCCTCGAAGTGACCTCGCTCGGCGTGCAGGTGCACGGCGGCATGGGCTTCATCGAAGAGACGGGTGCGGCGCAGTACTACCGCGACGCGAAGATCCTCACGATCTACGAAGGCACCACCGCGATCCAGGCCAACGACCTCGTGGGCCGCAAGACCGCGCGCGACGGCGGCCAGACCGCCAAGGCCATCGCTGCGCAGATCGAGAAGACCGAGGCCGAGCTCGCCAAGAGCGACAGCGCTGCAGCCGCAGCCGTTCTCAAGCGCCTGACCGCCGCGCGCCTGGCCTTCATCGACGTGGTCGACTTCGTCGCCGGCCAGACCAAGGCGTCGCCGAATGCCGTGTTCTCGGGCAGCGTGCCGTACCTCATGCTCGCGGGCAACCTCGTGGCCGGCTGGCAGCTCGCGCGTTCGCTCATCGTGGCGCAGGACCAGGCCTCGCACAACGTCGACGTCGCCTTCATGCAGGCCAAGATCGCCACCGCGCGCTTCTACGCCGAGCACATCCTGAACAAGGTGCCGGGCGTTCGCGACAGCATCGTCGAAGGCGCCGAGAGCGTCACGGCGCTGGCGCTCGACGCGTTCTGACGGGGATGATCCGCAGGCAAGTTCCTGGTCGAAGTCACTGCGATGAAAAATGCAACGGGCGGCTTGCGCAAATGAAACTTGCCGTCACCGCGGAACGCAAGAAAGTTCCCGATTCCGTCTGCGAGCCCGTGGTGTACGGGCCCTTTTTGTCCACGGCGCGCTCGGCTCGGGCCGAGGTCCGCGGAGCCGGACATACGCGCCGAGATTCTGAGCGGTGTGCACTGCGGGTCCAATCGGAATGGGCCGATTGCACTGCCCACGAAGTCGCACGGATGCAGACCGATGCGCCGGCCCTGCGGCCCTAGACGTTGCGATCGAGTTCGACGCAAAGCACATCGCAGGCCAATTGGTCCAGCTGGCGAAGCGTCAATTCCAAGACTTCGGACTCGCTCACCGAGCGGTCCGCGAGCCACGCCAGAACGAGCTGATCGTGAAATCCGATCCAGGCGCGCATGCACGCGCGAACCTTCCTGGTGGGGCTCGCAATCCCCAGGACTTCGCATATCCGATCGATCGCTTGCTGGCGCGATGCTTCCCAGATCTCGGCAACCTCCGAATTGATCGCGAGGTTGTGGGAGCGCGCTCGGAAAAGCGCATCGCCTTGCCGTTGCTTTACGGCCTTCACATGTGCGCGCAGGAACGATGCGACTTGTTCACGCGCGGTCCGGCCGCGAAATGAGTTCTGCTGCGCCTTGTTCATCTGCTGCGCGGCCGCCCGGCTGACCTCGGCATACAGACCTTCCATCGATCCGAAGTGATGAAAAAGCAGGCCGTGGGCGACGCCTGCCTCGCGAACGATCTCTGCGGCTGAGACATCCAGGAACCCCCTGTTCGCAAAAAGGCGCTCCGCCGTTTCCAGGATTCGTTGCTTGCCCGAAGGCGCCCGCTCGGGCGTTTCCCGTCCGGGGCGTGCAGGAGAAATCGCGGTGTCAGTCATCGTTTCGATCATATGTCCGCTCGGCCGCGCGGGTATTTCGAGCCTCAGGGAAAACCAGCAATTGGCATTCGTCCCCGCGCCATAGACTGACTGACAGTCAATCAATTAACAAACGGATTTAGATGGTGGCGAACAAATCAGAAGACACGACTGCTCCCGACTACGAGGTCCTGATCGTCGGCGGCGGGCCCTGCGGGTTGGCGGCGGCCATCGCGCTGGGGCGTTGCGGGGTACGCGCGCTGCTCGTCGAGAAGCACCCGTCGACGAGCTTTCATCCGCGCGGTCACGTCGTCAGCGCGAGAACGATGGAGATCTTCAGGACCTGGGGATTGGAGGAGGCGGTGCGCGCCCGCGGCATTGCCCACGACCGCAATCAGGGCGTCATCTTCGTGCGCTCTGTTGCCGGCGAGGTGATCGGCGAGATCCGAACGTGCGCCGATCGGCAGCGCAATCGACTCTTCGAAACCTACGGACCGAGCGCGAAGACATCCTGCCCCCAGGATGCGCTCGAGCCTGTTCTGCGGCGCGCGGCGGAAGAACAGGCCGGCGTCCATGTCATGTTCGGGACCCTGCTGGATGAGCTCGGACAGGATGAGCGGGGCGTGTCGGCGAAGATCACCACAGGCAACGGCACCACGCGCATCGTTCGCGCGCGCTACGCCATTGCGGCCGACGGCGCGCGTGGCGGCCTTCGCGAGCGTCTGGGCGTTGCTCTGGGCGGCGAAGCGGCGCTTGGCCATCAGATCGGGGTGTACTTCGAGGCCGACCTGTGGCCCTGGGTGGCGAATCGTCCCAACCTGCTTTGGTGGATCTACAACCCCGCGACCGTCGGCGTGATGATCGCGCTGGACGGGCGCCGCCGCTGGACCTACAACTTCGGCTACGACGCCAACAAGAACGCCTCGCAAGACTTCACCCCCGAGCGCTGCGCCGACATCGTCAAAGCCGCCATCGGTGTCGAGGACCTTCGATTGCAGGTCAAGGACGTTCGCGCGTGGCGCATGCAGGCGCGTATCGCCCAGAAGTTGCGCGTCGGGAACGTCTTCCTCGCAGGCGATGCCGCCCATCCCTTGCCACCCACGGGCGGGCAGGGAATGAACACGGCGATTGGCGATGTCCACAACCTGTGCTGGAAACTCGCGCTGGTCCTCAGGGGCGTGGCCGGCGAGCACATCCTCGACTCGTACGAAGTTGAGCGCATGCCGGTGATCCGGTTCAACGTGGCGCAGAGCGTGCGCAACGCGCGGCGCATGGAGTCTGCGGGTCTGGGCGGCATCATGAAGACGCCCGACGATTTCTGCGAAGACGACATCTCCCGCATGCGCGACGCCATCCCTGGTCAGCGGGATCACTTCGAATACCACGGACAGACCTTCGGCTACGTCTACCGCTCGGCTCTGGTCTTCGATGAGGGAACTGCGGCGCAGCCAGGAGACATCAACACCTATGACGCGAGCGCCGCGCCGGGCGCACGCGCCCCCCACTGCTGGCTGACGCTGCCCGAAGGCGGGCCCACGATCTCGACGGTAGATCTGTTCAAGGACCTGCGCTTCACCCTGCTCGCCGGTCGCGATGCCCAGCCATGGGTGCAGGCGTTCTCCAGGGCCACATCTGCGGCGGGCATCCGGTCACAGGCATTTGTCGTGGGTGCGCATCGCGACCTGCTGGACCACCTGGGTGCGTTCCACGACCTCTACGAAATCTCTCCGCGCGGTGCCGTCCTCGTGCGGCCCGATGGCCACGTGGCATGGCGCGCCAAAGACGCCATGCCACACGCCGACCGAACGATGGCCCAAGTGATCGGCGCTTTCGCATCGAGAACCGACAAGGGCAATTCAGAGCCTGCATCACAACATCAGGAGGTACACGCATGACTTCAGTCCCTGCCATCGCGACGAAATCGCCACGGCGCCTGGCTCATGTCGCACTGCGCACCAATCACCTGAGCGCGCTTGTCGACTGGTATTGCAAGGTTCTCGGAGCGCACGTCGCCCACGCCTCCGACAAGGTTGCGTTTCTGACCTACGACGATGAACACCATCGGATCGCATTGCTCGCATTGCAGGACTATCCGCCGCAAGACGCGACCGTGCGCGCCGGCCACTTTCACACGGCCTTCGCCTACGACTCACTGGCCGACCTGCTCGACAACTTCGTGCGCCTTCGGCAACTCGGGATCGTTCCCCATCGGGCGATCAACCACGGGCCCACGGTCTCCTTCTATTACGCGGACCCCGAGGGCAACCAGATCGAGCTGCAGGTGGACAGTTTTCCCGATGCCCAGGCGACCAATGCCTGGCTCCATAGCGAAGCATTCAGGCGCAACCCCATCGGAATCGAATTCGACGCGGACGAGATGCTGCAGAAGCTGCGCGACGGGGTTCCCGAAGTGGAATTGATGCGGCGGCCCGATTCCGACCTCTAGGTCATTCAAGCAAGGAGACAAGGCATGCTCAACAGGTACCTGAGGAACGCCGTCATCGGCGTGATCATCGCGGCGGCAGCGCTCGCCGCGGCCGCACAGCCCACGAAGGCGAAGCTGGTGCTTCCGGCCGTCTCCATTCTTTTCGCGCCGGTCTACATCGCGCAGGACGCCGGCTACTTCAAGGAAGCGGGCGTTGACGTGGAGCTCAGCCAGCTGGCAGGTCCGGCCGCGCTCAATGCGCTGATCGGCGGCAGCGGCGACTTCACCACGATCGCCGGCCTGGTTCAGCTGCGCGCGGCCCAGCGCGGCCAGAAGACGCTGGCAATCGCCGGTCTCCAGGAAAACGCGACCACCGAGATCGTGCTGTCAGGGCCCACGGCCGAACGCCTGGCCTTCGCCAAGACGCCGATGGACAAGGCCCGCGCACTCAAAGGCCTGACGCTGGCGGTGGACACGGCCAACGGCCTGCCTCAGGCCTATCTGCGATTCATTGCCAGGCAGGCAGGCATCGACGCGGACCGGGACATCCGCCTGGTCTTCATCGCGCCGCCGGGAATGGACGCGGCCCTTCAGAAGAAGGAGGTGGACGGGTTTGTCTTCTCCAGCCCTTTCACGCTGGAAGCCGTGCGCCGCGGCGCACGGCTGTGGATCAGCGGCCCCGGCGGCGATTTTCCCCAGGTGAATCCGACGACCTACAACGTGCTGGTCGCCCGCGACGGCTTGTGCCGCGGCGCCCCCACCACCTGCCGCCAGATGGTCGGCGCGCTCGACCGCAGCCTGGCGCTCATCACCGCAGAGCCTCAGAAGGCGCTGGCACTGTTGGCCAAGCGCTTCGACAAGATGGACCCCGAGCTGCTGAAACTGGCATTCGAGAGCTTCCAGCGCAACACACCCGCTCGCTCGATGCCGATGGGCAATGCGTTCGAGCGCACGGTGGACGTGATGTTCGGTCCGCAGGATGACAAGGCAGCGTTGAAGGCGCTCGCCAAGACGCTCTACACCGACGAGTTCGTCGGCTCCGGCAAGTAGGCGGTCGAAGATGACTCATCGTCGCCTGTGGACGGACAGGATCGTTCTGGCCTGCGTGATCCTGATGGCCTGGGAGATGGTGGGCCGCCTGCGAGGGGCCTACTGGATCAGTTCGCCGACGCTGGTGCTGGAGCGGATCTGGACGCTGGTGCTCAACGGCGATCTCTGGTTCCATGGCCGGTTCACGATCGGCGAGGCACTGGGCGGCTTTCTCCTTGGCGCGATTCCCGGCTGCGCGGTCGCGATGGCGCTGCGCCGCCATCCCTTCTCGCGCGCGGCCTTCGTGGGTGTCGCCGCCATCGGATATGCCATTCCCAAGACGGCGCTCGTGCCGTTGTTCATCCTCTGGCTCGGGGTCGGCCCCGGCGCGAAAGTCGCTCTGGTGGGCGCAGCGATCTTCTTCATCGTCTTCTACAGCACCCTGGATGGCGTCGACGCTGTCGATCAGAAGCTTGTGCTGTCGGCACGCGTTTTCGGTGCCACGGAATCGCAGCTGCTCAGGCATGTGGTCTGGCCTGCCGTCATCCCGTATGTGTTCGGCGGTCTGCGGGTGGCCGTGCCCTATGCCATCGCCGGTGCCATCGTGGGAGAGATCATTTCGTCGAACCGCGGCCTCGGCTACCTGGCGCAGTACGGCGCCACGGATTTCGACACCACTCTGGTGTTCGTCTCGCTCGTGACCGTGATGCTCATCGTTCTTTCGGTGAGCGCCGTCCTGTCCCGAATCCAGAAGCGCTTGCTCAGATGGCAAACCAACCCGTCGCAGGACGCGCATACCGTCGGAGCATGACCATGAAAAGAGACATCCCCGAAACAGCCATGGCCGATGTGGTGCTGCAACTTCGGCAACTGGGAATCTCGTACGGTCCGCGCACCGCCGACGAACGCCACTGGATCCTGCGCGATCTGGACCTGAGCGTTCGGGAGGGTGAATTCGTGACCGTCATGGGCTCCTCGGGCGCCGGCAAGTCGACGCTTCTGAACCTGGTGGCGCAGACGCTGCAACCCTCCGCGGGTCAGATCGCCTTTCGAGGAGAAGTCGTGGGGGGCGCCGACATGCGGCCCAACCCCGGCAGCAGCCGCCAGATCGGCTACGTCACGCAGGACGACAACCTGCTGCCGTGGCGCACCGTGTGGGACAACGTGATGTTTCCGCTCACGCTGGCCGGCAAGCCGTCGCCTTCAGAGGTCGATCGCGCGCGTCACCTGATCGACCGGGTCGGACTGTCGCAGTGGACGCAACATTTCCCGCATCAGCTGTCGGGCGGCATGCGCAAGCGCGCGTCCCTGGCCCGCACGCTCGCCTACAACCCGCCGGTCGTCCTCATGGACGAGCCTTTCGGGGCGCTGGACGCAGAGACGCGGGCGCAATTGCAAAGCGATTTGCTTGCGCTGTGGGCATCCGAGAAAAAGACGATTCTGTTCGTCACGCATGACATCAACGAAGCCATCGCGCTGGGCGATCGCATCATCGTGCTGTCGGGTTCGCCCGGGCGGATCGTGCTGGAGCGCCGCATCGACATCGATCGTCCGCGCGATCCGGAGCTGATCTTCAAGGCGCCGACGTTCGCAGGGCACTACGACGCCGTGCGCGATTGCCTTCGCAGCGCGTGCCAACCATGACAAGGAACGAGCTGTTTCTGGCCAAGGCGCTGGGCCTGGTCGCTTTCGCCGCCGTGTGGGAGGCCGCGAGCCGTGCGGTCGGCGACTACTGGGTCCCCGGCATCGGGCAGGTCGCCGCCCGGTTCTGGACGGAACTGCTCGCCGGCAGGCTGGTTGCCGACCTGGCCGCCACCGGTCACCTGCTACTGGCCGGCACGTCGGTCGGCGCCGTGTGCGGATGCGCCATCGCATGCATGCTCAGGCTCGCTCCGCGGCTCGACGCGATGGTGCAACCGTTCATCACGGCTGTCATGAGCATTCCGAAGCTGGGCCTGGTTCCGCTGCTCGTGCTCTGGTTCGGGACCGGATGGACGCCCAAGGTGATGCTGGTGGCACTGACGGTTCTGTTCATCGTCTTCTCGCTGACCTATGCAGGCTTGGCGACCGTGAACGCGCGCCTGGTCATGACGGCCAGGGTGTTCGGTGCCAGTTCGCTCCAGCTCACGCGACATGTCGTCATTCCGAGCGTGCTTCCCTTCATGTTCACGGGACTTCAGGTGGCTTTGCCGTGGGCGGTCAGCGCGGCGCTGGTTGCCGAGTATCTCGCGGCCAAGGTGGGGGTCGGGCACGGGATCGAGCAGGCCAGGCAACTGAGCGATTCGACCGGGGTGTATTACGGAATCGTCCTAGCGACGGCCCTGGTCCTGCTTTGCAACGGCGTGCTGGCTTGGGTCCGCAAGCTGGCCATCAAGGTTCAACCATAGGAGCGAGGACATGAAGATCTACAAGTTTCTGGAGGCGGGCAGACCGCAGTTCGGGGTGCTGGACGGGCCGGCCACCGTCCGTGCGCTGAAGGCATCGCCGTTCGAAGGGGCGATCGAGCTGGGTGAGAAGACCTGGCCCCTCGCGAGCCTGACTCTCCTGCCGCCGACGGTGGCGCACCCGCGCATCTTCGGCGTGGGACTCAATTACAAGTCCCACATTCTCGAGACCGGCCGCGGGCTGCCGGAGATTCCACCGCTGTTCATGAAGCCGGACACCGCCTTGATCCCACATGGCGAGCGCATCGTCTATCCGGAAGGCAGCACGATCGTGCACTACGAGAGCGAGCTCGTCGCGGTGATCGGACGCACAGCGAAAAACATCGAACGTGCGGACGCGCTGACTTACGTGCTCGGCTATACGTGCGGCAACGACGTGAGCGAACGCACGATCCAGCGAAAGGAGATGGCGATGGGCCTCATGACCATCGGCAAGGCCTTCGACACCTTCGCGCCGATCGGCCCGTGCATCGAGACATCGGTGGATCCTTCGAAGCTGCGAATGCGAGGGCGCTTGAACGGGGCTGTCGTCCAGGACTGCGACACCTGCGACATGCTCTTCGGAGTGGATGCGCTCGTGGCCTACCTGAGCAGGTCGATCACCCTGATGCCGGGCGATCTCATCATGACCGGAACGCCCGGCGGGGTGGGTCCGCTGCAGCCCGGCGACACCTTCGAGGTCGATATCGAAGGCGTGGGCGCGCTGAGCAACAACGTGGTCGCGCACAACACATGACCGTGACGGATCCCACCCTCGAATCGCAGGTCTTGGCGGCCGATGAAACCAGGTACCAGGCGCTGTACCGGCAGGACCTGGCTGCGCTCGAGCAGATGCTCGCTGCAGACTACCGCCATACCCACGCGAACGGAAAGATCGACGACAAGGCTGCCTTTCTCGCGTCCATCAAAGCAGGCAGATACCGCTTCGTCGATGCGCTGCGTTCCGAGCAATGCGTTCGGGTCTGCGGTCCTGTGGCGCTGTTGAGCGGCAAGACCCGCACGACCCTGGACATCGCAGGCCAGATCAAGGTCATGGACAACGCCTTCGTGACGGTATGGGCGCGGACCGATGGCGGCGTGAGGCTGCTGCATTGGCAAGCCACCAAGGTTCTGGAAGCCTGAGCATGCCGCTGCCAGAAGCCATCGATCAGGCGCCGAGGCTGCATGTCGTGACATGCAGCACCCGTGCAGGCAGGGCAGGGGACACCGTGGCCCAGTGGTTCGCCCGGGAAGCGAGCCGTTTCAGCAGGCTTGCCGTCGAACGCGTCGATCTGAAGACGTTCAACCTGCCCGTCTTCGACGAGCCACGGCACCCTCGGCTGGGCGAATACGCCCATGCGCATACGCGGGCATGGGCTGCAAAGGTGCAGGAGGCCGATGCCTTTGTGTTCGTCATTCCGGAATACAACCACTTTCCGCCATCGTCGTTTGTCAACGCGCTCACCTATCTGTCACGGGAGTGGCAGTACAAGCCGGCTGGTTTTGTGAGCTACGGCGGCATCTCCGGAGGCATCCGCGCGGTCCAGGCGGCCAAGCCGATGCTGTGCGCACTTCGGATGGTGTCAGTCGTGGAATCGATTGCGATTGCGGACATTGCGAGCCGCCTGGATCCGAATCGAAGCTTCGTGGCGACCGATGCCATCAACGCTGCAGTCGAGCCTTTTCTGCGAGAGATCGATCGCGTGGCCCGCAGCCTGCGGCCCCTGCGCGTCGAACACCCATCCGCCTTGTAAGCAGAAAAACCAGGAGACAGGTCCATGAAGAAAACAAGACGACACGTCGCGGCACTGTTGGCCACTGCAGCGCTCAGCGTTCCTCTGGCCGCGTTTTCGCAAGCCAACTACCCCTCCCGGCCTGTCACGCTGGTCCTGCCGGCGGCAGCGGGCACCGGCGTCGACATCATCGGTCGGCTCGGCGCTCAGAAATTGTCGGAGGTGCTCGGGCTGCCGGTGGTGGTCGACAACGTGGTGGGGGCCAGCGGCGTCATCGGCGTTCAGAAGGTCACGCGCGCGAAGCCGGACGGATACACGTTGCTTTTCGCATTCAATCAGACGATCACCATGAACCCTCACATGGTGGCCAATTTGCCGTACGACCCGCAAAAGGAGCTGGTCCCCGTTTCAAGATTCGCGGCCTCGCCGTTTGTGTGGATGGTCAACGCACAGGTCCAGATCAGAACCTTTGCGGACCTCGTGGCGCACGCGAAGTCGCATCCCGGCAAGCTTGCGATGGGCGTCACCGGATTTGCCTCGGCCGCCTATCTCGGTTCGCAGCTTCTTGCATACCAGACGGGGGCGGAAGTCCTGCCGGTGAACTACGCGGGCAACTTCAGCGCCGACCTGATGTCGAACGTGGTCCAGCTGTCGATGAGCCCTGCCGCACAGGTTCCGGCCCTGGTCGCCAGCGGCAAGGTGCGCGCGCTGGCGCAGACAGGCGCGCGCAGGGCCGAGGGGATGCCCGAGGTTCCAACCGTCAAGGAGACCGTGCCCGGCTTCGTGATCGATGGCTGGTATGCGGTCTGGGCCCCCGCCGGAACGCCCAGGGAAGTCGTCGCGATCTTGACAGACGCTTGGCGATCGGTGGCATCGATGCCCCAGGTCAAGGAGCGTCTTGCCGCGGTCTCGGCCGTCGCGGTGGGAAGCACTGCAGAAGAACTGAGCGAACTGACCCGCACCGAGACGAAGATGTGGGGCGAGGTCGTCAAGGCGCGAAGCATTGTGCCGGCGCAGTGATGGCGCTCTTTTTTCGAGAGGGAGAGGCGCTTGCAGCTGGTTGGGCGTTGAACTCCGCCAGCCTCGGACCGTAGGCTATTCTTTTCCTAAGTGTTGCAAGATTTTCTGCATTCGAGGCCTTCGATCCCAGAATTTCTTCACTGCAAGCGCTTCATCGCCATGTGCCGTCTTCTCCAAAGATCGGTCGGCAACATGGGTGAGTAGCGCCGCCTCCTGTCCCACCAGCAATCGACAGGATCAGCACCGACCCCGATGAGATCATGACGGTCGTAGATGTCGCGTGGCGCATTGCGTTGATCTGACATGGCTTCCGCGATTTTCATAGTCGTAGCCGCCAGCATGTCGTGGATGTACGACGTGACCAAGAGGGGCGCCATCCCCTATGCCGGCGGAGGGCTCACCATCTCCACCGGGATGTACTGACGGTTCAACTCACGCTGTCGCCCGGAGACTTCGACCTCGAAGCGCAGGTCGGTTCCTCCGATAGTTCGTCCGGCAAGGCGGGCTCGCACTGCCGTACCCGACTCCTTGGTGATCTCAGCCGAGATCTCCCGCATTCCTGCGTTGGCGCCTGCCGTCTTCAACATTTGGGGCAGACGCCCTTTGTTCGACTGCAGCGACAAAGAGGGATCGCGATCAAAGTCAATGTCCTTGGTCAGGCGCATGCTGCCGACCCCGCCCATCGCTCACCAAAGCGTCTGTCGGCTGGACGTATAGAGAAGTCATATCTCGCTAACTGAGAGTTATGCACTCAATACTACGAAGCTCGCGGGCCTCGACCGCTAACAGCGTCGCCCGTGCGGCCTTGAGTGCAAGTTCACGCCGATGAAAACGACAGCCGTCTTCTGCGCGGCGTACTCCACCCACTCTGCCTCTCGCGGCGGCATTGCTTCAGCAAAAAAGCATCGGAAGGTTTGTAATTGAGAATGAAACGCATTAACATTTCTGTCAGGAGAAGCTTAAGATGGTGGACAGGACAACAAAGCGGTACGGTGGGTGCGACGACTTCGCGGCCTCGCCTTGGATGACGATCGTGAAAGGGGCCCTTGCCGCTCATGCCGTCTTCGGTGCCCATGCGGCGCTTGCGCAGACGACGCCATCCGATCCGGCGCCAAGTGGGACTACCCCGGCGCAGGCGTTGCCCGCAATCACGGTCACCGAGCAACGCACTGCCATCGACGAAGCGCCGCCGGCCATCGGCGGCGGCCAGGTGGGCAGCGGTGCCCGCATGGGCATCCTGGGCAACGCCTCGGTCATGGAAACCCCGTTCAGCGTGACGAGCTACACCGCCCAGGCGATCGAAAACGAGCAGGCCCGTTCGGTCGCGGACGTGGTCTCCATGGACCCGTCGGTGCGCATGGGCACAGCGCGCTCGAACCTCAACGAGGACATCACGATCCGCGGCTTCAATGTTCCGAGCAGTGACTTCGCATTGAACGGCGTGTTCGGCGTGACCCCCTATTGGCGCGCACCGCTGGAGGCCATCGAGCGCGTCGAGATCATCAAGGGGCCTTCCGCCTCGCTGTTCGGCATGTCGCCTGGCGGCAGCGTGGGCGGTGTGGTGAATCTCGTGCCCAAGCGCGCGACCAGCGCGCCCATCACTCGTGTGACGGGCACCGCCTCGTCGGATTCCGTTCTTGGGGCGCATGTCGATATCGGACGGCGCTTCGGCCCAGACGAGGCGTTCGGCGTGCGCGTCAACGCCATGCATCGCGAGGGCGATACGGCGATCAAGGCTCAGTCCACAAGAGAAAGCCTGGGCGCCCTCGCGCTGGACTACAGAGGACGTGCCCTGCGCGCATCGTTGGACCTGGTGTGGCAGCAGGAGCGCATCGACAACGTGGTGCGGCAGTTCCAGCTCGGTCCCGGGCTGCTGGCCGTGCCACAGGCGCCGAGCGGGCGCTATCCCTACCCGGGCCTGGGCTGGTCCGACGCACGAAACGGGTCGGCACTGTTGAAGGTCGAGTACGACATCACGGAAAACATCACCGCCTTCGCCGGCTACGGCAAGCGCAAGCTGAACTGGGGGGCGATCGCGGCCAACCCCGTCATCCTGAACACCCAGGGCGACTACATGTACTTCGGTGGATGGCAGCGCATGCCTGTGGACAGCAAGTCCGTCGAGGCCGGCCTGCGCGCGAACTTCACCACCGGCCCCGTGGCCCACAACCTCGCGCTGAGCGCCTCCGAACTGGACCAGGAGCAGAAGCTCGGTTTCTACACCGGCTTTCCCGGTGGCAGCTCGAATCTCTATGCGGGCCTGCTCTTCCCGACGCCGTCGATCCGCGGCATCAGCAACCCGGTACGGCCCTACGTCGACACGAAGCTGCGCAGCGTCGCATTGGCCGACACCCTTTCCTTCATGGGCGACCGGCTGCAGCTCACGCTGGGTGTGCGCAGGCAGCAGGTGGGCGGACAGAACTACAACTACCTGACAGGCGAAAGCAGCGGCGCTTACTACAAGGAGAGTGCCACCACGCCCGTGGCCGGTCTCGTCTTCAAGGTGCGGCCCGGCGTTTCGCTCTATGCCAGTTACATCGAAGGGCTCTCGCGCGGTGAGACCGCTCCCATCAGTGCGGCCATCAGCAATCCGGGCGCGGTCATGCCGCCCTCCAAGTCCAAGCAAAAGGAGATCGGTGCGAAGTTCGAGCTCGACGGCAACATGACCGCTGCCGTGAGCCTTTTCGAACTGACCATGCCCAGCGCGGGCATCTCCGGCGCCACCTTCGGCGTCTTCGGCGAGCAGCGCAACCGCGGCGTGGAAGCGACCCTGGCCGGCGAGCTCACACGCGGCGTGCGCGTGATCGGCGGCATCACCTACCTGGACGGCGTTGTCGCCAAGGCGGTCGACCCGGCTCTTGAAGGAAAGAAGGCGGTCGGGGTGCCGAAGTGGCAGCTCAATCTCGGCGCGGAGTGGGACCTGCCCTTCGCACCCGGCCTGACGCTCAACGGCCGACTGATCCATACCGCCAAGGCGGCGGTGGACGCAGCCAACACGCTTCATATCCCCGGCTGGAGTCGCTTCGACGCCGGCGCGCGCTACACGACGAGGATCGGCGACAAGCCCGTGACCTTCCGGCTGAACGTGGAGAACTTCTTCGACAAGAAGTACTGGGGAACCGCGACAGCAGGCTATCTGTTCGTGGGCTCGCCGCGAACCGTCAGCCTCTCGGGCACCATCGAATTCTGAGCGCCCCGATGTCCACGCGTCGTTGAGTTCGGGTGCACAAGTCGAGCAGCCTGGCGTGCACGCTGTTCATGCAGCTGATGTGGCTGCCGCTGATCTTCCACGAAGTGATCGAACATCTAAGTGGCATGGCTCAGGCACCCGCGATGCCGCCCGGCACACCCAATCCGGTCCTGGATCCCGTCGCGAAGGCCGTACCGCTTGTTGTCGTGTAACCCGGCCGCTGGCGTTCACGTGCCTCTGGACTCGAGCCCGTTGCTCATCTCCTGGGCCAACACGCGCTTCCACTCCTCGATGATCGATTCGGTGACCATGGATGCGTGGGACGCAATGCTCAGCGCCAGGTGTGGCGCAGCGCCTGCGCTGGGCACGGCAGTGCCCATGCCGAAGCCGTCCGCCACCACCGTTCCCTGGCTCAAAGCGAAGCCCGTCTGGCGTGCCATGCGCACTGCGCTGCGCACGCTGTTGGGGTTCAGGCGAGGGTAGGGCCTCAGGCCGGGTGCGACGAGTTCGATGATCTGTTCGCAGTGCTCCTTGTCCAGAGCCGCCAGCAGCGCAGTGGCGCCGGCGCCCACGCCTAGCAGGCGGCGCTGGCCCACTTCCACCGGCACGAAGCGCATCAGTGCCTGACTGTCCGCCTTGGCGAGACACACCGCCTCGACACCGCTGCGACGCATCAGGTAGGCCGTGGCGCCCGTTCGGCGCGCAATCGCGCTGAGCACGGGTCGCCAGTGCGCCACTTCGAGCACGCTGGCTGTTGGCGCGAGGCTCAGTTCATAGACCAGCTCGCCCAACCGGTAACGCTTGTCCTGCTCCGGCGCGCAGGCCAGTCGTTCCTCGATGAGGCAGCGCAGGATGCGGTGCGCGGTAGAGCGGGCCAGATTGCAATCACGCGCCACCTCCGCCAGCGTGGCTCCCCCTGCACCGGCTTTGCCAAGCGCACGCAGCACGGCCGCGGCCCGGCGTATGGCTTGGGTTCCGCTGGCCGCGGCTGATTCGGTGGGGGTGTCCATCATATGGAACGTGAGGTGCCGTGATTTCCCTTGGCAACGGACCGGTGTGCTGGATGTCGTCGCACCGATGAGCCAAATTCGAAGCTTGAGTATCCCACCATGTGGATGAACCATCTTCCCGAATCAGCAAAAGGAGCACGATCATGGGCCGATCTTTTTCCAGTTCGCCTTTCCGTCGCCGCCGCAGTCTTGTGCTGGCAGCCACTGGCGCCGCACTGACCGGCATCACTTCCTGGCCAGCCGCAGCGCAGGGGACCTATCCGGACAAGCCCGTGCGCATCGTGGTGCCGTTCGGTGCCGGCGGCTCCGACTCGCTCGCCCGCGCGCTCGGTGAAAGGCTCGGCGTCCAGCTCAACCAGGCCGTGATCGTCGACAACAAGCCAGGCGCGGCGGCGCTCGTCGGCACCGAGTACGCGGCCGCACAGCCCGCCGACGGCTACACGATCCTGTTCCTCGGTGGCGGCAGCCTGACGCCGGTACTGGTCAAGGACCTGAAGTTCAACCTGCTGCGATCCATGCGGCCCATCGTCTGCGTAGCGCGCGGCGGCATGACGCTGATGGTCCCGGGCACGCTGCCGGTGAACAACTTCCGGGAGTTCGTCGACTACGCCAAGAAGAACCCAGACAAGGTCAACTTCAGCTACACGGCGGGCAGCATCCTGTTGGCGGGCGAGATGCTGAAGTCGCGCGCGGGCTTTCAGGCGACGCCGATCCCGTACAAGGGATCCACGCAGGTTGCCACCGCGCTGATTTCCGGCGAAATACAGATGGGCATCGACGTGCCGCTGTTCTACGTGGGCATGATCAAGGAAGGTCGCATCAAGGCGCTGGCGCACGGCGCGTCCGAGCGCTCCCCCTCTTTGCCGGAGGTTCCGACTTTGGCAGAAGTCGGAGTGCCCGACCTCACCTTCGCGTTCTCGTTCGGATTCTGGGCGCCGGCCACCACGCCCGAGTCCATCGTCAAGCGGCTCAATGCCGCGTTCAACGAAGTACTGAAGGATCCAGACATTCGTGCCCGACTCGCGCAAGCCGGCGTGATACCCGTGGGCGGTGCGCCGGAGGTCCATTCCGCCCAAGTGGCAGCCGAGCAGCGGATGTGGGCGCAAGCCGCAGCCGCGATCGGCTACAAGCCGGAGTAACGCATGTTTTCCTTGTCAGGCAAGACAGTCGTTGTCACTGGCGGCGGGCGCGGTATCGGGCGAGGCATCTCACTGGCCGTGGCGCGCTGCGGTGCCAACGTGGTGGTGAGCGGCCGGTCAAAGGATGCGTTGGCTGCCACGCAAGCCGAGATGCAAGAGCTGGGCGTGCAGGCGCACGCCGTGGCAGCTGACGTCACGCGCGCCGAAGACATCGCGCGCATCGTCGCCGAAGCGCAGCACCGGTTCGGTGCCATCGACGGCTGGGTCAACAATGCCGGCAGCGCAGCCCCGGGCGATATCGGCCCGCTGCTGGACGTGCGCGAAGACCAATGGGATCGCGTCGTCGACCTGAACCTGAAGTGGACGTTCTTCGCGGCGCAGGCTGCCGCTCGTGCCATGCCGCACGGCGGCTCCATCGTGAACATCACTTCCCGCAGCGCATCACATCCCAATCCCGTCACGGGCCACTACGGTGCGGCCAAAGCTGCCGTCGAAAACCTCACGCTCACGATGGCCGCCGAGTGGGGGCATCGGGGCATCCGCGTCAATGCCGTGGCGCCGGGGGTCGTGATGACCGAAGAGCTGGCCAAGGTGTTCAACACCGAAGGGAGGATCCGCCGCCAGGTGGAAACGGTGCCACTGCAGCGTTTGGGAACGCCCGATGACATCGGCCCGCTCTGCGCCTACCTGCTGTCGGACGAGGCGTCGTGGACCTCCGGTGCCTTGATCGCAGTCCATGGCGGCAGTCCTGTCCCCATGGGCTATCTGAGTTACCTGCACAAGGTGAGCAACGCATGAATTTCGAATGGACCACCGAACAGCGGGCGCTGCGCGATCGTGTGCGCACGCTGCTGGCGCGCGAACTGCCGCCCGACTGGGAACACATCAGCCGCCATGGCCCGGGGTCCCCGGCGCAAACGGCGTTCTCGCTGGACTTTTGCCCCAAACTCGCAGCCGAGGGATTGCTGGTGCCGCACTGGCCGGTGGAGCATGGCGGGCGCGGCGCCCCGGCCTGGGAGCACTTCATCCTCGGTGAGGAACTGTTCGCCGCGGGAGAGCCGCGGGGACCGCAATACATGAACGTCAACTTCATCGGCGCCACGCTGATGAAGTACGGAACGCCGCAGCAGCAGGCCCGATACCTGCCGGACATGGCGGCGGGGCGCGCGGTGTGGTGCCAGGGATTTTCGGAACCGTCGGCAGGATCCGATCTGGCCTCGCTGGCCACGCGTGCCATTCAGCGCGAAGACGAATACCTGATCAATGGCAGCAAGGTGTGGACGTCCTATGCCGGCATGGCGCAGACCTGTTTCCTGCTGGCGCGCACCGGGGCGGGCAAGGGTGGCATCGCGATCTTTCTCGTGCCGATGGATACGCCTGGCATCACGGTGCGCGCGATCCCTTCGCTGATCGGTCACGGCGACATCCACGAAGTGTTCTTCGACGACGTGGTGGTGCCTGCCACGGCGCGCCTCGGCGCAGAAGGCCAAGCCTGGGCCATCATCGGCTATGCGCTGTCGCTCGAGCGTGTGGGACTGGCACGCTATGCGTTCTCGCGCCGCGTACTGGATCGAATGGTCTGCGAACTCCAGGCGCGGGGCCGGTTCGCCGACACCCACGTACGTGCGCAGGCGGCCCAGGCGCTCGCCGCCTGTGAAGCGGCTCGCCTGCTCGTTTATCGGGTGGTGGACGAACGTGCCCGCGGCCTACCACCCAGCGCCGTATCCAATGTGGCCCGCGTGGCGGTGGTGAAGGCCGACCATGCGGTGTCGGACTTCGCGCTCGCACATTTCGGCGACGCGCTGTGCGGCGACGGCTGGCCGCTCGTGCAGGCCCACCATGAACGCGCGATCGCCGCTGGCATCGCCTCGGGCGCCGCGGAAATCCAGCTCAACCTCGTCGCGCAGGCATGGCTGCAGTTGCCGCGCGAACCCCTTCCGGAAAGCACATGAACCTGGAATTCAACCCCGACCAACTCGCGTTGCTCGATGCCGTCGAGCGCATCGCGTCGGCCCACGAGGCGCGTTCGGTGCTTGGTGCCAACCACTTCGAGTACTCCACATTGCTGCAGACCGACCTGGACGCCGCTGGCATCTTCGAGGCCGCAGCCGTTGAGGAACTCGGCGCTGTGGCTGCCGTGGCCATGATCCACCGCCTGGCAAAGCTGCCGCAGTGCGTGGAACTCGTTGCCGCGGCGCTGGTGTTGCCTCTTCTCGCCCCGGATCTGGCCCGCGCTTGCGCCGTGTTCTGGGGCCGCCGTGACGGACCTGCGCGCTGGCTGCCTGGCGCACGCACGGTGCTGTGCGTATGCGGCGACATCGTCGAGACCGCCATGCTCACGGATGCCGACGTTGCGAGTCTGGACAGCCCATTCGGCTATCCCGTGGGACGCTTGATCGAACCGGACGCGCTCTCGTGGCGCCAGCTCGACCTGGAGGCGGCCGAACTGCGACGGCTGTGGCGATTGGGCGTCGCGATCGAACTGACCGGCTGCCTCGAGGCGGCGTTGCACGCGGTGGCAGCCCATGTGCGCGACCGACGCCAGTTCGGACGCCCGCTGGGTGCGTTCCAGGCTGTCCAGCACCGGCTGGCCGCTGCGGCGGTGCAGGTGGAGGCTGGTCGGTGGCTTGCATTGCAGGCGGCACACAGCGGGTGCGACGCCGACGCCGCCTGCGCCCTGGCGCACGCTCAGGATTGCACGCCTGCCATCACCTACGACCTGCACCAGTTCATGGGGGCGATGGGCCTGACGCTCGAGCATCCGCTGCACAGATGGACCACCCGGGCCAAGATGCTGCGTGCTGACACCGGAGGCGCACAAGCGCAGCAGCTTGCGCTGGCAGCTGCTGTCTGGGACCTGGAGGTGACAGCATGAGTGACATCAACACCAGGCTGCCGCTCGCAGGCGTGAAGGTCCTCGATTTGAGCCGCATCCTGGCGGCACCGCTGGCCGCGCAGACCCTGGCGGACCTCGGGGCCGAAGTCATCAAGGTCGAACGGCCTGGGAACGGGGACGAAGCGCGCCGTTGGGGGCCCCCGTTCTTGAAGGACCCAGACGGCAATGACACGCGCGAGTCACCCATGTACCTGTCGGCGAACCGCAGCAAGCAGTCGATCACGATCGACATCGCATGCGCGGAAGGGCAGGACCTGGTGCGCCGTCTGGCCGCGCGATCCGATGTGTTGCTCGAGAACTTCAAGGTCGGCGATCTGGCTCGGTACAAGCTGGACCATACGTCTCTGCGCGCGCTGAACCCGCGACTCATCTACTGCTCTGTCACCGGCTTCGGCCAGACCGGCCCCAAGAGTCACCTGCCGGGCTACGACACCGTGTTCCAGGCGATGAGCGGCATGATGAGCGTGACCGGCCTGCCGGACGGCGTTCCCGGAGGCGGTCCCATGAAGACCGGTCCCAGCCTGGCCGACTTCATCGCCGGGCAGTACGCAGCCTCGGGCGTGCTGGCGGCGTTGTACGAGCGTGACGGGCCCAATGGCACGGGCTTGGGCCGGCACATCGACATCGCACTGCTGGACTGCACCATCGCCGCCCAGACGCATTCGGTCATGACCTATCTTGCAGCCGGCGTGGTGCCGCCGCGCCGCGGCACCGAAGGCAATGGCGGTCTGCCTTCGCAAGCGTTCGAATGCGCCGATGGCGGCATCATCGTCATCTGCGGCAGCGAGGCGCAGTACAAGGCGTTCTGCGGCGTACTGTGCCAGCCGCAACTGGCGGACGACGCTCGCTTTGTCAACAACTCGCAGCGGCTCGCGCACCGCCGCGAACTGGCCGACGTGTTCAATGCGCTCACCCGACAATGGCCGGCGCGCGAACTGTTGATCGCGCTGGAGGCCGCGGGCATTCCCAGCGGCCCGATCAACCACTATCCGGAGGTGTTCGCCGACCCGCAGGTCGTGCATCGCGGCGTGACCCAACGCGTACCGCATCCAACCGCGGGGGAAGTGACACTGTGCGTCAGCCCGATCCGCTTCACCGGCATGCAGCCGCCGCCATCCAAGGCGCCGCCCACCATCGGCCAGCACACCGACAGCATCCTGCGCGATGTGCTGGGGCTGGAACCCGCCGCCATCGCCTCGCTGCATGAGCGGCGCATCGTCTGAGGAAAACACGACGATGTACGACTACGAGACCATTCTTTGCGACGTGGCCGACGACAGCGTCGCGACGCTCACGCTGAACCGCCCCGCGTCGCTGAACGCCATCAGTCGGCTCATGGCCGACGAAATGACAGATGCCTTGGCGCGTCTTGCGGCCGAGGCGAGCCTGCGCGTGCTGATCCTTCGCGGCGCAGGCGAAGCTTTCTGCGCGGGCGGTGACGTGCGCGACATGGCGAGCCAGGGCACCCGCAGTTCGACTGAAGCACTGGACAGCATGGCGCGGTACCGCCGAATGACGCTCGCGCTGCATGGCTTTCAGCGGCCGGTGATCGCCGCCGTGGACGGCGTGGCCTTCGGCGCCGGGATGAGCCTCGTCCTGCTGGCCGATCTGGTTCTGTTGAGTGAGCGTGCAAGGCTTTGCCTGGTGTTCCAGCGCGTGGGCCTGAGCCCCGACTGCGCCGCTCTATATACCTTGCCTCGTCTGGTGGGCCTGCAGCAAGCCAAGGCCCTTGCGCTCTCGGCACGTGAAATCGGTGCGATCGAAGCGCAGGCCATGGGTCTGGCACTGGAAGTGCTGCCCTGGCAGAAGCTTTATGAGCGCGCGAACCAGCTCGCTACCGCGGTCGCCAAGGGCTCTCCTGCCGCACTTTCGCTGACAAAGCAGGCACTGGACGCGTCGCTCCAGAGTGACTTGCCAACCATGCTGGCGATGGAAGCCGCCGCGCAGGCAATCGCCCTGACAAGCGAAGACCATCGAGCGGCGGTGCGGGCATTCGTACGAAAAGAAGGAAATCGGTACGTCTGGCCTGCGCGGTCCGACTGACGCTGCACCGATGTCAGTAGCAGCCCGTCAGCCGGCAGCGCCTCTTGCTCGGCGGGCGCCTCGCGGGAACGGCGCGTGTGCTGACGCCGGGAGTCATTGCCTGCCACTTGCGACTCTACGCCCCTGAACGCTTGTGCTGCGGCTCTCTGGTACAGGCCAGCGCAGGAACCCGCATCAGGCTCGCGAGAACAGGGAAAGCCTGCGGAACGAGCCTCGGGCCTAGATCCTGAGTCGCAGTTTCTCGGATCTTCCGTCTAAGACGTGTACCATCCAAAACCATACCCTGCTCGTTCTTGAGTCAGATGTGGCGATATTGAGTGTCATCAGACGCGGGGCCCCGCCCGATCAGATATCCATCCGCGAGATTGCAAGGCCCGCAGGCGTGCCTCGCGACACTGTCAAGAAGTACCTGCGAGCGGGCGAAGTAATGCTGCGTTACATCAAGCGGTGAACTCGAGCCCTTGCAGGCAAGCTTTCGACCGGATCCGCAGTCGAGCATTCAGGCGCTGCGCAATGCGCGCCTGGCCCCCGCATCGTCCACCGGCGCATCGAGCGGGCCGAGGCGCCGCATCTTGTCGTACAGCGTCTTGCGCGGCACGCCCAGCCGCTCGGCCGCTGCCGCGGCGCTGCCGCCGCAAGCCTCGAGCGCCTCGTGGATCAGGTAGCGCTCGAATTGGGCCATTTGCTCATCGAGCGTGCGCGAGCCCCGGGCGGTGCTGAGGATGCCGCCATCCCCATCCCAGAGGCCGAGCACGAAGCGGTCGGCGATGTTGCGCAACTCACGCACGTTGCCCGGCCATGCGTGCGCCATCAACTCCTGCAGGTGACGCGGCGTGACCACCGGCAGCTCCCGTTCGTGGCGCAGCGCCGCCTGCATTGCGAAGTGAGTGAACAGCAGCGGGATGTCCTCGCGGCGCTCGCGCAGCGGCGGCAGCTGCAGCACCACCACGCTCAGGCGGTAGTAGAGGTCGTCACGGAAGGTCCTGGCGCGCGCGGCCTCCAGCAGGTCGGCCTTGGTGGCGGCGACCACGCGGCTGTCCATCGGGCGCAGTTCGTTGGAGCCCAGGCGCTCGTACTGGCGCTCCTGCAGCGTGCGCAGCATCTTCACCTGCAGGTTCATCGGCATGGTCTCGATCTCGTCCAGAAAGAGCGTGCCACCGCGCGCATGCTCGATCTTGCCGATGCGCCGCTTGGCCGCGCCGGTGAAGGCGCCGGCCTCGTGACCGAACATCTCGCTCTCGAAAAGCGCCTCGGGCATGCCGCCGCAGTTGATGGCCGCGAAGTGGCCCTCGCGCCGCCTCCCGTGGTCGTGCAGGCAGCGCGCCACCAGTTCCTTGCCGGTGCCGGTCTCCCCGAGGATCAACACATCGGCATCGGTCGTGGCCACGTCCAGCACCAGCCGGCGCAGGCGCTGCATGGCCGACGAACGGCCGATGAGCTTGGCCTCGATCGCCTCGTAGCTCGCGAGCTTGCGGCGCAGGAGGTCCACCTCCAGGCTCAGCGCCCGTTTCTCGAGCGCGCGCTCGACCACTTCGCTGAGCTGCTCGGGCGAGAAGGGTTTCTCGATGAAATCGTAGGCGCCCAGGCGCATCGCCTGCACCGCCATCGTGATGTCGCCGTGCCCGGTCACCAGGATCACCGGCAGCGTCGGGTCGATCTTCAGCGCACGCGCCAGAAGCGCCAGCCCGTCCATGCCCGGCAGCTTCACGTCGGTGACCAGCACGCCGCCAAAGCCGGGCACCACGCGCGGCATCACCTGCTCGGCCGAGCCGAAGCCCGAGACGCGCAGGCCTGCCAGCTGCAGCGCCTGGGTACTGCCCATGCGCACCGCGGGGTCGTCCTCGACGAACAGCACTTCGAGTTCTTCTTCAGCCATGGGTGTCTGCTCCGCGCACTCCGTGGCGCAATGTGACGATGAATGCCGCGCCGCCGAGCTCGCTGTGGCCGGCGCGCAGGAGTCCGCCGAAGTCGCGCACGATGCCCGAGGAAATCGCCAGGCCCAGGCCGAGGCCCAGACCCTGCTCCTTGGTGGTGAAGAAGGGCTCGAACAGGCGCGGCATCACCTCGAGGGGGATGCCGTTGCCGTTGTCGTGTACTTCCACGATCGCGCCCTCGCGCGTGCTGCGCGCGACGATGCGCACGCGCCGCAGGCTCGCTGCGCCGGCCGCAGTGGCGTCGAAGGCGTTGGCCAGCAGGTTGACCAGCACCTGCTCCAGCCGATTGCCCTCGCACAGCGCGTACACGTGCGGCTCGATGGCTTGTTCCAGCTGGATGTGCTCCTGGCGGATTCGCTGGTCCAGGAGGAAAAGCGCATCGGCGATGACGTCGGCCAGCGCAACCGAACGCATCGCCACCGCCGAGCGCCGCGCGAATTTCTTCAGCTGCGCGGTGATCTCCCCCATGCGGTCGGTCAGCTGGCAGATGGTGCGCAGGTTCAGGTCGACCTGCGAGGCCTGCCCGCGTTCCAGGTACACCACCGCGTTGGCCGAGAGCGTGCGCAGCGCCGCCAGCGGCTGGTTGAGTTCGTGCGTGATGCCCGCGGACATCTGGCCCAGCACGGCCATCTTGCCGGTCTGCACGAGGTCGTCCAGCGTGGTCTTGAGGATCTCCTCGGCGCGCTTGCGCTCCGCGATCTCGGTCTGCAGGTGCAGGTTGGCCTCGCTCAGCGCCTCGGTGCGCAGCTGCACCTTGTTCTCGAGCTCGTCGTAGGCGCCTTGCAGCGCCTCGCGCGCGGCCAGCCGCTGGTGCACGATGCGCCGTCGCTGCTGGAAGTACAGCACCAGCAGTGTGAGAAAGACAAGCGCGAACACCGTGGCCACCGCGCTTGTACGCGCCAGCGCATGCACCGGCTTCATGTCCGACAGCATGATGAGCTTCCAGTCGGTACCGTCCACCGGGCGGCTGTCCAGCAGGTAGTCCGGGCCGAAGGCGTCGCGACCCGGCGCGCGGCCCGCTTCCCCGCGGCTGAGCTGCACCACGACGCCGGCGCCGCCCGACAGCGGCCTGTCTTCGCGCATGTCGATGGGTGTGAGCGACCCTGCCTCGGTGTACTGACGCGTCTGCGCGAGCTGCTGCAGCGTTTCGCTGGAAAGCGGGCGCAGCGCGCGGAACTTCCAGCCCGCGTCCGACGAGAGGAACACCACGCCGTTGCCGTCCACCGCGAGCACCTTATCGGCCGATTGCGACCAGGTGGCGTCGAGTTTGTCCAGGTTGACCTTCACCGTCGCCACGCCGAGCTGGCGGTCGCCGTCGGGAATGCCGAACGAGAAGTAGTACCCCGGCTCGCGGCTCACCGTGCCGATGCCGTAGAACCGCCCCGGCACGCCGCGCAACGCGTCCTGGAAGTAGGGGCGGTACGAGAAGTTCATGTCCACGAAGCTGCCCTGCTGGTTCCAGTTGCTCGCGGCCAGCGTGAGGCCCTTGGCGTCCATCACGTAGATGGCCGAGGCCTGGGCGTGCGAATTGACGGTCTCCAGGTAGACGTTGGCGCTGAACTGCAGGCTGCTGTCGCCGGGGCTGCGCAGCAGGTCGAGCACGTCGGGGCTCAGCGACAGCACCTGCGGCAGGTATTCGTAGCGGCTCAATTCGCTGCGCAGGCTGGTCGAATAGATGTCGAGGCGGTGCAGCGTGCCCTGCTGCAGCGAGCGGATGCCGGCGCGCTCGCCCACGAGGTACGCGAGTGCTCCGCCCGCGCCGATCAGGCAGAGCCAGACGCCGGCGGCTGTCCAGCGGCGCCAGCGCGCGGCCGGCGGCGCACCGGTGGAAGAGCCGGTGGACGCGCCGGGAACGGCCGATGCATGGCCGCTGGCGGGAAAGCGCGCCAGCACGGCCTTGTCGCGCACGTCTGCCGGCGATCCGGCAAAGCCGGGCCGGTACGGCGCGGAGAGCTTCAGCATGGCACGGCCTGCCGCAAGGAGCATGGACACGGGAACGGGAAGCGGAAGTCCGCCGGTCTGCGATGAAAGGCCACGATCGTAGTCAGGCCCACCTGCCTCGCCGAGACGGAATTACCCTCGTTGCCGGCCCCATCCCCGCCCATGCGCCGCACCATGGCAGCGCGTCAGTCGGCGTACACGCCGGCCGCCTTGATGACCGGGCCGAAGCGCGCGACCTCGGCCTGCACGAACTTCTTGTGCTCGGCCGGCTCGACGCGCCCGTCGGCCACGACGACCGCGCCCAGGCCTTCTTCCTTCTTGACGAACTCCGGGTCCTTCAGCGCGACCTTCAGCGCATCGTTGATCTTCTTGAGCACCGGCGCGGGCGTGCCCTTGGGTGCGTAGAGGCCGTGCCAGATCGTCACCTGGAAATTCTTCAGGCCCGACTCGTCCAGCGTGGGCAGGTCCTTGAGTGCGGGGGTGGACAGGCGCTTGAGCGTGGTCACGGCATAGGGCTTGACCTTTCTGGCCTCGATCTGCCCGGTGGTGTTGGTCGTCTGGTCGCACAAGAGGTCGATCTGCCCGCCCAGGAGGTCGGCGATGGCCGGCGCAGTGCCCTTGTAGGGCACGGTGGTCATCTCGGCCTTGAGTTCGCTTTGCAGCAGCAGGCCGCACAGGTGCGAGGCCGAGCCGATGCCCGCGTTGCCCAGGTTGGTCTTGCCCGCGTTCTTCGCGACCCACTCGCGCAGTTCCCTGAAGTTGGTGGCTTCGAGTTGCGGCTTGCCGATGACGGTCATCGGCACGTCGTTGATCATGCCCAGGTACTCGAAGTCGGTTTCATAGTTGTAGGGAAGCTTGCGGTAGAGCACCGGCGTGGTCGCCATGCCCACATGGGTGAGCAGCAGCGTGTACCCGTCGGCCTTCGCGCGCGCCACCTTGGCGTTGCCGATGGTGCTGCCTGCGCCGGCCGCGTTGTCGATCACGATGCTGGTGCCGTCCAGGGGCTTTCTCATCGCCTCGGCGAGGTCACGCGCGACGCGGTCGGTGGGGCCACCGGCTGCGAAGGGCACGACGATGGTGATCGGCTTGCCTGCGGGAAAGTCCTGCGCGTGCAGGCCCAGCGAGGCCGTGGAAAGGACGGCGGCAGACGCGATGAGGGCCAGGGGATTCTTCATGGATGCTTTCAAGGGTCACTCCGGGATGCAAAAAAAGGGGCGGGGACGGGAGCGGGAGGGCACGCCTTCCCCGCGCAGGGCTTACATGAAGCTGGACACCAGCTTCTTCGTGATGTCGAACAGCAGGTTCACCGGCGACGGGCCGAACGACAGCCAGGTGCCCGCGAGCGGCTGCTGGCCGACGCCGGGCTTGGTCCAGTCGCACACGCCCTCGGGAAAGGCTGCGCTCAGGCGTGCCCACTGCACCGGGCTGAAGATCACGCGGTAGTCCGAAGGATTGAGCGGTTTGAGCTGGCACTTGGCGATGTCGTCGCTCAGCGGGCCGCCTGCGGCCATTCGCGGTGTGGTGCCCGCAGGGTAGAAGGTGTTGCACGCGCCGGAGCCGAAGGCGGTCTGCTCCTCGGTGTACTTCAGGCCCGCGTTCCAGCACGCATCGCGCAGGTCGGCCGGGCGGTTGGCGGCGATCTTCTGCGCCTGGGTGCGGTCGGACGTGTCCGCCTTCGCGGCGGTGAGCCACTTGACCATCTCGTCGTACGCAGCCGGGGTGCCGCCACCCATGGTCCACATCACGTGGTTGTCGATGTTGCCGTTGGCGCGGCGCAGGCGCTCGCGCATCGAGAACGAATGGATCTTGGTGTGGATGTCGCCGCCGGCGTTGCCGTCGTTGTAGTCGCGCAGGTCGATGATGGCTGTGGACGCGAGGCCGCCTCCGCCGCTCACGATGCGGCCCGACTGGTAGGCGCGGCGCAGCGCCTGATCGTCGCCTACGGTGCGCGTGGCGGTGCGCTTCATGTCTCGGTCCACGCCGCCCACGCGCTCGTTCAGGTCGAGGAACTTGTCGATGCTGAGCTTGCCTTCGTTGAGCGCGTTCAGGCCGTACTGGATGCCCACGTTGTCGATCGGGCGCAGTGCGAAGCCCTCGGCCTCGGTCTTGCCGTAGACGTTCACCGTGTGGTCGAACACCGTGGCGCGCGCGCCGGTGGGATTGGTGAGCGCGTTGTAGCGCTTGTCGAGCGGCACGCCCGCAGGGAACGACACGGTGGGATCGAGCCGGCCCGCGCTGTTGCTCATGTTGGGAATGTTGCCGATCTGCAGGTAGCCCGAGATGGCCTGCTTCTCGGCTGTCGTGTAGGCGAGCGCCGTGGTGGCCGGGTCGTTGAAGTAGTTGTTGAGCACGCGCGAATCGTGCAGCTTGAAGATGGTCGAGGAGGTCACGTCGGCGAACACCTGACTCACCACCACCCCGTCGAACAGGCCCGGGTAGTTGTCGCTCGTCTGGTGGCTCTGGTAGGAGCCGCCCGAGCCGCCGGTGCCGATGGTGTGGGCGGGCAGGCCGTAGTTTTCGATGAAGCGCTCCTTCACCATGGCGATGGTCTCCGAGGAGAGCTGGTCGTTGCAGTTGGTGCCGAAGACATTGAGGGTGGAGGTCGTCACCGCGAAGCCGCGGCTCTGGTAGACCGGGTTGATGAGCGTGGCGAAGTCACTGCCCTGCTGGAACCAACCGCCCTGGCAGCCACCGCCCAGCGGGTAGAGCAGCGTGCCGTTCCAGTTGGCCGGGGGCGTGGTGGGCGAGGGCGGCGGCTCGTTGAGCACGTCGTGCAGGATCGCCGACTGGTACAGGCCGCGGTTGATGGTGCCGCTCTCCAGCCGCACCACGTAGGGCACCTGCTTGCCGTTGATCGCGAGGTAGGCGATGTTGGCCGGATAGGCGGTGATCGACTCGGGCACGAAGCGCGTGTTGGCGCCGCCCGTGGTGCGGTAGTAGTAGTCCACGCGCGTCTGCACCGAGCACTTGCCGTCGTCCAGCGACTTGAGCACCTGCCCACCCATGCGCGTGAAGGTGGCGTAGCCGCAGACGAAGGGCTCTTCGTGCGGGCCGGAGATGACCGGACCGGTGACCGGCCAGGCGGTGAGCGCGAGCTTGGTGCTGTAGTCGCCGTACCTGGCGACCAGTTCGTTGGCGCCTTCCTTCAGGCCCGTGACCTTGCCCAGCAGGCGACCGGTTGCGGGGTTGCGCGCGAAGGCGGCGGTGACGTCGCGGCCGTCGACCGTCACGGCGAGGCTGTCCGCCGGCTGCTCCTTGATCAGTTCGAGCTCGACCAGCGCGTCCTCGCCCGTCACGAGCTGCGGCGCGGACGACACAACGCTGACCTTGAGCGTGGCGGCGGGCGGCATGCCTGGACCGGGATCGGGATTGCCGGGGGTGTCAGGGTTGCCCGGCGTGCCGGGACCGCCCGCGACGGGCGGGATGAAGCCGACGCCTGCGCCCCCTCCGCTGCCGCCGCCGCAGGCGGTGAGGATCAATGCGGCCAGCAGCGTGCCGACCCGGGCGGGGCTGATGCGAAAGCGTGTCGCGTTCTGGATTTTCATCTTTCAATGTCTCCGTTTTGTTGTGGTTGCAAGGGCAGGGGAGGGAAAACAGAAGAGGCTTCGCCGCGAGCCGAAGACGGGCATGCGGCGGCGCGACTCGGCAGGGCCGGGTCGTCGCACGGGGCGGGGCGCGTCAGCGCGGGTCGGGGAAAGAAGGCAGGCTCGCGGGCATCGGCGCCGCGCAGGCGGTGGTCGGCAGGTCGTTCATGGGTGTCTCCATCCTCGGGTGGGGGTGAACTCCAAATAGCAACCGATGTGCCATGCCTGCTGGAAACAGCAAGTGTTTGAATTCAAAGGACTTTTGAAAATAGGCTCGTGGTTTTCCCGTGCAGCGCAGGATGAAAAACCAGCCGCCGAATGCCCTTGTTGTCTGGAAAATCGCACGCGCCTTCTCGCACCGAAGGTTGTTGACACTGTGCGTTCGCTGCGCTCATGCACGGTGGATGCAGTCTCTTCATTCCGAACCACTCATGGCGCAGAGGAGAGGTCGCGCTTGCTGCACGAGGACCACGATTTCCGCGGTGGCTTCGCGGGCGCTCCTTGATGGGCCGATGGCACCAGGCATCTGGAGGGCCTTCGAGGACAATCAAGTGCCCGGTGTCGGCCGCACCGGGAAGTCGAAATGCAGCACCTCTTCGCGCGCGCCGAGCTTTGCGTACAGCGCGACCGCGGGCTCGTCGGGTGGGTCTGCCTGGACGAAAATCACCCAGGCCCCGCGCCTGGCGCCGATGTGCTGGAGCTCGCGGATCAACGCCGTCGCAACCCCCTTGCGCCTGTGTGCTGTCGCGACGGCCAGGTCATAGATGTAGATCTCGCTGCGCTCCTGCTCGAATTTCTTCAGCTCGTAGGCTGCGAGGCCGCCGATGACCTGCGCCCCATCTCGGGCGACCAATGCAATGAAATGGTCGCTGTCGAGCAATTGCCGAAGGTAGGCTGGTCGGGGACGGCGGGCACCGTAGGTCTCCGTGTCGCCGAAGGCTTCGCCGAAAACGGTGAGCAGCGCATTCATCAGCGGCCCGTCGTCGGCACAGAGCTGCTGAATCATGTAGCTGTCTGGAGCGGACATCATGCGCGTTGGTCGCCGCAAGCCTCTGGCGTCCCCTTCACTTGCTCAGGCTCAGTGGCTCGGAGCTTTGCTGGAAGCCGCGCAATCCTCCAAGGTCGAGGATCGCAAGTCCGCGTTTTTCGAGGCGGATGAGCCCCAGCGCCTGGAAGCGGCGCAGCGCCACGTTCACGCGCTGCCTCGATACATTGGCCAGCAGGCCGATCTCGACCTGCCCGACCTCCAGGAAATGTGGCGCGTCAGGATACAAGTCGGGATTGAACAGGCTTGCCAGGCAGTTCGCGACGCGCGCGTCGGTGTCGAGCAGGCGCTCGTGTGCGAGTGCGCCGATGAAAAGGCTCAGCCGCGCGTTCAGCAGCTCCTGCAGGTAGTGGTTGAACGGCACGCTGGTGCCGCGCAGCCATTCGAATGTGCGACGCGGCATCAGCGCCACCCGCGTGGGCCGCAGCGCGAACACGTCGTAGCGGCGCGCCTCGTGCTTGAACAGCGATCCTTCACCGAACCAGACGCCTGGTGACACGCCGGTGAGCGTGGACACGCGCCCCTCTTGCGAAGCCACCGACATCTTCGCAAAGCCGTCCACGAGCCCGATCCAGTGCTCGACGAGCTGCCCGGCCCGCGCGATGCAGGCGCCGCGCGCGAACTGCCGCTCCTGCATGCTGCCCAGTACGTGCTCGACGTCCGCCGGCGCAAGGCCCGCTGCCCATCGCGAGCGCCGCACCATGTCTTCCATGGCTGGCGCGCTCGAGAGCCGGGCGGCCTCAGGGATTACCTCTAGCGATTGGCACCTCATGTGTCGTCGCGACGACCGCAGCGTGGAACGTCCATCCTTAATCTTCCAGAACACATCACAGAAGGAGACTTCCATGCTCGCAACACCTCACCGCCCGCACAAGCGGGTTTTTCCGTGGCCCGGGATCCGGAGAAGGGCTGTCGCGGTCGGCGTCGCCATGGCCGGCGCAATGCTCGTCGCGGGTTGCGGTGGGGGCTCGGGCGGCGGGGGGTTCTCGTTCATTCCGGTCGCGAGTCCACCGCCGGCTGCGCAGACGCCGGCCGAGACGCCGGCCGTATTCCAGGTCAAGACGCTGTCTTCCGCCCCCGACATGATCAGCGGCGGCGACACGCTGATCGAGATCACTGCACCCGGGGGCGTTGCGCCCGACAAGGTGCGCGTGAGCCTCAACGGCAGTGACGTGACCGCGCAGGTGCCCGTGGTCGACAGCACCGCGCGCGTGCTGCGGGGCCTCGTCACCGGCCTCACGACCGAACCGGGCAGCACCACCGGCAGTGTCAACACGCTGGTGGTGAGCAACGTCGATGTTGCGGCGCAGCGCACCGAAGCCCGGCTGGTCAACTATCCGATCACCGGGCCGATCCTCTCGGGATCGCACATCTCGCCCTACGAATGCCGAACGATCCAGAGCGGCCTGGGCAATCCGCGCGATGCGAACTGCTCGGCCACTACGCTGGTGACGTACTACTACCGCGGCTCGGCAAGTTGCCCAGCTGGGGCGGTCGCTTGCTTCAAGCCACTGACCTATCCAACCGCTGCGCGGCCTGCAGACCTGCTGAACACGACCACCAAGGATGGCGTGACCGTGCCGTACATCGTTCGCGTCGAACGCGGCACGATCAACCGTGGGATCTATGACATCGCGATGCTGGACAACCCGCCAGTGGGCGCCGCGCTGCCGGCCAAGTTCGTTCCGGGCACGGGCTGGAACCGAAAATTGCTCGTCTACTTCAGCGGGGGAGGGGGGGCGGCTTTCAACCAGGGCACTGCAGCCACTGGTGCCGCGTCGGACGCCTTGGGTATCGGCGAGCCTGCCATTGCCCGCGGCTTCGCGTTCGTGACGTCGACAGAGCTGTGGAACAACCAGCATTCCAATCCGTACGTGCAGGGCGAGACGCTGATGATGCTCAAGGAGTATTTCATCGAGCGGGTGGGGATCCCGAAGTGGACGTCCGGCCTGGGAGCGTCGGGCGGCGGCATCCAGCAGTACCTGCTCGCGCAGCTCTTTCCGGGGCTGCTCGACGGGCTTCAGACCTTCAATGCCTTCCCCGAGACTTTCATGCCGAACGTCTACGAATGCCGGTTGGCCAACGCCGTCTTCGCGAGCGACCCCGCACGCTGGACGACCGCCAAGCAAGTGTCCGTCCAGGGCTTTACGGCGGGGACCTGCAACTCGTGGGATCTCGCGTTCGCGAGCCTGTTGATCGGTACCGACTACGCGCCGGGCTGTGCGGTCAGCGATCCGGCGAACGTCGCGCGGATTTACAACAGGCAGACCAATCCGGCAGGGGACCTGTTCTGCGGCTTCCTCGAGACGAATACCAATCTTTTCGGCAAGGACGCCAGTGGGCGTGCCCGGCGGCCGTTTGACAATGTCGGCGTCCAGTACGGCCTGAAGGCCTTGAACAGGGGCGCGATCACGACGACGGAGTTCCTGGACTTCAACCAGTTGGTCGGCGGATTCGACAGCGACGGACACGGCCTGGCTGTGCCGTCGGGCCCGGTGGCGCCGGCGCCCGCCGCTCCCCGACATGTGGCCGATCTGGATGCGGTGCGGCTTGCGTATGCCGGGGGCTTCAAGAACAGCTTCGCGAGCCCTGGGCTTTCGAACGTGCCGATTCTGGAGCAGTACGTCAATGCCAGCGGAACGGCCGACATCCATGACGCGATGCAGGGGCTGATCATTCGAGCCAGGCTGCAGCGTGCCAACGGCAGAGCGGACAACCATGTGCTGATCACATCGAGCACGGAGTCGGCCATCGCCGGCTACAACTATCTCACCACATCGCTGGACATCATGAATGACTGGCTCGACGCGATCGTCGCCGACCCGGCTGCGGCGTCGATCGCCAAGGTCGTTCGTCTGAAGCCGGCCTCGGCGACCGATGCATGCATCGACAAGGCTGGCGTGCGAATCGATGAAACACAGTCGCTCGACCCGGCAACCACGTGCAATACGATTTATCCGCGCGCCTCGACGCTGCGAATTGCCGCTGGCGAGCCCCTGGTGCAAGACGGTGTGAAGTGCGCGCTCAAGCCAGTCAAGCCATCGGACTACGCGGTGACCTTCAGCAACTCCGAACTTGCGCGTCTGAATCAGATCTTTCCAGAGGGTGTGTGCGACTGGACGCAGCCGGGCGTGAATCAGGTGCCGCTCAAGGGGACCTATTTGCGGCTGCCGCTGAACTGAGAGTCGAGGCAGCCGTTGCGAGTGGCTGCCGGGCAACTGCCTTGCTTGTCAGTCATTCGCAGGCAGACGATGGAATCGAGCGGCAGTTCGCCGTCCGTCTTCGACATCGTCGTGCGATCTGCAGGGTACTGCCGCCACCGCTGAATCGTGCTGTCGCACAGGCGGTGGATCCCAGTCCACGCAGGTAGCGATGCATCGCGATGATGTTGCATGTCCGCCGTGATGAAGCAAGCAACGATAGCGGGGTGTTCAGTTACGCCTTTGGCTGTCGCCGGTCAGGTCAGCAATGGCCAGCTCGGGGTCGCCGAAGGTGGGCAGGCGCCCAATACCCTTCAGCGTGCCCTCCAGAACTGCCACCAGCGGGCTCGCGCGGCCCTCATCGCGAGCGGCCGCATATCGAGGGTGTCGTAGTTGGTGAATGGCGCACCGGCACGCCTTCGCAACTCGGCTTCGAGTTCGTGGGCGATGCCGCGTGCATGAAACTCACCCTTGAGCGCCTTCCTGCGCCACTCGGCCGCCATTGCACCCAGCGCTTCGTCGGTCCACTCGTGACTTGTGTTCATGAGCAGGTTCTGCCGCTGCTGCTCATCTGTCTTGCCCATCTGCACAGGCGCTGTCGCGCGCAAGCCAATACTCAACACGGTACCTCTGCATCATTTCGCTTTCGTAAACGCCGTCGTGGCCAGGTGGCCGTTGAAAGGTGACAGCGGTCGGCATCGAGGCGATTCCCTGAGCAATTTTTTCTTCCCCTTGCCTCTACCAGCGCCGAACCGCTGTCGAGAGCCAGTGTGCGCGGCGCAAGTGAAGTCAGGGTGAAGTCTGTGCAGGAGTCCCGTGAAACGATACCCGTCGTCTTGGCGCGAGCCACCCTGGACAGGGCTGCCATACGTTTGCGTGCAGCAGTGTTTGCGGTTTTCTCCCTTGCCGGTCGACGGACAGGGTTGCGCGTCCTCACATAGGCCCTGTCTCGTGAAAGTATCGGTCTGACATGTCCAGCTGCGGCAGTCGGCGTCGACATCCCGAACGCAACTGCGCACGAGCCGCGTCAGCGGGACGCTCGCATGGCCGGCGAGGGCGTGGACCTTTGGTAGGGTTCATCGAGATCGTCGAGATACTTGCAGCGTCGTTGGCATTGCTGCGCAGCTCGCGCGGCGTGGCGCCCCAGCATGCTTTGACAGCATGCCAGAAGGAGTTGGGCTCGGTGTAACCCAGGTGCTCGGCAACATCAGGCAGCGGCATGCTGCCATGGGTCAGAAGAAGCAGGGCCTCGTCCATTCATGCGGCCTCCAGAACCGGACGGAAAGGCATACCGTGCTGGCTCAGGCGCCGTTGCAATGTGCGGGGGGATGCCGAGGTCGCTCGCGATGTCGTCGCACGACACATGGACAAAGCCACGCTGGGCAATGGCAGCCCTCACGGCCGCTTCGAGCGAGTCGGATACGTTCTGCGCGCGCAGCAGGCCGTCCGCTTGCGCACGGATCAACGCGAGCAACGCGGAATCGGCACCTTGAAAGGGCTGATCGAGTGCCTGGTTGTCATATTTCACGCACACGTTGCGCGCGCCCAGCGTGGCAGGGCAGCTCAGGAGTGCCGTGTGGGCCAGGCCGAGCTGCTTGTCCGGCGCAGTCAGCGCAATGTGCCTGGGCGTGACGCTTCGTGTGCTGCAACGCTTGAGAAATGCCATGTGTCCGCCAAACAGCGAGGCGATCTGCATGGGGTGCAAGGGTCGAAGGTTCGAATCCTTTCACACGACCAGTATTGACAGGGGTTAGCAGCGTAGTAGTTGCTAACCCCTTTGTCATTTTCGGCACTCGTGCCCTAGAGATGCCCTAACTTGCGGCGCTTCGATAATCTTCAGAGGCTGCCCATTGACTGGGTGCACAGCCGGTGGGCCGCGGGAGTGCATCCATCTCTCTTCCCTAGCTGAGCACGGCTTCAGGGGGTAGTCCTACCCTGACTGGCTCGCCTCATGCAAGGCGCCGACACGCAGCGCACCGCGGCACTCCGACAAGGACGACCGCACGAGCCCTGACCGCTGGCACGGGAAACAGGGGCCCTGGCTTGAGCTACGACTGCCGACGTTAATGGGGCTTCGCCCAGTGCACCGGGCTGCATATGGCCTAGATCACACCCGCGTTGCTAGCGGCCTCGAGTGCTCTGAGCGCCGACGTCGAGTTCGGCGCAGAGCGATCTGTATAAGAGGCCCTTGTGCCCCTGTCGCTGTGGAAGATCGATCTGGCCTCCTTGTGTTGGGTCAGAGATCGGCGGAATCCAACAGCGAGAAGGTGCCATTTGCTCACCGGCACCACTGCTGCTCGCAGGGCACGCCGTCATTGTTGCCGTCCATCTTCACGCCGAGGCAGTTCTTCAGTTCGTCATCATGTGGGTTGGTCCTCGTCGTTGTCGATAGGCTGAGCGGCGGACTTGTCAGGTCCGAGCGATCAGGCGGGAGCGAGACCCACCGGACCGACGCCGATCCGGTGAAGAAAACTCAGTACGATCTCGTTGAAGAGTCCTGGGTTGTCGCGGTGAACGCCATGACCCGCGTCGGGAACTTCGACTGTTTGTGCGCGAGGCATCAACGTCGCCAATGCTTCGAATATCGCGCGATGGATTGCCTCTGTCCTAGCACCGCGCAGCAAAAGGGTTGGCACTTCCAGCATGGAAAGGGCCCGACGGTCCAAGGCCGGATAGGCATGGTCCGAAAGCGCCAATGCCCGCATGGCTTGCGCATTGCGAAGTCGTCGGGCGAGACCTGCCGCGGACATTGCCTCTTGACTGCCGACTCCGTTGATTCCGCCGGTGAGTATGCCGATGGCGACTTCGGTCTGTTCGCTTGCGAACGCCGCGTCGGACGGCCGAAGGACCTCGCGCTCGAAGTGCTCGCGCGCTGTACGTCCACCAGGAACGTGGTCCGCAAACGGTAGCACGGGCGGCTCGGTCAGCACCAGCGAGCGGACCTTGTCCGGCGAGCGCAAGGCGAGTGCTAGAGCGGTGTAGGCGCCGTAGGATGTGCCGACTAGCGTCGCTGGCGCCGCGTCCCAGGCGTCGATTAAGGCGCCGAGGTCGTCGGCCTCGGAAAAGACGGAGTGATTGGCTCGATCCAACTGGTTCTGATTGGGTGAGCTGAAGCGTCGGCTATAGCTGAAACAGTGGAACTGTGGCGTGAATGCCGGCCATTGAGGGGCCCAGGATTGCCAGTCGCCCATCCCCCCGTGCACGAAGATCAGGGGGCTTCCCGATCCTGCCTCGGCGTAGTGAATGTTGATGTCGTCACGAATCTCGATGCGTCGCAGCGGCAATTCCAACAGATCCATGCCTTACTCCGGTTTGACATTGGCGAGGAGCGGTCGAAGCCGGCTCTCCTCTTGGGCTAGGAACTGGCGGAACGCGCCCGGGTCCGCGAATTCAGCCACCACGCTGCCGGATTTGAACTCGGCGTCACGGTAGGAGGCGCTCGCCATGATCTCCTTGAGAACCGCGGAGAGCCGCGCGACCACCGCGGGCGGCATGTTTGCTGGCCCCAGCAATGCGGTCCACAGGTCTGCCTCGACACCCCTGACGAGCTTGCCTTCGTTCACAGTCGGAATTGCCGAAGCCGTGGAATCGCGATGCATCGAGATGACGCCCAGCGCTTTGAGCTTGCCGTCCCGGATGAACGGCAGCGCAGAGGTCAGCGCGATGGTGCCGATCTGCACTTGTCCTGCGACGAGGTCGTTGAGCAGCGGGGCGCCTCCCTTGTAGACGACATGGTTCATTTTGAATCCACCTGCGTCGGCAAGCATTGTTCCGCCGAAGGTCTGCATCGTCGCGGTGCCTGTGGCACCTGAAAGTAGCGGATCGCGGCTCTTGCGGGCGAGTTGGATCAACTCGTCGACGTTGTTTGCACCGAACGATGGATGCGCGACAAGCACCGTAGAGTTGTTCGAGATCCTGGCGATGGGCGTAAAGTCCTTTATGGAGTAGCCGGCCTTCAACACGGGCGGTGCGACCACAAGTTCGTTCACTGTGCCAATCAGCAGGGTGTAGCCGTCGGGCTTAGCGCGCAGCACGCGCTTGCCCGCCAGTGTGCCGGACGCGCCCGCCACGTTCTCGACGATCACGCTCTGGCCCAAGCGCTTGCCCAGTTCGAGCGCGAGTCCGCGTGCCACCCGGTCCACCGCAGCACCCGCGGGATAAGGCACCACCAGCGTGACCGCTTTGTCGGGATAGGTCTGTGCGAGGGCAGGGCCGGCCAGCGCGGCGGCGATGAAAGTAGACGCGATCAGGCGTCGGTGAAGCGGGGGATGGGCCAAGGCTGTGTCTCTGGATGGGTGTTGTATTCGCCGAAGTTTGTTCCACGCGGCGATAGATTTCTAATCGATTTTTGCCATAGCCAATTGGCATTTTCGATACCATGACCGATGACACCCGCCACTCGAGAACCCGATGAACCCAACCGCCACAGTCCTGCGCAACCGGCTACTCAGCCGTGCCCGCTTGCGCCATCTGGAGGTCTTCGTCCGGGTCGCTGACCTGGGTTCAGTCAAGCGAGCTGCCGAAGCCGTCGGCATGGCGCAGCCGACGGCCACACAGGCGCTGTCCGACCTTGAGGCTTTGTTGGGTGGTGCCTTGTTCCTGCGGCATTCGAAAGGCATGACTCCAACGGCCCTGGGGCTGGCATTGCTGCCGTTGGCACGGCGTACCCTGGCCCTGGTGGACGAAGCCGCGACACAGGCTGTGGCTATCACGGGCGGTGCAAGTTCGCTTGTGCGGGTGGCGGCCATTGCCGCGGGCATCGGTAGCTTGCTCGGGAATGCATTGCCCGCGTTTGCCAGCGCACATCCCGAAGTTCTGATTCAGCTCCAGGAAGCAGATGCCCTGCGACAAGCCTCGCTGCTGGCTGACAGAGACAGCGACTGCTTCATCTGCCGGGCACCCCAGGTGCTGCCGGAAGGCTGGGAGTTCATCGCTCTGCAGCGTGACAGATTCGCCGTGGTGGCGGCGCCGGACCATCCCCTTGTGCGCAAACGGTCCGTCTCGCAGGCCGACCTGGAGGCCGCGACCTGGCTTGTGATGCCCAGCCCGGTTGCTGCGCGTGCCGCATTCGACGAGCTTTTTTCTTGCTCAGCGCAAGCGCCTCCAACCTTCAGTGTGCTGACCACGTCACCCACCATGGTGTGGGCGTTGCTGGCGAAGAAAGGCCTGCTAGCGTTGCTGCCGACCAGCGTCATCCAGCATCTGCTGGACGGAGGGCATCTCGCAGAACTGCGCTGGAGTTCGGGGCGAGAGTTTGGTGATATTGGCGTGCTCTTGCCATTGCGTGAGCGCAGTGGTGCGCTGGACTGTTTCGTGCGGTTTCTGACTTCGCACGCGAGCAGGCATGATCGTGCGCCGACGTAGTGGAAAAGCGTTTCCGACTCATTCCTCGTAGTGGTTATTGCGAAACTCTAGGACGTACAAAGGGCGCACCGCCTAGTGCGGCCAGGCGCTGGTTGCTGCTGCGCGGCGTCGCGCAGATTGGCGCGGGCTTCCTCAAAGTGCAGGCGGTAGTGGTTGAAGCCGTCGACGATGTGGTCGAGCTCGCGCACCTCGGTGCGCGGCAGTTTAGGCACGACACCGCCAAGCACATCTTCGCGATCGTGCCGTCGAAGCAGGACGGCATCCGTTACCTCGACGACTGGGACCACCTGGGCCAGCGCCTGACCGAGTCGGGCGGCGTGATCATCGAGGACGTTCGTGTCGCCGTAGTCGATGACCGCATTTTCCGCAAGCCGACATTGGCCGCGCTTGATCAAGTTCGGCGAGCTAAGGGGTGCCCGGAATCAAGGAAGTTGCGGATCGTCGTAGCCGCTAAGGCGTCAAGACTCCGTCGGGGCAATCTTCGATAGGAGATGCAACAGTTGCTTGCGCTCATCGGCTGTGAGAGCAACTGCGATTTCGGCTTCAAACGTCCTAACCAACTGTTGGTAGCGATTCAGCTCAGTCACGCCCTGCTCGGTGAGGACAAGCGCGTAGTTGCGGCGGTCGTCCATGCGCTCGCGCCGGAGCACCCCCATGCCTTCGAGGTCGTCGATAACCTTCACCACGCTCGGGCCTGCGATGTTCAGCATCGCGCCTAGCGCAGACTGGTTAATCCCAGGGTTCACGCCCACCGTGGCCAAAGCGCTAAGCCGAGCAGGCGACATGGGGGGAACAAGGTACTTCGCAAACGCGCCGTCGCTGCGCACCAGGGCGCGGCGAAGTGCGTAGCCAACCGAGTCTTCCAAGAGGTATTTGCCCATCACAAGTGCCGCTTGCTTTCGGCTCGCCGTAGGGGCGGGCGAAAGCACTTTCGGGGCTTTGCTTTTCACATTGGGAACAGAAGCTTCGCTCATAGGGAACTGTAGTCCTTCGGCCGGAACGCCTGCAAGCAGTGTAACGCAAAACAGCAAACGATTAGCGTAACGAACGATTAGCTAAGCGAATATAGTTTCCTGCGAGCTTCCCCTCCGAATTTGCGAGCCTCGCGCTGTCACGGCCGAGGCCGAACGTCCTGCCGTGCTAGGGGAAAGCACCGATCGATTCGCCCAGAAAGCGCATTGACCCGAATGCCTTAGCCTCCTACATTGTTAGCTAAGCTAACGATTAGCCAACTGAGGCAAAAAATGACATCTTCGTCGCAGCTTTCCGAACGCGAGTCCTACTACAGCGAGCTCGGCAACCATAGCTTGGCTCCTCTTTGGGCCTCGCTTGCCCGGCTCGTGCCGCCGTCTCCCCAGCCAAGTGCGCAGGCATTCGCCTGGAAGTACGCTGAGATCCGACAACACCTCCTGACGGCTGGCAATCTGATCACGGCGGAAGAAGCAGAGCGTCGAGTTCTGGTCCTGGAGAACCCAAGCCTCTCGGGCCAGTCCCGCATCACTGACACGTTGTATGCGGGTCTGCAGCTGATCCTTCCGGGCGAGGTCGCGCCTGCCCACCGGCATGTTCAATCGGCGCTGCGCTTTGCTATCGAGGGCGAAGGCGCCTACACCGCCGTCAACGGAGAGCGGGTGTCGATGTCGCCGGGCGACTTCATCATCACACCCGCATGGACATGGCACGACCACGGTAGCGAGTCCAGTGGTCCCGTCGTCTGGCTCGATGGCCTGGACGTTCCGTTCATCGACTTCTTGAAGGCCGGTTTTCGCGAACAGTACGAGCACGCGTCCCAGATTGCGCACAGAAGCGAAGGCGAAGCCCGCCTGCGTTTTGGCAGCGGCATGCTTCGGCCTTCCGACAAGCCCACCAACAGCTCGCCGCTGTTCAAGTACCCGTACGACCAAACCAAGGCGGCCTTGGCACTGATCTCGAAGACGGAAGAGATCGATGCCCACCGAGGCTTCGAGATCCGCTACATCAACCCGACCACCGGTGGTGACGCGCTGCCCACGATCTCCGCAGGCATGCGACTCCTGCCGGACGGCTTCAAGACGTCGCCCTACCGCTCGACCGATGGCAGCGTCATCGTCCTGGTCGAAGGCAGCCTCCGGGCGACCGTAGCAGACAAGGAAATCACCTTGTCGCCGAAGGACGTCTTGGCTATCCCCGCGTGGGCCTCCGTGACGCTGGAGGCCTCGGGCGAAACCGTCCTCTTCAACTTCTCCGATGCCCCGGTGCATCAGAAGCTGGGCCTCTGGCGCGAAGAGCGAAGCTGATTCCCTCCGCATATCCCTACCAAGCAAGAGATTCCAAATGAAAATTTGCCGCTTCAACAACGACCGCGTCGGTATCGTCGACGGGGATGGCGTCATCGATGTCACCGACTTGTTCGATCGCCAGCAGGCTTGGCCGGTGCCTCCGGGCGACACGATCATTCGCCAGATCGACGGCCTGAAGGACAAGCTCAGGGCTGCCCTCGCGAGCGATCAAGCACGTACCCCCTTGTCTTCGGTCCGACTGGAGAGCCCGGTCGCGAATCCGTCCAAGATTGTCGGCGCACCAATCAACTACAAGGCGCACATTGAGGAAGCCAACGCGGATTCCGAAATCAGCCACGGGCATGTCTACACCTCCCTGGACCAGTACGGCCTCTTCCTCAAGGCGAACACCTCGCTGATCGGCGTTGCCGACGAGGTCGAGATTCGATTCGCGGACCGTCGTACCGACCACGAGGTTGAACTCGCCGTCGTCATTGGCCGCGAGGCGCGGATGGTGACCAAGGAAGAAGCGCTCGACTACGTCTTGGGTTACGCCGTCGGCCTGGACATGACGGTGCGAGGAAAGGAATTTCCCACTTTCCGCAAGTCGGTCGACACGTACTGTGTGCTCGGGCCCTGGATCATCACGACCGACGAAGTGGCGGATCCGAACGCGCTGGAGCTGACTCTCACGGTGAACGGGAAGGCGCGTCAAGGCTCCAACACCAGCAAGCTGATCTTCAACGTACAGCGCCTCATCGAGTACGCCTCGTCCTTCTACACGCTCTACCCCGGCGATGTGATCATGACCGGCACGCCGGATGGCGTCGGGCCGGTCGAGCCTGGAGACGTCATGGATGCGGAAGTGGAAGGCGTCGCCAAGATCCAGGTGCGCGTCGCGCCCGGCTACGCAACGGCCGATCGGAGCTGATCGATGCGCACCTATCTCTACAACCGACTGATGCAGTGGAGTGAGTGCGATGCGGGCGGGATCATCTTCTTCCCGAACTACGCACGCTGGATGGTCGACGGCCTGAACCAGATGTTCCTGTCGCTCGGCATCGACCCCAACGCCATCCTCGATGCAGAGACCCGCGGCGGCCTACCCGTGCTGCAGCTCTCGATGCAGTTTCATCAAGCGCCGAAGCTCCATGAAACCGTGACGCACGAGATCCTGGTCGAAAAGATCGGCGGCAAGTCGTTGAACTTCAAGCATCGCTTCCTCGTGGGTGAAGTTCTCTGCATGGAGTCGACCGAGACCCGGGTCTGGGCCACGCACTCGCTCACGCAACCACCAGTCCTCACCACGCTGCCCGTGCCAGATCAGGTGCGAACGGCCCTTTCACTCGAAAGCTGACAACCCGGGCATCTGCCCAACGGAGACTCTCATGGCAAGCAACAAAGTAATCGTGACCGTCGCCCCCACGGGGGGCATGGCAAAGAAATCTCAAAACCCGAATCTTCCTACGCAGCCTGAGGAGATCGCGGAATCGGTGCATCGCTGCTACAACGCGGGCGCCTCGGTGGTTGCCATCCACGCGCGCCGCCCTGACGACCAAGCAACCTGCAATGCAGACATCTATCGCAGGATCAACCAGCTGGTGCGCGAGCGCTGCAACATCGTGATCAACAACTCCACCGGCGGGGGCGTCGACGGGGACATGCTGATTGAACGACCAGACGGTCTGTACGACGTGAACTTCGAGGAGCGTCTGAAGGGTCTGGACGCCGGCGCCGAGATGGCCACATTCGACGGCTTCACCGTCGCTGCGATACACGGCAAGCGGGAGATGATTGTCAGCACGACACCGAGCCAGTGCGATCGACTGGCCGCGCGCTTCATCGAGCGCGGCATCAAGCCCGAATGGGAAGTGTTCAGCCCTGCGCACATTCTCCAGGACGCCACGCGTCTGATCACGGTCTGCGACAAGCCGCCGTACTTCTTCAACTTCGTGCTGAATGTGGATCGCGGCTTCCAGGGTGCTATGCCTTACACGCCGGACATCCTGCAGATGATGGTCAAGCTGTTGCCCCCGAACTCGATCTTCAATGTCTCGGCTGCAGGCACGGCGCAGCTTCCGGCCACCACGCATGCACTCCTGCTCGGCGGACACGTGCGGGTCGGTCTGGAGGACAACCTCTATTACAGCAAGGGCGTGCACGCCACCAACGAGATGCTGGTCGAGCGGCAGGTTCGCATCATTCGCGAGCTCGGATTCGAGCCGGCCACTCCGGACGAAGCCCGCCAGATGATGGGCCTGGCGTAAGGCATATCGTGACACTCCTCGCGCTTGAAAACATCCGTGTGGCCGGCCTTGCCGGCGCCGGCTCCGTGGGCACCGCTTGGGCGGCGCTGATGCTGGCAAAGGACATGAAGGTCGTCGTGTACGACCCTTCCGAGGGCGCCGCCGAGCGACTTCGTGCGGGGGTGGAAGCGGCATGGCCCGCGCTGCGTGCACTTGGTAGCGCGAACCAGGCACACCCTCCGTTCGAGGCCCTGCGCTTTGCCGCTTCTCTGGAAGACATGGCTCGCCAAAGCGATATTGTTCAGGAGAACGTGGCGGAAGCCTTGGAGGTCAAGCGCGACGTCATAGCAAAGATCGACAGCGTCCTCGCATCCGATCGCCTCATTCTGTCGAGCAGCGGTGGCGTTCCTCCTTCGCAGCTGCAGGCCTTCTGCAGCCATCCAGAAAGGTTGCTTCTCGGGCACCCCTTCCATCCTGCGTACATCGTTCCGTTGGTCGAGGTGGTGGCGGGGGAGAAGACGTTGCCGGCGGCGGTGACGCTCGCCCGGCGCTTCTACGAAAAGCTCGGCAAGCATCCGATCACGCTGCAGAAGGAAATGACCGGCCACCTGTCGAACCGTTTGCAGTTTGCGCTCCTGCGTGAGGCGATCTACTGCTTGAGCGAGGGCGTGGCCAGCGCGGACGACATCGATGCCGCCATGCGCTTCGGGCTCGGCCCCCGCTGGGCTGTCATGGGTCCGTTGATGACCTTCAATCTTGCTGGTGGTGACGGTGGAATCGAACAGATCCTCGCCCGCTTCCGCACGGATGTCGAAGGCTGGTGGTCGTCGTTGGGCCAGCCATCGCTGACGCCCGAGGTTTGCGACTCGCTCAAGGCGGGTGCGCAGCTTTTGCGCAAGGGGCGCTCAAACGCCGAATGGTCGGCCTGGCGCGACCGCGAACTGGTTGATTTTCTCTCGTACCGGAATGCGCACCCGTATGCCGGCGACGATCCTGCGAACCTGGGCGCAGGCGCGGCAAGGGAGGTGGCGCGATGAATGACACCAACTACGGGTTACACGCGGACGTGATCCGAAAGCACATCGAACTCGTGCCAGGCTACAGGCCGTTGGCACAGCGCCTTCTTCCAGGCATCGATGTGTCGCCGGATTCGATCCAACAAATCCTCGATGCAGCTGCGAAGTTCGCCGAGGAAGTCCTCGTGCTGATCAATCGAGTTGGGGACGTAGAGGGCTGCCTCACGCTGAACGGTCGGGTGAGGACCGCGCCCGGCTATCGAGAGGCTTGGAAGAACCTTGCCGCGGCAGGTTGGAACAGCGTCGACCAGCCGGAGGAATATGGCGGTCAAGGCTTGCCAACCTTCGTGAACGCCGCGTGCCGCGAGCTCTTCGACCGGGCATGCATGGCAATTGGAATGGTCAGTGGGCCAACCCGCGCGGCAACCCAAGTGCTGATGCAATTTGCCTCGGAGGCAATCAAGGAAGAGTGGATCCCGAAGTTCGTGACTGGCGAATGGGCCGCCACGATCTGTATTTCGGAAGCGGACGCGGGCTCCGACGTCGGACGCATCCGTTCTCGCGCCACGCCCTCCGATGACGGCACATGGCGCCTGACCGGCGAGAAGATGTGGACCACCTTCGGTGACAACGATCTCGTCGAGAGAATCGGGCACCTGGTGTTGGCGCGGACGCCTGACGCGCCCCCCGGCAGCGCGGGCCTCAGTCTTTTCCTAGTGCCCAACTTCATCCATGACGCGGCGGGCGCACTGGCTCCCAACGGCGTGCAGGCGCGCCGGATTGAACACAAGCTCGGCCTGCACGGCTCGCCGACGTGCGCCATGGGTTTCGAAGGAGCGCAGTGCTACTTGCTCGGCAAGCAGCATCGTGGCTTGGCTCAGATGTTCGTGATGATCCAGACGATGCGCCAAATGGTGGCCATCGAAGGGGTAGGAATGGCTTTCGGCGCCGAACAGGTTGCCCTCGGCTATGCCGCCGAGCGCCGCCAGGGCGGTGATCCATCCAAGGCGCCGGTCGCCATCTCCAATCACGCCGATGTTCAGCGTCAGCTCTTGACGATGGCGAGCCGTGTGGAAGTACTTCACGGGCTGGTGTACGAGCTGATTATCCGCATCGACGCCCAACAGCTGGATTCCGCGAGCGCCGAGGGCAATCGCCCGGCCACGGACAACGTTGCGCAGTGGCTCCTTCCTATTGTCAAGGCCTCATGTGCAGACGCAGGACACGAGGTTCCTGACGAAGCCATCCAGGTTCTGGGTGGCGCCGGCTACACGACCGAATGGCCCGTCGAACAATGGATGCGCGACGCCCGGATGATGTCGATCGCCGAGGGAACGACCGGGGTGCAGGCGCTCGACCTCGTGCACCGCCGGCTCTGGCGAGACAACGGAAAGGGGTTGGGGGAGTTCCTGCAGGTCGCCTCCGCCGAAGTCGCGGCTGCCGATGCGTCCCTGGCAGTGCCTGCGGCTGCCACCCTCGCCATTCTCAAGGCTACCGGAGACGCCGTGCTCAAGCTTCAATCCTCGCCGCGTGACGCGGAGGCAGGAGCCGTTTCCTTCCTTAGGCTGGCGATGCTAGGCGCCACCGGCTGGATCGCCGTGCGACTTGCTAGCGCGCCCGGCGATGACCGAATCACCAGAAGACTCGCAGCAGCGGGCAAGTACTGGTTGAGCGACCTTGAAACGCGTGCTGCTCATGCAGCCAAACAAGCCACCGCCGGCGCCTCGTCGCTGGATCTCTTCGAACACATCTGACCGCCATTGCGGAACGTCCTATGACCGAATCTGAAGCAATCTCCTACGAGCTCCGAGGCAACATCGCCCTTATCGCGATCGATCGGCCCTCCAAGCGCAACGCGATGAACCAGGCCATGTTTGAAGCCTTGGGAAAGGCCGCGCAGCGCGCCCAGGAAGAGGCGCGTGTCGGGATCATCTACAGCCGCAACGAGAATTTCTCGGCGGGCCTTGATCTTGCCGAGCACATGGGCCGCACGCCGATTGACGGCCTCCACGACTCACGCGCCCAGCATGCGTTGCTGAACATCGTCGAGCAAGGAAAGATCCCCTTCATTGCAGCCCTTCAGGGTGCGACGATCGGTGCTGGGCTCGAGATCGCGGCCTCGGCGCACATCCGCGTCGCAGACGCCACCACGTACTTTGCCCTACCAGAGGGCAAGCGGGGCATCTTCGTTGGTGGTGGCGGCTCGGTTCGCGTGGCACGTTTGCTCAGCGTCACGCGAATGGTCGAGATGATGCTCACGTCTCGCGTCGTGAAGGCGGACGAGGCGCTCGCGGCCAACCTGGTGAACTTTGTCACCGCGGAAGGCGGCGCTCTCGACAAGGCGCTGGAGTTGGCGTCTGGAATCGCGACGAACTCTCCGATCTCCAACTACGCAATCATCAACGCCCTGCCTCGCATTCACGACATGTCGCACGACGACGGTCTTTTCGTCGAATCGCTGATGGCCGCGATGACGCAGACCAGCCCGGAGGCCCAGGCTGGCCTCAAGCAGTTCATCGAAAAGAAGGCCGACAGGCTCAAGCCAGTCGCTGCTCAAGCTTCCAAGTCCTGACAGGAGACAACCATGCGAGTCAAGATCCTCGGCGGTGGGCCAGCAGGCCTGTACGCAGGCTTTCGAATCAAGCGCCAGTTTCCGACTTCGGAGGTGGTCGTCTACGAACAGAACGCTGTCGGTGAGACGTTCGGTTTCGGCGTGGTGTTCTCGGACAAGGCCCTCGAGTTTCTGAGCGCCGAAGATCCTGAAGCGCTTGCGGCCATCACGGCTGGTCTGGAATCCTGGAGCGACATCGAACTGCGCATCCATGGGGAGTTCATCCGAATTGACGGCGTGGTCTTCACCGCGATCGCTCGGCTTCGGCTGCTGCAGGTGTTGCGCGAACGCGCCGAGTCTGCCGGCGTCGTGCTCGTGAACAGCAAGCTCATCACCGATCTGGCCGAACTGGGCGAGGCCGACCTCGTCATTGGCGCCGATGGCGTGAACTCGCTCGTGCGGAGAACTTACGAGAAGGAGTTCGGGACCAAGCTCGACCTGCTGAACAACCGGTTCGCGTGGTTCGGTGCGACCAAGCCCTTCAACTTCCTCACGCAAACGTTCAAGGCGACGCCCGACGGCAATTTCAACGCGCACCACTATCGGTACTCGCCTGATATGAGCACGTTCCTGGTCGAGGTGAATGAGCAAACCTTCGACCGGATCGGATTCGCATCGATGTCCGAAGACGAGTCGCGTGTGAAGTGCGAACAGGTCTTTGCCGAAGAGCTGCAGGGCGCGAGCCTTGTGACGAACAAGTCGCTCTGGAGGCGCTTTCCCAATATCAGTAACGCACACTGGTCGTCCGGAAAATACGTCCTGGTCGGTGATGCGCTGCGGACCGCGCATTTCTCCATCGGCTCCGGCACACGTCTCGCCTTGGAAGATGTTCAGGCTCTCACCAAGGCGCTTGCCGAAAACCCCAGCAGCATTCCTGACGCGCTTGCCGCCTTCGAGTCCGGCCGACGCCCCATCGTCGACAAGCTAATTGCGGCGTCGGCCAGGAGCTCCGGCTGGTACGAGAACTTCGAAGATCACATGAAGCTTCCCGCATGGGAGTTCGCCATGAGCTACATCGGTCGTTCGGGTCGCATCGATCCCGAGCGCCTGAAGGCCATGTCTCCTCGATTCGTCGCGGGTTTCGAGGCGTGGCGCGCCGCGCACCCGGAATTCGCGTGAGCAACTCAACCTCAACGAACGGAGCAACCATGTCATTCCCAGACGCAAACGTCTTCGGCGACATCGTGCGGGCTCAAAGCACGCTGGGCGCCAAGATTGCGTTTCGCGACGACGTTGTGGAGGTCAGCTTCGAGGATTTCGGCCGACGGGTAGAGCGCCTTGTCCAAGGTCTCCTGGCCGCCGGGGTTCGACCAGGTCAACGCGTTGCATTGCTCGGTCGTAACAGCGTCGCCTTCGCCGAATGGGTCGCAACGTGCTCGGCTGGCTTCATCCCAGTGCCTCTGAACTGGCGGCTGTCCCGTCCTGAGCTCGAGCAACTGCTGGCGGATTGCACGCCTGCGGTGATCGTCGCGGACTCGGTGTGGATTGAGGTCGCTGACGAGATGGCCAAGACCGTCTCTTCTGTGAGGATGCGAGTCGCGGTGGCCGATGGACGCGACGGATGGATCGGCCACGAGGACTTGATCAAACGCAGCGAGGGAAGCGCGACCTATCCGGCAGTGCAGCCCGATGACGTCGCATGTCTCATCTACACCAGTGGAACGACGAGCGCCCCCAAAGGCGCGTCCATCAGCCATCGCGGGCTGGTGGAGAACTGCAAGGCGTCAGCTACCCAAGCCATCGGCGTAACGGCAGCAGACGTTGTCCTCTGTGTGATGCCGATGTTTCACGTAGGGGGACTCTGCTACTACCTTCTGCCGAGCTACGGCGCCGGCGCCACCATCGTTTTGCGGCCGATGTTCGATCTCGCCGACCTCGTGTCGAGCTTGAAGAGCCATGCGGTGACGAATGTGCACCTTGTGCCGACGATGCTCGGCGACCTGATCGGTCATCCGGAGGCGCCCGCAGCAGCTGCCGCGCTTCGCAGGATCGTCTACGCCGGTTCTGCCATGCCCGTTGCACACCTGAAGCGCGCGCTTGCCGTGCTCGGCGGCTGCTCGTTCTCGCAGTCCTATGGATCAACCGAAGGCGGAATCATCTCCACGCTGACTCCCCGGGACCACGAGCAGGCGGTCGCCGATCCCGCAAGCGCACATCTGCTCGCATCCTGCGGTCGACCGTTAGGAGCAGACGAGATCCGCATCGAGACTGTCAACGGCGATCCTGCAGAGATCGGCGAACCAGGCGAAGTGCTGGTTAGAAGCGCGCGCACGATGGTCGGCTATTGGAATCTTCCCGAGAAGAGTGCAGCGGCCTTTGCTGGCGGATTCTTGCGGACTGGCGACATCGGCTATCAGGATGCGCAGGGCTATCTGTACCTGGTCGACCGCAAGAACGACATGGTCGTGAGCGGCGGAGAGAACGTCTTTCCGTCCGAAGTCGAGCAAGTGCTCCACCAATCGCCCGACGTGAGCGAAGCCGCTGTGTTTGGCGTCCGAGACCCGCGCTGGATCGAGAGGGTGGTCGCCGCTGTCGTACTGCGTCCGGGCTCACAGGCCTCCACCCAGGACCTCATTGCCTTCGCCAAGCTGCATCTCGCGGCCTACAAGTGCCCCAAGGAAATCTTCCTCGTGACGGAACTGCCGAAGAGCGGCGCGGGGAAGGTGCTGCGCAAGACGCTTCGAACCAAGTTCGGTGCGGCGTCACCGCCACCGAAGTAGTCGTCATCAGGATTGGTCGCGGGGCAAACGCTGCTGCGGCTCGAGTTCACCGTGCTTTCGTTCTTTTTCAACGTTACTGGAGACAAAATGAAATTCAAGCTTGCAACTTCCGCCGTCGCCGTCGCCGTCGCCTTTGCTGCGCTCGCCTGTTTGATGGGCACCGCATCTGCTCAGATCAAGGTAGGCATCATCACCGGCGCGTCGGGGCCGGGCGCCTCGCTGGGCATTCCCTACAAGAACACTTTCGCTGCCACTCCGAACACGCTCGGGGGCGAACCGGTGACCTACATCGTCGTCGACGACGCAACCGATCCCGCCAACGCGGCGCGCTTGGCACGGAAGCTCATCACCGAGGACAAGGTTGATCTGATCATCGGATCGGGCAACGTGCCCACTGCCTCCTCGATCAGCTTCGTCGCTTCCGAGACGAAGACCCCGCAGATCGCGCTGTCGCCGCTGAGCGGCGAGCCGGCAAAGAACCCGTGGGTATTCTCTATGTCGCTTCCCACCTCCTTGCAAATGGGTGCTGTGGCCGACCACATCAAGGCGAAGGGAGCGAAGACAGTCGGCTACATCGGTTTCAGCGACTCCTGGGGCGATCAGGTCTATACCGCCCTCACTGCGCACGCACCGGCTGCAGGGTTCAGCGTCACCACAAACGAGCGATACGCACGGCTCGATACGTCGGTGACCAGCCAGGCACTGAAGGTGGTTTCCTCCCGCCCGGATGTCGTTGTGCTGGGCGGCTCTGGAACGCCCGGCGCCCTGCCGCACACCACGTTGGTGGAGCGCGGCTACAAGGGGCAGATCTATCACAGCGCTGCGGTGGTCAATCCTGAATTCCTGAAGATTGGCGGCAAGGCACTTGAGGGCGCTCTGGTTTCCGCGGGTCCGGTCGTCGTCGCGGAGCAACTGCCCGACTCGAATCCTGTGAAAAAGCAGGGGCTCGAGTTCACCAAGGCCTACGAGGCGAAGTATGGACCGGGGACCCGGAACTCTTTCTCTGCGTACTCGTGGGACGCATATCTGCTTGCCGACAGGGCCGTCGCGGTTGCGAAGACGAAGGCCAAGCCGGGGACGCCGGAGTTCCGCCAAGCACTGCGCGATGCACTCGAGGCCACCAAGGATCTGGCAGGTGCTCAGGGCGTCTACACGATGTCCCCGACCGATCACGCTGGCGCCGACAAGCGTGCCGTCGTTCTCCTGCGCGTCGAGAACGGCGGCTGGAAGCTGGCGAACTGAACCGATCCGTACCTCAACGATTGATATTGGAGCGAGACAAATATGAGCAACAAGACCATGCGCGCCGCACGCCTTCACGATGTGGGCGGCAAATTCCAAGTTGACGAGGTCCCTGTCCCGGAGGTTCGGCCAACGGATGTCCTGGTCGAGGTGAAGGCGGCGGGCGTCGTCCCCAACCTGCGAAATGTCATCGCCAACTATCCGACCTGGTTCCCGTACCTGCCGCTGCCGAAGCTGCCTGCCATTTATGGCCTGGACACGGCCGGCATCGTGACGGCGGTTGGCAGCCAGGTCCGCTCTGGCGTCAAACCCGGCGATCGGGTGTACGTCAACCCCGGTCTCTCATGCGGTGGATGCGTGGCATGCCGAAGGGGCGACTCCGTCAACTGCACGGCATACACCTTCATGGGCTACTTCGGGTTCGGCCCGGGCTCGCAGCAGCTGTTCGAAGACTATCCGTACGGTGGATTCGGCCAATATCTCGTTGCGCCGGTTGCGAACCTCGTGAAGCTTCCCGAAAGCATCACCTTCGAACAGGGAGCGCGGTTCGGCTACCTCGGAACTGGCTACTCGGCCCTTCGCAAGGCGCAGTTCGCTCCGGGACAGACTGTCTTAGTTGACGGGGGCACCGGCACTCTGGGGGTTGGAACCGTGTTGCTTGCGCTCGCGATGGGCGCCTCGAAGGTCTTCCCGACAGGTCGCAATAAGACGCTTCTCGAAAAGCTGCAGGCGCTGGATCCGAAGCGAATCCATCCGGTCGCGGTGGGCGAAAAGTCGGTTGCGGAAATCGTGATGACAGCGACCGACGGCCTCGGGGTCGACGTTGTGATCCAGGCGCTTGGCGCGAACGCTCCGGCCGCCGCCGTGTTGGACTCTTTCAATGCGCTGCGCCGCGGTGGCAAAGCGATCAATGTGGGCGGCGTTGCGGAAACCCTCGCCCTTGAACCCATCCCCCTGATGGTCCAGCAGAAGTCCCTCATCGGATCGCTCTGGTTCACCACTGCGGAAGGAGAGGACATGGCAGCGATGGCTGCTTCTGGGCAGCTCGACCTGAGCGTCTTGGAGCACGAATCTTTTCCTCTTGAGAAAGTGAACGAAGCGTTGGACGCCGTCGATCAACGCACCGGCGGGTTCACGAACATCGTGATCGCTCACTGAGCCGCCCCCGATCCCACATTGGAGAACTCCATGCAAGTTCGACGCATCGTCACCGGCCATAGCCCGTCGGGCAAATCGGTCTTTATCTCTGACGGCACGCTGCCGCGCTACTCAGAGTTCAAACACGTGCCTGGCATGAGCGCAGGTCTGGGTTGGGAAACGCCCCCAAATCCGCAGGTGCCAGCGATTTCAGCGGACCCCGCCGCGACCGCGACGTCTTGGCTGCCGCAGACCGGCGGAACCAACGTCATGGTCGTCACGCTGCCGCCGGACTCGGTCATGGCAAGCCCCGATTTCGATCCTGCCACGGCCGGCGGTGAATACATGCAGATCCTGCCGGGTTTGGCTGAGCGCTTCGAAATGGACAGCCCAGGCATGCACACCACCGACAGCGTCGACTATGCGATGCTCCTCGAGGGGGAACTGCACCTCGAACTCGACGATGGCGCTTGCAAGGCCCTGAAGGTTCACGACCTGATCGTGCAGAACGGCACGCGCCACGCCTGGCGCAACAGGAGCGATCGTCCAGCCACGATCCTCTTCGTGCTGATTGGCGCCAAGCGCAACGGCTGAACCAAAGAAGGCCTCCCATGGACCTCTCCATTGCATCCCTACTTTTCGTTGACGGCGCAGTCAACGGGGCGGTCTATGCCCTGATGGCGATTGCCATCATTCTGGTGTTCACCGTCACACGCGTACTGTTCATCGCCCAGGGCGAGTTCGTCGTCTTCGGCGTGGTGACCTTGGCGCAGCTCCAACTGGGGAAGGTCCCATCCGCAGTCTGGCTCGTAGCGATCATGGCCGTGGCCTGCGTCGTCCAAGAAATCTGGAACGGCATCCGCCGGGGCAGCGTCCTTCAGGATGTTGCCATGGCGTGCGGGAGGGTGCTTGCCGTGCCAGCGATCGTAGTGGCGCTGGCCGCGTGGCTTGCACCGCTGAAGGCGCCGTTGGCCGTGCAGGTTCTTCTGACGCTCGCCATCATCACGCCCATGGGGTCGATGCTTTATCGGCTGGTGTACCGGTCGCTTGCGACTTCCACGGTGCTCACGCTTCTGATCGTCTCGGTCGGCGTTCATTTCGCGCTCACCAGCCTCGCCCTCGCTTTCTTTGGGCCCGAGGGATTTAGGACTCCTTCGTTCTTCGACGCGACGTGGTCCCTGGGTGACATTTCGATCAACAGCCAGAGCGCGATCGTCATCGGTGTGGCTGCGGTTCTCATTGCGCTGCTGTTCTGGCTCTTCACGCGGACGTTCCGAGGCATGAGCCTGCGGGCGACCGCCGTGAACCAGCTCGGAGCCCGGATCGTAGGCATCTCGGCGGAGAAGGCGGGAATGCTGAGCTTCACGCTCGCTGCGGGCGTCGGCGCCCTCTCGGGCGTACTCATCGGTCCCACAACGACGGTGTTCTACGACACGGGATTCCTGATCGGTCTGAAGGGCTTCGTTGCTGCGGTCTTCGCTGGCCTGGCCAACTTCCCCGGTGCGCTCGCTGGCGCCATCGTCGTTGGCTTGATCGAATCGTTCGGGTCATTCTGGGCAAGCGCTTTCAAGGAATCGATCGTGTTCGCCGCAATCATCCCGATCCTGCTGTGGCGATCGTTGCTGAACCGTGGTTCGGAGGAGCATTGAGATGGCTATCGCTGAAAAACTCCCTATGACCGCGACGCCAGCGCGAACGAAAAGCGCCAACGTTCGACGCGTCGGCATCATCGCGTTCGTTGTCCTGGTGCTTGCGCTTCCGCTGCTTCCCATCCCAGCGTTTCTCATCACCCAGATGAACTACATCGGGATCGACGCCTTGGTAGTTCTCGGCATCGTGCTGCTGACGGGCGTGGTCGGTCTGACGTCCTTCGGCCAGGCGGCCTTTGCCGGGATTGGCGCGTACACGACGGCCTATCTCTGCGTGACGATGGGCTTGTCACCCTGGGTCGGCCTCGTGGCGGGCCTGGCGCTCACGGGGGTGATCGCGATTTGCCTGGGATGGGTAACGCTTCGTATGTCCGACCACAACCTTCCGTTGGCAACGATCGCCTGGTGTATCGCGCTCTACTATGTGATCGGCAATCTGGATGCGCTCGGGAAGTACGACGGGATCAACAACGTTCCGCCGATCAGCATCGGCGCCTACAGCCTTCAAAGCGGACGGGACTTCTACTATCTGATCTGGGGCATCGCGCTAGCCGCAGCTCTTGCCATGCATCACCTGCTGGACTCGCGAACGGGCCGCGTGCTGCGCGCCATGAATGCGGATCACGGAGGCGGCGAGACGATGCCCGCGTCGATCGGTGCCTCGACCTTCCGTTACAAGCTGACCGCCTTCGTGATCGCGGCGCTGCTTGCGTCGGTCTCGGGATGGCTCTTCGCTCACATGCAGCGCGCCGTGACCCCGTCACCTTTCGGCATCGGCAAAAGCCTTGACTATCTCTTCATGGGAGTACTGGGCGGCGTGGGCCATATCTGGGGAGCATTTCTCGGCGCCGGGTTTTCGACAGTCCTGAAGGACGCGCTGCAGGATTGGATGCCGGCACTGTTCGGCGCCGGAGCGAACTATGAGGGCGTGATCTTCGGCTTGCTCTTGATCATTGTCCTGAAGGTGGCACCTCACGGCCTATGGTCGCTGGTTGGACGGGTGCTGCCGAGATCGCAGCGGAAGAACGACTGGAATGAAGCGGGCCCCTTGCCGGCGCGCGAGAAGGTCGCCAAGGGCGAGCGCCTGCTCGATGTGGACGCTATTCGCAAGCAGTTTGGCGGCTTGACCGCGGTGCACGACATCACCTTTTCGGTGAGGGGAGGCGAGATCGTGGGCTTGATTGGCCCGAACGGCGCCGGAAAGTCCACGACCTTCAATTTGATCTCGGGCGTGCTTCCCCTCACCGGTGGGCAGGTCATGGTCACGGGCGACCGCGTCGACGGTCGGCCCTCTCGTGAGATCGCTGCGCGCGGCGTGTCGAGGACCTTCCAGCACGTCAAACTGGTTCCCGATATGACGGTGCTGGAGAACGTCGCTATCGGGTGCTATCTCCGGACCTCCTCCGGCATTGCATCGTCGGTCCTTCGAATGGATCGGGGCGAGGAGAGGCGGGCATTGCGGGAGGCACAGAAGCAGATCAAACGCATTGGCCTCGGGGCATCGATGTACGAGGTCGCTGGGAACCTCTCGCTTGGCGCTCAGCGGCTCGTCGAGATAGCTCGCGCCCTCGCGTCGGATCCGACCCTTTTGCTTCTCGATGAGCCGGCCGCTGGTTTACGCCATGGGGAAAAGCAGGCGCTCGCGAACGTGCTGAGCCAGTTGCGCGGCGAGGGTCTGAGCTTGCTCCTGGTGGAGCACGACATGGAGTTCGTCATGAACCTGACGGACCGAATCGTAGTGATGGAGTTCGGCAAGAAGTTGATCGAGGGCACCCCGGTGGAGGTCCAGGAAAGCCCGCTTGTGCGCGCCGCCTACCTTGGAACGGAGCACTGACATGACGACCACTCTTCTGGAGATTTCGCAACTGCGCGCGGGCTATGGGAAGGCTGAGGTTCTGTCCGGCCTGGCCCTGAACGCTGCGAAAGGCACCATCGTCTCCGTCCTCGGCCCCAACGGAGCCGGAAAATCCACGCTCCTCAACTCGCTGAGCGGCGTGATCGGCAGTCACGGTGTCCAGCGCTTCGAAGGTGAGGACGTTTCCAGGTTGTCGCTCGAGCAACGTGTGATGCGAGGCATCTCGCTGGTACCGGAGAAGCGAGAGCTCTTCACGACCATGACCGTCGAAGAGAACCTGTTGCTCGGTGGTCATCGGCCCCGAGAGTTGCGAGTCGCAGCATGGCGGGACACGACAGATCTTGTCTACGGTCTCTTCCCTCGCCTGAAGGAAAGAAGCAAGCAACTTGCGGGGACCCTATCGGGCGGCGAGAGGCAGATGCTTGCAGTGGGACGGGCCCTGATGGGGCAGCCGAAGCTGTTGATGCTTGACGAGCCGAGCTTGGGTCTCGCACCTCTGATCGTCGCCGAGATGATGAAGGCGATCAACAAACTCAAGGAGGCCGGTTTGACCGTGCTGCTCGTCGAACAGAACGCACGAGCGGCCCTCGAGATCTCTGATTGGGCCTATGTCCTCGAAGGTGGTACGTTCCTCATGCAAGGAAGCGCCCAAGAGATGCGCTCCGATCCACGTCTCATCGAAAGTTACCTTGGTACCCGAAAGGCCGGCTGAGCGCGACGCGCAAGGCGCGCCACAGGTTGCAGCAGGGAAGAAGATGGTTTACCTCGAAGGTCCGGGAGCGTTGGCAAGCGTGGAGGTCGATGAGGCCCGCGAGAGGGCGCCCGTCTCTGGCTGGTACTTTGCCGCACCTTTGGTGTTGATGTTAGTGCTCGTCATAGTTTGCATTGTCCAGAACGGTCGGTAGTCCAATGGAGAAGCTCTCAACGGTTCATAGCATCGCTGTCCCGCTTGATCGGGACAACGTGGACACCGACGCCATCATTCCGAAGCAGTTCATGAAGTCGATCCGTCGCACTGGGTTCGGGCCGAACCTGTTCGACGCCTGGAGATACCTTGATGCGGGAGAGCCCGGCAAGCCGCAGGGAAGCCGAAGGCCGAATCCAGACTTCGTTTTGAACCTGCCGAGGTACACGGGTCCGCGCATCCTCGTGACAGGATCGAACTTTGGATGCGGATCCAGTCGCGAGCACGCCCCTTGGGCGCTTCATCAGTTTGGCTTCCGTGTCCTCATCGCGTCTTCATTTGCCGAGATCTTCCGAAGCAACGTGTTCAAGAACGGGATGCTGGCGATCACCTTGGATCCATCAATCGTCAGAAAAATGTTGGACGACATCGTCGCTCAGCCTGGGTACGCGCTGTCGGTAGACCTCATTGGCCAGCGGATCGCGCTTCCAGACGGAGATTTTGTTGAGTTCCAGGTTGCGCCCTTTCAGAAGAAGTGTTTGCTTGAGGGCTTGGACGAGATTGAGCTGACCTTGCGGCACTCGGAAAAGATCGCCGCCTTTGAGGCGGAACGTCTCACCCGACAGCCATGGCTTAGGAATGTTCTGGCTGAAGACGGACGACCAGGGGAACCAATATCGCGGAGTTCGCGGCGCTCCGGACCAACCTAGAAGGATCTCATCATGGCGAACAAGATTTATCCCTCCGCCGACGCGGCGCTTCAAGGGTGTCGTGGCCGATGGCCAGACGCTCGCCGTCGGTGGCTTCGGGCCTGTGCGTCATCCCCGAGGCGCTGATCGACGTACTGCACGATTCGGGTGTGAAAAACTTGACCTGCATCTCCAACAACGCGGGCGTCGACGGCTTCGGCCCCGACACAATGAGTATCTCAGAAGCTTGGGGTGGCATGACCTATTCGACGTTCGACAGGGCGCCGTCACGTTGCAGCTCGTCGAGAATGCGCAGGTCGATGGTGTCGAGTTCCATGCGCACAGACCCTCTTTGGGCGGTCACGCTGGTTGTCCGCGCTGAGGTATATGCATTGTCTTGCCTTTGCCGACACTGGGAAGCACTATCATCGACATGACGCTTGTCAAGCACCCTTCAGGTGCGGCATTGCCGCGTCACACAATCGCAAGTTCACGATCCTCACCTATGCAGAAGGAGCGGAGAAGAGATTGCCGTTCATGTATTTCAGGCCCGTATCCGATGCGACAGTGACGACCGTTGCATCGGGTCCAAGTTCACGAGCGAGCTGTATTGCGGCGGTTACGTTTAGGCCGGTCGATGTCCCAGCAAGCAATCCTTCTTCGCTCGCCAGGCGTCGGCACATCCGACGCGCCTCGACTTCGGAGATTGCCCGTACTTCGTCATAGAGGTCTCGATCCAGCAGTGGTGGAACGAAGCCGATGCCAATCCCTTCGACATGGTGCTCGCCGGCGAAGCCGTGAGATATAAGGGGGGAAGTAGCAGGCTCGAGGACGACGATTCGCGTATCTTGGGCAGCTGCTTTGAGGGCCCTCGACACCCTCATCACCATGCCCGCCACTCCAACTGCTCCGCAGAAAGCTGAAATGCCGTTGGGAAACTGCTTGATGAGCTCGACTCCGATCTGCTCGTACCCGATGAGAGCATCGCGGTTGTTGAACTGGTCGGTCCGATAGCAATTTCCCTCGTCGGCGATCTCTTTCGATCGCTGAATCATCGAAGGAATCAAGTTTGCCGAAATATTCCCAGACGGACTGTGAATCAGCTCAACCTCTGCGCCGAAAGCAGCCATCGTTTTCAGTTTCTCTTGAGCGAATGCGTTGGACGAAACGATCCGAAATCGATAGCCCTTGACCGCACAGACAAATGCGAGAGACGAGCCGGTGCTTCCCCCGCTTGCCTCGACGACAGTCATGCCTGGCTTGAGAGTTCCTCGGGCCTCTGCTTCCTCGACCATTGTCTTCGCCATACGATCTTTGTATGAACCTGTTGGATTGAAGTACTCCAACTTCACGTATACAGATCCACTGCCCTCCGGCACCACTCGCCGAAGTTTTACGACCGGTGTATTTCCAATTGCACACAGAGCCGATTCCGATGGAAGAGGGCGAGGCTGGGTCATAAGAACGAAGAACGCATTGTTGCATCGATACGGATAAGGACGTGCACAACGGGTATCGCATACCTGTTAGATCCCGCGCGCTGGAGGTCGCCGCGGTTACCAAGAGTCAGCCGACACCTGTGCCGCTGTTGTGGCGAACTTCATGAGAATTGCGTGTGCATCGGGTGTAGGCGCAAGCTCGAGGAGCAGCTGTTCGACGTCTGCGCCTTCTTGTTCGAGGATGGTTCTGCGTCGCTGGATGCACAACGACATGATCGCCGGCGTGAACTCCGGATGAAACTGAATGGAAAAGGCATTCGGGCCGTAGCGAAGAATCTGATTCTCGTCATGTTCCGAGGCGCCTAGGACCACAGCGCCGGGTGGTTTGACCAGAACTGTCTGTGCGTGCGTCAGTAGCGCCGGGAACTCGCCGGGGATGTGTGCTAGGAGGGGATCGTTGATGCTCTCCTGCCGCAGCCGGATGGTCTGGAGGCCCAGTTCCCGACCTCGCGGGTGGTAGCCCACGAGTCCGCCAAGGGCGTGGGCCATGAGCTGATGTCCGTAGCAGACGCCGAGCAGCGGCACATCCGCTGCAACCAGCTGGCGGATCCACTCGGCCGTGCGTTCACTCCAGTCATGGAGATCGGTCACCATGTGCCATGAGCCAGTAACCACCGCGCCAGCAAAGCTGCCCGGTTGTGGCAACGGTTCGCCCATGTGCGGGCGCACCACCAGCACGTCGAGGTTCGCGGGAGCGAGCGCGGCGAGAAACCAGTCTGGTTGTTCGCCCAGCGCTTCACTCACGTCGTACGGCGGGCGTCCCATCTGGACGATCAATATCGGTAACTGTGCGCTCATTGCCGCAGGCTCAGTTGAACTCGACCGGGCGCTTCTGCCTCGTGTCCACGCTCAATGTGAAAACGTCCGGTCGTGCGTAGTGCCCCACCACGTCGAAGTCGTAGCGCGCGCGCACTAGTTCCTCAGTATCGATCTCGGCCACGACCAGCCCTACCTCGTTGAAGAGGGGACCAGCCAATACATCGCCGTACGGTCCGACGATCAGGCTGCCTCCGCGAATAAGGGGGCGGGATGGCTCCCAATTCGGCACCTCGATTCCAAGCTGGGACGGGGACTGCTGCACTTGGCACGCACTGATCACGAAGGAGCGTCCCTCGTGCGCGATATGGCGCATGGAACATTGCCAGACATCGCGCTCGTCCACCGTCGGTGCACACCAGATCTGCACCCCCTTCGCATACATCGCTGTCCGCAGCAGCGGCATGTGGTTCTCCCAGCAGATGGCGGCACCTAGGCGACCTGCGGCTGAATCAACGATCGGAAGCGTTGAGCCGTCGCCTTGGCCCCAGATCAGGCGTTCGGTGCCGGTCGGCATCAGCTTGCGATGCTTGGCCATCAGCCCGCTCTCAGGCTCGAAGAACAGAGCGGAGCAATAGAGGGTGTTGCCGCCGCGCTCGATCACGCCGACCACCAGACTCGCCTTTGCCCGGCGCGAGAGGTCCGCGAGCGCATCTGTTTCCGGCCCGGGAACGTCGATGGCATTGGCGTAGTAGCGACCATAGGCCTCACGCCCCTCCGGAAGCCGATAGCCCAGGCGCGTGCCGAAGATTTCGCCCTTCGGGTAGCCCCCCAGCAGTGCTTCCGGCATCACCACCACGGACGCGCCGGATTCAATGATTTTTTCCTCGAAGCCTAGCACGAGGTCCAGGGTAGCTTTTTTGCCAGTGGGAAGAGCGCCGACTTGAAGCGCGGCTACTTTGGTTTTGGCCATGGGAGATTGAAGGTGTGAAGGAATATTGCGAGTATTGAATCCACGGCAAAATCAATCAACACCGTTCTGCTTGTGATAGATATGACCATGATTGATATCAGCGCTGTTGATCTGAACATTCTGAAGGTCTTCGAAGCCTTGTACGAAGAGGGCGGCGCTACGCGAGCGGGGGTGAGGTTGGGGCTGACTCAATCGGCTGTAAGCGCGGCACTTGCGCGGCTGCGCAAGACCTATGGCGATCAACTCTTTACTCGCACCGGCCGCGGGCTGATGCCGACGCTAAGGGCGCAAGAACTCAAACCTCTGATCAGCGAGGGGCTTAACAAGTGTCGCCAAAGCTTGTCCATGAGCGGCAGCGGTGGCAATGACTTCCACGGCCGCTCGATCGTTGTCGGCTTGTCAGACGACTTCGAGGTTGCGTTCGGACGGCTGTTCATCGATGCGGTGGCGGCCCGGGCACCTGGATTGCGGTTGGCGTTCCGCCAGACGCACAGCCTGGTGGTAGGCAACATGCTGCAAGCGCGGCTCGCCGATGTCGCCGTGGTGTCGGGCGGCCTATCCTCGCGTCTGCTTGGCCACGAGGCGATTGGCCAGGGCCGCTACGCGTGCCTTATGGATCCTGCGTATGCACCGTCCACACGAGGACTGACCTTGCCGGAGTACGTCCGCAGAGGCCACTTGCTAGTTTCCTCCGGCGGCTTCATCGGCGTGGTGGACGAGGTGCTTGCGGCCATCGGGCGACCGCGCCGAGTCGTCGCCTCGACGACGCACTTCGCCGCGCTTCCTCACCTTCTGTTTGGCAGCGACGCCATCGCGACGATCCCCAAACATGCCGCCTCGGCGATCGCGGCGCGAACGGGACTGCAGATGTTTGCCTGTCCATTGACTATGCCGCGCTACGCGGTGGAAGTCGGGTGGCGAACCGATGCGCTGCGCGATGCAGCCATCGCAGAAGTGCGACGCGTACTGCTTGGGGTCCTCCAGGCCGCTCATTGGTCCTAGGCGCTGTGACATGGATTGTCGACAGTAAGGCAGCTTCTACTCAATAAGGGGCGTAGCAGGGGGTGACCGCGCATGACGCGCGAACATCGCGCTCAATACGTGGGTTGTGCCCCGCTCGGCGGCCGACTTCGGAGCAGTAGGTAGAACACATTGCGCCAGCGGTGATTGACCTAGCCAATCTTCGACCTTGCCGCAGCAACACCCTCGTGCCCGTGGATGGCGGCGTTGTGATCATGCCACTACGCCTCAGTGTGGTTTCTAAGTGGGAGACGCAGCCGTGCGTGGCAGACCGCAATACCCCATCGCCTAATTGCCCTTGGTTGCGGCGAGCTGTCCAGGAAGAGAGCGCATCTCTTTGGTTGCACAAATAAAGTCATCTGTCAAGCCGCTGTTTTCCCTCTACCTCTGAAAACAATAAACTTTATAGTAATGAGCGTGGCGAGACGGATGCCTCCCGTTTGCCAGCGCATTTGCACTCCGCTTCCCGAGGGCAACCACTCACCGAGAGATTCCGCATGAACACCCTTGTTGCTGCGAACCGTCGCGACTTCCTCGGGGCTGCCGCCTCGTTGGCTGCGCTGTCCTTTCCCATGTCATCGGCCTTTGCTGCCGGCCCGCAAAAACGCGGCGGTACGCTGCGCGTCAGCATCAATCAAGCAGTCAACAAGCTGAACCCCTTGGTGGCGCGTGTGACGCCGGAGTACTTGGTTGCCGAACTCTTGTACTCTGGGCTCACGCGGATTGGCCCGACCATGGCCCCCGAGGCTGATCTCGCCCAGTCCTGGACCAGTTCTCCCGATCTGACCCAATGGACCTTCAAGCTGCGCCCAGGACTAGTTTTCCATGACGGCTCGGCATGCACTTCTGCTGATGTTGTCGCGAGCTTCCAGGCCATCCTGGATGCAAAGACCGCCTCGCCGGGCCGCCAGAACATCGGCCCAATCGCGAGCGTCAGCGCTCCTGACAAGAGCAGCGTGGTGTTCGTCCTGTCGTCGCCCTACGCGGATCTGCCTGTCGCCCTGGCATTCCCGAGCGCCAAGATCGTTCCGGCATCCGTGCTGCAGAAGGGGCTGGACCGACTTAATCGCGAAGCCATTGGCACCGGGCCTTTCAAGCTCGTGACCTTTGAGCCAGAGCGTATCGTGGTTGTCGCACGCAACGAGGCTTACTACGACAAGGCGCGTCCCTACCTCGATCGTATTGAAGTCCGGGTATACCCAGACGCGACAGCCGAGGGCTCCGCGTTGATCGCCGGCGATACCGATCTGATGGCGCTGGTGCAGCCCGCTGAGTTTGCGCGCTTAAAGGCTGCGTCCGGTGTGAACGCCCTGAAGCTGCCGTCGGGCGTGTTCTGCAACATCAATCTCGGCTGCAACCAGAAGCCATTCAACGACGTGCGGGTCCGCAAGGCGCTTGCATTGACCGTCGACCGCCCCGCAATGGTGGACTTCGTTGCCGAAGGCTATGGCACCGTTGCGAACGACAACCCCATCAGTGCGTCCTATCCCTTCTACAAGGAACTGCCGCAGCGCAAGCGGGACATTGCGCAGGCGAAGAAGCTGCTGGCAGAAGCGGGCCATGACAAGGGCCTCACCCTCACACTGGTCGCTTCCGACAATCCGTCGATTCGCACGCAAATGGCCGTCGCCCTGCGCGAGATGGCCAAGCCCGCTGGATTCAACATCAATGTGCAGACGATGCCGCATGCCACTTATCTGGAGCAGGTCTGGAAGAAGGGCAACTTCTATGTCGGCTTCTACAACATGCAGCCGACGGTCGATTCGATCTTCTCCCTGCTGTACACCTCGAACGCTTCTTGGAACGAAACGCACTGGAACAATGCGACCTTTGACAAGCTGGTGGCCGACGCTCGCGCAACGGCTGACGTGAAGAAGCGCAACGAGCTGTACGCCGAAGCGCAAAGACTCATGACGGAGGAAGTGCCCTCCATCATCCCGGTGTACTTCGACCTGCTTCGCGCTAAGCGCAGCTATGTCGACGGCTACCAGGTTAATCCGCGCGGCCTGGTCTACCGTCTGGACTACGTTTCGCTGGACGACGGCGCCCCGAAGCGCGCCTGAAGCGCGCCCTCGCTTGGAGCAACCATGTCGCTAAGCTACTTCCTCAAACGGATCGGACTGAGCGTTTACACGCTTCTCGTCGTGTCAATCCTTGTCTTCGTCATTACACAGGTGTTGCCCGCCGATCCTGCGGTGATGATGCTGGGTGAGAACGCCACACCTGATGCGCTGCAGGCGTTGCGAGATCAGTTGGGTCTCGATGCCCCGCTTTGGCAGCAATACCTGCACTGGTTCACCGGAGCGATCCGCGGTGACTTCGGCGAGTCGATGCGCACCGGGCAAGCCGTCGCTCCGGTGATGATGGAGGCGTTGGGTCGTTCGCTGACCCTGGCCTTCCTGTCGATCAGCTTCATGCTAATGATCGCCATCCCACTGGGTATCATCGCGGCCGTGCGCCGCGGCAAGATTGCCGACGTACTTGTGAGCGTCGTGTCGTACGTCGGCGTGTCGCTTCCAGAGTTCGTGACGGCGACGCTGCTGGTGCTGGTCTTCGCCGACTTCTGGCAGATCCTTCCCGCGACCGGCTACATCCCGCTTTCGGAGAGCTTTTTCGGCGGACTTCGGCATCTGGCGCTGCCTGTGATCACGGTCTCGGTCATCTTGATTGCGCACGTGTCGCGGATGGTCCGCTCCGAGCTGGTTGATGTGCTGCACATGGACTACATCCGGTCGGCCCGTCTCAAGGGCCTGTCGAAGTATGCGGTGCTCTTCAAGCACGCCTTGCGCAACTCGCTTCTACCCACGATCACGATCGTTGCCCTTGATGTGGGCTACCTCCTGGGTGGTGTCATCGTCGTTGAAGAAATCTTTGCCCTCCCAGGCATCGGACGCCAACTGATCGTTGCCATCCAGAACCGTGATCTGCCCGCCATCCAGGCCGGCGCCCTCATCATGGCCGCGACCTATTGCGTCGTGAACTTCGTCGCTGACATGGCCTACGCGGCGCTCGACAAGAGGATTCAGTATGAGTGATATCGCCACACCGCTCCAAAGCGAAAAGCCCAGCGCCGCGTCGGCTTCGGCGGGAAAGCTCGGATCCAACCATTTCTTCGCGCGTCTCATGCGCTCGCCGCAAGGCAAGCTGGGGATGCTGATCATCGGGATCGTCATGGTGATGGTGCTGTTCGGCCCCTATCTGGCGCCTCACAGTCCCGACGACATGGCACCGCTGTCGCGCTACAAAGGGCCCAGCGCGGAGAACTGGCTCGGCACCGACCAGTACGGCCGGGATCTACTGAGTCGGGTTCTCTACGGAGCTCGCTCCACGGTCGTCTTGGCGTTCATGGCCACTGCGATCGGCAGCTTGATAGGCGCCTTTATAGGAACCTTGTGCGCCTTCCTCGGTGGCCGATTCGACGAAATCGTGATGCGCACGGTCGACGCTGTGATGGCCATCCCGAGCCTGCTGTTCGCGCTACTCATCGTCAACCTGATGGGCAAGGGCGAGATCAACGCGGTGCTGGCCATTGCCGTCGCGTTCGTGCCGAGCATGACCCGCATCACGCGCTCCGTAGCGCTGGCGATCCGCAAGCAAGACTTCGTCAGTGCCGCGATTGCACGCGGCGAATCAAGCCTGTACGTCGTACTGCGTGAGATGCTGCCGAACGTCGTGGCGCCCGTCGTGGTCGAGATGACGATTCGCGTGGCCTTCGCGGTCATGCTCTTCGCGACGTTGAGCTTTCTCGGCTTAGGCGCACAACCTCCCGCGTCTGAATGGGGCCTGATGGCCGCCGAGGCTCGCAAGTTCATGCACTTGAGCCCTTGGATGATCCTCTGGCCGAGCGCCGCCGTGGCGATGGTCGCCATCGGCTTCAACCTTCTGGGCGACGGTCTTCGTGATGCCCTCAACCCCAAAACCTGAGGCCTGTCATGGATCACGTCCTTGAAGTCAAAGACTACTCGCTCGACTACGCGACGCCGAACGGTCGCTTCCATGCGCTGGTCAATCTCAATCTGACGATCGATCGCGGCGAAGTGCTCGGCCTGGTTGGCGAGTCCGGCTCCGGAAAGACTTCGCTCGCCTGGTCGATCATGCGCTACCTCGCGGGTAACGCCATCGAGACGAGCGGGAGCATCAAGCTGGTCGGCGAAGACCTGTTGAAGTTCGCTCCGAAGCAAATCGATTCCATTCGCGGGCGCCGCATCAGCATGGTGTTCCAGGATCCGAGTACCTCTCTGAATCCAACCCTGTCGCTCGGGGAGCAGCTGACGGAAGTGCTGGTCCGGCATCGCAACCTGACCCGCAAGCAGGCAGCCATGGAGGGCATTGCCATGCTCGACCGCGTCGGCCTCAAGGACCCAGCGGGGATGATGCGCCGCTACCCACACGAAGCGTCCGGCGGGGAAAAACAGCGCGTCGTGATCGCCACAGCCTTCGCTTGCAGGCCGGAATGCATCATCTTCGACGAGCCGACCACCGCATTGGATGTCATCACTGGACGGCAGATCCTTGATCTTTTCGACGAGCTCCAGGCCGAAACGGACGTGGCCTCGCTGTACATCTCGCACGACCTTGCACTGGTCTCCCAGGTGGCCGACCGGGTGGCAGTGATCCACAAGGGCGTCATCGTCGAGCAAGGCGAGGTGGAACAGGTGTTCACCCATCCAGCCGATCCCTATACGAAGCGGCTGATCGGCGCCGTGCCTCGGCCCGATCACCGCCTCGTTGGCGCCCCCCCAAAGACCGGCGGCCAAGCGTTGGTCGAAGCCAAAGCGCTGAGCGTGACCTATGGCGGCGTCTCAGCATTCGCCAGGTTGCTCGGCAAGCGCAAAGCCAGCGTCGTCGGCAACCGTGCCATCAGCATTGCGGTCAAGCCCGGTGAGATTCTCGGCGTGGTGGGTGAGTCCGGTTCCGGTAAGTCGACGCTGGCCAAGGCCCTGACCGGCCTCAATCCTTTCGAGGGCCAGCTCTTCTTCGCAGGCAAACAGATTAACGGCGCGAAGGACATGGGGAAGCTCTACCGGCGGGATGTGCAGATGATCTTCCAGCATCCCGACGCCTCGCTCAATCCGCGCCAACGCGTGCGAGACATCCTGTCGCGACCGTTGAAGCTGTACACCGACACCCCGTCAGGCCAATACACACAGATCATCGGCGACCTCCTGGAACAGGTACGCCTGCCGCGTGAGTACATGAACCGCTTCCCGCATCAGCTCTCGGGCGGTGAGAAGCAACGGGTCGCAATTGCCCGCGCATTCGCGTCACGTCCCAAACTGGTTATTTGCGACGAGATTACCTCGGCGCTCGACGTTTCCGTGCAGGCGTCGGTGGTTGAGCTTCTCATCGAGTTGCAAAAGCAGTTCGGCACCGCCTACCTGTTCATCACGCATGACCTGAACCTCGTGCGCCAGATTGCCCATCGCATCGCCGTCATGTACCGGGGCGACCTGGTCGACCTCCTCGAAACCGCCGAGGTGGATTCTCCATCGCGGCATGCCTACACGCGCTCCTTGCTCGACGCCGTACCCACTCCGGTTGGCGACTACGCCAGCCTTGCTCCTGAATTGGAAGTTGCCCCATGAACGTTGATCAGTTGCTGGACCGTGTTGACGAGTCCGCTGCCCTCGAGTTTCTCACCAAGATGGTGCAGCACAAGAGCTATCCAGAAACCGATGGCGAGCGCGTGCTGGCGCAATACATGGTCGAGCAGATGCACTCCATTGGCCTGGAGGCGGCTCTGACCCCTGTCAACGAAAGCCGCGTGAACGCAATCGGCACCTGGAAGGGCACCGGCGGCGGAAAGAGCCTGCTGTTCAACGGCCATCTCGACACGAACCCCGTCTCGGAGGGGTGGACGGTCGACCCATGGGCCGGCACGGTGGACGACAAGTTCATCTATGGCATCGGTGTGTCGAACATGAAGGCCGGCGACGCTGCGTACTTCTGCGCGGTGAAGACGTTGATCGACGCCGGCGTCAGGGTCAAGGGTGATGTCGTGCTCACCTTCGTGGTCGGCGAACTCCAGGGGGGCGTGGGGACACTGGCGGCCATTCAGCAGGGCGTACGTGCAGACTACTTCATCAACAGCGAGCCGACCGACCTGTCCGCGGTGACGATGCATGCAGCCTCGCTGTCGTACACGATCGAGTTGACGGGTGTCACTCGCCATCTGTCCAAGCGCGAGGAAGCAGTGGATGCCATTGCGGCAGCGTGCGTGCTGATCCCACGAATCAACGCCATGACCTTCAGCAACGCAAAAAGCGAGGAGCATCGATCGATCAACCGCGGCCATGTCGGTATCGTCAATGGCGCGCTGGGCAAGGACCTGCATGGATGGCGTCCACCGCAGGTGTCAGACTTTGTTCGCTTGCGCGGCGTGTGTCGCTACGCACCGGGCCAGACCGAAGCCGATGCCCTGGGTGACCTGCGGCGATTGCTGGACACGCTCGAACAAGAACACCCTGGCCTGAAAGCCACTGTGGTCGCCGAGAAGCACACGGGACGCCCGACCATGCCGCCCTTCGAGGTCGACAAGAACTCTCGCATCGTCAAGGTTGTCAACGAAGCGTTCAAGAAAGTGCGCGGTACGGAGCAACCGACTGGCGCTATCAAACCCGCTGGCTTCTTCGGGACTGACGCGGGTCATTTGTATGCGGCAGCCGGAATGGAAGGCGTGGTCTGCGGTCCCGGCGGCCGCTACAACACGATGCCCGACGAACGTGTCGACATCGCCGACTACCTTGACATGATCCGAATCTACATGATCGCAATCCTCGAGGTCTGCGGAGCCGAGTAACTCACCATTTCCGATCGAGGCCATCGACCGAGCACAACGTGCGGCCTATCCCTGGCAAAATATAAACATTAAAGTTGAGCCAACGGACGGGAACAGATGCTCGAAGTCGAAGAACGATCCGCGCAGGCAGCAGGCGACAACTCGCCTGTGCAGCGCATCACTGAACTGTCGAGTTCGCCGCTGCACGAAGTCGTCAAGCGCCAGATTTCCGAGGCCATCGACGTGGGAGCCTGGCCACCCGGGCATGTATTGCCCAGCGAGATCTCGCTGGCCAACACCATGGGTGTCGCAGTCGGAACGGTTAGGCGCGCTCTGCTCGATCTCGCAGCAGAGGGGCTGCTGAGCCGTCGACGCAAGACGGGAACTGTCGTTACCGGGCGCACTGCACACCGAGGACTGAGGTACTTCTTCAAGTACTTCCGACTGCACAGACGAGACGGCTCGCTAGTCCATTCCGAAGCTCGGGTGCTGGCTGTAGTGCGGGAAAAGGCGAACGCCGTGGTGCAGGAAAAGCTTGGACTCGATGCCGGCGCGGACATTATTCGACTCGAGCGACTTCGCTTGGTAAACGCGCAACCGGTAATGCTCGACACTTTCATTCTGGCGGCTGAACGCGTACCGGATTTTCCCCTTAAGAACGAAGACGTTCCTCAACTCGTCTATACCTTTCTTGTCGAGCGGTATGGAATCAAAATTTCGGCCGTGAGAGAAGAGCTCAGCGCCGAACTCGCCTCGGTTGACGATGCTCGGCTTCTTGGCATACAGACACCTGCTGCGATCATGATGATCGAGGAAGTTGCTTTCGATCAGTCCAACGTTCCCACTATCGTGGGCGTGCGACGTGCGTTAACCAAGGACCACGTCTACATCAACGAAGTGCGTTAGGTACCACGCGCGACTTGAGTCGTTGCGCCGCTTCGCGCTTGGCGGCGGGCATAGCGCTCTTTACGGGAAGGTTCCTGGAACTTTAGCGTTCGCCTGGGTTGTCGTTGAGATTTCCTCAATCGCGTTCGAAGGGCAGCCTGCGCCTTGGCAGGTTCAATAGGATCTGCGCTAATGCGCAATGCTTCGATCCCGAATTGGCTAGCGCACACCAGAGTTTCAAACTTGGCGCAGTTTCAGCCGTATGCCCGGCTACGCCTTAGCGTCTGCGAGGGCGCTTCGCCGAATTGCCGTCGATACGTCGCGGCAAAGTCGCCGACATGGGTGAAGCCGTATTCGAGAGCGATGTCAGTAACGCGAATTTCGCCGCGGCTCGGCTTCTGCAGCGCGCCCCGCGCGGCTTCCATCCGCCTTTCCCGTAGCCACGTCATCGGACCTGCACCGTGGCAAGACTGAAACGCGGCGAACAGGGTGCGGCGAGACACTCCGCACTCAATGCAAAGGTCGCTCACCGAAACGTGGGACCGTAGCCGCCGTAGCATCAGCTCCTCGGCCTGTCTGACGATCCGCGGCGAGGCCGCGAAGGTCGCCCCTGCGTCGAGCGCGGACTGTTGGTTATGGGCATGCTGGGTCAGCAGAAGCGATGCCAGAGCGTCCGCCAGCGATGCTTGCGCGAATTGCCGTGCCTTGACGGCTGGCGGGAGCTCCGACGCAATGCCGGCGAGGGCGACGATGCCGCGCCACGCCTGGGGCAACTGCGGTCGCGCGAGCATAGACGTTTCGAAAATCAAAGGTGCTATCAGGGGCCGACCGGTCAGCCCCTGCCAAGCATCTGCAATCAATGAACTATCAACGCGGATCAGCAGTTGGTCATATCCCTCATGCACTTCCATCGAGAAGTTGCGAACTGGACTGAAAACGCCTGGACTCTGCACAGCCAGTTGGTGCAATTCGCCGCCCTGGCGTACTTGCGCTGCTCCTCGAGTCGGCAGGCTGATCAGGTAGTAGCCCTGCAAGGCCTGTGACAGAGGTTGGAGCGAAACACGCGCGCCCCAGCGTGTGCGATTGAATGACACGGGGCCCATCGGAACGCAGTCGAGCGTTCCATGGAACACATCGTCACGCCGCAACCGCTGAAGCTTGCATTCGCCAAAAAAGGGCGCGGTTTGCAGGGGCGATTCGTCAACATCGTGGCTGTCCGCCACGCGCAGGCCGCGCAGGCATATGCCTCCATGATCGAACTCAATGGGAGGGAACGGTGTTACGGAGGTCACTGGAAACGACGATGGTCCGGCAGTGGTTGACTCTCAAAAGGGAAGTTTCGAGTCAATGATTGCACGCATTCCGCTGAATTGCACTGAGGCGTTAGAGTCAATCCTGCATTCCACCGATGCTCCGGAATCTAATCCACGGAGACATCGCGATGCTTCATTCTCGACGCGCCATCATCTCATCTGTCCTTGCAGCCTCGGGCGCGGCCCTGGCCGCGTGCTCGGGAACCCATGCAGAACCGGGGCCAGCGCTCTTGCCAAAAAGCCCATACCTGCTGGTTCACGGGGCCTGGCATGGCACTTGGTGCTGGAGCAAAGTCAGTCCTCTGCTGGCCGCTGCCGGCCACCCGGTGCTGGCGATCGACTTGCCGGGGCATGGCCTCAATGCGGAATTCCCGGCGGCGTTCGACGTTCAGCCCCGGACGGCGGCGTTGGCGACCGAACGCTCACCGGTTGCGGGTATCACGCTGGCCGACTACGCTCGGGTCGTGGGCAATGCCGTTGACTCCTTGCTCGCCGCGGGCTTCCCGGCTCCGATCGTCGTGGGTCACAGCATGGGCGGCGGTGCGATCCATGCTGCCGCTGAACTGCTGGGCCCCGGCAAGATCGCGCGCCTGGTCTATCTCGCGGCATTCATGCCCAAGGACGGCGAGCCGATGGTGGCATTCCCTCCTGTTGAACAGGCTCCGCCATCGCTTTTGACACCGCTGCTGCGCAGCGATCCTGGAGTTACCGGCGCCCTGCGGCTCGACCCCGCATCCACAGACAATGCCTACCGCGCGGGGCTTATCAATCTGTTTTATGGAAAGGTGGACGCTGCAACAGCGCGGGCCGCTCTCAACTTGCTGTCGCCGGATATTCCGATAGGTGCGATGGTCACGCCAATCGCCACTTCCGTGCAGCGCTGGGGAGCCATTCCACGTACGTATATCCGGACCAGCGCGGACAACACCATCCCGCCGGCGCTCCAGGACCTGATGGTGGCGCAGGCAGACACCGCGACGCCCGCCAACAGGACGCAGGTGCTGCGACTGGACTCGGATCACAGCCCATTCCTGTCCATGCCGCAGCAGTTGGCTCGAGCTCTGCTCTCGCTGGGTTGAAGAGGAGGCGCGAATGCATCATGGAGCCATCAATGTCTACAATGAGATGTTGACCGTCATCCAGATCGTCAGATTGCACAGGAGCGTTTGCCTTGGGACATTCGCAGGCCGAAAAGGCGCAAAGTCGAGAGCGGATCCTGAAGGAGGCCGCCGACCAGATTCGAGACGGCGGACTTGAGTCAGTGAGCGTGGGCAAGCTCATGAAGAGCGTGAACCTCACGCATGGCGGCTTCTACGGTCATTTTGCATCTCGCGCGGACTTACTTGCCCAAGCCCTTAGGCAAGCTCTGAGTGATGGAGTACGTCGGTCGGCAGCGAGGGAGAAATCAGCGCGCTCGCGTGGCTTGGCTGGTTTCGTCAATGACTATCTGAGCTCCAGCCACCGGGACTCGCGCAGCACTGGATGCGCAGTCTCGGCGTTGGTTTCCGATGTCGGACGCGCCGATGCTCAGTCCAGAGCGGTCATGTCAGGCTCTATCGAGGACTACATTGCCGCGGCGCGGCGCCACCTTGGTGATAACGACGATGCCAGAGCGATGTTGGCCGTCAGCGCTATGGTTGGTGCTCTGGCGCTCTCGCGGGTGATCATAGACCCGGCTCGTTCCGACGACCTGCTCAGCAGCGTACGCGAGCAACTGGTGGCGCTCAAGGGGCCCAATGAGCGGGCGCTCTCAGGCAACCGGGACGAAACCTGAGTTGCGGCACGGGCGCTAACACGTTCCTCCTCGGCGCGTGCTCGGCAAGTGCGGAGCATGCTAGGTCCTCGCACCCGACGGTGAGCGCTCGCAGGTTTTCGCCGCGAGTGGTGGAACTCAAATTGCATGAGTGCTCAGTGCAGCGTCTGAGTGCGGGGTGCTGACCAATACGCCTATTCAGCTCATGTGGGCGCCACCCGGCCACAAGTAGCTTCCATCTGGGCGCCAACCTTTGTGGCTCAGGTTCTTCATCAGAGTGATTTCGTTCGGTCCGACCTGCCTGGCTCGCTCCGCGCGGTCGCTCGCGCTCCGTTGAGGCGTATTTCCGCCGCGCGAGCAAAAGCGTGTTGCCACGCTTTTGGTGGACATGCCCCGTCCAGGGCCAGGTCCCGCCCAGACGTCCGAAGCATTTGTTCCCGGCGACTTCAACGGCGGCGCTTACGGTCGACGCTCCGGTATTGGAGCAGTCCAGCCATGCGGTCGCGTCCTGTTTGACGCATCCGTCTCCGGGCAAGTCAGTGCAGTTCAAACGTCTTTTGGTGAAGTAATGCGATAGACAGGATGATGGTCGTCATGCAGAATGGGGCGTGAACAGTGGGTGGTGTCGGCAGTGGCTGGCTCCGCAGCCCGCTGGAACAACTGCGCCACCGCTTGTCGGCGCACCATGGAGACAGCTCGATGGCTGAAGTGCGGATCTTTTCCTACCTGCCCAATCCTCGTGTGTGGAAGTCAGTCATCGCCGCGCGCATCGGCGGCGTCGATCTGGAGGTGCGGGGGGCTGCGGGCGGCGAACTCGTGGATTGGCTCTGGGACTTCGACGCTCGACCGTTGAGCGAAGTGTCCGCCGAGGAGCGCACTGCCGCCGAGCGTATGGGCCGGATCGGATTCAAGGGCCTCAGTCTCTACAAGACCGACGCCTTTCTCGTAGCTCAGCCGTTCGGGACAGTCCCTGCAGCTTTCAGCGGGGACGGTCAGATCGGCATCTTTGAATCCAACAGCATCATGCGTGCGGTTGCACGCCAATCGGAGCGCAGTGGCCTATATGGCCACGATCCGTTCGAGGCCTCGCGGATCGATAGCTTTCTGGATGTCAGCCTGGTGTTCGGTCGCGACGCGCAGATTTACCTCCTCGCCCTACAAGATTCCGAGCTCGCAGCGGACGTCCACGCTCGCGCCGACGAGGCGTTCACAACCTACATGACGGGGATCGACCGGGCCTTGGCCCCGGCCCGCCAAGCGCTTGTCGGCGAGAGGGTGAGTTTGGCCGACATCTGCTTCGCCTGTGAGCTCGCCCTTTTCCACAACGAACTGGGCCGTAGCGACGCGCTAAGTGCGCTCGGCAAGGCGCCGCTCCTGGACAGCGCCCGTGAGCGGTTTCCCCGCGCCATGGCGCACTTTGACCGCCTCGCGAACGACCCTGCCTTCGCGCCGGAGTTCGGCCCATATCTCACGAAGTTCGCAAACGAGCACGGATTCGGACGCAGACGATAAACATCATTCACAACCACGGACTCTCAAAGGAACCCAAATGAAAAGCGTTGACTTCTACTTTGACTATCGCAGCCCCTACAGCTTCCTGGCACTGTCCCAGGTCCGGAAGATGGATGTCGAGATCGCCTTCCACCCATTCGAAATCGGGGCCCTGATGAAGGCGGTGGGAAACGTGCCGACGAGCCTCACCTGCGCACCCAAAGGCCGCTACGTGATGACCGACATGGCGCGATGGGCGGCCCACTATGGAGTTCCACTCAATCGGCATCCCCAGGGATCGGAGATCGACGCCAGCCGCCTGTTGCGTGCCACGCTCGTGGCCGGGCAACTGGGCGCTATGCCCGCGGCGGTGAACGCAATCTTCAACGCGTTTTGGTCAGCTCCCGCGCCGCTGTCCACGGCGGCCGAGGTCGCGGCCCTGCTGGGCGCTGCGGGGCTCGACGCTGAGACGCTTGAAGCGCGGATGGACTTGCCGGCCGCACAGGCCCTCCTGGATGAGGCAACCGGCGGGGCGGCGTCGCGCGGCGTGTTCGGCGCGCCGACCCTATTCGTGGAGGACGATATGTTCTTCGGCAATGACCGCCTGCACTTCGTGCAAGCTCGCTTGGAGCAGGCCGCATGAGGCCGCTTGTCATCATCACCGGCGTAGGACCGGGCACCGGCTCGGCAATGGTCCGACGGTTCCACGATGGCGGCTACCAGGTGGCCATGCTCGCGCGAACGGTCGAGCGCTTGACCGATCTCGAGAGCGCGCTTCCAAACGCTTTTGCGGTCCCCTGCGATGTGGCCGACCCTGCGGCGCTAGCGGCTGCACTCGATGCCATCGAGCAACGCGCCGGCATCCCCAAGGTGGTGATCCACAACGCAGTGGGTGGGGCATTCGGCAACTTCCTCGACATCGACCCGCAGGTTCTCCAGCAGAATTTCCAGATTAATGTCATGGCCCTGCTGCACCTTGCCCGGTGGGCGGCGCCGCGAATGGAGGTAGCAGGGGGGGGCGCCTTGCTGGTTACAGGCAACACCTCGGCCGTTCGTGGCAAGGCTGCTTTTGCGGGCTTTGCGCCAAGCAAGGCGGCGCAGCGCATTCTGGCCGAGTCCATCGCTCGTGAGATGGGACCCCGGGGTGTGCACGTGTCCTTCATGATGATCGACGCAGTCATCGACGTGCCTTGGGCCCGCGCGCGGATGGCGGACAAGCCGGATGACTTTTTCATCAAGCCATCCGACATCGCCGAAGAGGTCTGGCACGTCACCCACCAGCCACGTTCAGCGTGGTCGTTCCTGACGGAAGTGCGGCCCTTCCGCGAGTCCTGGTGATCGGAGGCGTTCAGCTTCCATGAACTCGCCTTTGTCCAACTCACAAGACACTCCCATGCCGTTGCAACTCCGCTCCATCGTCCGCGCCGGCGGCGAGCTTGAACTCTCGCTCGCCGAGGTGCCGATGCCCGAACCCAAAGCCGGCGAGGTGCTCGTGCGCATCGAGGCGGCGCCGATGAACCCGTCGGACCTGATGGTGCTGTTTGGCATGGCCGACATGTCGACCGCGAAGGCCTCCGGCACAGCCGACCGTCCGGTCGTCACTGCCACCGTGCCGCCCCGCATGCTGCCGGCCGTGGCGGGCCGCCTAGGCGAGTCCGTGCCGGTCGGCTACGAAGGCGCCGGCGTCGTGGTGGGCGCGGGAAGTTCCCCGGCTGCACAGGCCCTGCTCGGCAAGACGGTGGGTGTGATCGGCGGCGCGATGTATTCGCAGTACTGCGCAGTCAACGTCGCGCAGTGCCTATCGCTGCCCGAGGGCACGACGGCGGCGGAAGGTGCCTCATGGTTCGCCAATCCGCTCACCTCTCTCGGCATGACGGAGACGATGAAGCGAGAGGGCCACACCGCGCTGGTTCACACCGCTGCGGCGTCGAACCTGGGGCAGATGCTCAACAAGGTCTGCCTGAAAGACGGGATCGGCCTCGTCAACATCGTGCGCAAGCCCGAGCACGAGACGCTGCTGCGCGAACTCGGCGCGAAGTACGTCTGCAACAGCACGTCGCCGACCTTCATGGCCGACCTGACGAATGCGCTGGCTGAAACCGGCGCGACGCTGGCCTTCGACGCAATCGGCGGCGGCAAGGTGGCCGGCCAGATCCTCATGGCGATGGAAGCCGCCGCGAACCGCAATGCGAAGGAATACAACCGCTACGGATCGACCGTGCACAAGCAGGTCTACATCTACGGCAGCCTCGACCGGGGGGCGACGGAATTCACCCGTGGCTTCGGCATGACATGGAGCATGGGTGGCTGGTTGCTATTCCCGTTTCTGCAGAAGGTCGGCGCGACCGAGGTCGAGCGGCTGAAGCAACGCGTGGCATCCGAACTTAAGACAACCTTTGCAAGCCACTACACGCGGGAGGTGTCAATGGTCGAAGCACTGCAGCTTGACGCCATCGCGGTCTACAGCAAGGCGTCGACGGGCGCGAAGTACCTTGTTAATCCGAACAAGGATCGGAGCTGACCAAGTCGGCATCTTTGCGACATCTGGTGTTGATCTAAACCTAAGGAATTATGACCATGAGCAAACAAACCCAATTTCAAGTACACGCGGTGTCGCCGGCCTATTGGAAGGTGACCTTTGAGAACGGGCCGATCAACCTCATCGATCCGGACACCATCGATGAGCTTGGCGAACTGGTGACCCGCATGGAGCAGGACCCCGATCTGACCGTCGTCGTGTTCCAGAGCGCCAACCCCGACTTCTTCATGGCGCACTTCGATCTCAAGTCGGATATCCAGCGCGTGTACACCACGGCGCCGGGCCCCACCGGGCTCCTGCCCCACCCGGACACCCTTTTGCGCCTCAGCAGGGTTCCGGCCCTCACTATCTCGGCCATCAACGGCCGCGCCCGAGGAGCGGGAAGCGAGTTCGTCCTGCACACGGACATCCGTTTCGCTGGGCCTAATGCCATCCTGGGGCAGCCCGAGGTGGGCTTCGGCGCCGTACCCGGCGGCAACCCGATGGGGCGGCTGGCTGAGTTGGTAGGCCGAGGTCGCGCAATGGAGATCGTGGTGGGAGGAGAGGACTTCCCGGCCAAGCTCGCTGCCGAATATGGATATGTCAACCGCGTGCTTCCAGAGGGCGAACTGGACGACTTCGTCGACACCTTCGCCCGCCGCATCGCCGGCTTTAGCAAGGCCGGGGTCTCTGGCACGAAGGAGTTCGTCGATGCGGCTACCGCAATTCCGGCGGGGGATTACGCAGCAGCTATGGCCGCCTTCAGGCGCACGGCGGGGCGTCCGGAGAACGCAGCTCACGTGCGCAGCCTCTTTGAACGCGGTTTGCAGCAGCCTCAGGGAATCGAACTCGACCTCGGCAAGCGCATCGCTGAGAGGTTTTGAGCCGCACGGCCGGAGCTGTCAAGTTAACCGGAAATGCGGCTGTTCGGGCTCGTCTCTGGCTCTACGTCGCGCGGAAAGTCCCAGCAAAACCAGCCGCAGACCAGGGGCCAAATCCGGCTTTTGAGCCATCAATTTGGGGCTCGACCCGTCCGACCTAAAGCTACTCTGGCTGTGGCCAGATCCGGTTTTAACCTGAACCTGCTTGTCACCGGATCACTGGGGGCAATTCGCGTCGATTCTTGACGCGATGAACGCTCGTTCTTCAACCTGACTCAGGGCGTCTTCGGCGGCGACGCCGCTACGGCGACCGCGGCCGGCGACATAGAAGCCCGTCGCTCGGCAACGCTGGACGGAGATGATCGTATCGGTGGCGGTCCGGCGGAGGCGGGCGCACAGCACGCGGTGAAAGCTCGTGGCCAAACGCACCGAGAAAGTCGTGACGATGGCGTACGCCATCCGCCCAATGGCCTGGCGTATGCCGCACGCGATGCAGCGCGAGCACTGCCTCCTGCTTGATTGTTTCACCGGAACATGGTGCATGTTTGCCGACCCACTGCCTCCCAGATCGCCTCAGCATCGGCTGCATTGCTTCTTCAAGCGTCGATGACCCGAGGGCGTCGCTGAAGTGGACGCACGCTCATTCAAGCGCGTTGCGCGAGTGCCCAACCCATCTGCGCAAGCGGCCGCGCACCGGCACTCGCTTGCTTTGCCTGCGCGCTCGATGCCGTCCCCGTCTCCACACGTTTGGCAATTCCTTGCAGAATGCCGGCGAGCCGGAACATGTTGTAGGCGAGGTAGAAGCTCCAATCGGCCATCACTGCGTCGGGGTCGGCGCGGCCGGTTCGCTCGCAGTAGCGGCGCACATAGCTCTTCTCGTCGGGTATGCCGAGAGCGGCGAGGTCGAGCCCGCAAATGCCGAGGGTTGTCGGGCCCGGCTGGATGTGCCACGACATGCAGTGGTAGCTCAAGTCGGCCAGTGGATGGCCGATCGTCGAGAGTTCCCAGTCGAGCACTGCGATCGCCCGTGACTCGGTGGCGTGGAACATCAGATTGTCGAGCCGGTAGTCGCCGTGCACGATCGACACTTGGCTCTCGTCGCGCGCGCTCGCCGGTATGTGGGCAGGGAGCCAGTCCATCAACCGATCCATCTCGGGAATCGGCTGCGTGATCGAAGCCTGGTACTGCTTCGTCCAGCGACCGATCTGGCGCTCGAAATAGTTGCCAGGCTTGCCGTAGTTCTCGAGACCTACTGCCTTGACGTCGACGCTATGCAGCGCGGCGATCACTCGGTTCATCTCGTCGTAGATTCGACTTCGCCGTGTGTCGTCGGCAGCGGGGATCGATTGGTCCCACATCACGCGGCCAGACATGTACTCCATCACGTAGAAGGCGCAGCCGATCACGGATTCATCTTCACACAGCAGGTACATGTTTGGTACAGGCACGTCGGTCGCGCGCAGCGCTCGCATCACGGTGAATTCACGATCGATCGCATGCGCCGAGGCCAGCAGCTTCGCCGCCGGGCCGGGCTTGCAGCGCATCACGTAAGAGCGCTCCGGCGTGTTGAGTTTGTAGGTTGGGTTCGATTGCCCGCCCTTGAACTGTTCGACCGTGAGTGGTCCCTCGAAACCATCCACCCGCGGCTCGAGATAAGCCCGCAGCGTGGCTACGTCGAACGGATGAGCCCCGGAGATTGGCTTGGTGCCGGTTTGAGCTTCTGTCATGTCTATGGACTCGTGTTTTTCGTTCAATCAGTAGGTGCGGGGTAGTGGCTTGCCGGAAGGCAGTTCAGCCTTAGGTCGTCCGAAGGTAGACGCCCGGCTCGGCCGACAAGCCCTGCTTAACCTGCTGGGTGATCTCGTCGGCCAGCACCTCCTCGGCCCCGGCTTCGAGGGCGTCGAGGCTGCGGCGCACCACCTCTTCGGGGCTGGACTTCGGCTGATCGTTGCCGCGCGCCATGTCGGTGTCGACGAACCCCATGTGCAAGCCCAGTACCTGGGTGCCCTGGGCGCGCAGCTCGTGGCGCAGACTATTGGTCAGTGACCAGGCGGCCGATTTGGTGGCGGCATAGGTCGCGAGACGGGGTGCTGTGATCCAGCTCGCGAGCGACAGGACGTTCAAGATCGCACCGCCGCCATGGCCGGCGAGCACCGGCGCAAAGGCGAGCGCCATGCGCAGGGGCCCGAAAAAATTGGTCTCGAACTGGTCGCGGGCGGCCTCGACACTGCCCTCGGCAATGAATGCCCCGAGCGTCGCGATACCGGCGTTGTTGATCAGTAGCGTGACGTCGCCGCAATGGCGTGCCGCTGCAGCAATCTCATCGGGCCGGGTGACGTCGAGGCGAATTGGTTCGACGCCAGCCAACGTGACGTTGGCCGGGTCGCGCGATCCAGCGTAGACCTTGCGTGCGCCGCGCGCCAGAGCGGCGCGGGCGAATGCGAGACCGATGCCGCGGTTGGCGCCGGTGACGAGGACGGTAGCGTTTTCGAGTTTCATGGTCGGGTCTTTGCAGGAGATTGAAGAGGCTGCGGTGCAGCGGTAGAGCGCCACATGGATACGCTATTCGTCATGTTTCGCGTTCGAAAGAAGGTGGAGGCTGCGCGCAAGGCCCCTCGGGCCGCGGGGGTTAGTCCGATCTGATGGGCGGCAACGGTTGCTGCGCAACCGACCAATAGCTTGGCCCCCGGGGAAAGTCGCCTGACCCACATGATCCAAGTGGTAGTGACCGATCTCAATCGTTCCGTTGCGCACTTAGCAGGACCAACAGCTTCATCGCCCTAGATCTGCGCAATGCCTCCGTCGACGAACAGTTCAATGCCGGTGACGAAGCTCGATGCGTCCGAGGCTAGGAAGACGGCGACCTTGCCAATCTCATCGGGTTCTCCAACGCGGCCCATCGGAATCTGACCTGCAAAACCATCGAGCAGCCCCTGCTGGTGTTCGACTGGCACCAGGCCCACCAGCCCTGGTGTTTTCGTCGGTCCGGGACTGAGGACATTGATGCGAATGTTGCGACCTTTGAGGTCCAGAATCCAGCTACGAGCGAAATTCCGGATTGCCGCCTTGGAAGCGCTGTAGACGCTGAATGCAGGTACGCCATGTATTGAACTGGTCGAACCAACCAGGATGACTGCCGCGCCCTCGGCCAATAGGGAAAGTGCCTTTTGAACTGTGAAGAGCACCCCTTTCACGTTGGTGCTGAACGTCTGGTCGAACAGCTCTTCCGTGATCGCGCCAAGCGGAGCCATGCTGCCGCCTCCAGCATTCGCGACCAAGACGTCGATGCGTCCATGGCGTTGCTTGACGGTCTCGAAGAGTGTGTCGAGATCCTGTAGGCTGGAGACGTCGGCGCGGACGGCGGAGGCTTGATCCCCGATTTCGGCGACCGCGGCGTCAAGTTCTTTCGGGCGCCGACCGGTGATAACGACGCTTGCGCCTTCGGCTGCAAACCGTTTGGCAATAGCCAAACCGATACCGGTACTTGCACCAGTCACGACAGCGATCTTGCCTTGAAGAGAGGGAGTCATTTTGCGGGCCTTTGGAAATGGTCCGGCACGGGATGCGCCGGACGGGGGGATGAAGCGTGAGGTCCGGCACTGAGGCCGCTATCGGACGAGGCGCCAACCGTCGTAACCTGATCGCGTGATGCACTCAGTTCGTGTACCGTGAAACCGGCAGCGCACCGGTCCATTCACCATGCCAGACGGTGGCAAGAGGGATCCAATCCGCGGCTGTCTAAGCCTTGGCCCTGACCACAGCTGACGGGAGCACTGCCTCCGAGTCACCGTTGCACTGTGTTGATGCGTTCATCAGCAGCGCTTTATTCGATGGCCTTGCCCATGTCCTCGACGACCTTTTTGGCGTCTCCGAACACCATCATGGTCTTGTCCATGTAGAAGAGTTCGTTGTCCAGGCCCGCGTAGCCCGCCGCCATGGAGCGCTTGTTCACGATGACGGTCTTGGCCTTGTAGGCCTCCAGAATGGGCATGCCGTAGATCGGGCTGCCCTTGGTGTGCGCCGCGGGGTTCACCACGTCGTTGGCACCCAGGATGATCGCCACGTCGGCCTGGCCGAACTCGCCGTTGATGTCTTCCATCTCGAACACCTGGTCGTAGGGCACCTCGGCCTCGGCCAGCAGCACGTTCATGTGGCCGGGCATGCGGCCTGCCACCGGGTGGATGGCGTACTTGACGGTGATGCCCTTCTCGGTGAGCTTGGCCGCCAGTTCCTTCACGGCGTGCTGGGCGCGCGCCACGGCCAGGCCGTAGCCCGGCACGATGACCACGGTCTCGGCGTTGCCGAGCACGAAGGCCGCGTCGTCGGCGCTGCCGGTCTTCACGGGGCGCTGCTCCTTCGCGCCGCCAGTGGCCGCGGCCGCCTCGCCGCCGAAGCCGCCCAGGATCACGTTGAAGAACGAGCGGTTCATGGCCTTGCACATGATGTAGCTCAGGATCGCACCCGAAGAGCCCACCAGCGAGCCGGCCACGATCAGCATCGCGTTGTTCAGGCTGAAGCCGATGCCGGCCGCCGCCCAGCCCGAGTAGCTGTTGAGCATCGACACCACCACCGGCATGTCGGCGCCGCCGATCGGGATGATGATGAGCACGCCCATCACGAAGGCCAGCGCCAGCATGGTGAAGAACGCCGGCCAGCTTTCGGTGGCCACGAACACCAGGCCCAGGCCGATGGTCGCCAGGCCCAGCACCAGGTTCAGCATGTGCTGGCCCTTGAACTGCACCGGTGCGCCCTGGAACAGGCGGAACTTGTACTTGCCCGACAGCTTGCCGAAGGCGATGACCGAGCCGCTGAAGGTGATGGCGCCGATGGCCGCGCCCAGGAACAGTTCGAGCCGGTTGCCGTAAGGAATGCCGTGGCGCACGAAGCCCTCGAAGAGCACCGCGCCGTCGGGCGTGCGCGAACCGATGACGGCCGCCACGGGCGCAGCCGTGATGCCGAAGGCCCAGGGCTCGGCCACCGCGGCCACGCCGATGAACACCGCGGCCAGGCCGATCATGCTGTGCATGAAGGCAACCAGCTCGGGCATCTTGGTCATCTCGACCTTGTTGGCCATGAAGGCGCCCAGGCCGCCACCGACCACGACGGCAGCCAGCACCCAGGCGATGCCGGTGGTGAAGTCGACGTTGAGCGCGCGCGCCTGTGCGTGCACCAGCGCGATGGTGGTCAGCACGGCGATCGCCATGCCGGTCATGCCGAAGACGTTGCCGCGGATCGAGGTGGTGGGATGCGACAGGCCCTTCAGGGCCTGGATGAAGCAGACGCTGGCAACGAGGTACAGCAGCGTGACGAGGTTCATGCTCACTTGGAAGCTCCCTCTTCAGCCTTCGGTGCGACGGCCTTTTTCTCTTTCTTCTTGAACATCTCCAGCATCCGGCGCGTGACCAGGAAGCCGCCGAAGACGTTCACGGCGGCCAGCGCCACGGCGAGCACGCCCATGGTCTTGCCCAGCGGCGTGGTGGTGAGCGCGGCGGCCAGCATGGCGCCCACGATCACGATGGCCGAGATGGCGTTGGTCACGGCCATGAGCGGCGTGTGCAGCGCGGGCGTGACGGTCCAGACCACGTGGTAGCCGACATAGATGGCCAACACGAAGATGGTCAGGTTGATGACGGTGTGCGAAACGATTTCCATGGTGTTTTCTTCTCCTCGCGTAGATGCTCAGGGGGCGCTTATTTCTTCGTGACCTGGCCGTCTTGCGTGACGCGGCAGGCGGCGACGATGTCGTCCTCGAGGTCGATCTGGAGCGCGCCTTCCTTCGTGACGACGAGCTTGAGGAAGTCGAGCACGTTGCGCGCATAGAGCGCCGACGCGTCGGCCGCCACCAGCGCCGCCAGGTTGGTTTCGCCGACGATGGTCACGCCATGCTTGACGACGGTCTTGTCGGCCTCCGACAGCGGGCAGTTGCCGCCGATACCGTCCGGCCCCTTGCCGGCCGCGATGTCGACGATGACCGAGCCCGGCTTCATCGACTTGACCATCTCCTCGGTGATGAGGGTGGGCGCGGCGCGGCCGGGAATGAGCGCGGTGCTGATGACCACGTCGGCCAGCGCGACGCGCTTGGCAACCTCGATCTGCTGGCGCGCGAGCCAGCTAGCGGGCATCGGCTTGGCATAGCCGCCGACACCGACCGCGGCCTCTTTCTCTTCGTCGGTGTCGTAGGACACCTCGATGAACTTGCCGCCCAGCGACTCGATCTGTTCCTTGACGCTCGGACGCACGTCCGACGCCTCGATGACGGCGCCCAGGCGCTTGGCCGTGGCAATCGCCTGCAGCCCGGCCACGCCGACACCCAGGATGACGACGCGCGCGGCCTTCACGGTGCCGGCGGCGGTCATGAGCATGGGGAAGAAGCGCTGGTACTTGTCGGCCGCGATCATCACGGCCTTGTAGCCCGCGATGTTGGCTTGCGAGCTGAGCACGTCCATGCTCTGGGCGCGCGTGGTGCGCGGCGCGGCTTCGAGGGCGAAGGCCGTGACGCCGGCGGCAGCCAAGCGCTGCAGGCCGGCCGCGTCGAAAGGATTGAGCATGCCGATGACGACGGCGCCGGCCTTCAGCTGCGCCGCTTCGGCGTCGCTGGGCGTGCGCACCTTGAGCACCATGTCGGCGGAGAACGCGCCCGCCTGGTCTGTGATTTCCGCGCCGGCGGTCTGGTAAGCCGCATCGGTGACGCTGGCTGCAACGCCGGCTCCCGACTGAACACGAACGATGTGCCCGGAAGCGACCAGTTTCTTCACCGTTTCGGGTGTCACGGCCACTCGGGTTTCGCCAGCCGCTGTCTCGGCGGGTACGCCTATCTTCAAGGTCACAGCGGAGCACCCAGCGACGAACGCAGCAATTTTCCGACAGCTGATCGAGGGAGTTTTTCCCGAAATTCGATTACCTTCGGGCGTTTATAAGCCGTGAGATTCGCCTTCATGTGTTGCCTTATTGATTCTTCGGTGAGTGCATCACTTCGGGGCACGACAACCAACTTCACCGCTTCTCCAGTGATTTCGTCAGGAATGCCGACGGCCGCACACTCGAGTACCAGTTCCATCTCGATAGCCACAGCCTCGATCTCGCTGGGATAAACGTTGAACCCGCTCACGAGCATCATTTCTTTTTCCCGTCCAGAAATGCACAGGTAGCCCTGTTCATCAATGCGGCCAAGATCACCCGTCAGGAAAAAACCATCTTTCGTCATGAATCGAGCAGTTTCTGCTTCGCGCCGCCAATAGCCCTTAAATAATTGCGGCCCGCGAACTGCAATTTGACCGATCTCTCCCAAGGGCAGGGCTTGAAATTTCTCGTCAAGGATCATTACTTCCGTCGAGGGTGCTGGCGGGCCGACGGTTCCTTGGCGGATGGCGCCGTGAGGAGGATTGCAGCTGACAGTGCCGGAAGTCTCGGAAAGTCCGTATCCTTCGCTGATGGCGCAACCAGTTCTTTCGAACCAGCGAGCGGCAACCGGACGCTGGGTGGACATCCCGCCAGCCGTTGCGATCTTCAGGTGGCTCCAATCAACCGTGCCGAAGTCCGGGTCATTCATCAAATTGCTGAATAACGTATTGATGCCGGGCAGCATATGAAAAGGTGCTTCCTTCAGCTTCGACAACATTTTTGCTGAATCTCGAGGGTCTGAAATCAGAAGGAGGATTCCTCCCAGCTTGATACTTGCCAAAAGCGTTATGAAAGAAACTATGTGATACAGGGGAAGGGCGCACGCGATAACGGGAACTGGTACCTCCGCTAATGCAGGTTGAAACCAAGCGAAATTTTGAGCCGTGTTCGCTAATAGACTTTCGTGTGAAAGCATCGCCCCCTTGGAAACCCCGGTCGTCCCGCCGGTGTACTGCAGCACCGCGGTGTCGCTATTGGCCGAATTGGGTGGCGAGTAAATCGCTGACATGCCGAGAGAGAGCGCTGCAGGCATATCAACAGCGGTGCCGTCGCGGTGCGCGAGAAGGTCGCCTGGTTTCGGCTTCAAGTCCGTGCGTAAATTGCAGAGGATCAAATGGCGAATCTGCGTCTGGGATAGGCCATCTTTTACCGCATCGAATTGACTTTCGAGCAGTATCGACGCTTCGGCACCGGCGTCCGTGACTTGCAACAGGAACTCCCTAGCGGTATAGGCAGGGTTGACGTTGACCAATACCAATCCCGCCCGAATAACACCAATCGCCGCTACGACGTAGTGCGGTGAATTTGGAAGGGCAACAGCAACCCTCGCCCCCGCGCTGAGTCCAAGGGTCTGTAAATAGGCCGCGATCGCTAGACTCAAGGAGTCTAGATTTGAATAGCTGTACTCACTATTTTCGTGACGTATGGCAGTACGATCGCCTAAATGGTTAAACGAGGCGTTGAAGAAGTCAGCGAGCGTCTGATGATCCTTCAAGGGCTCGATGTCGTGAGGAACTTGAGGCGGGTACCATTTCAACCACGGGCGATTGTTCATGCGCTGACTCCGTTACTTATTCAGCAAGGTTGGCGGCTGCGGGGAGCTTAATAAGCATTTTCCCAGTGTTGCCACCATCAAACATGCGCTGCAATGCTGTCGGAAAGGACTCAATCCCTTCAAGTACATCTTCAAAAGATTTGATCCAACCAGCGGCGTGCCACCCGCGCAATGCATGCAGCGCCTCTGGATAACGCTGCTCATAATCGAAGATGACGAATCCTGCCATCGTGGCCCTGTTCATGAGCAAGGACATGTAGTTCCTCGGCCCATTGCCGCGAGCGACATTGTTGTATTGCGAAACGGCTCCACAAACCACGATTCGTGCACCGTGGCGAATGCGGCCGAGGGCCAGATCAAGGATTTCACCGCCTACATTGTCGAAATAGATATCGACTCCTTCCGGGCAGGCTTTCGCCAACTGAGCACGCGCATCAGGTTGCTTGTAATCAACAGCGGCATCGAACCCCAGATTATTTACGAGGTGTGCGCACTTCTCGGCTCCCCCTGCGATGCCGACGACGCGGCACCCCTTGATCTTTGCGATTTGACCGACCACGGAGCCCACGGCGCCTGCAGCACCAGAAACCAGGACCGTGTCGCCAAATTTGAGTTTTCCGATTTCAAGAAGCCCAAAATACGCTGTAAATCCGGGAGTGCCTAATGCGCCCATGTAAGCGGTCGCAGGCACCTTTGAAACATCGATCTTCGTAAGACCGTCAGCTTCCATGGATGCAAATTCCTGGACGCCGAAAGCCCCCAATACAGTGTCCCCGACACTAAATCTCGCATCGTCGGAAAACAGAACTACACCAGCTCCGGCCGCCCGCATGACATCGCCAATGGCTATGGCCTCCATGTAGGATTTTCCTTCGTTCATCCATGAACGCATGGCTGGATCCACCGAGATATAGGTAACCTGTACGAGTACCTTCCCTTTTTCTGGTGCCTTTACCGCTGTTTTCACCTGCTGCCAATCGCTTTCCTTCGGCAGACCGCTCGGACGCTGCCTGAGAATGAATTGCTTGTTGGAAAGTTGTGAAAAATTAGTCATGGGTTATCTCCGAATTTGAATGAGTTAAAGTTGCCGATTGCACGAGAGATTTGCGAATTTCACGACCTGACTCGCCATCAGTTGAATTTGCTGCACCACGGAGTTCGATTGGCATGCGCCTGCGGAATCGAGCGGAGCTTCGGATATGTTGATAGCGACGCCCATTGGGGTGGGCCATCCTCTTAGTGCATGCACTATTTCTCTCAAGGAAGCCATGGTTCCGACCGCGGCTTGCCATCCCCCGGCTACCGCCATGCAGCCGACCGCGCGTTCGCTGAAGTAGGGGCGTTGATCACTTCTGGTTTCCTCTGCGTAGTCAAGCGCGTTCTTCATAAAGCCGGATACCGTTCCGTGATAGCCAGGCGAAGCGATGATGATTCCGTCGGCCCTACGCAACTCTTTAACCAACTGCAGCGCTGATGCGTCAGAGGCTGCGCTGGGTTCATAGAGGGGTAAGCGAAGTGCACTTGCGCCGAGGAAACTCGTTGTTGCGCCAGCCTCTTCTGCAGCGCTCAATGCAAGTTGCAGATAACGCTCCGCGCTTGATCCAGGCCTTGTACCGCCACCGATGCCAAGGATATGTGGGGAGGAATTAGTCATTGCGCGGCCTCGGAATACTGCAATTTGGTGCCGCTTTCGACGGCGGACCAGTACTCTCTGCTTAGCCGATCCACCAACGTGGCGGTCGGCTCGATCACATTGAGCGATCCCACTCCGTGGCCGGCTGACCACACCTTCGTCCAGCGCTCGATGTCTCCGTTGTGTACGGGTTCAGCAGACTCGAGCTCGTCCGCGTTGATGCCGACTGCAGCTAAGCTTTTGCGGAGCCAGTACGCGGGCACCCCGGATACGGCTTTGGTTAAAACCAAGTCGTCGATATCCGAGTCCAGCAACATCTGACGATATGAGTCGCTGGCCATCGACTCTGGGCAGGCGATGAATGCCGTGCCCATGGAGGCGAGATCGGCGCCAAGCGTTTCGACGGCCCGGATGCCTGACCCATTGATAATTCCTCCCCCTAGGACCATTGTTCCGTGAAAGAACTCTCGGATCGCAGGCACCATTGCAAAAGCGCTCATCGTTCCGGTATGGCCCCCCGCGCCCGCGGCTACCAGGACAAGTCCATCGACTCCAAGCGATGTCGCCTTACGTGCATGTTGTACGGAGTTCACGTCGGCAAACACTCGCCCGCCATATGAATGCACGCATTCAATGACTTCTCTTGGACTACCAAGTGCTGTGATGACGAGTGGTGGGCGATAGCGAGCCACCACCTCCAGGTCTTCGCTGAGGCGGCGATAACTTTTATGCACCAGTAGGTTTACGCCCCATGGCGCATCTGCTGGACCTAGCTGCGTAGAAATCCGATGAAGCCATTCATCCAAGATCTCAACAGTTCTGGCGTTTGCTGCCGGAACTGTCCCGATGGCACCCTTGCGGCAAGCGGCCACTACCAGCTCAACCGTGGACACCAAGAACATTGGTGCAATGAGGAGCGGCAACTTCAACCGTCTGAGCCAGTCTTCAGGCATTGTCATTTCGACCTCAAAGCATTGCGGAGTTCGTTGGAAGGCCAAGGTAGAGCCGGCCCGTGAGCTCATACGTGGACTCGCTGACCATCATGTGTTGGGACGCCGTCAAGACGTCGCGCAGACAACGCTGCAGTGGAGAGTTGTCAAAGATGGCGCTGCCACCCGCACAGGAATACACCCGAGTCACAACCTTGACGGCCTCTTCGCTTGCGTGGGTCGTGGCCAGTCGAAGATCTCGGCGCAACGCCACTGAGATCTCTCCCGTGCTGCTCGACGCCGACCATGCCCTGTCAACTGCGTCGATCAGGAAGGCGCGTGCGGAGCGAAGCTGGGCTTCCGCTCTGGCGACATGCTGCTGAGTTGAAGCTCGGTCCGCCAAAAGGCGGGCGCTACCTTGAGGTGTCTTTTTCGTTGCGAGCTCAATCAAGCTGTCGATGGCGAGACGTGCAATGCCAAGCGCTACTGCCGCAATGCCAACTCCCAGAATGCAAAACACCGGGAACTTGAACAGTGCCCCTGGGAGTGGCGTGTCCGTGAGTATCGACGCGGACAGACCGTTGGGAACGAATGCATCTTTTACGCTGTACTCATTGCTGCCGGTGCCGCGCAGTCCGAGCGTATGCCATGTATCTGCTATCGATACTTGATCTGCTCTGAAGACCATGGATCGGTTCTCAAACAATCCATCAGCCAATTTCTCCGGCTTTCCGTCTTCGCCCAGAATCAAACAGCCGCCGGTGATGAAGTCTGCGTTGTACGACGCGGAGCCCCACATCCAACTTCCATTCACCAAAAAGCCGGGGACACCTTCGACTATTGTGCGGACAGCGGTGCCGCGCGGCGCGAACACGCCGGCCATCTTGACGTTCGGGTTTGCAAAGATCGCCTTGACTTCGCGCTCAGGAAGATAGGCCCCGATGATGGTTGATGTGTTCGAGATAAACGTACACCACGCCGCGGCCGCGTTGGCTTGTGCCAGTTTTTCCACGACGGCCACGAACGTATGAACATCCGCCTCCAGACCTCCGAGAGCGCGCGGAATGAATATGCGATAGAGACCTGCCTGGGCCAACCTTTCCGCAAGCTCATCCGGCAGATGTCTTTCTTCTTCCACCGTGTCATTGGCCGCTTGCAAGATTGGACTCAACTCCTGGCATGCGTAAAGCAGTTCGTCACGCTGCGTCAACTCTGATGGCTCGTACTCAAATGTCATGGGTAAGCTTTCGTTTGATTGCGAATTGATGCGTTGTTGTTCACGCTCCGATGACCGCACTGGTGCCGCCGTCCACGACAATTGAATGTCCGGTCATGTGCTTCCCAGCAGCGGACGCCAGCAATAGAGCGGCTCCCTTCAGGTCGTCTGGGTCGCCGAGCCGCCCGAGAGGCGTGGTGCTAATGATTCTTTCCTCACCGAACGCTGCAATCACGCCATCTGCCATCTTGCTTGGGAACAAGCCCGGGGAAATCGCATTCACGTTAATTCCGTGCTTGCCCCATTCGGCAGCAAGCGCACGGGTAAATGTGATAACCGCCCCCTTGCTCGTGTTGTAAGCGACGCATTCCATTGGAGCTGGATTTCCGCCGAGCCCGGCAATCGAGGCGATGTTGATGATGCGACCACGTCGGCGCGGGATCATGCTTCCTACGGCGACCTGCTGGCTAAAAAGAAAGAGACTTCGGATATTCAGGTTCATCACGCGATCCCATGCCTGAAGCGTGTGAGTCTCAGCCGAGGCACCCCAAGAAGTTCCCGCGTTATTAACCAATATGTCCAGATGGCCAAACGTGTCGAAAGTTGTGCTGCAAACGCGTTGAACTTCGGATGGGTCGCTAGAGTCGGCTGCGATCCAAGAAGCCTCAATCCCGAGGTTTCCCAAATAGGCGGCCGCTGCTTCGAGTTCGGCCTCCTTTCTGGCTGTCAGCATGAGCCGCGCACCGGCACTGCCGAGCGCTTCCGCAATTTGAAGCCCGATGCCTCGTGACCCGCCTGTAATGAGAGCGGTGGAACCTTCAAGATCGAAAAGTGTGTTGGAGTAGTGATTCATATCTTTAAACTAGTTCTCCAAGTGGAGTAGTTAAGGGGAAATTTTTTTATGAGGCGATGTCAAGAAAAATTCAAGGGCGAGACATGCGGCACGTTGAAGGTCTTGAAACTTGTTCGGCGGTGAATTCGCGCACAGGAGCGAATGTCTTGCCCGTGCCTTCAGCGCTGTAAGGAACTTGAGCGCTTACGCTCGTCCACACGGTTACAAATAACGGCTGCTGAAGTTGGTGGTCTGCTTTTCTCATTTCGACCAGCCCATTAAAACCGTTGAATTTTGCGCCCTCCATTTGTGCGGCGACGGGAATTACTTCTGTAGATTGCGCTTGTTGGATTGATTTGCTAAGCAACTCAAAAACTAGCGCAACACCGTGTGTGTAGAAATCTTCGTTGAACCGCTTCTGGAACTCTCTCATCCAGACGTTCATTTGACCACCCATGTTGTAGTGGCTGTAAGCGACTTGAAAGACGCGATTGTCATCAACTTGGCGGAGCGCGGTTGGAGTACCCGCGACTACGGCGTAGTAGGTATAAAAAGAACCCTTCCAGCCGCTTTCCTCTGCGGCCTTGATAAGCAAGGAAAGGTCTGTGCCCCAGCTGCCTGTAATGATCGTGTCCGCCCCGGAGGCGCGGACTTTTGTCATGTAGGGTGAGAAATCACGAATTTGCGCAAGTGGATGGCGATCGTCGCCAACGATTGCGATGTCAGGTCGCTTTTCCCGCAATCCGGCCTTCGCAGCCTCTGCGATCTGAATACCGGAAGAATAATTCTGGTTGATCAGATAAACTTTTTTTACCTTGGGCTGGTCTTTAATGAAGCTTGTCAATGCCTCCATTTTCATGGCGGTGTCTGCCTCAAATCGAAAATGCCAATAGCTGCAGTTGCTTCCAGTCAACTCAGGGTCGGTCGCGGCATGATTTAGGTAAAGAACTTCTTTTCCTGGATTGCGTTGATTGTGTTTTTCGATCGCACTGATAAGCGCCAACGCAGGCGCTGATCCAGTCCCTTGCGCAATGAATCGAATACCCTGATCTGTTGCGCTCTTAAGTGCGCCGAGAGTTTCGGTTGGACTCAGTTTGTTATCGAAGCCAACGATTTCGAACTTCACGCCCGCTGCGTTGGAGGCGCTGAATTGTTCCGCTAGGTACTGATAGGACTTCAGCAGGCTTGTGCCTACGGAGCCCATCAGTCCGGACAGGGGTTCGATCACCGCGATTTTCACCACTTGGCCTTTCAGTACAGGCTTCTGGTTTTGCGCCATTGCTTGTCTAGAAAAACCTAACCCAGCCACTGCCCAAGTCGCGATGCGGGCGAAGTGCCTCCGCGTGAAGGTTGTAGATGTCATCGAGAAAGTACTCCAAGTGGATAAGTTTGGTCTGGCTAATCTAGCTGCCACGGGGGCACGCGGAACTAGTACTTACCCGATAGCAGTCGCGCAGGTGATCTAAGGGAAGGGAAGACTTCAAGGGATTCACGACACGAAGCGCTGATGCGATCCTCAAGGCCAACAGTTTTGGCCGAGGGCGCGGACGCGGGGCTTCAGTCGCCAGAATCGCGGTGAGTCGAAACCTGAGGGCGACCTAGTACGGGGAAGCCGGAGGGCCGTGGCGTGCTCAACGCGCAAGGCACTTGAGAGCCCGGAGCCCGACAATCCACTTCATTGTGTGTTTCGGACAGTGCCTCGCAGCTCGCATCGCCGGGGAAGTTGAGCAAGAAGTCGCGCTACGGTGCGCACGGCCATAGTGCCAGTCAGAGCCGAATCCGGGCCAGGTCTGGATGCGCAAGCTGCAGCGTTGATCCGTGACGCCTTGTGGCCTGCGAGGGCGGTGAACCTGCATGATCTTGCTGTGACCGCGCTGTCGCGCTCGTGCAGGTTTGTGATGGGCCGAGGCCCATCCCGCCTGGCTCTTCTTCAACCGGCAAGCCAACCGCATGAAGGTCCTTGTGCAAAGGTGGTCTGCTTAGGCACGCTCCAGCGGACTCAAGGCTGCTCCCTCCGGGCCAGCATGGCCCTGTGGACCCAGACGGCCTGCCGCGTCAGCAGCTCGCTGATTTGTGGTCGGGGCACGGCAGCAGCGTCTGGGCGATGGAGGCCGCAGTCATTGCAGCATTGTGTGTGCGGCAGGGGGCCAAGCATCAACTGCGACGTTTGCTATTCGGCCCTTGCCGCGCATTTCGGCAATCTAGCGCTGATGCTCACCTACGAATAACTCGAGGGACTCGGCAAGGCCGAACTGCGCGCTGGTGGGGGGGATTGCTGATCCAGATCACCGAGCGCGACGCGAAATCGCGCTAGGCGAGCCCAGGTCACGTAGCCGAGAGAGCGAGATGCTGATGCAGGTACGGCCCAACACATCCGCAGGGACATGAGCGAGAAGCTCGAATACGTGCCGGATCTGTTCGCAGTAGTGCGTCACGTTCGGAGAAATTGGCCTGCTCCGCTGTGATGCAATCGACTCCATGGGATTCCCGCGGCGATGTGTACCCGCCAGTGTTCCTAGACCATCCCATCGCGCGTTCAGGACCCGGGGGCCACTTGTTGAATCCTCTTGTGGCCCGGTCCTTTGAGAGTGTTGAGCTTCGACAAAACTTGACGTATTTCAATCTCTTGGGGACTCCGCTAAAAACTTGATCTGCCACTTGGAGCCCGATGAACGATATGCCTTCTTCTGCTAAGCTGATGGCCCAAACGACTTTGAAGAGCCTGCTGTGAGCGCCTTTGCTGAACCAGATTTGCCACTGAGCGCGCGTGGATGTCAGCGTCACAAAGAATTGATCGCGGCGGCGCTTCGCGTATTAGTTCGTGATGGGCATCATGCTGTAACGTTGCGAGCAGTTTCGGTCGAAGCCAACGCAAGTCATGGGTCAATCAACTATTACTTCGGGTCCCGAAGCGCCTTGATGTGCGCCCTCGCTGAAGACGTTTGCCGTCGAATTGCAAACAACATTACTCTCGTCACTCCTAAGCTCGGAAAGTGCGCAGATGATCCCGATCGATTCGCCACCGTTCTCGCAGAGCACAACCTGAAATATATGGTCAACGATCATGCAATGGGCATGGCGATCACCGAGCTTTCACTTGCGGGGTCGCGCGACCAAGAGCTAGGTGGCGTCTTGGTGAAATGGGGAAAGATACATGCTCGTTTGATGCGAGATAGCTTTCTGAAGCTTGGATCCAAGGATCCAGATTTGGATTATGCTTTTGTGTTGAATTGTGTCAACGGACTTATCATGGCACAACTCGCGATACCGCGTCGCGACTTCCAATCGCGGATTCTTCAGCCCTCGTTGCTTCGGCTTGTTCGCGCTATCGCAAGTGAGAAAATCGTATAACACTTTGGCTTAATTTATTAATTAAGGGCCAAAAAAGTTTTTTGCGATCGTCAATTTTCAATAAGGAGGTTGCCTGCAAAGGCATACCAAGTCTTGGCTTCAGTTTTGGAGTCCTTGATCAATTATTTTGACCAAAGAAGAAAAAATAGCCGAGTCTCCAATAGTGGCCAACCCCGGTTTAGTGGGAGACAGATTTTCATCAATGGCAGTGGTCGGTGCGCCGAGGCCAGTTGATCTTGACTGCAGGTAATCGGCTTACTCAGGCCGGGTCCCCTCAAAGGCGTTCTGCAGCAGTCGCCTGATCTCGCCTCGCTGAGCTACGCCGATCTCTCGCGGATTCCAGTAGGGGTTGTTCACCACGAGATCCGCAGCACGGTCGAGGTCTGCCTCCTTCATGCCGATGTCGCGCAATGCCACCGGTGCGCCGTTGTCTCGCGCCAAGTCGAAGAGGCCGGCTGCGGCGCTGCGAGGCTCTGCGGACCCGAGTGCGCGCTCGATGCGGGACATGGCCTCAGGCACTGTCGGCGCATTGAAGGCAATGGCCTGGGGCAGCACCACCGTGTGAACCTCGGCATGCGGCAGGTTGAAGCTGCCGCCCAAGGTGTGGCACAGCTTGTGGTGCAAGGCCATGCCCACGTTGCCAAGTACCGTACCGCACAGCCATGCACCGTACAGCGCGTCTGCGCGAGCGTCGACATCGTTGCTGCGCTGGCGGACGGCCGGCAGCGCCCTGGCCAGCGCGCGAATGCCTTCTTCAGCCATCAGGCTCATCACCGGATTGCCGTCGCGTGCATACAGGCCTTCGGCCGCGTGTGCGATGGCATTCATGCCGCTCGTCACGCTCAAGGAAATCGGCAGCGTCAGCGTCAACTCCGGGTCGTAGATCACGGTACGAGGCAGCACGCGCGCGTCCTTGCCGGTCTTCTTCAATCCGGCCTCGGTGATGCCGTAGATCGGTGTCATCTCGCTGCCGGCGTAGGTCGTGGGGATCGCAAGAATCGGCAAGCCGGATTCCAGCGCAATGGCCTTGCCCAAGCCCGTGGTCGAGCCACCGCCGATGGCAATGGCGCAATCGGCACCCAGGCGGCGCGCCTCGTCGCGGGCTTCGCGTGCCGTCTCGATGGGCACGTGCATGACTGCGCGCGCAAAAATGCCCACAGCGCGGCCGCCGAGACGCTCGGCGACCATTTGCGCCTGGCCCTGCTGCTCGGGCGTGCACAGCACCAGCGCACGATGCGCGCCGAGAAGCTCGATCTCTCGCTCCAGATGCGCCAGTGAGCCTGCGCCGAACACCACCCGCGATGGCTGGCTGTTGTAGACGAAGTCCTTCATGTGATCCCCGTTACGTCGTGTTCAGTCCAGGTCTGCCGACCTGGACCTCGTAGTCCACCTGATGCCGTGCGATGCGGACGCCCGCTAGTTCGTCGCGTACTCGCAGATGTTCGGGGTGCGTTGCATAGGCGGTCAATGCTTCCCAGGATTCGAACTCGCTGTACAACACGACGTCACAGGCATAGTCGACCTTGCTGATATCCACGCCGATCTCCAGATAGAGCAGTCCGGGAATGCAGTCGCGCAGACCATGGAAACACTGTTGGAGGCGTTCGACGTTCCGCTGCTTTTCCTCGGCTGTGTCGCCGTTCACGTCCCACATGACGATGTGCCGGATCATCGCGCGTCCTTTGCGGTTGTTGGCGAAAGCAGGGTGTCAAGCATCCGCAGTCTTCTGCCTGGCGGGCTTCAGCACGAAGTCATACTCGACAAGGTAGGAGCCATCGGCCTGCTGCTTCCAATCGGCAATCAGCGACTGGCGCACGCCGAACACGGCATCCGAATCCAGGTAGCGATCGTCGCTGCGGAACACGTGCGTGATCAGCTTCTCGTAGCCACCGGCCTCGATCAGGAAGTGCAGGTGCGCGGGACGCCAGGGATGCCGGCCGGTAGCCTTCAGGAGATCGCCCACCGGGCCATCGTGCGGAATGGCATAGGGAACGGCCAGGATCGAGCGGAAGTGGTAGCGCCCCTCGCTGTCGGCGTGCACGATGCCGCGAGCCTGCGCATGGTCGATCTCCGGATGCTGCACGTCGTACAGGCCGTCTTCGTCCGACTGCCACACGTCCATGCGGGCATTGGCGACCGGCTCTCCGCCAATGCCACGCACCGTGCCGCGTACCAGGCACGGGATGCCGGACGCACCGTTGGAGATGTCTGCGCCGAGTTCGTAGTGAGGCGCCCCTTCTACGTGGAACGGACCGAAGACGGTCGCCTCGGTGCAGCCGGCAGGCTTGTCGTTGTTCTGCGCCACCGTCAGCATCGACAGGCCCAGAACGTCCGACAGCAGGATGAACTCCTGGCGTTTGTCGTCGGTGATGTGGCCGCAGCGGGTCAGGAACTCGATGCCCTTGAACCACTCCTCTTCGGTCAGTTCCACCTCGCGTGCAAAGGCATGCAGGTGCTGCACGAGACTGTCCATGACGCGCTTGAGCCGCGGGTCTGCCGCTTGCGCCTGCCGCGCAAGCACGGCGTCTGTGATGGTGTGATGGTTCAGATTGCGCATGATGGCTTTCCTTCAGTCCAGCTGCAGTTGGGTCCGCTGTGCGACCGTACCCCACTTGGCGAAATCCTCTTGGCTGCGCCGTTGCGCTTCCTGCGTGCTGTAGCCCTCGACACGCAGGTCCATCTCCGCCAGACGCGCTTTCACGGCCGGAGCCAAGAGCACGGCACGCACGTCGCGCTGGATCTTCTCGACCGTGGCCGCCGGCAGACTGGAGGGTGCCATCAAGGTCTCGAAGAAGGTGGCATCGAATCCCGGATGTCCGCTCTGGGCGATGGTCGGCACGCTGGGCAGCAGGCCCGATCTTTCCTTGCCGGACACGGCGATCGCGCGCAGCCGCCCGCTTTGCACATGGGGCAGGACGATGGAGGAGACGATGAAACCGCAGTCCACATGGCCTCCCATCACGTCCTGCGCGGCAGGGCCGGGGCCTTTGTAGGGCACATGGGTGAGCTTGGTTCCGGTCGTCGCCAATAGCATCTCCATGGCCATGTGGCTCGGTGTCCCCGCGCCGCCGGAGGCGTACATCCGCGTCGAGGGCAGCTGGACGAACTTCGCGAGGGACGGAACATCGGCGGCCGGATTGCAGACCAGCGTCTGGTTGAAGCTCGCGAAGTAGGTGACCGGCTTGAGCGAAGCCCTCAAATCGAAGCCCAGCTTCCTGTACAGATGGGGATTGATGGTGAGGATCGTGTCGGGCCCCACGAGCAGTGTGTGTCCGTCCTTGGCATGCGCGACTTCCCCAGCCGCCAGGTTGCCTCCCGCGCCTGTCTTGTTCTCTATGACGATCGGCTGATTCCAGGTGGCTTGAAGCGCCGGCTGTATCAACCTCGCGATCACGTCACCCGGGGTGCCCGGCGGAAATGCCGCCACCAGGCGGACCGGCTTGGTGGGCCAAGCCTGCGCGAAGGCCGAAGGAGCGATCCCCAAGGCCATCGCAAAGGCGGCGAGGCGAAGAAACAGGGTGTGGGTTTTCATGCCGGGTCTCCTCTCGTCGCATCGACGGAGATTGTTGAAGGGGTTGAAGTGACGTGCGGCGACGCGGGGCGAAGCAGGGCCGTGACGCGAGACAGCACACTTGCCGCATCGTCCGCAGCTGCACCGCGCCATGCCACGATCTGGTCCGGGCGGATCAGTGCAAGCGGCGCTTCATAGAGTTCGCGCAGGGACGGCTGCGCCAGCCGCACGACACGCAGGTCCATTTTCAAATCGCGGGCCGCGGCTTCGAAGGCCTCGGTAGCGGGGCAATCGGAGCCCAGCGCCAGCAGGGTCCATTCGGTGTGGAACAGGTCGAACAGCGAACGCCCGTCGTCGAGCCACGCATGCGGCGGCCGGCCGCCCGGACTAGCGGTGGGTGTGTAGGCATTCGGCTCGTCTGGCGGCAGCGCGGCCCCATCGCCAGGGATGATCGGCGAGCCGTCGTACCGGCCGCCGAAGGTCACGCCCGGAATATTGAATTCGAGCCGGGCATGCGCATCGAAGTGCAGGCCCGCGAGCTTGCGCTCGGCATCGCCTCGCTGGGAGGTTTCTTCCAGCACCGGCTTTGCCGCGAAGAGCCCCACCGAGTCGGCGAACTTGCGTGCGTAGCCGGTGTTGCGCTCGGCCAGGGGCCTGCGCTCGGCCTCGTAACTATCGAGCAGCGCCAGCGGTGCCTGGCCGCGGATCACGCTCGCGAGCTTCCAGCCCAGGTTGACCGCGTCTTCGACGGCCGTGTTGTAGCCCAGCCCGCCGGTCGGTGTGAACAGGTGGGCCGCATCGCCTGCGATGAAGACCCGGCCCTGCTGGAAGCGCTGCGCCACCAGCGCGTGCCCCGCGAGCCAGGTGCCCATGGAGAGAATCTCGATTGGCACGTCGGCGCCCACCGCCTCGGCGAAGACACGGTGTGCATCGGCCTCGGTCCAGCCCTCGGCATCTTCGCCGGGGCGCAGCGCCGCATGGAAGGCGTACTCGGACACGCCGTCCACAGAGGCCATGAAGGCACGCCTTTCATGGTTGACGGCCACGTACATCCAGGCCTTGGGGTGACGCAGCACGTCGACGAACCGGGGCGCGCGCAAGTAGATGGCAAACATCTTGCCGCCCATGAACTCGCGCTGTATGCCGCTCACGCCGCCCCACTCGATGCCCAGCTGTTGCCGAACCAGACTGCGGGCGCCGTCGGCACCGATCAGGAACTTTGCGACGATCTCCTGCGCAGGGCCGTCCTCGCTCGGCCGCACCGTGGCGCTCACCGAATCACCGTCGTCGCTGAACCGCTCCAGCCGCCAGCCATAGCGCACATCGGCGGAAGGCCAGGCCTGCGCATGGCGGCGCAGAGCTTGCTCGACGAATTTCTGCGACACGCGATGCGGCAACTCGGCGGCGCTCCAGGACCCGGTCATTGTCTTGACCTTGACCGCGGCCTCGGCGGCCGTGGGCAGGCTGATGCGGGCCAGTTCGTGGTCGGCCAAGCGCGTGAAGTAGGCGATGTCCGTCGGGTGGTCGGCGGGCAGCCCCAACGCACGGATCTCGTGCGCGAAGCCAAGCCTGCGGAAATGCTCCATCGTCCGGGCCTGTGTCGCATTGGCCTGCGGGTTGAAGGCCGTGCCCGCCTTGGCGTCGACCAGCAGGCAGCGGATGCCGCGGCGGCCAAGTTCGTTGGCGAGCATCAGGCCGCAAGGGCCGCCCCCGGCGATCAGCACGTCCGTGGCGATGAGGGGCGGGTGGCCGGCTGCAGGCTGGGGTGTGGCGGTCATCGGCTGTCTTTCTTCTTCATGCATCAATCGGCGCGGATGCCGCGTTCCCGGATCACGGCGCCCAGCCGCTTGAAGTCGGCCGCGCCCTTGTCGCCAAAGGCTGCGGGCGTCAACGACTCCGGCACGTTGCCGAGGGTTTCGATGGTTGTCCTGACGGCGGGCAATGTCAGTGCGCGATTGACCTCCGCATTGATCCGCTGGATCACAGCTGGCCGTGTGCCGGCCGGCGCGTAGAGGCCGAACACCGCATCGGCATCGAAGCCCTTGAGGCCGAGTTCATCGAGCGTGGGCACCTCGGGCATCTGCGGTGCGCGCTTCAGGCTTGCCACAGCCAGCATGCGCAACTTGCCGGTCTTGACGTGCTGGATGCTGATGCCCGGATCGAACAGGAAGTCAATTTGGCCGCCCAGCAGGTCCGTCAGCGCGGGCGCTGCGCCGCGGTAGGGCACGTGGATGGCTGCGGTCCCTGTCTGACCCGTCATCATCTCCGCTGCGAGGTGAGGCGAACTTCCGTTGCCGGGCGATCCGAACGAGCGCTTGCCGGGGTTCGCCTTGAGATCGGCGACCAGGCCCTTGAAGTCCTTGATCGGGCTGTCGGCACGAACCACCAGGTAGAACGGCACACGTGCGACGGACGCGACGGGGACGAGATCCTTCGCGGGGTCGAAGGACATCTTCGCGTAGATGTGCGGATTGATCGACACCATGCCGCCGGAGCTCATGAGGAAGGTATAGCCGTCGGGCTGTGATTTGGCGACGAACTCGCCACCCAGGTTGCCACCGGCGCCGCCCCTGTTCTCTACGATCACCGGCTGCCCAAGCGTCTCGTGCAAGGGTGCGCTGATCACGCGGGCCAGCTGGTCGGCCGCGCCGCCGGGCGCGAAGTTGGCGACGATCTTGATGGGCTGCTTCGGCCACTCCTGTGCCTGGGCAATACCGTACGGTCCCAAGCCGAGCGCAAGCGCTGTGGTTGCCAGCAGAAACTTCATGGGGTGTCTCCTGCTTTGCATCAGAACGGATAGTGACGGTCGGTGGTCTGCACCGTGAGCCACCGCAGTTCTGTGAACGCGTCGATGCCGGCCTTGCCACCGAAGCGGCCGTAGCCTGAGTCCTTCACGCCTCCGAAGGGCATCTGTGCTTCGTCGTGCACGGTCGGGCCGTTCACGTGGCAGATGCCGGAGTCGATGCGGTTGGCCACCTCCCAAGCACGGGCGAAGTCGCGACCGAACACGGCGGAGGACAACCCGTAGGGGTTGTCGTTGGCCACGCGCACCGCTTCGTCGACGCCGTCCACACGCACCACCGGCTTCACGGGGCCGAAGCTCTCTTCATGGTAGATGCGCATCTGTGGCGTCACATGGTCGAGCAGCGTCGCGGGCATCAGCGTGCTGTCGGCCTTACCGCCGCAAACGAGCTTCGCGCCTTTGGCGAGCGCATCATCGATCAGCGCGTTGCAGCGCTCGACCGTGCTCGCATCCACCACCGATCCCAACACCACCGGCCCCTTGCGCGGATCGCCCAGCGGCAGCTGCACGGCCTTGGCGGCGAGCTTGGCGACGAAGGCGTCTGCGATCTTTCGGTCCACGATGATGCGCTCGGTGCTCATGCAGATCTGGCCGCTGTTGGCGAAGGCACCGAAGGCTGCGCCGTTGACCGCGGCGTCGAGGTCGGCATCGTCCAGCACGACCAGCGGAGCCTTGCCGCCGAGCTCGAGAACCGCCGGCTTCAAGTACTTCGCGCAGGTCTGCGCGATCAGTCTGCCGACGCGGGTGGAGCCGGTGAAGTTCACCCGCCGCAGCGCCGGATGGGAAATGATTGCCTCGACCACCTGCGCTGCATCCGCTGGTGCATTGGTCACGAAGTTGACGACGCCCGGCGGAAAACCTGCATCCTTGAAGGCTTCGACGATCAGGCCGTGCGTGGCCGGGCTGAGTTCCGAGCCCTTGAACACCACCGTATTGCCGCAGGCGAGTGGCGTGGCAATCGCACGCACGCCGAGGATCACCGGTGCGTTCCAAGGTGCAATGCCCAGCACCACGCCGGCTGGGCGGCGCAGGCCCATGGCCAGGCTGCCGGGCACGTCGGAGGGGATGACCTCTCCGCTGATCTGGGTCGTCATGCCGGCCGCTTGTTGCAGCATGCCGGCGGCCAGGTGCACGTTGAAACCGGCCCACGGGGCGCCGGCGCCGGTCTCGGATGCCATGGCATCCGTCAGGGCTTGGGCCTTGGCTTCGATGGCCTGTGCCGCCTTCAGCAACAGCGCCCTGCGTTCGCTCGGCCCGGTGCGGGACCAAGCCGGAAATGCTGCGGCGGCAGCGTCGACGGCTGCCACAGCGTCGGCCTTCGTGGCGGCCGGCGCAATGGTCGCCACCGTGCCGTCGAGTGGATTGCGGCGCTCGAAGGTCGCACCGCCGGTGGCCTGGCGATCTTCGCCGTTGATCAACATCGATATCGTGCCCATCGTCTTGTCTCCTTGTGGATTTGGAAAAGCGAAAAAACTCTCAAGCCACTTCGATCTCGACCAGCATCGGTGCGGTCGATTGCAGTGCCTGGTGCAATGCGGGCTGCAACTGCTCCGCCGTTTCGACGCGCAGCCCCTTCATGCCTTGCGCGCCAGCCAGCGCGACAAAATCGAGGTCGGGCAGGTCGGTGCCGGGGACATGCTCGTCAGGCCGGTAGCCGAAGATGCGGGCGAAGTCGTACAGCGCGGCGTAGCGGCGGTTCTTCAGGATCAGCACCGTGACCGGCAGCGCCAGCTGCGCCGCACTCCATAGCGCCTGGATGGCGTACATCGCCGAGCCATCGCCCACCAATGCGATGACCCGTGCGCCAGGCTTGCCCAACGCCACTCCCACCGCGGCCGGAAGACCGAAACCCAGGCCGCCACTGCACATGGTGTAGAAAGTTTCCGACTCGAAGATCGGCAGGTGGCCATGCATGACCGGACGCGCGCTGGGTGCTTCCTCGACCAGGATGCTGTCGCGCGCACGGACATCGGCCAGCGTTTGCAGGACCCACGCCACCGGCAGGCGTTCGCCGGGCTCGGGCTCTGCGATGCGCGGCGGCCGTACGTGGGCAGGTGGCGCCTTACGATCGTGGGGCGTGCTGCATTCGAGCAGATCGAGCAATCCGAGGCGGATGCTGCCAACCACGGAGGTTCCTGTCGGCGCCCAGGCTGCGACCTGCGGATCGTCCGTCAGCTGCACCAGCTCGCATCCTTCGGGCAGGTGCGGCCCTTGGCCCGGCACATGGTAGGTGAACGCCGGCGCACCGAGCGCAAACACCAGGTCGTGGCCGGCGAGCCTCTCGACGATGCGCTCGCGCATCGGCGGCAGGAAGCCTCCCCAGAGCGGGTGATCTTCCGGGAAGCTGCAACGGCCCGACATGGGCGCGACGTAAACGCGGGCGTTGTGCCGCTCAGCCAATTCAACCGCCTCTTTCCAGGCCTCGTCGCGATCGACCGCGGCACCGACCACGAACGCCGGGGAGCGGGCACCATCTAGGGCCGCGGCAACGCGCGCGAGAAGATCGGGATCAGCACGCACGTGGCGGCTGACCTCGCGTGCATCGACCGGCAGGGTCTGCACGTCCCAGTCGTCCGAGGGGATCGAGACCAGCACAGGTCCGCGCGGTGGCGTCATTGCGATGTAGTAGGCCCGCGCAATTGCCAGCGGAACGTCCTCGGCCCGGGCCGGCTCGACGCTCCACTTCACATAGGGTCTCGGCAGCTCGGGCGCCTGCGTGGAGCCGAGGAAAGGCTCGAAGGGCAGGATCGACCGCGCCTGCTGGCCGGCGGTGATGACCAGCGGCGTGCGGTTGCGAAAGGCAGTGAAGATGTTGCCCATCGCGTGCCCGACGCCAGCGGCTGAGTGCAGGTTGATGAACGCCGCGTTGTGCGTGGCCTGCGCATAACCGTCCGCCATGCCCACCACGACGGATTCCTGCAGACCGAGTACGTACTGGAAGTCTCGCGGGAAGTCGATGAACATCGGCAGCTCCGTCGAGCCGGGGTTGCCGAACACGCGGGTCATGCCAAAGGCGCGGAGCAACCTGAAAACCGCGTCTCGCACGGTCTGGGTGCTGCTGGCCGGGAAGGGCGCTTGCGTGGAAAGTTCGACGCGTCGGTCCATGAATGCTCCTAGGTGAAGGCTGCAGTTTTGCGGTTCACCTGGTATTCATCAATACAATGAAATGTCTAAAGCAAAATAAGTCAGATGCATACTGAAAAGCTGGACATGAACTTGCTCCGCCTATTTGAGGCGGTGTACCGCCTGGGCAGCGTGAGTCGTGCCGCCGATGCGCTTGGGCTGTCGCAGCCGGCGGCCAGCCAAGGTCTGACACGATTGCGGCTCGCGTTGGGCGATGCGCTGTTCGTGCGCGCCAACGGGCGCATGCGCCCGACGCTGCGCGCGGAGCGGCTGGCAAGCGTCGTTCAGCCGGCCGTGGCCGCCATCGAGGATGTGCTGCGGGATGAAGACACCTTCGACCCCTCACGCTCGCGCATGACCGTTCGGCTGCATATGAACGACATCGGCGAGGCCAGGCTGCTGCCGGAACTGATGGAAGCTTTGCACCGCCAGGCACCCGGCATACGCGTGCATACGACGCCGCTGCCGCATGGGGAGATCACCGATGCCCTTGAAACCGGGGCCATTCATTTCGCACTCGGATTTCTGCCTTCGGTCAGTGGTACGGAGCGCGTCGAACTGCTACGTGACCGGTATGCAGTGGTGGTGCGGGCAGGGCATCCGATGGCGAAGGCCTCGAAGGCTTCGGATGTCCGCATGACGATCCAGGACCTGCGGCGCTTGGAGTATGTGGCCGTCCGCTCGCACTCGGAGACCTTCCGCATCTTGCAGCAGCTCGGGCTCGATGAAAGGTTGGTGCTCAATTCGGCGCATTTCCTGGCGCTGCCGGCGATCATTGCGCGCACCGATTTCGCCGTCGTGATGCCGCAGGCGATCGCGCGCAGGTTCATCGAGCCGAAGCGCTATGCAGTGCTTCCGGCGGAGCTTCCCCGCAGCGCTTTCACGGTGTCGCTGCACTGGAGCCGCCGGTTCGAATCGGACCCCGCGCACCACTGGATGCGAAATCTTTTCGTCGGCCTTTTTAAGGATTAGTCCGGATTCGGCACTGCACTCAGTCGCTTGATCTACACGATGATGGGCGGAGCGAAGGACTGCTCAGGGTTAGCGTGCTCGGGCCGACATGGCCCCTGAGGCCTCGGCTTGTCGTTTTGGCGATCCAATGGCCGTACCCCACGGCGCGCCGCTGGAGCGGCAGCAGTGGTGATGGCCACCAATTGCCGCGCGGCGCCCGCAATCTCATCGCGGCAACGAGTGAGAAAGCCCACTTGGTCGTTGGCGATCGGCTACTTCGCGGCGATGCACTCCAGTTCCACCCGAGCGTTGAACGCCAGGGCTGTGGCACCGAATGCACTGCGAGCAGGAAACCTCCCATCCTTGAAGTACGTCTTGTAGACATCATTGAACGCAGCCCACTCGCTCATGTCAGCAAGCATCGCCGTGCACTTGACCACATCGTCCAACGAGTAACCGTGCGCCTCCAGTGAAGTCCTGATGTTGTCGAGAACCTGCTTCGATTCTGGTTTGATGCCACCGGACGGTAACTTTAGACTGCCGGGGATGTTCCCGATTTGCCCAGATAGGTACAGCGTATTGCCGACTTGGACTGCCTCCGAGAACGGAAGAGTGGTGGGCAAGATCTTCCCTGAATTCAGGTACTTGGGCGGCGTGGTGCACCCGGCGCTTATTCCAAGCGCTAGTGCGAATGCACTCACGCCAAGAAGACGGGCGAAGGACGGTTTAGATGCGTGAAATGTGAGGTTCATGTGATTCAAGCGGTTCCGATAGCGGCGAGAAACTTTTCGATATCGCTCATGTCGTTGTACACCGATGGCGAGATACGCGCGTGGTTAGCGCGCAAAGTGATTTCGATCTTCGCGGGCGACAACCGTGTGGATAGCTGCGAGGCGTTCGCATAAGCAAACGTGACGATTGGCGAGACGGTTTCTGGAGGCGTGACCACTTGGAAACCTTTTGCGCGTAGCCCGGTTTGCAGCGCATCGGTCATGGGCTTCCGATAGGCTTGGATCTTGTCCACCCCGATACTTTGAATCCAGTCAATGGATGCTGCACAAGCCGTTTCCACAGAAGAAGCGGGGAACGAACCTGCGAAGTAGCCTGCGACAGAGTTGAGCTGTGCACTCTCGTAAGGGATGCTCCCAGGAGAGTCCAGTGGGTAAACGTGCAGGATTGGCGCCGCGAAGTTTCGTGTTTGTCGATACCCATACCAAGGGCGTTGGAGTTGGGGAAGAAGACTCTTGCGCACATAGAGGAAGGCAAACCCAAAGTCCCCCATGAGCCACTTGTAGGTTCCGCATGCGGCAAAGTCCACACCGGCCGCTTTGACATCGACAGGAATGGCGCCCGCCGACTGGATCAGGTCGACGTAGACAAGGGCTCCACGAGAATGCGCCAAGTCGCATACCGCCTTCAAATCGTGCGTGAAGCCGTTGTAGAGAGACACGTGCGAGATGGCGACCAGCTTGGTCCCCGGAGAGATTGCGACATCGAGAGCGCTGAGCGAGATCCGATAGTCGGCATCCATTGGAACCGTCACGACGTCTAGGCCTTGCAGACGGTATTGCTCGTACATGTAGAACGAGCCGACAAAATGCAAGGCGTCGGTCACGACTCGGCCGCCGCTCGTCGGCAGGCCAAGTGACTTGGTGACGAGGTATTCGCCCATTGAGGTGCTGGGCACATAGGTAACCTCGTCAGCATCGGCGTTGATGAGCGCCGCGAACTTCGCTGTCGCGGTGGCGCTTCCGTCGGCAAGGGAAAGCTTTGATTGGGCGTAGCCTTTCAAGGCGTCCGTGGCGTATTGGTTCCAGGGATGGTCCGCTGCTCCATTGAGGTATATGCGGTCCGCCACTCCTGGAAACAGTGCCTTCGCAGGAAGGCTCGATGCGCCTGCGGGCGTCGGCGGTTCAGCCGCAGATGCCGGCGAGATGGGGGCGCCCCCTGAGCCTCCGCCGCATCCCGTGAGCTGGCCTCCGAGCAGGCCAGCAATCGATGCGCCGCCGATGGACTTGAGCCATCGGCGACGAGAGGCCTCAGGGTAGGGCTGGGGTCGAACTTCGTTCATTTCAATAAACTCCTTGTCAATAGAACAACAAAATGTTGAATCAAAAGGCCCACTGCTGGCCTATAGTCATTGAGCCTACAGGTGCGTATTCAACGAGATGTTTATTGTTCAACACTCTGTGTAAATCGACGCATAGGGCTAACCCCTTCACTTCGGAGACACCTACTTACATGTCATCACGCAAGCTTCGCGAGTCCGCTGCCATGCCGCTAGGCGCCGCGCCAGGTGGGCGACACCGACTTGAACGTAGTCAATTGGCAATCGAGCGGGACCGGATCATGTCAATCCTGCGCCCCGTCGTTGATCTGATGGCGCAAATACTGCCGCCCAACACGGAACTGGTACTTCATGACCTCACACATCCAGACACTTCCGTGATTGCCATTGCTAACGGGCAGGTCTCGGGTAGAACGGTCGGAAGTCCTATCTTGAGTGGCCCGAAAGACGATCAGGCCTTTGCCGTGGCATTTGCTACTACGACTGAGGCCTCCGATGAGGGGCACGCGATGGTCGGCGTCTATCCCACAGTCAGTCCAGCCGGCACTCCCCTCAAATCAGCAACCGTCATCTTTCGTTCGAAGTCCGGAGTACCTCTGGCGGCACTTTGTGCCAACGTCGATCTCCAGATGCTCAAACTGGTTCACGCATGGATTGGCAGGGCTATCGATGGACCTTCGAATGTGACGGTAAACGGAGGAGCGCATACGGAAACTGCCGACATGGACACCTTGATGGCGGAGATTATTGAATCCGCAGTTCAAAACCTCGGGAAGCCCGTGCTGCTGATGACCAAGGACGAGAAGAGTAAGGCCGTCGAGGAGATGTTGCGCCGTGGATTGTTCATCGTGAAAGGCAGCGTTCCACGTGCCGCCAAGGCGCTGGGGCTCTCAAGGTACACGGTCTACAACTATCTCGAAGAGATTCGACAACGCGAAAAGCAAGCTCCTCCAAAGCGGAAATCTTCGACTACGGTGACGAATCGCGCCTCTGTACTGGGGCAGGCTACTGCCCGCAAAAGGGGATCCGTGGCAGATTGATGCAGCAACGTAGCCCTTTCAACTGATGCGAGACCTAAGCCTGCTATAGGTAGCGCTGTGCACCCCCAGCGCTATGCATCCGTCTCAGCCCTTTGGGTTTGGTCTCCAAGAATTCAGCAGTTTTGAATGACGTCCAGGCACAACGGGATATCAACCTTTCGGCCCGGAACTACATCCACTTGTCGACGGGGATCGAGACTGGGTTGTAGAACTGCCAAGCCTGAGACATGGGGTTTGTTCGGCCACCAACAACGACGATCTCGATCGAACCCTTCGGGTAGACCTGGATCTCCTGCTCGTCAGGCGCGGTGAGGTAAGACTCTGGCCAGCGCTTCGATTGATATGCCGCGCCGTTTCCCTTGATCCCCTGTTCCATGAAGGCCTTGTAAAAGTAGTCGCTACGAAAGTCCTTCGCAGTGCGCTTCGCGTTGGCCCACAGATACTCGGTCACGTCAGTCTTGGAATAGCCAGCTCCGGCAAGCTTGTCCGCAACAATCGGATCAAGCAGCAGCAACGCTCCTCGTGGCATCTCAAACTGTGCCAGTCCCCGAGCCATTGAGTCCAAGCCGAGCTTTACATCCGACATAAACCGGGCGAAGGGGGACAGGAAGTTCCATCCCCCATACAGGACCGTAACAACGTCCGCCGTGGAAGAGAATCCATGCGAGGCATGCCACGACTCCCATGGACTTTCCTTCACGTTTTCCGTGAACGCAAGGCTGTACTTTGTGGGATTGCCGATGCTGCTCAGGTCGCTGACGCCTGTTCTTGAGCCGCCAAGGCAGATCAAGGCGAGCCGGACGAAGCGGCCAATCGCAGCATTGGCCGAATTTCCTGTGCCCGCCCCCAACGCGTTCGCGCCGGAGTTCATGCCCAGCTTTGCCGCGATAGCCCCCCCGATGAGCGTAGCCAGAGAGAACGCGGTGGTTGAACGAACGCATGAGGCAAATGTCGGTGCACTAATTGCGTCTACGATGGCCAGAAGAACTGGCATGGAGTCAGGCGGGCAGTTGGTCATTGCGCCGACTGCTGCAACTTTCTCGACAGTGACGCGATACCCCTCGGGATGGAATCTCTCGACGACGACATCGTCGGGCTTCTTGCTCGTGGCCCGCAGCATCCTGGCGACGGCCGCCTCTGTTGGCGGCATGATCGGCAATCCGTCCGTCCATTCGCGGTTGGAGAAGAAGCAATTCACGTCTTCGATCGAGCCGCGAAATACGATGCGATCTCGCGAACCGTCGTCAACGGAGTTGGTACTAAGTTCGCGCTGCGTCAGGGGCTGGGTCAGGGCTGCCGCGAGCTGTTCCGCGATTTCTCGCATCTTTTGCTCGGGGACCATGTCGCATGGATGCGGAACGTGCACCCGTCTAAGCCCAGGCATGCCCTCTTTGTGACAGCTAACCTCGACGTCTGCACGGAACGGCTCGTCGACCACGTAGACACAGGGAGTTCCTCGTTTTTCGATCTCGGCAGACCAATGCGTGCCCCACATTGAACATGATCCGCACGCGCCACAACCGTAGATGACAGCATCTGCTTCGGCTTGCACGCGCGCCCACAGCCCTGGGTCGTCGGACATGTAAGTGGTTTCACGGCGAACAAACACGGTCTTTGCGCCAGGGGCGTACTCCGGGAGGAGCTTGGCCACGTATTGCATGAAGAAATCTGCGCCACCTATGACCTGGCTAATGCAATAGACAATTTTTCCTGAGAGGTCGGGTAGGCGGGGATTTGGAGAGCGAGGCCGCGCATGAACTGCCTCTCCTGAGGGGCTCAGGACTTCATATTCGGCTTCCTGCTGCATACTCATTGCTCCATCTTGATACCAGCGTTCTTGATCACCTTGCCCCACGTCGCGTAGTCTCTTCGCACAATGGAGTCGAACTCTTTCGCGCTAGTCCCAGTAAGCTCAATGCCAAGGGGCTCGAATTGCCGGCGGACCTCTTGTGACTTGAGCGCTTCGACAAATGCCCTGTTCAGGGTATCAACGACTGCTGAGGGCATGCCGCCGGGGCCAAAGACCCCGAACCAGCCCGTAACGTCGAGTTCGGAAAAGCCCATTTCGACGCAGCTTGGGATCTGGGGAAGGGCTTCAATTCTCGAAGTACCAGTCACGCCCAACGCCTTGACCTTCCCGGATTTGATATGCGGGATGGCAGAGGACACTGAATCAAAGTAGACCTGAACGATTCCTGCCTGGAGGTCGCGTTGGCCCTCCGACGCCCCCTTATAGGGAACATGGATGAACTTCGCGCCATAGATCCGGTTGAGCATCTCGATGTAGAGATGTCCATTGGTACCGATGCCTGCCGACGCAGCACTGATCGCTTCGGTCGACTTGGAGAGCTCAACCAGTTCTTTGAGGTTCTGAGCTTTCAGGGAAGGCTGCCCGCAGATGACGACACCGGCACGGAACAGCTGACAAATGGGTGTGAAATCGCGAAACGGATCGTAGGGAAGCTTCTGCAGTAGATGCGGGACCTGCGTGTGTGTGCTGTTGATCGTTAGAAGCAATGTGTATCCATCGGAAGGAGAGCTGGCAACAATGTTGGCACCCAGTACCGTGGCTCCGCCTGGCTTGCTTTCGACCACAATAGGCGCCCCCTTGAGTTGCGACGTCAGGGTCAGCGAGAGGGAGCGAGCCATCAAGTCGGCCGGACCACCAGGCGCCGCCGGCACAACGATCCGAACCGGCTTGCCAGCTATGGGGAACTCTGAAGCCCAAGCCGAGGCCGTTAGAACGGCAGCTCCAAAACCAAGGAAATCTCTCCGGTGTAAGGTCATCTCATGTCTCCATTGTTTTGTCACGAAAGGGGGCTGGTTCAGGCCATTCCAGAAAAGTTGGAAAGGATCGAATGCGCGGCAGCACGAGCGTCGGATATCGCGCTCGCGAACGTGCGAGCACTTCCCGCGCGCACCTCACCGATCGCAAAAATCCGCGATGCCGGGATGCGGCAACATTCATCCGTCTCGACCAAGCCTTCTCTGTCAAGGCCAACGCCTGAGTCCAGGAACTCCGTTTCGGGCATCCGACCCACTTGAATTGAGAGGCCGGTCGCGGGCAGCGTCCGAGGGCCTACGTCTTTCATGTTCACGTGCACTGCATCGATTGCCCCGGAGGCAGTCGCGCCCGCGCCGCTCACTTCCGAGGAAAGCATGATCTCGATGACGGAATTTCGATGGAGCTGCTCTGCGAGTTCAGGGGAGCAACCGAGCTCATTGGATCGCTCCACGAGAATCACACGCTCTGCGTGGATGGCCAAGTTGATCGCGTCAATTGCGCCTCCATGACCTGCTCCGCAAACTACAACGGTTTCGCCCCGGTAAAAGCCGGCGTCGCAAGCAGTGCAGCCGATCAGGCCCCGGCCTTCGAATTTGCGAAAGTCCTTGCCAAGTATTCTTCTTCGCCCCATCGCTAACACCACGGCGGAGCCTTGAACAAACCCGTGTCCAGATAGGGCGACGACAGCCGACCGGGAATAGAGCTCCAAGGCCGTGGCTTCTCTCGAAATGAATGTCACCCCTGCCGCTTGGGCGCGGTCGATCAGCTGGGAAGCCAGTTCTGCACCGTTGATCGGAGCATCTAGTCCAGGAACTCCATCTACCCACAAGAGGCTTGGAAGTTCGCCACCCAAGGGCCCTTTGTGCACCAAGCCTACAGCGAGCCCCTGTTGAGCCAACAGTTCAGCAGCAGTCAGCCCGGCGGGGCCTCCGCCCACGATCACGATGTCCCGGTGCACTGTGTCTCCTCAGGATTGGTTTAAAGTGCCTGCATATTGCAGCTAAAATGCAGACAGGTCAAGCGGATGATTAAAATAGCGACATGCTGAAGCCAATGCCTCTGGACAAACGAGTCAACTACAGACTCCATCAGGTCTCTCAAAGATGGAGCGGTCTTGTTGTTGCCATGGCCAGATCGAAATACCAGCTAAACGCAAGTGCGATGAAGACCCTTTCGGTGATCGCTTGCTACCAGCCCATCTCCCCGTCGGAACTCGTTGAACGCACGTCGTCTGACTCGCCAAAAGTGGCGAGAGCAGTTGGGTACCTCGTTGAGCAGGGCTTGATTGAGAGGGTTCCTGATCGCCAAGACGGGCGTCGGGCACTGCTTAGGGTCACATCGAAGGGCGCCAAGATCAACGCTGACATCGATAAGGTTGCGAACCTAGTCGAAGAGAAGATCGTTTCGGAACTAAGCGAGACCGATCAGAAGTCGCTTTACGACATCCTCGACAAGATCGAGTCAATCATTCATCAACAGTTGCATGGGACGACTTGGTCCGCAATCGTCAGCGAAGAATGATGGGTTGAGCGTCTGGCTCGTGCGATTGCGCACGTAGCGGAGCAGAGGGCCGCAACTTTTGGAGTTGCCGGTCCCTAGCGGCGAGCAGTACAGCCCCGTCAATTGGCGGGCATTGGCCAGAACGCCCGGTTCGCGCACAGCTTGGTATCCACGACCTACAGCTTGTGGCAGATCCCGTTCATCACCAGCGCTTCGTCGGTCCGGCCGAATTGAAGGGCCTTGCCCAGTTAGAAGTTCAGTGGCACGAACGCCCTGCCGACCGCCACACCGCCTTGCTGCGGTCGCAACGCACGGGTGAACTCGGTCTGTTGGCCACAACCACCTTCGTACTCGGCCTGAGCAAGGTGGAGCAGCGCCTTGACGGTCTGCCGCCCCTTCGGCAGTGCGTGTCAGCCAAGAATGCCAGCTTCACCGTGTCGAAATGGTGCCAGATCATCACTGCGGGCTTCGCCGGTGCATTGGCGGCTGGGCCTCGTGCGCAGGCATTTGCGCACTGTGTAGTGCGACAAGCTCTTCGTCCTCGCAAGATTTCGAACGGTTTTTAGTGCACCGGCGCCTGGCGGCCCATGCACAATTCCCGCGTGCAAAACATACTCGACCCCAAGTGGCAACTATTCGTCAAAGTTGCGGACTCCGGAAGTGTCTCGGGCGCCGCGCTCGCGCTCGACATGCAGCAGTCGGTGGTGAGTCGGCACATCACGCGGCTGGAGCAAGAGTCGGGGACGCGCCTGTTCCGCCGCACCGGCCGCGGCGTGGTGCTGACGGAATTCGGAGAACAGGTCTATCCGCGCGTGACGGCGCTGATCCGTGATGCTGAGCAACTGGCCGATGATATGCGCACGAACAGCGGAACCCCCGTCGGTGACGTGCGTGTCGGCTTGCTGCCCTCCACAGTCAGTATGCTGGCTGGCCCCGTGTTTTCGACCGTCCGCAAGTCGTGGCCGCAGGTCCGGCTGCATCTCACCGAAGGGTCGAGCGCCCAACTCGAGGAATGGTTGACCCAAGGCCGGCTTGACCTCGCCCTGTTGCTGCGTGAGGAAGACACCGCTTCGCCTGAAGAAACCGTGCTCACACGTCTTTCGCTCTACTTGGTGGTGCCTGCGAAGGACACTCTGGCAACCCGAAAGACGATCGACTTCGAGGAGGTTGCAGGTCTGCCTTTGGTGCTGCCGAGCGAGCCACATCCGCTGCGTGCGCGACTGGCGAAACTCGCGCGGCACAAGGGCCTGACTCTCACTCAAGTGCTGGAGGCCGACTCAATCCGACTGCAGCACGAGATCACGGCCAGTGGCGGCGGATATGCGATCACGGCGGGCACGCTGACAGCCAATGAGGCGCGCCGGCTCGCGGCCATTCGCATTGTCCGCCCTGTGTTGTCACGCGCGATCGTCCTCGGGATCACTCAGCACCGCGCTCACACCAAGGCGACCTGGGAAGTCATGCGCCTGCTCAAGACCATGGCACCGGCCATGCTCAAGTCGGCAAGACAGAACCCATAAGCTATTCCAAATCGGGAAAGCTGCTTTGGCCTCTTCCGGGTCGCCAGAGGGAGAGGCGCTGCCTACGATCGTGTCCATTACAGGAGACATCGCATTGGGCACCTTCAATTCCGCGGCCGCCATAGAGTTGCCGCCGACCCTTTTTCTCACGGACGAGGATGTAGCTCGGCTGACGGACTGGCAGGCCGCCTTCGACGCCCTGCGCAGCGCCTACGCCAGCACGATTGCCGCGGCCATGGTGCCGCCGCGTTCCATGGCCCGGGGCGAAGGCACTTGGCTGCGCGGTCTCACGGCCGTATCCCCCAGCGGCAGGCACATGGGCTGCAAGTTGATCTCCGCCAGCATGAAGGCGCGTCGTGCCAGCTACCTCGTCTCACTTTTCGACCAGGAGACCATGGGCCTGGCCGCGCTGATCGACGGCAACCGCATCACGGGCATTCGAACCGCAGCCACCGCCGCGGTCGCTGTCAACGCCGCAGCGCCCCTCAAGCCGTTGAGCGTGGCCGTGATCGGCTCTGGCTTCGAGGCGAAGGGATTGCTCGCAGCGCTGGTCGCAGTACGGAATATCGCGCGCGTTCGCATCTTCAGCCCGACACCGGCGAACCGGGAAAAGTTTGCATCGACGGTCCGCGAAGAGCACGGCCTCGACATCGAGGCCGCTGCATCGGCGTCCGGAGCGATCGAGGGTGCGGATGTCGTGCTCTGCGCCGCGCGCAGCCGCGACGAGTCGCCAGTGATCCGCGGTGAATGGCTGGCCCCCGGCATGACCGTGGTGTCCATCGGCTCCACGCTGCCCGAACAGCGCGAGGTCGATGAAGAAACCATCGTCCGTGCGTCCCTGATCGTCGCCGACATGCCCGAAGAGGTCGCCCACGACACCGGCGACATGCTGGCAGCGACCCGAGCCGGTGTCGGCTTCGCCGGCAAGCTGGTGTCACTCGCCGACTTCGTTGGAGGCGGGGTCGCACGCAAGCCAGAAGACATCGTTCTCTACAAATCCGTCGGCTCCGCACTGCAGGACGTCATCACCGCCGAGATGCTGCTGGCCCGCGCCCGAGCCATGGGGATCGGTACCGAGATGGCCCACAGCATCGTGCCGGTCGCCAAGTAAGTCAACCAATCAACCCAAGGAATACCATGCCTACCTATCAACGCAAGGACGCCCGCGCCTGGGCGCGCGACCACCTCGTCGGCTGCTCCGCTGTCACCATTCCCAGCTACTCCGCAGACCTGAGCAACCTGAACGAAAAGGGCATCCGCCACGACATCGCGCTCGCCAAGGAACTCGGCTACAGCTACACGCTTCTTTGCGCCGAAGTGGCAATCACCCCCGAAGAGAATGCGCAATTCACGGCATGGGCGCGCGACACGGCAGGTAGCGACATGGGTCTCTTTTTCCATGCGGCTTTCGGCACACTCGCGGAAAACATCCAGGCCGTGAAACTGGCGGAGAAGGCCGGCGCGGACATCGTGCTCCTGTCTTATCCCCCGCAGTTCTGGCCGACGACCGAGCAGGAGATCTACGACTACACCAAGCAGTTCTGCGACGCGACGCAGCTGGCCGTGATGCTGTTCCCGATTCCGCTGTGGGGTTTCGAGCGCGTCCATCCGGCGGGCATGTCGGTCGAGTTGGTGCGCCGCCTGCTGAAGGATTGCCCCAACATCGTGGCGATCAAGTCGGAGCAGGGATTCCCGCTGCCCGCGGGCCTGTGCGAGATGTACCACCACTTCCGCGACGACGTGGTGATCAGCTGCCCGATCGAAGGCGATGCCATCCCGCTCATGAGCGTGATGAAGCTGCAGTTTTCCGGGACCAGCAACACGCAATGGATGAGCACCTACTACCCGCACGCCTTCGATCTGGCGAGAAGCGGCGAGTGGGAGTCTGCAATGGAGCTGTATTGGAAGGTCAACCCGGCGCGCAGCGCCAACGGCGCCGCCGCACAGAGCTACGCCGGCGGCACCGGCGTGTTGAACCGGACGATGTGGAAGTACCAGGACTGGCTGGCAGGCTTCAACGGTGGCCCTCTGCGGGCGCCGGCGATGCGTGTGCCGGACCGCCTCATGAAGATGCTGCGCCAGGGGTTGGTGGCATCCGGCCTGCCGGTCACCAAGGACCCGGACAGCGCGTACATGGTTGGTCGCAACCCATGCTGAAAGAAGGCACCATGCGATACCTTCTCGAGGACCCCGAGCTCTTCCGCACCGCAGCTCATGTAGGCGGCGAGTGGATCGGCTCCACACCACACGGCACGTACACGCTGCGCAATCCGGCCGACAACGTCGTCCTGGCTGAGCTTCCCCGCTTCAGGGAGGCGGAGACCGCCAACGCAATCGAAGTTGCCCACGCAGCTTTCCTGTCCTGGCGCAAGACTACGGCCAAGCACCGTTCGGAAGTGCTGCGCCGCTGGTACGAGCTGATGATTCGGCACCGCGACGATCTCGCAACACTGATCACGCTGGAAGAGGGCAAGCCGCTCGCCGAAGCGAAGGTGGAGATCGACTACGCGGCCTCCTTCCTGCAGTGGTTCGCCGAGGAAGCTAAGCGGGTGCGCGGAGATGTGATTCCGGCACCGAAGGACACCCAGCGCATCGTGGTGCTGAAGGAGCCGATCGGGGTCTGCGCAGCCATCACGCCCTGGAATTTCCCTGCGGCAATGATTACGCGCAAGGCGGGCCCGGCGTTGGCGGCAGGCTGCAGCATGGTGGTCAAGCCCGCGAGCCAGACGCCGCTCACCGCGTTGGCGCTGGCGGAGCTCGCCCGGCGCGCCGGCGTGCCGGCAGGGGTGTTTAACGTCCTGACGGGAAACGATACCCGCGACATCGGGAATCAGCTCACATCGCATCCTCTTGTGCGCAAGATCACATTCACCGGTTCGACGGAGGTTGGGCGCCTGCTGCTCGCACAGGCCGCGGGGACGATCAAGAAGTGTTCCATGGAGCTCGGCGGCAATGCGCCGTTCATCGTCTTCGACGATGCGGATCTCGATGCGGCCGCCGACGGCGTCGTTGCTGCGAAGTTTCGCAACACAGGCCAGGCCTGCATCAGCGCCAACAGGGTGCTGGTCCAGGCGGGCGTGTACGACGCCTTCGCGGCCAAGCTCGTGGAGCGGGTGGCCAGGCTTCGTGTCGGCAATGGCCTGGAAGCAGGCGTGCAACTGGGACCGCTGATCGACGACGCGGCTGTGACGAAGGTCGAGGAGCACATCGCCGATGCGCTTGCCAACGGCGCCACCGTGTTGCATGGCGGCAACCGCCACGCGCTCGGGGGCCGATTCTTCGAGCCGACCGTCATCGTGGGGGCCAGGTCAGGAATGGCCGTGGCTCGCGAAGAAACCTTTGGCCCGCTCGCCCCGCTGTTCCGCTTCGAGAATGACGAGGAAGCTTTCGCGCTTGCGAACGCCACCGACTTCGGCTTGGCCGCCTACCTGTACAGCCGCGACGCCGCCCGCATTTGGCGAGCGTCTTCCGCGATCGAGTCGGGAATGATTGGTATCAACTGCGGCCTGATCTCAAATGAGGTGGCGCCCTTCGGCGGCGTGAAGCAGAGCGGTCTCGGCCGCGAAGGCTCGCACCACGGCATCGAGGAGTTTCTCGAGATCAAGTACCTGTGCTGGGATGGGCTGGCGCCTGCCTTCGGCTGACGCTTTCAGAAAAATCAGGAGACAGAGATGAAGTACCAGCCTCGCCCCGCGTGGCGTTCCTTGCTCTTCGCCGCGATCATTGTGATCGCCGCGGCTGGCTCGGCCCACGCGCAGCCCAATGTGATCAAGATGGTGGTTCCCTTTCCGCCGGGCGGAGTCACGGACCAGGTGGCCCGCATCATGGCGGAGCACATGGGCCGCCAGCTCGGCCAGGTCATCATCATCGACAACCGGCCCGGTGCCGGCAGCCGGTTGGGCGTCGAAGTCGTGATGAAGGCGCCCGCCGACGGCAACACGCTTCTGTTCACGAATTCGAGCTACAGCATCCTCCCGGTGGTCGATCCGAAGATTTCCTTCGACCCTGCGAAGGCTCTGGCCCCGGTCAGCATGACCGCGACCTACGGTCTGCAGATCGTCACGAAGAAGGACATTCCAGCCAGCACGCTTGCCGAGTTCATCGCGTATGCGAAGAAGAATCCCGGAAAGTTGAGCTACGGCAGCGCCGGCATGGGCAGCGGCGCGCACTTTGCCGGCGAGTACTTCAAGTCGCTGACCGGAACGTTCCTCGTGCACATCCCCTATCGCTCCACGGCAGGCGCGTTGAACGATGTCGCGGGCGGCCAGCTGGACATGGCGTTCGATGCCTCGGCCAAGCCGCTGGTCGATGCGGGGCACATCAAGCTGCTGGCGGTCACCAGCAAGCAGCGGGATCCGCGCTTCCCCGGGACGCAGACGGCAGCCGAGGCTGGCGTGAAGGCCTTCGTACTCGAATCCTGGGTGGGCGTGCTGGCACCCGCAACGACCCCGCCGCCCTTGCTCGAGAAACTGAACAAGGCTGCCAGCGTGGCGTTGGCCGATCCTGCGGTGCAGAAGCGGTTCGCAGAGCTCGGGCTGCGGCCTGAGGGCGGCAGCTCCGCTCGCTTTGCCGAAGGGATACGCGACGACCTCGTGCTCTATCGCGGGATAGCCAAAGAGTCCAAGCTCCAATTCGAATGAGAGAAAAATCATGAACTTTCCAGTCATTCATCGTGTGGTCACCGGCCACGACGCGCAGGGCAATGCCGTCATCACCAGCAACGGACCGCTGCCGGTCGTGGCGGAAATCAAGGCCATTCCGGGTACGGTTTTTCACGAGGTATGGGCGACCACGGGCGCGCCGGTGCGTGTGGACAACGGCCCGGACCCGACCACCGGACCGCTGACGCTGCCGCCACCATCAAGTGGCACGCGCTTCCGGTTCGTGGACATTCCACCGGACAGCGAGGAGCTGTTCAGTCGCAGCGCCGAGCAGTTGCGCGCGGGTTTCAGCGAGATCGGGGACATGGCGGCTTCCACGGCGGACCGGGGCGCGCCGCACCCGCTGATGCACCGCACGGAGAGCGTCGACTATGGTGTCGTGATGGAGGGCGAGATCACGCTGGTCCTGGATCAGGGCGAGGTGCAACTGCATACCGGCAGCGTCGTCGTGCAGCGCGGCACCAACCATGCGTGGGCCAACCGCTCCGGCAAGCCATGCCGGATGCTCTTCGTCCTGATAGACGGCACGTACGATCCCGCCATCGGCCAGGCGCTGGCCGGGCGGGGCTGAGGTGAATGTTGCGATGTTCTTCGAACTGAAAAAAGCATGAAACTGGCATCCCTCAAGGGCGGCAAGGACGGCCGACTCGTCGTCGTGTCGCGCGACCTGCAGCAATCGGTGAGCGCGCAGGCGATCGCGCCGACCCTTCTCGACGCGTTGGAGCGCTGGACCGAGTGCGAGCCGCGGCTGCAGCAACTCTATGCACAAGTCAATGCGGGGCAGGCGGAGGGCGCATCGGCGTTCGATCCGCGCCAGGCTGCCGCACCGCTGCCGAGGGCGTCGCAATGGTGCGACGGCTCTGCCTTCCTGAATCACGGCCGCCTGATGGAGAGGGCGTTCAACCTCGCGCCCATTCCCGACACGGAGACGATCCCGTTGATCTACCAGGGCGGCTCCGACGACTTCCTGGGATCCACCGACGACGTTCCGCTGCCGGACGAGGCGCACGGCATCGATTTCGAAGGCGAGTACGGCGTGATCCTGCGCGAGGTGCCCCTGGGTGCTTCGGCGCACCTCGCGCGCAGCCGCATCGCGCTGCTGGTGCAGATCAACGACGTGAGTCTGCGTTCCTTCGGTCCACGTGAAATGAAGACCGGCTTCGGGTTCTTCCAGGCGAAGCCTTCCTCCAGCTTCGCGCCGGTAGCGGTGACGCCGGACGAGATCGGCGAGCATTGGCGGGATGCGCGCGTGCACCTGGACCTCCATGTCGAATGCAACGGCACATGGTTCGGCAACCCAAACGGCGGTGAGATGAACTTCGGCTTCGACGATCTGATCGCGCATGCGGCTGCGACGCGCCGCCTGTCCGCGGGCACGATCATCGGCAGCGGCACTGTCTCGAATGCAGGAGGGCAGAAGGGCTCGGCCTGTATCGCGGAGCGCCGTGCGATCGAGGCTATTGAGCACGGCGCACCCAAGACGCCGTTCATGCGCTTCGGCGACCGCGTCCGCATGGAGGTGCGCCAGGAGGGCGGACCGGTCTTCGGTGCCATTGACCAGCGCATCATTCGCGCTCCTACGCCGCCGCAGGCGTGAGCAGCGCGTGTGCACCAGCGAACTGGATTGAATCCGATGCGAGTCCTTATCACCGGCGGTGGCGGCTTCATCGGCGCTCACGTCGCCGACCTGCTGCGTGAGCGCGGCGAACTCGGCGGCCGGTGCATCGAAGCACTGGCGCTCGCCGACCAGATCTTGTCGGACAGGTCAGGGGAAACCGCCATCCGCGGCGATCTCACGCAGCCTGCCGTGATGGCGAAGGTCGCAACGTTCCGGCCCGACCTGGTTTTTCACCTCGCGGCAGTCCCTGGAGGTGCCTCCGAGGCGGACTATGCGCTCGGCCGACGGGTCAACCTCGACGCATCGCTCTCGTTGTTCGAGGCCCTGGCGGCGAGCGGCACCAGGCCTACGGTCGTGTATGCGAGCAGCATCGCGGTGTACGGATCCGACCTGCCGGACCTTGTCACGCCGACGACGTTACTGCGACCGCCGCTCACATACGGTGCACACAAGCAGGTGTGTGAGATCCTCCTGGCGGACTTCACGCGCCGCGGTCTTCTGGATGGCCGATCTGTCCGGCTCCCTGGCATCGTCGCCCGCGCGAAGAGCAGCGCGGGGCTCTCCTCCGCATTCATGAGCGACATCCTGCACGCGCTCAAGGTCGACGAAACCTTCACCTGCCCCGTAGGTCCCGAGGCCACGGCGTGGTGGATGTCGGCGCGTCGCTGCGCCGAGAACTTGGCCCATGCGGCAGTGATGGATGTCTCGCATGCTGACTCCGGGCGGGCTTGGCCAATGCCTGTGCTGCGTCTCTCGATCCGGGACATCATCGACACGTGCTCGGCACGTTACGGCGAGTCCCGTCGCGCATTGGTGTCATTCCAACCTCGTCCCGATGTGGAGGCGGTGTTCGGGCGCTATCCGCATCTCGACGACGCATCCGCCCGTGGGCTGGGTCTGCGGGACGACGGTTCGGCAGAGGAGCTTGTGCGGCGGGCCTTGGGCGAAATCAACTGACGTACTCCAGACCCGCCGCACGCTCGCGCGACTCAGGGGCCGGCTGGCAGGTTGAGTTGCCTTGAGCTCTCGCGAACTTCCTGCGTTCATCGAAGGATTCGGTCCGGTACGGTCGTTCCAAGGGCTGGCGCAGGCTCCAGCCGCGGCGAGGGTCTGGTCCGCCGTCGCCGGCCGGAACAAGTTGCTGCGCAACATCAAGGCAGCCTTTGATGGCTGCAACATGAGCGATGGTGCGATCCTGTTGTTCCACCGCCATCTGCGCAACGGCGATCAGGTGCTCAATCAGGTGCTTGCCGCGAAGAGCGCGTTTGTGCGGTTAAGCGCTATATCAAACTGGGCAGACGGGATGCGCTTACCAGGGGGCAGCGAGAAGGTCAGGTCGTGGGTGCACCCGCCGTGACGAGGTTGAGCTTGGTATTCCACGCCTCATGGGGCTTGCCGATAACTCGCAGACAGTTTTTTAGACGTGCGGTGCTGTTTTGGCCGGGTGCATGCGCCTTGGCCAATGCGGTTTCGAGCTTGATCTGCACGATCTGCGCACGCTGCAACTGTTCAAACCCGAGATCCGGTCCCTCTGATTTGGCCCAATGGCTTAGGTGTGCATAGAGCGTGAGCCAGTTGAAATCGCTCAAACAGCCCGTGCCATTTGCAGCCGTGTTTGGCGACGTAGGGGACGGCCGTTCACGGTAAAAACCAGCTAATCTGAGTCGAATGGGCTGCGTTCCGTGTCCCGCTCAATGGCTGGATCGACCCATCCGCGTCACGGGCTCTCGCGATGATGCTCACAAGGCCGGGGGTTTGCGGCAGCGGCAGTGTCGCCGCGAACTGCTGCCATTCGAATTCCCGGCGTGGCAGGACCTCAGCCTCCAGCCACGTTGCGGCGCCGTCGGTGCTGAGGGCCACGCCATCGATGCCGTTGCCGCTCCAGGCCCAGCCCTTCACTGCCACCTCATCCGCGGAGATGGTGTCGCCTTGCGCGGGATGGGTAATCAAGGAGTTGGGCTCGACAGACCACACCGGCTCTCGCAAGACTTCGCCTTCGCGCTCGCTGTCGCGGTTGTACCAAAGGGTAGTGAAGGGGGAATTTGCACGTCCGCCCCGGACCGACAGGCGGCACAGCCACTTGGTCATGTTGGTGCCGAACCAGCCAGGCACCACGAGCCGAACTGGTCCGCCCCGCTCGCGTGTCAAGGGTTTGCCATTCATCTCGTAAGCCACGAGTACCTCGTACGACAGCGCTTTTGAAAGCGGCAGATCCTTGCGATAGCGGTTCATGCTGCGGCCGCCGAACTCGCCGCTGTCCAGGCCGTCCGACCAGACATGGGTGGCACCTGCCTCGAGCTGCGCGTGCTCGAGCAGCACAGCCAGTGGCACACCTGTCCATCGCACATTGCCGACACGCCAGAGATTGGCGCTGGTAGGTACGAGGGGGCTGCCAAAGCACTCATGGAAGGCTGTGATGGAGACCGAAGGCAGCCGCTTGAGAGCGTCCAGGTCGATAGAGAAAGGGTTGTGGACGAGCCCGTCCACTTGCAGCCTCCAGCGCTTGGCGTCGACTTCGACGGAACCCATGTGGATGGTCTCGAAGAGCTGCGCATCGGAGGTGATGAAGTCGCGCAGTGCCGCAGGGGCGGGCGGCGGCTTCAGATGGAATCCGCGAGACCGGCCTATGACAACCGAACGCTCCTCTCCGTAGGGCAGCGGTGGCAGAAAAGTGTCACTATTCATCCAGCACCCCGGCGGTCACCTCATCGTCGAGCAGTCGCGGAAATTGCGGATCGGACGATCCGGACCACGCGACCGGCTCGTGGCGGCGGCGTTCGACGCCGAGCGAGAACACGTCGAATCGGTTGTAGTAGCCCACCACGTCATGGAATTGCTTCGGCTCGATGCACTTGTTCAGGTCGAACTCGGCATAGGCGATTCCTTCCTCATTCTGGAGGGTATCTCCAATCTGCGTACCCGTGGGGTCCACGAACATGGACGCAGCGCGCGGTGTGCCGTCTATCACCTCTGCCACGGCGGGATCGCGATCCACCAGAAAGTCACGCATCGCCTTGTCCATGAAGCTCGCGCAGACGATTCCGAACGCCTTGGCTTCGAACGAATGAGCGGACGCCCGAATGCGGTTTGCCGCAACGTTGTCGAAGTTCCCCCCTCCCGATGGCTTGCGCGTGGGCCACATCGGAGGCCAACTGGAGATATGGATCTGCTCCGCCTGCGCCATGAGCGAGAAGCGTGCGAGCGGGTTGGTGTTTTCGCCGCAGATCAGACCGCCGATGCGCCCGAAACGTGTCTCGGCGACCCGAAGTCCTTGCCCGTCTCCGGCCGCCCAGACCAGCTTCTCGTAGAAGGTCGGCACCAGCTTGCGATGATGGTTGAGCAACTCGCCTGTCTCGCCGATCAGGATGTTCGAGTTCCAGATGCAGCCGGCGCTGGCCGTGCTGCGTTCGCTGATGCCCATCGATACGCACACCCCGAAGCGTTTGGCGGCCGCAGCGATCAAGGCCACCTCGGGCCCCGGCACGTAGACGCTGTTCTCGACCATCGCCTCGAACAGATCGTGGTTGTAGATTGGCGCCCACAGGGCCGCCCAGACCGGGAACGCCGGAATATAGGTTTCCGGAAACGCAATCACCTGTGCGCCATGGAGGGCTGCCTCCTTGATGATCGAAACCGCCTTCTCAGTGGTGGCGGACTTGTCGAGCAGCACCGGCGCTGCGTGGGCGGCTGCAACCTTCACCCGGGGCAATGAACTCATGTCAGATACTCGCTATGCGTTGCTGAAGCCAAAAGGATAGTTGCCGATAGGGGCCATCCGATACTCAAAAATGCGCAATGAGAGATGCGTTTTTGCGGGCTCCTCGGGTCCATGCAGCATTGCGCGTCGCCAAACGAAGTGCTATCAACGATCACCGGTCGTTCAGGCCGAAGAATCAAGCTTGCACACGACGATGCACAGGAAGGCTGCATGACGACCAAGAAGGTACCCCTTGCCAATCTCGATTGGGACGATGTGCGCCTGTTTTTGCATATCAACCGTACGGGAAGTCTTACCCAGGCGGCCAGGCAGCTTCGCATTGATCACTCCACCGTCAGCCGGCGGCTGTCGCAGTTGGAGCTGTGCCTGGGCGGTCCGCTTTTTGAACGCCACCGCGCCGGACTCAAACCTACCGAGCTTGCGCATGTTCTTGCCCTCCAGGCTGACAAGATGGAGCGCGCAGTTTTGTCCCTTCAGGAGGAACTCGGTGGAACCAATATGGAGCCCTCGGGCAGCGTGCGCGTGGCCATGATGGAGGGCATCGGAACCACGTTCGTAGCTCGCCATCTCGAGTCGCTGCTGCGGAAGTATCCCAAGCTGCGGATAGAACTGGTGACGTCTTCCTCCGTTGTCAACGTGAGCCGTCGGGAAGCCGACGTTTTCGTCAGCTTCTTCAAACCGATCGGCCAGGGATTGGAATGCGAGACAGCGGGCTCGTTCGCGTTGTACCTGTATGGCTCGCCGGGGTATCTTGAAAGCCACGGAGTGCCTGCAAGTCTGTCCGACTTGCCAAAGCATCAGTTCGTTGGATACCTGGACGACTTGATCCAGCTCGACGCCGTGCGCTGGCTCGATGAACTGGTCGCAAAGCCTCCGATGAGCTTCCAGTCCAACAGCATGCTGGCTCAGACGGCCGCCGCCGCGTCCGGGCTCGGCCTGGTGTTGCTTCCCAAGTTCTCGGTGGTGAAAGAGGACACGCTGGTGCCGGTGCTTGCCGGCGAGGCGAGGGTGATGCGAACGCTCTGGGTCAGCGTGCACCATGACCTCCAGTACTCGGCGCGGATCCGGGCCGTCACCGAGTACTTAAAGCAGCTCTTCGTGTCAAAGCAAGAGTGGCTGAACGGCCCTGCAGATGCGCAGCCGCGCGGGTAGCCTGATGGGTGAGAGGCACTGACGATGGGCTGCACGTTCTCATGCTTCGCCATCAAAAAACACAGCGATTAGATGACGCTGCTCAGAACGAGCGAAGTGGCCGCGCTATGGTTTCGAGAACGTCGATCAGGCTTCGATTCGGCAGGCGATTTTTACTGGGCTCTGCAAGCTGACTGACCTTTTTGCGGGCGAAGCCAAGTGGTTCGATGCCGCATCCTAGCGGCGGCAGCCGGGCTGCATTGTCCTTGCTACTTCGCCGCAACCCGATGTGCGGATTTGCCTAGGGTGGCCGCATAGGCGGCAAGCTCGTGTTCCGATACATTGAAGCTCTCCACCTGCAGAAGAGCTCTCGACATGTCTCAAGACATCAGCACCCGACTGATTCACCACGGTTACGTCCCCCCGGCCGGCTACCAAGCGATTCCGCCGGGCGTGTTCAAGGGCTCGACGGTCCTGTTCCCAAACGCAGCAACGGTGCGCGAACGTGCCAAGGCATTCGGCCATCGCGACGGGTACAGTTACGGGCTCTACGGAACGCCGACGACCTACACCCTTGAGCAGCGTCTGTGCACGCTCGAAGGCGGCCGGCACTGCCTGCTCTGTCCAAGCGGACAAGCCGCGATCGCGTTGGTCAACCTCGGCCTGCTGTCGACCGGCGACGAAGTGCTCCTGCCGACCAACGTCTACGGGCCCTCGCTGCGCCATGCACGCGCGACCCTCTCGCAGCTGGGCATCACCCATCAGTGCTACGACCCCTTGGACGTTGCCGATCTGCAGGCCAAGCTCAGCGTGCGCACGAAGCTCGTCTGGGTCGAGGCACCAGGATCGATCACCATGGAATTCCCGGACCTTCGCACATTGGTGGCGACGGCCAAGAAGGCAGGCGTGATCGTCGGGCTCGACAACACCTGGGGTGCGGGCATTGCTTTTTCCCCTTTCGAGATGGGTGTAGACGTCTGCGTCCACGCGTTGACAAAGTACCCTTCCGGTGGTGCCGATGTCCTGATGGGATCGATCGTCACGAACGACGACGAGTTGCATGACAAGCTCCGCGGGGCCTACCTGGACCTCGGAATGGGCGTGGGCGCCAACGATGCGGAACTGGTGCTGCGGGGCTTGGCATCCATCAAGGCCCGCTACGATCTGCACGACGCCACGGCCCGGGCGCTCGCCTCTTGGCTGGCCGAACAGGACGGCATTCGCAGGGTCCTGCATCCGGCTCTGGCATCCTGCCCTGGGCACGAGCACTGGGCCACGCACTGCAACGCAGCCGCCGGACTCTTCTCGGTGCTCATCGACGAGGCCTGCACCCCCGCACAAGTCGATGCCTTCTGCGACCGCCTTCGGTTGTTCGGGATTGGTCTGTCCTGGGGCGGGCCCATGAGCCTGGTCATGCCCTATGACATGAGAAGCATCCGCAGCGGCAAGCAGAGCTATGCTGGGCACTTGCTGCGTTTCTCGATCGGCCTGGAGGGCGTTGACGATCTGCGAGAAGATCTGGCACAAGCCTTGGCCGCCGCGTTGGCAACATAGCCACGCAAGCATGCGCATGGGCATCTTCTCAGAAGATCGGGTGACGCGCGATGCAGAGCCAGTGGCTTGAGGACTTCGTAGGACTGGCCGAGGCGGGCAGCTTCAGCCGCGCTGCACAACTGCGCAACATGACGCAATCCGCACTTGCCCGGCGAATCCGGGCACTCGAACACTGGGCGGGCACCGACCTGGTGGACCGTGGCCGATGTCCGACCCAACTCACCTCGGCCGGAAAGACTCTGCACGCTCACGCATTCGAAATGCTGCAAGCCTTACAGCGGATGCGCGCCGTTTCGCGCTCTCATTCGGCTGAGGCGCAGAACATGATTGAGTTCGCCATGCCCCACTCGCTGGCGGCTAACTTCTTTCCCGCATGGACCGCGAGTTTTCGAGCTGAGTTTGGTCAGGTGAGAAGCAAGCTCGATGCACTACGCATGAACGCCGCGGTGCAGCGGCTGGTCGAAGGGCAGTGTGACTTTCTCATTGCCTACCACTGCGAATCGCAACCGCTTCCTCTGGATGCTTCGCGCTACGAGATGCTGAGACTTGGACAAGAGGTCATCGCACCATGGGTGCGGTCGGACGCGCGCGAAAACCCGTGCTTTCGGCTACCGGGCAAAGAGGATCTCCCGGTGCCGTTCCTGGGCTATGCGCCCGGAGACTATCTGGGGACCCTGGCCGAACAATGGCTCCTCGGCTCGCAAACGCCGATCTATCTGGACCGCATCTGCGAAGCCGATGACGTCGAAAGCCTCAAGGCCATGGCACTCGAGGGACATGGGATTGCCGTCCTTCCTCTCAGCGCCGTGTACAAGGAGGTCTGCGCCAAGACGCTGATGAGTGCATTGGCGGAGGATGCGGGCAGCCCCGGAAAGACTATAGAGATTCGCCTGTACCGTCAGAGGGATCGGGAAAGACGAACTGAAAGCGGCAGGTCCGATGAGGGCGACGGCTTTTCATCGCGGCCTGCAACTGCCGCAAATGCGCTCTGGACATTTCTGACCAAATTAACGCCATCCTAGTACGCCGCGCATGGCTGCCCATGCGCAATTCCCGTGTGCAGAACATGCTCGACCCCAAGTGGCAGCTGTTCCTCAAGGTGCGGACTCCGGAAGCGTCTCGGGCGCTGCACTTGCGCTCGACATGCAGCGGTCGGCGGTGAGCCGCCACATCACGCGGCTGGAGCAGGCGTCGGGGACGCGTCTGTTTCGTCGGACGGGCCTGATTTCTCGATGGCTGAACCGCTCGGGTGTCAGCGCTCTGACAACGAAAGCTCATCAAACAAGCCAGTTTCGTGTCAGTTCCTTTCAGATAGCTGTTCCAAGATGGCAGGGTTTTCCAAGGTTGAGGTGTCCTGCGTGATCGCCTCGCCCTTGGCTACGGAGCGCAGCAGCCGGCGCATGATCTTGCCGCTGCGCGTCTTGGGCAGGTTGTCGCCAAAGCGGATGTCCTTGGGCTTCGCGATCGGGCCGATCTCTTTCGCGACCCAGTTGCGCAGCTCGTTCGCGATCTTCTTCGCTTCGTCTCCGGTGGGACGCGCACGCTTGAGCACGACAAAGGCGCAGATCGCCTCGCCGGTGGTGTCGTCGGGGCGGCCGACCACCGCGGCTTCGGCCACCAGCGCGGTGCACGACACCAGCGCCGATTCGATCTCCATCGTGCCCATGCGGTGGCCCGAGACATTGAGCACATCGTCGATGCGGCCAGTGATCGTGAAATAGCCTGTCTTTGCATCGCGGATGGCGCCGTCGCCCGCCAAGTAAAAGCCCTTGAGTTCCGGCGGGTAGTAACTTGCCTTGAATCGCTCGGGGTCGCCCCAGATCGTGCGGATCATGCTCGGCCAGGGCCTCTTCACCACGAGGATGCCGCCCTGGCCGTTCGGCACGTCGGCGCCGGTCTCGTCGACGATGGCCGCCGCGATGCCGGGGAAGGGCAGGGTGCAGGAGCCCGGCACCAGCGGCGTGGCGCCCGGCAGCGGTGTGATCATGTGGCCGCCCGTCTCCGTCTGCCAGAAAGTGTCGACAATCGGACAGCGCCCACCGCCGACGTGCTGGTGGAACCACTCCCAGGCCGCCGGATTGATCGGCTCGCCGACCGAGCCCAGGATGCGCAGGCTCGACAGGTCGTAGCGCTTCGGATGCGCGGCCTCGTTGCCTTCGGCCGCCTTGATCAGCGAGCGGATGGCCGTGGGCGCGGTGTAGAACACGCTCACCTCGTGGTCCTGGATCATCTTCCAGAAGCGGCCCGCGTCGGGGTAGGTGGGCACGCCCTCGAACACCACTTCGGTGGCGCCCAGCGCCAGCGGGCCGTAGGCGATGTAGGTATGGCCTGTGACCCAGCCGATGTCGGCGGTGCACCAGAACACGTCGGCGGGCTTCAGGTCGAAGGTCCACTGGGTCGTCAGCGCCGCATGCAGCAGGTAGCCGCCGCTGGAATGCTGCACGCCCTTGGGCTTGCCGGTGGACCCGGAGGTGTAGAGCACGAACAGCGGATGCTCGGCGCCCACCCATTCGGGTTCGCAGGTCTCGGGCTGGGCTTGCGTTTCTTCGTGCAGCCAGCGGTCGCGCGACGGCACCCAGCCGATCGGGCCGCCGGTGCGCCGGTAGACGATGACGTCCTTCACAGTCTCGCAGCCGCCCAGTGCGATGGCTTCGTCGACGATGGCCTTGAGCGGCAGCTGCTTGCCGCCGCGCACCTGTTCGTCGGCGGTAACGACCATCACGGCGCCCGCATCCTGGATGCGGTCGCGCAGGCTCTGCGCAGAGAAGCCGCCGAACACCACCGAATGCGTGGCGCCGATGCGCGCACAGGCCTGCATCGCGACCACGCCCTCGATGCTCATCGACATGTAGATGACGACCCGGTCGCCCTTCTTCACGCCGCGCGCCTTCAGCGCATTGGCCATGCGGCAGGTGCGCGCGAGCAGCTCGCGGTAGCTGGCCCGCGTCACCTGCCCGTCGTCGGCTTCGAAGATGATCGCGGTCTTGTCGCCCAGACCGCGCTCGACCTGGCGGTCCAGGCAATTCCAGGACACGTTCAGCGTGCCGTCCTCGAACCACTTGAAGAAGGGCGCCTGGCTGTCGTCGAGCCCCCGGGTGAACGGCGTTTTCCAGCCCAGGAACTCGCGCGCGAGGCGCGACCAGTAGCCGCTGTGGTCGGCCTCTGCCTCGGCCACCAGTTTTTCATAGGCGTCCATGCCGTACACATGGGCGTCCTTCATGTCCGGGGCTGGAATGAGAGGGGTTGCTGCTTCGTTGCTGCTCACGATGGGTCTCCTGTTGTTCGATTCAAGACGTCGATCGCCCGCTTGGACTCAAGGCTCCGCATGGCTGTTCAGCCAGGCGGCAACCGCCGCGGCACTACGGAAGTCGTCGCAGGCGCGTGCCGGTACCGTGGGACAGCGCTGGTTCCACATACGCACCAACGCTTGGCCGGGGCCGATCTCCAGAACGCAGTGCACCTGCCGGGCCATGACGTTCTCCATGCATTCGTCCCAGCGAACCGTCTGCGCGATCTGGCCGGCAAGCGCGGCCCGGGCTGAGTCCGCGTTGCGGATGCGGTCCGCTGCGTTGCTGAACAGCGCGATGCGTGGCGCGCGAAACGGTACCGCTGCCAGTGCATGCGAAAAGCTGTCTGCCGCCTCCTGCATCCAGGATGTGTGCGATGCCACATGCACCCGCAGGCGCTTGCACTGCGCGCCGGCGGCCATGGCGATGCGTTCGGCGGTGTCCAGCGCGGCCAGTGGCCCGCCGACGATCACGTTCGCGCTGCCGTTGCGGATGGCGAGTTCGGCGCCGGCCTCGGCGCGCAGTTGCGCAAGACCCGGTTCGGAGAGGCCGCTGACCGAGAGCAGCCCGCCGGGGACGCGCGCGGCGCAGCGGTCCATGGCCCGGGCTCGCAGCCGTGCCAAGGCGGCGGCCGTGTCGGGCGCGATCACGCCGGCCACGCTGAAAGCGGCCAGCTCGCCGACGCTGTAGCCGGCGACGGCGGCTGGCGGCGGCACGAACGGCGCCAGCTGGTCCCAGGCCGCCAAGGCGAGGCCCGTGAGCAGTGTCTGCGCGTGGTCGTTGAGCTCCGCCCAAGCGGGGTCCGCGAGCGCACTTCGCCAGTCGTCAATGCCCAGGCGCGCGCAGGTGTCGCGCACGCGGTCATCGTGCGCGAGCCAGGGCAGCATCGCGGGATGCTGAGTGCCCTGCCCGGAAAAGAGCAACGCGAAGCTCATGGGTTCGGGCACACGCGCGTGATCCAGCAGGCCGCGGCGAGCGTGTCTGCGGCGCCGCCGGGTGACAGCCGCTGCGTGACAAAGGCGTGCGCGATGGCGGTGACTTCCTGAAGGCCCTCGGGCCGCGCGATGCCGCCTCGGTCCAGGAAGGCGCGTGCGGCTTGCTGGGCCTGGCGCAGGCCGGTGAGGCCGCCGCGGTGCGCGAGGTTGCTGTCGTCCAGCACGGCCATGATGTGGAACAGGGTGTCAAGCCGCGCCTGCTGCGGCGTGAGTCCGCGGGCTTGTGCGGCCCTCAACGCAGGTAATGCCGTTTCGAACAGCACGGGGAAGGCCAGCGCCGCTTCTTCGGACGCGCTGCGAAGGCCATGGCGCCGCGCGGCGATGCCACCGGGCAACGTGGGTGGGCGCCGGCTGCGCGCGGCCAGAGCCTCGCCCCAGTGCCGGCGCAGCGCATCGCGCAGGCGCAGGGGATGCAAGGCGCCGCCGTGTTCACGCAACGCGGCGCCCGCCGCGGCGCACAGCAGTCCGAGCATGAAGACCGCGCCGCGGTGCGTGTTGATGCCTCCGGTCGCGGCGAGCATGCGTGCTTCCGCCGCGATGCCGTGCCGCTCCAGCACCGCGAACTCCGCACCATCAAAGCCGGCTTCGGCGATCTGGACGAAGTAATGGCGCAGCGCGAAGAGGCTGCGCATGAACGTATGCGCGTCCATGTCTTCGTGGCTGCCGCGATCGATCAATGTCACGAGCCCGGGCTTGGGCGTCAGCGACAGCTCGTCGTGCAGCGCCAGCGTGGCTGCGCGCCCGATCTTGGCGGGCGTGAGCCGTGCCTCGGGTGGAAAGAAGAGTGCAGCGGTCTTCATTCGGCCAGCTCCGCTAGCGTGGCGCCCTCGCACCATGTGGTGTCGCGCTGCAGCGCAACCCCGTCGAGCCGCTTGACCAGCACGGCCCGTGCATCCCCGGCACGCCAAGCAGCCCATTCGCGCCAGGCCACGGCAGCACCGTCGCCGAACAGGAGCTCGCCGTCCAGCCGCAACGGTGCGGGGCCGAAGGACTGCAGCACGTTCGCCACGGCGTCTGCATGCGCCGCCCCGTCGACCGCCACGCACAGGTCGAGATCGGAGGCTGGCCGCACGTGGTCGAGACCACTGATCGCCTGCCAGCCGTAGCTTCCGAAAACGTGCGCGATGGCATTGCACGCATCGAGTGCACCGACGAGATTGCTCACCGCACTGCGCACCGTGGCTGGCAGCAGCGCCTGCATGTCGGCCAGGCGCGGGAACTCGCCCAGGCCGAGCACCGCCGCACGCGGCACTTGCAACGCCAGCCGGCGCCGGTCCCAGCGCGCTGGCGCGGGCAGGCCCAGTGCGATCGCCCCGCTGGAGGCGACGTCGAGCGGCTGCCGCGTCACCACCAGCGGTAGCCGGTGCGTTGCCCAATGTGTCAGGCAGTCGTGCGCGGGGCTGTCCCAGGGGCGGGCGAGGATGCAGGCCCACCCGGCTTCCGAGAGTCGGGCGAGTTGGTGGCGGCGCAGCATGGCCATGGCCCTTGCAACGATCAGACCGCGTCCAGCACGCGCTGTGCGACGGCGGCGGCCAACCGGCGTCCGCCGCGTTCGGCGCCGTCCTGCGCGCGCCGGTCTTGCGTGGGCGCATGGGCCAGTGCTTCGCGCAGCGCGGCCTGCAGGTCGCCCTCCCACAGCGCACGCACGCCGCCCATGGCCACATAGTTCTTCACGCCCGGTGCGAATACGGGGTTGGACTGTGACAAGGCCGTGAGCTTTTCTTCGGGCAGCTTGGTCACGCGCGCCATGGCGGGAATGCGCATCACGCGGATCTCGGCGTCCGGCAGCGCATCGCAGGCGTCGGCGATCAGGCCCGAGGTGATGAAGCCGCCGGACAGGGCCTGGTCATACACCAGGCCAAGCACGCGGTGGCCGCCGCGGCGCGCCAGGTCGATGCTCGCCCCGAGGTGCGCCATGGCCCGGTTGATGCCGAGCAGCTCGTCGCGCCGGCGCAGTTGCTGGCCCTGGGTGTCGATCAGCAGCAGGATCGGGCGGCCCGGGTGCTGTGCGATGGTGTCGAGCACCACCCGGGCCTGCACGAGCGCAAGATGCACGCCGATCGGCGCATGGTTCGTGGTGCCGATCACGGTGAGCGGCTTGCCGTCGAAGATCACGTCGCCCTGCAGGAAATCGCCCACCGCACGCATGCCGTGGTACGAGCCGAAGAGCTGGGTGACAAGGGAATGCCATTGCATAGGGGGCTCCTGGGTCAGCACGTACGCAACGCGCGCACGGCGGTCACTGACAAGTCCGGCACCTGCTGCGCATCGGCAACGCCGAGGGCGCGCCAGAGCAGCGTCGCTTCATCGAAGCCGGCGGTGTCGGCGGGCAGGGCGTTCAGGCGTGCGGTGAGCAACGCGTGTTCTTCTTCGAGCACCGCCAGGGTCAGCGGCCTCGGGGCGCCGAGGGCTGCGACGGCCGCCGCACGAAATTCGGCGACGTCGTCCTCGACGAGCGCATGGCAGTCGCCGCTCAGCCAGCGGTGCTTGCCGCCGGTGGTGCGCCAGACCAGCGCCCGGTCGCGCGAATCGAATTCCTCCACGCCGTGGGAGGCCTCGATCACCTCGGGACCTGACATCGCCAGGCGCCCGGCATCGCTCATCACGATGTGGTCGGCGCAGCGCGCCACGATGCCCATGCCGCCGAAGCAGCCGTTGGCACCGCCGATCAGCACGATCACGGGGATGGCGGCGGCGCGCACGTCGAGCAGCGCGCGCATGACTTCCGAGACCGCGATCAGCCCGGCGTTGGCCTCGTGCAGTCGCACGCCGCCCGATTCGGCCAGCAGCAGCACGGCCGCCGGCCGGTCGCGCAGGGCACGCCGCAGCAGGCCGACCAGCTTGGCGCCGTGGACTTCACCGACACCGCCACCCATGAACGCGCCTTCCTGCGCGGCCACGAACACTGCGTGGCCGTCGAGGGTCGCGCGGCCGATCGCCACACCGTCGTCGAAGGCGGCGGGCACGCCGAGCTGCGCCAGGTGCGGGCTGGTGACTCGTTCGCCCGGTGGCAGCCATTCGTGGAAGCTGCCAGCGTCGAGCAGCAGTGCCAGCCGCTCGCGCGCCGAACATTCGGCATAACTGATCATGGCCGACCTCCGTTGATTTCCGCCACGGCCTGGTCCAGCCGCAGGCTCACCACCGCGGGCGTGGCGCCCATGTCGTTGATCGAGACGCGCACACCGGCCAGGGGGTGGCGCGCATGGAAGTCGTCCATCACGGCCTGCCAGATCGGGCCGAAGCCGCGCGCGGAGGTTTCGACACGCACAGCGCAGTTGGTGCCGGCAGCGGGCTCGAGCATCACCTCGAGGTTGCCGGAGCCGACCACGCCGACCAGTACAGCCGGAAAGGCACCAGCGGGCCGGCCGCCGGCGTAGAAGAAGTCCAGGGTTTCGAGCCCTGCGGGAACGTCGCTCATCGTCGGATTTCCTGTTACCAGTTTCGAAAGCGCTTGGGCGGCTGGTACAGCCCGCCCGAGGCGCGCACCAGGTCGCGCATGCTGCGTGCCGCCAGCAGGTTGCGCGTGGCCTGGCGGGGGTCGATGCCCAGGTCCTGCGGGCGGCGGATCACGCCGCGGTCGCGCAGGTTCTCCACGGCGCGTCGGTCGCGTGCCAAGCCGACCGCGGTGTAGCCGGCCACGCCGCGGATCGCCTGCTCGCGCTCCGCGTCGCTGCGGCACAGCAGCAGGTTGGCAATGCCTTCCTCGGTGAGGATGTGCGAGACGTCGTCGCCGTAGATCATGATCGGCGGCAGGTCCATGCCGGCCTGCTCCTGCAGCGTCCAGGCGTCGAGCCGGTCGACGAAGGCCGGCTGCATGTGCTCGCGGAAGGTCTCGACCATCTGCACCACCAGCTTCTGCCCACGTGGCGTGCCGGCGGCGCCGCTGCGACCAGCGCGCGCCTCGCGCCCGGCCTTGAGCCAAGCCGGACTCGCATGGCGACGCCCGCGGGCATCGGCACCCATGTTGGGAGCGCCGCCGAAGCCAGCGATGCGCCCCAGCGTCGCCGTGGAGCTGTTTCCGTCCAGGTCGATCTGCAGGGTCGAGCCGATGAACATGTCGCAGGCGTAGTGGCCGGCCGCCTGGCAGAACGCCCGGTTGCTGCGCAGGTTGCCGTCGGGGCCGGTGAAGAACACGTCGGAGCGTGCGCGGATGTAGTCCTCCATGCCGAGCTCGGAGCCGAAGGAGTGCACCGACTCGACCCAGCCCGCCTCGATGGCGGGAATGAGCGCCGGGTGCGGATTCAACGCCCAGTGCTTGCCGATCTTGCCCTTGAGACCGAGCGACTCGGCATAGGTCGGCAGCAGCAGCTCGATGGCGGCCGTGTCGAAGCCGATGCCGTGGTTCAGGCGCTGCACGCCGTACTCGGCATAGATGCCCTTGATCGCCATCATCGCCATCAGGATCTGGACCTCGCTGATCTGCGCCGGGTCGCGCGTGAACAGCGGTTCGATGAAGTTCGGGCGCGGTGCCTTGACGACGAAGCTCACCCAGTCGGCAGGAATGTCGATGCGCGGCAGCCTGGTGGTCCTGCCGTCGACCATTTCATTGACCTGCGCGATCACGATCCCGCCCGAGAACGCTGTGGCTTCGACGATGGCCGGAGTGTCTTCCGTGTTGGGACCGGTGTAGAGATTGCCTTCGGCGTCAGCTGCCTGCGCCGCGACAAGCGCGACCTTGGGCGTCAGATCGACGAAATAGCGCGCAAACAGTTCGAGGTACGTGTGGATCGCCCCGATCTCGATGCGCCCGGCCGACACCAGCTTGGCCAGCCGCGCGCCCTGTGGGCCCGAGAAGCTGAAATCCAGGCGGGCAGCCACGCCGTTTTCGAAGACGTCCAGGTGCTCGGGCAGCGCCAGCACCGACTGCAACATGTGGAGACCATGCACGCGCCGGGGATCGACCTGCACCAGTGCCTGCGCCAGGAAGTCGGCCTGCTTCTGGTTGTTGCCTTCGAGACAAACCCGGTCACCGGGCGAGAGCACTGCTTCGAGCAGGGTGCCGATGGCATCGGTCTCGACGTGCTTGCCGGCGAGCCGCGTGCCGAGGGCATTGGCTGCGCGCGCCAGCCGGTCGGCGCGATCGTCGGCCTTGGAGGTCCAGGATCTGGTATTCATGAGAGTCCGATGGAAAGGAAATTAAGGGGCGAACAGCAACGCCGCCTCACAGGACCACGAAGAGCAGCCACACCAGAACGGGGGCCACCAGGGTCACGATGGCGCCGTACACCATCAACTGCCGAAAGAACACGTCGCGGTCCACACCTTTGGCATTGGCGAGCACCAGTGCGCCATTGGTCGAGAACGGACTCACGTCCACGATGGTCGAGGAGACGGCCATGGCCGCGATGAAGCCGATGGCGCCCACGCCGGCGTCGCCTTGAAGAAACGGCACCGCGAGCGGGATCAGGGAGCCGAGCACTGCCGTCGACGAGGCAAAGGCCGACACCACGGCGCCGACGAGGCACAGCAGCAGCGCGGCGACCAGCGGCGAAGTGAGGCCCGCCACGCTGTGGCCGACGAAGTCGATGGTGCCCATCTTGTCCATCACGCCCACGTAGGTGCTGACACCCACGATCAGCATGATCTCCGGCCACGACACTTGGCCCAGGGCGCGCTTTTGCAGGTTGGGCGCCATCAGCGTCAGCGCGAGGCCGATGGTGATCGAGACGAAGCCGATGTCCTGCTTGAAGAACAGCGTCAGCACGGCCAGTGCCAGCAGGCCGGCCACGGTCGCGATCTGGTAGGCGCGCGAGCCGGCGTTCGCGGCTTCGGCGGGCGCTGATTCCATCAGCGAGTTCTCGGCCCGCGCCGCGGTACGCCGCTCTTCGGGGAACGATTCGCCTTCGGCGTCGCCATACACCTGGGCGCCGCTCTGTCCATGCGACGCACGCGGCACGACCGGCGCACTGCCGTCGGCATTCGCCCTCTGGCGCATCAGCTTCATGCCACCCATGAGGAAGAACAGCAGCAGCGACACCGACAGGTTGACGCCGAGGCTCGCGAGCATGGTGGCGATCTCGTTGAGCGGCAGGCCGGCCTTGGCGACTATCTTGTTGGTGATGCCGCCGTAGATGCTGATCGGCGAGAAGCCGCCGCCCTGCGCGCCATGCACGACCATGAGCCCCATGAGCAGCGGATTGATGCCGTACTTGGCGGCAAACCCGAGCGCGATCGGCGCGATGATGGCCACTGCCGCCGGGCTGACCGCACCCACTGCAGTGAGCAGCGCGGCGATCAGGAACATGATCCACGGAATGGCAGCGATGCGCCCTCGCACGGCGCGCACCGCCAGCCTGACGAGCCAGTCGATGGTGCCGTTGTTTTGCGCCAGCGCAAACAGATAGGTGATGCCCACCAGCGTGAGAAACAGGTCGGCGGGAAAACCACCCATGATCGCCTTCGCGTTCATGCCGGCCACCAGCGTGCCGACCAGGAAGGCGCCGACAAAGGCGATCACGCCCATGTTGATGGGCAGCACCGTGGCCAGCACGAACATGCCAACCAGTGCGTAGATCGAAATCCAATGCGAATTCATCGAGGCGTCTCCGGGTTTTTTGTGTGGCGCACATGCACCGTGCGCCTGGGTCCGTACGTTACGGACCCCCTCCGGGACGATCAATGAAGCGTCGACGTCGACCTTTACGCCAAATGAAATGATTGAGGGTTAACCCTCGCTCGTGCCGGCGCGGCACCGACGGCGTGGCGTGCCCAGCTCAGCTCAGCTCAGCTCAGCTCAGCTCAGCTCAGCTCAGCTCAGCTTTGGTCGAGCGGCACACGGCGAGCAGCGAAAGCAGATTGGGATCGCGTTCGCGCGTGCGCAGGAAGTTGAGCGCGATGGTCTGGCGCATCAGATAGCGGGGCTGCAGCGGTATCAGCTGCACGTTCTGCGGCATGACGCCGCGCACCCGCCCTGGCAGCAGCGTGTAGCCGACGCCGCCGCTCACCAGGTTCATCAGCGAGAAGATATCGTCTGTCTTCATCACCACATCGGGCGTGAAGCCGGCGATGCGAAATGTATCGACAAAGCCGCTGTAGGTGACGAAGCCTTCGCTCAGGCTCACAAAGCGTTCGCCAGCGCATTTGCTCAAGTCGATTTCCTTTTCTGAGGAGTAGGCAGACCCCACCGGTGCGGCAAACTGGATGTCGTCCTCGAACAGGGGCTCGGATTCAACGTCTGAAGCGTCCTCGGGGATTGCCATGAGTGCTGCTTCGATGGCGCCGTCGCGCAGCTTTTGTAGCAGGTGAGCGTTGGAGCCGAGCACCAACTCGGTGTGCAGCTCGGGCTTGCGCAGCTTCATTCCCATGATCAGCTGCGGCACTGTGCGGCTGGTCAGCGAGTAGAGTGAGCCGATCCGGATTCGATCCGATGAATAGCCAGCGACCTCCCGCGTGGCGCGGATGCCCTCGGACATTGTGCGAAGGACATCGCGTGCCACCTCCGCCAGTGCCTGCGCCGCATCGGTCGGATGCAGGGTTCGGCCCTCATGCCGGAACAAGGTACAGCGTAGTCCCGATTCCAATGCATGCAAGGCGCGGTGAACGCTGACGGCACTGGTCTCAAGCTTTTCGGCGGCGCGGGTGAGATTGCCGGTCTCCATGAAGACCAGGAGGATTTCGAGCCGGCGGAAGGTAATTTCTTCGTCGACGTGAAGATGCATGATCGGGCTGTAAGTGGGGTGCGGATCGTACGTCAGCCATGTGAAGTCTGTCAGCTTCTTGTCCACGAAGAGACCGACGAAGCGATTCCGAATCTATCCGCATGCCCGATCGCGCTCGGCGCGGGAGTCCTAACAAGTCGCTGCGGCAAAGGTGCAGCAGGATGTTCCGATGGAACGTTCACTGCAGTTCCTTCAATGTCTTGCAGGACTCGCAAGTCAGCACGTTGGTTGCCGCAAGCTGCTGTTCAAGGTAAATGTCACGCACACGCCCACTGTGCACCAGACTTCCTTTGCATTTATGCAGAGTGACTTGCGAATTCGCCGTTCGTATTGTCAGTGGGGCGTCACTAGACTTATCTCTAGCTGCAGATGACGAAGCGTCCAAGAAGCGCCGCGGCAGTGCACATGGCTCCTTCACACCTCACTGTTCGGTACAACCATGAAAAATATAGAGACAAGAGAATCACTCTCCTGGGAAGCGATTCATGCGCATCCAGAATTCGCCCTTCTCGTGTCAAAACGGCGGTCCGTGACATGGCGCCTGTTTGCCATCAGCATGCTGTTCTTCTTCTCCATTCCCGTCATAGCGACATACTTTCCTCAGCTATTTCGGATACAGATATTGGGGCCTATCAATATCGGCTTCGTGTTCCTAGTTGCCCAGTACTTTGGCGGCGGAATCGTCGCTTGGAGATATGCGATACATCTCAAAATAGTCGACGCGCTTGCTGAGAAACTCGTCCAATCCTTGGCGCCACGCGCTGCAAACGGAACCAACTGAGGTCGCGATGAAACAGCGCTCAAAAATCTTCACCGGCGGCTTCGCTGCTGGGGCTTCTGGTCTTGCAAACGCACAGGGCGTGACCCTCGTTTCCGACGGGAACAGAGTCATGACGATCATCGTGTTCACGACACTGTTTCTGCTGACGCTGGGCATCACCTACTTGGCAGCAAGGCGCAACAAATCCGTCGGTGATTTCTACACTGCCGGTGGCAGCATCCCGGCCAAATGGAACGGCTTGGCCATTGCCGGAGACTACCTCTCTGCGGCTGCGTTTTTAGGCGTATCCGGATTGATCGCTTTGTACGGCCTTGATGGCATGGCGTACGTCGTGGGATTTTTTATCTCGTTCATCCCCGTGTTGATTCTGGTGGCCGAGCCCTGTCGAAACCTCGGCAAGTACACCTTGGGAGATGTGCTCTCGTTCCGCAATCACTTCCGGAGTACCAAATCGGCAGTCGCAACATCCAGCATCCTCGTCGCGTTGTTCTACATGGTCCCGCAAATCGTAGGTGGGGCTGTGATCATCCGTGCACTGATCGGTGTGCCCTATGAAACTTCAGTCATCGCCGTTGGTGTGTTGATGCTCGGCTATGTGATGTTTGGTGGCATGCGAGCAACGACCTCTGTGCAAATTCTGAAGGCAGGACTTTTGATCGGTTTCTGCTTCGTTCTTGTCGTGCTGTCTTGGATCCCGTACGGTTTTGACATCGGAGCCTTCTTCCGCGCGCTTACCTTAAATGAGGAGATTCAGCAACACGTGCTTTCGGCCCTACTGCCGGGAAGCGCCGGCTTGTCGCCTACCGAAGCGGGGCAGCGCTTTCTTGAGCCAGGCCTTTACCTCAAGAATCCGTTGGAACAGATTTCGCTGAGTCTTGCTCTGGTGCTCGGAACGGCGGCGATGCCGCATATCCTCATGCGGTTCTTTACGGTTCCAAACGCGAGATCCGCACGCAGCTCGGCGCTGTACGCAATGTTCGCCATTGGTGTGTGCCACCTGTTGATCGTTGTTATCGGGTTTTCGGCCGCCTTGAATGTTGGGCCCGCAGCAGTACTGTCGCTCGACAAAGGTGGCAATCTAGCGGCTCCGATGCTGGCCCAGTTTTTGGGGGGTGGTCCGGAGAGCTTCATGGGAAATCTCATGCTGGCTTTCGTTTCTGCGGTGTCGTTCGCAACGATCGTTGCTGTTGTCGCAGGCCTCACGCTTGCAGCGGCTTCTTCATTGGCACACGATGTGTGGGTTGGGGCGATCCGCGGTGGGCAAGCCTCCGAAAGCGAACAGGCCACGGCGGCCCGCGTAGCAACTCTCGCGATGGCAGTCATCTCCATCGTCGCCGGAATGGCAGCCAAAGGACAGAACGTGGCGCAACTGGTCGGTTTGGGCTATGCAGTGGCAGCCTCAGCAAATCTTCCTGCATTGCTGTTGACGCTCTACTGGCGGCGCTGTAGCAGTGCCGGCGTCTTGGCAGGGGTCATCGGAGGCACAATACTGTCCATTGGGCTGGTGCTGGTGTCGCCGAACATGTCTTATCCAAGATTGCAAAGAGCCAGCGCGATGGCCAATGTCGCAGCAATCCAAGAAAAACAGAAAAATGCAGATTCCGGTGTGCTGGTGTCCACGCCTCAGCAACGATTGCAATGGCAACGCGAACTTGAGAGTGCACAAATCACTGTGCGCTCGATTGACCCAGACGCTAGAAGCGTTGTAGGTCTGCGCCAGCCGCTGATTGATCTGCGGAATCCAGGCATCATTTCGATTCCTGTCGGCTTTCTGCTCGTCTTGATCTTTTCACTCTTGCGGCCGAGTTCTCTTTCGTCGTCCCGTTGGGCCGAGCTGGCGGTACGGCGTGAAACAGGGTTGGGCGTTGCGAAGGCTATCGCACATTAGAGATGTTCCGTAGAACAAGCGCAGCACGGGCGATACCCAACGATGCGATGCTTGTGCATCCGAACATCTCGATCGATCCGTAGTGCCGTCGATCTTTCTGCTCCGCGCCGTCCTCAAGGGAATCAATGAGCATGTGACATGCTGGCAGCATCACGCCTCGCATAAGCCGACGAGAGGACGAAAGCTTCCATGGACATGTAGGAAGTGATTCCCATCGCGTTCCTCAACGCAGCGGACATTCGCGGTCTCCTGGATTGACGATTCGCGCTGACAAGCGATCAGTACTTTCTGCGTTTAAGCTCGCACCTTCTTCCAATTGAGGTCCGACTCATGGCAAAAACCTTTCTCCAGGTACAGAAACAGATCGAACAGCTGCAGCGTGAGGCCGAGCAACTGCGTAAGAAGGAGGCAGATGGCGTGCTCAGCCGCATCAAGGAAGCCATCGCGGTGTATGGCTTTACCGCCGCTGACCTGGGCTTCCGGAAAGGCACAGGTCGTGCGGCCCTTGTCGTGAAGCAGAGCATTAAGAAGACCCGAAGGGGAAAGAAGCAGACCGGTACTGCAACCCCGAAGTTCCGGGACGACCAGGGAAACGTTTGGAGCGGCCGAGGCCCTCGTCCCGCCTGGTTCAAGGCGGCACTGGAGGCGGGCAAGGCAGCGGACGATCTACTTGCCAAGTAGTTGGATTCGAGCCCTTGAGCTCTACATCAAGCTTGGCAAACGCGTCAGGTCAACTATCCGTCAGCTGGGTTACCCAACAAAGAATTGTCCGAAGGGCTGGTACAACGAATACCAGCAATGGAACGGTCGTCAGCTGGACCATTGGGACCAGTCCGGACGCCGAGTTGGTCAACACGATGCTGGATGAGACATCGAAACAGTGGCCGAAACTACTGACCGGCCTGTGGTTCACTCCGATCAGGGCGGCCACTACCGCTGGCCAGGTTGGCTATCAAGAACGAGCGACGCGAACTTCACCCGCTCGATGTCTCGCAAGGCATGCTCACCTGATAACGCAGCTTGCGAAGGCTTCTTCGGCCGGCTGAAGAACGAGCTGTTCTATCCTCGAGACTGGAAGAACGCCACCATCGAGCAATTCATCGAGGCGGTCGACTCGTACATCCGCTGGTACAACGAGAAGCGGATCAAGGTCTCTCTTGGCTCTCTCAGCCCTATCGAATACCGGGTGAGTCTTGGACTTGCGGCATAAAGCCAGTCCAGGTTTTTATCCGCGCCCCCTGGATGGGTGATAGAAAAAGTTAGATGCAAACGCTGCAGCCGTGCCGAAGAATCCGGTGCGAAGCGGCGACGGCGTCGGCGAATCGATGGTCTTCATGACCCACGGTTTCCGGTGGCGGCGAGGAGGGTCGATGCATGGCAGACGGTCCACGCACCTCAACGTGCACACACGGGCGGCCGCGAAGCCCTTTGTGAATCCGAAGACTCGACAGCACCTTGCTCATTGCGCCATGTTTGACCCAATTGAATGGCAACTCGCCGACAGCGCGTCGCAGTACGGCATCGCTGACTGATGCCGGCACCAAGTACGCCTATCGCGCACGCGACCCCCCTTTTCCTGCTGCACCAGTGGCTTGTCGCGATCCGCACGAGCGCTGCGCTGGTCCTGTTCCTGCTCGCGTGCCTGGCCGTTGCGGGCCCGGCGCGAGCGCAGCCCCTTCAGCTCGATGCCGACTTGAGCATCCTCGAGCGCAGCTTCAACGGGCGCTTGCAGGCCTTCCATGACAAGACCGGGCAGCTCACGCGCGAACAGGTGGCATCACCGGCCTACGAGCAGCAGTTCAAGACCCTCGAGGGCGCCTTCAACGGCGGCTATGCGAAGGGCGCCTGGTGGATGCGCTTACAGATCCAGGCTTCGCCCGCGCAGGTTGCGCACCCGCTCGAAGGGGGCTGGTGGCTGCGGCTGAACGCACCATGTGCCGACTACATCGACGTGTGGTGGCCCGACGTCAAGGGCGGTGCGAGCGACGGGTTCACGCACCGGGCGCTGGGCGGAATGCGCGCGGGCTCGAAGCGCGAGCTGTCCTGGTCGATCCCCGCGGTGCGCCTGCCCGACCTGACCGATACCGAACCGCGCTGGGTCTGGGTACGGCTGGCGGGTGACCGCACGCTGAGTCTTGCCGGGGGTGTCTCGCCGCTGCGGGAGCAGGCCGTGGTGCAGCAAGAGCTCGACTACGTCGATGCGGCCGTTACCGGCATGGTCCTGCTGATGGCGGTGGTCAGCCTGATGATGGGCATCGCGCTGCCCGACCGGCGATTCACGTGGTATGCCGGCTAGCCGCGTACGCATCGCGACGCGCGTCCTCCCCCAGGTGGGCCGCCTGCCGCATCGTCCGACCCGTCAGATCGGGCGCCAGAACCTCCACCAGCGGCGCTGTACCGCCGTTCTCAGTTCCAGCGGGCGCATGTCCAGCGTGTCGTAGTTCGGAAACGGCGCGCCCACGCGCCGGCGCATCTCGGTCTCGAGTTCGTGGGCCACACCCCGCGCATGCAGGTCCCCCTGCAAGGCCCGCCTGCGCCAGTCGCCGGCCAGGGCACGCAGCTCCTCGTCGGACAGCCTCTCATTCATCGTCATGGAGCGCATTGTGCCGCTGCAGGGCACGGCGGACAGAACGGCGGGGCCGGCGGGGCCATCAAACGAGAATGGGGTGGTCGCGTTCATATGTCGGGTAACGGATGCGCCGAACGGCTCCTTCGTCGCACACAGCGTCCCTTGACGGGAGCGTCCAGCGCGAGGGCAGACCGGCGACTCTGTTGGTTTCGTGGAAGACAGCACGAAAATACGCCGCATATGCAAGCAGTTGTGTCAGACAGCTTCCCATGTGTCTGAAAGTTCGAAGGATGGAACGCTGGCGGTGACGCTGCCCTGCCTGCGCCGGGACGGCGAACTGTCGATCATCGGGAGATCGCCGACTTCAGTTGCGGGGCTGCGCCATCAAAAATACGCGATCTACCTCCTGGACGCCCAAGGCCGCGTCAGCCGTTCGATCACGGGCGCGCAGCGGCTCAAAGGCTACTCGGCTGACGAAATCATCGGGCAGCACTTCAGTCGGTTCTGCGCGCCCGGAGACCTCGCCACCGAACGTGCTGGCAGCAATGTTTCGCGAAGATTGGAAGAGGAAATAACTTCCTTTTGCTTGGCTCCCGCAGCGCCAGCACGAGGGAATTGGGAGGTGTCACGACGGCGAAACACCAGCTCGGTGTCGCCACAGGTTCCGGCGTAGGACGAACCGACCGGCGTGTGCGCCAGGCGTCTTCGCCAGTGAATGTCTGACAAGACGTGGCGAAAGCGATCGCGATACTTGAAACATGAAGAACAAGATCATGACATCAGGTGGCAGATTGTTTTCAGTGACAGTCGTTGGTGCACCGCTGCATCTGAAAGACACCATGGTCGCGGCACAGACCTTTCTCATGACACTGGAGGGCGAATTCCCGGATGCCGTCACCTTGCTCGCATGCTTCTTTGGGCGACGCAAAGAAATCGAGAAAGGAGAGTTGAATCTCACGGATGGCGAGCTGCGCCTGGCTGCACGGTGGAAGAAGGCCGAAGCGATCGCGGACCGCGCCGCAAGGCCGGCACTTAGCGAACCCAAAAAGCAGAAGTTCCTCGTGCAAATAACGCATCAGAATTGATCCGGACCTCGCGAAGACGTCACTCTCGCATGGAAAGCATGGCGGGGCCTACCCACAAACGCTTCGCTCGCTGCATGCCGAAGTTACTGCCGCCGATCGGACAATCGATACAGGCGCATCGCATGGCCGGTGCCTTTTTCCTTGGCCCCGGCCGCTGGCACGCGCGGCGTGGAGGCGCTTGACCGTTCCAAAGGAGAAAAGCGTCGCGCAAGAAAAAGCCCGCACGAAGGCGGGCAAGGACAGCCCGGGGAGGGAGAAGGGCGAAAACATGGGCCGTCAAAAAATAAGGCTAGCGGCCAAATTGTCTTCTCGGCGCCCTGAGGCAAAGTGTTGCGTTTCAGGGCGCAGCCCCGAACGAATGGTGACTGACCCACCTGCGGATTCCAGATGACGACCGGCAACGATGGCCATCGGTCGTCCATCCATCGCTTTGACTACCTGCCCATGAGCAGGCCCATCGCGGGGTCGGGCATGTCGATGCGATGCTTGAGGCGCCACCGGAGACTGCGATGAATGCAACGACGGGCCTTTCGTGCAGCCCGTTCATTTGCTCACTGTCGCCGATCTGGTTCGCTCTGGCTCGTCGCAAGGCGAAGGACATTGCGCGATATCGCTCAAAGAAGATTTGCCAGCCCTTTGAAGCGTGGAGGTGCCCTCGGCCCACCGTGAGTGGAAATGTACGATTTTCCGGTCCGCAGGACCAACACCATGGAGCTGCTCATCGAGCAGCTCCTTGAACAGTTCGTTCGACCCGTTGCGTGCTGCACCCTTTGGAAAAGCCAGCAGCAAATCACGTTTGATGTTGGCTGATTCGGCCCATTGCGCATGGATGAGCCCTGGACCCATTGCATAGAACCAACCCAGGTTTTATCTATTTCCTCCCATTTGCCGATACCTGCACAATACAAGGATGCCAAACATCGCATCCATCCTCAAAGCCGAAATCTCCCGCGTCGCCCGCAAGGAGGTCCGCACAGAGATCGAAACGCTCAAGAAAGCATCGACGCAGTACCGCAGTGCGATTGCCGCGCTGCGTCGCCAGGTCGACAGCGTGGAGAAAGAGCTCAAGCGGGTCAGCAAGGGAGCCGGACGCACGCGATCAGAACCAACCCCGACGCAGGCGAGCGAGCAAGCGCCTGCGCGCCGCTTCAGTGCGACGCGCCTGGCCGCGCATCGCAGCAAGCTCGGACTGTCCGCTGCGGCTTATGGATCGCTGATAGGCGTTTCCGGCCAGACGATCTATCACTGGGAGCAGGGCAAGGCGCGACCGCGCGCTCCGCAGCTCCAGGCGCTGGCTGGCGTGCGGGCCATGGGCAAGCGGGAGGTGCAGGAACACCTGAGCGCGGCGTAGCAGTGCCCAGCTCGGCCCGAGTGCGCCGCGTGCCTGGCTTTCGTCGCGCATCTGGGAAAAAGTCCCGGTAGTTCGGTGGCTTCACGGGCTTGACGTTCACACGAGCGGCCAGAGCGAAACGCTTGCGCGGGTCCGCTTCATGGTGCGCTTTACCGCAGTGCGGTGCAGCCGCCCAAGCGCCCTACCGGCCCCGGCAGCCGGGCGCCTGCAGCGGTTGCTGAGGGCGGACGACAAGATCGACGCACTCTCGGGCAGCTCTGCAGCGCCTGCTGTCCGGGCACGGGCAGGCACCTCGCTTGCCGGCAGTGAAGAACGAGCGCGCGCGGAACATGTCTGCATGCCTTTTCCTTCTCTTCGCGGTTCCGGCCATGACCATGTTCCAGCATGCCCCCCAGAGCCCCCAATCCGGCCCTTGTGATCGTCTGGTTTTGGCGGATGGCCGAGAGTCAACTCGGTCGTCCTGCGCAAAGCTCCGAAATTTTCGTGACCGCCGAAGATTGAGCAAAGCAGCCCTCCGGCCCTGAAGCAGGACCGAACCATGAACACCACCTCTATCTCCGCCAGCGATGTCCCACTGAACGTGCAGGGTCTGCCGACGCTCTACGGGTCCCAGGGAAGCTGGTGTGCCTGGGTGACAGCCTTGCCGTTGCCACATACCGCGAGATTTCGCGGCGCAACCGCACGGGCGGCATCGCCAGGCTACGCCAAGGCCGACAGGATCGCCGAAACCGGCGGGGTGATCGTCTACCTCGAGAACGACGACGGATCCGGCGGTGCGCCCGATGCGGTGATGATCGAAGCAGCACGCCGGCTGCTCGAAAACGATGCGGTTCTTTCCCGCGCAGTGCTGGACGCCATCCTGGCCGATCTGCCGTCTCTGCGCGCCATCGAGAACGCGACCGTCCTGGCTGACGATGTGTTCCGACTGCCCGAGCGCTGGGATGAGGACACGCTGCTGCCCTTGGTTCGGCTCAACAGCATCAATCTATACCCCGTGCCCAGTGGGCCTTATATTGGTCTGGACTTTAGCTGCGCCTGGGAGGACGAGCATGGTTACTGATGATGGCAGGCACCGAGGTGGTGGAAACAGGCGGCGCTGAGGTCGGCGCGCTGGCCTGGATCGCTGCGCAGCACGCGCAAACTCGGCAATCGCAGTGATGGCGAGGCTGTACGGCAGGAGGGCGCGGGTTGCCCACCGATGCGCCCGGTGGGCCGGACTCAAGGACCGTTGGCTTCCCCGCCGGGCAGTTGGAAGGAGTCCGGTCCCGGGAAGCGCTTTTCAGGCTTGGGAATCGGGCGCTTGTGAAGCGAGGCGAAGCTGATGCAGCATGCGGCCCCGATCACGGGGATGAGCCACACCAGAGCCAACTGGAGCTTGCGTTGCAGCGGCGAATAAAAATCGCTGCGCCATACAACGACCGTTGCCATCACATTGCCTGCGAGCACTGCGATGGCAATGAAGGCGAGTATGACGTACGTGTGTCTAGGCAATGTGGCCTCTCCAAGAGTTCTTTGGGGAATGTAGCCAGCGGTGCATCCCGGCGTCAACCAGTCGGCCTGACCTGACACATGGCGGAACATGAGCCGCGATGGCACAGTCGCGGTCATGACTGCTCAGCGCCTGGAGTGGGGCAGAGGTGCCGCAGCGGTCCGCCGTGCCGGTGTATGCGGATGTCGCGCGTCCATTCGCGCCGACCTGCTGCTGGCGCAGGTGGCTGGAACTTCCCCATGCAAGCAAGCGCACCACCGCGCTTCCCCGGGATGCATCCCCGGATGCCGCACCGATGCAAAACGCGGCCACGGCATCTGGCAAGCGGTGATACGCCAGCCAGCACCGCGTCTTCGGTAGCCGAGGATGAAATACCCCGGCACGATCGAGCCGAACCTTCGTCACCTTCGCCGGCACACGGACTTCACGCGCGCCATGGGTGTGATTTCGGCCTTGTTCGGCGGTTTAAAAAACGCATCACTTGAGAATAAGTAATGTGTATATTAAAATTCGCAAGCGTGAACCAGTCCGACCACATCCTTGACCTTGCCCGCCGCCTTCGCGTGCTGCGCGCAGCAGATGTGCGGGAGCGCGGCTGGTCAGCGCAACTGCTGATCAGCCTGCAGCAAGCCGGCAAGCTGCAACGGGTAGCCCGGGGCCTATACAGCCTGCCGGATGCTGAAATAACCGAGCACCAGACGCTGATCGAGGTGTGTCAACGCGTGCCCAAGGCTGTACTGTTTCTGCTAAGCGCGCTGCAGTTCCACGGCATTGGCACCCAAATGCCCCATGAGGTATGGGTGGCACTGCCGGAGGCCACACAGGCCCCTGTGCTGGACTATCCCACGCTGCGTATCGCGCGTCTGCGAGGCCGAGCTTATTCCGAAGGCATCCAGACCGTGACCGAGCACGGTGCACCGATCCGCGTCTACAACGTCGCCAAGACAGTGACAGACTGCTTCAAGTTTCGCAACAAGATCGGCCTCGACGTCGCCTTGGAGGCGCTCAAGGAATCCTGGCGGGGCCGCAAGGTCACCATGTCCGAGCTGAACCACTTTGCAAAGATCAACCGGGTGGAGCGTGTGATGCAGCCTTACCTTGAAGCGGTGGCCGCATGAGTGCAAATCTATCAGCCTCCGTGCTTGGGCGACTGCTGATGCTGGCCAAACAGCGGGGCGATGACTACAGCCTGCTGCTCAACCGCTTTGCATTAGAGCGCCTGCTTCTGCGCATCAGCATCTCACCGCACGCCGACCGGTTTTTGCTCAAAGGCGCTCTACTCTTCACACTTTGGTACGACGATGCGCACCGCCCGACAAGGGACGCCGACTTGTTGGGGTTTGGCGCCGCAGACGAAGCGAACCTGATCGCCACTTTCCGCGATATCGCTGCGCTGGACTTGGCTGACGGCATCGTGTTTGATCCCGAGTCAGTCCAAGCGGATGCTATTCGCGAAGACAACAGCTACGGCGGTACCCGCATCAAGCTGGGGGCACGTATCGGCTCCGCGCGCTGTGCATTGCAAGTTGATGTGGGATTTGGCGACGCAGTGACGCCGGAGCCGCAAATCGTCAGCTATCCCACCCTGTTGAAAGACTTCCAAGGCCCGAGACTGCGGGTCTACCCGGTGTACACGGTGATCGCCGAGAAATACCAAGCCATGGTGGCGCTGGGTCAAGCAAACAGCCGCATGAAAGACTTTTACGATCTAGCGGTGATCGCACGGCGCACAGAGCTCGATGGCGCAACCCTGACCGCCGCCATCGCCGCCACCTTTTCAAGACGTCAGACGCCGCTCCCGACCGAGCATCCGCTCGCCCTTACCAGGCAGTTCGGTGAAGACCCCGCAAAGCTGAAGCAGTGGCAGGCCTTCCTGAATAAGAACCGTGTTGCCGCCGGCAGCTTGGTCGAGACGCTTGCACTGCTGAACTTGCTGCTATGGCCGCCTACGGAGGCTGCCGCAGCAAACATTCGAACGACGAACACATGGCGCCCTGAATCCTTAAGCTGGGTTTGAATTCCAACCTATGCTCTCTCGAAATGATTCAGAGCCTTGACCCGCTCACTCAAGCCGCCGAGGCAAACGATACCGACGTAGAGGTGTGTGGCTGGAACGTTGTGGCGGTCGGGCGATAACCAGATATCTGATTGAAGCGGACTGCATTCGACTTATTCCGCCCATCGAGTATTCGAGGCCGCCAAGGGCCTTACCTTGGAGGACATTTGAAAGCCTAAGAGACAGCGGTTGACATCGAGGAAATTTTCCCTGAGCGGACTTTTTTCCCCCTGGCCTCTACCAGCGCCAACTGCTGTCCAGAGGCAGTTGGCGCCACGCGAATGAAATCTCGGGGCAGTGTGTGCGCCGATCCGCAAGAGATCGAAGAGACCGAGCACGCGGCGCGCAGCCAAGCCATGCGCCTCCTCACGCCCGACAAACTGTCATGAGTTCGTTGTTGATGGAAGATGCAGTTCCGCGTGTGAGCGTCGCGAGGCGGTCTATGGGCGCAAAGCCGGCCGCGGTCCCCCGATTTGGGCCCCATCCGATCCGTGTGTCGGGCACGGTCTGGCACACTGCAACGCTCACAAAAGGGCTGCAGGATGTCAACCTTCAAGGTCATTACTACCTCCGTATTCGTCGCTGCAATTCTCGGCGGTTGCGCGACCGTGCGCCAGCAAGATCTGGATGCCTGGGTCGGCGCGCCCGTGGAGGCGCTTGACACCCACCCTGTGTTTCTCACGATGCCGATGTACCGCGCGCAGACAGACGGCGGGGTCGAAACGCGCAACTACGTCAATGGCGAGAAGGTCGAGCAGTGCTTCACCAATGCAGGCGCGCGCAGAGGGGACAAGAAGTACGTGAGCCACACGGCATTCACCACCTGCTCGCAGAGCAGCATCGTCTGCAACAACATCTTCTACATCCAGGCCGGCAAGGTCATTCGCTACGCGCCGACTGGCGCCTGCTACACCGATGACACGGTGCGGCCGAAGGTCGGCTTTCTGCCAACGAAGCTCCCCGCGAATTAACGAGCACGCGGCCGACTCGTCTCCCTGCATTCGAGCGGAAAAGAGGCTAGTCGAGCCGGTAGAAGAACCGAAGAATCCAGGACATCTGGTCAGCGAGCATCGCGGCAACGAAGAACCGGTGAAAGTGCCTGCTGGCCGTCACGGATCCTGTGACGCAAAGCGCCAACAGGATCGGTGTGCGAACGAGGGACTTGAAGGCAAATTTCTCGAAGTGTGCTTCGCCCTTGATCACGGTATCGACGACGTCCAGCAGGAACGTTGTGCCCAGAAGGCCGAAGAACCACGCACGGTGGGCATGGAAATAGTCTTCGTAGCTTTCGTCGTCCCGCAAGCTGTCGGGAAACAGCACGGCGCACAGAAGGAACAGAGCCACCGCGTAGCTGACGATGAACGCGTAGGTCCCGAACGTCCAGGCTTGGATCCGAGCAATCGCGTCTTCTACGTCACGCACAGATACGCGCGTTTCCTTACGGCGTTCTACGGCGACAGTGTCTATGAACGATCGCATTTGGAAGCCGTTAGCAAGATCCTTGTTTGACTTACCGGGAGGATCCAAGCTTCAGTTCTTCATGACGCCCAGGCGCTCTCTGGATGGACCATCGCCGCGCAGGCTTTGGCGGCAGGACGTTTTGCGAAGGTCAACGACCTCGCCTCAACGGAGGGCGGGCCCGACTCCTCTGCAAGTGAGGCTTTTGGCCTACAAACGTTACGAAATCAGTCCCCTTATAACGGTGACGGTTCGATCTGGGACGCAACAACTCCGATATAGCGCCGGTGCGCAATCTGTAAATGCCGCTCTCAACTATCCTGGTCGAAGACAGCCATCAGAGAGAACTTGATTTCGGCACTGGCGGAACTGGCCGACGCCCAAGTCGTGGCCACCGCAGAGACGGCGGATGACGCTGCTGCCGTCCTGGACAGCCTCAAGGACACCTGGCAGTTGGCCGTCGTGGATCTCTGCTTGCGTGAGGGATCGGGCCTGACGGTTTTGCGCGCCTGCCAAGGGCGTCGGGCGCATCAACGGGTGGTGGTACTGACGAATTACCCCACTGTGGAAATGCGGCGGCGCAGTCTGGAACTGGGTGCCGATGCGGTCTTTGATAAGTCACGAGAACTCGAGCTGTTCTTCGAGTGGTGCCAACCGTCCTGACAAGCTTCAGGTACGGGGCTGGCCCTGGCTCGCGTGTGATTGGGCGCGCGTCCGGCGAAACGGCGAACCGCAAAAAGATCTGGCGTTGTGGCTAGCGATTCGGCACTTCGCAAGTCCTCGCGATGGTGGCAAGGCGGGTCGGATTGCAGATGGCAGCGCTGGACTGTTTCCGCGCACACCGGCGAGAAACAGCCAGGCGCTCTATGGAGAAGCGAACATGGCGGTGAAAAAGCAAGGTGCGTTACGGCAAATCTCGGTGCACATCGAGGAGCCGAAATCCGGCGCGTTCGAATGGGTGCTCAGCGAGGCAGGCGATCCGGATGTCGGCACATGGACGCCGTTCCAGCGCGCCCGCAGGCCTGCGAACACCTACAAGGCGGCGATGGCCGATGGCCTGGTCGCGCTCGAATCCATGATCGATGACCTGGACAACGGTCCCCGATCGAGCACGTCCCACGACACCCACCCCGAGCCTGACCGGGCGATGAAACGGGAACGGGCCAAGCGTGGAGCCCAAGCCACACCGAGCAAGGACCCACCAGAAGATTCGGCCGGGCGCAACCGTACGGCGTTCGGATTCGGCCTGATGCCGTAGCCCCCGCCAAAAGACCTGCATGTGCGCAATGTCCTCCCGGTAGCTTCGGTCGCGTCCCACATCGCTACGCGCAGGCCGGCGCAATGCTGCCAAGCATCTTCTCTCTCGCACGACCCCAAGGAAAGTCCATGGCAACAGGCAGTAGAACCCTCTGGAAAGGCGCGATCACCTTCGGCCTGGTCCATATCCCCGTGGGCTTGCACACGGCGAGCATCGAGCAAGGGGTGGACTTCGACTGGTTGGACAAGCGCACCATGGACCCGGTGGGCTACAAGCGCATCAACAAGAAGACGGGCAAGGAAATCGACAAGGAAAACATCGTCAAGGGTTTCGAATACGAGGACGGCAAGTACGTCGTGATCTCGCCCGATGAGATCGAAGCCGTGTATCCGCGCACGACCCAGACGATCGAGATCCAGCGCTTCATCGACGCCAACGAGATCCCCTTCGTCTACCTGGAGCGTCCGTACTATGTGGCGCCCATCAACAAGGGACAGAAGGTCTATGCGCTGCTGCGCGAAGTGCTGATCAAGTCCGGCAAGGTCGGCCTGGCCAAAGTGGTCATCGCGACCAAGCAGCACCTGGCCGTGCTGGTGCCGTCCGGCAAGGCGCTGGTGCTCAACCTGTTGCGATGGGGTGACGAGGTCAAGACGCTCGAAGGTCTCGACCTTCCCGCCGCTGGCGTCAAGGGTGCCAGCGTATCGGCCGCGGAAATGAAGATGGCGCAGCAACTCGTGGACGATATGTCGGGCAAATGGGATCCGGAGGATTTCAAGGACGAGTTCAAGCATGCGGTGATGAAAATCGTCCAGAAGAAGGTGAAGGCGGGCGACACCGAAACCGTGATCCAACCGGAAGAGGAAGCGCCGGACGAAGGCTCGAACGTGATCGACCTGTCCGAACTTCTCCAGCGCAGCCTCAAGGCAGGCAGTTCGGGCAAGGCAAAGGCTCCCGCGACCAAGAAGCGCAGCGCCAAGACGGCGGCCAAATCCGCCGCCAAGGCGCGAAAGACTGCTGCGAAGAAAACGCACGCTGCGGCCAAGAAGGTCGCATAGCCAACCGCAAGCCAGGCCGACCGCTTGGACAGCAAGGCGCAGCAGCTGGAGCAACGAGGACCGATGGCCAAGAGCGACGCGCTTTCCACGTACAAGTCCAAGCGGAATTTCGCCGTGACCGCGGAACCCGCCGATGGTGGCCGGCCGAGTCCCCAGGCGCTGTCTTTCGTCGTGCAAAAGCATGCGGCATCGCGGCTGCACTACGACTTCCGGCTCGAACTCGACGGGGTGATGGTTTCCTGGGCGGTGCCCAAAGGGCCGAGCTTCGATCCGAAAGAAAAGCGCATGGCCATCCACGTGGAGGACCATCCGATCTCCTACTCCTCCTTCGAAGGGACGATTCCGCCGAAGCAGTACGGCGCCGGGACGGTCATCGTCTGGGACAACGGCACCTGGGAGCCGGTTGGGGACCCACGCGCAGGCTTGGCCGCCGGCAAGCTGGTGTTCCGGCTTCACGGCCAGAAGCTCGAAGGCCTGTGGGAGCTGGTGAACATCTCCAAGGGCGGCGAGCGACAGGAGCCCTGGATCCTGTTCAAGAAGAAGGATGAATACGCGCGTGCGCATGCCGACTACGACGTCGTGACGGCGTTGCCCGACAGCGTGATCGCCAAGCCGATCAGGAAGCTGCGCCCCAGCGCCTCCACGGCGGGGGCTGCGTTGACGCGCACCGCGCCCGCCGAGATGCCCAAGCCGCTCGCCAGTGCGCGCGTGACGGCGCTGCCGGCTCAGATCAAGCCGCAACTGGCGACCCTGGCCGCAGGCGTTCCGTCGGTCGGCGAATGGCTCTACGAGATCAAGTTTGACGGCTACCGCCTGATGGCCCGGCTCGACAGGGGCAAGGTGGCCCTGCTGACGCGCGGTGGACACGACTGGGCGGCCAGGATGCCGACGCTGGTCGCCGAACTTCAGGCCTTGGCCCTTCGCTCGTCGTTCCTGGACGGCGAAATCGTGGTGCTGGGCTCCGGTGGTGCGCCGGATTTCAATGCCTTGCAGAACGCCTTCGATCGCGGCCGAGACACCGAAGACATCGTGTTCTTTGTCTTCGACGCGCCTTTCTTCGAAGGCCACGACCTGAGACAGGTGCCACTGCGCGATCGACGGCAACTGCTGCACGACTTCTTTGCAGAGAAAGCCAGCGAACACGTCAGGTTCAGTGCCAATTTCGAGGCCGACCCGACGTCCTTGCTCCGGTCTGCCTGCCAGATGGAGATGGAAGGCGTGATCGCCAAGCGCGCCGATGCGCCCTATGTTTCCCGCCGCAGCGAAACCTGGCTCAAGCTCAAATGCAAGCTGCGCCAGGAATTCGTGGTCTGCGGGTACACCGACCGCACCGACGAGGCCGACCAGGTCGGCAGCCTGCTGCTTGGTGTTCACGACGACGATGGCAAGCTGATCTCTGTCGGCAGTGTCGGCACCGGTTGGAGCAGCGATGAAGCTCGCGAAATCAAGCAGGAATTGCTGCCGCTGGCGGCCACCACAGCGCCTTTCGACAAGGGCGATACCAAGCCGGGGCGCTGGTCCAAGCGCAAGGCCGGCAGCGAGCGCTGGGTCAAACCGAAGTTGCTCGCAGAGGTCAGCTTCGCGGAATGGACGCCCGACGGGCAAATCCGCCACGCTTCGTTCATCGGATTGCGCGACGACAAGCCCGCCAAGGTCATCGTGCGGGAGCGGCCCAAGGCCGTCGGTGCGCCTGCCGCTGCGTCGTCCCGCCGCACGGCAGCCGGCTCGTCGAGCGCTTCGGTCACGGTGACCCACGGCGACCGGGTCATCGATGCCACCACAGGCATCACCAAACTGGATCTGGTGCGCTACTACGATTCCGTGGCCGAATTCATCCTGCCGCATCTCAAGGGACGCCCCTGCTCCCTGGTGCGCGGGCCGGCAGGCGTGACCGGACAGCTGTTCTTCCAGAAGCACGGTGAAAAGATCGGCATACCAGGCATCACCGAACTACCTGAGAACCTGTGGCCGGGCCATGCCTCGCTGCTCGAGATCGGCAACGCCAAGGCCCTTGCGGGCGCAGCCCAGATGAACGTGATCGAGTTTCACACGTGGAACTCGACGGCCAGAGCGATCAACAAGCCCGATCGCATGGTGTTCGACCTGGACCCCGGCGAAGGGACCACCTGGGGCCATATCCAGGAAGCGACAACGCTGGTGCGGGCGATGCTCGACGCCCTTGGCTTGAAGGCATGGCTCAAGACGAGCGGCGGCAAGGGACTGCATGTGGTTGTCCCCTTGGCGCCGCGATACGACTACGAGACCGTCAAGGGGTTCTCCCAGGCGATCGTGCAGCACATGGCTAGGACGATCCCGACGCGCTTCGTGGCCAAGAGCGGCCCGAGCAACCGCGTGGGGAAGCTCTTCGTCGACTACCTGCGCAACGGGCACGGCGCCACGACCGCCGCCGCGTTCTCGGCGCGCGCGCGCCCGGGCCTGGGCGTTTCGATGCCGGTCGCATGGGAAGACCTGGGCAGCCTCAAGAGCGGCTCGCAATGGAACGTTCGATCGGCGCGCGAACACCTGTCCTTCCAGAACGAGGATCCATGGATCGCCTATTGGAAAACGCGCCAGCCGCTGGCGCAGGCCATGAAGCGACTCGGCTATGAAAGGTGAGTGCTTGTCGCACGGCGAGGACCGATGCCTTCAGACGCGCTTGGCCTGCCGGCCACACCGGAGGGGACGGTTTGAGGATCCGTGTGCCAACCGCAGCAAAGGTCGCTGGACCGGCTGGGGGTTCTGGAATGGGCAGACGCCCCTTGCGAGGAGCTCCTGCCTCACCAACGAGTCACTTTGCCAGGCGCTGGATCCACCCCGATGAAAAGCTACCGATTGAATGAGGACAAGAAATCATGAAACTTGCACATCTCGCACTGACCGTGATCGAAGACCCGCTGCACGAGGGCCGCTATCACTGGCTGCTCCTGACGGCCCGCGGCGACACGGATCAGGTCCAGGAGTTCGGTGCCTCGGACCAGTCCTTTGCGTCTGCGCACGAAGCCTTCGAGGCCGGCGCCGCCCGGTGGCGACAGGAAATGTCCCAGGAGAACGAAGACGCCGATCCGGTCGGGGGTGGCCCCGTGGATTGACAAAAAAACTCGGCGCCAAGCCGGTCGGAAGAAATCTGCTGTGTGGCAGATCAGCCTCCCGCCCAGGGGCAAGCGTCCAGACCGATTGAATCTGTCGTGGCATCGGGCTGCGGATTGCCGGACAAGGCCCCTGTCTCACTCCAAGTTTTCCCGCCTTCCTACATGGCACGTGCCGTCGATGGGGAGCTTGAAGGCAATGGCCGGCACGGGTCGCACTGAGTGCCTCCATGCCTGTGACAGCATTCCTCGTCGAAGACAACAGGGTCATCCGCGACAACCTCATCCCCACGATCGAGAGTCTGTCGGACGCGCGCGTTGCCGGGGTCGCGGAGACGGAGGACGACGCGATGGCCTGGTTGATTTCGCACGATGGCCATTGGGAAGTCGCGGTGATCGATCTGTTCTTGCGCGAGGGCTCGGGACTGAACGTGGTCGATCGTTGCCGGCATCGTCAATCCCATCAGCGCGTCGTCATTCTTCCAATTACGCGACCGTCGAAATTCACCGGCAGGCTGAGCTGCTGGGTGCGGATGCGGTCTTCGACAAGTCGACGGAGATCGAAGGCCTGCTCGATTTTCTAGAAGAGCTCAATGGCCTTCCATAGGTGAAGGCGAGTCTTTCTGGCGCTCCAGCGTGGCTCTGCCGACAGGCGTGATCCGAAGCACCACGGCCACTTGTGGCGACTGAGCAGAACCTTCCCCGTTGGCGGTTGGCAACTCGACCTCGATCAGCCCCGCCGCCTGCAGAACCAGGACGTTGTTGATGTCGTTGAACGCCTCGACTCTGAGGGGGAACTCGGCTTTTTCGATCTTTCGCAGATAGTCCATCGGCATGGCGGCGGGGCTCTTGGCAGTGTGAATACAGACGGCGCCGCAATGTCGGATTTCGCCTCTTTTCGGCGGTCGAGAAAAGTGGCATGTTGATTTTGCCTCGCAAAGGAGCTGCCATGGCCACACCCCGCTCGATCGCTTCCCTCTCGCTCGGCTTCGGCCTGGTGTCGATCCCTGTGCGCCTGTACACCGCCACCGAGAGTTCGGCGGCCATTCATTTCAATCTCCTGTCCAAGGAAGGAACACGGGTGAAGCAGCAGTACGTCTCTGCGCTCAACCCGAAGAAGGTCATTCCCCGCGCGGAAATGGTCAAAGGCTACGAGTTCGACACGGACCGCTTCGTCATCTTCCAGCCAGAGGAGCTCAAGGCGCTGGAGGATGGCGCGAGCCATTTGATCGACATCGTGGCGTTCATTCCGGCCGACGCGGTCGATCCGATCTACTACGACAAGCCATATTTTCTTGCGCCGGACAAACGAGGCGGCAAGCCGTACAACCTGCTGAAGAAGGCGATGCTGACGAGCGGGCGCTGCGCCCTGGCGAAGTGGGCCTGGAAGTCCAAGCAGTACGTGGTCCAGGTGCGCGCCCAGGAGGATGGACTCGTCTTGCAGCAGTTGCTGTATGCACAAGAGGTGCGTTCCCTCCAGGACCTCGACATCGAGAAAATCGAACCCTCGGCCGCCGAACTGAAGCTGGCACTGCAGTTGATCGATCAGATCTCGCAGGACAGCTATGACCCGACCATGTTCGAGGACGAGGAGAAAAAGCGCATCCTGGCAGCCATCGACGCAAAGATTGCGGGCCAGGAAATTGTGGCGACGGAACATCCCGAGGACGGCACGTCTTCCGCACAGGTGATCGATCTGACACAGATGCTCATGGCCAGTCTCGACCGCAAGGGGGCCGGCGCGCCCAAGCAGCGCACGACGCCGGCCAAGGGCACGCAGGTGGTGACGCCCCTTCGCAAGCCAGTGGCCAAGGCCAAGCGCGCGCCCAAGGCCGGCCCCAGAACGGCCGCGCCGATGCCACGCACGAGAGCGAAGAAGTGAAAGCCTGGGAAGAATTTCCGCTGTCATTGCGAAAGGTGCTGAAGTCCTTCGGTCTGTCGCGCCACACGGTGCTCAAGCTGATCGAACTGGGTTTCGTCGCACCGGTGAAGGCGCATGACAAGGCCTGGAAGTTTTCCTTCCAGGACCTCGTGCTCCTGCGATCCGCACATGAACTGCGGACCGCACGCATCCCCACACGGCAGATCCTCAAGGCACTGCGTCAGCTTCGCGCGTCGATGCCCGAAGATCAGCCGTTGCAGGGCATGCGGATCACGTCCGAGGGGGACCGGGTGACCGTGCGCTTCGGAGACACACATTGGGAGCCTCAGACAGGGCAACTGCTGCTTGATCTTCAGATCACTCCTGGCGAAAGTCCTCTGCGCTTCTTTCCCTCCAGGTCTGCGCCGCATGTCAGCGAGGACGCGCTGGACGCGCGTTTTGCCGAGGCGGAAGGTCTGGAGGAAACCGCTCCCAGGATTGCCGAGGCGCTCTACAGAAGCATCTTGGCGGACGACCCGTCGTATGCCCACGCGTACCTGAATCTCGGCTTCATGCTCTGTGAGTCCGGCGAGTTCGAGGCGGCCGCTTCGCTTTACGAAAAAGGGTTGCAGTTCTGTCCCGACGATCCCCTGATGCACTTCAATCTCGCCGTCGCGCGCGAGGGCGTGGCGGACGTGGACGGCGCACTGGCGAGCTACGAGGAAGCCCTGCGGCTGCAACCGGACCTGCTTGATGCACACCGGAATGCGGCCTTGCTCTATGCCGACACCGGGCGAAAACAAATGGCGATTCGGCACTTCAGCGCGTTTCGCCGACTGCAGGCTGGCAAGCACACGACCTGAAGCGAGGAACCTGCGTTTCGCCGCTTGCTCAGGAACCCGATACCCGGCTTTGTGCACCCCGAGTCGCCGATGCCGCAATGCTCACGCTGGCTATCGAGCGGTTGCGACACGGCGGTGCAATTTCGTCCGACATGCAAGGATGTCCGCGCAACCACAAGATCTCCTATCTCAAGGAGGTCGAGATGAGAAATCGTGGTCGCCATTCCCCTGGCTCGCCTAACAGTGAGCTGATTGTTCTTGTCGTCATCGCTGTCTTGATCGGCACCATCGCACTCCTGCGCCTTGCGGTGGAGCGCGAACGTGAGGCCGGTCCAGCACAGTTCGATCTGTCGGCCTGGATCGCAGGTGGCGACCTGGAGTCCCGCCAGTCGACAGTTTCGAATTGGAGAAGAGAGTAGCCCCGGGGGCCTCGCTGCGTCTGTCTTGGCGCCGGAACATTGAACGTGCGGATTCTCGTTCGCGCCTTTCGCGGCGGGTCGCAAGTCCGTCCCGCCCTGATCGTCACGACGCCTCGCCGACCGGCTGCGCGCAGCATGCACAGGCATCCCCGCTGAATAGAAACAAGAAACCACCGGCCCGCGCGCAGGGGCAGGTCCGCGCTACACCGTTCGCCCGCGCGTCAGGAGGATCCTTGACGTGGAGGTCGCCGAAGCCTGAGCGGGCTTAGCAGTGCCCATCGTGGCCCGAGACTGGAGAACTTTTTTGTTAGAAATGGGCGGCGTTGTCGGATTCTCGGAAGTTTTTTGTGGCGCCGACTGCACATCACTTCGTTGGGAGGCAATTGCCAGCAACAGGGCCGTGTACGATTGCATTTGTGCCTGCAAAACTCGCGGGCCAGGGAGGACATCACAAGGCCACGAGCCGTTGCCTGGCATGGGCGACAGACTGATTCGGTCGAGGTTGTCCATGCACGTGATCAACGCCGGACAACACCATGGGCAGCCTTGCCAGTGTCTTCTCGTCTTCATACAGCCAAGGGCAACGCCTGCTCAGGCTGAGCTTCCCCCACGATGATGCGCCAAGTGCCACCGACCCCTATGGCCGGAGCAGCACCCCCACGGTGGTCATCGAACGTCTGGACGCCGAGGAAGGCCTTTCTCGCGACTTCAACTACACGCTGACCCTTCTGGCCGACAGCGCCGGCATTGCGCTCAAGGACATGCTTGGGAAATTGCTGGCCGTGTCATTGGTTCGCCCCGATGGCTCGCTGCGCTGGTTTACCGGCCATGTCTTCGAATTCGAGCTGACGGCTTCTGACGCCGGCGTCGCGACCTACCGCGCCGTCCTGCGTCCCTGGCTGTGGTTCACCACGCTGCGCATCAACAACCGCGTCTTTCGGGATCAGAGCCTGCGGCAAATCACTGCCGCGATTTTCGAGGACCACGGTGCATTGCCTCGCTGGGAATGGTGCGTGCGCGGCGACGATCCCCTCATCACCATGGCAGTGCAAGGCGCAGGCTGGGGTGAGAGCGATCACAGCTATCTTCATCGCCGCTGGGAGCAAGCCGGCTACAGCTATCACTGGGAACACACCGGGTACGGCCACACCCTTGTCGTCACGGACGACACGACCACGCAGTGCAAGCCCGTCGATGGTTCCCCACAGGTGCGCTTCCAGGCGAAGGGCGGACCGGCCGAGGAAGAAGGCATCCAGACCTTCTCTCCGCTGCGCGAGATCACCTCCGGCACCTTTTCGGCCAGCGCCTTCAACTTCAAGAGTCCCACGCCTCGCCACGCCCAGGTGCCCACCCTCAATCGCCAGGGAGAGGTTCCCCACCTGGACGTGCATGCGTACTCCGGCGCCTATGGTTTCAGGAAAGAAGACACCGGTGGCGATGCCTTTGTGCGCCTGCGCATGGAAGAGATCGAGGCTCGGGCCAAGCGCCAGGAGGCCGAAGGCAATCATCATGGTATCCAGTCGGGGCGCTGGTTCGAGCTGTGCGACCATTTCAGTTGCGATGGCCGTCCGGCCGAAGACAACCAGTATCTGGTCGTTGAAGCCCAACACGTCGCAACCAACAACTACCTCCAGCAGAACAGCCGGTCGGAATACCGCAACAGCTTCGTTGCCAGCCGACGCTCGGTCCCTTGGCGGCCCGGCCTGGGCTTGAACAGCCAGCCGCTGCGCGTCCTGGCTCCGCAAACAGCCACTGTGGTGGGCGATGGCGGCATGGGCGCTCTGGATATCGACGAGTACGGCCGCATCCTGATCCAGTACCACTGGGACAGGGAAGGCAAGTACAGCGCCCGGGTCCGGGTGTCCAGCAGCTGGGCGGGGGGGGAGATGGGCATGGTCTCCTGGCCCCGGGTGGGTTCGGAGGTCATCGTGCAGTGCCTGGACGGCAATGCGGACCATCCCCTGGTCACCGGCGTGGTCTACAACCAGGCCCACATGCCGCCGTGGACCGTGCCGGGCCAGAAGAGCCTGACGGGCATTCGCAGCCGAGAGCTACAGGGCGATGGGGGTAATCAACCGGGAGGCAGAAGCAACCACCTGATCCTGGACGATACGGACAAGCAGATCCAGGCCAAGCTGCGCAGTGACGAGCAAGCCAGCGAGCTGAGCCTGGGGCATATCGTTCGCATCGACAGCTCGCTGGGGCGCAAACACCAGGCGGGACAGGGGGCGGAACTGAGAACGGACGGACATGGGGCCATCCGGGCCGCCAGCGGGCTGCTCATCACCACGGAGGCCCGCCCGAACGCGCACGCCCACCTGACGGACATGGGGGAGACGGTCGCCAGGCTCACAGCCGCCAGGGACCTGCACGAGGGCCTGAGCGAAGCGGCAATGCAGGCCAAGGCGCATGAGGGCGGGGACTCGGATGCGGTCACCAAGGAGTTGAAGAAGCAAAACGACGAGGTCAAGGGAGCCGGTCCGGGCAACAGGGAGCAGGGGCAGTTCCCGGAATTCGAAACCCCGCATCTGACGATCGCCAGTCCGGCGGGAATCGAAGCGACCACGGCGCGTTCAGCGCACATCGCAGCCAGTGAGCACATCGCAACCACCAGCGCAAGCCACACGAGCATCGCGGCGGGCAAGAGCCTGCTGGTGAGTGCCAAGGAGGCGGTACGCATTGCGGCGGTCGAACAAGGGATGCGGCTGATCGCCGCCAATGCGGATATCGATATCCAGGCGCTGAAGGACAGCATCAACGTGCTGGCCAAGCTGAACATCAAGATGGACGCCCAGCGCATCACCATCACCGCCAAGGAAGAGATCATGATCAATGGCGGGACCAGCTATACGCGGTGGAACGCTGCGGGCATCGTGAGCGGGACCAGCGGTATGTGGCGCGAACATGCGGCGAGCCATTCCCTCGTTGGCCCCCACAGCGTGAATGCCGAAGGCCATCTTCCCGAGTCCAGGTACAAGGGGTGTGCCGTTGCAGCGCAATGTGCGTCGGCGTCGCAGTCGTCCACGGTGACCTTGGGTTGAGGTGCCAATGACATCCAATATGGCGACCTCGCCTGCCAACGTCGATGCCCTGGACAGGGCGTCGGTTCTGTCGACCCTGTCCGTGCAGGGGTGCATGGTCTTGCTGGATCCCGCGCTGCGTCCCATCGCAGAAGACCCTTTGTGGCCGGCGGGCGATCTCGAAGGGCCTGTTCCCATTTCGCTCGAGCATCCGCGGGTCGACCCCAGTGTCGTGCCGCAATTGCTGACCCTGTGCCCGAATGACGGCTTGCACGCCGGCGTGCTCGCGCACACGCTGGACGAGGCACAGGTCGATTGCGATCGGGAGTCATTGCGTCATGGCCGCGGCCGGCGAATCGGGGCCTGGTTGGTCACGACGGCCACGGCATCGGACGTGGGCACTCATCTGGGACGGGTCATGCTGCAGCGACACGGTCTCACAGGTGCACAGGTCTGGCTGCGGCTGCACGATCCGGCCGTGTTGTGGCTCATTTGGCCTGAACTTTCGCCGCAACAGCAGGCGGCCTTGCTGGGCCCCATCGAGGCGGCTTACCTGCTGGATCCACTCGGCCGGATCGAGGTGATTCGCCGTCCTGCCTCTGCGGCCATCGCACCCCACGGGCTCGAACTCACGCCGCAGCAATGGACCACCATCGACGCGACGAGCGCGGCGAACCAGGCCTTGAGGGATTGGTCAGCCATACCGCAGGGCACCTCGATTCGCGGGCATGCACAGGTGGCTTTGGAGGCGGCACGGCGCGCCGCATCGCTGGGATTTGGCGACACGAGCGACCAGTCGCACTTTGCACTGCGCGCATTGACGACCCACCCCCGGTTCGACCGCCACCCGTGGGTGGCGCAGCGGCTCGACGATCGAGCACCGGAGGACTATTTCAGCGGCTTGGTGGCCGATCTCGACGAAATGCAGTGGCAGCACATTGGCGCCGATCTCCATGCGAACGCGGTACCGCTCGGTGATGAGCCAGAGCGCCTGGCCGCGATGCAATGGCCGGCCCAAACTCCAAACCATTGATCATCCATGTCAGAAGTTGTTCCTGGCACTTGTGCCCAATGCAAGCCCTCCGGGCTGCCCATCCTGCCGGTGCGCTACACCGTCGTGCCCAAAGGCATCCATCCCACACTGCCTGGCTGGGCGGGAGGTGACCGTGTCAAGAGCGTCGCTCTTGGCGATGACTTCGAGTACGCCTTGCGCACGGTGCGCAGCGGCTATATCTACCTCTTCTACGATCACCATGCGCGCGGGCGGAACTACTGGGAGTGCTACATGGTGCATGCCGATGGCGGCCTGTCGCTGCAGCCCAGCCCCAAGGCGGCACACACGCCGCCGCCGGCGCGCAAGGAATGCAACCTCCAAAGCAACCCCGCCCACAAGCACTACTTCGTCATCGAACAAACCCACAAGTGTGGGACGGCATGGATCGCTTTCAGCGAGCACAAGTGGAGTGACGAGACGCTGGAGGACTACTCCTCCAGCAAGAAGCTGCGCGACAAGCGCATGCAGACGCTGCATCCCGCGGCAATGGTCGAAGGGGCCAAGCACAGCCACGGCGCCATTGCCACCAGTGCCACGCTGGAGGACGTCCTCGAATACTCCGGCCGCTTCAACACCGCCAAGCTGCCCTACAACACCGCGGTCGAAAATTTCACCAAGGAGGACGGCAGTTTCGAGGCGGCTTCGCTCGAGCAGATGAGCACGCGCTATCCGTGGGCGCTGCGCATGCAGATGGCGCAATCCACGGTCCAGCACATGCAAGGACGCGCCAGGATCGAGGGAGATAAGCCGGGGCAGCCCCATGTCCTGGCGCTGTGGGACGCCATGGGCATTGCGCACGAGCTCAACGGCTACCGCAGCGACGCGGCAGGCTGGATCAAGAGGTACGAAGCCGAACGTGCCCAGCAGATCTCCCTGACGTTCATCTACGCAGGACTGCAGAAGTCCCTGGAAAACCGGGCTCAAGTGCAGGCAGAAGAACATGTCCGCCGCGGGGTCGAGGGCGACAACGAAATCAGGGAGCAGATCCGGGAACTTGAAAAGCGGCAAGAGCGTCTTCCGCCCACCTGGAGCGACGATGGCTCCATCTACGACAGTGAGCGTCGCAGCATCCAGAATCAGCTGGACTTCCTGCGCTCGGTCGACAAGCAGATCACGGCCGCAGCGCCTGCCGTGGGGCAAGCCCTCGGCAGGCGAGCCGCCGCAGAAGCCTGGCCCAAGTACGCAGACCGCATCGACTATCCGGCGCTCAACACCTTCACGAATAATCTTCAGAAATTCCAGAACGACTCGGTCGCCCTGTGCGAGAGGCGAACCCGCCCGCTCGTGCAGTGGCTGGAGGCACCGCTTCTGGTCGACATGCTGAACGACTTCCACTGCAAGAACATCGAGGACGGGCTCCTGTTCGATGCCGCCGTCAGCGAGGCGATCTTTGGCATGGGCGCGTGTCAGACGGGAGCTGACAAGATCAACGCGTGGATCAGCGAAGGTAAAGCGACCACGGAGAGCAACCTGCTTTGGCGCGCCTTGGCGTTGAACCAGGACGACGTTCGAAAAGAACTCGACGAGGTCCTCGTCGAGGTCAGGAAGCACAAGGATGAGCAGACCTTGGCCTCGGCATTGACGTGGACCAACTACACGGCCAAGAGCCTCAAGGCCTTCGCAGACACCTACAAGAAAGCGCAGGGCGTCTTCGATGCCAACGACAAGGCCAACACTGCGCCTACCCCGACGGCTCCTAAAGGGGGAAACTATGTGTTCGGCGCGAGACTGCAGCCCGTCAGAATGCGAGGAACGGACAGGTTCGCTATCAGCATCGGCGACGCCGTCTTCAAGGCCTTCCGGATCGACAAGCTCGCGGACTTCGCCGCAGAAAAGATCATCCAGCACCTCTTCAGCATCCGGGCCTTCGTCAATCCAGCCGATTCGACCAACCTGATCATCAGCCAGGCGAGAAATGAAGCACTGCTGCGCGGGCAATTGCTCCAGCGTGTGCGAACCGCGCGCGCATTCATGGCCGCGGACACGCCCGAGATACGCAGTGCCCAGGCCGAGAGCCTGAGGGCGGAATGGGGGCGATTCAGAAACAGCGGCAGCAGTGACAGCGCCAGAGCGATCAAGGACGCGCGGCTCGCACTGGTGGTCGCGCTGATCGAGGGGGTCAACTTCGCCAAGCTGCTGGCCGAGTGCAAGACCAAGGGCGACACCAAGACCTACTGCACCCTGCTGGCGTCGGGTATGGCGATCACCAGTGCCATGTTCGACATCGCCGCGACGGTGGCCAAGAATCTGCCGAGCATGGGAAGCAGCAGTTGGACCTATCAGCACTTGAAGCTGTGGGGCGGTGTGCTCAGCGGTGCCGCTGGCATCGTCACCGGTGCCTTCGATCTGGCCGATGGCAGGAAGAATGCGGATCGCGGGTATCGGATGCTTGCGTTCTTGTACCTGGTCAAAGGCACTGCGGGGATGGCGTCGGGTGTCCTCACGCTCGCTGTCGCTTGCACGTATTCGGCACCGCTGGTGAGCCGGCTGGCGGGACAGGCAGCCATGGGCACGGCCGTACGCGCCGTGGGCGCGCGCGCCGCGGCGTTCGTGGGGCTGCGCATCGTCGGCATGGCACTGGGCGGCTGGATCACTGTGGGCTTGTTCGCCATCCAGTTGGTCATCTGGTGGGTGACGCCGGATGCGCTGCAGGTATGGCTCGACCATTCAGCGTTTGGAAAAGAACGTCAGAACGAGGGCTACAAGAGCGCTGAAGAGCAGGACAAGAAATTGCAAGAGGCCTTGGTAGAGATGGGATTCCAATGAACAAAAGTACGGCGCTGTCCGCAGCCCCCGGTCTTGTGACATTGAACGGTGTCATTCGCGATTACCGCAGCACGCGGGCTGGCGCAAGCTTTGTCTTTGATGACAGCGACAAGACCACGCTGGGCGTGGTGGCCGTCGCGGCGGCGGCGGTCGGACTCAGCGGGCAGGCCGTCTCCGCGGCGGCCAGCGCGACAAGCGCAGAAGAGGACGCGGACTATGTCGAATTCCAGCTTGATGGCCAGCAAATCAAAGGGTGGATGTGGCGCAGCCCTTTCAAGGAAGGCGACGAGGTACGGGTGGCGGCGCAGTGGTCAGGTCAGCACTACGAAGCCGTTGGTATCGCGCGGCCATCAGACCGCCTCATTGCGTTGTATCCGCACTGTTCCAGGAGCCCGCGCACGCATATCCGCAATGCGGTGAAGTGGTGGTTCATCGGGGTGACGTTGTGGCTTGCAGTCCTGGCGGCCGTCTGCCTCGCGGTCCTCGGGTTTGCCAACGGCGTGGACATGATTGCTTTCGGGTTTCCCTATGGCGCGCCGATTTCCTATGCCTTCTTCGGACTGATGACTTTCAGTCTCTCTCGCAAATGGATGCCTTTCGCTCGACTGACCGAGAAGGTCGGCCGAGCCCTGGGGCTTCCGAACCCTGAGGGCCTCAATCTCGTGAGGTCCGCCAAGGCACAACGCAAACCGGAAGATTCGGGCGAATATGGGACCTTCTACTTCCGGTACTGATCAGCAGGCGGGCCCTGCCTTTCTGGGCCGCGGCCTGCAAGTTGCGAGCGCCGAAGATCGCTCGCCACGTGAGCCGCAAGCAATACACGCATCTATCGAATCGATGGTCTCAGCAGGCACACCCGAGTCCTCATGAGCGCACAACAGATCATCATCGACCACGACCTCTGGCGCAAAGGTGCTGGTGGCGCTCCTGCAGGGCTAACCGGCCAAGCCGACAGCTTGGCCTACGCGGGTCTGGACCTCGACCTGGCTCAGTTCGCACGTAGCAGTTTTTCCGGCACGCGCTTTTCAGACACGAGCTTCAAAGAGGCCGGCTGGACGGGTTGCACGTTCGTAGGATGCACATTCACGCGCTGCAACTTCCAGTCGATCTCGATCCACGGCTGTAGCTTCTCCAACTGCAGCTTCAGCGCCAGTTCATTCGATCACACCCGTTTTGTGGACACCCGGTTCACCGAATGCAGGTGGGACGACCTGCGCTTTGACCGCAGTCACTGGGAGAATGTCCAGGTGCTCGATTGCACAGGCTCCAGAATTCGCGGCGACATGGTGAACGGTGAGCGGGTGGATTTCACTGGCAGTTGCTTCGAGCAGCTCGAATTCAGCAACGCCAGGATCAACAGCCGATAGTTGCTCGACGTGTTCGCGGCCAGCATCTGTCAAGGGCCTAATTCGAATCGTTGCACATGATGGCCTTGGCAATCGCCTTGTCCTCCCTGCCGACCAAGACATATGGCTCATCGAATTCGAGGAGGAGTTCCATGAACTGTGTGATGGGAAAATCCATGCGCCGTGGCTTTTTGGCCTGGCTTGCACGCTCTACCCGCTCAACAGGGATCGCTCCCCATGCGTAGCCGCTCAGGTTGCGTTCACGACGCTGGGCTATGAGTTGCCACGTCACGAACTCGAGGACTTTTTTGCGTTGACGTCATCGCTACATCAGGCCGAGTTGCATTGACCTTTCTTCGATAAAACGCATCTGCACATCTGGACGGTTCATTCCAGAAGACCACACTCTCTCACTTCAAGAAATCGCGCTCGTGTCTCAGTGGCCGGGCGTCATTTCCCTTGGACACGAACTCAATCTCAAGGTCATCGCCGAAGGTGTCGAGACCGAGGAGCAGCTGGAATTTCTGCACGCCAACGGCTGCGACGAAATGCAGGGCTATCTCCTCAGCCCCTGTACCACCCGCCGAACTTCCCGGCTTGATCAAAACACGTTTTGGCGTCGCGCATGCACGCCGAGGGCGTCACCAGGTCCCGCAGGCCAAGCTGTAGCCTGTTTCCACGACGCGGAGCGTCAGCATCACACAGCCACGGTTGATCGACGAACTCCCGTTCGCTCAACTGGGCGCCGCCAGCCAGCGTCGCGCAGTTCACCGCCCCGGCGCAGCTGTGCGCGCATTTCGCCGGAGAAGAGGGCGCAATTCGGCATGTGCGTCACCGCCAGCCGGTCGAAGCAAAAGCGCTGGTAGACAACTCGTCCCGAGGCCAGCCTGGCAATCAGGCTTTCACGCGAATCAGCGCTGCCGGTGGAATGCACGTAGCGCAGGTCGGGCGCCAGTAGTCTGCGCAACGCGTGCTTCTCGTCAGCGAGCATCGCTGCACGTCGCTCTTCCACCAACAGGAGGATCTGCGCGGTCTCGCGCACGGCTCACTCGTCGCAAATGCCGTTGCGCAGCACACCGATGGCGTCCACCTCGATCTCGCAGACATCGCCGGGCTTCATGAAGACCTGCGGCGTGCGCTTGTTGCCGACGCCGCCCGGCGTGCCGGTCACGATGACGTCACCAGGCGTGAGCGGGACGAACGTGGAGATGTAGGCGATCTGGCGCGGAATGCTGTGCACCATCATGTCGGTGGTGGCCCGCTGCATCTCCTGGCCGTTCAGGCGCGTGACGAGCGTCATCTTCTGGTCGGCGGCGATCTCGTCGGCCGTCACCATCCAGGGGCCGAAGCTGCCGGTGCGCCAGAAGTTCTTGCCCGGCGTCCACTGCGAGGTGTGAAGCTGCCAGTCGCGCACGCTGCCGTCGTTGTAGCAGCTGTAGCCGACGATGTGCGACCAGGCGTCGGCTTCGGCGATGTGGCGGCCGCCCTGGCCGATGACGATCGCGATCTCGCCTTCGTAGTCCAGGCGCTCGGAGGCGCGCGGGCGCACGATGTCTTCGCCGTGGGCCAGCTGCGAGTCGGCCACGCGCAGGAAGATCACGGGCTTTTCCGTCACCTCCTTGCCGGTCTCGCGAATGTGCTCGGCGTAGTTCAGGCCGATGCAGAAGATCTTGTCGGGGTTGGGAATCACCGGCAGCAGCCGGACCTCGGACAGGGGCAGCGTGGCCGTGGCGGCGGCCACCCTGGCGGCTGCTTGCGAGACGAGGTTCGCTGCGATGAATGTCTTCAGGTCCGGCGCACGATCGAAGATCGCGCGCAGGTCGACCACGCGGTCGCCCACCACGGCGCCGTAGCCGTCCTCGCCGTTGTGGTGATAGCTGATGAGTTTCATGGGAATTTCCTTGGGGGAGGGTTGGGATGGATCTAGGCCAACCGACCTCCGATGCGCGTCGTGGCCTCGGTGATCAGTCGGACCAACTTGTCAAGGTCGACGATCGCCAGGCGCGAGGTATCGAATACAAGGGAAATGGCAGCCCAGGCGCCGCCATCGGATTTCGGAATGGGCGCCGCCACCGCCGCCAGCTGCGGCTCCAGTTCGCCCTTGGACACGTAGTAGCCCGCCTTGCGGATGGCCGCGTAGTAGCGGCGAAACTCCGGCCACTCCGCGGGCAGCCCGCAGCCGACCAGCTCTTCGTGCCGCGTCTCGAAGACCTTCTTGAGCTGGGCCGGGCTGAAGGTGGACAGCAGCACCTTCGGCGCACCGCCGAGGAACAGCGGCCGCGGACGGCCCCGTCCGTAGGCCAGCTCGGCCGGCATGCCGCCCATCTCGCGGTGCGTGTCGAGCACCTGCATGCCGAACACGCCCGTCACCACGCAGTCGAAGCCCGTGGCCGCGACCAGCTCGCGAAGGATCGGCAGGCCGACCTTCAGCACCGGATCGGCGCGGCGGATGTAGTGGTCCAGCAGGATGATGCGCGGGCCCAGGGCGTAGTGCGAATCCTCCACGCGTTGCAGCAGGCCCGCCTGCAGCAGCAGGCGCACGTAGCGGTAGCTCGTGGGCAGCGAGACGTCGAGCGTCGTGGCGATGTCTTCCGCCGTGCGTGTCAGATGGGTGTCGTCGAAGAGGTCGAGCACGCCCAGCATGCGTTCCAGGCTCGACGTTGAAGATTCGGACACGGCAGTTCCCCAATGAATAGTTCATGGCGCGACGGGGAGGTATTGCGAAATGCGATCCAGATCAGCCCCCGACCGCGCCACGCCGACGATATATCGGTCGGGCCGCAGTATCACGGCATTGGCGTCATGCGCCTGCAGCCAGGCGTCCAGGCGCGGATCGGGGCGGTCGATGACCACGGCATCGCTGTGCAACCAGCGCTGCACCGTCGCCGGCGCCGCCGCCGACAGCGTGTTGCTGTGTCCGATGACGGCGCTTCGGCGGCCGAGCAGCTCATCGAGCAGGCGCCCGTCCGCCAGCCGTGGTTGCGGAAAGGGCCGGCCGGCGGGGCTGTCTGCCGCGGTGTCGAATGCGCCTGCGCCGAGCAGCTGCGGTGGCAGCTCGAAGATCTCCGGCTGGCCGGCCTTGAACTTCGCGTCGCGCTCGGCGGCCTGCTGCAAGTCGGTGGTCTGGATGATGCTGCCCAGGCGCACGGCGAGTTCGATCAGCGCGCGCACGTGCGGCTTGCGTTCGGACTCGTAGGTGTCCAGCAGGGTGTGCGGTGCGCGGCCGGCAAGCACCGCATCGAGTTTCCACGCGAGGTTCGAGGCATCGCGGATGCCCGCGCACATGCCCTGCCCGAGAAAGGGCGGCGTCTGGTGGCACGCGTCGCCGGCCAGGAACAGGCGACGCTCGCGCCATCCGTCGGCAATCACCGAGTGGAAGGTGTAGATGGCTGCGCGCTCGAGCGTGGCCTGATCCCGGCGCACCCAGGGCGCCACCATTTCCCACAGACGGTCCGGCTGGACGAGCGCCTCGCGGTCGTCGCCGGGCAGCACCATGATCTCCCAGCGCCGGCGTGCGCCCACCACGTGGCAGTAGGTCATGGGTCGGCGCGGATCGCAGTGCTGCACCGTGTGATCGGGCAGGTCCACCGGCTGCGTCAGCATGACGTCGAACACCAGCCAGGGCTGGCGCAAGCCGAGATCGACCATGGGGCTTGCGATGTGCTGGCGGATCGGGGAGCGGGCGCCGTCGCAACCGACGACGAACCGGGCCTGCGCCGACTGCACCTGGCCGGTGTCCATCGCGCGAAAGCTCAGCGTGGCGACATCGGCGTCCTGCCGGACATCGATGAACTCATGCCGCAGCTTGACCTCGACCTGCCCAAAACGCGCGATGCCGTCGCGCAGCACGGCTTCCAGCTGCGGCTGGTGAAAGTAGTAGTTGTTGGCGCACCCGTGAGGGCCGAGCGCGGCCGTGCCGCCGCGGATGAGCATCGTCTCGCCCGCGCCGTTGACGAAATGCATGCCCTGTGTGCCGGGCCGGGAGATCGCCAGCACCTGCTCGCGAAGACCAGCCGCTTGAAAGGTGCGCAGCACCTCGCCGTCGAAGTGGATCGCACGCGGCAGCGAAAACACGCCGGCCTCTTTCTCCAGCACCAGCACCGACCGGCCTGCGGCGCCCAGCAGGTTGGCCAGCATCGCGCCGGTCGGCCCCAGGCCCACGATGGCCACGTCGTACACGTGCGAGCGCTCAGGCATGCTGGTCTTCCTGCATGCGGCGCGCGATGTCGGCCTGCCATTGCGCGCGGCTCATGAACTTGGGAAAGCGCTTCGCGATGGCCTCGGCCTGCGCAAGGATGGCTTCGTCCGGCTGGGCCAGGTCGATGGGCTCGCGCAGCGGCTGGTCGCAGTACCACGGCGTGTCCATGAACAGCTCGAGCCGGTTGCCCTCCGGATCGCGGCAATACACCGACACCGCGTTGCCGTGGGTGACCGGGTGCATGTCGGTGGCGCCTTCGGACAGCAGGCGGTCATGAAAGCCGCGCAGCGTGGCCAGGTCGGGCACCCGGAAGGAGATCTGGTTCACCACGTTGAAAGCCATGTCCGCCGGCCGACCCGTGGCGAGCACCAGCTGGTGGTGTTCAGCAGGGTCGCGGCTCAGGAACACCAGCTGCACCGTGCCCAGGTCGCCCGCATCCGTCTGCGTGAAGCGAAGCGCCCGCTTGTAGAAACCCGCCATGCGGGGCAGGTCGGTGACGTACAGGCCGATGTGGCTGAACTGCAGATTCGATGTCGGGGAAGCTTGCATCAATTTGTCTCCATCTGAGAACCGTCGGCGTCAACGGGTCGTCGATTTGGTGAATCATACATAAATTATCGTATTTTGATATTTAGATGTTTTTCGTATGATTCGATCTCGTGCAATTGGCACGGATTCGCAGATGGAGACAAATTCATGACCTTCCTCAAGAGGCTCGCCGTCCGTTCGTCGGTCCTGGCGCTGGCCGCGGGCTTCGCCTGGGGCGCCACCGCTGCCCCTGCGGCCGACTACCCCACCAAGCCGGTGCGCATCATTGCCCCCTTCCCGGCAGGCAGCGGCCCTGACGCCAACGCCCGGGAGCTCGCGGCCGAGCTCACCAAAATCCTGGGACAGTCGTTCTTCGTCGAGAACAGGCCGGGCGCCTCGAACATCATCGGCACCGAGGTGGCGGCCAGGGCACCTGCGGACGGCTACTCGCTGTACATCGGCACCACCAGCTCGCTGTCGGTGGTGCCGCACCTGTACAACAAGCTGCCGTTCAATGCGGAGCGCGACTTCGCGCCGATCAGCCTGCTGGGCGTGCTCAACACCGGGCTGATCGCGCACCCGGGCGTGCAGGCCAGCGACGCGCGCGGGCTCATCGCCCAGCTCAAGGCCAGGCCCGATGTCGCGTCGGTCGCCACGCAAGGCATCGGAAGCTATTCGCACCTGTCGGCCGTGTGGTTCAACAACGTCGCGGGCGTGAAGGCCAGCCTCATTCCGTACAACAGCAACAGCCCCTACACCGACCTGCTGGCGGGCCAGATCCAGTTGATGTTCGACGGCCTGCCGGCCGCCGCGAGCAACGTGCAGGCGGGCAAGCTCAAGCTGCTGGCCATCACCGGCAAGGAGCGCCACCCCAGCTTTCCGAACGTGCCCACGTTCGCGGAGCAGGGCCTGCCCGACTACGCGCCCATCGCCTGGCAAGGCGTGCTGGCGCCCGCGGGCACGCCACCGGCCGTCCTGGAGAAACTCAGTGCGGCCATGCGCAAGGTCTGCCAGTCGCCTGAGCTGGCGAAGAAGTGGCGCGACTACGGCGGCGAGCTGCGCTGCAACACGCCGGCCGAGTTCACGGCGTTCATCAACGCGGACCGCGCCATGTGGGGCAAGGTGATTCGCGAGGCAGGCGTGAAGCTGGACTGATCGCGTCACACATCAATCGATCCTCACCCTCAACCTTGCACCCGCGGATGTCTGGGAGCTATCCGGCGGGCCAAGCGGGGGCACATGACCCCAGTTGGGCGCCGCCATTCTTGCGCCCATGAAAACAGCACGAAGGCCAAGCGCGGGTTCACGCCCTCCAACCAACGAATAGCTCAGGTCTTTCAGTGAAGGCCGCTGCGGCGCATGGCTCGAGCGCTAGCCGCATGCTCAGCCTCCTCGATCTCTTCCGGGTCGAACATCAAGATGGGATGGGCTAGCTGCGCCAGGCGCCTGGGGTCTTCGTCGGGTGAGCGATGAAACAGCGCGCGGCTGATTTCAATGAGCCAGACTTCGTCGATACAGCCGTCGCACTGTTCTCTGAGTTCGTCTTCCAACTCGTGCCACCAAGCCTCCTGATCTGTCAGAGGGCGGCCGGCAATCACGATGGGGCTGGCGGGCTTCCACATGGACGAATGCTACTTCCTGTTTGGCTACGTGCGTATCTGCGCGGCCGGGATTTCTTCGGCGCATACGTAGTCGGGAATGTGTCGAGAAGAGGCAAAAATGCGTCGCCCCGAGGGGAGGACAGAAGCCGCTTTGCGCCGACTGCGAAAAAATCGAAACTGGACACCTGTCAGGTAGCTGGGCCAAGTGGGGGGGCGAAAACGACAAAGGTGCCGGCTGGAGTCCAGGCTAGGGGATGGCCAGGCCCACCCGTACCGTCGAGCAACTGCAGGCCCTGCTGATCGAGCGCATTGAGGCCATCCCCGACCTGCGTGGCCAGGCGATCGACGTGAACCGGAGCGGGGTGATCTAGATGGCCGGGGCGACGACGGCGGCCCGAATCGGACTGCGTGTGTGGTCAGCGATCGCTGCGCGCGCCGCAGCGACATCAGACGAATCGTGCGCGAACTGCAGATGCGGTTCGACTTCGAGGGCTAGCGTCAGTGATGCGCTGCGTTCAGAAATCGAGGTGATGTGATGAGCGAAGAGGTAGCAGGAGATCTCGAGAAGCGCGTGACACTCTTTTCGCAGGTCCGCATCCTGCCCTTTGACTTGGGTTGCACGTGAGCGCTGTGCTGCGCTGTTTCCACTCGCGCCCCCAGCTTGGGGCAGCGGGCGCAGTCGGCATCAGTCCGGGGCGCGCGAAAAGCGGCTGTTCTGAGTTGCGGCCATTCCGGCCGTGACCCGTCTTCCTCGTAGGAGCAGGAGCGAAACGTCGGGGGTGTAGGCAGCGGCAGGCGGACTCAGCGTCTGCATGCGGACGCAACCTTCAAGGCTGGCCTGCTGCCGCAGGACGGCGGGCCGGTAAGGCATCAAGGGTCATCAAGCAGCTTGCCCGCTTTGCCGGCCAGGGTGCTCAAGGCGCGGAAATACCCCACGACGCTCGCGACGCTCTGGTGGCCAGTCATTGCCATCGTTTCGGCCAAAGGCAGGTTCTGACGGCCAGCTTCGGTAACGAATCCCGATCTCAGCGAGTGGGCGGAGAAATCGCCCTCCACGCCGGCGAGCGCACACCGCTCCTTGACGATGTCGCGCACTGCCGCCGCGCTGAGCGCCTCGCCCAGATGTCCGCCTTTGCGCACCCGTCGAAACAGCGCCCCGCTAACGATGCCGCTGGAAGCCAGCCAGGCCTGCATCGCTTCACCGGCGCTGCCGGTCAGCGGCTTGATGTCTTGAGGCCGCTCCACGCCCGCTTGATTGGTCTTGGAATGCGCAAGCATGTAGAGGAAGACCGCCGGCTCGATGCGACGCAGGTTTTCTACCGTGGCAGCGGCAACCTCTGAGCGGCGGCGCCCCCCGGTGGCCCATGCGAACGACAGCAGCGCGCGATCCCGCCGGCCGCGCAACGAATCGTCGCAGGTGGCGAGGATGGCCTGCAAGGGTTCCTTGCTCAGCGCGCGCTGCTTGCGGGGGAGGGCGCCGCGCTTGGCATAGGCGCGCCGCGTCTTGGCCAGCAGTTCGCGCACCAGCGCATCACCGCAGGGATTGGGCTGTTGCGCCAGCTGATGGGTCTTGGACAGCACCGCGATCCGATGCACCACGGTGCTGAAGGCAGGTGCGCCCAGTTTGCCTTTGTAGCCATGGTCCACCAGTAGGCGATCCACCGCAGCCGGCAGCTGCGATACCAGGCCCGTCGGGGTCGTTCGCTCGGCATGGTCCACGATGAATTGAACGACCGCGGGCGTCGGCACGGGCAGGCGCATTGGCTGGCCATAGCGCGCGGCAAACCACGCAGCCCAGTAGCGCAGGGCCGAGCGGTAGGCGGCCAGCGTGTTCACCGATTCGCCTTCGCGCAGCAGCGCGCGCGCGGCGTCTTCCGCCATTTCCGACAGCTTCGCTGGATCGAGCATGGGGTGACTCTTGAGGCTGACCTCCGTCCCGGAGATTCTCGCGGCCTGAGTTTTCATATTATTTAATACATTTCATGTATGATGTATTACATATAAAGAATATAGCCCTCGATAAGTTTTCATTATCGAGGGTAAAAAGCCGAGATTGGAGCAGCACATGGAAAGCGGGAGTTCGAGGGGCATCCAGGAGCCGCAGGTGTGGGCCGCCGCTGATCAGTTGCTCGCGGAGGGGCTGCGACCCACCATCGAGCGGGTCCGGCAGAAAATCGGCCGCGGATCGCCCAACACCGTGAGCCCGATGCTCGAGCGCTGGTTTGCGACATTGGGAAAGCGGCTGGGCAACGGCTCGGGCGGAGCTGCGCAAAGTCCGACAACGAACGCCATGCCCCCGGCACTGCTGCAAGTCGCCCATCAGCTATGGGATGCCGCGCGCGCGGAGTCGGCCAAGACACAGGCGCAGCAGGCCGAGGCGCTGCGCCGCGAGATCGAACTCAAGGCCGCGGGGCTGGAGGATCAGCAAGCGCAGTTGCGTCAGCGCGAGGTTGCGTTCGAGCACACCCGCGGCAGTCTGGAAAGCGCGCTGGCCTCATCGCGGCAGGCACTCGAATCGGTGAAAGGACAGCTGTCGGAGGCGGCCCGGCAACAGGACAGTGCTCAGGGCGAGATCCGGCGTCTGCGGGATGCGCTTGCGCAGTTCCAGGCGCAACTGGACGCGCAGCGGCTCGAGCACCGCGCCGCCGTGACCGCTCGCGAGGAAGCCTTGAAGGAAGCCCAAGCGCGGCACGCGGCGCGTGAGCACCGATTGCTGGCCGACATCGATCGGGAGCGCGTGGCGTCCCGCCAGGCGGCCTCCGAACTTGCGAAGGAGCACAAGCTGCGCGCCCGCAACGAGGAAGAGGGCGCCTCGAAGCTGGAGGCCGAGCGCGCCGCCACACGCGATGCTGAAAAACTGGCGGAGCAATTGCGTGCCGACCTCGCCGCAAAATCGGCCGAGCTTGCGCAGTTGCAAGCAGAGATGCGGTCGACCAAGCAGACGCACGACGAAGCTCGAACCCGACTTGCGGCAGAAGAACGTGCGCATGAGCTGACGCGCGGCTTGCTGGCCAATGCTCTTGCGACGAAGCCGAAGGAAGGGAAAGAGGCAAGGGGCCGCAAGTCGGCAGCGAGGCCTCGCTCCAGCTGATTGGCTGGGGGCTCGAATCGGCTCGGCTCAGAACCCGGCGACACCTTGCACCTGCGCAATGGCAGCTATTGGTTGCACGTCGAACATGTCGCCGCTCGGGGCCTCCTTCGTTCACTTCTGAGGAGGGGCGTACCCCGCCACGGTCCCCCGCATGGCAACCGGGCGTGCGCAAATGCTGTAATAAATTGCCTAAAATATCCGGCGTTATCAAGATATTTGCCTATTTTGGCAATCTCTCTTCCGCGTCTCCGGCTTGTCTTTCATGGACTCAATGCCTAATATTGCGGGCGTTGACTATATGAAATGCCTATTTCAATGAGCAAATTCGTGATGCCGATGCAAGCCACCGAGCGGATTGCACAGCTGGGGCAACGCATTCGGGTGGCGCGGCTTCGGCGCGGCTGGTCGATCGCCGATCTCGCTAGCAAGGCGGGCATCAACCGAAATACCCTCACGGCACTAGAACTCGGCAAGCCAGGTACGGCCATCGGCGTGTGCTTCACGGTACTGTGGGCACTCGGCCTGGACAAGTCTCTGGACGCTGTTGCGGATCCCGACAGCGATCTGCACGGCAAGGCGCTCGAAGCGTCGCGCCGCCCGACACGGGCGGGTAAGGCCCGGAAGGCGAACGACGACTATGACTTCTGAGCGAGAAGCCTATGTTTACATTCAGCTGCCCGGCACGTTGGAAACGGTGCCGGCAGCACTGCTCAGAGTGCAGACACTGCCCGATGGCACGCAAATAGGGCGGTTTCGCTACGGCGACCGCTACCTTCAGCGCCAAGAGGCGGTGGCACTCGATCCATTCCAGCTGCCTCTTGCCAAGGAAGTCTTCGAGTTCACCCAACTCAAAGGGATCCCTGGTGCGGTTCGAGACGCGGGACCCGACGCCTGGGGACGGCGCGTGATCGAGCACAAGCTCGAGCGCAGCGCGGCCGACCTCCAGGAAATCGACTATCTGCTGCACGGCCCACAAGACGGGGCAGGGTACCTGAGCTTCGGACTGAAGGCCGAACCGCCCGCGCCCAAGCGACAGTACAACCGCACGCACCAATTGGCCGAGCTGATCGCTGCCACGCAGGCGATCGAAGAGGGGCGTCCAGTGGCCGCACATCTGCTCGAGCAGCTTGATCCAGGCACCAGCATGGGCGGTGCGCGGCCAAAGGCCACGATCGAGGATGCGCAAAGCCTCTGGCTGGGCAAGTTTCCTGCCAAAGATGACCGCTTCAATCTGCAGCGCGTCGAATTTGCAACGCTCGACTTGGCACGCAGATGCGGCTTGAATGTCACACAGGCGCGGCTCCAGCCTGTGGGCGAGAGCGATGTGCTGATGTTGCAGCGCTTCGATCGCGACTACACCGACAAGGGCTACCTTCGCTTCGGTCTTGTCAGCGGCTTGACTGTGCTTGACTGCGGTGATAGCCACCTGGACCGCGAGCGCTGGTCCTACCCGCTGCTGGCCGACCATTTACGTCGATGGTCTGACAAGCCGGAAGCTGACTGCGCCGAACTCTTCAGGCGGATGGTCTTCAATGCTGCCGTGACCAACAACGATGATCATCCTCGCAACCACGCTCTGCTACGCAGGCAGAAGGGATGGCGGTTGTCGCCGGCCTACGACCTCGTGCCTGCTCCCGTTGTGAGCCTGGAGAGGCGCGATCTGGCGTTGACTGTCGGCGACTACGGCCGCACGGCCAGCGTCTACAACCTGCTGTCGCAGGCGGGGCGCTTCGGTTTATCGGGGGGGGACGCGCGTGAGGAAATCGATCGACTCGTCGACGTCGTTCGGCATTGGCGCGAAAGCTTCTTCGCCTGCGGCGTGTCGGCCAAGGACGTCGACTACATCGCCCCGGCCATCCTGCCTAGCTGCTTTTTCTTCGAGAGACGTCCTGATATGTGAGAGTGCGTATTCCGGCGAACGTGACCGACGATTCCGCTCTATCGTGACCGGTCGTCATGCGTTTTCGAGCGACGTGCCCGTTGCCAGAATCTGCATGACGCCTGCAGCCTTTGCACGCACCAGGGGAGGCAGTCATCGACGCTAGTTGCCCAGAATGGAAATTGACGCCGATATCAACAAGGTGAGGGCGTGCGGCCTCGGCGGCGATTTTCATCCGCTGATGGTGCGTGTGCGAAGCTGGACATCTCTGTCGTAGACGACTCGAGTAGGTTTCGCTCAGCGTTGGCTTCGGCTGTCTGCGGTTACAGCGGTTCGAGAATTGTGTGGGCAAGTACCAGGCATTCCCAGAAGGACATGCGGAAGGACTTGGCGTCAATTTCGTCGAACTTGAGTTCTGCTATTTCCGCTCGGGCGTCCAATGCGGAATCCGATCGCGCTACTTCCGGCGCTGATTCTCGCGGTGGCGGGTGCCTATGGGATTTTGCACGCGCAGCAGCCGACCGAAGCCAAAGAGCGGGCCGACAGCCAAGGGCGGACGCCGCGCTCGCGACCTGGCAGGCACTGCTCGAAGACAGCGAGCGGCGCGGGTAAAGGTCAAGGACGCGCCGACAAGTTCGCGGCCCAGCGCAACCAGGCGATGCAAGAGCTCTGGGAGATGACGGGCCAGCTCAAGGCCATGAAACGCTTACGGCGCAGATCCTCGAACGGGGCACGCTGCGCGACCTCATTCGTTAACAGCAAGACCAACGAATAGCACATTGACGCCAACCGTGCTCCGAGCGCGCCTCGGCCCATCTGCTTGCCAGGGGCGCATTCATCTTCAACGCTACGCCCGCGACGTCCCCGTCGGCCTGTGGGGATTGCATCAGACCCATAACCCTGGATTTTTCGCCCAAGTGCGCAAGAAGGATCTGCAGGCCAAGCGCTTGGCCGGGTGGTCGCCGTGATGTGGAACCTCTGGTTGGCCCAAAGTAATTTTCCGGTAGATGGAATTATGTGATGGCACTTCGGGAGTTTCACGCCTACGTCCGCGCGAAGACCCTCTGTTTCCAGGGAGGCAGGACGTAGGGCCTAGGTGTTTACACGGATGAGGATCTGAGTTTGAAACTCGATAATTCCATTCATCGGAACAAAATAGTTGAGCACCATGACTGCGCTTTCCTCGCTAACGGGTGTATTCCCCGTTCTTCCTACCCCTTTTGACGCCCACGGAAATCCCGACACGGCGTCCCTGCGCAAGCTTGTCGACTACCTGCTCCGGTGCGGGGTGGATGGACTGACCTATCCGGGCGTCGCCAGCGAAGTGGGTCAGTTGACTGTTGACGAGCGACAAGCGCTCGTTGATCTCGTGCTTGCCGAAGTGGCAGGCCGGGTGCCGGTGATCGCCGGCGTCTCGAGCAGCGACGCTGCGACCACCATCCGCCTTGCCGTTGCCGCGACCGAACGCGGGGCGGCGGCGCTGATGGTGGCGGTGCCACCGGATCGTAAAAACGCGGCCGAACAGATCGTCTACTTCAAGGAAGTCGCCAAGGCGGCGGGCGGCGCCGTTCTCATGTTGCAGAACGTGCCCCCTCCCGTAGGGGCGGGTTTGGACCCGGAAGTTCTGATCGAGGTTCTGCAGGCCGTTCCGTCGATCCGTTACGTCAAGGAAGAGACGTTGCCGAGCGGTCAGCGTCTTTCGGTACTGCGCGCGAAGGCGCCGGCCAACCTGCTCGGCGTTTTCGGCGGCGCGGGAGGGCGCTACATCACCGACGAACTGCGCCGGGGCGCCGCCGGAACCATGCCGGCCATTGAACTGGCGGAAGTGCATACGGCCTTGTTCAAGGCGCATCGCGAAGGAGATGCGGACCGCGTCCGCGCGCTTTTTACGCGCATGCTGCCTGTATTGAACGTGCAGGCCGTTTTTCGATGGTCACTGACGAAGTACGTGCTCAAGAAGCGGGGCCTGATCGCCGAGACCCGCCAGCGTATGCCTGGGCCGCTGCTTGATGAGATGGACAAGGCCGACGTGGACGCCTTCCTGCTGGACATCGACGACCTGCTGCTTGCGCAGGACCAGTTGCCATGACCGGCTTTGCAAAGATCGCGCAGGTCGAGAGCTTCATCGTCTCGCTGCCCCGCGATACGCCCTATCTCGGGCCCCTCGGGCCCGGCGAAAAAATCAACGACCGCGGCTATCTCGTGCGCAGCGGAAACCGGGCGATCTATCCATCGACGGACATGTCCGTCTTGATAAAGATCACCGCCGACGACGGCACGATCGGCTGGGGCGAGACCTACGGCATCGTCGCGCCCGATGCGGTCACGAGCATCATCGACGACGTGATCGGTCCGGTGATCGTGGGGCGCGATCCCCGCGACGCGGTGGTGATCCAAGAAGACCTCTATGACCTGATGCGCGTGCGCGGGTTCTTCGGAGGGTTCTATGTCGACGCCATCGCTGGCGTGGACATCGCGGTGTGGGATCTGTTCGGCAAGCTGCTCGGCCAGCCCGTCGTGAAGTTGCTCGGCGGTCAGCGCCACGAGACCGTGCCAGCCTATGTGTCCGGCCTTCCGGGGGCGACATTGGAGGCCCGGCTCGAACTCGCGCGCAGCTTCGTCGCGAGAGGCTTCGACGCCTTCAAGTACCACGCGGCCGTCTCGTTCGATGGCATCGTGGCCGAGATGCGAACGCTGCGCGAAGGCCTGGGCGACAAGGTCAAGCTGATGGTCGACCTGCATTGGAAGTTCACGGCGCAGGAAGCCGTCCAACTCATCGACCAGCTCGCCCCCTACAACCCCTATTTTGTCGAAGCACCCTGCCAGCCGGAGGATATCGAGGGCCAAGCTCACGTGGGTGCGAGCGTGCGGGTGCCACTCGCGCTGGGAGAGGAGTGGCGCACCGTCTTCGAGTACCGCCCGCGTCTGGAGCGGCGTGCGATGTCGATCGTGCAGCCCGAGATGGGGCACACGGGCATCAGCCAGTTCATGCAGATCGGGCGCATGGCGAATGCCTTTCACATGAAAGTGATTCCGCACGCCAGCATCGGGCTGGGCATCTACCAGGCCGCGAGCCTGCACGCGACGGCGGCGCTGCCCAATGCACCGATGCACGAGTACCAGCACTCCGTGTTCGACCGCAATCTGCAGTACGTGCACACCGCCATGCGTTGCGACGCCGGCGCTTTTCACCTTCCTGACGGGCCCGGACTCGGCATTGAGCCCGCCCCACACATCTGGCAATTCCTGAGAAAGAAGGGCGGCTCGCAATGAAGGCGTCATTGATTGCCATCGACTGGGGCACTTCCAACCTGCGCGCCAGCTTGCTCGACGCGCAGGGCGATCTGCTCGAAACGCGCAGCGCTTCGGGCGGCGTGATGGCCGTGCCCGAGCGGCGTTTCGCCGACGCATTGCTCGCCCTGTGCGGTGACTGGATCGACACGCATGCGGTGCCTCTGATTGCGAGCGGCATGATCGGCAGCCGCCAGGGCTGGCAGGAGGCGCCCTACATCGCATGCCCGGCGAGCCTGCCGGCGGCCGCTGCACAGTTGGTGAAAGTCGAGGTCAGGCCCGGCGCGGTGCTGCACATCGTGCCCGGTATCCGCTGCTTCGGTGCCGACGCGGTGCACGATGTCATGCGCGGTGAGGAAACCCAGCTGTGGGGCGCGGGCCTGGCCGCTGGCGACTGCTGCGTGCTGCCGGGCACGCACAGCAAATGGGCATGGCTGGGCGAGGAGGGCAACGTCGATCGCTTCGAGACTTTCATGACCGGCGAGCTCTATGGCCTGCTGACGAAGCACGGCATCCTCGGACGGCTCATGGAGTTCGGGACGGCTCGCCCCGAAACCTTTGATGCAGGTGTCAGACTGGGTTTGACACAACATGACAATGCCCTGCACGTCATCTTCGCGGCGCGTACGGCCGGTCTCATGGGAGACGTCGATCCTCGGGGCTTGCCTGATTACCTCTCGGGCATATTGATCGGTCTGGAAATCGCGAGCGCGACGGCGCGCCATCCCCAACGCTGCGTCACCTTGCTCGGTGACGACGATCTGTGCGGCCGGTACGAAACCGCGCTGGGCATCGCCGGAGTGGATTCGCGCCGGGCAAGCGAGGGCGCGACCACGCGGGGCCAATGGCGCGTCGCTGTCGAAGCCGGACTTGTGAAGGAACGCGCATGAAGGGCGTCATTGCAATCTTGCGTGGGATCACGCCCGGCGAAGTGCTGGCGGTGGGGCATGCACTGCAGGCGTGCGGCATCGGCTGCATCGAGGTGCCGCTCAATTCCCCGCAGGCGTTCGTCAGCATCGAAGCCCTCGTGCGCGAATTCGGTGACCGCCTGTCTGTCGGCGCAGGCACCGTCATGGATGCCGAACAGGTCGATCGCGTCGCCGACACGGGTGCTCAGCTGGTGTTGTCCCCGCACTTCGATGCGCAGGTGGTGCACCAAGCCAAAAAGCGCCGGCTGTATTCGATGCCGGGTGTCGCCACGCCGACCGAGGGCTTTGCTGCGCTGGCCGCGGGATGTGATGCGCTCAAGCTTTTCCCCTCCGAACTGCTCGGTACTGCCGCCCTGCGCGCATGGTCCTCCGTGTTTCCTGCCGGCACCCCGATGTTCAGCGTCGGCGGTGTCAGTGCCGACAACATCGGCGCCTACAAGAGCGCCGGTGCTGCAGGCGTTGGCATCGGATCGAGCCTGTATGCGCCGGGCATCGGCATCCAGGAGTTGACCCGTCGAGCCCAAGCGTTGATCGCTGGATGGGCGGCGGCCTGAAACAAAAGCAAGGAGACCGGATCGTGTTTCACAAAGACAGAAGAATCGTCCTGCGCCTGGCGCTCGCCTGTGTGCTGCCCGCCTTCAGCGGCGCGCATGCGCAGCCTGCCGTCCCCGCCTACCCGACCAAGCCGATCAAATTCGTGGTGCCGGTGCCGGCAGGCGGCGCTGCGGACGTGATGGCGCGCATGATTGCCACGCATCTGCAGACCAAGTGGGGGCAGGCGGTGGTGGTCGACAACAAACCCGGCGCCGGCTCCAGCGTGGGAATGGCGGTGGTCGCGAAGGCCGCGCCAGACGGCTACACCATCGGCATGGGCAATGTTGCCGCCAATGCCATCAACCCGGCCGTGAGGCCCGAGTCCTTTCCCTACGATCCGGTGAAGGACTTCGCCGCGGTCACGATGGTGGGCATCACGCCGCTGATTCTTGTGGTGAATCCGCAGAAGGTGCCCGCGCGCACACTGCCCGAGTTCGTCGCGTACCTCAAGGCTCACCCGGGCAAGCTCAGCTACGGCTCTTCCGGCGCGGGTTCGGCATTGCATGTGGGCATGGAGCTGTTCATGCAGAAGACGGGCACCTCGATGGTCCATGTCGGGTACAAAGGTTCGGCACCGATGCTGACGGATCTGCTCGGAGGCCAGATCGACGCCTCCATGGACGCGGCAGCCACCTCATGGCCGCAAGTTCAAACAGGCAAACTGCGGGCGCTTGGCATTTCCACCGCACAGCGCGCAGACTTCGCGCCCGACGTGCCGCCGATCGCCCAGTCCGTGAAAGGATTCGAGATGAATCCGTGGCACGGTGTGATGGCTCCCGCCGGTACACCGCCGGCCATCGTCGACAAACTCGCGACCGAGATCCAGGCATTTCTGCGCCAGCCCGACACCGAAACCAAGTTGCGCGACCGCGGCGTGGTGCGCGTCGGTTCCAGCGCCGCGGAGTTCGCGAAGACGCTGCGCGATGAAGCAGCGTTCTACAAGAAGCTGGTGGCCGACACCGGCATCAAGGCCGAATGAGCCGCCGATCCGACCCGCAGGCCATGACCTTTCAACGAACCGATCCCCGGCTCTCCCGCCGAAGCGCGCTGGCTCTGCTGAGCGCAACGGCAGCGTCCTCCTTCTGGCCCACGCTCGCCGGCGCCCAGGCGCCATGGCCCACGCGCCCCGTCACCGTGATCGTTCCGTTCGCGCCAGGGGGCGCGGGCAATGGCTCCGTGCGCATCCTGGCGGAACTGATCGGGCCACGCCTGGGCCAGCCCCTGGTGATCGACAACCGCCCGGGGGCTGGCGGGATCACGGGAACCGCCATGGTGACCTCGAGCAATGACGACCACACGCTGCTGATGGGGAGCACCACCATGACCATCCTGCCGGCGCTGCGCAGCGACCTGAGCTACGACGTGCAGCGCGACCTGCAGGCGGTGGGGATGATCTCGACGCAGCCGCTGGTGCTCGCCGTCGCCGCCGGCTCGCCGGTGCGCAGCCTGGACGACCTCATGTCCCGGGGACGCGCGGGCGAGTTGAGCGCTGGCAACAGCGGTGTCGGCACACTCTCGCACTTGACGACCGAATTGCTCAACAGCAAGCTGGGCACGCGCATCCTTCCGGTTCCCTACAAGGGCGACAGCGTGCTGATTCCCGATGTGGTGGCGGGCACCGTGTCGATGGGCGTGATGAATCTTCCGGTCGCACTGCCGTTGATCCAGGCGGGTCGCCTGCGCGCAGTGGCCGTCACGTCGGCGCAGCCTCTCGCGAATCTGACCGGTGTGCCGGTGCTGCGCACTCTCGGCGACGAGTTCGTGATCTCCGGCTGGGCCGCGCTCTTCGCCGCCAAGAAGGTCCCCCCTGCAGGCGTGGAGCGCCTCGCAGGGCTGCTGCGCGAAATCATCGCCACGACGGCCGTGCGCGAGCGTTTCGCGGGCTTCGGGGTCACTCCCCAGGTATCCACGCCATCACAGTTGCGCGACCATGTCCGCAATGAAACTGCGCGATGGACTGACCTGGTGCGCAGCCGCGGCATCAAGCTTGAATGAGCCTGTGATCGTCCATGCGCAGGTGCGGCTCGCACTAGAATTCGGCCAATGTTCCGCTGTTCGGAACTTCTCTGCGCATATCCATGACAAGCACCACTGGAGCCGCCTCTCAGGGAGATGGCACAGCCAAAACTCCATCGCCTGACAGGCTCAGCCGAACGTCCGACCCAGCGCGCCCGGCGGCTTCAGGTCCCGGTGTGCTGGAAAAGGCGATGCAATTGCTGAACATCGTGTCGGCACGCCGCACGCCGATGACGTTCACCGAACTGCTGCGCGCGTGTGACCTGCCCAAGGCCACATTGCACCGCATCATCGCGACGCTGGTGCGCGAAGGATTGCTGCGGCACAACGCCTACGACAAGACCTTTCAACTCGGATTGCGCCTGCTCGAGCTGGCCCACGATGTGTGGAGCGAGTTCGATCTGCGCGTGGCAGCGCAGGAAGAGCTTGCGCGAATGCGTGACGCACTCAACGAAACGGTGGAGCTCTCATTGCTCGATGGCACGTGCGTGGTCATCCTGGCCAGCGAGCCGGCGGGCGAGGTGCAGGGTGTGCGATCCGCGGTCGGGCAGCGCCTGCCGGTGCATGCGTCGGCTGCGGGCAAAGCCATTGCCGCGAGCCTGGATCCTTCTGGCCAGCGACGCCTGATCCAGGCGCTCGACCTCGAGCGCTTTACGCCGCGCACGATTGTGACGGCGACGGAACTGCATGCCGAACTCGACCTGGTGCGCGCGCGCGGCTATGCGATCGAACAGGGCGAGCGCGCCGTGGATCGAGCGGCGGTGGCTGCGCCCATCTTCGACTACGAAGGCCGTCCCATCGGGGCGGTCGCCATCAGCACCGACGCGAGTCGGCTCGATGAGGCGCGAGCCCATACCTTGTCGTCCGCACTGATGGGGGCATCGCGCAACATCTCGCACAGCGCCGCAGGCAAGGCGATGTCCATTGCAACGCAGGCGCCGCCCGAGACGGCGTCATCCGTCGACGTGGTCTGCGTGAGCGAAGTGCGTTCGCTCCTGGGCGAAGGTCCGGTATGGTCACCACGCGACAACGCGCTGTACTGGGTCGATATCCTCACGCCGTCCGTGCACCGATACGACGCGGCGACAGGCGTGGACACCGAGACACCGTTGGGAACGATGGTCAGCCTGGTGGTGCCCAAAGCCAGCGGCGGCCTGCTGGTTGCCACCCCTGGCGGGGTCATGGCACTTGATCTTTCCACGCGGCGGCTGACCTCCTTTTGCCACCCTGAAGCGGGTCGGGCCAACGTTCGCTACAACGACGGCAAATGCGACCGGCGGGGGCGCCTGTGGGTCGGCTCCATGGACATGGGCGCCGCGGCGAACCGGGGACACCTGTTTTGCATCGAGGCGAATGGCAGTTGGAAGCAGGTCGACACCGGCTTCACGGTGCCCAACGGCATCGGCTGGAGCCCCGACAACAAGACCATGTACGTCACCGACACGTACCGTCAGACCATCTACCGGTACGACTTCGATCTGGCCTCCGGCACTGTCGGCAACCGGCGTCCACTGATCACCATCGCCGCCTCCGACGGCAAGCCCGACGGTCTGACGGTTGACGACCAGGGTTGTCTATGGGTCGCCCTCTGGGACGCCTGGCAGATCGCGCGCTTTTCACCGGAAGGCCAACTCATGCAGCGCCTGCGTGTGCCGGTTCCTCGTCCGACGAGTTGCTGCTTCGGCGGGGACAACCTGGACACGCTGTATGTCACGAGTGCCTCGTTGCGCCTCAGCGAAGCGCAACTCGCAACAGCGCCGCTGTCGGGATCGCTTTTTTCCATTCAGCTGAAAGATGCGCGAGGCCTGCCCGAAGCCGCCTTCGCAGGTTGACGCGTCGCCCTGATTCGCGCGCTCGCGCATAAAAACAACCATGAAAGTGACCGCGTCCTCGAAGGGGCGGCGCGGCTGCTTGCGGCCCGCGCCTCGCTGATCAGAAGTAATGCCGCAGACCGAAGTCGTAGCCGGTCTTGCCGATAGTCTTGCCGGTTGAAGCCCAGCCCTTGGCGGCGGTATAGGCGAATGCCGCCGCCTTGGGATCGTGCACCACGTCGGTGTAAAGAACGGTGCGCTTCGACAGGTAGTGGTAGTAGCCCACGGCAACCCGCGACTGGATCAATTGATCGTCCGCCTTGGTGCGCGTGTAGGACACCCGAATGTTGCCGGCGCCGACAGGAACGTTCACGCCGACCATCTGGTTGCGAATGGCTTGCGCGGCCGTGTTGGTGCCTGAACCGATGCCCCCGTACAGCCGCAGCACGCCGAAATCGTACTGACCCGACAGGTAGGCCCAGTGGTCGCGCGGCCTGGATGGGTTGATGTACGACACGCCGACCTGGACGGGACCGGATGCATAGATCAGGGACGCCGCATAGGGTCGGTTGCCCGTGGGATCTGTGCCTTCGCGCATGGCGCTTTGGGCGCGCAGCGTGAAGCCAGCCATGGTCAACGCGTAGTTGATCGAATTGTTCGTTCGCACGGTATCGATCGCACCCGGTGCCCCGTTGCCTCGGGAAATGCCGCCTCGGGCGCCGTAGCCGCCCGCCAGGCCGTCCTGCCCGAAGGGATCGGCCCCCGCTTCGACATAGTGGCTGGGATTGATGTCTCGTCCCACGGTCACGCGTCCAAAGGCGCCTTCCAGGCCCACGGTCGAGCGCCCTCCGAAGTACGTCGTGGCGTTGAACTGCGTGCCATCGTCGGGATTGATCTGGGTTTCAAGTTGGAAGATGGCCTTGAGACCTCCCCCCAGGTCTTCGGCCCCGCGGAACCCGAGCCGGCTCGTGGCGCCCGTACCCATCGTTTTGACGTTGGTTCCGTCGTATTTCCCGGTGGCGATGTCCATGAGGCCGTAGATCGTCACATTGGACTGTGCTGTGGCAATGCCGGCCAGAGGAACGAGCACGAGCGCAGGCAGCAGCTTGCCTAGCGGACGGCGATGAAAGGGGCGGTGCACGAGAGTCGTCTCCTGTTTAAAAAGTCCATTGATTGGAACCAATGGACGAAGAGGATTGTTCTCTGCCGATATTGTTCCGTTAAATGGTACTTTCCCTAAGGAATCCGAAGAGGCGGGAAGCAGCGAAGTCCACTCTCAAGTCGATTTGTTTCGATAAACGGGACTGGAGGGAGTGCAGCGGGTGCAACAGCAAGCGTGCTGCTAGCCGAGGGACACGCGTGGGGACACAAGCGAACTCGCCGGCCCTTATGGGCGCATTCAGTGGCATTGAACCCGCCCTGGGACGGTTTTTTGACACCTGCCGGCGAGGAAATCCGTACGTCAGCGCGGGGCTCGGATGTGCGCGGGCAGACAACCGCGCTCGCCACCAGCGCCTGCTTGTTCAGACGCAGGAGCGCTGGGTTGCCGGCGGTGCGCATGTGTGCGCCGCTGGAACTTGTGTCCCGAGCGCGCGACGCTGCCGTCGATCCGCGGGGCAGGCCTCGTATTTCCCGGGATCCGCGCTGCCGGCGCTCAGTGCTGGAGGATCTTCGAGAGGAACTGCTGGGCGCGGTCGGGGCACGCGGCCGTTGCCGAAGAACCCTTCCTAGGGCAGTCTTCGACGATGCTGCCGCGGTCCATGAAGATCACGCGGTTGGCCACCTTGCGCACAAAGCCCATCTGGGCCTGCGCACGCTCGTCGTGCCCAAGTCCGACATTCCTTCCCTCGAGGCAGTCCCGGCCTGTCTGCGAGCGAGGATCATTGATGGAAGACGGTCCCTCGTGGGCGTGTACGCAGGTGCGGTGCGCGTCGGCACGTTGGGCTAGCCTCTAGGCGCCCAGTGCCGCACGTACCTTGTCGCCCAGCCCGCGGAGTCGCTCGACCGGCTCGTTGGAGAAAACAAGACGCAGGTACTGCGCGCCGTGCACCTGGCCCCAGCCCTGCATGGCGGTGGCGCAGACGCGTGCTTCCAGCAGCCGCTGCGACAGTGTCTGCCCATCGATGCCGAAGTCAGTCGCCCGCAGCAGCAGCGACCAGCCGCCGGCCGGAACGCCGACCGGTAGTCCCTTGAGTTCGCCGAGCACCGTGTCGCGTCGGCGTTCCAATTCGGCCACATAGGGCGCGAGCGTGCGCACCGACTGCTCGAGCGCCGTTGCCACCGCGTCCTGCGCGATGCCCACCGGCACCACCACGTTGGCGAGCGACACGGCCACGAGGTCGGACATGTAGCTTTCGGGCGCCACAGTCCAGCCCACGCGCCAGCCGATCATGCGCAGTTCCTTGGCCGACGAGCCCACCGTGATCGTGCGCTCGGCCATGCCGGGCAGGCCCGCCGGATGGATCACCTTGCGTCCGTCGTACAGCAGCCTTTCCATGGCCGTGTCGAGAATCAGCGTCAAGTCGTGCTGCACGCACAGCGCGGCGATGGCGCGCCAGTCGTCTTCGTCGAAGCAGCCGCCCGTGGGCATCGAAGGCGACATCAGCAGCATCACGCGCACCCGCGGACTGACAGCAGCCTGCAGCGCGCCGCGGTCGAGCTTCCATTCGCCTCCGGGGTTGAACACAAACGGCACGTACTTCGGCGTGCCGCCCGCGAGCCGGATGCGGTTGAGCAGGCCCGCGTAGGTCGGATCGGTCACCAGCACTTCGTCGCCTACCTCGACCGTCGCGAGCAGCGCATTGAGGATGCCCGAGAGCCCGCCGGCCGAGATCACGCAGTTGCGCGCGCCGTTGTACGCCACGCCCGACAACGCCGACACATGCCGCGCCGCCACGTCGCGCAAGCGAGATTGGCCGACAAAGGGAAGGTAGCTGTTGTCCGAATCTTCCGAGGCGGCGCGCGCGGTGCGCTCGATGGCCTCGGGGTCGGGCGGAATGTCGACATCGAGGTTCTCGAGCCGAAGAAAGGGCGGCCCGTCCACGTCGTCGGCAATGGCGCCCATGCGGTCGACGCCGATGCCGGCGATGTGGGTCAAGCGGGCGGGGCGGTGGCGTGGCATGCCGGTCTCCTTCTGCGTACTGAGAAAGCAGTGGTATGCGACAGCTTGGCACACCCGCGGGTGCGTTTCAACGCTGGCTGTCGCCTTCCTCGTGCGTCATCAGCGTTCAGGCCCCTTGCCGCTGCGCGAGTTCCCGGAAGATCGCGTACAGCGCCGGCTGCTCCTCGAAGCCGATGCCTGGTGCACAGGGCAGGGTCGCGAACCCATTGCTCACCTGGACCTCGCGGCTGAAGCCACCGAAAGGCTCGAACAGCCCGGGGTACGACTCTGCGCTCCCCAGACCCAGGCCTGCGGTTGCGTGCAGGGACATCATGTTGCCGCCGTGCGGGACGATGTTCTGGCGGCCTACGCCGTGTGCCCGCGCCACTTCGACGATGCGGTGCAGTTCGCGGATGCCGTAGGCCAGCGGTGGGTCGGGCTGCAGCACGACGCGTCCGCCGAAGCACCCGTAGCGCAGGAAGTTGTCCGCTTCCTCGCGAGAAAAGAGGTTCTCGCCGCCCGCCACGGTGCCCGGATAGGCTTCGCCGACCGCGCGATAGGTTTCGAAGTCGGCTGGGTCGCAAGGCTCTTCGAGCCATCGCAGGTCGTAGGGTGCAATGGCGCGCGCAAAGGCCAGCGCTTCGTCGCGTTGGAAGGCGCAGCTTGCGTCGAGCGCGAGCCTCGAGCCGCTCCCGATCAGCGCCAGCACCGATTCGATGCGCCGAAGGTCGTCGGCCAGCGCAAGCCCGCCGGCCTTGATCTTGACCTCGGTGTAGCCGGCGTCGAGATGGCCGCTCACTTCGTCGCAGAGCAGCGCGAGGTCATTGGCGCCGCGGTAGAACCCGCCGCCGACGTAGCACCGCACGGTGCGCGGAACGTCAGCGCCCGGTTCGGCGAAGCGCTCGGCCAGTACGCGGTAGAGCGGCAGGCCGCGCATTTTTCCGACGATGTCCCAGAGCGCCAGTTCCAGTGTGCCGACGGCCATGGAGCGTTCGGCATGCGCACCGGCTTTCTCGCGCTGCAGCAGTACATCGACCGCGCGGCCGGGGCCGACGATGCCGGTGTCCGGGTCGTTCAGCTCATGGGGCGCGGCGCGCAGCAATCGCGGAATGAAGCGTTCGCGCAGAGGGCCGCCGCAGGCGTAGCGGCCGAAGGAGTTGAAGGCGTAGCCGACGACCCTGCGGCCTTCGCGAAACTGGTCGGTGGCGATGGCCACCACGCTGGCGGTGATCTCGCTGAAGTCCACGCGCGCGTTGCGCAGCGACGTGACGATGGGAACGGTGCGTTCCTCGATGCTGGTGATTTTCATGCGGGGCAGGGGTATGCGGAGGTATGCGGGGTTCTCGCCCGTTCAATCGACGATGGCGCCGGTGCTCTTCACGATGGGCCCCCACTTGTCGTGCTCGGTCTTGATGAAGGCGCCGAACTGCTCGGGTGTTCCATGCACTGGCGTACTCCCCAGCTTGGCCACCTGCTCGCGCACGGCCGGCGTGTCCAGCGCCTTGCGGGCGGCCTCGTTGAGCTTGTCGACGATGGCGCGCGGCGTGCCCGCCGGCGCCAGCAGTCCGTACCACGCAAGCGCTTCGTAGCCTGGAACGCCGGCTTCTTCGAGCGTGGGTACTTCGGGCAACAGTGGCGAGCGCTGCCTGCCGGTCACCGCCAGCGCGCGCAGCCTGCCCGTCGCGAGGTTGGGCATGGCCGACACCATGCTGTCGATCGCGAAATCGATCTGTCCGCCCATCAGGTCGTTGGCCATCGGCGCCTGTCCCTTGTAGGGAACGTGCGTGGCCGTGATGCCCGCGAGCGATCCGAGCAGCACGGACGACAGGTGCTGCGGCGTGCCGTTGCCGGACGATCCGAAGCTGTACTTGCCGGGGCTCGCCTTCAGTGTCTTGAGAAAGGCCGCTGCGTTGCGTGCCGGGTTGGCGTCGTTGACCTCCAGCACCAGCGGCACGGCGGCGATCTGCACCACGGGCGTGAAGTCTTTCAACGGGCTGTAGGGCAGCTTGGCATAGAGCCACGGACTGATGGCCAGCGGTCCGCTGGACGACAGCAGCAGGGTGTAGCCATCGGGCCTGGCCTTGGCCACCATGTCGGTGCCGATGTTGCCCCCGGCGCCCACCCTGGCCTCGATGATCAGCGGCTGCCCCAGGATGGCCTGCATGCGCGGTGCAATGACGCGTGCGAGCAGGTCCGAGGGGCCGCCCACGGGGTACTGGATGACCACCGTGATCGGCTTCACGGGATAGGTCTGCGCCATCGCTGCCGGGACTGTGCCGGCAAGCGCCGCCGCGATCAGTGGGCCGGCGAAGCGGCCGGGTTTCGAGTGTTTTCGGGTTTTCATTTTGTCTCCTGTGTTGATCGGCAATCGGGGGCGAGGGGAAATCAGCCGCTGCCTGTCGGCACCAGCGCCTCGAGGGCCAGCACCAGGCGTTCGATCTCTTCGTCGTCGGTGAGGTAGTGCGGCGTCAGCCGCAGCAGGGGCCCGCCAGCGCCCGCAGCTTCGAGGGCCCAGCGCGCATGCTGGGTGCCCACGAGCGATACGTTCACACCGGCTTCGCCCAGACGGCGGACGAACCCCTCGGCATCGCCCACGGCCTCGGGAAGCGCATAGGTCATGAGGGCGGTGGCCCGGGCATGGCCGGCTTCGAGTGGCTGCCATCCGAGGCGGGCTTCGAGCGTGCTGGCCGTGCTTTCGCGAACCCGTGTGTTCTGGTCGGCGATGCGCGCGGGGCCGGCCGATAGCGCGCTGTCGCACGCCGCGCCGAGCGCCAACCGAAGGCCGGGATGAAACTCGCTGCCTTCGAAGCGCCGGGCATCGGCGTGCGGCAGCACGCACGTGCCCGTCAGCCATTGGGCGCCCGCCACGTCGACCGCGTCAGGCGCGTCGAGCCGGGCCAGTGCGCGTTCGGAAAGGCACAACACGCCCAGGCCCTTGGGCCCGCGCAGCCACTTGCGCGCAGGGAACACCAGCATGTCGCAGTCCAGTGCGCGCATGTCCACAGGCAGTTGCCCCACGGCGTGGCTGGCGTCCAGCAGCAGCAGGCCGCCGCGCGCGTGCACACGTTGCGCCACGCCTGCCAGTGGCGTGGCGACGCCCCACGAAGTCGGCACCACCGGGAGCGAGACCACGGGCAGGTGGGCCGCATCGGCGATGCGGTCGAGTTGATCGTCCAGCCTTTCGAGAAACGATGCCTCGGCGGGTCTGGCCGACATGACCGAGAAGGCAAGCCGCCCGCGTTGCGCAGCCGCCAGTAGGTACAGCGCGTTCGCACCGTATTCGTCGTGCGTGGTGACGACGTGCACGGGCCGTTCGCCGCTCAGCGCCGCGCTCACCGCGGTGGACCAGGCGCGGCTGGCGGAATCGAAAAAGGCGATCTGGTGGGCCTGCGCACCGACGAGCCGTGCGACGCTGGCGCGCACCGAGCGCAATGCAGCGGCGTGTTGCTCGGCCGCACGGTGTGCGCCGGCGGCTCTTTCTGTGTCCAGCCACGCATGCCAGGCCGCGTACACCGCATCGGGCGGCAGGCTTGCCGAACCGTGCGCAAAGTGCGCATACCGGCCCCACGCCCGCGTTTCGCCGCGCAGGCGCGTCAGCTCGGCCTCGGTGAAATGTGCCGCGCCGTACATCGCGGTGCAGGCGTCGCTTTGCATCGAAGGAAGAACCTGCTCAGGCCAGGCCGTCGATGGCAAAGGCCGCGCTGCGTAGCGCTTGCTGCAAGGCCTCCTGCTGCATGGCGTCGAGCGCTTCAAGCGGGGGCCGCACGCGGGCCCATTGCGCGTCTTGCGTTGCGCTGGCAATGGCCGATTTCATGGCGGGAATCAACGGGTACGCCGCGAACTTCGCACGCACGGCGTTGAGCGCGTCCTGCTGCGCGGGCGCGCTCTCGTCTTTCCAGGTCTGGAACAGCCGCACGATCGCTCCCGGGTTGACGTTCGCAGTGGCCGAGATGCAGCCCGCGCCTCCATGGCGCAGGGTGTCGAGCAGGATGGTTTCCGTACCGGCGAAGACATCGAAGCCCTCGTGACCAAAAAGCGAAAGGGCGCGCTCGGTGTAGGCCCAGTCGCCGCCGGTGTCCTTCATGCCGGCCACCACGCCCGGGTAGCGCCGCAGCAGCCGCTCGACCAGCGCATGGGAAAAGCCGACCTGCGCCACCGGTGGAATGTGATACAGGTAAACGCGCAGGCGCCGGTCGCCCACGCGTTCGATCACCTCGCTGAAGAAGGCGAACAAGCCGTCGTCGGTGATGCTCTTGTAATAGAACGGCGGCAACGCGAGCACGCCGGCGCAGTGGTGTTCGACCGCCGCCCGTGTCAGGCGCACGGCATCGGTCAGTGAGCAACTGCCCGTGCCCGGTAGCATCCGCGCGGCTGGCACGCCTGCCTCCACGACGTGCTGCAGCAGGTCGATGCGCTCGTCCACGCTGAGCGAGTTGCCCTCCGAGTTGGTGCCGAACATGGCGAGCCCGCAGTCCTGCGCCACCAGCCACCGGCACAGGTGCGCAAAGCGCGCCGCGTCGGGCTTCAATTGGGCATCGAACGGTGTGAGGACGGGGGCGAGCACGCCGCGAAGACGTTGCTGCTGTTGTTGTTCCTGAAGGTGCGGCATCTGCGACTCATGGGTTGAAAGTGCAGGAATTCTGTTTTTTTGCGGGCCGGTACGTGTTGATTTGTTTGGCCGGTGTTTTGCTAAATCCGCAATCCAAGGGCCCTTGAAAGCCATCGCGTTCCATTTGTGGAGATGTAGACTTTTGCCGCCGCAACTGTTTGAGAAAACCGCAACATGATCGATTTGGTTACTCTCAAGGACTTCCTTGTCCTGTGCCAGACCAGGAGCTTCAGCCGCGCGGCCGAGCGCTGCCATGTGTCGGTGTCGGGACTGAGCCGGCGCATCCAGGGGCTGGAGCAATGGCTGGGCGCGCCGGTTTTCGACAGGCGCAAGACGGCGCTTGAACTCACGCACGCGGGACAGCGCTTGCAGGCCGTGTCGTCCGAGGTGGTCTATGCGCTGGAGGGTTTGCGCAAGTCCATCAAGGCCGATGGCGAAGACAGGCAGTTGCGCATCCGCTTTGCCGCGCCGCACATCATGTCGGCGGTGTTCTTTCCCGACTGGGTGCCCCGATTGCACAACGACTTCAAGACGGCCAAGTTCAGCGTGGACTCCGACAATCTGCCGGAATGCATGGAGCTGCTCGGCGACGGTTCTGCGGACTATGTGGTGGCGCTGTTCGACGAGGCCGGAACGGTGGCAGAACGACTCGGCGTGGTGCTGGAGGCCGGCGACCACCGGGTGCTCGAACTCGGCCGCGAGCGCCTCGTGCCCGTCAGCGCGCCCAATGCGGCGGGGCGGCCCCTGTTCGACCTGCACGGCCGCGCGGGCGAGCCGGTTTCATTCCTGGGCTATGCCGCGGAGTGCCATCTGGGCTGGTCGCTGCAACCCCTGCTGAAACGTCACGGCGAACTGCCGCTGCAGCAGAACCACAGCGCGAGCCTGACCGATGGGCTCCGATTCATGGCGCTGTCGAGCCTCGGGGTGGCTTGGCTGCCGCAAACGCTGGTGCGCGAAGACCTGGGTGCGGGGCGGCTGGTCAGGGCCGGCGACCCGGCGTTCGACGTGCCGCTGCGCTTCACCTTGCTGCGGCGTCCCGAACCGCTGGCCGCGCAGGCCGAGCGGCTGTGGGGTTACCTGAACGATCTTGCCGAAGCGCACCAGGCGGCGCCGGCGGACGTGACAACCCGGGGCGGGCATACTTTGGCCGCTTCCGAAACCCCGGTCCATGCCGATTGACGACGAGTGAATGAATGCCGGCCGAAGGGCTGCAACCGACGATGAGCAGATACGAAGGAAGGCCGCTGCTGCGGCTGGTGGATTGTTTTGTGCTGGACGCCATCGACCAGCTCGACGATGCGCAAAGGGCTACGCTCGAGGCGTTGGAGCCCCGGCTCGCGAAGACCTTCGATGCGAGCGGCACCTGGCAGGAGATCGTGGGCGGCCAGATGGGCTTTGCCCACGACTTGCCCGACAAGATCCGTCAGTTCTGGCGCGGCTACATCGACCAGGCGCAAACGCAGGCGCTGCGTGCGGACCCTCAGGCCTTCGTCGTGGCCTTCGTGGCGCAGAACTTTCCGGACATCGCGCCGCCCCGGCACTGAGATCCCGGGCGAGCGCGGCGTTCGGTTTCCATCAGAGAGCGGCGGCAGCTGTTCCCGTTGCGCCTGTGCCGCGTGCAGCAGGAAATTCCGTGTCGCCCGCATGCCGCCAGTTGCTTGGTTGCCGCTGGCGCCGTTCCAGAAGGTCCGCGTGAAGTTCGCCGCCTCCGGCAGCACGGGCTTGAGCACGATCGCCCTGCGCGATGAACGCCGGCACGACGGGTCGCGTCAATGCCCAGATCGCGGTGTACGGACTCGGAGGAGGGCACAGTTGCGCGGTGGAGGTAAAGACCCGCGCCAAGCAAGCAGCGCGGTCAAGACGATGTGATGGCGACGAGCTTCAGTCTCATCTCTGTTGCAGCGGAACTTTCGGACCCGAGGCGCCGCATCCATTCTGGTTGCGCTCCTCGCACATGTGCTGTCTTGACCCAGCCGCGCGGACCGGAACGGGCGGCCAAATGTCTCATCCCTGGTGTGCTTGCTCTCCCGTGGCCCTCCAAGGAGGCAGGGCTGTCGGTCGGCTCGATGTGATTGCCGGACAATCATTCAATGAACCCCCTGCGCCTGATCATTCACACGAAGCGTCATCCAAGTGCGATCCTGTTGATCGTGCAGCTTCTCGGAATCGTCCTGTACCCGTTCATCGAGCAAGCCGATACGGATCGCATCGGCTTCGGGATTTTTGGGATGGTGGTGCTGGGCATCACCACGAGGATGGTGAGACGTACGCCGGGATATACCTGGATTTCGGTGACGATCGCTGTTCCAGCCATCGTGCTGCTGGCATTGCAGGCTTGGTTCGGCATGCCGCAGCTGTTGCCATGGTCGGCCGGGCTCGAAGCTGCTTTCTATTTCTATGCCGCCGGCTGCTTAATCGCCTACATGATGGCCGACCGCAAGGCCACCAAAGACGAGCTCTATGCTGCGGGCGCAACATTCACCTTGATCGCGTGGGGCTTCGCCTATCTCTTTACGTTATTGCAGGCGCTCCAGCCGGGATCCTTCGCCGCAGCGATCCATCCGGAGGCGCCCCGCAGCTGGACCGAACTCGTATTTCTAAGCTTCGCCCTGTTATCAAGCACTGGCATCGGAGATGTCATTCCCGTGTCCGCGCATGCGCGGTCATTGGCCAGCTTGGAGATGTTCGCCGGCTTGATTTACTTGGCAGCCGTGGTCTCGCGGTTGATCGGCCTGACCTTGCAGGACCACAGTCAGCGCAGCCCAAAATAGCTCTCGTGTTGTTACCCGTGCGGGGGCGGCCTTGTGGCCCAGCCATGCCAAATTTTTGCCTTACCTCATCGTAGCGCAGCGGCGGTCCTATCCGGCTGTCGACCTGACGAAGATGCACGAACTTTGTTGTAGGAAGCACGCGGCTGGCTCGCACAACTTCTCGCTGCCGGCCATCGGTCGTCTGGCTGAAGCCGAAAGCATCCTGAAGGGCTGAGTCCTCTACGACCCCCCGTCCGCCGATTACTGGGCGCCCATCGAAGCCTGGGCCTGCGCTGGCCCCGCGGCGCCCAAGGCACCGAAGACCCGGTGATCCGCTCCATCATGCAGGCCATCATCGTCGAGCGCGACAAGCTCAAGGCCCAGCTCAACGTGCTGAAGGCCAACACGCACGTGACCGTTGACCACCGCCCCCTGGGTATGACCGTGTCAGCCCGAGATGCTGCCACGCACGGGCACCTTCGTGCGGCGCGGCGCGGCTTTCTTCACGGCGAACGCTTCGCGCAATGCATCGTTCGCGCGCGTCTGCCAGCCGGGGCCGGCTGCCTTCAGCGCCGCCAGCACATCGGCATCAAAGCGGATGGTGGTGGACACCTTGGCATCGGCCTTCGTGCTGCCAGCGGGGCGCCCAGGTTTGCGCGCGGCGATCTGGTCGGGCGTGTGGACGGCGGCATATTCGCCGCGCAGGGCTTGGTCAACGCTGCCCAGCAGCGCTGCCTCGAATTCTGCGATCTCTGGGTCCTTAACCTTTTTGGTGGGCATCAAATTTCTCCTTGAGGGCTTTCAGTACATCAGCGCCGATGTTGTCGAACTTGGCTTTGGCGTAGACCAGCACGAGCACCACTTCGTTGCGCTCGTTGCGCGAGAAGAAGATCACGCGGGCACCGCCGCGCTTTCCTATTCCGGCGCGCGTCCAACGCACCTTTCGCAGGCCGCCGGAGCCAGGAATAACGTCGCCGGCTTCGTGGTTCTCAGCGATCCAATCAATGAAGGCTTCAACGCTCTTCGTCATCCCAGACCTTTGCGGCCCAGTCGATGAAGTAGGGGGTTTCGATCACTGTGAACATGGGTTTATTGTAGTAACGTAAAACCTGCCGCACAAGAATTATCTGTAGTAACGAGAAATTTCTTCCAGCGGCGCTATCCCGGCAGCGTCCATGTGCAAAAGGCGATTCACCTTTTTAATCTTGCGGGAGCGGTGTCAGTGAGGTAGTGCCCGACTTCGCCTACCTGGCGCTGATCAAGGTAACTGCGGCAAAGCAGTTCGTGCGCTTGCTCAATTTAGATGCAGAAGCTGCGGCGGAGGAGTTGGCCAAGCTCCCATCTCTTAACGACAACCAGCCTTATTTATTTAACATAAGATACATTGTATTTCTTATAGGTGTAGCGAGTCGTCGGTCGAATCGTGTTTTGACCGTTTGGAGATGTCGTGTGCCGACATCCCTGCCGAACGCACTGCTTTGGCGTAGCTAAAGTCGACGGACGTGCCATCGGTACGATGCACATGAAAGCCGATCGTGCTCCAGCGGTAATCAGCGTTGCGCTGACGAGAGAAATGACTGATCCCGCTTCCCGTTTTCGTAGGGAAGCCAGGCATAACCGAACTGTCGTACATCGTCAGAAGAGCACAAAGGTCGTCGTGATGCGATGAATCACTGATTCGGTCTCCGTTTCCGTATTGCGCCAATATTTGCTTGAAGTGCTCGAGCGCTTCGGCGCGGGAGCGCCAGCGGCGACCATTGGCAAGCAGGACAGGTTTGATCATCGTGATTTTGCGACTGAATGAAGCAATGGAACTGCCGCCATCGACGCTGAATTGCGGACAGGTGACGGAGTGCGCGGTCCAGACCAGTTTTTGTTGGCTTGAATCCGTCTCGCATTCGGAAATCAGCGGCGCGCCGCCATGAAAGTCTTTACTTCAGCACCAGCTAAGGCGAAGAGAAAAAGGGGGCGATCGCTGTGCATTGCACGAGGGTAAGGGCCGCCCGTGAGCAGCTCATTGATCTGAATCAACGGCCCGGATTCCGGAGAAATCCACGTTCAACCGCACTCTGGTCGCCACAGACCGTTCAGCGCTCTCGAGGTAGGCGGTAACGAAGGCGATCGCCCTTGCCGCTCAGAGCGACGCAGAATTGATCGCATTCACCGTGGTGCCGCACTTTCCGTGGAGCCATTTCGACGGCGCCCTGTTCCATTCGCCCGAAGAATCGGCCGCCTCGAGATACGCTGGACCAAAAGGACACGGACGACGCTTGATACTGTGAAGGCGTGCGCCGAACAGAGCGACCGCCGGATCAAGACGGCAACCGGGAATTCAGACCTGGTGGGGAGGAGTCCATCATTGCTGCGGCAAACAAACAAAAGGCGACCTGATCGTGATGACTTCGCATGGACGCCAAGGGATTCAGCGCCTGCTGCTGGGCAGCAAGACCCAGGATGTTTTGACGGATTCAGCGCTGCCTGTCTTGTGCTTCGGTAGGCCGCGCCTTCGTCAGCGCAGACATGGGTGTCGGCTCGACCGCCGGCCTCCGAGCGTCGACTTGTGCGAGCCATTCAGCTTGCCCACAGCCACGTTCGTCATTTCCAGAGACACCCATGCGCGCACGTGGACAGGTTAGGACTTTAAGTGCAGTGGAGACGAGCGCGTCCCGCCCTCGTCTCTCCGAGCTTGAACAGGCTGACCGACCGCACCAGGCTTGCGGCCTGCTCCTGCATCGACTGGGCAGCCGCGGATGCCTCTTCCACCAGCGCCGCATTCTGTTGCGTCACCTGATCCATCTGGGCGATCGCTTGGCTGATCTGCTCGATGCCTGTGGTCTGCTCACTGCTCGCCGCCGATATCTCCCCCATGATGTCGGTCACCCGCCGCACACTGCCCACGATCTCCTGCATGGTCTTGCCGGCGTCGCCGACGAGCGCGCTGCCCTCGCCCACCTTTTGCACTGACTCGTCAATCAGGCCCTTGATCTCTTTGGCCGCTGCGGCCGACCGCTGCGCCAGATTGCGTACCTCGGCCGCCACGACTGCGAAGCCCCGGCCCTGATCGCCTGCGCGCGCGGCCTCGACTGCGGCGTTTAGCGCCAGGATGTTTGTCTGAAATGCAATCCCGTCGATGACGCTGATGATGTTCGTCACCTTGCAGGATGAGGCGTGAATCGAATCCATCGTGCGCACCACCTGGCCGACCACCTCGCCGCCCCTCACCGCCACCTCAGACGCCAGTACCGCCAGTTGGTTGGCTTGTCGCGCGTTGTCGGCGTTCTGCTTCACGGTGCCGGTGAGCTCTTCCATCGCCGCCGCCGTCTGCTCCAGGGAACTGGCTTGCTCCTCGGTTCGATTTGAAAGGTCCTGGCTGCCTGCTGCAATCTGGCTGGACGCGATCGCGATGGCGTCGGTGCTGCTGCGCACACCGCCGACGACTTCCGACAAGTTCGCGTTCATCGCCTTGAGAGCGCGCATCAATTGCCCAGTCTGGTCTTCGCTGTGCGCTTCAATGCGGGACGTGAGGTCGCCCGCGGCCACCGTCTGCGCGACCTTGACCGCTTCGCCGACCGGCCGCGTGATCGAGCGGGTCAGCAGGATCGCAATCGCAGCCGCCAATGCCGTTGCTGTGGCGCCGATTCCGAGCATCAGCATCGTGGCATTGCGTGCGATGTCGGCCGCTTCGACCGTGAACTGCTCCATCTCCTGCACCTGGGTGCGGGAAAACTCCTCGATGGCAGACAGATAGACCCCCTGCGGCTGAAGCATTTCCTTCACGAGGAATTCGCGACCGTCGTCGATCTGGCCCGATTTGATATGGCCAAGCAGGCGCGCCTCACGATCGCCGAAATTGCTGCGTGCCTCCAGCAGCGCACGCAGTGCATGCCTGCCAGTGTCGGTCTGGATGATCCCCTTCAATCGGTCGGTGGCCTTGGCAGTCTCATGCATGGATTCCTCAACCTCCGCGAGATTTGCCTTGATGACGTGGCCAGCGACAATTATCTTGAGCGGTCGACGACAACTATCGTGAGCGGTTGACGCGCGCGCCCGGGGTGCGTTTGCGGTCGGGTTTTAAAGTGGATTGCCTCTAGAGGAGGCAGCCACCTTGCCCGGCAAACGCATATCGGATCATCAAGTGACCAAGTACAAGGAACTGCGCAGCAAGCACAGCCAGGAGGTGGCGGCTGCCAAGGCTGGGGTGAGTGTGGCCAGCGCGCGCCGGATCGAATCGATGGTTCTTCTGCCCTCCCAGAAGCCTGCGCGGACATGGCGAACGCGCGCCGATCCGCTGACTGAGGTGTGGGCGGCGGAGGTCGTGCCGATGCTGGAGGCGGCCCCTGGGCTAATGGCGGTGACGGTGCTGGAGGAACTACAGCTTCGATATCCGCAGCGCTTTGACGGCGCGGTGTTGCGCACCCTGCAGCGCAGAGTGCGGCAGTGGCGCGCCGAGCACGGTGGCGATCGCGAGATCTTCTTCGCCCAGGAGCATCCGCCTGGCCGGCTCGGCCTGTCGGACTTCACGGTGTGCGACGAGTTGGCCATCACCATCGTTGGGGTGATCTTGCCGCACCGGCTGTACCAGTTCGCGTTCGCCCACAGCGGTTGGCGTCATGCGTGCATCGTCCTGGGCGGCGAGAGCTTCCAGGCATTGGCGAGCGGCCTTCAGGAGGCGCTATGGATGGCCGGCGGTGTGCCCGAAGAGCATCGCACCGACAGCCTGTCGGCGGCGTTCAACAACTTGGCCGAACAGGAGGAACTCACCGCCCGCTATCGCGAGCTGTGCGCGCACTACGGCCTGCGCGCGAGCCGCAACAATCCGGGCGTGAGCCACGAGAACGGTTCGATCGAAGCACGCCAGGGCAGCCTGAAGACCGCACTGAATCAGTCGTTGCTGCTGCGCGGCACACGTGAGTTCGCGAACCTCGAGAGCTACGGTCAGTTCGTCGCAGATACCGTACGGCGCCTGAACGCGCGCTGCGCTCGACTTTGGGAGATCGAGCGTGCCAGCCTCCGGCCCCTGCCAACTCGACGGACGGTGGACTTCGAAGAGGTCGACGCCCGGGTCAGCAAGTTCGGTCTGATCAGCATCAAGGCCGCCCACTACAGCGTGCCGTCCAGGCTGGTCGGCCATCGGCTGAAGGTCCGGCTCTACAGCGCCCACCTCGAAGCCTGGCTGGGCGGCGTGAAGGTGTTCGAGTGCGAGCGGTTGCGCAGCAGCGCCCAGACCAAGCATCCCAAGCGCATCGACTGGCGCCACATGCTCCCGTCACTGCGACGCAAGCCCGGAGCCTTCGCCCGCTGGATGTTGCGCGATGCCATGTTCCCGCGCAGCGAATACGCCCAAGCCTGGGAGCACATGAGCCAGCGCCTGAGCGAGCGGGAGGCCTGTCGGTTGATGGTGAATCTGCTCGATCTGGCCGATCGGGCCAATGTGGTAACCGAGCTCGCCGCGATCCTCAGCGCCCTGGGCGAGCGCAACGAACTCCCCGACATCGAGGTGTTGAGAGCGCAGTTCGCGCCGCGTCCGGCATTGATGCCGTTCGTGGAGGTCCTGTTGCCGGCTACCGCGGTGTACGACGATCTGCTGGAGGCCGCATGAACACGATTGCATCCGCGCGCACCGCGGCCGATGCAGCGCGCCTGCCCCTCATGCTGGGAGAACTGAGGCTTCCAACGATGAAGCGGCTATGGGCCGAGCTGGCTGAGCAGTCCAACCGCGAAGGCTGGCCGGCAGAACGCTTCCTCGGCGTACTGCTCGAGCAGGAGGTCAACGAACGCGAGACGCGTCGGCTTGCGCGCGCTCGCATCGACAGCCAACTGCCACCGGACAAGAGCTTGGCCAGCTTCGACTTCGACGCAGTTCCGGCCGTCTCCAAGGCCCACGTCACCGCCTTGGCCGAGGCCGACGGCTGGATCGCGCAAGGGCACAACTTGCTCGCCTTCGGGCCGCCGGGCGTGGGCAAGACTCATCTCATCGCCGGCATCGGCCATGCCTTGATTGACCACGGCTACAAGGTCCTCTTCGTGCGCACGAGCGACCTGGTGCAACGTCTGCAGGCGGCGCGCCGAGACCTGCGCTTGCCAAATGAACTCGCCAAGCTCGATCGCTTCGATCTCATCATCCTGGACGATCTGAGCTATGCACGGCGGGACCAGGCCGAGACCTCCGTGCTGTTCGAGCTCATTGCCGAGCGCTACGAGAGAAAGAGCATTGCCATCACGGCCAACGCACCGTTCTCGGCGTGGGACGAGGTCTTCCCCGACAAGGCCATGACGATTGCCGCGGTCGACCGCTTGGTCCATCACGCCACTATCCTGGAGATGAACGTGGACAGCTACCGCCGCCGCGCTGCGTTGCCGGCTCGCCGGCAACGCAGCGCAACGACAACTACTCAATGATCTTGCTCGACCGCACCGCTCAAGATAATTGACGCTGGCCGCTCAAAGTAGTTGACGCCGGGCAATGACGGCAGGATCGCGCGCGATCAGGGCAATCGATAAGGCGCGGGCTTGCTTGTTCACCTCGTTCTCGACAGTCTGCGCGAGCGCCACCTTGGCGAAGCGGTCATGTGCAATGACCTCCGTGTTGTCGTCGACCGCGCGGATGCGGCTGATGCCGACAGCAACCATGAGCATCAGCAAAACGATGACGGCTGCGAACCCCGCCCCCATGCGGGTACCGATCCTGAAATCCTTGATCTGTTTCATTGCGTTCTCCAGAAGCGAGGTCCACTGAGAAGCGAAGTGCTCGGCCGGTGCCGGTTCAGGGACTACTGGTCTATCGGCAATGAAATTTAATTCTTTAGTACTAAATGCTAAATTTTTTAACTTGGCCTCGAAGGGATGCACGTGACATGCCGCACCCCTGGGCGGAGCAGGACGCCTTGCAGTATGGCTTTCGCCAGTCAGAGCGCGTTTGGACAATATGGGCTACCACCGCGCACCACCAGCGTATCGCAATCGAGCGAATGCAACAGTTGCTCCGCAGTGCTCCCGAGAAGCGCCCGGGGTAGCCCGCTGCGGCCTTGGGATCCGAGCACGACCAGGTCCACGTTCCCGTGCGCGACATAGTCGGCCAGCAACTCGGCGGGCAAGCCGGGCTCCAGCAGGCGCTGCAACGCCGTCGCGGTGGACGCAGGGAGGTCCAGTCCCGCCAGGTGCGCCTCGCACTGCCGCGTGACCGCCGCGCACGACGCGTCAATGGCGGCCGTCCCCATGTCTACTGCCGAGACGGAGGGCTGGTAAGCGTGGAACAGCGTCAACTTCGCGCCTTCGAACCAGCGCGCGGCCATCGCGAGCGCCCGCCCGGCGGGCTCTGAGAAGTCGGTGGCCACCAACACGTGGCCGTATGGTGTGGAGCCGCGCGAGCGCACGTTCAGCACGGGTATCCGGGCGTGGCGCACGAGGCTGTCGACCGTGCTGCCCAGCTGGACTCGATCGAGGCACGCGTCCTTGGCGATGCCCAGCACCACCAGCGAGTTGCCGTCCCCGCCCGACGCCTCCAGCACCGCGTCGGCGGGTGCGCCGACGACGACACTGCACGAGGCGCTGATGCCCTCGGCGACCAGGTCATCGCGCAGGCGCCGCTCGAGCATCGATGTCCAGGGCTCCGATCGCCGCCAGGAGGGCGCGTCGCCGGACATTCGCTCGCGATGTGCGACTTCGGATGGGCTGACGGCGTGCACAACGCCGAGCTCGCTGTTCCAGGTTCGTGCAAGCTGCCACGCGCGCGCGAGCGCCCGATCGCAGCGGGCGCTCATGTCCGTGGCGACGATGAGGCGGGTGGGCAGGGTCGGTTCGGACATGGGTTGCTCCAGGGAGTGAACGGTCGACGCGTGCGCAAAGATAGTCTTCCGGTGGCGGAACGAGTTGATTTGCATCAACCGGCCAACCGGTGCCTCCGTCGAACACGATCGAAGGGCCCGGCAGCACATGCATGAGCGTCAGCGTCGCACCGGTCTCGCGGGCGACCCGCGCGGCACGCCCGGCCGCATGCCGCGCCGGAGCCGACAGGTCGATGCAGACATCGTCGAGCAGTACCGGCGCCGAACACGTGCAGAGGCGACACGGCAGTTGCACGCGTTGGCGGAGCGCTCAGGTCTCGAGCCGGGCGGGTGGGAGCCCTGCGTGATCGAGGGCGACCCCTCGCAGCGCCTGGTCGAGCAGGAGCAGGTCCACGACTGCGACCTCGTCATTCTCGTCATTCTCGGCAAGCACGGCCGCTCGGCCACCGAAGACCTGTTGCTGGGCAGCGTCACCAAGCACGTGCTGGCCGAAGGGAGCGCCGACGTGCTCGTGTCAACGCGACACGAGGCCTGAGGGCAGCAGGGCTGCAGAGGCGTGCGGGCACCAACGCACGCTGCCGACAAGTCTCCGAAGCCGCAGCGTGGCTTGATCCTCATCAATCCGACGGCGGGTGCAATTCCGAGAATGGCCCTGTGCTGGCGTAACGCCCGCAAAGGTCGAAGATGAATCACCCACAAATTTTTGCCGTGCACGGCGTCACATGGACACGGTGAGCGAACTAGGTCTGGTCTGGGCCAAGCTCATTCTGTGCGGCGGCGCGATTGCCGTCGCCGGCACGCTGCTGACCCGCTACGCCGACGTCATCGCAGACAAGACCGGCTGGTCGGGCGCCTGGGTCGGCCTGGTGCTGCTCGCCACCATCACCTCATTGCCCGAACTGGCCACCGGCATCACATCGGTCACGCTTGCTGACGCACCCGACGTGGCGGTCGGCAACGTGCTTGGCGCCTGCGTACTCAATCTTTCATATGTCGCCTTGCTGGACCTGCTGAAGCGTGGCGAACCGCTGTTCCGGTGCGCCGGACTCGAGCATATGGCGCTGGCTGGTTTCGGCGTCGTCATGCTGGGACCGGTCGGGCTGGGACTGGCTATCGCGCAGCTTCCGCTGGCGCATGGGCTGGGGCACGTCGGGTGGTACACCCCGGCCCTGCTGCTGCTCTATCCCCTGGCAGTGCGCAGCATTTCCAGGCTCGAACGGTCCGGGCTCTCTATCCAGCCCGGGCGCGTCGCCAGCCGCTACCCGGACATGTCCCTGCGCAAGGCCGCGCTGCGCTGCCTCGCGGCGGCCGCCGTCGTGGTCGCGGCCGGCAGTTGGCTGCCGTTCATCGCCACTGAGCTCGCAGCCTCGATGCAATGGACCCGGAGCTTCGTCGGCACGCTGCTGGTGGCCTTCGTGACCTCGCTGCCCGAACTGGTCGTGACGCTGTCGGCGATGCGTCTGGGCGCGATCGACATGGCGATCGCGAACCTGCTGGGGAGCAACATGTTCAACGTAATGATCCTCGCGATAGACGATGTGTTCTATGTTCGCGGACCGCTATTGGGGGCCGTCTCGCCAATTCACGCGATCTCAGTGATGTCCGCCGTCACGATGAGCGGAGTTGTCATCATCGCATTGCTGACACGGCCGACCGGTCGCGCGCTGCACCTGGCAAGCTGGAGTGGCGTGGCGCTCGGGTGCGTGTATGTGATCAACGCCTATCTGTTGTTCCGCTACAGCGCCTGACCCTGAACGAGACGACAAAGGAGAAAAACCATGACGCGCAGCCCATCGGAGCACGAACTGGACCTGCGTGTGAACGAGCTCGCACAGCTGTTCAATTCGATGGATCCCACGCCGTTCCTCAACAAGGACCTGGACCGCGAAGCCGAGGCGTACATCGAGTCCTGGGCCATGGGTCTTCCTCGCGACAGCCGGCTGCGTCTCTCGATCCACCTCGGACGCCTGCCGATCGAAGACGAGCCGAGCACTCTGTTGACCGAGGCGATCCACAACTACTTCGAATACAAGGGGAACCTGGCCAGAGGCGAGCTGAAGCAGCTCCTGAGAGATGGCCGCACCAGCCTGCTGATCGGCCTATCGTTTGTCACGGCATGCCTGATCGGGGCCGAGGCCATCGCTCAGGCGGGTACCCACACGGCTTTCACCATCGCGCGCGAGAGCTTGACGATCGTCGGCTGGGTGGCGATGTGGCGCCCGTTGCAGACATTCCTGTACGACTGGTGGCCCTTGGCGCGGCGGATCCGGGTGTACCAGAACCTGAGTCATGCCCATGTGCGCGTGGTGCAAGCCCAATAGCAGTTGCCGCAGACCGCGCGCGGCCCGGACCTCAAGGCCGCGGTACCAGCACCGGCACCTTGCATTGCGCCAGTACCTGCGAGGTGACCGAACCCAGCAGCAGCGCTCCCAGCGCCGAGTGGCCGTGCGATCCCATGAGGATGAGATCGAAGCTTTCTTCCACCGCCATGTCCGCGATCACCTTGCCCGGCCGCCCGACTCTGTGAATGATCGCGGGCTCCCACCCGCGCCGGGCGGCAAATTCGACCACAGGCTGCAACGCCCCCTCGGCTTCGGTCCGGTAGTAGGCCTGCGCCTCAGCCTCGTTCATGATACCGCGCACCCGGGGTGGGAGAGGTGGCACCACGGTCACGCAAGTGATCTCGTGCGGCTTGCCAAGCCACCCCCCCTCGGCACGCTGGCTATGTGCACTCTGCGCGGCCAGATAGTCCAACATGTGACGGGTGTATTCACTGCCGTCCACTGGCATCAGTATCTTCATGGTTGTCTTTCCTTTTCAGAATGGAGTTGCATCGGTCCGCGGCGCTCAGGCAATCTCGACCGCACCCCCCGGAGCGCTAGCCGCCCGACGGCGAACCCACTTTTCGATCTCTACCGCGCAAAAGACCACCACCGCGCACGCCAGGCACAGCGCCAGTTCGCCGGCCGTCAATGCCTCGGTCCGAAACACCGGCTGCAAGGCGGGAAGGTAGATCACCGCAAGCTGGAGCGCGAAGGTGGACAGAACAGCGCCCACCAGCGGCAAATTGCTTCGCAACCCTTGGGTGAATAGCGATTCGACTTCGGAGCGGATGGCCAACACGTGGGCCATCTGCGACAGCGTGAGCACCGTGAATACCATGGTCTGCCAATGCATGCCTGCCTTCAGGGCCCAAGCCTGAATGCCCAGGCACAGCGTTGCGATCAGCAGGCCGACCCACAGCGTGTGTTGCCACAGCCCTCCCGCGAACACGCTTTCACCAGGCGGGCGGGGCGGCCGCCGCATGACGCCTCGCTCGGCGGGCTCCGCGGCAAGGGCGAGGCCGGGCAGTCCGTCGGTCACCAGGTTGACCCACAGAATGTGCAACGGCAGCAGCGGTATCGGCATGCCCATCAGCGGTGCGAGGAACAAGGTCCAGATCTCGCCGGAGTTCCCCGTCATTGCGTAGCGGATGAACTTTCGGATGTTGTCGAAGATTCGTCGACCTTCGCGCACGGCCCCCACGATGCTCGCAAAGTTGTCGTCGAGCAGCACGAGGCTGGCCGCCTCCCGCGCGACGTCGGTGCCGCCCTTCCCCATCGCCACGCCGATGTCCGCCTGCTTGAGCGCGGGCGCATCGTTGACGCCGTCACCCGTCATTGCGACGAATTGCCCCTGGGCCTGGAGTGCCCGGACGATCCGGATTTTCTGGGCCGGGTCGACGCGCGCATACACGCGCACGTCACGGACCGCGCGCTGCAACGCCGCGTCGTCCATTGCGCTCAGGTCCGCACCGGTGAGCGCCGACGCACCAGCCTCTGCAATGCCGAGTTCGTGCGCAATGGCCAATGCTGTCGCCGGATGGTCGCCAGTGATCATCACCGGCGTAATACCCGCGCTGCGGCAATCGGCCACGGCAGCCTTGGCCTGCGGCCGGGGCGGGTCTGCCAGTCCCACGAGCCCGAGCAGGACCATGCCGGACTCGATGGCACCGGCAGGCTGGCCGGCAGGATCCTGCCCAAAGCAGCGGCGTGCCACCGCGAGCACGCGTAATCCTTGCGCCGCCATCGCTTGCGCGGCGACCAAGGCTTCGGCACTGTCCAGCGCAAGATCTCCCTGCGCCGATGCCACGCGAGTGCAGCGCGGCAGCACGGTCTCTGGGGCGCCCTTGGTCACCACGAACCAGCTTTCATGCTCACGGTGCAACGTGCTCATGCGTTTGCGCCCCGACTCGAAGGGCCATTCGTGCAAGCGTGCATTTGCCGCCCGGACAGCAACCGGATCGAGTCCATCGGCTTGCGCGGCTTCGACCAGAGCAGTCTCGGTCGGGTCTCCCACCCACTCTCCCTGGGCGCCCGCGCTGGCATCTGTGCACAGCAGCACCGCACGCCAGATGGCGTCGCGGGAGCCGCCGGCGAGGAGATCCACGACCTGAACCCGCATGCGGTTCTGCGTCAGGGTGCCGGTCTTGTCGGAGCAGATCACGCTGACGGAGCCAAGCGTTTCCACGGACGGCAGACGGCGAACGAGCGCATTCACCTTCACCATGCGACGGGCGCCCAATGCCAGCAGCACGGTCACGACCGCAGGCAGGGCCTCGGGAATCGCCGCCACAGCGAGGCTGATGGCGGTCAATGCCATGAGCAGCACCGGCTCGCCCCGCAGCACGCCGATGCCGAAGATCAGCGCACAGATGCACAGCACGACCAGGGACAGCCGCTTGCCAAACGACGCCAGGCGCTGCTGCAGCGGCGTGCTCCGCTCTTCAGCGTCGCGCAGCAGTCCGGCCACGCGGCCCAGTTCGGTCTGGGAGCCAGTAGCGGTCACCAACCCTTCAGCCCGGCCGTGTGTGACCAGCGTGCCCTTGAACGCCATGTTGAGCCGGTCGCCCAGCGCGTGCGCACTGCCGGACAGATGCGCGGTGTGCTTCTCCACCGTAACCGATTCCCCGGTCAGCGTCGATTCGTCGACCCGCAATTGGGCTGCATCGTGCAGGCGAAGATCGGCCGGCACGAGATTGCCGGCTTCCAGCAGCACCACGTCGCCCGGGACAAGCTGGCTCGTATCCAGGACCTGGGTGCGTCCTTCGCGCCGCACTGTCGCCTGCGGACTGGCCAGGCGCTTGAGCGCGTCGAGCGCGCGCTCCGCCCGCCACTCCTGGGCCAGACCGATGACGGCGTTGAGCACAACGATGACCGCAATGGCCACGGTGTCCGCCACATCGCCGATGAATCCCGACAGCAGCGCCGCTGCGATCAGCACCAGCACCATGAAATCCCGGAACTGGTCAAGCACGCGCTCAACAAGGCTCCGTGGCGGAGACTCCGGCAGGCTGTTGCGGCCGTGGAGCACCTGCCGCTCGGTCGCCTGCCCGGCGCTCAGGCCCTCTCGAGGGTCGACCTCCAGATGGGCTGCAAGAGCGTCGACGGTATGCAGGTGTGCATCACGGACCAGAGCGGAGACGTCTTTCGGGTCGTTCATCCGCACATCGTCCCGCGATGTCGACGATCGGGCCTTGAGAATGCGCAAACCAGGGCGTGGTCAGCAATGACGCGACGAACCGACGCTAGCCGACTTTCAGGAAGCGCATTAATGCCTTGGACCGGGATACGTCCCGCAGGAACGGCGGCACCGACAACGCCAGCAAGATCGCCGCAAGCGGCACCACGCAGACGAAGCCCAAGTAGCTGAAGCCCAGTGCGCCCACGATTCCGCCGGACACGAACATGGCCAGCAAGCCACCGGCCATCCGGATGCGCTCCCGGTTGTGGCGCACGTGCGGGGCGTCAGGGCCGCCTCGCCTGTTCCAGTACAGCATCTTTCCGAGTTCCATCCCGAGATCGGTGATGTTGCCCGTCATGTGGGTCGTGCGAATGCTTCCGCCGGAAGTCTTGGAGGCCACGGCGTTCTGCAGGCCCATGATGAAGGCCAACAGCAACGCCGTCAGGGGCACAGCGAACGGCGTGCCCCACGTGAGGGTCAGGGCCCCCATCAAGCCGAAGGGGAGCATGAGCGCGGCCTCCAGGAGGAGCGGCAAGGCGTAGACACTGTGCAGATGATGCTGACGGCCCCAATTCACGAGCACGGCGCAAGTGGCTGCACCGGAGAGGAATGCGAGGATGGCGCCCACCGCGTTCAGCAGCAGCTTCATGTTTCCCAATACCAGGCTGTCGGCCACCTGGGAGGCGAATCCCGTCATGTGGGACGTGTACATGTGAAGCACGAGGAACCCGCCCGCATTCACGGCGCCCGCATTGAATGCAAGCAGCAAGCCAAGCAGCCGGTTCGTTGAGGGCGCCCGGCGCCGATGAATGAGGTAGCGAAGTCTGCGCATGTCTGTTCCAGCACTACCCACGCGTCATGCGGCATCCGGCGCGACGTGCGTGGTAGTACCTGGCAGTCGTTTGCCAAAAGCTTTTGCAAACGTCGAGAGCCAGGCCGAAATCTAGGTCGATCGGCCTGCTTTCGGCTTGATTCAGCGCAAGTCCTCAGTTGCGTGCAGTCACTACATTCAAGCCGATCGGAGGCACAGGCGCGCCCCGTTCGAGTCGTTGCTTTTTTTCGGATCCTTGCTAGCCGCAACAGACCTGGGAGGCGATCGAACAAATGTCGCCACGATGCATCTGCCTGCCAATGCCACTCGATGAGGCCTGTCATGTACAACTTCGCCATCGCCGATCCATCTTCCATAGGCGGCACCGCCATCCAGGTCTGTGATGAAGAACCCCCTTCTGAAATGGCCATGACCGACCTGGCCGGCGCGGTGCACAGCGTGAGGCTTCGTATCGCCGAAGCGCCGCTCCGCTGGGAAGTGACGATCGAACTCAACGACATGCCGGCCGAGTCCTTCGAAGTCGAAGTCGCCGACAACGAGGTCCACATCCTTCTGCACGATATCGCACCTGTTGTGCTGGCATTCCCGCAGGTGATCGACCCGTCGGCCTCACGCGGTGAATGCGGGGACGGCATCCTCCGGTTATCCCTCGGGAAACAAGTCCTCCGGGCACTCGGGTCGGAGATTCTGTGAAGCCGGAGCTGTCGTTTTTTTGCACGTCCTGCCAGCGGCTCGGTCCGGCCTGGCAAATCACCAAGGAACCGCCATGAATGACGAGCCCGCCCAACTGGACCGGGCTTTGCACGCACTCTGGGGGCGCATGCTCGGAGGCATGTCGCCGGCCGCGCAGGTGCTCGCTTGGGCGGACTGGGCCATCCATCTGGCGACACAGCCCGGGCGCGCAACCAAGGCCGCCATAGGCGCATCCGCTGTCCAGGCTCCCGAGCCGGCGCATGACCCGCGGCTGGCGGGAGAAGAATGGGACGCGTGGCCCTTCAGCCTGTACCGACAAGCGCACGAGGCAAACGCTCACCGCTTGCTCGCTCTCATTAACGGCGTGCCTGGCGTGGAGCGTCACCATGAGCAGTTGGTGGCCTTCATGGCGCGGCAATGGCTGGAACTGTTGTCGCCCGCCAATTCAGCACTGACCAATCCGCAGGTCCTGCAGACGGTCGCAGCCACCTCCGGCAGCAGCCTGGTCAACGGGGCCCTCCAATGGCTCGGGGATGCCGGCCGCATGGCGTTCCGTCTTCCGCCGACAGAAGCCGGCGCATTCAGGCCCGGGCATGAAGTCGCGGTCACACCGGGAAAGGTCATCCTGCGCAATGACCTGATCGAACTCATCCAGTACGCCCCGACCACGCCGACGGTGTATGCCGAGCCGGTCCTCATCGTCAGCGCCTGGATCATGAAGTACTACGTGCTCGACCTCTCGCCGCACAACTCGCTGATCCGCTATCTCGTGGCCAAGGGGCACACGGTGTTCGCGGTGTCCTGGAAAAATCCCGATGCAACGGATGCAGAGTTCGGCATGGCGGAATATTTGCGCCTGGGCGTCATGGCGAGCCTTGACGCAGTCGAAGCCCTGGTGCCTCGGCGTCCGATTCACGCCGTGGGCTACTGTCTCGGCGGAACCCTCATGGCCATCGCCGCCGCAGCCATGGCCCGGGACAGCGACGAACGGTTGGCCTCCCTCACCCTGCTGGCCGCGCAAACGGACTTCAGCGAACCCGGAGAACTGAGTCTTTTCATAGACGAAAGCCAACTGGCGTTCCTGGAAGACATCATGTCGTGTCAGGGTTACTTGAGCGCGGAGCAGATGGCGGCCGCTTTTCAGGTACTGCGCCCCGGCGATCTGATCTGGACTCCCATGGTGCGCCGCTACCTGCTGGGCGAACGCGCGCCAATGGCCGACCTGATGGCGTGGAACGCGGACGGCACGCGCATGCCCAGCCGCATGCACGCCGACTATCTACGAGGCCTGTTTCTCGAAAACTCCCTGGCGGCGGGCCGTTACCAAGTGGAAGGTCGGCCTGTTTCTCTCGGTGATATCGATGTGCCGGTGTTCGCGCTCGGCACCCGTACCGACCATGTAGCGCCATGGCGCTCGGTGTACAAGATCCACCTGCTGTGCGACACGGAGACCACCTTCGTGCTGACAGAAGGCGGCCACAATGCCGGCATCCTGAGCGAACCGGGCCATCCGCACCGGAGCCATCGCGTGTTGAATCGCCCGAAGAACACTGCCTATGTCGCCCCCGATGAGTTTCTCGACCGTGCGCAAGAGGTATCGGGCTCCTGGTGGCCCTGCTTCGAGCAATGGCTCGCCACGCATTCGGGGCCGAGACGGCGGCCGCCAAGCATTGGTTCGCCCAGGCGCGGCTACCCGCCGGTCGGCGATGCACCGGGTGCCTACGTCCTCGGACACTGAGTCCGTGGCGCAGGTGCTACCGCGTCGGTCGGCCTAGCCACGCCAGCACAGACGATGGAAGCGCTTGCCGGTCGCACCTGGACAGGCAGCACGCGCTCCCAGAAGACTCACGCAGTTGGCCGACGTCGCAAGTCATCGCCATGTGATCTGGCCGGCACCCGAACGGGCGTGGTCGCGACAAGCGGCCGACGCCTCCGTACGGTGCCGCTGAAGCAGTCAATGCGCCAAAAGCACCGGCACTGCCATCTGCGCGAGGATCCGGCGCGTCACGCCACCGAGGATCAGCTCACGCAGCCGTGAATGCCCATAGCCGCCCATCACGAGCAGGTCGGCGCCGAGGTCTGCGACACGCGACAGCAACGCGTCGGCAACATCGATGTCCGTGACATTCCGCTCGAACGTCGCTTGAACGCCGTGCCGCGAAAGAAAGCGGCGCATGTCGGCACTGGATGGCTGGCGGTTGCCGTCTTCTTCCCTCGGATGCCGAAAGGAAACGATCGTCACCGACGATGCGCACCGCAGAGCCGGCAATGCCGCATGAAGGGCCACGGCCGATTCCCGCGTGCCGTTCCAGGCGACCACAGCATTCTTTGCAGCGCCTTCGAACTCTCCAGCGGACGGAATGACCAAAGCGGGCTGACCCACTTCCATCAGCACGGGCCCGACGAGACCATGCACTGCGAGGTCCCTCGCATCCAGAGCATCGTCCTGCCCAAGCACCACGAGATCGCTCGCGCGGCCGTGTTGAACCACGGCATCGACCGTTGCCCCGTCGGCCAGGCGCACCTCGTACGAAACCTCGCCTGTTGCCGCGATGCTTTCCCTGAACTCGCGACCGATGGCCTCGGCTCGCCGGCGCAGGTAGTCCGCCGATTCCGCGATGAAATCGTTCATCCCTGTGGCGATGGCATCGGCCGGGATCACGCCGTCGTACAACCCTGTGGGTATGAGTCCCACCAGATGAGCCTGGTGCGCTCTGGCCCATCGGGCCGCGAGCGCCGCCCGTGCGGTACTGCCAACGGAATGGTCGAGATGGACGAGGATGGTCTTGAAGTTCATGAATCGGTCTCCCGGTATTTGGTGCGTGACGACTGCGGGCCTAGCCGTCCAAGGGCACTCCGCCGCCAAAGCGGCAGACCCACTGGTCACGAAGGTCTTCCTGCACGGCGCCGATGGCGCGCTGCCAAGCGGCGAGCATCCCCCACTGGACACGCTGCGCGTGCAACATGCTTTCGGTCACGGCCTTCTGCCAGTCCCCCACGGAACGAAGGTAGTCATCGACGAGGAACGGCGCCTGAAAGGAAGTGCTCGGCATGGTGATCTCCAAATGGAGGAGCATGCAATTAGCGACGAACCCGAAGGTTGACGAACATCAAACTCCGGGGCAACGCGATACGGCGGATGCGGCGCAGGGGTCTTGACGACGCTGCGCGTCGAGCGACACTGAACGAATGGACAATACCGCGCTTCCGCTGGACGCCATCTTCGGTCTTGCCGTGGCCCTGGGCGTGGGCCTGCTGGTCGGCGTCGAGCGCGAGCGCCGCAAGGGGGCCGGCGATCAACGTGCGGCGGCAGGGTTGCGCACCTTCGCCATCGTCGCAATGGCCGGCGCCATGGCGCAGCTTGTTCATGCGCCGAGCCTCGTCCCTGTTGGCGCGGCGCTTGTTGCGTTGCTCGCAGCCGTGTCGCACTGGAAGAGCCGCTCGAACGATCCGGGCATCACCACCGAGATTGCACTGTTCGCAACCTACTTGATCGGCGTGCTGTCGATCTCTTCGCCCTCGCTCGCGGCCGCATGCGGGACCGGACTGGCCTTGCTACTGGCGGCGCGGAGCCGCCTGCATCATTTCGCAACGCACCTTCTGAGCGAGCAGGAGCTGCACGACGGGGTGCTGCTGGCCGCACTCGCCCTTATCGTGCTGCCGCTGGTTCCTTCGGCTCCCATCGAGGTGCTCGGCGGCATCAACCCCCGACCGCTCGCCGCACTGGTGCTGCTGATCATGGCGATCCAGGTCGCGGGCCAGACCGCGATACGGTGGCTCGGCGTCCGCGCCGGGATTCTGGGTTCCGGGTTCCTCTCGGGTTTCGTCTCCAGCACGGCCACGGTCGCGTCGTTCGGCAGCCGTGCGCGCCAGCAGCCCGGACAGACGCCGCTGCTCGCGAGCGGCGCCTCCCTTTCCGCAGTCGCCACGTGGCTGCAGGCGCTGATGATCAGCGCCGCATTGTCACCCAGGGCCGCATTCGCACTGCTGCCGGCAGCCGCTGCGGGCGCCCTGGCTGCGGCAATCCTCGGGCTGCTGCCCATTCTCTTCCGCAGCACTGCCATTCCGGCCGAGGCACCGGTTCCCGCCCGAAGCGCCCTTCGCCCGCGTGTTGCGCTGGTGATTGCCCTGGCACTGGCGCTCGCCGCCCTGCTGGTCGGCACAGCGCAGCAGCACTTCGGCGACACCGGCTTGCGCGTCGGTGTCGCTCTCGCCGCACTGCTGGATGCCCACGCACCGGTCGCCACGCTCGCTTCGCTGCATTCGTCGGGTGTGCTGACCTCAGAGCATTTTGTCCAGGGCGTCCTGATCGCCATCGCGACAAACACGGTCACGCGCTGCGTAGTGGCTGTCGTTGCCGGGGGCGTGACGTATGGACTCCGTCTGGCTATGAGCCTGCTTGCGAGCTTTGCAATCGCTGCGGGCATCGGCTATTGGCGCCAAGCCTATCTCCCAGGCTGATTTGAAAGCAGGGGGCGCGCTGACGCCAGACTTCATCGGCCGCAATCCTCTGCAAGGGTCGATCTCCGGACTTGCGCTGGATCAAGCGGCCCACCGACGTTTGGCACTACATTGAACACACCGATGGATCGAAGGCGAATGCCGGAAATGCAGCCGTGACAGTGAGGATTCCCCCTCGGGGAAGTTCACGGTGTCGCTCCGATACCGTGGGGATGAAGGCAACCTCAGACTGCCTAGGCTGCAGAGCCCGGGCGGGGACCTTCACCAGGCCCGCCATCCGCGAGGACGGCGGGCTTTTTTTGCCAGGGGGCTGCACCTGCGGGTGCCTTCGACGTCCGTCTCTTCCGACGGAGCGGCGCCGCAGCGGGGAGGCCACGCGCCGCACCCGGCCGCTCGGGCCGCCGCAGCCGCTCTCGCCCACCCGGCATCCGACGCGCACGTTCCGCCCCGCACCCAATGGGCAAGTGGGTCCACCTGCCAAGTTGGTGAAATGTTCCATGGCAAAGACGAACCGGCGCTACGTCTGAGGCGATCTTCGAGAAGTACATCCTCAAGGCGCTCGGCATCCGAGCGGCTCGACGCCGGCATTAGTCGATCGAAATCAACTTTTCGAAGTTTCTCGAAAGCACCGCGATGGAGCGGAAGTCCGGCGCCAAGCATGAGCCGCCCATGTTGTCAGCCAGACATGTGCCAGCTGCCGTCATCCTTGCGGCAGGCACTGCCGAAGGCGGTGTCGGCACGGCCGCCGACCTCAACGCGCACGGTGAACTCGCGGCAGGTGGCGCCGAGCTGCTCGAAAGTGCGCGTGGGCGTGAGCACGAAGCTGTCGCCGGTCTCCCGGTTGCGCCAGTTCGCGGATTGGCCCGATGGCACCGATTCGAGCGCGCGTGCTGCCTGGCCGCGATCGGTCTTGTCCATGGCGCGGGCGGCCACGCTGCCGAGACCCGCGGCAGGAAAGGCGCCGACGAGCGTGGTGCCTCCCTCACGCGCTCGCATGCCGGTGCAGCCACCCAGCAGGAAGGCCAGGAAGGGAACGGCAAGAATCGCTACGAGCTTCATTCGCATCTCCAGTTCGCCCACGTCCAGATGCCGGAGCGTGGCCCCTCGCAGAGGGTCTCATTGTTCCCAACCTTGACAAGTGCTCGCCGGTGCATCGAACAGCCTCGAAGGAAGGGCCTCATGGCCGACCTGGCCGAGCCACCTGCGTAGGTCCCTCCGCAGACGGTGCTGGTCCCGGTTCCTTCAGCGAACCCGTCGTATTCCGCGGTGCGAAGCCGTAGAAGCGCTGATTGAGGTCGCGGGCGACCTCCAGGATGTCCTCGTCGTTCCATCCGAGTGAGGCGGCCTGCTGCCAGTGCCGTACCTGCCGCTCGAGGCTGGCCCAGTCGTTGACCAGCTTCCCGCTGCGCCAGTGCATTTTCTCGCTGTGGCAGGCAACGCAGTGCATGTCGTAGAGCAGCTCGCCGCGGGACTGCGCGCGCGCCGGGCTGCCGTGCAGGACCACGACCGCAATGGCCAGAGCTGCCAATGCCCGTGAGCACTGCGCAAGGCAGCCATTCTCGGAAACGGGCACAAGGCGCATGGAGACTCCTCTGTCTTTCTGTTCGACCATCAGCGGCCAGGCGCTATCCTCCACGCCGACGAAGATCACCACTTGATCCAGCGCAATCAGAGCCCGCGCGCGAGCGCCTAGATGGGAAATACTTCCCGATGTGGCGGCCGTTGCGCCGGCCGCGCTCGTCGAAATCGAAGGCCTCGATGTGCGAGTCGCGGCGGATTCGTGTCGGCGCAATGGCATCGGCCACTCCAGCCGTGCAGCAGGTCCCGCAAGGGGTGGTCGATGCGCTCTAGACGTGACCGCGGGGTGTTCATGCGAGTACTCCCGGCCAGGTGGCTTGTCGCCTCCACACCCGGGGCCGCGATGCGGCGAGCACCCGCGCCTGGCAGATGTGCTCTACAAGCCGATCGTGGTCGACGCGGCAATGCCAGTGAGCATGGTGGCAGCGCTCATGGTCGAACGGGGGATCTATCATGTCGTGGTGACCGACAGGGATGGGATCGCCAGCATCGCGCCGTCGCTGAATTTCGTGCGAACCTTCGTGCCCCTCGCAGTGGCCGCCCTTGATCTGTCTCAACGCCGGCCAGGCCTGCGCCGGACAAGATGTTCTCCACCCTCCAAGGAGAAACAAATGTCCTTCCTCTCGAAAAACATCGGCCTCATTGACCGCACGCTGCGCGTCGGCGGCGGCGTGCTTCTCATCGTGCTCGCCGCCACGGAAATCATCGGCCGCTGGGGCTACATCGGCGTTGTGCCGCTGCTGACGGGGGTGATCGGCACCTGCCCGCTCTATTCCCTCTTTGGCTTCAGCACCTGCGCTCGGGCCAGGCGCTGAACGCAAGACGAGGCGTCTGATGTCCGCGCTCCAATGGCTCGCCCTCGCGCTGGCCGCAGTACTGCTGGCGGCGGGAGCCTGGCTCGCGGTGAACATGTTCGTCTTCTGGATCACGCTCGATTGAGGCAGCGAGGCTCGATACCGGCGATTGACACAGTGTTTCCGTCTGATGCACAGCGTTGGTGACGCAGTCAAGGAGGGGTTCTAAATTGACATGGCGCGATTCGTCTTCCGCTGACAGTGACAGCGAGACGCAAGCGCACAAGGAGATCAAGATGGACACACTCAATGCATCCGGTGGGTACGAACTGCGGTTTCATCCCCTCTTCGCCAATCACCGCCCCTTCGCCTTCCCGTGCGACGCGATCGGTCATGTCGACATGGATTCGCTCAGCGAACCCATGTTCAACAATTACCTGTATGCACGTGCCATGATGGGGCTGGCGCTTTCCTGGCCCGAAGTGCGCCTGAGCCCCTCCCACTGACGGTCTGGAGCGGATCGCGTCGACCGAAGCCTGTGCGGGGCACAGCCGGTCCCCTCAGCGCTGCGCCGCTCAGAGCGATTCAATGGCCGCTGCGACATCCTGGCCACCAGCATGCACGGTGGGACACGCCGACGCACCGACCATACAGGACACCCGATCGTCCCTGCGGAAGAAGAGACGGCGCCCGTGCCATGTTCTCCATCCCGCCGGCGATGCCGGTCCCGACGTCACGGGAATAGACGGCACGGAACGACGTTCCTCGGCTTCATGGATGCTCCTGGGTGTGTTGCACGCTGGAGACCGAGCCTGTCGCTGTGCCGCAGCCTTCACATCGATCAGGTGAACGCCCCTCGGGCTTCGCTTTGCGCCAGCGCAAGAACGGCGCGTGCGATTGTTCCTAGTCTTGTTCTTTCTCAGCAACCCATGGAGTAATCATGAAACCAAGCTCTTTCAGAGTCCGGTTGATCGCTGGCGCGATGGCCCTTGCTGCGCTCACCGCGTGCGGGGGGAAGATTGACACGCGAAAGCACCGGTGAGTACATCGAGACACCGCGATCACGGCCCGCGTGAAGGCGAAGTTGGCGACCGACGCCAAGGTTCGGGCCAGGGAAGTCAACGTCGAGACGTTCAAGGGACGGGTCCAACTGAGCGGGTTTGCCTCGACCGTCGAGGAGCGGCGCGAGGCCGCTGCCATTGCCCGCTCGGTCAGGGAGTAACCGAAGTCGTCACGATATCCTCATCAAATAGCTGACGCTCGATTCCATCAGCACCACGGCCGGCAGCGCACTGCCGGCCGTGGCCTTCTTGAACGCACCGGGCGTTCAGAGACCGGCTTCGCGGAGCCGCTGCAACAGGTCAATCTCTTCGTCATGCCGGCGCACTGGCCCGCGCCGGCCTAGGATGCGCAAGCAGAGCGAAATTACTTTCTTCATGGTGACTTCTCGCAATCGAACGGAATGGGCGGATGGACGGCTGTATTTCATCCGCATGCATGCATGATGCCGCGCCGGCAGGCCCGCGGCCTTGATCGCCATCAAGCCCCGACCGCCGATCCTGCCTAGCATTCGCAATGACCTGGAAGCCAGCGGCGCAAGTTCCTTCAAGCCTTCTTCGAGGAGCGGCATGAAACATTCCCAGAAACACAGAGGCAGGACGATCGTCGTCCAGGCCAGGACTCGCGAACACCATCATGGCTACGCTTGGACCTATTCGGTCGAAGAACTGCCTGCCATTGCAGGCTGCGGAATTACGGGGGACGACACCGGTGTGCGGGAGATCGCACTGCACCAGGCGATGTGCGCAGCCCGACGGGCCATCGATGAGTCGGACAAAGCCAAGATTCCGCTCGCCGGCAGGAGGTAAATGCCAGCGCGGCGGCGCCGACCGACAGACGCTCGCCATCGGCCATGCTGATGGCGAAGGAGGTCGCGCTCGAACGCCGTCAGGGTGCCGGCGACGGGCTCGCCCATCTGCAAACCTCGTCGCGTCGGTCGCGGCTGGAGCCGAGACTACTTTTCACGCGTGTACTTGATCGAGCGCAACCTTCGATGTTCTTTGCGGACCTAAGCTTGACCGTCACTTCCTGCGAGGCTGTCATGAAATCCCAATGGATCGTTGTCACGAATGCCGCGCTGGCGCGCATCTTCAGCCGGAAATCCGAGATCGAGCCGCTGGTGCCGGTCGCAACCCTCACCCACTCGCAAAGCCGCCTGCGCGCCGGCGCACTCGCAGCCGACCGTGCCGGTCGCCAGGCCGCCGACAACAGCCATGGCGTCAACCAGTTCGCGCCGCGCCGCGACCCGCACCGCAAGGAACACCAGCGTTTCGCCCGGGAAATCGCCCAGCAGCTGGACGAAGCGCTGGCCGCAGGCAAGTTCGGCTCGCTCCTGATCTTCTCGTCCAGTCCCTTCATCGGCGAGCTCAAGGCCCAGCTGAGCCGCTCCGTGGCCGAGCGAATCCAGACCTTGCTGAGCCGCGACCTGTCCCATGTAGAAATCACCGAACTCGAGCGGCGCATCGCCGTGCCCCTCTGACGCAAGGCCGTGAGTGCCGTGGCCTTACCGCCAACGAGCCGCCGCGAGAGCCGGCGAATAGGCATCGCGCAGTCGGGGTGCTCGAGTTGCCGCGCCGGCGCTCCAAACTGGGGGGCGTCCCATGGGCGAGTTCGTCCAACCCGTTGCGATCTGCCGGTCAGGAACTGCAGAGGCGGTGCATCTGAAGGCGCCGCTATCGGTTCATTGCGCTGGCGCAACGCGCCTCGTAACCGCTCGGCGCAGCATCGCAGCCATGAACACGCTCCATTCGATCCTGGTCCATCTCGACGGCACTGCCCGCGCCGAGACACGGTTGCAATTCGCCCAGCTGCTCGCACAGACTCACCAATGCGCGATGACCGCAATGTTCGCGGTCACCCCACCCGTGCTGCCGGCACTGGCTCTGCCCGGCGGTCTGCCGGCGATGCCCATGCGAGGGCCGATCGACCCCGATCATCGGGCTCGCGCCCTCGCGATGTTCGAACGCAGCCTGCAGCACAGCCCGGTTCGCAGCGACTGGCAGGAGCTTCGCGGTGAGCCGGTCACCGAGACCTTCGTGCGCCGTGCCCTGACCGCTGACCTCATGGTGCTGGGACAGCGCGACCCTCTTGATGCCTCCGGCTTCGACGTGCCCGGTGATTCACCGAAGCGGCACTGCTCGGCAGTGGCAAGCCGGCGCTGATCATTCCCTTCGCGGGTGCGCCATCGGCAGCGCTCGATACGGTGCTGGTCGCGTGGCGTTTCACCCGCGAGGCCGCCAATGCGCTCGCCACGGCCGTTCCGGTGCTGCGAAGGGCAAAGCAGGTTCACCTGGTCTGCGCCGCCGAAGAAGCCGGGGGTGACCCGGAACCCGGGATGTCGGCGGTGCGCAACTTCCTGCTGACGCACGGCATCGGGCGCGTGGAGGAGCATGCCAGCCTCCAGGCGCGGCATCCAGGCCAGGCCCTGCTGTCGCTCGCCAGGGACGTCGCTGCCGATCTGATCGTCATGGGCTGCTACGGACACAGCCGGGCCCGGGAGCTGGTGCTCGGCGGTGTCACGCGGACCGTGCTGGAATCGTCGACCCTGCCCGTCTGGATGGCCCATTGAGTCCCTTCGCGATGGAAATCCTGGCCACTCCTACCCCTTTGCCCTCGGCGGCTGGCGAGCGGCCAGCCGATCGGCAGCCGGACATTGAAACAAAGCTGCGATGCCTCGAGTCCTTTCTCGCGGCGAACGATGCGGGCGCGCATGCGCAGCGCATCGAGACCCATATGTCATGGGTGCTTGTCGGCAATACGCAGGTGCTGAAACTCAAGAAGCCCGTGGTCTATCCCCCAGTCGACTATTCGAGCTTGGGAGCGCGTGAATGCAATGCCCGTAGGGAGCTGCGGCTGAACCGGCGGCTGGCGCCGGATGTCTATCTGGGCCTGCTAGCGCTGCAATGGCACGGCGGCAGGCTCAGCGCCGTTGGAGAGGCCTTCGTCCAGCCGGGACGGCAAACCGCGGATTGGGCCGTCGTGATGCGGCGCCTTCCGCAGGAGCGCATGCTCGACGAGCTCATCCGGCGCCGCGAACTCCGCCCGGGCGACATCGACGCACTCAGCGCCACCCTGGCAGCCTTCTACCGCGGTGCGGTACGCGCTGCGGTCGACGAGGGCGAATATGTCGCGCGGCTTCGCCATGACATCGCGCTCAGCGCGCGCATGCTCGAGCGTGCCGCATTCGCCCTCCCGCACGTTCCCGAAGCCTGCCAGGCGACGGACGAGGCGCTGACACAGTACGAAGGGCTGCTGCGCGCGCGCGTGGCCGACGGCCGTCTGGTCGAAGGGCACGGCGATCTTCGCGCCGAGCACGTCTGCCTCGTCGAGCCACCGGCCGTGTTCGACGCGCTCGAGTTCGATGCCCGCCTGGGCGAGGTCGACCCCTTCGACGAACTGTGCTTTCTGGGCCTGGAATGCGACGTCGTGGGCGACGCATCGATCGGCCCGCGGCTGTGCACCCGCATCGCGACAGTCCTGGGCGATGCGCCAGCGCCGGCACTGCTGCGCCTGTACACCGCGAAGAATGCCTTGATGCGGGCACGCCTGAGCGTTGCGCATCTGATGGGACCTGATCCCCGCCGTCCGGAGAAATGGCTGCCGCAGGCTTCAGGCTATCTGAAGCGCGTGCTCATGGTCCTTTCCGGCTCATGAACGGGCCGGTCCCACCGCCCGGTGCCAGAGACACGACAAGATTCTCGACAAGTTGGCGTCAGACACCTCGAAGCTGACGCAAGGAAGGATATCGCTGCCCCGCGCTCGGCCAGATGCAACTGAACGACCGCGATAGCCCCGTTGTGCACGCCATCCCTTGCCGGGGCAACACGCACGCCAGGTCCAAGAAAGGAGCGTGATCATCGAGAAGTACGTGGTGGCGCCGGCCCGTCCTTGCGTGCGCGGCCAGCAGGTCGCCAGTCGCTCGTCGACGGTCTGGTTGAAATGCCGACAGCACGCCGCGACGGCGACGAGCGGCTTCGAGGCCAGAAGGCGACGAGGGCGTCCACCCTCGCTCGCAATCGCGCCACCTGCGCAGCGGGGGCGGCCGCCACGGCGAGCACGAGGCATTCGGGCAAGCAGCTGCGCGGCTCCGCAGCGCCGCCGGCACCGTGGTGCCTCCATCGTCGGCCTTTAATTTTGCAGGGCCCTGCGCTTGTGGGACGGCGGCGCCCCTTCCCTTGCGGCGAATCGTCAGCGCTGCGAGGAGATCACGCGCTTCATCTTGCCGCTCGGGCCGCAGCAGCCGCTCTCGCCGACGTGGCACCGGATGCGGACGCCGTCCGCCCCCCGTGCCGCCAAGAAGTCTTCGAGCATCCGTCCAGCCTTCTTCAGCGCCGCTTGGGTCTCCGGCCCGCTTCGACTGGTCCGTAGCAGCAGCTCGACGGGGCCCCGCTGCAGCAGCTGGAAATCGAACAGGCCGGCCTCTTCCTCGAGCACTGTGCTCACGGCCAGCGGAACGATCTTGACGGGCGGCGTACCGCGGGCACCGCGAAACACCAGCGTGTCGTCTTCGCGCCCGTCGACCTCGATGGCTGGAAGCCGCGAGCCGCACGCACAGCGCGGCGACAGCAGCGTGACGCGGTCGCCCAGGTCGTATCGGATCAGCGGCTGCACGTGGTTGGCCAAATTGGTCAGCAACGTCGTCGTGCCGGCGCGGCCCGCGGGGACGGGCATACCGTGCGCATCGACTGGCTCCAGAATCGCCCAGTCGCTGTTCAGATGCAGCACGCCGAAGCTGCATTCGAAGGCCAGCGACAGGAACTCCGAAGCGCCGTAGCTGTTGGCGACCGGACACTCGAACGCCTTCCCGACGAAGGCGCGCCTGGTGCGGGAAAAGCCTTCGCCGCCGGTCCAGATCTCTTGCAGCGACACCTTCAATCGCCCGCAGCGCCGCTCCTGCGCCAGCAGCACGGCCGCGCTCGGATAGGTGGCGAGCACCGTCGGGCGGAACGCATTCAGTTGCGCGACCAGTGCGTCGATGGGCTGCAGGAAGGAGAAGCTGCACAGACGGTCCGACAGGCCGGGCTGGAGCCTGCGCAGCCGCTCGACCGACACCGTGCTCGCGAAATGGCCGCCCGTCGCGCCAACGAAGGCGATGCGCTCGGTCAGCCCCCACGGATCCAGCCACCGCTGCAGCGGCCGAAGCACCGGCCGGCGCACGGCTTCGAGCGCGTCGTAGACCGCCATGGCTGCCGCATCCTGGACGAAGAGGCCCGACTCGCCGGTGCTGCCGGAACTCTCCCAGACCATGTAGCGACCGAGCCAGGGCTTGGCGATGTTCGCACTGTCCGCCACGAAGTCCCGCAGGCTGCCCAGCTCCAGCGCCGGATCGGCCACCCATGATTTGAAGTCGCGCATCAACTCCTTCTTGTGCGCGATCGGCAGGTCCTCCAGTTTGGCGGCCGCCGGTTCGCGGCCGCCAAACACCTGCCGATACCGGGCCGATCCTGCGGCGGCAGCCGAGAAGAGAGACGCCAGGCGGCTGGCGCGCAGGCGCCAAAGTGCCTCGTCGGAGGCACGCGTGACGACGGATACGTCCGCTGCGACAACACATGTCTGCCACGGATCAAGGATGGGCAACATGGGAGCTGTTTCCGGAGTGGGCGAGGCGCATGGCAGTTCCTTGGAATAGCGAGCTTGCGCGCCCGACGCGCTCGCGTGTTGACGTGCATCAATCTCCCTGCGCCGCTCGTGACTCTTCGCCCATGGGGGCCCTTGCTGCGGTTGACCCAGCGCAAAGTACCACGGCGTCCAACTGCCTAGAGTGAACGTTCGCGCTGCTGCCCACTCGCGGGCAGGTCCGGTGCGAAATCCAACCAACCTTGTGGAGCAAACCGATGAACGCACTCACTCGCCTTGACCGGCTCGAAAACCTCTTTCCCGACATGCTGCGCCGCTGGGCGCGCCCGCTGCAGCTGATCGATGACGTCGAACTGCCCGCGGACATTCGCTTGGATGTGAACGAGAACGACAAGGAATACCTTGTCACGGCCGAAATCCCCGGCGCGAAGAAGGAAGACGTCCGCGTCTCGATCGACGGCAATTACGTGTCGATCTCCGCCGAGGTCAAGAAGGACCAGGAAAAGAAGCATGGGCGCGCCCTGGTCACAGAGACCTACCGGGGCACCGTGTCGCGCGGCTTCTCGTTAGCTTCCGAGATCGACGAGAAGACCGCTGTGGCCAAGCTCGAGGACGGCGTGCTGCGCCTGACGCTGCCCAAGCGGGAAGGCGCCGGCCGCAGCACCCTCGCGATCCAGTGAACGACTGTGGCCGGACGCCCACGGTCCCGCCGGCGTCCGGCCATGGCCTGCAGCGAAAGCCTCAGCGCACCGCACGCACCTTCACACGCATGCCGTCGCGCAGCGTCGCCGCCGGATGGACGATCACCTCCGCGCCCTCGACAAGTCCCCCGCGCACCCAGGCCTCGCTGCCGTTGCGTCCACCGAAATCGACCGGCGCAAGCTGCGCTCTTCCCGCCCTCACCACGAACACGGCCATGCCACCGCCGGGCTGCGGAAAGACCGCGCTCACCGGTACGCGCAGCACCGAGGGGCGCGACAGGGTCACGATGCGCACCCCGACCCGATAGCCGTCGCCCAGCGTCCTCCAGAGATCAGGCGGTCCGACGAGGTCGATCAGGACATTGACGCGCTGCTCTTCGACGCCCAGCGCCGACACCTTGGTGAACGCGGCCGGTTCCACGCGGCGCACGCGGCCCTCCAGCACACCGTCGCCGCCCCAACGCTCGATGCGCACCGGCGCGCCTGGAAGCGCCTGCAGCGCATCGGTGGTCAGCAGCTCTGCCACGACCTCCAGCCGCGTGGTGTCGCCGATATCGATCAGCGGCGCTCCGAGCATCACGGTTGCCTCGCTCGTCTGCGCCACGCGCAGGACGCGGCCGCTCACCGGGGAGCGCAATGCAAAGCTTCCTTCGCCCGAACCGGGTGTGCGGATCGCGATGAGCGCGGCACGCGCGGTGTCACGCTCATGCCCCGCGACTTGGCGCGACTGCACGGCTGATTCGAGCTCCATCAGGGCGGCCTCCAGCGCCAACCGGTCGGTGTCGACCTTGGCCGGCGAGATGAACTGCTGCTGCGCCAGTTGCTCGCTGCGCCGCAACTCGATACGCGCCTGCTCCACCGCGACGCGCGCGCGCTGCACGCCGGCGTCGGCCCTGCGCACCGCCGCTTCGGCGGCTTCCGCGCGGGCGGACTGCTCGCGCCGTGTGCGCTCGTCGAGCATGGGCGAGAGCGCCGGCGTGATGGTGGCGACCACCGCATCGGCTTCCACCGCATCTCCCTCGCGCAGCGCGATGCGGGCCAGGCGGCCGGTCAGCGGCGCGCTCAGCGCGTAGCGGTCGCGCAGGCGAGTCCGGCCGTCTTCGAGGACGGCCTGTTCATACGGACCCATGCTCGCACGGGCCACCTCCACGTCCAGCGGCCGTGGCGCGAAGGCCCAGAGGAGCGCAGCCGAGACGGCGACGCCGGCCGAGATCGATATCCACAAAGTTTTTTTCGAGGTCACAGGGTTCACTCTCTCGTTTTCAGGGCCGAGACCATGTCGATGCGATCGATGCGGCGGCGCACGATCAGCGCGCTGGCCGCAGCAGCCAGCACCACGGCCAGCCCGGCCAAGGCGTAGGTCCGCGCACGGATCACCACGGGAAACAGGAACTGGTCGGACTTCAGCAGCATGGCGATCAGGTGGACCAGGGCATCGCCCGCCAGCATGCCCAGCGGCAGGGCGATGGCGATGCCGATGGCCATCTCACCCAACAGCAGGCCCGATACCTCGGCGCGCGTGAAGCCGAGGACGCGCAGGCTCGCGAGCTCCCAGGCACGCTCGGCCAGCGCGATGCGCGCGTTGTTGTAGACCACGCCCACGGCGATCACCGCGGCAAACAGCGTGAGCACCGTGCTCATGATGAGGATGTTGCGCGCCGTCACCTCCTGCATGTTGCGCAGCATCGCCGCCTTGCTGAACGCCCCGGCCGCGCGCGGCAGCGCCTGGACCGCCTGCAGCAGCCGCGCCTCACTGCCCTGCTCCAGCGCGAGCAGGAAGCCGGTGGCGATGTCGCCCTCGCCCAGCGCGCGGTTCAGCGCCTCGCGGTTCATGTAGGCATTCAGTCCCATCATCTCGCGCACCGTGCCGTCCACCCGTGCCTCAAAGGCGCGCCGGCGGCCCTCGTGCACCTCGACGCGCACCACGTCGCCCACGCGCAGTCCCAGCTTCTCGGCCAGCCGGTCGGTCAGCAGCAAGCCTTCGCCGTGCGGAACCGACTGCCGCCCGCCCACATCCACGATGCGCAGCAGTTCGCTGCGCACCGGGCCGCCCCGGATCTGCAGGCGCTTGCGCAGATGGCCGTTGACCAGCGTCACCTGCACATCGCGCAGCGACTCATGCGAGAGCACACCGGGCAGGCGCGCGAGCTGCAGCGCCACGGCGTTGTCCGCCGGCTCCACGAGCCAGACCGAGACGTCGCTGCGCATCGACAAGGTGAAGCTGCTGTCGACGATCACGTCGATGGCGTCGCGAAAGAAGTTGCCCATCACCACGATGGCTATCGCCGCCGCGACGCCGCCGATCGACAGGCCCGTGCGCAACGGGCGGCGCTCCATGTTGCGAAGGATCATGCGCACGGCCGGACTGAGGCGTGTGATGCCCAGGCGTTCGGCCAGTGTGCGGCGGTAGCTGCCCGGCGCCGGCGGCCGCATGGCCTCGGCCGGCGTCAGCCGAACGGTTGCCGCAATGGCCGAGAGCGTGCCCAGCAGCGCGGTTGCCAGCGTCACCCCGGCCGCCAGCAGCACGAGCCGCGGATCCATGCGGTGCTCGAAATCCGCGAAGTGAAAGACCTCTGCATAAAGGCCGACCAGGCGAGCGCCGAGCCAGTCGCCGAGCGCGACGCCCAAAGCAAGGCCCAGCGCGACAATCACGAGCACCAGGCTCAGGAAGTGGGCGGCGATGGTGCGGTTCGCATAGCCCAGTGCCTTCAGCGCGGCAATCTGCTCGCGCTGGGTGGCGATCAGCCGGGCCACGACCACGTTCAGCAGGAACGCCGCCACCCCTAGAAAGATGGACGGCAGCATGATGCCGAGCACCCGCTGCTCCTTGATCTCGTTGTCGAGCATCGCGTGGGACACCTGCTCCTCTCGCGTGCGCGGGGCGGCACCGCCGAAGCGCGCCAGCGGCTGGGCCAGCGCATCGGCCACCTCGGCGTCGGAGACACGCCGCGCCCCTAGCGGGGCGAGCCGCACCGCTAGCGTGTTGAACGCGCCTTCCATGTCGTAGGCACCGGCCAGCACCTCCTGGTCGACCCAGATGATGCCGAAACCGCGCTGGTCCGGCATGCCCCACAGGCCCGCGAAGACGAACTCCGGCGACACGGCGGTGCCGACGATGCGCAGTTGCCGCTGCCGGCCGTTGAGCAGCGCGCCGAAGGTGTCGCCGGGCTTCAGGCCGCGCGCCTGTGCAAAGCCCAGCGACACGAGCGCATCGATGGCTTCGAGCCCGCCACCCCGGGGGGCAGCGCCGTCGAACAGCCCGCGCCCGGCGACGATACTCACCTGGTTCAGGCGCGGCGGCACGGTGCGGTCGATGCCGATCAGCTGCCCGAGCACCGGGTCGGTGCTCGTGGGCAGCTGGATGCGCACGATCTGCTCGATGGTCGGCTGGGCCTCCGCCACGCCGGGCACCTCGCGCAGCTGTTCGACGAGCGCAAGCGGCGCGCGCTTGACCGTGATGAAGATGTCTGCAAAACGCCCCTGCGCATAGAAGACGTCGCGCGCGGCGGCCAGGGAGTCGATCGCCGACAGGCTCGTGAGAAAGCCACCGGCGCCGCTGGCCACCACCAGCGCGATCGTGAGCACCTGGCTCCACATCGTGCGCAGGTCGCGCAGCAGCTTGCGGTCGAGTGCTCTCACGGCCGTGCTACCAGGACAGTTCCGCCGGCGCGAGCCGATGCGCATTGCGCTCGATCTTCTGCACCCGGCCATCACCCAGCGAGATCACGCGGTCGGCCATGCCTGCGATCGAGGCGTTGTGCGTGATCACCAGCGTGGTGGTGCCAAGCTCGCGGTTGACGCGGGCAATCACGTCGAGCACCAGCTTGCCGGTCGCATAGTCGAGCGCACCCGTCGGCTCGTCGCACAGGAGCACCCGGGGCCGCTTGACGATGGCTCTTGCAATCGCCACGCGCTGCTGCTCGCCGCCCGAGAGCTGCGAAGGGAAATGGTCGCGTCGCGCCGACAGGCCCACGCGATCCAGCGCGTCGTCGATCGGCATCGGGTCGGCGGCGATGTCGGTGACCAGGGCCACGTTCTCGTGGGCCGTAAGACTGGGAATGAGGTTGTAGAACTGGAACACGAAGCCCACGTGCTCGCGCCGGTAGCGCGTGAGCGCCTTGTCGCCGGCGGCGATCAGGTCCTGCCCGAAATAGTGCAGGCTGCCGGTGCTGGCCACCTCCAGGCCGCCCAGGATGTTGAGCAGCGTCGATTTACCGCTGCCGGAAGCACCGAGGAGAACCACGAACTCGCCAGCCTCGATGTTTAGATCGACGTCGCGCAATGCGACGACGTCGACATCGCCCGCGTGATAGGTCTTTCCGAGGCCGCGGGCACGGAAGACGGGGAGCTGTGGATCCAGGGGCATGCACCGATCCTGCGCCCTGAGGTCCTCTCTCGCTCTGATCTTTGTCAACTCCGGGCCGGCGTGCGGGTGGTGCGTCAAGCGGACCGGAAACTCGACGCTCGGCGCTCGGCGCTCGGCGCCGAGGCGAACGTCTGGTGAATGCGCTTCCCCATTCGTACGGCCGCGAAGAGCACTTGAGTTCGGATCAAGGATCGTGGTCATGCCCCGATGGCCACCGTGGTGATGCACCCGATCTTGTTCGGGTCGAACAGTCCGGGCCGACCCAAGCGCCCGCTTGATCCATCGCAATGCGGCCCGCGCGTCTCGCGTGCAGGATCCCGCCGTAGCACTTCAGCCAGGAGGAACCGGATGTCGAACAACCTTGGAATCCTCGACCGCACCCTGCGCATCGCATCCGGCATGCTGCTGGTCTCGCTTGCCGCGGCCGGCACCGTCGAGTCCTGGGGTTACCTGGGAACGCTGGGATTGCTCACTGGGGTGATCGGCGCCTGCCCCATCTATTCCATGCTCGGCCTGGACACGCGTTGGCACCACATGCAGGCGCGTCCGCCGCGCCTGTGGTGAGGTCTCGCAGACTCGCATGGAATTTCTGTGACTCGCGTTGCGTCCCTCATCGCAACGCTCGCGATCGCTCTTGCAACGCTCAGCGCGGTCGGCGCACTCGCCGGGCCCGCGTCCCCCTCTGAGCTGGCCGAGGCCTTCCGCGCGCGGGTGGAGCATCGGCTCGACCCGCCGCCCGACGAAGCCAGGCGGTACGGAGAACTGGCGCTCGGCGCGCTCGCACAGGCCGGCATTGCGCCCACGGCGCAATACGTCGCACTTGTCGACCGCAGCCCGAACGTCCAGGCCATCTTCATCTATTGGTTGAACGACGGCGCCGCGCCGCTGCTCATCGGAGCCGCTGCCGCGTCCACCGGCCGCGGCGGCGAGTTCGATCATTTCGAGACCCCACTCGGAGTGTTCGAGCACTCCACCGCCAATCCCGACTTCCGCGCCGAAGGCACCCGCAACAAGTCCGGTATCCGCGGCTACGGGGCAAAGGGCCTGCGCGTGTTCGACCTGGGATGGCAGCAGGCCCGGCGACTCTGGGGCCAGGGCGGCACCGGCACGATGCGATTGCAGATGCATGCCACCGATCCGGACCTGCTGGAGCCGCGGCTCGGCAGCGTCCAGTCGAAGGGCTGCATCGGTATCCCGGCCAGCCTGAACCGGCTGCTCGACCACTTCGGCGTGCTCGATGCCGACTACATCGCGGCTGCGGCGCAGGGCTTGCCCATGTGGATGCTGCCGGCTGACCACACCCCCATCGCAAGCCCGGGACGCTATTTGGTCGTGGTCGACTCCGTACGCGCCGAACGGCCCGCCTGGTCACCGGCGCCCGGACCGCGCCGCACGAGCGCCCCGGCCGGCGGCAAATGAACGCCGAAGCGGCTGCGGCGCCGCTCAGGTCTTCGCGCGCCAACGCGCCTCGAGCGAAGCGATGTCGACCGCGTCGTCGGTGAAGACCGCGAGGGCCAGCGCACGCTCGTCGGCCTCCAGAGGCTCGTGCGCTGCGAGCTGGCGCTCCAGCACCCCTAGGTTTGCCTCCGATGCGTCCGCGCCCGAGGCCCCGCGCTGCGCCACGCGGCGGCGCAACACGGCTTCGGCGGCACGGCAGTCAAGGATGGCGAAAGGCACGCCGAGCTCGGCCGCCAGCACCTGGAAGCTGCGCCGCTCAGCGCGGCGCAGGAAGGCCGCATCCACGATCACGGGATAGCCTGCCAGCAAGGCGCCGTGCGCGCAGGCGCGCAAGCGCTCGAAGGTCCGCCGCGTGGCCTGCTCCCCATAGATGGCCAGGCCCTGCGCGGCGGAGCTGGCAAGCGGAGCGAGTCCGAACAGGCGCTTGCGCTCCACGTCCGAGCGGACGCGCACCGCGCCCGCAGCGCATAGCAGTTGCGAGGCCAGCGCCGACTTGCCGGAACCCGAGAACCCGTGCGTGATCAGCAGGCGCGCACGCCCCCGCGGATCCTGTGCCAGCTGCGCGGCGCACGCCAGATAGTCGGGCTTCGATGTGCCCGCCGAAGCGGTCGCGACCTGCGGCCCCAGGCCGGCGGCCATGGCCCGCACCAACGCCCGGTACACCTCGTAGAAGCGCAGCACCTGCGCGCCGGCATAGTCGCCGCTGTGCTGCAGCCACGCATCCAGGAAACGGAACGCGAGGTCGGCGCGGCCATGAGCCCTCAGGTCCATGGTGAGGAACGCGATGTCGCTCATCACATCGATCCGGCGCATCATCGGATCGAACTCGATGCAGTCGAAGGCAGTGAGTTCGCCGTCCACCAGGACCATATTGGCCATGTGCAGGTCGCCATGGCATTCGCGTACTGCGCCGCCCTGCTGGCGCTCGATCCAGGCCATGTGCAGCGCCTGCGACTGGTCTTGAATCCATGTGCTCAGGAGCGCAAGGCGGCCGTCGCTGCGCTGCGCGAGCAGCTGGCGCACCACGTCGAGGGCCGCGCGAACGATGACGTCGGGCGCGCCGCACGCCGAGGGCGGCCCCATGCGCTCGGCCGCCTCCTGCAGCGCCGCAAGCCGCTGTGCGAAGCCGTCAAGCCAAGCCGGCTCCAGCCGGCCGGCCACCAACAGGTTGCGCAGCAGTGACGACTCCGGAAAGCGCCGCATGCGCACCACGTGGTCGATCGGCACGCCGTCGCCGCCCAACCGCGGCGCCTCGGGCGCGCCGCACACCGGCACCACGTCCAGGTACAGCGAGGGCGCGAAACGGCGGTTCAAGCGTAGCTCCTCCTCGCAGAAATGCCTGCGTGCCGCGATGCTCGCGAAGTCGACGAAGGGAAGGTGCACGGGCTTCTTGAGCTTGTAGGCAAACGTCGCCGTCAGCAGCACCCAGGAGATGTGCGTCTCGACCACCTCGACGCGCGCACCGGTTCCGCGCTGCAGCGCCTCGCGCAATGCCTTCACCAGTGTCGTGTCCATCGATCCTGTCTCCGTTGCTGCGGTCGAGAGCATGAGCGAAAGGGCCCGTGCCGCGCAAGGGCCGCTACCTTGGGCTGCCCGGCGCCGAGCTTCGCACCGCGCGCCATAAGGGCCTTGACCTGAGTCAACGCGGCGCCGGTGCTCCTTGGATTCGTCGGCCCGGCATCAGACCGCTTTGCGCCAGATCAAGCCACGGATGTGTGACGAAAGATAACTTTGTTCAAGGCAACCAGAGGATTCAATGCCGCTCTTGTTCTTGGTGAGGCTTTCCCAGACCCCGCTACCCGTGCAGGTGGTTCAGCCAGAAGAAATTCGGCATGTGTCGGTGCTCGTCGCCACCGGTCTGATCGAGGCCGGGATTGCACCGCTTCCTCGCAAGGGACTGTATGTGAAATCGGCGATGGCGACGGTGACGCGCATCACGGAAGAAGGTCGTTCCGAGATCGCCAAGACTGGCAGCTCACCAGGCTCCCCCACCACCTCCATGCGACTCGCTCGGGGATTGCGATTGATGTGACCTGCGGACCGCGGCGCATCCGCTCTTGTCTTGTGCTACCGCCGAACGCGCCGGTTGGTGTTGTCGTGCACGCTGACGAGGTTGATCGAATGGGCGGTCGGGCGCAGCCACCCGATCAGCTTGACGGCCTACTTGACGGCCCTCGAGGCGTACGTCGAACCGTCGGTGCCCACGAGGATCTTTACTTGGATTTTCCTTCCTGAGTGCAGCGGAATCCGTATCTCGTTCACGCGGAGGGATGGGTCACCTGCTCCTGCGCAAGAAAGCGCTTTCGCTCGTCGACCCACCATGTAGGGGCGTCTTGGCGCAGCAGCTCTGTCGTCGAACTGAACGGATGAAACCCCCGTGCAAGGCATTCCGTGGTCTGCCCGTCCTTGCATTTCAACTCGGCGGAGGCACCGAGCCAGTCCGGCGGCAGGGGATGCAGAGCGAAAGGGTTGTGGATCAGCACCGTGCCTTCGTTCCACTGTTCACGCTGTGTGCCCCGCTGGCCCACTTCGTAGGCGTAACCGGTTGGCGTGGAGCTGTCTCCGTTGTCTGCGAGGCAAGCGCCGTGGCGCAGCATCCTTGCTGCACTGGCTGCATGCTCTTCCTGTCCAAGCCGGTTGAACTTCGCGATCGTGGCGTCGTTGCAGAACAGGACGCCGGAAACATGCTCGGCTTCCTGGTGACCGAAGAAGCCGTCCGGGAAAAGTTCGCCGAGCTCATGCGACATTCCAGATCCTCCATAGAGGAAATGCAGGAGTGCGGATGGCGCGCCCTGAGTCCGCCCGTGGTCAAAGTCCTGAATGGCGAGGACAAAGGGATGACCTTCCGCATGGGGCGCACGCCAGCCGCGCTGATGCAGCCGTTGGAAGAGAATGTCGCCCAAACCGCGGAATTGAGGCTCGGATGCAGTCGGCCGTGGCGACGTGAGTTGGGGTTCGACCCCGATGACCGGTGTTCCGACAGTGAGCGCATCGACGGCGGCCGTGGCGCCGCCTTTTGTCAAGAGAAGGGCCGGGACGTCAGGCCGGAAATCGACTCGGTGGTCCGCGGCCTCGAACAGCGCAACAAGGAAGAGTTCGAAGAGCGCGGTGTCGAAATCCTCTCCCTGGAAATGCTGGAAGTAGTCCGGCCGCATGTCGCGAATTCTCGCCCCATGCAATTTGCTCACCAGCGAGCGTGCAGGCGCGAACTCGGCCCGATCCCGCAGCAGGCAGAAGCGCGGATGCAGCTGCCTCTCGGGGCGCGCCGTCTGCTGGAACAGGTCGCGCACGGCATCGGCGGGAATACCGCTCGTGTTGGAACGATTGTTTGAATCGGGAACCATCGGATTCCTTTGGTCGTTTTCTTAGGCGAAGGACAGGCTTGCCATCACTCTAGGCAAGACCAGCGACCATCGGTTGAGGCAGATCAAGGCCCGGCTTCCTGCGCGCAGAACCAAGGGTCGGGGTCCTGTTGCCGTCACGCTGGGAACGGTGGTGCCGACCCGTCGCAATGCCCGGCCCCGCGGCTCGCAGCCGGGAGGTAGATCGGCCCACGCCGCCCCTGCCCCCGGGGTCTCAGGTCCCCGCCTCGATGTGAACGACTGGGAGCTGAGAGCGCACGAAGCTCGAGGCGTACTGCAACTCGCCGAGGCTCCCGGCGTGCAAGGTGAAGAGCGGTTGTCCGCGCTCCACGCGGTCCATCACGCGCACATGCATCGAGGCACCCGCTGCGGGATCGCGCGGCGCACCGGCCAGCTTGGCCATGCGCGCCACAAGGCGAGTGTCGATGGCCGAGACCACCCCGGCCGCGGGCGCCGTCACGCAGTGTGTGTGGGCGGCCTTCGGCGGCACACGCAAGCCGCCCTGCGCTTCGCAGATTGCGATGAAGCGGGCCAGCGCGCGCCCGTCGTCCAGGACCGCACGCGCCAGCGCGTAGCCGGCGCCGGGCGCCGCCTTGCCCGCGAGTTCGAGCAACAGCCCGGCCAGCAGCAGTGCGCGCTCGCGCAGGTCCGACGGCGCGTCGGGGCTACGTTCGAGCACCGCCATCACGTCCATCGCCTCGAGTGCGGGTCCGACGCCGCGGCCGACCGGCTGGCTTCCGTCGGTGAACACCGTCTGCACCTGCAGGCCCAGCGCCGCGCCCACCGCGACCAGACTGCGCGAAAGCTGGCCGCCGGCGGCATCGGTGCGCACCTTGGCCAACGCGCCGACAGGAATGTCGATCAACACGCGCTGGGAACCCATCGCGGCCTTCTTGGACAGGATCGACGCCACCATGAGGCCCTCGCTGTCGATGCCGAGTGGCCGCTCCACGCGGATCAGTACATCGTCGGCGGGGCTGACGCGCATGGCGCTGCCCCAGACGACACAACCCCCTTCGCGCTCGACCACGCGGCGCATGGCCGCCAAGTCCAGATCGACCGGCGCGAGCGTTTCCATCACATCCGCTGAGCCGGCCGCCGAGGTGATGGCGCGCGACGAGGTCTTGGGCATCACCAGGCCGCAGGCGGCGATGATCGGCACCACCAGCAGCGTGGTCCGGTTGCCCGGCAAACCGCCGATGCAGTGCTTGTCCATCACAGGCGAAGTGCCCCAGTCGATGCGTTCTCCGACGTCGACCATGGCGCGGGTCAACGCCACGGTCTCGTCCAGGTCGAGGCCGCGCCCGGCGCAGATCGTCACGAACGACGCCAAGTGGATGTCGGCGAGTCGCCCCCGGCTGGCGTCTTCCATCAGCGCGCGCAGCGGGACGAAGTCCAGCCTGCCGCCATGCACCTTGCTGCGCAGGTGCGCGAGCGACTCGAGAAGCGGCGGATGCCGCACCACCAGCTCCTCGCCCTCGGTGGCACCCAGCAGGGTCCAAGCCGATTCCGACAGCGCGATCTCGTCTCCGCGCAGCCAGTCGCCGTTCACCTGGTGCAGGATTGCAAACAGATGGCGCCCGTTGGCGATCACCTCGACCTGCGCCTGCGACTGGAAGCCCTCGGCCCGGCATACCGCGCAGTCGCTGCGCATGTAGACCACGGGCTGCTGGTAGGTGTCGATGCCGGCGCGGCGGGCCAGCAGGCGGTTGGTTGACGACATGGGCTGGGCGCTCCTTTTGCGGTCAGAGCTTGGCATGCGCCGCACGCGCCTGGCTTGATGCCCGTCAAGCCGGCGACCCCGGGGCTCAGTCCACGCTGGTGTGGCGAACCGGCAGTGCGTTGAGCGGTATGCGCAGGTAAGACACGCCGTTGTCATCGGGCGGGGGCAGCCGGCCGGCCCGCACGTTGACCTGGATCGACGGCAGGATGAGCGTCGGCACTTCGAGCTTCGCGTCGCGCGCCTGCCGCATGGCCACGAACTCGTCCTCGGTGATGCCGTCGCGCACATGGATGTTGCGTGCGCGCTGCTCGGCCACCGTGGTCTGCCATTGCGCCGGGCGCGATGCCGGCGGGTAGTCGTGGCAGACGTACATCGGCGTCTCGGATGGCAGATCCAGCAGCCGGCGCATCGATGCGTACAGCTGGCGCGCATCGCCGCCCGGGAAGTCCGCGCGCGCGCTGCCCAGGTCGGGCATGAAGAGCGTATCGCCGACGAACACCGCGCCGCCGATCAGGTACGCCATGTCGGCGGGCGTGTGGCCCGGCACCAGCATGGCGGCGGCTTCGATGGCGCCGATGCGGAAGGTCTCGCCGTCCCTGAACAGGTGGTCGAATTGGCTGCCGTCGGGCAGGAAGCCGCGCTCCAGGTTGAAGAGCCTCTTGAAGGTGGCCTGCACCGTGCGGATGTTCTCGCCGATCGCGATGCGCCCGCCGACCCGCTCCTGAAGATAGGCGGCCGCCGAGAGGTGATCGGCATGGGCATGGGTCTCCAGGATCCAGTCGACCTGCAGCCCGCGCTCGGCCACGCAGGCCAGCACCCGGTCCGCAGACGCTGTGCCGGTGTGGCCCGACTTGTAGTCGTAGTCCAGCACCGGATCGATCACGGCGGCGCGCAGGCTGGCCGGGTCCCACACGACGTAGGAGGCCGTTCCAGTCTGGGGGTCGAAGAAGGCCTGGATGGAAGCGGGGGTGTTCATGATGGGCTCGCCGGCTGCGTCAACGATATATTGAAACATATTATATAACTTGATATAATCAAGTCAAGCCAATCATCGAACCACGCCAACCATGAGATCGCCCCACCCTGTCTTCGATCCCGAGATCCTGCGCGGTGCGGCCGCCCAAGCGGTCGGCATGCTGAAGGTGTTGGCCAACGAGGACCGCCTGCTTCTGCTGTGTCAGCTGTCCCAGGGCGAGATGTGCGTGAGCGAACTCGAAACGCAGCTCGACATCCGTCAGCCGACGCTGTCCCAGCAGCTCGGCGTGCTGCGCAACGAGGGTGTGGTCGCCACGCGCCGCCAGGGCAAGAACGTCTTCTATGCCGTGGCGGACCCCGCGTTGCTCGAGATTCTCGCCCTGCTCTACCGGATCTACTGCCCGAAGGAAAAATGATCATGACCATCGACTGGCCCGCATTCACCCCATGGACCGCCCTGGCGGGCGGCGCACTCGTCGGCGCGGCCGCCGCGCTGTTCGTGCTGCTCAATGGCCGCATCGCCGGCATCAGCGGCATCGTCGGCGGCCTGCTGCGCCCCGTTCGCGGCGACCTGGCTTGGCGCCTGGCGTTCGTTGCCGGCCTGGTCGCAGCGCCCATGGCCTATGCGCTTTTCGCGGACTGGCCCGCGCCCCGGATCGATGCCGGCTACGGCGCGCTCGTCGCGGCCGGCCTGCTGGTGGGCCTGGGCACGCGCTACGCCTCGGGGTGCACGAGCGGCCACGGGGTCTGCGGACTGTCCCGACTGTCGCCGCGCTCGCTGGCGGCGACCGCGGCCTTCATGGCGGCCGGCTTCCTGACCGTGTTCCTGATGCGCCATCTGCTGGGTCTTTGAGGAAACCATCATGACCGTCTTCACTTCATTTCTGGCCGGCCTGGTGTTCGGCCTGGGCCTGATCGTTTCCGGCATGGCCAACCCGGCCAAGGTGCTCGGCTTCCTGGATCTTGGCGGGCGCTGGGACCCGTCGCTTGCCTTGGTGATGGGCGGCGCGATCGCCGTCGGCGCTGTCGCGTTCGCGGTGGCAAGGCGGCGCACGCGTTCCTTGCTCGGCGCAGCCATGCGGCTGCCGACCGCACGCGCCGTCGATCGCCGCCTGGTGCTCGGCAGCATCCTGTTCGGGATCGGCTGGGGCGTGGCCGGCTTCTGTCCGGGCCCGGGCCTCGTGGCCGCCGGCATGGGAGAGGCCAAGGCGCTGGTCTTTGTCGCCGCGATGCTCGCAGGCATGGTGGGGTACGAGCTGATCGAGCGGAGGAGATCCGCCGCTGCGGACATGCCGGGCACTCCGGCTGACAACGCGCGATGAGCGCGACCGCCGCCTGGCTGGCGATCCTGGCGACCGTCGCAGTGCTCGCCGCCTACGAAGGCGCGCGCGCATGGGCGCAGCACCGGACGCCGCACTGCGTGGCGCGCAGCGCGCATGCCTTGCTGCGCGAAGAATGGTTCGACGCGGTATCGCAGCAACGAGGTTCGGAGATTCTCTCGGTCCAGACGCTGCGCAATTCCCTGATGGCTGCGACGATGACGGCATCGACCGCCGCGCTGGGACTGGTCGGCACCGCGACGCTGACCGCGCCCTCGCTGCGCGAAGCTCTCGGCGGCGCCGGATGGCTTCTGACGCCCCGGCTCGTGTCCGAACTCCTGCTCCTGGCCCTGCTCCTTGCATCGCTCGTGTGCTCCGCCATGGCCGTGCGCTACTACACGCACCTGGGCTTCATCAGCGGCATGCCGGTGGAATGCGCGGCACGGCCGCGGTGGAATCCGATGGGCCATGTCTACGTGCGCCGTGCAGGCGCTCTGTACGGCTGGGGGCTGCGCCATCTGATCCTGGTGGCCCCGGTTCTCGCCGCGCTGCTGCATCCGCTCGCCGGACCGGTCACGGCCGTGGGGGTCACAGCCGTGCTGTGGGGGTTCGACCGGATTGATGAGGAGTGACATTGCCTCGTCTGCGGGACAGGTTGCATCGGCGTCTTAAGGCAAAACGAATCTGCCGCGGCGATCATGGGAATGTGCGGCGTGTCCAGCGGGCGGCCGAGACATGAGCCTACGTGGAGATGCCGATGAACATTGCAGCCGAGTCCGATGGGGCCACCGCCCCTTCGCCGCCGTGCGCCAATGCGCCGAAGGCGCCGGCGAGGACCTTCCCGCCGTCACCCGCCGCAGCCTCGCGGATGCCGCGGCTCTCGCCGTCATGGCGATCGTGGCACTCGGCGCCGCGGCCCTGGTGTGCGGGGTCTACAACGCCTTCGACGACGGGTGGTTCGGGATGAGCGGGTCTACACTGTCGCGCATCCTGGCCCTGGCCGGCTTCTGAGGCAAGGAGCACCGCTTTCAGATGCGCTTGTTGATTGTTGAAGACGACCCCCTGCTCGGCGATGCACTGGCCACCGGACTGCGCCAGCTCGGCCATGCGGTCGACTGGTTCGGCAGCGGCGGCCAGGCCGACGCCGCGCTGTCCGGCGCCTCGTTTGATGCCCTGGTGCTGGATCTTGGGCTTCCGGGCGGCGACGGCATGACCTGGCTGCGCCGCTGGCGCGACCGGGGGCTGAAGCTGCCGCTGCTCATCTTGACGGCGCGCGACGGCGTCGAACAGCGCATCGCCGGCCTCGATGCAGGGGCTGACGACTACCTGGTCAAGCCCATCACCATCGACGAACTCGCCGCTCGGCTGCGGGCGCTGGTGCGCCGCGCCGCCGGCCGCGCCCAGCCGGTCTGGCAGCACGGAGCGCTCGAGTACGACCCCGCCAGGAAACTCGTGCTCTGGAAAGGCGCGCCCGTTGATCTGACCGGGCGCGAACTGGCGGTGCTTGAAGCGCTCCTGGCGCAGCCGCAGCGCGTGCTCTCGAAAGCCCATCTGCAGGAAAAGCTCTACGACTGGAGCGGCACGGAGCCAGAAGGCAACGTCCTCGAGGTCCATATCCATCACCTGCGGCGCAAGATCGATCCGGGCATCGTGAGGACCGTGCGCGGCGTGGGCTATGCGCTCGGCGCCGGCCAACCATCGCCATGAGCCTGCAGCGCCGCCTTCTGCTCTATCTGCTGGTTTGCGCGCCCCTGGTCTGGGGCGTGGCGCTCTACTTCTCCATCAGCCGGGCTCGGCACGAGGTCAATGAATTGTTCGACACCGAACTGATCCGGCTGGCGCGCCAGGTTCAGTCCACGTTGGGCCCCGGCCATCTGGGCGCCGCGCCAATGCTGCCACCTGCGCCCAGCGAAGGCACGAGGGAGGCCGGGGCGTCGGACGTGCGCGATCTGGCCGTGGCGGCATGGGACGCGAAGGGCCGCCTCATGCTTGCGGACCACGAAGGCGCGGTGCTGCCGTGGCGGCCCGATGCGAGCGGCTTCGTCAACGAGAAGATCGGGAGCATGACGTGGCGCATCTACTACCTGCCGTCCTTCGACGGCGCCTGGCTGGTGGCCGCCGGGCAGGACGCATACGAGCGCGATGAACTGGTGTACGGCCTCACGGTCACGCAGGTCGTCCCATGGCTGCTGGTGCTGCCCTTTCTCTTGGCCGTGATGGCATGGGCCGTGCGCCGCGCGCTGGCGCCAGTGCACCAGTTGACCGCGGAGCTGCGCCGCCGGAAGGCCGACGACCTGCAGGCCGTGCCTGTCGAGCGGGCACCGGCCGAGCTCAAGCCTCTGCTGGGTGCGATGAACGGGCTGTTCGCCCGCATCGATCAGTTGCTCGTGCGCGAGCGCCGCTTCACGGCGGACGCCGCGCATGAGCTGCGCACGCCGCTGGCCGTGCTGCGCGCCCAGTGGGACGTGGTGCGCCGCGCCGGCAGCGATGCCGAACGCGCCGCGGCCGAAGCCAAGCTCAGCGCCGGGCTCGACCGCATGGGACGGCTGGTGACGCAGATGCTCTCTCTCTCGCGCGTGGAGTCCGGCGTTGCGCCGGCCCTGACCGCCGAGGTGCAGTGGCCGCGGATCGTCGAACAGGCCATGAGCGATTGCCTCGCGACGGCCGAACGCCGCTGCATCGAATTGGCCTGTGAATGGCCGCCGCATGGATCGCACCCTCTGCCCCTGTTCGGCGACGAGCATTTGCTGACGGTGATGCTGCGCAACCTTCTCGACAACGCGGTTCGCTATGCGCCCGAAGGATCGAGCGTGGTGCTGCGCATCGGGCGCGAACACCTGGAGCTCGAGAACGAGGGGGAGCCACTGTCGGCCGAACAGCTCACGCGGCTGGGCGAGCGGTTCTACCGGCCCGACGGACAGCAGGAAGGCGGCAGCGGCCTGGGGGTGTCGATCGTGCGGCGCATTGCGCAACTGCACGGCCTCGAGCTGCAGTTCGGCCCCGGCGCCGGCGGCCGGGGGGTCAAGGCGACGCTGCAGTTCGACGCAGCCCACCGCTGACGCACCGCCCTACCTGGCCCTGGCCTTCTCCAGCAGCTGGCGCGCCTCGTCGCGGCGTCCGCTGTCGGCCACCTGCCGGCCGGGCCGCGGCGGCGCCTGCATGGCCCGCTCGAGATACGCAACGGCCTGCTCGGGCTGCCGGACCTCGATCAGGTATTCACCGTAGAAGAAGTTCGGATCGATCCCCTTCGGGTTGAGCGCCAGCGCCTTCTGCAGCAGTTCCTTGGCTTTGCCCTTGTCGCCGAAACCCACCGGCCAGCCGGGAACCTTGTAGTAGAGGACGCCCAGGCTGTTGTAGGCGGAGCCGTCGAGCACATTGCCGTCGATCGCGATCGCGGCCTCGTACAGTGCCTTGGCCTGCTTCACCAATCCCAGCGCGCCGAGTCCGCCCTTCTCGCCGGCCCACGAACTGACGATGATGCCCTCCCAGACCAGGGGTTCCGCGCGGCCCGGGTGGGCTTCGCTCACCTTGCGGGCCTTGGCGGCCAAGGCCTCGAAGCGCTTCTCGCGCTCGGCGGCGGGCGTCTGGTAGCGGATCGCTTCCCAGTCGTGCTGCAGTTCGGCCACCGCATCGTCGGCGCCAGCCGCGAAGGCTGCGCGCGGAAGCGCCACTGCCAGTGCGGCGGCAACGGCAACGCCGATCAGCCGCCGGCGTTGCACCGCAGATGGCATGGGCAAGAGGAATGGTGAGCTGGTCGGTGTCATGGCGTCCTTGGTGGGTCAGTGCACGCTGTGCAGCAGCGAATGGGAATCGGCTTCGCCGGAAGCGCCCACGGTGTCGGGGCACTCGAAAGAGGGCAGCGCCGGCAGCGCGAGCGGCGGCAGGGCGCGGCGGTGCCTGTCGAAGGCGCCGTCCAGCAACTCCGGCGCGAGCCCGTTGAGCCGGACGGCCAGCTTCTCGGGAAAGCCCAGGAAGCACTCGGCATCTTCGCTCTCGATGAGCCGCAGCAGCGCCGTCGCGGGGATGTCGGGCCGGTCCGTCGCCGTGCCCGTGGCCTCGTTGTAGCTTTCCGCCTCGGCACTGTTGAAGCCGGTGCGCGTGGTGCGCGGGCCGAGGTATTGCACGCGCACCGGTGTATCGCCGAGTTCGCGGCGCAGCGACTCCGCAAAGCCGCGAAGCCCGAACTTGCTGGCGCAGTACACGCTGAAACCGGGCAGGCCAAGACGACCCAGCACCGAGCCCACGCAGACGATCTGCGCCCGCGGCAGGCTGCGCAGTTGCGCCAGCATCGCCTGGGTCAGCAGCATCGGCACCATCAGGTTGAGGTGCAGCATCTGCGCCATGTCGCTCGCCGAGAGCGCTTCGATCCGGCCGAAGCCCGAGACGCCGGCGTTGTGCACCAGCACGTTGCAGCCCCATCCGGACGCCACCTCTGCAATGCCCAGCAGGCTGGCGGCGCGCGCCAGGTCGGCGGCGTACCACTCCACGCGGGGGCGGGGTACGCGGCAGTCGCGCACCAGGGTCCGCGCCTGCGCCGCCAGCCGCGCTGGCGAACGGCCCACCAGCATCACCGATGCGCCGGCGTTCACCAGGTGCGTGGCCGCGGCCTGGCCGATGCCGCCGCTTGCGCCCGTCAGCAGCACCCGGGCTTCGGACGCCTTCATGCGCGTGCCCCGGCGCTGGCGTTCGCCTGCGGCAGCGGCAGGCTGCGGAACACGTCGCCGTACAGGCGGTAGAAGGCGCGCGCGGCATGGACGATGTCCGCCTGGTCCTGCGGGTCCTCCACCTGATTCATCAGCAGCTCGAAGTGCGCGGTGTGTTCCCGGTCCAGCATGCCGTGCGAGCGCAGGTAGGAGAACGCTGCATCGGGCAGCTCCAGGGGCTTCTGGATCTGGTCGGCGGCCATCAGCGCGAGCGACACGCTGGTGCCCTCGAGCACGTGCACCATCCCGAAGAAGCCGAGCGGATTGCGCCGCGCGATGGTGTCGTGGGCGTAGGCCACCATGATCTCGGTGGCGTGGCCGGGCAGTCCGTTGCGCACCGCTTGCGCATCGCCGCCGGCGGCGCGGATGTCGTCGAGGATCCATTCGTCATGGCCCCGCTCTTCCTCCACGTATTCGTCGAGGGGGCCGCGCAGCCATGCATGGCGTTCCGGCAAGGCCGCCTTGCACGCCTGCAGCAGGGGGACGGTGTGGCGCACGTGGTGGTAGGCCTCGCGCAGAAAGGCCAGGTAGCTCGGCAGCGAGACCTCGCCGCGCAGGCAGCCCTGGATGATGGGCGTACCGAGCAGGCTCGCGCGGGTGTCGGTGGTCTGTGCGACCAGGTGGTCATGGAAACTCATCGGGACTCCAGTGGATTCGGTCAGGGTGCGGCGATGTCGAGGGCATCGGCGTGCAGTTGCAGGATGGCGGCGCGCTGAGGACGGCCGTTGGCCGTGGCCATGCCGGATGCGGCGTCGAAGCTCGCCCGGCCCCGGGCCCAGCGCTGAATGCGGGCATAGTCGGGCAGCGTGGCATTGGCGGCGTCGACGACCGCCTGCAGCTGCGCGTCGGGCGCGTCGGCGCGCACCGGCCAGAGCACGGCGCACAGCGCCGGCTGCGCGTCGCCGAACACCACGGCCTGGGCCAACGCGTGTTCGCAGCGCAGCGCCGTCTCGACCCATTCGGGCGACACGTTGCGGCCGAAGGCGGTGACGAGCACATGCTTCCTGCGGCCACTGATGTGAAGATAGCCATCCGCGTCGATCCGGCCCAGGTCGCCCGTGGGCCACCACTTCGGCGGTGCGGCGGCGTCGCCGAGGTAGCCGAGAAACAGGCTGCCGGCCACCTCCACTTCGCCGTCCGGCGCGATGCGCAGGCGCGCATGCGGCAGCGCGCGGCCGGCCGTGCCGGGGCGGTCGTGCCCGGGCAGGTTGAGCGTTTGCACGGAAGCGCCTTCGGACAGGCCATAGCCTTCGTAGGCCGGGATCCCTACCCCGCGCGCGTCGTGGAGCAGCTTGGCACCCACCGCCGCCCCGCCCACGGCCACCAGCTTCAGCGAGTCCGGCGCACGCTGACCGCTTTGCAGCAGGTAGCCGGACCAGGCGCGCAGCATCTGCGGCAGCAGGATGACACTGTGCGGCTGCTGCGCCACCGCGCAGGCATGGAACCGGGCCGCATCGAAGCCCGAAGAACCGTTCAAGCCCAGTTGCTGCAGGGGCAGCGTGATGCAGGTGGCGCCGCGCAGCAGCGGCGCCATCACGCCCGCGATGTTCTCCAGCAGCACCGCGAACGGCAGCGCGCAGAGATGGCGGCGGATGTCGAGCGGTGCCATCGCCTCGACAAGGCCCTCGGCCACCCGGCGCATGGCCTCGGCATCGAGGCACACGCCCTTGGGCGCGCCGGTGGTGCCAGACGTGAAGGTGATCTTGGTCGTGCCCACGGGCACCGGCGGGGCCGCCGCCGCAAGGCGCACGATCGACAGCGGCTCGTCTGCGACAGTCAGCGCCGAGGCAGCGCCGGCCGACCAACGCGCGGCAAGCGGCGACGGGGTCAGCACGGTGTCCGCGCCGGCCGCGCGCAGCGCATGGTCGATCTGTGCCGCGGCGAAGAACGGCGGTAGCGGCACATGCACCACCTTCGCCCGCGTTGCAGCCAGGTCGGCGACCACCCAGGCAGGCGAGTTGTCCATCAGCGTGGCGACGACGCGCACGTCTTCTGCCCGCAGCCGCTCGGCGAGCCGGGTCGCCTCGTCCTCCAGTTCGGCGAAAGCGAGGCGGCGCTCGCCGCCGTCCAGCGCGACGCCGGACGCTTCGGTGCGCGGGCTCATGCCGGCGCTCCCGGAGCCGCAGACCGGCGCGCCATGTGGCGGCGCAGCGCGAGCTGCAGATGGGAGGCCAGCACCACGGGATGGTGGTCGTAATAGCTTCCCCAATGCACGGCCTCGGCACCCAGGGCCGACGCGTGGGCTGCGCCGAGCGTCAGCGGAACCACGCCCAGGCGCACGAGCATCTTGCGCAGTTCCTGTGTCACCGTGCCGACGATCCATTCGAAGCCTTCGTCCGCCAGATGCGGCGCCAGCCACTGGATCAGTTGCCGCCCCTCGCCGGCGCGGCTTGACGCGAGGTGCCCGACCTCGACGATGCTCTCGCGAGCCGGGCGCCCGGCCGCGCAACCTGCGAGCAGCACCTCGACGGGCGACGAAAGGTAGTGCTCGAGAAACAGCGCACCGCGCGTGGCGTCGCGGTAGCCGGCCGCGGCGACGAGTTCACCGTTCCTGCGCAGGCTCACCAGCCGCGGCGCAAAGTGCGTCACCTGCGCGCCGTAGCGGTGCGCGTAGATGTCGCGGATGAAAACCTCGACCGCGGCGCGCCGCGGATCGTGGCGCTCGTGCACCGCGAATTCGGCCGGCGGCGTGACGGCAACGCCGGCTGGCGGCTCGACCATGCGGGTGCTCGACGACAGACACATGAACATGCACTTTCCTCTGAAGCCCGCCGCGGGCTGCGGGCTGGGCATGGGGTGCATGGTCGCTGCCGCCGATTAACGCCAGCTTAAGGAAGTGAAAGAAGGTCCCACGAACGTCTCATCCATCTGCACGCGGCGCCTCATGGCAATGGAAGGCGGCAGTCACCGTTCCAGCTCGCCACGATCTCCGACGATGCGCAGGCCCTGAGCGGCCAAGGTGCCGCACCCTGGAGGTGCGATCGATGCCTGCGACGCAGCGGCATTTGCGCGAAGAAGCCCGAAGACAAGATCTGCCTCGGCGAGGATGCGCTGGCCGAGGCGGTGAAGGTCTCACTGGTCTGGCGCGGACACACCAGTGATCATCGACAACCCGTATGGCCCGACCGCAGACCGTGAACTCCGGGGTTGTCGTTGCCCGGGAGGATCGAGGGGGAACCGGTGGAAAACAGCAGCGAGTCATGGTCCATTGTTCCCGGGTTCGCGGGACCGCTGCAGACCGGGGACGGGCCCACCGCGCCACAGGGCTCACTGCAGCATGGCAGGTGCCGGCGCGATGCAGCGCTGCACGAAGGCCGACAGGGCGCCCACATCGGGAATCTGCACGTCGCGGCGGCCTTTTTCGACGAACTCGATCACCTTGTCGCGCGCCAGCCGCGACAGCGCGCGGCTCACGCTTTCGAGCGTCATGCCCAGGTAGTTGCCGATTTCAGCGCGCGTCATGCGCAGCGTGATCTGGTCGGTGCGCATGCCGCGCTCGGCCAGCGACTGCGCCCAGTAGCGCAGGAAGTCCGCCACGCGCGCATCGGCCGGCAGCGTGCAAACGGACATGAGCGAATCGCGGTCATGCGCGATCTCGCGGCTCATCGCGGTATGGAACACCTGCAGCAAGGCGGGCTCGGCAAGGGCTGCGGCCAGCAGCGACTCGTACGAGACCACCCAGACCTCGCCCGTGTCCATGGCGACCGCGTCGCACGAGTAGCGGCCCCCGGCAATACCGTCGAAGCCCAGCCAGTCGCCGCGGAACTTCAGGCCCACGACCTGTTCGCGGCCGTCGGCCGACAGGTTCACGATCTTGAAGAAACCCGAGTTCAGGATGTAGAGGTTGCCGAAGCGCTCGCCGGCCTGGTAGACCACGTCGCCGGCATGCACCACGCGGCGTTGCGGGTCCAGGCGATCCTTGAGCAGCTTTTGCGTCTCCGTCAGCTTCTGGCTCGCCCGCTCGTGCGCCGCGGCGCCTGCCGCTGGCAGTGCAGGGGCGGCACGAGATCCGTACAGGGTCGCTGCGGCGGTCTGGGGTGTGGACGGGTTGAACATTGGAAGCACTCCTGCATGAAGTCGGTGTCGATGCAGGGATGCTAGAAAGCGCCCGCCAACACAGTGACAACCGCAGGCGTCGGTCGGTAACGCTCCGTCAACGGTTTGTGTCTGGCGCGTATCCGCACAAGACCGACCGCGGACTTGACCTGTATCAAACCGGATCCAGGCCGCCACGATTAGCCTGCCGCGTTCACACCAGGGCGTCCCATGCTCTTTCCATTTGAAATCCACAATGCCTCGGCGTTCGACAAGCTGCTGCCTCAGGACGAAGCCGCCTTGATGGATCGCGCCCGATTCGTGCAGGCGGCTTCCCTGCGCGGCGCGCTTGCGCTGCCGCTCAAGGGAAAGAATCTCGGTCTGCTCTGCGACGAAGGGGGCGCGGGCAGCGAAAGCCAGGAACTGTTCCGGCGCGCGGCGACGGAACTGGGTGCGCATGTGGCGGTCATTCGCCCCGCACTCTCCAGCCTCGGCAACCCCGCCGAGATCCAGCACACCGCGCGAATCTTGGGCCGCTTCTACAACGCGGTGGAATGCCAGGGCGTGGCGCCGGATATCGTTCGCCAGATCGGTCAGGCCGCAGGCATCCCGGTCTACGACGGCATTGCCTGCGCGACACACCCCACCGCCAAGCTCGCCGTGTTGCTCGGCGACCGAACATCGCCGGCGGACAACCGGCGTTTCGTGCTGCAGGCACTGCTTCTGGGCAGCATTGGTTGATGCGAAGCACTGCGGCGCGCGTGAATTGATCCAGCGCAATACGGCCGGATGGCGGAGTTTCTACAGTGATTCCACGGTCGACGCCGATCCGGCGCGGACCGTTCAATCCCAATTCATTGCGAGGAATCTCATGAAAACCGATGCTCAACTGCGAGACGACATCCAGTCCGAACTGGCCTGGGATCCATCGTTCGATGCCGCCAATGTGGGCGTGATCGTCAAGGACGGGGTGGTCACCCTGACCGGCCATCTGGCGAGCTTCGCCGAAAAGTATGCCGTCGAACGCGCGGCGCAGCGCGTGCACGGCGTGAAGGCCGTGGCCGTCGAGATCACGGTGAAGCTCCCGTTCGACAACGAACGCACCGATGCCGATATTGCGGCCGCTGCTGAACGCGCGCTCGAATGGAACGTGCTGGTGCCGGACAAGATCCGACCGATGGTCGAGAAGGGCTGGCTCACGCTCAACGGCGAAGTCGAATGGGAATACCAGCGCCGCGCCGCGGAAGGTGCCGTGCGCAACCTGCTGGGCGTGCGAGGCGTATCCAATCTCGTCAACGTCACGCCCAAGGTCCGCCCCGCCGACGTCGAGAAGAACATTCACGATGCGCTCGCACGCCAGGCCGACCGCGAGGCCAAGCACGTGGCCGTCGCCGTGAACGGCTCGCAGGTCACGCTGCGCGGCAAGGTCCACTCCTGGGCCGAGCGCAAGGCGGTGCAGGGTGCGGCGTGGGCCGCGCCTGGCGTTTCGGTCGTCGTGAACGACCTCACGGTGGGCAATTGACGCGCGTCGCGCTGGTCACCGGCGGCACCTGCGGCATCGGCGCGGCCACAGCCGAAGCGCTGCAGTCGGCAGGGTATCGCGTGGCCGTCAACCACGGCCACCGCTCACAGGTGGCCGAGGCGTTCACCGCGCGCACCGGCATTCCCGCGTTCGCCTGGAACGTGGCCGAACCGGAGGCCTGCCTCGCGGGTGTCGCACAGATCGAGGCGGCCCTCGGCCCGGTGGAGGTGCTTGTCAACAACGCCGGCATCACCCGTGATGCAATGCTGCACAAGATGAGTTTCGAGCAGTGGCGCGAGGTGCTCGACGTGAACCTCGGCGGCTGCTTCAACATGTGCCGCGCCGTCATCGGCGGCATGCGCGAACGGCGCTTCGGGCGCATCGTGAACATGGGATCCGTCAACGGTCTGTCCGGGCAGGCGGGCCAAACCAATTACGCAGCAACGAAGGCGGGCCTGATCGGTTTCACGAAATCGCTCGCATTCGAGGGGGCGTCGCGCAACATCACGGCCAACGTGGTCGCCCCGGGCTACACAGACACCGCGATGGTCGGAGCAGTCGATGCCGAGGTGATGGCGCGCATCCTTGCCACCATTCCGGCCGGCCGCCTCGCGGGGCCCGCCGAGATCGCACGCGCGGTCGTGTTCCTTGCGGCCGACGATGCCGGGTTCATCACGGGCACGACGCTGTCGATCAACGGGGGCAAGTACATGGCCTGAACTGCGCCGCGGATATCGACCTTCCATTCCCCACAGGCAAGTTCCAACATGACCGCCGAGCCCGAGACGATGCGCGCGATGGTACTGAGCGCGGCGATGCTGCCTCTGGAGCTGCAGCGCCGCAAGATGCCGCTCCCCGGTGCGGGCGAGCTGCGCCTGCGCGTGCTGGCTTGCGCCGTGTGCCGCACCGACCTTCACATTGCAAACGGCGAACTGCCGCTGCCCGTGCTGCCGATCGTGCCGGGCCACGAGATCGTCGGCCTCGTGGAAGCCGCCGGCGCAGGCGTGGAGGGCTACCGCGTCGGTGACCGCGTCGGTGTGCCATGGCTGGGCCACAGCTGCGGCCGCTGCCACTTCTGTATCGCAGGCCACGAGAACCTGTGCGATGGGCCGCGTTTCACCGGCTATCACCGCGATGGCGGCTTCGCGAGCCACGTGATTGCCGAGGCGGCCTTCTGCCTGCCGCTGACCATGGCCGAACCGGACGCAGCGCGCATCGCTCCCCTGCTCTGCGCCGGCCTCATCGGCTGGCGCAGCCTGAAGGCGGCAGGCGAAGGCGTGCACCGGTTGGGGCTCTTCGGCTTTGGCGCGGCGGCGCACCTGGTCGCGCAGGCGGCCGTTGCGCAGGGGCGCGAAGTCTACGCCTTCACCCGTCCCGGCGACGGGGACGCGCAAGCTCTTGCGCGAGAGTTGGGGGCCCGTTGGGCGGGCGGCTCCGGCGAGAGCGCGCCTCAACTGCTGGACGCCGCGATTATTTTCGCGCCGGTCGGCGAACTGGTACCAACGGCCTTGCGCGCGGTGCGCAAGGGTGGCCGGGTCGTGTGCGGCGGCATCCACATGAGCGACATCCCGGCTTTCCCCTACAGATTGCTCTGGGAAGAACGCAGCGTGGTCTCGGTGGCCAACCTGACGCGCGCCGATGCCCGCGAGTTCCTGGACTTCGTGCAGACCCATCCGCTGCAGGTGCACATCAGAAGGTACGCGCTCACCCAAGCCAATGAAGCGCTCGCCGATCTGCAAGCGGGCCGTATCCACGGTGCCGCGGTTCTGGTGCCCTGAGCGGCGCCTGTGTGTTCTCGTTTGCCAATTCAATCTTCAACAGGAAAAAGATCATGACTTCCCGACCATTTCGCAGCCTATTCGTGTTGCTCACCCTTTTCATTGGTGCCAGCGCCTTTGCGGCGGACAGCAGCACTGCGCCCCCACCGCAAGGCAAGGCCCCCGATGCGCAGCGCAAGGCGGTGAACGCAGCCGAAAGAGCTGCGCGAGATGCCGAAACCGCCGCACGAAAGGCGGTCGATGCCGCCGAAGCTGCAGCAGAGCAAGGCAAGGCCACCGCCGGCAAGGTGTCGAGGGCCTTGGCAGAAGGCGTGCGGCGCGCCGCACGCAAGGCCGCCCAGGCTGCCAACCGTTTCGAGGAGAAAGCGGGTACCGCGACAGGCAAGGCACTCGACAGCACGCGGGCTGCCGCACGCGCTGCGGAGGAAGAAAGCAGGAAAGCCTCCGCCGCCATGCAGGCCGCTCTCGACCGGGCCGAAGAATCCGTCAAACGTTCCACGCAGGCGAGCAAGGAAGAGGCGGAAAGGGCTGCCGAGTCGACCCGACAGGCGCTGGACAAGGCCGCCGAAGCCATGCGTAGCGCGGCCCGTGCCACAGCAGATGCCGCTGCCCAGACGGGCCAGGCCCTCAAGCGCACTGCGCGTCCCGCAGGCACGGACAAGCAGTAGCAGCGCAGGCTCAGGCGCAGGCGCAGGCGCAGGCGCAGGCGCAGGCCAGCACATCGTGCGTGTTCGCGCCGCCGAAAAGCCGCTCACGCGTTCGTGAGCGGCCGTAGCCAGCAAGCGGGCCGGGCCCGGAGCGCCTCCTACCTGGCGGGCGATTGGAGCTTTTCCCGATCCTGCATCATCTGCATGGTCATGTCCTTCATGGCCATGCAGCGCTTCATCATGTCTTCGGACGGGGCCCCGGCCTGCGGGCCCGACGTGGCGCCCATTTGGCACATCATCGACATCCCGCCTTGCATGGCCTTCATGTGTTCGGCCATCAGTGCCTGGCGCTCCTGCGGGGTCTTGGCAGCCATCATCTTCCTGTGCATTTCGCGCATCTGCGCCATCTGCTGGTCCGACTTGGCCGCCGCTGGCGGTAGCGTCGCGGACGGATGGTGCAACAGATGATCCTTGTCCTTCTTGTCGCCTGTTGAGGGCAGCGCGGTGCAACCGGCCAGAAGCAGCAGTGCAGCCGGGCCGAGGATGTGAATGGCTTTCATGGCAAATCCTTGAAGAGTTGGAACCGCGGGTTCAGCGCACCAGCAGCACGGGCACCGTGCACCGGGCCAGTACCTTCATGGCCACGGAGCCCAGCACGAGGTTCGTCAGCGAGCCGTGGCCTCGCGATCCCATGATCACGAGGTCGAACTTTCCGCGCTCCGCGAAGGCGGATATCTCGTCGGCCGGATGGCCGACCTTGTGGGCGAATGCCGCCTCGATGCCGCGCGCGGCCAGCGCGGCGCGCACCGGCTCCAGCACGACGCGCGCTTCGTCTTCGTAGTAGGTATGCACCAGGTCCGGCCCCGCGAACGCCGCGGCGCGATGCGGCACTGGGAGCACGGCGTTGAAGACCGTGAACGCATGGCCTGCGTCGCACCATTCCTTGTGTGCGCCCAGATAGTCGAGCATGCGAGCCGTGTATTGGCTGCCGTCCACGGCGAGGAGGATTTTCATGATGTTCCTTGCTTGTCTCGTTGGAATGGCCGGATGTTCGCCCACCCGTGGAGATGCGCCTTGCGCCAGATCAAACCAGCGAGGCGTCGCGCAGATCGGTCTCTTCGCCCGCTTGATACACCGCAAGGCGGTGACCCAGCATGCGACCTACATTGCCCTCTCCATGAACACACTTGGGACAGCCATGAACAAGGTCCTCGTCGTCGTCTACTCCTACACCGGCACCTCTCGCAAGGTCGCGGATCTGCTGTGCAGCCAGCAACGCTGGCCCATGGCCGAGATCGTCGAGATCCGGCCCCGCGCGGGTGCCTTTGGCAGCTTTCGGTGCCTGCTCGATTCGGTCTTCCGCCGGCATCCTTCGATCCGCTATGAGGGTCCGCGCGCGAAGAGTTTCGACGCCGTGGTGCTCGTGTCGCCGATCTGGGGGCAGCGGCTCGCGGGGCCGATGCGCAGCTTCGTCGGCACCCGGCGCAACCACCTGCCCGACGTGGCCGTGATCTCGGTCATGGGCGGGCGCGGAGCGCCCAACGCGGTCGCCGAAGTCAGCCAGCTGATCGGACGCGCGCCCATTCTCGACGTGGCTTTCACCACGCACGAGGTCGACAACGGCAGCTTCGCCACGCGGCTGGAAGCATTCGGCACCGCGGTGCGCAAGGCCGAGGGGCCGCAGTCGACGGTGCGGCCTGCCGACCTGTCTCCACAGGCGGCGTGACCGGATACCTCGTGCAGCCAATCCAACGTTTCATCGCCGCCTCGGCGTGCGCCGGTCTGCTTGCGCTCCTCGGCGCATGCGCGGTCGGACCTGCATCCGCGGCTGCGCCTCTGCAGGCCGAGCCAGCCTCCGGGTCATCTTCGGCACCGGCGTTTTCTTCGCTCGTCGCGAGCCGCAGCGCTTCGGTGGTCGACATCAGCACGCTGCGCATCGGGCGCGACCAGAGCCCGGAAGACATCGACCTGGAGATCGCGCCCGAGCATGACTTCGCCGACCGGCTGGCCTACCCGCTGCCGGCCAGCGTGCGGGTCAGCCAGATCCGCGACCTCGCCTCCGGCGTGATCATCAGCAGCGACGGCCTGATCCTCACCAGTGCGCACGTGCTCGCGAACATCGACGAAGCCCAGGTCCGTCTCGACGACGGCCGGCGCTTCGCGGCCCGTGTGGTCGGCGCCGACAAGCGCACCGACGTGGGCCTGCTCAAGATCGACGCCGCCGGGCTGCCGGTGGCCGTCGTCGGAGATTCCTCCCGGCTGGCTCCGGGCGACTGGGTGGCTGCCATCAGCGCGCCGTTCGGCTTTCATGGCAGCGTCACGGCCGGTGTGGTGAGCGCCGTCGACCGCCTGATGGGTGGCGCCGGGAGCGTCCCCTACATCCAGACCGATGTGGCCATCAACCCGGGCAGCTCGGGCAGCCCGCTCTTCGACAGCCGCGGCGAGGTCGTCGGCATCAACTCGATGATCTACAGCGGCAGCGGCGGCTACATGGGCCTCTCGTTCGCGGTGCCGATCAACCTGGCGATGCGGATCGCCACGCAGCTGAGGGTCGGCGGAACCGTGCGCCGTGCGCATCTTGGCGCGGAGTTTCAGGAGATGACGCCCGCGCTGGCGCAGTCCTTCGCCCTGTCCGCGCCCGCCGGCGCGCTGGTGGTCCACGTCGATGCGGGCGGCCCGGCGCAAGCCGCCGGCCTTGTGCTGGGCGACGTGGTCACGGCCTTCGACGGCATACCGGTCGCACGACTGACCGATCTGCTGCAGCAGATCGGTGACCGCGTGCCCGGCGACCGCAGCCGGATGGAGGTCTGGCGGCGCGGCGCGCAGCGCACTGTCTGGGTCACCCCGTCGCAGCCGCAGCCCGCGAAAACCGCCCAGCTTGCTCCCGACCTCACGCCTGAATGGAACGACGGACTCGGACTGGTGCTTGGAGAAGTGTCCGCCACGCAGAAAGCGCTGCTTCGCATCGACGGCGGGCTGCTGGTGCGCGAAGCCGCCGGGCTCGCGCGCAGCGAGGGCATCCGCGCCGGCGATTTCATCGTGGCGCTCAACGATGTGCTCCTCAACCGTGTCGATCAGTTCAGGCAAGACCTGTCGCGCATGCCGGCCGGCAAGACGGTCGCGTTGCTGGTGATGCGCGACAAGCGGGTTGCCTATGTTGCGGTGCGGCTACCGGATCCGGTCCCCTCCTACACGACGCCTCCCCTTCTTCAACCCCCCAATCCAAAGAGGACACCATGAAACATCTGAGCGACAGCGATCGCCACGCATTGGCCAAGGAACTCGAGGCCATGAAAGCCCAGGTGCTGGCCGAACTGCGCGAAAGCGCAGCCGGGGCGCAGGCGGGCTGGCCCGAGACTGCCCACGAGGTGCGAAGCCACGCCGACGAAGCCGAGACCGCGCGCCTGAATGACGTGCACTTTGCGGAAGTCGACATCGACCGGCTCCGCTTGAGCGAGATCGAGCAGGCGCAGCGGCGCATGACCGACGGCCGTTACGGCATCTGCATCGATTGCGGCGAGGACATTCCGCGCGAACGCCTGCTGGCGCGGCCCATGGCCATCCGCTGTGCCTCCTGTCAGGTCGCCGCGGAGTCGCATCAGCGCCGCCACGATGCCTTGACTTGATAGATATCAACCGCCGACGCGTGCGCACCCGGATACTGACCGCCAAACCACTGCCAGCGAGGCCGCCATGTACCAGCGAATTCTTGTTCCCATTGATGGAAGCTCGACATCCAGCCGTGGCTTGGACGAGGCCATTCGCCTTGCCAAGCTCACGCAGGGGCGCTTGCGCCTGATGCACGTCATCGACGAGCTCTCTTTTGCACTGGCGATGGATGCCTATTCGGGCTACACCGGCGATTGGCTCGCCCAGTTGCGCGCCGCTGGCAGCAAGCTGCTCGAGGAAGGCAGGGCAAAGGCCACAGCCGCAGGCGTAGAGGCCGAATGTCTGCTCTGCGACACCTTCCGGGGTGCGGTCGCCGAGCGCGTCGTGAGTGACGCCGCCGCCTGGCCTGCGGATCTGATCGTGCTCGGGACGCACGGTCGCCGCGGCCTCGGGCGCATGGTGATGGGCAGCAGCGCGGAACTCATCCTGCGGCACGCCAGCGTTCCGGTGCTGCTGGTGTGCGCACCCGAAGCACAGGCCAATGCCGAGGCGGCAGGCTTCACGCTGCCGAGCGGGCTTGTCGCCATTCAATAGTCCTGCCGCTCGGCCATCGCACGCGTCGGCGCCCAGGTCCGCTGGACGGCAGTCCTCGTCGACGTGACGCCCTTGATCCGAAGGATGTGGCGGCCCCGCCGAACAGGCCCCCTGCCCGCCGATTACCGGAGATTCCATTGAGCATCCGCCATCTCGATCGCCTGCTGTCGCCTGCATCCGTCGCCGTATTCGGCGCCTCGACCCGGCCTGGCAGCGTCGGCGCCACGGTCTGGCGCAACCTGCGCGCCGGCGCCTTCACCGGGCCCATTTACGGCGTGAACCCTAAGCATTCGATGCTGGACGGCGTGCCCGTCTACGCAAGGGTCTCGCAGCTGCCCGCGGCCCCGGACCTCGCCGTGGTCTGCACGCCGCCGGACACCGTGGCCGCATTGATCGCTGAACTCGGCGCCCTTGGCACACGCGCAGTCGTGGTCGTGACGGGCGGGCTCAACACGGAACAGAAGCAGGCAGCGCTGGACGCCGCGCGCCCGCACAGGGTCCGGCTGCTGGGGCCCAACTGCATCGGCTTGCTCAACCCGCACATCGGGCTGAACGCCAGCTTTGCCCATTGCGACGCATTGGCCGGAGACATCGCCTTCGTGTCGCAATCCGGCGCACTCGTGACGGCGGTACTCGACTGGACGCGCAGCCGCGGCGTCGGCCTCTCGCGGCTGGTGTCGCTTGGCGACCATTCCGACGTCGATTTCGGCGACCTGCTCGACCACCTGGCCAACGACGCGCAGACACGGTCGATCCTGCTGTATGTCGAAGCGATCGAGTCGCCGCGCAAGTTCATGTCCGCCGCGCGTGCGGCTGCACGCAACAAGCCCGTGATCATCGTCAAGGCCGGCCGCGCCGGCAACGGCGTGAAGGCCGCCGCATCGCACACCGGCGCACTGGCCGGCTCCGACGCGGTGTACGACGCCGCGATCCGGCGCGCCGGGATGCTGCGCGTGGACACCTTGCAGGAGCTGTTCCTCGCCGCCGAAACGCTGGCGCGCTTCCGCACCAATCGCAGCACAGAACTCACGGTCATGACCAACGGCGGCGGCGCCGGTGTCATGGCGGCCGACGCGGCCGCACGCTCCGGCGTTGCGCTGGCGGAGCCCGGCACGGCGCTGCTGGCCCGGCTCGATGCCGTGCTGCCGCCCACCTGGTCTCGCGCCAACCCGATCGACATCATCGGCGATGCGCCGGTGCAGCGCTACGTCGACACGCTTTCGGCCCTTCTGACGGATCCCGACGCGGGCGCGGTGCTCTTCGTGCATGCGCCCACAGCCATCGTGCGCAGCGAAGACATCGCGCGCGCCTGCCTGCCGCTGGTGCGCGGCCACACGTCCCGCGTGATGAGCGCCTGGCTTGGCGATGCGGCGGTTGCGCAGGCACGCAAGCTCTTCGAAGACGCCGGCGTAGCCGACTACGCCACGCCCGAAGAAGCAATACGCGCTTTTTCAATGCTGCAGACCTACCGGCGCAACCAGGAAATCCTGACCGAGACGCCGGACGCCAGCCAGAACCCCGCGCCCGATGCGGCTGCAGCCCGCGGCCTGCTGGCCAATGCCATCGCCGAAGGCCGCGAGTGGCTGGGCGAGCAGGAGGCCAAGGCCCTCTTGAAGGCCTACGGCATCGACACCGTTCCCACGGTCGCAGTGGCCGCTTCGACCGATGCCGCCGTGGCGGCTGCACGCGAACTCGGCTACCCGGTCGTGCTGAAGATCCTGTCGCGCGACATCACGCACAAGTCGGACGTGGGCGGCGTGCGGCTCGCCCTGGCCGATGACGCGGCCCTGCGGGATGCCGTGCGGACCATGCAGGAGGCAGTCGCAAGCACGCGGCCCGGCGCGCGCATCGACGGATTCACGGTGCAGCCGATGGTGCAGCGGCCCCATGCGCAGGAAGTGATCGTCGGCGCCAGCATCGACAGCGTCTTCGGTCCGGTGATCCTGTGCGGCCAAGGTGGCACCGCGGTCGAGGTGGTCGCCGACAGCGCCATCGCGCTGCCGCCGCTTAACAGGGCGCTGGCGGGTGAACTGGTGGCGCGCACCCGCGTTTCGCGCCTGCTGGCCGGCTATCGTGATCACCCGCCCGCCAGAATCGACGCGCTCTATGACGTGCTGATGGCGGTGTCCCAAATGCTGGCGGATCTGCCGCAACTGGCCGAACTCGACATCAACCCGCTGTGGGTCGACGAGCACGGTGCCCTTGCGCTGGATGCGCGCGCGCGGATTTCGATGAAACCTGTGGCGGGTGCCGAGCGGTTCTCGATCCTGCCCTACCCCACGCAATGGGTCCGTACACAGGAATGGAACGGCCGTTCGATGGTGGTGAGACCGATACGCCCCGAAGACGAAGCCCAGCACCGGCGCTTCCTGGAGTCGCTCGACCCCGAAGACATCCGCATGCGCGTCTTCCACAGCCGCAGCGAGTTGCCGCGCAGCGAACTCGCACGGTTGACCCAGATCGACTACGACCGCGAGATGGCCTTCATTGCCGAAGCCCGAGATGAAAACGGCGGTACGGAAACGCTCGGGGTGGCGCGCACGGTGAGCGATCCCGACAACGTGGAAGCCGAGTTCGCAATTGTGGTGCGCTCCGACCTCAAGGGCCAGGGGCTGGGCACGCTGTTGTTCGAGCGGCTCATCGAGCACGCAAAGCATCGCGGCCTTGAACGGCTTGTGGGCCTGGTGCTGCGCGAGAACACCCGCATGCTGAAGCTGTCGCGCGCCATGGGCTTCGAGGCCGACGCCGCCGAGCCCGTGGACTCTGGGCTGCGCCGCATGGTCCGGCATCTCGCCGACACGACGCCTGCCCCGGCACGCCTCAGGTCGTGAGGAAGATGCGTCCCGTGCCGCCGGAGCCGGCTTCGTCGTCATCGGACGGTGAGCGCACGAGCAGCACCGGCACCGTCGCCAGCCGCAGGATCTCGTCGGCGCCGCTGCCGAGCGGCACCCGTCCCCCGCCGCGGCGCCCGTGGGCGCCCATCACGATCAGATCGGCATTCCAAGCCCTGGCCTGCTCGGCAACGAGATCGCACAGCCGCCCCGACACCGAGGTGAACAGCAGCGTCTCGGTCTGAATGCCCGCATGCTCCGCGCGCTCCCTGCCCTGCTGAAGGATCTGCTCGCCGGCTTCCTCCATCAGCAGCACCAGATCTGGGCCGCCGGCCAATCGCTCGAAGCCGGTCACGTACTTCAGTTCGTCCACGACATGAACGAGCCGGAGAACGGCACCCGTGAGCTCAGCGAGGCGGATCGCTTCCTCCAGGCCCCGGAGGGACACGGGGCTGCCGTCAATGGGGACAAGGATGCGGTGGTACATGCTGGATCCATGGTGAAGTCGCGCATGGATGGCAGTCTCGGTGCCGTCCCTTGCCGCTGGCTTGACGTGGCGCAAGGTCACATCCGCGGCCCGGCCGAAAAATCGAAGCGTTCGCCGGCTCGGTCGGAGGCGAACGTCCCTTCAGCCCGGCCCCAAGGAAAACACGCCATGTACCACCGCATCCTTGTCCCCCTCGACGGCAGTCCCACTGCAGAGCGCGGCCTGCGCGAGGCCATTCGCCTGGCGGCAGAACTCAAAGGAAAGTTGCGTCTGTTGCACGTCATCGACGATTTTCCGGTGCTGATGGAAATGTCGACCATCTCCAATTTCGAAGCCGGTCTGCAGAAGATGCGCGAGTACGGTGTGTCCGTGCTGGATGCCGCCAAAGCCACCGCGTTGCGCTCGGAAGTGGAGGCCGATACCATGCTGCGAGAGGTCACGCACGGCCGGATTGCCGACGTCGTGATCGAAGAGGCGAAGAAGGCGGGCTGCGACCTGGTCGTGATGGGGACCCACGGCCGGCGCGGCTTCAGCCGCCTTGCGCTCGGAAGCGATGCGGATCTCGTGGTGCGCGGCAGCCCGGTGCCGGTGCTGCTCGTGCGCCAGGAATCCGGCGGCGGACCCGCTCCGAGCCACGCAGGCGCTGCTCAGGAGCTGGAAGGTCGATGAAATCCGATGCACAACTCAGGGCCGAAGTGCAAGCCGAACTGGCGTGGGACCCGGCCGTGACCGCTGAAGACGTTGGCGTCATCGCCAACCATGGCGTGGTCACGCTGACGGGTCATCTCCGCAGCCATGCCGAGAAGCTCGCAGTGGAACGCGCGGCATTGCGCGTCCACGGCGTGAGGGCGCTGGCCGTCGAGACCTCCGTCAAGCTGGCCGCCGGATTCGAACGCACCGATGCCGACCTCGCCGAGGCCGTCGGACATGCGCTCGAATGGAACGTGCAGGTGCCCCGAGGCGCGATCCAGCCCATGCTGGAAGGCGGCTGGGTCACGCTGACTGGCGAAGTCGACTGCGACTACCAGCGCCGCGCGGCCGAAGCCACGGTGCGCAACCTGCTGGGCGTCACCGGCATCACGAACCTGGTGACCATCAAGCCGCTGCTGCGTTCTGCCGACGTGGAGCGGCAGGTGCAGGACGCGCTCGTCCGCGCCTTTCATGGCCAGCCACGGCAGGTCGCCGTCGACGTGAACGGCTCGCAGCTCGTGCTGTGCGGAAAGGTGCGCTCGTGGGCGGAATTGGAGGCCGTGCGCAATGCCGCATGGTCGACGCCGGGCATTGTCTCGGTAGTGAATGAACTAACTGTTGAAGCCTGAGGAATCGCATATGCAAATGATGAAAGCTGCCGTCGTTCGGGAATTCGGCCGCCCGCTGCAGATCGAGGAGGTCGCCGTTCCCGACGTCCTGCCCGGCCAGGTGCTCGTGAAGGTGGTTGCATCGGGCGTCTGCCATACCGACCTGCATGCCGCCGACGGCGACTGGCCGGTCAAGCCCACCCTGCCCTTCATTCCGGGACACGAGGGCGTCGGCTTCGTCGCGGCCGTCGGCGCTGGCGTCAGATACGTGAAGGAAGGCGACCGCGTGGGCGTGCCCTGGCTTCACACGGCCTGCGGGCATTGTGAACATTGCATCACCGGCTGGGAAACGCTGTGTGACCACCAGCAGATGACCGGCTACACGGTGAACGGCGGTTACGCCGAATACGTGCTCGCCGATCCCGGCTACATCGGCCGGCTGCCCGCCAACGTGGGATTCACCGAGATCGCCCCTGTGCTGTGCGCAGGCGTCACGGTCTACAAGGGCTTGAAGGTTCTCGACTGCAAGCCGGGCGACTGGGTGGTCATATCGGGCGTGGGCGGCCTCGGGCATCTTGCCGTGCAATACGCCAAAGCCATGGGCTTTCACGTGGTGGGCGTCGATATTCACGATGGACAGCTGGAACTGGCGAAGCAACTCGGCGCTGACATGGTCATCAATGCCGCCACCCAGGACCCCGCAAAAGAACTGCAGCGCACGTTGCGCGGTGCGCACGGCGTGCTGGTCACCGCGGTGTCGCGCAGCGCATTCGGCCAGGCGCTGGGCATGCTGCACAAGCGCGGCACCATGTCGCTGGTCGGGTTGCCGCCAGGCGACTTCGCGTTGCCGATCTTCGACATGGTGCTCAACGCCAAGACGGTGCGAGGCTCGATCGTCGGGACGCGCAAGGACCTGCAGGAGGCGCTGGAGTTCGCCGGCGAAGGGAAGGTACGAACCGTTTGCACCGAAGACCGGCTCGACAACATCAACACGGTGCTGGACCGCATGCGCCAGGGCCGGATCGAGGGCCGCGTCGTGATGCGGATCGCAGATGCGCAGTAATGAGTCTCTCTTTTCCGAAAGGATCCACATGGACCCCGACATCCAACTCCGGCACGAGGTCTTCGCCCAGCTGAACTGGGACCCGGCGGTATTCGGATGCGACGTCGACGTGCGCGTCAAGGACGGCGTGGTCATCCTGGAAGGCAGCCTCGCCAGCGAGAACCAGAAAGCCGCGGTCGAACGCGCCGTGCGCCGCGCCGAAGGCGTCACCACGATCGTGAACAGGCTGACCACGGCAGAGTGCGCCGTTGATGCGGTGGGCAGCACGCCGCGGCCCCACCCTTGACCCAAGGTATCTCCGAAGCGCTCCGATACGTGTGTTCTTTTTTGTATCGATTGTTTCGGTATTGATGAGCGCCGGCTCTCGCATGATGGAGTTCCGACATTCCTGAGCTGACCCGAAGAAAGCAGCCCATGCCTCTTACCTCCCCGCCTGCGGCTGAGCAGGACTTTTCGCTTCTCGACGCCTGGTGGCGCGCGGCCAACTACCTGTCCGTGGGCCAGATCTACCTGATGGACAACCCCTTGCTCCGCGAGAAGCTCGAGCTGGCCCACATCAAGCCGCGCCTCCTGGGCCATTGGGGCACCACGCCGGGCCTCAACTTCGTGTACGCGCACATGAACCGGGTCATCAACGCGCGCGAGCTCGATGCCATTTTCATTGCCGGGCCGGGACACGGCGGCCCGGGCGTGGTCGCCAACACCTACCTCGAAGGCACCTACAGCGAGGTGTACCCCCATGTCGGGCCGGACGCCGAAGGGCTGAAGCAGCTCTTCACGCAGTTCTCGTTTCCGGGCGGCATTCCGAGCCACGTGGCGCCCGAAACGCCAGGCTCCATCCACGAAGGCGGAGAGCTCGGCTATTCGCTGCTGCACGCCTATGGCGCCGTGTTCGACAACCCCGGCCTGCTCGCCTGCTGCGTGGTGGGCGACGGCGAGGCGGAAACCGGCGCGCTGGCGGCGAGCTGGCATTCCAACAAGTTCCTGAACCCCGCAACCGATGGCGCGGTGCTGCCCATCCTGCATCTCAACGGCTACAAGATCGCCGGCCCCACCGTGCTCGCGCGCATCGGCGACGAAGAACTGGGGCAACTGATGAGAGGCTACGGGCACGAGCCGTACTTCGTGGCCGGCGACGACCCCGCGCAGATGCACCGCCTGATGGCGGCGGCGCTCGACAAGGCTCTCGATGAAATCCATGCCATCCAGGCCCGCGCGCGAAAAGACGGATTCAGCGAACGGCCGCGCTGGCCGATGATCGTGCTGCGCTCGCCCAAGGGCTGGACCGGGCCGCGTCAGGTGGACGGCGTGCCGGTCGAGGGCACGTTCCGTTCGCATCAGGTGCCGCTGACGGGCTTTTCCGGCAAGCCGGGCCACGTGGCCCTGCTCGAAGACTGGATGCGCAGCTACCGGCCCGAGGATCTGTTCGACGCCGCCGGCGCGTTGCGAGCCGACATTGCCGCCCTGGCACCCAAGGGGGCCAAGCGCATGAGCGCCAGCCCGCACGCCAACGGCGGCCTGCTGCTCACCGACCTGGCGATGCCGCCCTTCCGCGAGCACGCCGTCGCGGTCGACGCCCCCGGCGCGGCGGATGCGGAGGCCACGCGCACTGCGGGCCGCTTCCTGCGCGAGGTGATGCGCCTGAACGCAGCGTCACGCAACTTCCGCGTGATGGGGCCGGACGAAACTGCCTCGAACCGGCTTGGCGACCTGTTCGACGTGACCGGGCGGACCTCGACCGCCGAGATCCTGCCCGGCGACGAACATGTGTCGCCCGATGGACGCGTGATGGAAGTGCTCAGCGAGCACCTCTGCCAAGGCTGGCTCGAAGGCTACCTGCTCACCGGGCGCCACGGCTTCTTCTCGTGCTACGAGGCGTTCATCCACATCGTCGACTCGATGTTCAACCAGCATGCCAAGTGGCTCAAGGTGACGCACGACATCGGCTGGCGGCGGCCGATCGCCTCGCTCAACTACCTGCTCACCAGCCACGTCTGGCGGCAGGACCACAACGGCTTCAGCCACCAGGACCCGGGCTTTCTCGACCATGTGGTCAACAAGAAGGCCGAGGTGGTGCGCGTGTACCTGCCGCCCGACGCCAACACCCTGCTCTCGGTGGTCGACCATTGCCTGCGAAGCCGCAACTACGTGAACGTGATCGTGGCCGGCAAGCAGCCCGGCCCGCAGTGGCTGGACATCGATGCCGCGGTGCGCCACTGCACGGTGGGCCTGGGTGTCTGGACCTGGGCCAGCAACGACGAAGGCGCCGCGCCCGACGTGGTCATGGCCTGCGCCGGCGACGTGCCCACACTCGAAACGATGGCCGCGGTCGACCTGCTGCGCAAGATGCTGCCGGACCTGAAGGTGCGCGTGGTGAACGTGGTCGACCTGATGGCGCTGCAGTCACCCGATGCGCACCCGCACGGGCTGCCCGATGCGGACTTCGACTCGATCTTCACCACCCGCTGCCCGGTGGTCTTCGCATTCCACGGCTACCCGTCGCTGATCCACCGGCTGACCTACAAGCGCACGAACCACGGCAACTTCCATGTACACGGGTACCTGGAAGAAGGCACTACCACCACGCCGTTCGACATGACCGTGCTCAACCGGCTGGACCGCTTTCACCTGGCGGCTGACGCCATTGGCCGGGTGGAGCGGTTTCGCAACAGCGCGGGCCATGTGCAGCAACATCTGCGCGACAAGCTGCTGGAGCACCGCGCTTATGTCACGCGGCACGGCAAGGACATGCCCGAGATCGAGAACTGGCGCTGGGCACGCTGAGCCGGCGGTACGCTCAAAAGCCCTGCATCGGCGTCGCGTGCATGCTACGCTTATGTGGCTTCAACGACGCCGTGGTGTTCGCGCCCCACACATGCTTTGCGAATGACATCCGCTTTTCACATTGCGGTCCTCGACGACGAACTCGACATCAGGCTGCTGCTGGCCAACTACCTTCAGAGCCACGGCTTTCGCGTGACCCAGCTGCACGACGGCGCCTCGCTCCTGAAGCTGATGGACAGCGACCCGGCCGACCTGGTCCTGCTCGACCTGGGCCTGCCTGGCGAGGACGGTTTCTCCATCGCCCGGCGCATGCGCGAAAACTGGCGCTGCGGCCTCGTCATCGTCACCGGCCGCGGAGATCCGGTCGACAAGGTCGTCGGCCTCGAGGTGGGCGCGGACGACTACGTGACCAAGCCGTTCGATTTGCGCGAACTCGTGGCGCGTGTCAAGGCCGTGCTCCGGCGCCTGGCGCCCGACGGGGCTTCCGCTGCACCGGCGGCCGCACCGTCATCGGCCGCAGCGAGCCCTTCCGAGCGGCTGCGCTTCGCCGGATGGCAACTCGATCTCGCCGCGCGCAGCCTGACCGATCCACTAGGCCAGAACGTTTCGCTCACTGGCGGTGAATTCGATCTGCTGTGCGCATTCGCGCGCCACCCGGGGCGCGTGCTGTCGCGCGACTTCCTCCTTGAGCAGACCCGCGGACGCGAAGCCGCGCCCTTCGACCGCACGATCGATGTGCAGGTCGGGCGGCTGCGCAAGAAAATCGAGACCGATCCCGACGATCCGCAGATCATCAAATCGGTGCGCGGCGCGGGCTATATCCTCGTTCCGCCGATCACCCAAGGCTGACTTCATGAACCCGCCTCCTTCCCTGCCCCTGAGCGCGTTGCCCGGACTGCCTTCGGGCACCGAAGAGAGCAGCGTCTTCCGGTCGCTCTTCATTTCCTACCCGGACTCGCTGCTGCTGGTCGACCAGGCCGGCAGCATCGTGCTGGCCAACCCTGCGGCCGCGGGCCTGCTTGGCTATGCGATCGACGAACTGGTGGGTCTCGGTGTCGATGCCCTCGTGCCCGACAGCATCCGTCCGCGCCATGCCGCCTACCGCGAAGCCTATGGGCGGGCGCCGCGCGCACGGCCCATGGGCACGCAGATGGAGCTCGTGGCCAAGCGCAAGGACGGCAGCGAGGTGATGGTGGAGATCGCGCTCAGTCCACTGCAAAGCCACGGCCTGCCGTTCGTCGTGGCCGCCATTCGCGACATCGGCGCCTACCCGCGCGTGAAGCAGGCGCTGCAGCGGGCGCGCTACAGCGAATACCTCGCCCAGCTCGGCCGCCTCGCGGTCGACACCCGCGACCTGCAAGTGGTGCTCGACCATGTGCCCACGATGGCCGCAGAAGCGCTGGAGGTTGAGGTGGCCATGGTGCTGCTGCTGGAAAGCAGCCGCCTCGAATTCCGCGTGGCGAGCGGCGTGGGCCTGGTGCCCGGCGAAGAAATCGGCGCGCGCATCCCGAGCCATGCGAACACGCCGCCGGGCTTCGTGTTCGCCGAGGGGCAGCCTGTGGTCGTTTCCGACTACAGCGAAGAGCGCCGCTTTGCCGTGCCGCAGGCCTATCTCGATGCTGGCCTGGTCAGTGCGCTGGCCGTGCCTTTCTACGACCGAGGCCGGTTCATCGGCGTGTTGGCCGTGCGCTCGCGCGAGGCCAAGCGCTTCGGCGACGAGGAGCTCAGGTTCCTCGAGTCACTCTCGAACCTGCTGGCCACCAGCCTGCAGCGGGTGCAAACCGAAGAGGCGCTCAATCATGCCCAGCGGCTCGAAAGCGTCGGCCAGCTCACGGGCGGCATTGCGCACGACTTCAACAACCTGCTCACGGTGATCCAGGGCAACCTGCAGGTGCTCGAAGAACTGCCCGCCATTGCGCAGGACGGCTATGCGCAGCAGCTGGTGGGGGCCGCGGCGCGGGCCTCGCGGCGCGGCGCCGAGCTCACGGGCAAACTGCTGGCGTTTTCGCGCCGGCAGATGCTGCAGCCCAATGCGGTAGACCCGCATGCCATGCTGCAATCCCTCGCCGACATGCTGCGGCGCACGCTGGACCAGCGCATCGGCATTGCGGTTGACACCACGCGGGGCAGCCCGCCGGTCCTTGCGGACCCGGGCCAGCTCGAATCGGCGTTGCTCAACATCGCCATCAACGCACGCGATGCCATGCCCGAGGGCGGTACGCTGCACTTCCGCACCGAAGCCTGCGGCGGGCTGCCGCCGGAAGTGCGCAATGAACTGAGCGACAGCGATGCCCAAGGCGGCTTCGTCGCCATTTCCATCACCGACAGCGGCATGGGAATGACGGAGGAAGTGAAGGAGCGCGCCTTCGAGCCCTTCTTCACCACCAAGGAGGCCGGCCGGGGCACCGGGTTGGGCCTGAGCACGGTCTACGGCTTCGTGAAACAGTCCAAGGGCGCTATTGCCATCGCGACGCGTCCGGGTGCAGGAACGACCGTGACACTGTACCTTCCGCAACTGTACGACGCGGCCCCTCCGGTCGCGGACGAAGAAGATGGCGAACACGCCATTCCTGCGGGGCTGCGGGTCATGCTCGTCGAGGACGAGCCCGAGGTGCGCAAGGTCGTTCACACATTCCTCACCACGCTCGGCTGCAGCGTGGTGACAGCGGGCACGGCCGAGCAAGCCCTTTTGAAGATGGAATCGGATGCGGACGGGTTCGACGTGCTGCTGAGCGACATTGCGCTCGGCCCGGGCATGCGCGGAACCCGGCTCGCCACCGAGGCGCAGCAACGTTTTCCCGGGCTTGCCATTCTCCTCATGTCGGGCTTTTCCTCGGAGCTGCTCGACGCGGACCGGGATGTACCGCAAAGCTGGGAGCTGCTTCGCAAGCCCTACTCGCGCGCCGAACTGGCGCGTGCCCTGGCCCGGGTGCTGGCAGCACGGCCCTAGCCGCAGCGAAAGGTCGTCCGCCGCGGCTGCGGCCGCCAGGTCTCACAGTTCCCGCGACTCGCGGTAATCGGGCACGGTGCAAGGCCAGCCGTAGCGCTCCTCGATCGCCAGTCGCAGCGCATCGGCTGCGACCGGCTCGCCATGCGTCACGAACACCCGGCGCGGCGACTTCTGCGGCGCCAGCCAGGCAAGCAGCTGCTCGCGGTCGGCGTGGGCGGACAGGGTTTCGAGGTTTGCCACTTCGGCGCGCACCGGCACGTAGGTGCCATGGATCTTCACCGAATCCGCGCCGGCCAGCAGCGTGGCCCCGCGTGTGCCCGCGGCCTGGAAGCCCGCGAACAGGATCGTGTTCCTCGCATCGGACGCATAGGCCTTCAGGTGATGCAGCACGCGGCCACCCGTCGCCATGCCGCTGGCCGACACGATGATCGACGGGTAGCTCAGCCTGTTCAGGCGCTTGGACTCTTCGATGGTGTTGACGATGATCGTGCGGCCGCTCATGTCCGCGCACTGCTCGGCGCTCATGCGGTGCTCGTCCAGGTGCGCCTTGTACAGGCGCGTGGCGTCCGCGGCCATCGGGCTGTTGAGGTACACCGGCATGTCCGGAATGCGCCCGTCGCGCTTGAGCATCTGGATGCAATGCAGCAGCGTTTGCGCCCGCCCCACGGCAAAGGCCGGCACCACCAGCACCCCGCCGCGCGCGGCCGTGCGGTTGATCACGCCGGCCAGCTCTGCGAGCGTGTCCGCCTCCAGGTGCAGGCGATTGCCATAGGTGGACTCCACCACCACGTAGTCCGCAGGGGCAGCCTCTTGCGGTGGCCTCATCACCAGGTCGTCGCTGCGGCCCAGGTCACCGGAGAAGAGGATGCTGCCTTCGTTCCACGCAACGCGCAGGCTGGCCGCGCCGAGGATGTGACCGGCGCGGCGCAGCCGCCATGACCAGCCGGGCCAAGGTGAGCATTCGTCATCGAACGAAATGCATTCGAACCGCTTCAGCGCGGCGCGTGCGTCCTGCTCGGTGTAGAGCGGCAGCGCCGGCTTGTGCTTCGAAAATCCGTGGCGGTTGGCGAAGTCGGTTTCTTCCTCCTGCAGGCGGCCCGAATCGGGAAGCAGCAGTTCGCACAACTCGCGCGTGGCCGCCGTGCAATACACCTTGCCGTTGAAGCCGAGCTTCACCAGGCGCGGCACGAAGCCGCTGTGGTCCATGTGGGCATGGGTGAGCAGCACGGCATCGATGGCAGAGGCATCGAAGGGCAGCGCGTCCCGGTTGCGCAGACGCAGCTGCTTCAGCCCCTGGAACAGCCCGCAGTCGACCAGCAGGCGCTTGCCCTCGTGAGTCAACAGGTACTTGGAACCGGTCACGGTGCCGGTGCCGCCGAGAAAATCGATGCGCATGGTGGCCCGCCTTCAATGCGACAGCAGCACAGGCAAGGTCATCGTCTCGAGAATGGTTCGAGTGGCGCCGCCCAGGATCCATTCGCGTGCGCGGCTGTGGCCGTAGCATCCCATCACAAGAAGGTCCGCCCCCAGGTCGGCAGCCATCGACAGCAGCTTGTTGCCGGCGTCGCCTTCTTCGCTGCTTTCCGCGTGCAGCGAGACTTCGGCAATGCCCTGCGCGGCGAGATACGGTTGCAGCTGTTTCAGGGAAGCCTCGGCATTTTCGCCATAGCTGGCGGCGTGCACGTGCGAGGCCGTGCGCAGCCAGGGCAGTGCGGCCGACACGGCGCGCGCGGCTTCGGGCGTTTCTTTCCACGCCACCAGCACGGTGCGGCCCACATGCTCCACCGGCCCGGTGTACGGCAGCACCAGCGCAGGACGCCCGCTTTCCACCAAGACGTTTGGCAGGAAGTCGCCAGGCAGCTCGAAGGCCATGGGGTCTTCCGGATTGCGCTGGCCCAGGATCATCAGATCGGCATACAGCGCATGGCGCGCAAATCCCCAGGGTGCGTCGCTTTCCGGTTCGGTCCAGTGCATGCGGAGCGAGCCCCCGGCGTGGGCCGCGAAGCTGGCGTACATCCGCTCGCGGGCGGCCTTGTCGCTCTCCCGCATGATCGCGATGGCTTCGGCCGCGCCGTCCAGCGCGAAGGGATAGCGCATGAGTGCCGACATGGTGCACGGCATGCCTGTCACCTGCGCATCGAACGCGTCGGCGAGGCGGCGGGCCAGCTCGATGCGCGGTGCGGTGCGGGCCGAGCCGTCGAGATGCAAGAGGATCGATTTCGGGGTCTGCATGAAAGCTCCTTCGGGAGATGATGAGTCGATGCGCAGACCTTAGGCCGCGCGATCGACTCAGGCCTTGCGCGACATCAAATCCGGCTGACCTCCCCCCTCGCGACGATGGATGGTGACCCAGGGCTGCGCCCCCGTCCGGAACCGCGGTCCGACAGAGGTCAGCTGGCGCGAAGACCGCCTGGATCGTTCGAGCCTGGCTGCGTCGTCGCACGTCAGGGTCCTTGGGCGCGCCCCCACTGCCGGGACCCTCTTGATCGGCTCCATGGGACTCCGGGTCCACAGGCGGATCAGGCGGGCCCCGTCCGTCCTGGATGTCCCTTCCGACAGATCCTTCGAGCGCCCACCAAGCATTGCGCCTGCATCGGGAGCGGCTGAGCAACTGGGTGCCGCGCCGGAGGCATCAGTCGCGACTTCGTCTGACTTCCAGGCGACCATTAATGTGAAAAAATCGCATTAATACAAAGTGCCGGCTTCCGATGGGTCAACGTCGGACCGGCATCGGAGAGCTGAATGCCGATCCTTCTTCTTTTGAGGTTGCAACGGGTGCAGTTGCCTGTCCGGGTCACCGATACCGAGGAAGTGCGGCAGGTTTCGATGCTCGTGGCCACCGGCTTGATCGAGGCTGAGTTCGAAGCCATCCGGACACAAGCCCGGCAGGCGGTCTGGCATGTGGCGATCGTGACTCGCATCACGGAAGAGGGAATGGCCGAACTCGCCGCAGTCAGCGACGTCCCCCGCTCCACGCAGACCTGCATCCGATTGCCCGGTGGATTGCGGGTGCTGTGATTCCCGTGCCTGGATGCGCGGAAGGGGACGGGCCGAGGGGAGGCCTCCGGAATTTCGACAGGTAGGGGGTGCGGACGAAAACTTGGACTACCTAGAGGTAGTTCATGTATTCCTACGAAGATCGGATTCGAGCCGTTGAGTGTTAGCGCCAGTGCAATCGAGATCAGCAGTGCCAGTCGAACATTGACCAGGGGCTGGAGCTGGTTCCGGTAGGAGCCAGCTGTGGATAACTATAGGTTGGATGCCTCGGTAGGTCCTCCTTTTCTTGAACCGGTTGTTGGTATTCCCGAGCCGTCAGGCGAGGCCCCTTCCTCCGCGACCTCGCTCACCTGAGCCGCAGTTGTCTTCCTGGTCTGCTCGCGCGTCTTGATGCGCCCCTTGGCTTCGTGCGTGCTGTGGCGGAAGCGGTAGGACTCGTTGCCCGTCTCGATGATGTGGCAGTGATGGGTCAAGCGATCCAGCAGCGCCGTGGTCATCTTGGCGTCGCCGAACACACTGGACCACTCGGCGAACGTCAGGTTGGTGGTGATCATCACGCTGGTGTGCTCGTACAGCTTGGACAGCAGGTGGAACAACAAGGCGCCACCGGCCTGGCTGAACGGCAGGTAACCCAACTCGTCGAGCACGACCAAGTCCATGCGCACCAGACTCATGGCGATGCGTCCGGCACGTCCCTGGCTCTTCTCATGCTCCAGGGCATTGACCAGATCGACCGTGGAGTAGAACCGCACTCGCTTGGCGTGCCGGGTGAGGCCGGCAATCCCCAGCGCCGTGGCCAGGTGGGTCTTGCCAGTGCCTGGGCCACCGACCAACACCACGTTCTGTGCATCCTGCGTGAACGACAGGTCCGCCAGTTTCTGGATCAACGCGCGGTCGACCTGCGAGACGGCGAAGTCGAACCCGGCCAGGTCGCGGTGCATGGGGAAGCGCGCCGACTTCATCTGGTGAGCAATGGAGCGCATCACCCGGTCAGCATCTTCGGCCTGCAGCAGGTGCTCCACCAGCCAGCGTGATGCGGCCAGGGTCGTATCGCCGCCTTGTTCCGTCAGATCGGCCCAGGCCGTGGCCATGCCGTTGAGCCGCAGCGCCTTCAGTTGGGCCTGCACATCGAGGGAGGTCTCACGCATGGCCTACCTCCTGTCCGTCCAGATGATCCTGGTGGGTGGGGCGCAGCCGGTCGTAGCGCGCGGTGTCGGCCTTGGGCGCCTGGGTGAGTCGCAGGGACGTCTGCGCCTGGTCCGGCGTGGCTGGGCTGTTCAAGCGGGCCAGCACGTTGCGCACGTGCTCAACGCTGATGCTGCCGCTGGGCGCTCTGCCTTCGAGCACCAGCTCGATGGCCACCAGCACCGCCTCCAGCCCGGCCTGCGGCACCACGGCCAGCACCTGTGCCATGACCCGGTCTCCTCCAGGGTGCCTGAGCAGCGACTGGCGCAAGCGCAGCAACGGCGCCGGCAGGTCCAGGAACGGCGTGCCGTTGCGCAAGGCGCCTGGTTTGCGCTGCACCAGCTCGATGTAGTGCTGCCAGTCGTAGCTGGTCTGGCCGCTGCCCGGCAGCCGGGCATGGCTGGCCACGACGGCGTCCGCGGCCGCCACATCGATTCGCTCTGGATAGACGCGGGTGCTGACGATGTGGCCGGCCCACTCGCACGGCACGGAGTAACGGTTGCGCGCGGCGGCCACCAGGCAGGTGCTGCTGACCCGGGCCAGCCGCTCGACGTAGCCGTCGAAGGGAGCAGGCATGGACATGAGGTGAGGCTTCTCCAACTCCCACATCTCGGCCACAGTGAACTGCCGGTGGATCGGGTGCGTGGTGTCGCTCCACACCGAACGACACCGCTCACTCAGCCAGGCATTGAGTTCGATGAACGAGCCGAAGCGCCGGGTTGCGGCTTCGATCCAGATGCGCCGGCGGCTGTCCTGCACGTTCTTCTCGACCACACCCTTCTCCCAGCCGGAAGCGACGTTGCAGAAGTCGGGGTCGAACAGGTAGTGGCTGCACATGGCAGCGAAGCGGGCGTTGACGGTGCGCTGCTTGCCGCGCTGCACCTTGTCCACGGCGGTGCGCATGTTGTCGTAGATGCCGCGCCGGGTGACGCCGCCGAGTGCCTGGAACGAGCGTGTGTGCGCGTCGAACAGCATCTCGTGCCCCTGGCTGGGGTAGGCCACCAGCCAGAAGGCGCGACTGGCGCACAGCTTCAGGTGCGCCACTTGCACGTTGTAGAACACGCCACCGACGACCATGGCTTCGACGCTCCAGTCGAACTGGAAGGCCTCGCCCAGCTCGAAGCTCATCGGAACGAACGCCTTGGCCGGACTGGCTGCCGACTCCACCCGCCAGCGCCGGATGTAGTCGGTGACGGCGCTGTAGCCGCCGCGGTAGCCCTGCGCCTGTATCTGGGCAAACAGGGCGCGACCACTGCGCCGTCCCTGCTTGGGGCGATGGCTGTCGGTTGTGAGCGCTTGATGCAGGGCCGGCTCGAACGCCGTGAGCTTGCCGTCGAGCTTCACCCGCTCGTACTTCGGCACAACATCGCCGGGCGCCTTGAGCCACTTCTTGACCGTGTTGCGCGACAGGCCTGTGCGCTTTGCGATCTCACTGAGAGAGAGTTGGTCGCGCAGCCTCATGCGCCTGACCTTGCCAATCATGTCCATGGTGATCACCTTGAATCCCTGCTGAAATTCTCAGCAGGTCAGTGGAACACCCTGGTCAATATTGGATTGGCACTTTGCGGTTTAGCTGGTCAAGATTGCATCGGCACTAACACTGCTGCGGTAGTCCGGTAGTTGCCCACCCGGCGAATGAGAGCAAAGGATCCCAGTAGGCTAGCTCTGCGTAACCACAATCCCTGCGCCGTACCCCGCGAGCCGATTGAAAGCCTCAGCCGCATGGGGCAATTTTTAAATGAAGTGCTATGGTGTTTGACGAATTGAACGGGGCGCCTCTGCTCTTGCCAAAAGCGTCAAATTATTAACGCCGTTAATTAATTAGTCTTCAACGCCTCCTCGGTAAGCGGTCGTATCCCGCTTTCTAGGCTATGACTCGGTCTTTAGTCCAATGCTGCCGCAACAGCTTCCCACAAAGCCCACCCTCCCCCAGATCGCTGAGATACTCGATCGGGCAAAAATATCGTTGAGGAGTGAGAAATGGTTGGGATTCATGTATCGGAAATAGCCAGCTGGCAGACCATGAGATTCGACGGTACTTTTTCTCGGCATCGCTGACAACCAGAAGCGAGAAATCGAGCTTTCATAGGCCTTGTGGAAGGAATTCGATCCCCTTCAGCCGCCAGGGCGCTGGATCTTGATGGCCCGTGCTCCACTGCATGGCTCGATGCCTGACGCGGGACATCGGTATGAGCGAACTCGCGGCGAATCGACAAAGTGGCCGAGGTTCGGTTGTCGGTTGCGGTGATGCGCATGAATCCTCGCGACGTGTCAGCGGCACGGGCGCGGGTCGGGCTGGTCGAGCGGGGCACCACGCGCCTAGGAGGACGATTCCTCCGTGGCCCAGCAAACAAGCCGAAGTTCCTCCAGCTTGATGAGGACACGGGAGCCATCTCCGAAGCGGACCTCTGCCATGTCGTTGTCACGGGCCTTGAGCCTGAGCGACCCACACCGGCCGAGATGTTCGACCACGAGGACTGTGCGGCCGCCGCTGTTCGTGGAGCGTTCCGCCACCGGCGCACGGGCTGGTGTGCTTGGCCGCGGCTGTCGGGCGGCGCCGCTCTCACGGATCGCATCCACCGCGCTGCGCGTGATCGGGCCTTCGCCTTCGAGCAGGGCTGCCGCCCTGTCCGGCTGCGTTCTCGCAACCAGCGCCAACTGGTAGAGCACCCGGAGATCGGCGCCGAGACGCCCTGCGTCGAAGGCTGACCGGACTGCCGCAGGCGCATCGATCAGCGCCGCCGCTTCGGAGATGAACGATCGGGGTTTGTTGAGCCGGCGCGCGATCTCGGCGCGGGAGTGCCCCTCCTTCTCGCGCTCGGCGATGAAGCGCGCCAGGTCAAAGGGGGACATGCCCTCCCGGTGCAGGTTCTCGGCCGCCTGGGCATAGGGATCGACGCGTTCATCGAGGAACGCGGGAATGGCGTTCAGGCCGGCGCGGCGGGCGGCCCGGACGCGCCGCTCTCCGCGGTTGACGATGTACCGGCCCTCGGCCTCGGTGGATCGGCGCAGCGACACCGGCTCGAGCACACCATGCGTGCGGATCGAGCCAGCCAGTTCGTCGAGGGTGGCCTCGTCCACGGTGCTGCGCGGCTGCATCGGATCGAAGTCGATCAGCGGCAGCGGCACCTGCATCGGGGCACCTTCCTCCATGTGCAACGGGGCCCCTTCGAGGAGCGCACTGGCCTTGAACTGGGACAGCACGCTGAGGTCAAGGTTCTCGTGCGCGCTCACGGCAGGTCCTTCCGGGCGGCCTGCGGGCCTGCTGGTGCTACGCCGGTCATTGTGGGCACCCGATCGATCCGCTGCTTGATCAAGTCGAACATCGTCAGCAGTTCGGCACTTGCCTCCCGCGCCGAGCTCTTGGCGAGTTGCCAGACCGGAATGCCGGCGGCCAAGCCCTCGGGGATCGCCGAGCGCATCGAGATCTTCGCCGGCAGGACGAATTCGCTGTAATGCGCGACCAGCTCCTGCAGCGCCGCCTTCTGGCGCGCGGAATGGGCGTTGAAGCGGTTGGCCACGATGCCCGCGAGCCGCAGGCGCGGGTTGTAGCGCCGCTGGATGCCGAAGACCGTCTTCAACATGTCGGCGACGCCGTCGATGCTGTACTCCTCCAGTTCGATCGGACACACCACGCCGTCGGCGGCGATCAGCGCCGCGCTCATGCGCAGGCCCAAGGCCGGCGGGGTATCGATCACCACCCAGTCGAATGCCTGGTCGAGCTGGGCGATCTGCCGACGGAACACCGGGATCACGACCTCGGGTCGCGCCAGCTCCAAGTCGACCAGCGACTTGCTGCCGCCCAGCAGCGTGATGCCAGCGCCGGCTGCGGGTGGCCATTGCAGCGGCTGTTCGGAGAACAGCGCGCGCGCCTCGATGCTGCAGGCGAACCGCGCGAGCGACTTCGAGCAGTTGCACTGGGCGTCGAGATCGACCACGCACATCCGCGCGCCGTGCCTGTCCGCGAGCCAATGCGCGAACAGCACGCTCAAGGTCGATTTGCCGACACCGCCCTTCTGGTTGCTGAAGACGAGTACCCCCATCCAAGACCTCCGTTCGAGCGAGCCAAGAAGAGGCTCATGCGGCGATATACGTGTGCCCCGTGTGTTGAACCACTGTCATCTTTGACAGTGGCATGGTCGAACGGCCGTCCTAACAATGCCGCGCATCCAAGCGTCGAAGACAGCCCTCGCGCGTTTCCCTTGAGGCGTCGGCCGCGACCCGTCGTTCCTTCGGTCCCACGCGCGTCTTCGTTCAGACATCGCTACCGTGGCCAGGGCTCGCCATGGATCACATCGGATCGACTGGAGCGTTCGTCATGCACGTTCGGGAACGGCCATCCACAGACAGGGTGCTGAAGAACTGGCAGCGGTGGCCCATGGCTGTGTGCCTAGGTTCGGCCCTCGCCGTTTCGGCCGATCCCCTCGGTGCCCGTCCAGCAGCGACGGTGATCGCCCCGGCCGTGCAAGCCGCGCGCGACGACGAACGACTGCGCATCCTGCGCGAAGAGCTCCAGCGCACCGAGGCGCTGGCCGCGCAGTTCGCGCAGCGCAAGGCCGAACGGCTCGCCGCCGCCGATGCGGCGGGCGCGGACGAAGCACAGGCGCAGCGCACGCGCGCCCTGCAGGACATCGCCAGCCTCGAACGCGAGATCGCCGGCTTGCGCCCGGCGGCAGGCGCCTCGAAGCGCCCGCCTTCCGCCGCATCCGCCCAACCGGCGAGCACGCGCCCTCCTGTTCACAGCCCGCCTTCAGCGCCGTGGTGGGATGTCTATGGCCGCACGAGGCGCGGCGACGCGCCCGCGCCGGTGTCCTATGCATCGCCGTCCGGCGGCGCCGCCGACGCAGCCCCAAGTTCCACCTACCGCATGGAGTAGTCCTGTATGCCCGTCCTGTTTCTGCGCCCTCTTTCGGACAACGCCACGCCCCGCCGCTCCGTGCGGCTTCGTCGATCCGAATGCCACGCCGAGCCCGCTCGGCCCGCGCATGTAGCCCGTCTTTCGTCCGCGGAAAACCTGGCGCCGGTTTGCGGTGGCGCCCGCCTGAGGTGGCTGGTCGCGCTCGCGTGCCTCGTGCCCGGGCTGGCGCTCGCGGGCAGCCCGTTCGCGACGGGCGCGAACGCCACTCAGACGCAACTGGTCGCGATCCTGACGCCGCTGGCTGCCGTCGCGGTGATGGTGTCGGGAGTCATGGCCTGGTTCGGGCGTGTCAGCTGGTGGTGGATGGTGGGCGTGGTGCTCGGCACCGTGCTCGTCTTCGGTGGTCCGCAGATCGTCTCCTGGATCCGCGGCATGTTCGGGGTCTGATGCCCCAGGTCGCGAGGCTGCCATGGACCGCAACACCGGGCTTGTCGCGGACGCGCTCTTCGTCGGCATGACTCGGCCGTCGATGGTCTGGGGCGTGACCTACTCGGCCATGATGTTCAACGTCGTCGTGACGACGGAATCGTTCATCGTGACGAAGAATCTCGCGTGGCTGCTGGCCTTCGTGCCGATGCACGGGCTTCCGCACCGTCTATGGACTCCGAAGCGACACCGCCCATCCCTGAGGCGCGGGCTGTGTCCGAGCCGTCGTCGCTGGCCCTTTTCCTCGGGCCGCTCGCGCCGCTGCTGGACGACCCCGAGGTGACGGAGATCTGCATCAACCAGCCCGGCAGCGCCTTCGTCGAGCGTTCGTCGGGCTGGAGCCGCGCGGCGCTGCCGTTCGCGACCTTCGACTGGTGCCTGTCGATCGCGAAGCTGGTGGCGAACCACACGCGCCAGCGCATCTCGGCGCACGAGCCGCTGCTGTCGGCCACGCTGCCCGGCGGCGAGCGCATCCAGATCGTGCTGCCGCCCGCGACCGAGGAGCGCACGGTCTCGATCACGATCCGCCGGCCGTCGGGCGTGCTGTGGACGCTCGACGAGCTGGAGGCGATGGGCGTGTTCGAGCCGGCGCGGGGCGTGCCGCCGGCGCGCGGCCGGGAGGCCGCCGGGGCGCTGTCGGCGGCGGACCGCGAGCTCGCGGAGCTGCTGGCCGCTCGGCAGTTCGTGCCGTTCCTGCGCCGCGCGGTGCAGCTGCGCCGCAACATCCTGCTGTCGGGCGCCACGGGTTCGGGCAAGACGACGGTGAGCAAGGCGCTGATCCTCGAGGTGCCGGCCGAGGACCGGCTGGTGACGATCGAGGATGTGAAGGAGCTGTCGCTGCGCAACCAGCCCAACCATGTGCGGCTCTTCTACTCGCAGGGCGGGCAGGGGCAGGCCGCGGTCACGCCGGGGCAGCTGCTGGCCGGCGCGAAGCGGCAGCGGCCGGACCGCATCTTCGTGTCCGAGCTGCGCACCGGCGAGGAGGTGTACGACTACCTGGTGTCGGTGAACACGGGGCATCCGGGCTCGATCACGAGCGTGCATGCCGACAGCGCGCAGATGGCCTTCGTCGCGCTGGCGCAGCTCATGCGGCGCAGCGACGCGGGCCGCGGCATGACGACGCGCGAGGGCGTGGAGCTCGCGCAGCTGAGCGTGGACGTGGTGGTGCAGTGCGCGCGCGAGCGGCAGCGCCGCGTGGTGCGGGAGATCTGGCATGACCCTGGCGCCAAGCGCGGCGGACTCGCCTAGCCCGCTCAAGGTGGCGGCGGCGCTGCTGCTCGCGGCGGGCGTGGGCCTGTACCTGGCGGGCTACGTGTTCCTGCTCGCGATGAAGCTGCCGCCGAGAGAGGCCACGCCGCTCACGACCTACCGGTACTGGCAGGCGCACGGCGACCGCCCGGAGGTGCGGCGCGCGCTGCTCGCGGCGCTCGCGGGCGCCGAGGGGCTGGTGCTCGGGCTCGCGGCGTGCGCGATGCTGCCGCGGCGAAGGCCGCTGCACGGGGAGGCGCGCTTCGCCACGCGGCGCGAGATTGCGCGGGCCGCGCTGCTCGGCGAGCACGGCATCATCCTCGGGCGCCTGGGCGGGCGCTACCTGATGCTGCCCGGCCAGCAGGGCGTCGAACTGGAGGCGCCGCCGCGCAGCGGCAAGGGGGTGGGCGTGGTGATCCCGAATCTGCTGAACTGGCCCGGCTCGACGATCGTCAGCGACGTCAAGGGCGAGAACTTCCTGCGCACCGCGGGCTACCGCCGGGCCCACGGGCAGGAGGTGCACCTGTTCGATCCGTTGTCCGAGCGCGGGCGCTCGGCGCGGTGGAATCCGCTCGGCTATGTCTCGACGGTGCCCTACCGCTGCATCGACGACCTGCAGCGCATCGCGGGCATGCTGTTCCCGGATCCGCAGGCGGGCGATCCGTTCTGGACCTCGTCGGCGCGCTCGCTGTTCCTGGGCATCGCGCTCTACCTGTTCGAGACCGAGGGCGCGACCCGCACGCTCGGCGAGGTGCTGCGCCAGGGCATGGCCAGCGACGACGAGGGCTTCCAGAAGCACTGGCGGCGCGTGATCGACGCCTGCGAGCGCGCGGGCTACCCGCTGTCGCAGGAGGCGGTGCAGAGCCTCTACGACGTGATCGACCTGGCGCCCACGACCGCCTCGAGCATTCGCAAGACCTTCACGAGCCGGCTGGACCTCTGGCTCAATCCGATGATCGACGCGGCGACCTCGGCCAACGACTTCGACCTGCGCGCGCTGCGCGAGCGGCCGATCTCGATCTATGTGCAGATCAACCCGGACAACATCGCCCGGCTGCAGCCGCTGCTCAATCTCTTCTTCCAGCAGGCGATCGGCCTGCAGACCCGGGAGCTGCCCGAGAACAACCCGGCGCTGCGGCACCAGCTGCTGCTGATGCTCGACGAGTTCCCGGCGCTCGGGCGCATCCCGGTCATCGCCGAGTCGACCGCGTTCCTGCCGGGCTACAACGTGCGCACGGTGATCATCGTGCAGTCGAACTCGCAGCTCGTCGAGAAATACGGCGTCGAGGGCGCCAAGTCGATCCGCAAGATGCTGGCCGCGCGGATCGTGTTTCCGCCGAAGGAGTTCGAGGATGCGGAGGCGGTCTCGCGCGAGCTCGGCACGTACACGGTCCGCCAGCGCAGCCTCAGCCGGCCGCTGTGGGGCGGCGCGGGCCGGCCGCCCACGGTGAGCATCAGCGAGCAGCCACGGCGGCTGCTGCTGCCCCAGGAGGTCAAGGAGCTCGGCGCCGAGCGCATGCTCCTGTTCTACGAGGGCCTGCGCCCGGTGCTCGCGCGGCGCATCCGTTATTTCAGCGACAGGCGGTTTTCGCGGCGCGAGCGCCCGCCGCCGCAGGTGCCGCGGCTCGAGCTCGCCCGCGCGCCGGCTGCACGTGCGGGCGGCGCCGCTGCGGCCGCGGTGCCGGTGGCGGCCTCGGGGACGGCGGTCGAGCCGGACCGCGCCCAGGCGCTCGATCTGGACGACTTCTCGCTGGACTTCGGCGATGTCGAGATTCCCCGGGGTCCGATGACGGACGCCGAGGTCCAGGCCGCGGCCGCGCATTTTCTTGCGCAGCTGATCGACTGATCCGCACAGGGAGGCACCCGCATGACCCCTTCAGACATCGATCCCGCCGATGCGTCCGCCGGGGACGCCGTGCGCGAGCAGCCGCCGCGGCCCGGGCACGCCGCGAACCGGCTCGTGCCCGAGGCGGTGGCCGCGCGCTTCCTGCGCATCGGCGAGCGGTACTTCCTGCCGGACCGCAGCCTGGCCTTCGTCGACGGCGGCACGCGCCTGCAGGTGCTCACGCACAACCTCGACGTGGTGCACGGCGTGGTCGCGATCATGCAGGCGCGCGGCTGGCGGCAGGTGCAGGTGACGGGCGCGCCGGCGTTCCGGCAGCTGCTGTGGCGCGAGGCGACGCTGCAGGGCATCGAGGTGCACGGCCACCGGCCCGGCGCGCTCGAACTGCAGCAGCTCGAGCGCGCGAAGGCGCGCAGCCGGACGGCCGCGCACCCTCCAGCACCGGATCCGGTGGGCGCCGAGGTTGCCGCTTCCGCCCCCGGTGCTGGTCCGGGGCCCGCGGGGGACGGGCCGGCGCGCGGTGGCGGGCGGGCGCCGGTGCGCGGCATCCTGCTGGCCCATGCCGCCGCCCCGTACCGCTTCGATCCCGCGCAGCGCCTGTCCTACTACGCGCGCGTGCGCACCGCGGCCGGCGAGCGGACGCTCTGGGGCGCGGATCTCGAGCGGGCGATCGCCGAGTCGCGCTCGGGCGTGCAGGTGGGCGACGAGGTGGTGGTGCGGCCGCGCGGGGCGCGGCCCGTCGCGGTGCGCGTCGCGCAGCGCAACGAGGCGGGCGAACGGGTCGGCGAACGGAAGGTGGTGGTCTCGCGCACGGCCTGGACGGTGGAGACGGCGCGCCATCTCGAGGCCCTCCAGCGCAAGGCCGAGATGGTGCGCGGCGGGCACCTGCCCGCGGGCGCGCTGCTGGCCCGCGACCCGGAGCTGGCGAGCGCGGTCGCGGGCCTGCGGCTGGCCGCGCAGTTCGCGCAGCGCGTGGCGCCGCGCGCCGACGACCAGGCGCGGATCGTCGACGCGATCCGTGAGGGCCTCGCCCGTGCGCTGGCAGAAGGCGACCGGATCCGGCTGCCGGCGTTCAGGTCCCGCGAGCGCGGCGCGCCTGAGCGCGGCCGCCCTCCCCGTGCCATCGACGGTCCCGCGCCGGCGCGCGCCTGAAGGCGGCCGACCATGAGAGCCGGGTCCCGTCCGACGCCTTCGCGGTCCGGTGCCGCCCGCGCGGATCGTCGTTCACCGGACCACGCCGGACCCGCCGTGCCCGGGGCGCCGCCGCCGGCCGGTACCGATGGCCTCATCGTCGCGGGCGGCACGCTCGAGGCGCTCAAATGGTTGGCCGCGGTCCTGATGGCGCTGGACCACGTCAACCGTTCGCTGCTCGGCGGCGCGCATGCCTTCCTGTACGACCTCGGCAGGCTCGCGATGCCGGTCTTCGGCTTCGTGCTCATGCACCACCTCGCGCGCCCCGGCGCATGTGCGGCGGGCGTGCACCGCCGGGTCATGGGGCGGCTCCTGGGCGTGGGCCTCCTGAGCACGCCGGTGTATGCGGCGCTGGCCGGCGCGTGGCCGTTGAACGTGCTGTTCATGCTGCTGCTGTCGACCGCGGTCGTGTGGCTGATCGAGCGGCGGCGCCACGGCCTTGCGGCGCTGGCCTTTGTCGCGGGCGGCCCGACGGTGGAATTCTGGTGGTTCGGCGTGCTCGCCTGCCTCGGCGCATGGCACTGCTGCCGCCGGCCCGCGGCGGGCCGGCTGGCGCTGTGGGCCCTGGCACTGGCTTCACTCTGGCTCGTGAACCGGAACCTGGCCGCGCTCGCGGCCTTGCCGCTGGTCTGGTGCGCGGCCCGGATCGAGCTGCCGGTGGTGCGGTGCCGATGGTTCTTCTACGGCTTCTACCCCGCCCACCTGGCGCTGATCTGGGCGTGGCAGCGCCTGGCCTGAGCGGGACCGAAGGTCGTCACCGCCCAGGCTCAGGGCCTCAGCGCTGCGCGCCTGGACGCGCGCGGCGGGATCGCGACATAGCCCCGGGTCGCGCCGCGCACGATCAGCAGCGCGACCGTGTCGCTTTCCGGAATGGACTGGATGGCGGCATCGAACTGCGCGAGGCTGGCCACGTTCACGTCGTTGACCGCGAGCAGCGCGTCGCCATAGCGCAGCCCCGCCCGCTGGGCCGAGCCCGAGGCCGCTTCCACGTAGAGCCCGGGGTCGAGCAGGCTCACGCCCAGCACGCCCTTGCGTTCCCCGAGTTCGAGCCCGAACCGCACCTCGCGCGTTTCGGCGCGCGCGACGGGCTTCGGGGCGAGGTCCGGCGCGCTCTGGGCCACGCCGACCTCGACCGTGAGCGGCGCCCGGCGGCGCCAGACGCGCAGGGTCAGCCGGGCGCCCTGGCCGGCGCTGTTCACATGCTCCTGGATCTCGGCATAGGGCATCGCCGCGGCCGAGGCGCCGACGGCCAGCACCACGTCGCCGCTGCGAAGCCCCGCCGCCTCGGCCGGGCTGTCCGCGTCGACGCGCACGATCAGGGCGCCCAGGGCGGCGTCGAGGCCGAATGCGGGCGCCAGTTCCGCGGTCAGCGGCTGCGTGCGCGCGCCGATGTGGCTGCGCGTCACGCGTCCCGTGGCGCGCAGCTCGTCGGCCACGCGCATTGCCGTGTCGATCGGAAGGCTGAACGAGATGCCGAAGTAGCCGCCGGTGGCGGAATAGATCATCGAGTTCATGCCGACCACCTTGCCCTGCTCGTCGAACAGCGGACCGCCCGAGTTGCCGGGATTGAGCGCGACGTCGGTCTGGATCAGCGGCACGCCGGTGCCGCCCGGCATGTAGCGCGGATTGGCGCTCACCACCCCGGCGGTCACGCTGCGCTCGAAGCCGAAGGGCGCGCCCATCGCGGCGACCCATGCGCCCGGGCAGAGTTCGCTGCTGCGGCCCACGGTCACGACCGGCAGGTCGGACGCCGCGATGCGCAGCAGCGCCACGTCGGTGCGGCGGTCGATGCCCACCACCTCGGCGTCGAAGCGGCGCTGGTCCGCGGTGGCGACGGCGATCGACTGCGCGCCGTTCACCACATGCGCGCTGGTCAGGATGTAGCCGTCGCGATGGAAGATGAATCCCGACGCGACGCCGCGGTCCATGCCCTGCGCCCATCGGGCGGAAGGCGGCATGCCGCCCGCACCGGCCCCGTCGTTTCCGGACCCTGCGACGGTGATGCTCACCACCGCGGACGCCTGCCGCGCGGCCGCGGCCACGAAGTCGGCGCCCTGCGACACCGACGGCGCGCGCTCCAGGCACGCGCGCGTCTGCGACCAGGCGCTCATGGCGCCGCCGAGCGCGAGCGCGCAGACGGCTGCCGTGAACGCATGTTCCGCTCTCGTGCGCGCCCTGCGGACAAGCGGGCGGGACGGCATTCGACGGGTGCGATGGCTGCCGCTGGCGGCAGGCGGGACGGTCATGGGAACTCCTTCGGCGGACGCGCCGCGATGTCCGGATGCTCGCCCCGCCGCGCGCGACGCCGCTTGCGCCACATCAAGAAATCCGGCGACGCGATGCGCGCCGGCACGGCATCGGTCCCTGTTGACGCGGCGCAAGGCCGCGGCGCCTCGTGCGGCCTACATTGACGCCATGAACGAAGCAGAGGCGCTCGTGAACAAGGTCCTGGTGATCGTGTATTCCTACACCGGCACTTCTCGCCGCGTCGCAGAGCTCCTGCGCGCGCAGCACGGCTGGCCCGTCGCGCACATCCATGACGCGCGCCCGCGCAGCGGCGTGCTCGGGGGTTGGCGCTGCGTCCTCGACGCGATGCTCCGGCGCCACCCCGAGATCGGCTACGACGGCCCGCCGCCGAGCGACTACGATGCCGTGGTGCTGGTGTCGCCGATCTGGCTGCTGCAGCTGGCCGGCCCGATGCGAAGCTTCGTCGCCCGTCAGCACCGCCGGCTGCGCAAGGTCGCGGTGCTCTCGGTGATGGGCGGCGAAGGGGAACCGGATGCGGCGGCCGAGATCGGCGAGCTGCTGGGCCGCGCCCCGGTCCTGAGCGCCGCGGTCACCAGGCGCGAGGTCAACAACGGGCGCTGCGCGCAGCGGCTGCAGGCCTTCGGCGACGCCCTCGGCGGGGGCGAGAATCAGCGTGCCGCCGTGCATCCGGCCGCACTGTCGCCGCAATCGATCTGAAGACCGGTGCGGCGTCGCGGCATACCTGCCGTCTTCTGCTGCGCCTGCATCGAAGTGGCCGCAGCTGCGCGCCGCCGCAGGTCGATCCGACGAAAGCGCGCTAGCCGCTGCGGACGCTCGTCAGGCCGCGCATCGATGCGCGCCTGGTTCCGGTTCAGTCCGGCGCGCGGCGCATGGCGCTGCGCAGGCGTGCCGAGGCCCGTCCGATCTCGGCCTCCACCGCCTGCCACTGTGACGGGCCTGCGATGTCCATCTCGTCGACCTTGTCCTCGACGGCCTGCTGGCTTTGACGCAGCGCGGCGATCTGCCGGTCGGCGCGCGCCCTGGCCTCGCCGCTGCTCTGCGCGGACCGGCGCTCGGCCATGGCGATGGCCTGCCGCGACTTGTCGACGTCCTGCTGGGCGCGCTCGACGATCGCACTCTGCGTGCGGGTGACCGGCGCATGCACGAAGGCGGGCGCCGCGGCCAGGGCCTGGCGGTCGGCCTCGGGCAGCAGCAGGCGCGCGCCGCGCACCCGCAGCTGCGCCGCCGGAACGGCGACCAAGCGCTGCGACACGCCGATGGCGCCGCCTCCCGTGTCAAGGATCAGGTAGGTCAGGCGCTTGTCGGTGCCCACGATCAGGTCGAGCGCCCTGCCGAGCCTGGCGCCCGACGCGTTGTAGACAGGCCGCCCGAGGATGCTCTGCTTCGCGCTCCAGCCCGGGACCACCTGCTCGGGGTCCGCCGCAGCGCTGCCCGGCCGCATCGCGCCGGCCACCTGGGCGCCGGCGGGGCCGGCACCCGCGAGTGCAAGCCCCATGCTCAGGGCCGCGATGCAGCGCTGCACGCATGCCCGCCTTCCGGGCGTGCGGTGGACCTGTTCGCCAAGGTGTTGCGCGAGCGCCCGCGTGGCATCGGGCCGGACGACGGCGTGGAAAGGTGGCATGGACGAGTCCGTTCAGAAAATCGGAAAGAAAGGAGGAAGGCGAGAGGCGTCGGATGCTACGTTTCGATGATCACCTTGAGTGCCTGCGTCTCGGCCGCGCGCGCAAAGGTGTCGTAGGCGTCCATGACCTGCGCGAGCTTGAACCGGTGCGTGATCAGCCGGGCCGGGTCCACCTTGCCGGACTGCACGGTCTTGAGCAGCATCGGCGTCGACACGGTGTCCACCAGCCGCGTCGTGATCGCAATGTTCTGCGACCACAGGCGCTCCAGATGCAGCTCGGCCGGGTGGCCGTGGACGCCGATGTTCGCGATGGTGCCGCCGGGCGCCACGATGTCCTGGCACAGGACGAAGGTCGCGGGAATGCCCACGGCCTCGATCGATACGTCGACGCCGCGGCCGCCGGTGAGCGCGCGCACGGCCTCGGCGGCCCTGCCGTCGCTGCTGTTGACCGTGTGCGTCGCACCGAAGCGGCGCGCGATCTCCAGCCGCCCCTCGTCGAGATCGACGACGATGATCTGCGACGGCGAATAGAACTGGGCCGTGAGCAGCGTGGCCAGCCCGATGGGCCCGGCGCCCACGATGGCCACCGTGCTGCCGGGCGCCACCTTGCCGTTGAGCACGCCGCATTCGAAGCCCGTGGGCAGGATGTCGCTGAGCATCACGAGCGCGTCCTCGTCCGCGCCCTCCGGGATCGGGTAGAGGCTGGTGTCCGCGTGCGGGATGCGCACGTACTCGGCCTGGGTGCCATCGATCGTGTTCCCGAGCATCCAGCCGCCGGTCGCGCAGTGCGAATACATGCCGCGGCGGCAGAACTCGCACTTGCCGCACGACGAGATGCACGAGATCAGCACATGGTCGCCGGGATGGAACGCGGTCACGCCGGCGCCCGCGCTTTCGACCACCCCCACGCCCTCGTGCCCGAGAATGCGCCCCGGCGTGCAGGTGGGCACATCGCCCTTGAGGATGTGCAGGTCGGTGCCGCAGATGGTGGTCTTGAGGACCCGGACGATGGCGTCGCCCGGCGCCTGGAGCTGCGGCCGTGGATGGTCTTCGAGCGATTTGAGGCCGGGGCCGCGGTAGACGAGTGCTTTCATGGGGTGAGGTTAGGCGCCCGTGCGCGCCTGGCGCTTGCGGTAGCGCAAGATCCCCGCGCGCCACACACACCACGGCCGCTGCTGCCCTTGGGGCCGGCGACTGCCGGCCGGCGCAGCCATCGCCTGCGCCCGACGTCGAGCATGCGCTCGATCCTCGCGACCAGCGTTCCGCGGACTGCCGCAAGGCCCCAGCCTCTCGGGCTTGAGCCCTCGACGCTGCGGGCGCGGAAGTTCCGACGTTGGCCCCTGCCGGCCCGGCCGCCCCATGTGCGCCGAAGGGCCTTCCGGGCGCCTGGGACTGTCGAGAAGCACTTGACCTTTCCATCATGGCAAGGCTCACAGTTGAGCTCATCCCAAGAAAGGAGCCTTCAGATGATCAGCTTCCAGATTTCCGAGATGCGCTGCGGCCATTGCGCCAGTGCGATCGGGGCCGCCATCGGCTCGGTGGACAAGGGCGCCCGCGTGGAGGTCAGCCTCCGCGACAGGCGGGTACGCGTCTCCAGCCGCGCAACGCAGGCCGAACTGGTCGGCGCCATCGCCACCGCCGGCCACACGGCCAAGGCGGTCGAAGCGGGCCTGCCGCGGGCGCAGAAGCCCGCCGGCGGATGTTGCTGCGGCCGCGCAGAGTCGGCCGTTGATCTTCGTCCAACCGGGTCCCCGCCCCGCGGTCCATGCTGCGGCTAACACAGGAGTCCTTCATGGAACAGCCGCACGCCGCCCCGTCCTTCCGGAAGACGCCGTTCGGCATCGCCGCGGCTTTGCTCGCGGTTGCTGTCAGCGCGTACCTCTATCTCGCCCACAAGGACCACCTGCTGGCGCTGCTGCCCTTCGCGCTGCTGGCGGCCTGCCCGCTGATGCACCTGTTCATGCACAGGGACCACAGCAGACACGGGGACCACTCGCAGCACCGAGGCGGGGAGGACCGTGATGACACCCGCTCCGGCTAAGGCTGCGGCGCTCGCCTCCGCACCCGCACCCGGCGCGATGGCGCACTGGCCGGCGGCGAGGGCTTCGCCGTTCGCTGCCAGGCTCCGCGAATGGCTGCGTGGATCCGCATCGACGACGTGTGGGTGTGCCCCGGCCGATCGACATGCGAGCCGGTGCGACGCGCGCCACCCTGCGCCCCCCGTGGTGCATGCCGAGCAACGGAAGGAGCTCGGAGCGAAGCCGCTGCAGTGGCCCTTCAGCTCGTCAATGACTTTGCCGAGCAGCGGCGCCTGCGCGAGGCCACCTTCATGGCCGCCAAGCTCGATCAACCCGCCCACGAGCCCGCACCGCAGGGGCGTCTGCGCCTTGCCACGAGCGGCGGGAAGCTCGATGCGGCGCAGGCCGGCCTCTGGCCGGGCATCGGCGGCACCCTGAAACACGATCATGCGGTCGATGGACCGCCTGCTCAGGGAAGGGCCCTCAGCACGCCGACGAGGCCGTCCACGTCGGCAGGCTTGCCGAAGTGGTGGTCGAACGCGCCGTTGCCCTGGATTTGGGCGAGCCGCACCACGTTGCCCGACAACGCGATCAGCAGCGGCGCGGCATCCAGATAGGCCGCGCGCAGGGCGAACGCGAGCGCCTCGCCGTCCAGGCCCGGCATTTCCAGGTCGAGAACGGCCGCGTCCGGCCGCTCCCGGATCGCCAGGTCGAGCCCGGCCTGGCCCCCATGGGCCACGCGCACGGCGGCCCGGGGGAAATGAAGCCCGAGCAGCACGCCCAACAGGTCCGCGGCATCGGCTTCGTCGTCGACGATGAGCACCATCGGTTGCGTCATAGGACTCTTGCTTCCTGCTGACTTTGCTGTAAGGTTTTCATACATCCTCTTCGCCCACCGACATGCAACTTGCCACGTTCCTGGAGTCCGCCAGAGCGCCCATCCTCGAGGCGGCCATCGCCTTCGCCCGCACCATTCCGGCATTGCGCGAGATGGACGAGCCGGCGTTGAGGGATCACCTGCCGCAACTGCTGGAAGCGATTTCAGCGGACTTGCGAGGCCCCCAAAGTAGGACGGAGTCGATTGCGAGGTCCCATGGCGAAGCACCGGTGCCGTCGCCGCAGACCTCGGCCCAGACGCATGGGCTGTTGCGGGCGCAACGGGGCATCTCCATTGAGCAGCTTGTGGCTGAATTCCGGGCGCTGCGCTCCTCGATCCTTCGCCTCTGGGGCGACGCACACCCGCCCGGACCCGATGCCATTGATGAGATCACCCGCTTCAACGAAGCGATCGACCAGGCCGTGGCCGAGTCGGTGCAGTTCTATGCACAGGAGCGCGAGCGCTGGCGGCAGATCTTCCTCGGGATCCTCGGGCACGACCTTCGCGGTCCGCTCAATTCGGTCGCGCTGACGGTCGAGCTGATGCGCGCGGAAGCGGTCGCGCCCGCAGCGCAGACGGCGCTGCTCTCTCGCGGCGTGAAGCGCCTGGCATCCCTGCTGGACTCGCTGCTGGAGTACAGCCGGGCCAGCTTCGGCGTCGGCATGGTGCTGCGGCGGGCTCAGGTCGACCTCGCCGCGGCCTGTGCCGAAGAACTGGAACTGCTCCGGGTTGGCCACCCCGGAGCCGAGATTGCCTTCGAGGTGCATGGGGACACCGAAGGGGCCTTCGACGCGTCCCGCTTGCGCGAAGCGCTCGGGAACCTCGTGTCGAACGCGGTCAAGCATGGGGAACCTTCCGGGCAGGCCATGGTGAAGATCGAAGGAGGCGACTCATCCGTTCGCATCTCGGTGGAGAACGCGGGCGAGATCCCCCCGGAAGACATCGAGATGTTGTTCGAGCCGCTGCGCCAGCGCGCCACGCCCTCGGCGCTTTCCGAGCGAACGCATCTGGGTCTGGGGCTGTTCATCGCCAGGCAGATCGCCAGGGCGCACGGCGGGGAGACGGTTGGCGACTGTGCGGCGGGGCGGGTGCGGTTCACCATCGAATTGCCGAGGGCCGATTCGCGAGAGAACGGCGCGGAAACCGCCTGATTGCCGCGCTTCGCGCGGAGTCGTACTGTGCCTCTCACACCGTCATCGCTGCAGTTGTGGAAACAGATGGAGCGCCTCGCCCGTGCGGCTGAGTGGCACTTGCATCTGAAGCTCCTCGCTTACTTCCGCGGCCATGGGCCTGCCCCTGAACCAGGAGACTTCGAGCAGGCAGAGGACGCCAGAGTGCTCGCGAATGAATCTCTTCAGCGATGGCTCCAGGGCCAGGCCGGCCGTGTCAACTGGCTCTGCCGCAACCAACCACGGCCGGATGACGTGCCGCGACCACGATCTCGCACCGCCCGATGAAGAACTCACGAGCGGAGCATGTGAAGCTCGATGGCCGCATGGGCGGCTGCAGAAAGCTTCCTCGCGCAGGAAGTGCGCGTTGCGCCGTGCCAGCGCGCGTGGCCCGATGGCTTCACCGAGTGCCGCCGCCATTCGAGGGCCGGCGTGTCGAGAGTCGCGGACCTTGGCTCTGCATGCCTCGATGAGATCGGCTGTTGTTGGAAAGCACACGACGGCGCGGGGGCGGTCCATGCACACAGGCCGTGCGGGCTGCAGCGGGTGGTTGCAGTCAAGGCCCCAAGAAAGCAGACCGGCTTGCCCCCGCGAGTGGCCGACCGTGCGGCGCCCGAACTCAGTGCCGCTGCCCGGCGCTCGCCTTGCGCGCATAGAACGCCGCCACCTCGGCGATCTCCTGCTCCGACATCGGCCGCGCCATGTTCCGCATCTGGCCCTGGGCGTCGTTGCGGCGGGCGCCGCTCTTGAAGGCCTTCAGCTGCTCGACCAGATAGTCCTTCGGCATGCCCTCGATCCACGGGGCGCCGAGCTTCTGGTCCACGCCCCCGTGGCATGAAATGCAGGGCGCGATGTTGCGAAGCGGGTCGCCCACGCGCACCAGCGCCGGCAGGGACTCGTCGTAGGTGGTCGGTGCCGTGCGCGCCTTCGGCAGGAACGCGTAATAGGCCGCGATGTCTTCGATGTCCTGCTGGGACATGTCGCGCGCCAGCGCCTCCATCAGCGTATGCGAGCGCCGGCCCGCCTTGTAGTCGAGCAGCTGCTTGATGACGACCTCCGGGTACTGCCCCGACAGGTTGGGCGCGTTCGAAGAACTCATGCCCTGGGCGCCGTGGCACATCGTGCAGTTGAGCGCCAGGGTGGCGCCGCGGCCCACCGCGCCGGCGTCCATCGTGCGCACCATGCGCCGCTCGAGCACCACGTCGGTCGATGCGGGCCCGGTCTTCACGTCCTGCGCCCCGGTCCAGCGGGACGGCACGCCGGCCGCCCTGCAGACGGCGTCCCACAGGTTCTGCGCGGTGAAGTCCTTGTGCACCGACGGCAGCCACACGAAGCCGACCAGCAGGGACACCACCGTGAACGCGGCCAGGGACACGATCGTCCAACGAAACCACGCATTGCTCCAGGAGTACACCGCACCGTCGCGCATCACCGGCTCCCGATGGGAATGATGGGCACCGACGCCTCCTCCAGCGCCGCCAGCTGGAAGATCGGGTACCCGTAGTTGATCAGGGTCAGGCCGATCATCATCGCGACCCACAGCGAGAAGCGGTTCAGCAGCGCGGGCGTGTGCGCGGTCGCATGCGTGGTGCGGCTGAAGGCGTACGGCTCGACGGCCGCCGCTTTCCGGCGGTGCGCCGTGGCGAGGATGTAGACCAGCAGGATGCCGGACGCGAGCAGCACGAATCCGCCGATGGCCGAGGCGGTGACGGTCCAGGCCTGCGGCTGGATGTCCGGATGGGTGTAGTCGTAGTAGGCCATCCGCCGGGGCATGCCCAGCAGGCCCACCAGGTGCCAGGGCATCGACAGCACCATCATGCCGACGAACCAGCTCCAGATCTGCCATTTGATGAGCCGCGCGGACAACGGCGCACACCCGGTGAGCTGAGGCCAGAGGTCGTACGCCACCATGAAGTACATCAGGACGATCGCACCCGCGAAGATGAGGTGGAAGTGCCCGGTGACCCACTGCGTGTTGTGCACCGTCTCGTTGAGCTGGTAGCTCATGTTGATGATGCCGCCGGCGCCGCCGAAGCCCAGCATCACGAACGAGAACGTGACGGCCAGCATCCACGGGTTGTCCCAGGGCAGCGCCTTGACCCAGCCGAACGGCCCCCGGCCGCCGCGCAGCCGCCCTGCGATCTCCACCGAGGCGACGATGGTGAAGACCGTGAGTAACGTGGGCACCGACACCATCGCGGTCATGGCCGCGTGCACGAACTTGAAGCCCGCCCCGACCTGCGGGTCGGCGAACAGGTGGTGGATGCCGATCGGCATCGAGAACACCAGGAAGAGCACGAACGCGACGCGGCCCATCGTGTCGCTGTACAGGCGACCGCCGATCGCGCGGGGAACGATGGTGTAGAAGGCGATGTAGGCGGGCATCAGCCAGAAGTAGACGATCGCGTGCAGCGTCCACGAGAAGAAGACCCGCGCCAGGCCCGCGTTGATGGTGTCGGTGAGCCCGAGCGAGGCCGGAAGGATCAGGACCAGGATCTCGACCGCCGCCCCGACCGAGGTCCAGGCCCAGAGGTACGCGCCCGCGACATTGCCGAACATCGCCAGGGGCACCGACTCGCCCGGGTGCTCCTTGCGCCAGGCGCGCAGGTTGATGGACATGAGCGCCACCCAGATCCAGGAGCCGACGACGACGAGCACCACGCCGAGGTAGTAGAACGCGCTGCCGATCATCGGGGGATAGAAGGTGTAGAGCACCGACGCCTTGCCCAGCGCCATCGTCACCGCCGCCATCGCGGTGCCCGCGATGACCAGCCAGAAGCCGGCCCAGGCCCAGCGGACCCCGACGAGCGGCCGCTTGAGCGCGAGCTCGCTGATGGCGTAGCCGAAGCCCATCGCCACGAGCGTGGGCAGGACATAGGCCATGACCGTGCCATGCGCCGTCACCGAGCGGTAGTAGTGCTCGGGGTTGTTGACCCAGGTGGCGAGCGGGCTGCGGATGTACATCTGCCACGCGCCGAGCGCGAGCGCCCCGAGGAACGCGACGAACGCGACGCCGAAGTGGGCGAGGACGAGTTTCCTAGCGTGAAACACAGGTCAGCCTTTCTCCGTCGCGCGCCTTTTCGAGGAACTCCGCGGGCGGCAGCACCTGCACCCGCGCCCACATCGCCTCGTGGCCCGTGCCGCAGTATTCATGGCAGGGCATCAGCTGCTCGCCGGTCTTCGAGAAGCGGGTCGTGAACGTGGCGACGAAGCCCGGGATGAGCATCGTGTTCGCATTGGTCTTGCCGACGATGAAGCCGTGGATCGCGTCCGTGGCCGTCCCCCGGAAGGTCACGGGCATCTCGGCCGGCACGACGATGCACTGCGGCGAGAAGGAGTACTGCTGCGCGATGAGGCGCACGGTCACCTTCCCGTCGGGCCCGAGCGCCGTTCCCAGGTTGCTTTCGACGAACTCGCCTTCCAGGTGGACGGTGTTGACGTCGATGGTCTCCACGCGCGAGGGCGGCATCGCGGCCCAGTGCAGGCCCGTGAACACCATCATCGCCAGCAGCAGCGCGATGATGCCCGCGACGATGAAGGCCCAGCGCCTCTCGGCCGCGGCGGCCGTGGCCTCCGACGCACCTTCGGGGGGCGCCGCGGCGCTCACTGCACGGCCCCCCGCGGCAGGTAGGCAAAGAAGTAGAACGCGAAATAGATGGCCACCACGATGGCAGTCGCCACGCCGGCGACGGCGAAGGCACCGGACGGGCCGCGCCGGACGATTTCGTCGACGCGGCGATCCTCGTCCTCGTCGCCAGGTCGGTCTTGCTCATGCGGCGTGGCCATCGCTGCCTTCTCCTATTCGGGTATCAGCCGGCGCAGTTCGTTGACCTGCGCTGGCGCCACCGGCGTGCCGCTGTTGTCCCAGGCGACGCGGATGTAGGTGACGACGGCGGCTGCCTCTTCGTCGTTGAGGATGTGGTTGAAGGGCGGCATGCCGTAGGGCCTCGGGTTCTTCTTCGTGCCCGGCGCGTAGCCGCCGTTGAGCACCATCCGGATCGAGTTGACCGGCGACGCCATCGTGATGGACTGGTTGCCCGCCAGCGGCGGCAGCCCCGGCGGATACCCCTTGCCTTCCTCGCCGTGGCACATCGCGCACTGCTGCGCATAGGTCCTGCGGCCCAGCTCCATCACGTTGGGCGCCACCAGCCGCGCCTGGCTCGTGGGCGGCGGCTCGGCGTCGCGCTGCGGCAGCGCTTTGAGATAGACCGCCATCGCCTCCACGTCCTCGTCGCTCAGGTACTGCAGGCTGTTGTAGGTCACCTCGGCCATCGGGCCGTAGACGGTGCCGCGGTGCGAGACGCCCGTCTGCAGCAGGTCCTTGATGTCCTGGATGCTCCAGTTGCCCAGGCCCGCCTCGCGGTTCGAAGTCAGGGACGGCGCATACCAGTTCTGGTTCGGGATCATGCCGCCTTCGAAGGCCTTGGACTCGCTCGATCCGCCGAGCGGATTCACCGCCGTGTGGCACATGGCGCAGTGCCCCAGGCCCAGCACCAGGTAGGCGCCCCGGTTCCACTGCGCCGACTGCTTCGGGTCGGGCTTGTACTCGCCCTGGCTGAAATACAGCGCGCGCCAGCCGACCAGCAGCTCGCGCTGGTTGTATGGAAAGCGCAGTTCGTGCGGACGGTTGGGCTGCTTCACCGGCGGCACCGACATCAGGTAGGCGTAGATGGCGTCCGAGTCCTCGCGCGTCACCTTGGTGTACGAGGCGAACGGCATCGCCGGGTACAGCAGCGTGCCGTCGCGCGACACGCCCGTGTGCATCATGCGGTAGAACTCGTCGGGCGTCCACGTGCCGATGCCCGTCTCTTCGTCGGGCGTGATATTGGGCACGTACAGGTTGCCGAAAGGCGTGGGCATCGCGCGGCCGCCCGCGAACTCCTTGCCGCCGGGAGGGGTGTGGCAGGCCACGCAGTCACCCGCGCGCGCGAGGTACTCGCCCTTGTTGATCACCTGGGTCGTGGCGTTGGGTGCCTGGGGGCCCTCGCGCGGGCGAAGCTCGCCGGGCAGCAGGACGTACACGGCCATGACGCCCACGGCCGCCACCGCGACCAGGGCGCCGGTCCATGCCGCAAGGCGCCGCATCGCGGTCACCGCTGGCTGCCGCATGCGAGCGGCATGCGGATGAGGTTGGAGGACTCCGGCGACGGATCCCTCGGAGGATCCTGGCTGCCGAGCCAGGCCGCGACCGCGTGGACATCGGGCTCGGTGAGGCGGGTCGCGATCCGCTTCATGCAGTCGGGATCCGCCGCGTGCCTTTCTCCGACCCGCCAGCGGGTGAGCTGGGCCGCGATGTAGCTCGGCCGAAGCCCGACGAGCCCGGGAATGCCCGGGTTCATGCCGGTGAGTCCCTCGCCGTGGCAGGCGACGCACGCCGGAATGCCCTTGCCGGGATCGCCTGCGGTCACCAGCGCCTTGCCGCGCGCCAGCGCGGCTGCATCGGCAGCCGTGTCCTCCCTCGACGCGAACGGCGGACGCTGCCTGGCAAAGTGGTCCGCGATCTCTTTGAGGTAGGCATCCGGCAGGTAGGCCACGAGGTAGTTCATCGGCGGGTACCGCCGCGTGCCGTCGCGGAAGGCAACCAGCTGGTTGTAGAGATAGCCCGCGGGCTTTCCGGCGATGCGGGGGAAGTAGCCGTTGCTGGTGCCCTGGCCGCTCTGGCCATGGCAGGTCGCGCAACCCTGGACCCGTGCCTCCATCGAATCCATCTCCTTGAATGCCGGCACCGCCTCCTTCTGGCCGAGCGCCAGCGTGGGCATGGCGACAGCAAGAAACAGACAGGCCTGCGCAAGTCGTCGTGGATGGGTCACGTGTGTTGCCAGCGATGGGCTCGTGGGTATGGCGATCGAGAATGCCTCAGCGCCCACACACCGTCCATAGGACGCGTCCGACAGGGTGTTCCCGGTGCCTGCGACGGCGGCGCCATGCGTTGGTGAGAAAGTCCTCATCGTGGCTGCGGGAGCACACGAAAGCTCGCTTGACGGAACCCAGTTCGGGTGCGCGGAGGCCTTTGCGAGCCGGGCGTGCATGCAATCGGAGGGAGACGGATCGCGCGCGGCCGTTGCGGTTCGGAGACGCATCGCGGATGGCGCGCGGAACAGCGCGCCACTTGACGCAGATCAAAAGCCGCGGCGCGCGGACTTTCTAGCATCGGATGCACTCGGAAGGCGCCTGCCGCGCCCGCCGCCATCCCAAGGACACCCGCCGTGACATCCGCAGCCCTCTCCCCCACCGTCGACGCGCGGACGCTCGAGCCGCGCCTGCGGGATGCGCACATCCTCTCGAGCTTCGCGGCCCTGGAGGAAGGGCAAGGCATCGAACTCGTGGACGATCACGACCTGGGGCCGCTCTACGCGAGGTTCCAGGCGCGGTGGCCCGATCGCTTCGCGTGGAACGCGCTGGAGGAAGGCCCGGCGGTGTGGCGCGTCGCGATCACGAGGGTGCCGGCGTTCGACGCCCATGGCCGCGGACGCCGCGGCGGCGGCGGGTGGACGGCGCCCGGGCCTCACCCACGACCGGCACGCGCGGTGCATCGCGCCGCAGGAGGCGCATGAGCACCGCTCGCGGCCCCGATGGCGCGGCGCCTGATCCGCTCCCGCCCTCTCCCTTCCCGTACGAAGGTCCGGCCGCGCTGCGCGAGCCGATCGTCGCAGCCCTCTCGCGCGTGGTCGACCCGGAGGTGTCGATGAGCATCGTGGACGTCGGCCTCGTCTACGGCGTGACGGTCGACGACGGCGCCGTGCACCTGCGCATCACGATGACCTCGGCCGCCTGCCCGGTCGCCGAGCTCATCGTCGACGATGCGGAGCTTGAGCTCGACAAGGTCGTGCCGCCGGACCTGCAGATCCGCGCCGAACTGGTCTGGGAGCCGCCGTGGACGGCGGACCGCATGAGCGCCAAGGCCAAGTGGATCATGGGATGGTGAACGCGCTACAAGCCACCGCCCGGGGCCTGCCAGGGCCCTCGGCATCGCGCACGCGCAAGCTCGCGCGCGCCGTGTTCGGCGGGCTGGCGGTCCTGTCGCTGCTGATGGGTGTGGCCGGCGGCCTCTGGCGACTGGGCGTCGCGGTGCCCGATCCGCGCGTGTTCCCCTGGACCGGTCCCGTCCTGCTGGCGCATGCGGCCCTCATGATCTGCGGTTTTCTCGGCACGGTCATCGGCCTGGAGCGCGCGGTGGCGCTCAGGCACCCGGCTGCGTTTGCCGCACCGCTCGCCTCCGGCGCGGGCGCGTGGTGCCTCGCGTTCGGGCACCCCGCCGCCGGTGCGTGGCTCGGTGTCGCCGCGGCCGCGTGCTTCCTCGCGGTCAATGCGGTGCTCGTGCGGCGCCAGTGGGCCGCCCACACCCTGCTGCTGCTGGTGAGCGCGGGGGCGTGGCTCGTGGGCAACCTGCTGTTCGCGCTGGGCCATGGCGGCCATGCGGTGCTGCCCTGGTGGTTCGCCTTCCTCGTCCTGACGATCGCCGCCGAGCGCCTGGAGATGGCGCGCCTGATGCGGCGGCGCCCTGCCGCCAGTGCCGCGCTCCATGCGCTGCTGTCCCTGCTGCTGCTGGGCGCCGCATGGTCGGGCGCGGCGCCGCGCACGGGCGGCCTGGTCTACGGCGCCGCGCTCGCGCTGCTCGCCGCCTGGCTGCTGGCCTTCGACATCGCCCGCCGCACCGTGTTCTCGCAGGGCCTTGCCCGCTACATGGCCGTGTGCCTGCTCGGCGGCTACGGGTGGCTCGGGATCGCCGGCGTGGCCTGGGCCCTGACGGCGCTCGGATGGCCGATGCGCGACGTGGCGCTGCATGCGCTGGGACTGGGCTTCGTCGTCAGCATGATGATGGGGCACGCGCCGGTCGTGCTGCCGGCCGTCGCGCGGATCAAGCTGGCGTTCGGCCCGGCCTTCTACCTGCCGCTGGCGGCCCTGCATCTGTCGCTGCTGGTGCGTTTCATGCCCGGGACCGCCGGCGAGACGCTGCGAGCGGCCGGCGCCGCGCTCAATGCGGCGTCCCTCGCCTTCTTCGCCGCGACCATGGCCGGGGCCGCCCTGGCGTGGCGCCTTCGACACGGCGCCGCCGGCGCCAGAGAGCTCACCTGATGTCCTCCCCCCTCATGCACCCGTCTTCGCGCGCCCCGGCCGCACCGGTGCCGGCCTTCGCGCTGTGGCAGCTCGGATTCCGGCCGTTCTACCTGCTCGCGAGCGCGTTCGCCGCGCTGTCCGTGGGCCTGTGGGCGATGCAGTTCGCCGGCTGGCTGCCCGGCGCCTACCTGCAGGGGCCGATGTGGCATGCGCACGAGATGCTGTTCGGCTTCTGCCTCGCGGTGATCGTGGGCTTCCTGTTCACCGCGGGCCGCAACTGGTCGGGCCGGCCGACGCCGACGGGGCCGTCGCTCGCCGCCCTCGCGGCCCTGTGGCTCGCCGCGCGCGTGCTGGTCCTCTCGCCGTTCGCCTGGGCGGCCGCGATCGCCAACGCGGCCTTTCCGCTGGCCTGCGCGGTCGTGCTGGCCGTGCCGCTCGTGGGCGCGCGCAACCGCCGCAACTACTTCTTCATCGGGCTGCTCGCGATGCTGTCGGCGGCCGCGTCCGGTTTTCATCTTTCGGTGCTTGGCGTGATCGAGTTCCCCGCCTGGATCGGGATCCAGGTCGCGCTCGACATCCTGCTGTTCATCCTCGCCGTGATGGGCGGGCGCGTGATCCCGATGTTCACCAACAACGGCGTCAGCGGCGCCCGGGCCACGCGACAGCCCTGGATCGAGAAGGCGAGCCTGGGCCTCGTGCTCGCGCTGCTGGCCGCCGACGCGCTCGGCCTGCCGGCCGCCGCACTGGCGGCGATCGCGCTCGCGGCGGCGCTCGCCCACCTCGCGCGGTGGCTGCTCTGGCAGCCCTGGAAGACCGTGAGCAATTCGCTCGTGCTGGTGCTGCACCTGGCCTACGTCTGGGTGCCGGTGCATCTCGCGCTGCGCGGGCTCGCGCTGCACGGCTGGGCTTCGCCGTCGCTCGCGGCCCATGCGCTGACCGTCGGCGCCGCCGGCGGACTGATCATCGGCATGATGGTGCGCACCGCACGGGGACACACGGGCCGGGTCCTGCGCGCCGACCAGACCGATACCGCGTGTTTCGTGCTGGTCCTGCTCGCCGCGCTCGCGCGGATCCTCGTGCCCCTGGTCGCGCCGTCCCAGGTCCTGGGCGCCGTGCTCGCATCCGCGGCCTTCTGGAGCCTCGGGTTCGGCCTGTATGCGGTGCGCTACTGGCCGGTGCTCTCGCGACCGCGCCTGGACGGCCAGCCGGGCTGAGCGCGCTTCGTTTCCCGAGGCACACCGCGGGCACGCTGCTGCGCGCGATCCCGGGCTGTGGCTTTCCGATGGCAGCATCGAGGCAGCAAGGCAGCGGGAGCCTCACCGGTGGAGGCGCGCGGTCCTCACGGCCACCTCTCCAATGCAAGAGCCATTCGCGTCGAGGCAGGCGTGGCGTCTGTCCGCCAAGAGGCCGCCAAGAGCCAGACTGCCTGCGACCACGGACCCCAACTGCTCGGTTCGAGCAGACCGCCGCTGAAATCCATTGAGCCACGATCCCGTGCCAAGTACCTGTCACTGTCCCGTTCGTACGCGCGGATCGATCAGCAAGAATTTCTCGCGCCATTGCCGTGCGGAACTGAAATGCCCGTGGGGTGGCGGATTGCCGCGGCTTCTGCGTCGTCGCGGGCGGTACCGCGCTGCGCGCCCGCTGCCCGGACACGAAATCCGAGTGGGCTCTGGTCATACAGCGACGATGGCATGTCTCTCAGCAGGTACCCTTGGCCCCAGATGGCCTGGAGCCCGAAGCGCAATCCGAGCTTTTTGCGCAAGGCCGATACACAGACGTCCAGTGCACGCGTGAGGGATCTGTTCTCTTCCTTTCGTCCCCACGCCTTGGAGGGGGCGCCGCTCTCGACCTTTCGTCCCCACACATTGGCGACGAGCCATTCCCGCGTGAGCACCCGGTCGACGTTGCGAAAGAAGGCGACTGCCAAGTCGATCTCGCGGGGCCGCAGCCGGATGGGAGTGCCGGCGAACTCCGCCTTGTCCTGGTCCAGCATGAAACGATAGCCCCGCCATTCGAGCACTCGCGCGGGGACGGGTGCTCCCAGACGCACCAGATGGGCTTCCAACAAGCGGTAGGTGTCTTCGAACGAAGATGGCGCGGGCGCCACCGTGGAAAAAGCATCCCCGTACAAAGCCGACATCATCCGCAACTGGCGCTTGGACGCGCCGAGGATCAACGGCGCCTGCCTGCGCAGGGTCTCGCGCACCTCGGCGACGAGCGGCTGAAACACCGCCGGGTCGAACGGACACGCGAGCAGCAGCACGCCGAAGCTGCTGGCTTCGCCGGCGTGCTCCTGAAGTTCGTTCACGTGGGTGAAAATCACTGGCTCATGGCCCAGCCTGCAGATCGCCCGTCGCGCGAGCTCTCTGGTTCGAAATGATGGATCTAGGACAGCGATTCGCAAAATCGACCTCGTGGTTCAATCGCTTCCAGTACAGGAAGCCAGTGAGTCACCCTTGCAAATCGCAGAGGCGCCAGGGCTGCCGAGCCAACGGTTCGGCCTCGGCCGGCGAGTTGTCGCCAAGCGCTGCCCTGATCGCCGGGTCCAGACAGTCATGCAGGTTTTCGTGGGCCCGAAGCGACTGCCGGATGCTTCCATCCGGCATGGCCACGGCGAGCACGGTGCACGTGCTCCACAGCGCGTGGTGTAGGTGGATCAGGCACGCGTCAGTGGTCGCTTCGCCTCCGGCGTCTTCCGGCAAGGGGTTCTCCTTCATTCGATTTCTTGCTATACCCGCGCAGACGCTGCGCTCGCAAGGGCGCCGATTGTGCCAGCACGATGTTCGCGACGAGCCATGCCGGACCGTCTTCCTGTTTGCAATGCCGCCGGGTTCTTGTGAAGCCGGCGGCTGCGATGCGATTGTTCCGGTCTGCATCGATGGAGCCCGACGCGTATGGCATTGAGAATCAGCACGATCGATGCAATCGGTCTCAAGGAGCCTCTTGAGCCTCAAACGCCGGCGTCATCTCGTTGCCGTCGCTGATCGGCGAAGCTTCCTTGGGGCCGAACAGGGCCCCTGAGCCGCCCGCCTCCATCCGCAGCCTTCAGGGGGCAGAGGGCGAACTGGGGTTTGCGGTCGTTCGACCCCGAACGAACGGAATGATCACCATACCGGCAGGTGAATTTGTCGCCGCCCGTCCCCGGCAGCTCGAAGCCGCCGAACCATACGCTCCCCCGCGAGAGGCCGCGGTGTGCCGGATCGCCGACGAGAACGCGCCGAGTTGCCCTGGTGCGCGACATATCGATGCCTGCAATGATCTGTGTGCAATTCGCTCCAGGACCACGATTGATGTGATCCACGCCAGGGAATCAAAAATGCCGTCGCGCACCGAGCCCTCAAAGGTTGTCGCATTTGTAGCGCGCCTTTTGCTCAAGCGGCATGGTTCATGGTTACCCCTTGCGCTGTCAAAACGGCCGGAAATTCACGAAGATTGGCATGCCGCGTCCCAACAGGACAGGCAGTGTCAGCTCGACCTGACGGCAACGCGGACCCTCATTGTCCGTCGAGCTGACCCCTCAAAGCCCTCAGTGCCCAAAGCCTGGGGGCTTTGTTGCTTCCAAGTCGCTCTCCCCCTGACGGAAGCATCTCAGATGCCGATCCCGGGAACAGGCTTCTGCGCCAAGGGATGCCAGATCTGTTCCACTCTGCTGGCGCGGGCAAGCCGCTCACGGAACTGCAGCGGCAGTTGTCCGCCAGGGGCATGGGAGCAGCGGATCCCGGCTGGCGCCGCGTGGGTCACCATAATGCCGGCGCCGCGTCCAGCGAGTTCATCGAGTGCTTCGGCGACAAATGGCGGCATTTTTGACTGGGTCACTTCCAGCCAGATCGTGACGTTCTCGTCCAGATGATCAGCCGCATCGATGGCGGCGGCCAGCAACTTGGCTGCTCGGTGCGTGGAGACTGCGGTCGTACATGCTGCCGCATCGAGGTTCAGACGCACAACCGGGCCATCCGGAAAGGGCGCATCGCTCCAGAGCTCCATATCGAAGATGCCCACAACCTCTTGCAACGCGAGAGCGTGTGCTTCGGTGAACCCCACGGGGGTCTCCGGATGAAAGGGACGTCCTCGCATTTCGTTCATTCCTTCATCGCAAGGAAGTCGCTCAGCGCCTTGGCCTGTTCTTCCGCGGTCCCGCCCAGCACGAGGTCATCTGAACCGCCGCCGACGCGATAAACGCGCAGCGCGATGCAATTCAGAGAACCGCGCTCAGCTTCGTGCAGCCGCTCGCGCAAGGTTGCTACAGCTGCATCTTTGCCGAGAACGGCGCCTTTTGGGATCATGGGGAGTCTCGCGTCAGATGTACTACCGTAACCATCGAGCACTCTCCTGCTTGTCAGACGTGGCGCCTTTGCCCACACGGCGCCAAGGAAGTCCGGACCGAATGGAGGGACGTCGCTCCATCGCCTTCCGACGCTCTGGTCCAACTGTTGGTGTTCGACTTTAGCTCGATTGAAAGCAGCAACGCTGAAAGTTCATGAGCCGCAGCCTCCCGAAGGGCACAAACCTCCACGGCCAGCTCGAGCTGAAGCGGGTTCGCTTCGGCGGATTCGATACTGCAGCGCAACGACGCCTCGGCCTCAGCGAGGCGATATTCGGCCTCTCGCCAACGGAGAAATTCGGGGCTGTACTGCATGGTCTCGATCCACCTGTGCAACTTGCAATGGATCGAGCCTGTGCAGCGCCCGGCAAGCACGAGCCGGGCTGATCGCTTGTTTCATTTTAAGACGCTGTGGAGGAGTCCTGTCGCTTTCCTGCTTACCATCTTGCGCCCGGCTCTAGGCGGCGACGGCTTGCCCGGGCCAATCCGGACGTGCAGCGCACTCGTCGTGGAGGAATGCGCCATGACGGCAGCTTTGACGGACATTGAGGATCGCGGGCCATCAACGCGATTGCAACCAAGTCCGGATGCGCAAGAGTTCGGCTTGCCTCTGCTCGCGATTCGATACGGCGTCAAGAGAGCAGCGGGCAAAGACACCATAGCCGGCATGTCTGCGCTGCTTATGCGCCGGGGACGGATTTTGAGCTTGCGACGCGGGTCCTCGCGGGAAGGCGCAGGTGGAGCTATGTTCACATGGAACGATCGATCACTTCGTCAACGGGGACCTGAGTTCGAGTTCATGCTGAACCTCGCCGACCAACCCCAGAAGGCACGCCGAAAACTGATCTGCAACCTGCTTCGACCGGCTCGGTTGTGGACAGGCTGAGATTCATCACGTAGATCGCGCTGTCCACCACCAGGGGAACTGCAAGAGCTACCACTTCCGGCTGCCGTGACGCGGCACAGAAGCCGTCGCGCTGCACGCCGAGGCGCGCGGCGTCGCTGGCCCGCGTGGCCAGCGACAATTATCTTGAGCGGTCGACGACAACTATCGTGAGCGGTTGACGCGCGCGCCCGGGGTGCGTTTGCGGTCGGGTTTTAAAGTGGATTGCCTCTAGAGGAGGCAGCCACCTTGCCCGGCAAACGCATATCGGATCATCAAGTGACCAAGTACAAGGAACTGCGCAGCAAGCACAGCCAGGAGGTGGCGGCTGCCAAGGCTGGGGTGAGTGTGGCCAGCGCGCGCCGGATCGAATCGATGGTTCTTCTGCCCTCCCAGAAGCCTGCGCGGACATGGCGAACGCGCGCCGATCCGCTGACTGAGGTGTGGGCGGCGGAGGTCGTGCCGATGCTGGAGGCGGCCCCTGGGCTAATGGCGGTGACGGTGCTGGAGGAACTACAGCTTCGATATCCGCAGCGCTTTGACGGCGCGGTGTTGCGCACCCTGCAGCGCAGAGTGCGGCAGTGGCGCGCCGAGCACGGTGGCGATCGCGAGATCTTCTTCGCCCAGGAGCATCCGCCTGGCCGGCTCGGCCTGTCGGACTTCACGGTGTGCGACGAGTTGGCCATCACCATCGTTGGGGTGATCTTGCCGCACCGGCTGTACCAGTTCGCGTTCGCCCACAGCGGTTGGCGTCATGCGTGCATCGTCCTGGGCGGCGAGAGCTTCCAGGCATTGGCGAGCGGCCTTCAGGAGGCGCTATGGATGGCCGGCGGTGTGCCCGAAGAGCATCGCACCGACAGCCTGTCGGCGGCGTTCAACAACTTGGCCGAACAGGAGGAACTCACCGCCCGCTATCGCGAGCTGTGCGCGCACTACGGCCTGCGCGCGAGCCGCAACAATCCGGGCGTGAGCCACGAGAACGGTTCGATCGAAGCACGCCAGGGCAGCCTGAAGACCGCACTGAATCAGTCGTTGCTGCTGCGCGGCACACGTGAGTTCGCGAACCTCTAGAGCTACGGTCAGTTCGTCGCAGATACCGTACGGCGCCTGAACGCGCGCTGCGCTCGACTTTGGGAGATCGAGCGTGCCAGCCTCCGGCCCCTGCCAACTCGACGGACGGTGGACTTCGAAGAGGTCGACGCCCGGGTCAGCAAGTTCGGTCTGATCAGCATCAAGGCCGCCCACTACAGCGTGCCGTCCAGGCTGGTCGGCCATCGGCTGAAGGTCCGGCTCTACAGCGCCCACCTCGAAGCCTGGCTGGGCGGCGTGAAGGTGTTCGAGTGCGAGCGGTTGCGCAGCAGCGCCCAGACCAAGCATCCCAAGCGCATCGACTGGCGCCACATGCTCCCGTCACTGCGACGCAAGCCCGGAGCCTTCGCCCGCTGGATGTTGCGCGATGCCATGTTCCCGCGCAGCGAATACGCCCAAGCCTGGGAGCACATGAGCCAGCGCCTGAGCGAGCGGGAGGCCTGTCGGTTGATGGTGAATCTGCTCGATCTGGCCGATCGGGCCAATGTGGTAACCGAGCTCGCCGCGATCCTCAGCGCCCTGGGCGAGCGCAACGAACTCCCCGACATCGAGGTGTTGAGAGCGCAGTTCGCGCCGCGTCCGGCATTGATGCCGTTCGTGGAGGTCCTGTTGCCGGCTACCGCGGTGTACGACGATCTGCTGGAGGCCGCATGAACACGATTGCATCCGCGCGCACCGCGGCCGATGCAGCGCGCCTGCCCCTCATGCTGGGAGAACTGAGGCTTCCAACGATGAAGCGGCTATGGGCCGAGCTGGCTGAGCAGTCCAACCGCGAAGGCTGGCCGGCAGAACGCTTCCTCGGCGTACTGCTCGAGCAGGAGGTCAACGAACGCGAGACGCGTCGGCTTGCGCGCGCTCGCATCGACAGCCAACTGCCACCGGACAAGAGCTTGGCCAGCTTCGACTTCGACGCAGTTCCGGCCGTCTCCAAGGCCCACGTCACCGCCTTGGCCGAGGCCGACGGCTGGATCGCGCAAGGGCACAACTTGCTCGCCTTCGGGCCGCCGGGCGTGGGCAAGACTCATCTCATCGCCGGCATCGGCCATGCCTTGATTGACCACGGCTACAAGGTCCTCTTCGTGCGCACGAGCGACCTGGTGCAACGTCTGCAGGCGGCGCGCCGAGACCTGCGCTTGCCAAATGAACTCGCCAAGCTCGATCGCTTCGATCTCATCATCCTGGACGATCTGAGCTATGCACGGCGGGACCAGGCCGAGACCTCCGTGCTGTTCGAGCTCATTGCCGAGCGCTACGAGAGAAAGAGCATTGCCATCACGGCCAACGCACCGTTCTCGGCGTGGGACGAGGTCTTCCCCGACAAGGCCATGACGATTGCCGCGGTCGACCGCTTGGTCCATCACGCCACTATCCTGGAGATGAACGTGGACAGCTACCGCCGCCGCGCTGCGTTGCCGGCTCGCCGGCAACGCAGCGCAACGACAACTACTCAATGATCTTGCTCGACCGCACCGCTCAAGATAATTGACGCTGGCCGCTCAAAGTAGTTGACGCCGGGCACCCGCGCCATCTCGCTCCATGTCGAGCCCCGGAGGCTTCTGAAAAGGCGCATCAGCGCGCGGGTCCTGGGCTCGGGCGCCACGGCAAGTAGGCGCGGCCCAGCGAGGTCAGTTCCATGGGAACGCGCTGGCCGGAGATCACGTGGCGCAACGCGACGCGCCGGGCGTAGCGGATCGACTCCAGGTAGACCATCTCGTCGCGGTCGGGCGTCGCCAGGCCGACGTTGACGCGCCGCTTTTCCGCCAGCGCGCGCACCGGGGTGCCGCGACGGGATAGCTGAAGGCAGGCTGCCGTTCGTAGGATCGGCCATCAATGCTCGCTGCCTAGAGGATGTGGATTTAACCAGCGTACCGATCACGCTCGTGAATGGAGCTGATCTGTCTTGACGGCCAAAACCGTGCCGAACGCAGCTAAACCTTCACACAGGCATCTGTCCTTGACCGACGGAGCAAACCACTCAACTAGCACCGGAGTAGCGCTGTCGCGCCGGGCGCACCGCCGCCGAATGATCTGAAGGTGGACGACAGCGGGCCGTCAGGTATCGTTCCACAAAACTCTCGCGTTGACTTGCGCGCACCGCGCTCACTGCCTCTCGACAGCGGTTCGGCAGTAGAGGCACGGGAATAAAAGACCCACTCAGAAAAGAACCGCCCCGATGCCAAATGCTGTCACCATACGCGCAGCTTCGGAGAGGATGTGTCACTACTGACAAGCTGCAAAGCAGCACCTCGCGTGCCGCCGTGAGCCCCCGTACTTCAGGGGCCGAACCGCACGTTTTCGTAGTCAAGTCGTACCTGTTGCGACCGAACACTGGCACCACAGGGTTCGATCCCTTGGATGGTTAGAAGGAAGGCCCCGCCGCCCTTATGGAGCGCAGCACGGCGCCAAGTCACGCTTCACCGCACCACTTGTTGCTTTGCCGAGCCAAGCCGGCAGCAGGCGATGCGTCGATAGGAGCGCCCCTCAATCCGCACACCCACCCACCTTCGGCAAACCTGTGGCTCGAAACCAGGCCACAGGCATCTGCATTGCCGTACCAGGTACCTCAAGCCATGCCACGGGCCCGAGTTCGCGGACGCTAAAGCTGGAATTTGAGCCGCCAGCAGCAGGTTGCCGACACGGGTCGGCCTAGGCGCTACGCCCTCATGCGGAATTGAAGCTGCCGCGGTACGGCTTCCAGAGAACGTACCGCGTGCGAATGTGATCTCCCGGGCTTCCTTGGTCCACAACAGCGTACGAGTCTCCTATGACGGCGCACAACTCGGCCACCCGAAAGCCGTACTCAAGCAGTGCCGCGTCCATCGGCTTGCCGGCTTCCAGCAAGCCGAGCTCGACGGCGATGCGCCTGAACTCCGCTCGCGCGTGGCACTTCTCTTCATCGCGCTCGACATCGCCGTTTTCCATGTGATCTCCGGTAGGCTACAGGACTATCGGCCATACAGGCGAGCCGAGGAGTAGGCCGGCGCCGGGATCTCCGGGCGGGTCATGCGTGTTCATGCCCAGGTTGCGCACCATCTGCCTGCCTGAGCGTGAGCACGAAAAAGCCCGCACGAGGCGGGCTTTGAATTTGGTCGTGAACTCTCACGCGGTCCACGGTTACGGCAAATTTTCACTTGCGGAAGCCACTTGTAGTTTTTCTCGTCGCAGTGACTTCGACGCGCCGGTGTGAGATTCGGCTTGACTGGCCAGTCAAAACCCAAAACCTGGTTCGGGTGTAATGAATTATAGCCTGGGCGGGAATGAGCTGCCCGGCTTCGGCGTGTCTCCCCGAAGGCACCATTCAAAAAACTGGTCGAGCTCGTTTGACTTGTCGAACAGAGCATCGGCGCCCAACTCCAGACTGCGACGACGCATTTCCTCGGTTGGATAGTTCGTCAGGACGACCATCCTCTGGTGCGAAGCACGCTGCTGGCAGGTTCGCAGTACCGTGAGGCCCGAGCCCTCGCGCAAAAAGAGATCCACCACGGCCAAGTCCCAAGTCTCCCCGAGCCTTTCGAGAACGGCGATCCCCTCGCTTGCAGTCTCTGCGACGGCGACAACTTCTGCATCCGCAAGATCAGCCAGTGCCGGGACCAACGCCTCTCGGATGGTGTTGCTGTCCTCGATGAGAACCGTCTGGAGCGACATGACGTTGGAGCGGCGTTGCGCCTGACTTGTTGCGATAGATTGCTGGCTGTGAACGGTTATACGTTCCGGTTCGGCATCGTGTGTAGGCCTAAAGCTTGAACCCGCGGCAGCGGCTGAGTCGTCCCCCATGTGCCGGCTAACATCCGACTCCAGACTGAAAGGTTTGTCATGACCCGTTCCTCATCCACGCTTCCGCCCCCCGAAGATGCCGCGAATCTGACCAAGGTAATCGAGAAGAACAAGCAGGTTGCCGAAACGGTCCAGGAAGCCGCGGAGGATCTCTCCGTGGTCCACGCGGTGCTGGACAGCGAAGTGCCGAAAGAAACCCTGCACCCCGACGTCGGACAGGCCATCGAGCAAACAGACCAGCTCAAGGACAAGCTCAAGGCCGCAGAGGAAAAGTTGAGGTCTGTGAACGAGGCGCTTGAGCAGCAGGTCGCCCCAAAGGGCTCTTAGGCCGCAGCGCTTTGCCTGGACGACCCCTGACCAGCCTCCCGTCGTTGATGCGCCGATGCTTAGGGTCGAATGACGATCTGGGGCTGGATGACCACGGTCGGGTGTTCTGAGGGCGGGGGCGCGGCATGGTAGGCGCCGTCATACTGCCGCGGGCGTGCGGAGCGTTCCTTGCACTTTCGCTCCTCCTTGTATTCGCCGTTTTTCTCCCACTTGCGCTCGACCTTGCAGCGGCCATCCCAGTACTCTTCCTTGTGTTCGCGCTTTCCGTGGCGCTTGCCATGGCCGTGGCCGCTTTCGTCTTTGTGCGGGTCTGCTATTGCAGGAGCGACCAGGCTGCCAGCTAAAAGGGCGACAAGGGCCAACGGGCGTAGAGGGAATTTCATAGCGACTCCAAAATGTGATCCATTCTCATGTGCTGCCGCAGCACTTGCGCATCGGGAAGTTTCAGCGCTTTCGCTCACAGCAGCCGTGGGCCCCGCGCCAGTTGCACCGACGAGGGAATGGGCTTGGGCAGTTCGCCGATCCTTGCAATCTCGGCGCGACCGTATTCCGTGATGCGGGTGACCGTCGCCAGCGTGGGGGCGGCGTAGCGACCCGACGCTGGGAACGCGCCCATCTGGGCTTCGATGAGGCCTGTCGCGGCGAGTACCGAGACGTACCGGATCTCACTGGGTTCGACGACGCAAATCGGAAGCTGCTCGTGTCTCAGTCGCATCAGGAACCACAGCGGCTTCCGGTTGCCGAGCCGAATTTTTGCGCGGCGGGCTCGCAGTCGCTGCGCTTCCTCGCGCAGCCACTCCGCGTCCATGGTCACCCGGCTCAAGACGGCATTGAGCACGGCAATCCGCTCCCCCAGTTCTCCGGACGAAGAATTTAAATCTGTCATAGATCCAATAAATGTGAAACTTTCACATTAATCGTACCGGCTGTTACGAACAGGGAATACTAGGTAGTTTCCAGAGGTTGCACCCTGAAACGAGTTCGTCTGACAAAGCGTCGCGCTCACGTTTCGTACGTTGTGAGCTCCACTCTTGGATTTCCAGAATGACCCGAACAGGTGCCGTCCTCGACAACGAAGCCGCAATCGCCACGCTGCGCGAACTCCTGCATGAAGCGGAGCACGGAACGCTGAACTGCATCGCACTGCGCATCTATGGCGCAGGCGGGAATTGGGAAGACCTGGTTATCGGGGGCACTCAGGCGGAGCAGGCCCAGGCGCTCGACCACCTGGGGGCGGCTCGCGGCTAAGCAGCGTCCCGCTGATTAGCGAGTAGGTGAGACAGGCGATGGCTGTTCAGGCCGTGCCGCCATGTTGAGTTCGGGCATCCCCCATCGGGCCGAGCTCGGCATCGCGCTCCTCGGTGATGCGAAACACCGTGGCGGCACGGGAAGCTACATAGGGAGCCGTGATCGCAGTGTCTCGATCTCCGCCCCAACAAGCCGGTGCCCCCCGCGGCGGCGCACGCGTGAAGAGTTCGCTCACCGCGACGGTGGGCATGCGGGTCCGGTGGTGAGGGCACCGGCGAAGCGCCTTCAGCGCTGCCAGCATTCGTACAGGTCCCGCGGTCGCCGGATTCGCTATCCGGCGTGATGCGCCTCGATGACTACCAATGGAGCCACATCTGCGTGTCACCGTAGCAGCCGTCACGAAAAAAGCCCGCACGAGGTGGGCTCTCTGCGATCTGGTCGTGAACTCAATCCAACCGTACCTTGGCTTCGCGAATCACCTTGCCCCACATCGCGCGGTCCGCATCGATGAAGGCGGTGAACTCAGCGGGCGTGTTGCAGCGTAGCTCGCCGCCGTAGTCGCGCCACTTCTTCGCAAGTTCTGGCGACTGGCAGGCCTTCTGCATCGCGGCGCTCAGTTTCTCCAGCACGTCCTTGGGCGTTCCGGCGGGCGCGAGGATGCCCTGCCACGCGATGGGCGCATAGCCGGGCAGTCCAGCTTCCGCGAATGTGGGCACATCGGGAAAGCTCGGATGCCGTTCCTTGCCGGTGATGGCGAGCAGCTTGAGTTTGCCCGCACGGATGTGGCTTGCCGCCGCGGGCAGCCCGTCGAACATCAATTGAACCTGGCCGGCGAGCAGGTCGGTGTAGGGGCTGTTGCTGTTGTAGGGCACGAGGCTGGTCTTCACGCCCGCGGCGTTGTTGAACCAGACCGCCGACAGGTGCGAGTAGCTGCCGATGCCTGCCGTCCCGACCGCGACCGAGTCGGGCCGGGCCTTGAGCGCAGCGATGAGCTCGCGGGCGTCCTTCGCCTGAACACCCGGCGTGGCGACGAGGCCGGTGTTCAGCACGCCCAACAGGCTGACCGGCGCGAAATCCTTTTCGGCGTTGAAGGGCAGCTTGGCATACAGGTGCGGCACAACCGAGAGAGAACTCGTCGTGCCGATGTACAGCGAGTAGCCGTCGGCTGGCGCCTTTGCGGCGACCTCGGTGCCGATGATGTTCGACGCCCCCGGCCGGTTCTCCACGAAGAAGGTCTGGCCCAGGATCCTGGTGAGCTCCGCGGCGATTTCCCGGGCATTGGCATCGGGGCCGCTGCCGGCGGGGAACGGCGCAATGATGCGCACCGCCTTGGCGGGGTAGTCGGGCTGGGCCGCGGCGCCAGCCGACGCGGCAGCGACCGCGGCCAGGGTGAGCCAGCGGCGCAAGGGCATGTTCAGAACTCTCATCGGTTTGTCTCCTTTTGGGAATGCGTGCGGTCAGCACGTCCTCGAATGTTAGTGAAATACGTCATATTGTCAAAATACGATAATTTCTATATGATTTCTAGGTATCGGAGTTGATTGCCCGCAACCATTTCTCGCCAAGAGACATCGACGCAATGGAAAATACCCCCTCGGATCTTCAGTTCAGCCACATCGGTCTGTACGTGGCCGACCTCCCGCGGATGGCGCGCTTCTACAAGCAGGCCTTGCGCTTCACGCAGACCGATGCAGGGGATTTGGGCACGGTGCAGCTGGTGTTCCTGAGCCGCGACCCGCGCGAGCACCATCAGCTGGTGCTGGCCACGGGCCGCCCCGCGGAGCTCGGCTTCAACGTGGTCAACCAGATTTCCTTTCGCGTGCCCGACATCGGCACGCTGCGCCGGTTCCACGACCGGCTGCTGGAAGAAGGCGCACACGACATGCTGGCGGTGACGCACGGCAACGCGGTGTCGGTGTATTGCCGCGATCCCGAAGGCAACCGGCTGGAGCTGTTCATGGACACGCCCTGGTACTGCGAACAGCCGCTGCGCGAACCGGTGGACCTGTCGCAGCCCGACGAGGTGATCCTGTCGCGGGCCGAGGCGATCGCCAAGCGCTTTCCCAGGTTCATGAGCCGGGCGCAGTGGCAGGCCGAGGTGGCGCGCCGCATGGAGAAAGACCAGCGTGGCTGAGTCAAGCGACCGGTACGACGTGGCGATCGTCGGGCTGGGTCCGACCGGAGCCACGCTCGCCAACCTGCTGGGCGCCGCCGGCCTCTCCGTGGTGGTGCTCGAGAAGGAGGCCGGCATCTTCCCGTTGCCGCGCGCGATTCACTTCGATGGCGAGGTGCTGCGGATCCTGCAGGCTGCAGGGCTGCGCGACGAAGCGCTGGGCATCTCCCGCCCTGGCGAGCAGGGCATGCACTTCGTCAACGCTGCCGGCGAAACCATGCTCATCCGCGGCGGCACGGCCGCGCTCGGGCCGCACGGTTGCGCGAACAACTACTACTTTCACCAGCCGCAACTGGAAGCGGTGCTGCGCGACGGGCTCGCGCGCTTTCCCAACGTCGACGTCCGCTTGCGCCATGAAGTGTTGAGCATCGAGCAGGACGCAGAAAGTGCCACGCTGCAAGTGCGCGAAGCCGGGGCGGACCGCGTCTCGACCGTGCGCGCGCGCTATGCCGTCGGCTGCGACGGTGCGCGCTCGCCGGTGCGCCGGCGCATGGGCAGCGCAATGGTCGATCTCGGCCTGAAGCAACCTTGGCTCGTGTTCGACGTGGTGCTTGAGCAAGACGTCGAGCTGCCGCTTCACACCGTGCAGCACTGCAACCCCGCCCGCCCCATGACCTACTGCAACGTGGTCGGCAACCGGCGTCGCTGGGAAATCATGGTGCTGCCCGGCGACGACCGCGAGGCGATGGTGCAGCCCGCATCGCTATGGCCAATGGTCGCGCCTTGGGTGCGGCCTGACCAGGCACGGCTGGAGCGCGCCGCCATCTACACCTTCCATTCGGTGATTGCCGAGGGCTGGCGCAACGGCCGGCTGCTGCTGGCCGGGGATGCCTGCCACCAGACGCCGCCTTTCCTTGGGCAGGGCATGTGTGCGGGTCTTCGCGACGCCGCGAATCTGGCGTGGAAGCTCGAGGCTGTGCTGAAGGGCCGCGCCCCGGCCGCCTTGCTCGACACCTACGAGTCGGAGCGCGCGCCGCACGTGCGTGCGCTGATCGAACTGGCGGTGCGGCTGGGCAACATCATCCAGACCACGGACCCCGCACTCGCCGCCGAGCGCGACGCGAAGTTCCGTACCGGCGAGCCCGAGATCTTCGAGCTGCCGCCGCAGGTGCTCGGCGCAGGCGCCTTCGATGCCACGCCCGGTGCGCTGGCGGGCCGCCCCTTTCCGCAGCCGCGCCTGGACGACGGCCGCCTGCTCGACGAACTGCTCGGCCGGCGCAGCGCCGTCATCGGCCACGCACCGGCCCTGGCATCGGCCGCGCCGGCCACCGCCGAGCGCTGGCGCCGCGCCGGCGCGATCGTGATCGACCGCCCCGATGCGGCGCTGCGCGACTGGCTCCAATCGCACCAAGCCCATGCGGTGATACTGCGGCCTGACCGATATATCGTCGGCGTCGCGCGCACGGGGTTCGATCTGGATCGCATCTCGCAATACCTCCCCGTCGCACCATGACATCTCGGAGGAATTCGCGTGCCGGAAAAATCCATGTCCAGCCTGGGCCGAATGCTCGGCGTCCTGGACCTCTTCGACGACAGGCACCTGACACGCACGGCGGAAGACATCTCGGCGGCGCTCGACGTGTCGCTGCCCACGGGCTACCGCTACGTGCGGCTGCTGCTCGAAGCCGGCCTGCTGCAGCGCGTGGAAGATTCGCACTATGCGCTGGGGCCGCGCATCATCCTGCTCGACCATTACATCCGCAAGGCGGATCCGGTGCTGCGCGAAGGCATGCCGGTGATGCGCGAGCTGGTGGCCGCCACGGGTTTCGACTGCGTGGTCTCGGCCTTGTTCGGACCGCAGGTGCTCGACACGCATCGCGAGATGGGCAGCACGCCCGCGACGCTCGCGTACGGCCGGGGCCGGCCGCGCCCGCCGTTCCAGGGTGCGGCGCCCAAGGTGCTGCTTGCCGCGCTGCCTCCTGCGCAACTTCGGAAGATCTTCGACGCGCGCCGCGACGAAGCGGTGCGCGGCGGGCTGCCCGGCGACTGGAGCGATTTCCGCAAGCAGTTCGCAGCGATCCGCAAGGCGGGGCACTACGTCTCCATCGGCGAACTGGAGCCGCAGCTTGCGGCCGTGGCGGCCCCTATCCCCAAGGTCGACGGAGGCGCATGGGCCGCGCTGTCGCTGGTTTTCGACACTTCGCGTCTTTCCATCGTCGACGTCGACAAGATGGTTCATCTGATCACCGAAGGCGCCGCGCGCATAGGAGGTCGACTGGCATAGATCAATTCAACCCACCACGCACTCACGAAGGCAGACCATGAAACTCATCAGCTACCAGTACAACGGCATCGACAGCTACGGCGCCGTGTTCGGCGACCGGGTCGCCGACCTGCGCGAGGTCTTCGGCGCCCGCGCGCCCGACCTGAAGGCGCTGATCGCCGCGGACCTGCTGTCCGAAGCGGTCGCTGCCGCGGGCCAGGCCGCAGCGACCCTGCCGCTGAGCGAGGTACAGCTGCTGCCCGTGATTCCGAACCCCGGGAAGATCGTGTGCGTGGGGCTCAACTACGGCGACCACGTGCGTGAAACGGGGCGCGAGATCACGGAGAAGCCGACGCTCTTCCTGCGCGTCGCCGAATCGCAGGTTGCGCATGGCGAGGACATCGTGATGCCGCCCGAGTCGAGCAAGCTCGACTACGAAGGCGAGATCGCCATCGTCATTGGCAAGGGCGGCCGCCGCATCGCCGAGGCCGAGGCCTGGGACCACATTGCCGGCTACGCTTGCTACAACGACGGCAGCATCCGCGACTGGCAGACCGCCACGCCGCAGTGGACCGCAGGCAAGAACTTCTGGCGCACTGGCGGCTTCGGCCCGTGGATGGTCACGCGCGACGAGATCGCCGACGACCAGGTGATGACGCTCGTCACGCGTCTCAATGGACAGGAGATGCAGCGCACCACGACCGACAAGCTGATCCACAGCATTCCGCGGCAGATCGCGCACATCTCCGCCTTCATGCCGCTGGCTGCGGGCGATGTGATCGTGACGGGCACGCCGGGCGGTGTGGGCGCCAAGCGCACGCCTCCGGTCTGGATGAAGCCCGGCGACGTTGTGGAGATCGAGGTCGACGCCATCGGCATCCTTCGCAACACTGTTCGCGCGGAATAGCCGCATGACCGCCGTCGAGGCGCTGGCACTCGAAGACGCGCGTCGGCGCGCGATGCTGAGGGGCGACGCCGACGCGCTTGGGCGCCTGCTCGCACCGGAGCTTCGATATGTCCACTCGACAGGCGTGTGCGACACGCGTGAAAGCCTGTTGCACAAGGTGCGCGAGCGCGCGATCACGTACCTTGCACTCTCCTTCGACGACATGCACGCGACCGTGACCGAAGACACAGCTCTCATTGGCGCGCGAATGCGGGCCGAAGTGCAACGCCTTCACGAGGTCCGGCGGATCGAGGCCACGTATCTCGCGGTCTGGTTTCGTCGGGCGGGTGAATGGCAGCTATCGGCCTACCAAGGTACGGCAGTTGGCGCCTTCCCCACTGGGTCCGCTGATCAACCGCAGCAGCGATGACAGCCCGAGGGCTCGATCGGCCGAGGTCGTTGGCTGTGTCCTGACGACGTGGCAATTCTCCATGGGATAGTCATCTCGAGCGACCAATACGTCCGGTTCGTCCTGCGCGCCATCGTCCCTGAGATACACGGGACCAGTGTCGTATCCACCGCGCTGTGCAAAGGGTGCGGGCGAACCGCCGAAGCGGATCCAGCAGTGCGTCTCTGGCTTCGAGGGTTCAGCGCGAGGCGGCTGGTTCCGGCGCCGTCCCGCGCGGCCACCGCGTGCTTCGCGGCATGGCCGCCGGCATCTCGGTCGGTGCGGGAGCGGACCGCGCGCCGCGCAGGTGGAAGGCCAACGCCGCATCCATGCCCTGGACATGCTTGCCGTACCAGTCCCTCAGTTGACGCGCCATCTCGCGCACCCGCCACAGCTGGCCTCGGGCGGCCTGCAGCGACCCTTCGCGCATCACCTCCAGCACGACGCGGTGCTGGACGGCGTGCTCCCTGCGCGAGGAAAAACCCGTCGCCCGCATCCAGACGTCCTCGCGCGCGAAACTCTCCGCCGCGAAGTCCACGAGGTCGCGCCAGGCGGCCTGCAGCCGGGCGTCGTCGGCATCGTCGACCCGCGCCAACAGTTCGGTGAACGCCTCGCACGCCCGGTCCATGAAGGGCAGCCCGAGCCGCAGTGCGCCGGATCGGTCCAGAACAGCCATGCGATCTCCTGTGATGATGAAGACCGCAAGGCTACCGGCGCCCGCGCGGCAGCTTCTTGACATGGCTCAACCAGACGGCGCGGCTGCCGGCGGCGTGCCGCCGCGCTCTTTCAGGGGCGATGGTTCCACATCAGCACCAGGTTCACCATCACGGCCGATATGACCGAATAGACGACGCGACCCGGCTCGACGACGGCGAAGGCCGCCGCCACGACCGCCGCGTCACAGGCCAGCTGCACGGTGCCGGCATTCCATCCGCACCTGCGCTGCAGGAACAGCGCGAGCACGCCGAAGCCGCCCAGGCTCGCGCCGTGGCGAAACAGGATCAGCAGACCGACGCCGATCAGCAACCCGCCGGCGACCGCCGCAAACAGCGGATGCGCCGCCTGCACGCTGAGCACGCGGCCGATGCCTTCGACCGCCAGGGAGAGGCCCGCGACGACGATCACGGTCTTCGCGGCGAAGCGCGCTCCGAACGCCCGCCACGCGAACGCGATGAATGGCAGGTTGACGACGACGAGAGTCCATCCGAGCGGCCATCCGGTTGCATAGGTGGTCAGGAACGCCAGGCCCGGGACGCCGCCGGTCAGCAGCTGGGCGCTGCGCAGCATGGCCAGTCCGAGGCCGACCAGGAGAATCGCTGTGCCGAAGCCTTGCGCATCGTTCAGAAGTGCACGCGGCGTTGGAAGGACGTTGGGCAGGTCGTGGGGCATGGCGCGGGCCGGTGATGCAGGTGGTCGGATGTCGCGCCGGGGCAAGGTCTCGGCGCCGCCTGCCGCTCAGCCCACTTTCGCGCCGAACGCGGGCGCGGCCTGAGGGCGCGTCAGCAGGCGCGCGAGCAGCTCGCGCACGCTGCGGATCTGCTCGCCGAACGGCAGCTCGCCGACGCCGCGGAAGAACAGGCCCTTCTTCACGTCGCCGCGCAGCGCGGCGGCCAGCTGCGTGTCGATGCAGAACTGCCCCCAGGTGGCAAGGCCGTCGCGCAGGCCGCACTGCGCCAGGCAGTCGAATGCGAGCGTGCAGCGTGGCTTGACATGCGCCACGCTCTGCAGCTTCGCCTCCGCCTTCAGGTAGCTCTGGAGCCACCGGGTCGCGACCGCCCGAGCCGGCAGGCCGGCCACGCTCGTGAACTCGACCAGGTCCTCGTCGCGCGCCTGCGCCAGCACGCGCTTGAACTCGGGATGCGCATCGCACTCCAGCGTCACCGCAAAGGGCGTGCCGAGCTGCACGGCGGCGGCGCCAAGCCCCTGCACGCGCGCGATGTCCTCGAACCGCCGGATGCCGCCGGCCGCGATCAGCGGGATCTCCTTCTCGATGCCTGCTGCCTTCAGGAATGCGAGGGACTGGGGAATGACGTTCTCGAAGTCGAAGCGCGGGTCGGCCAGATCGGCGATCTTCGCGGCGCCCAGGTGGCCGCCGGCGAGCCGCGGATGCTCGATCACGATGGCGTCGGGCAGGCGCTTCCTGCGTTCCCACTTGCGCACCAGCAGCTGCACGCCGCGTGCATCCGACAAGATCGGCACGAGCAGCGCATCGGGATGGTCCTGTGCGAGTTCCGGCAGGTCCAGCGGCAAGCCGGCGCCGACGACCACCGCATCGATTCCGCACTCGAGGGCGCGCGTGACCGACGGCGCGTATTCGCCCACGGCGCGCATGACGTTGATGGCGAGCAGGCCGCGCCCGCCCGAGCGCTGGCGCGCCGCGCCGATCTCGCGCGCCAGCGCCTCGAGATTGGCCGCGTTGATGTCGTCCTTGGCGCGCTGGGTCGCCGCCGCCCCCGGGGCCAGATCGCGCGTGCGGGCCATCAGGTCGGGGTGGTGGCGGCGCAGGTCGACCGACGAGATCGTGCCCATTGCACCGAGCGCCGCCACGCTGCCCGCCAGCCGATGCGCCGACACGCCCACGCCCATGCCGCCCTGGACGATCGGCAGCAGCTCGCGCCCGCCCAGACGCAGCGGCCTGAGTGCACACCGGTGCAGCGACGCCATCAGTTGGTCCGCGTCGTCGGCGGTGTCAGCGGCTGGCGCAATGGGATGGTCAGTGGTCATGGCGGGCGCGGCTGGGCGCAAGCGCGCCGCATCAGGTGGAAACCCCGCACGGTAGGACGCCTGCGCGCCCGGCGTGTTGACGAAGGTCAAGCTTCCGCACCGCCGGTGGGCCCGAGGCTTCGCCGATGCATGCCCCGGTCTATCCGCACGGCGCGGTCGTTGACGCCGATTCAGCCTGTCGTGCACGGCCGCGCGTTGCATCGGATCAGCGCCCCGCGGTCCGTTGATCTACATCAAGACCGCCCGAGAGCGCCCTCCCTAAGCTCGGCGCACATGACCAGGAGATCCCCAGTGCAGCCGCACGCCATACCCCAAAGAACACCCGATCGAAGTTCCCCGGTCACGCCCGTGCGGTCTGCGGCGCGCGCCTGGCGCGTGCTCGGCGTCAGCACGCTCGCCTTCACGGCCTGCTTCATGGTGTGGATGATGTTCGGCGTCATCGGCATCCCGATCCGCAAGGCGCTGAACCTCAACGCGACGGAGTTCGGGCTGCTGACGGCGATGCCGGTGCTCAGCGGCTCGATCGTGCGCGTGCCGCTGGGCATCTGGACCGACCGTTTCGGCGGGCGAATCGTGATGGCCTGGGTCATGGGCCTCACCATCCCCGCCATCTGGCTGCTGTCGTACGCAACGCAGTACTGGCAGTTCCTCGCGCTGGGCCTCGTCATCGGACTGGCGGGCGGTTCCTTCTCCGTCGGCACGCCCTACGTCGCACGCTGGTTCCCGCGCAGCCAGCAAGGCTTCGCGATGGGCATCTACGGCGCCGGCAACTCGGGCGCGGCGGTCAACAAGTTCATCGCACCCGCCATCCTCGTGGCCTTCGGCTGGACCATGGTGCCCCAGGTCTATGCCGCCATCATGCTCGGCGCTCTGCTGCTCTTCTGGTTCCTGAGCGCCACCGATCCGTCGCACCACAGCGCGGGCTCGGTCTCGTTCGCCGAGCAGTTCAAGGCCCTGAACGATCCGCGCGTGCTGCGCTACTGTCAGTACTACAGCATCGTCTTCGGCGGCTATGTCGCGCTGTCGCTGTGGATGGTGCAGTTCTATGTCGGCGAGTTCGGCCTCGACATCCGGGTCGCCGCGCTGCTGGCCGCGTGCTTCTCGCTGCCCGGCGGCGTGCTGCGCGCCGTGGGCGGCTGGCTCTCCGACAAGTACGGCGCCCACAGCGTCACCTGGTGGGTGCTGTGGGTCTGCTGGATCTGCCTGTTCCTGCTGAGCTATCCGCAGACCGATCTCACGGTGGCCACCGTCGACGGTCCCCGTACCTTCCACATCGGCCTGAACGTCTACGCCTTCACGGGCCTGATGTTCGTGCTCGGCATCGCCATGGCGTTCGGCAAGGCCAGCGTCTTCAAGTACATCAGCGACGACTACCCGAAGAACATCGGCGCGATCAGCGGCGTCGTCGGCCTGGCCGGCGGTCTCGGGGGCTTCGTGCTGCCGATCATGTTCGGCGCGCTGATGGATCTCACCGGCATTCGCTCCAGCGCCTTCATGCTGCTCTACGGGGTCGTATGGGTGTCGCTGATCTGGATGTACTTCACGGAAGTGCGTCAAACCGCGGTGATGGGCAAGGATGCGCCCGCCGCACCAACGTTCGCCCGCTGAACCGGGCACGCAGGAACACATCATGCACACAAGCACCACCGCCTCGGCCCCGCGCGCGCGGCGCGGCCGCGTCCTGTCGATCTGGACGCCGGAGGACAAGGAGTTCTGGGACCGCGAGGGCCAGGCCATCGCGAAGCTGAACCTCTGGATCAGCGTCCCCGCCCTGTTCCTGGCCTTCGCGATCTGGCAGGTCTGGAGCGTGGTCGCCGTCGGCCTGCCGGCCCTCGGCTTCGCGTACTCGACCAACCAGCTGTTCTGGCTCGCGGCCGCACCCGCGCTGTCGGGCGCCACGTTGCGCATCTTCTATTCCTTCATCGTGCCCGTCTTCGGCGGGCGCCGCTGGACCGCCATCTCGACCGCCAGCCTGCTGATCCCCGCCATCGGCATCGGCTACGCAGTGCAGGACAACACCACGCCCTACACGACGATGCTCGTGCTGGCCCTGCTGTGCGGCCTTGGCGGCGGCAACTTCAGCTCCAGCATGGCGAACATCAGCTTCTTCTTCCCGAAGGAGCGCAAGGGGTCGGCGCTCGGCGTCAACGCGGGCCTGGGCAACCTCGGCGTGTCAGTGGTGCAGTTCCTCAGCCCGCTGGTCGTGACGGCGGGCGTCTTCGGGGTGTTCGGCGGCGATCCGCAGACGATCACCAAGGGCGGGCAGGCGGTGCAGACCTGGACGCAGAACGCCGCCTTCATCTGGGTCCCGTGGATCGCGCTGACCTCGCTCGCCGCATGGTTCGGCATGAACGACATCGCCGACGCGCGCGCCTCCTTCGCCACGCAGGCCGCCATCTTCAAGCGCAAGCACAACTGGCTCATGTGCGTGCTGTACCTGGGCACCTTCGGCTCGTTCATCGGCTATGCGGCCGGCTTCCCGCTGCTCATCAAGAGCCAGTTCCCCGGCGTCAATCCGCTGTCCTATGCGTGGCTGGGCCCGCTGGTCGGCGCGGCGGTGCGGCCCTTCGGCGGCTGGCTCGCCGACAAGCTCGGCGGCGCGCGGGTCACGTTCTGGAACTTCGTGGTGATGGCGCTCGCCGTGCTCGGTGTGCTGCACTTCCTTCCCCAGGGCGGGGCCGGCGGCAGCTTCACGGGCTTCTTCCTGATGTTCCTCGTGCTCTTCCTGACCACCGGCATCGGCAACGGCTCGACCTTCCGCATGATCCCCGTGATCTTCCTGAACCAGGCGATGCGCGGCGTCGATGCGAAGAACCCCGACGCCGTGGCCCGCGCGACCAAGGAGGGCAACACCGAAGGCGCCGCCACGCTCGGCTTCACGGCCGCGATGGCCGCCTACGGCGGCTTCTTCATCCCCAAGAGCTACGGGACCTCGATCAGCCTGACGGGCACACCCGATGCCGCCCTCTACACCTTCGTCGCGTTCTACCTGATCTGCATCGCCATCACCTGGTGGAACTACAGCCGCAAGAACGCGCCGATGCCCTGCTGACCCACCTCAAGCACACAAGACAAAAGACCCCACCATGAGCCACTTTCTCGACCGCCTCACCTACTTCGCGCAGCCGCGCGAATCCTTCGCCGAAGGCCATGGCCAGGTCACAGGCGAAGACCGCACCTGGGAGGACGCCTACCGCACGCGCTGGGCGCACGACAAGATCGTGCGCAGCACGCACGGCGTGAACTGCACGGGCTCCTGCTCGTGGAAGATCTACGTCAAGGGCGGCATCGTCACCTGGGAAACCCAGCAGACCGACTATCCGCGCACGCGCTGGGACATGCCCAACCACGAGCCGCGCGGCTGCGCCCGCGGCGCCAGCTACAGCTGGTACCTGTACAGCGCCAACCGCGTGAAGTACCCGATGATCCGCGGCGCGCTGCTCAAGGCGTGGCGCGAAGCGCGCAAGACGCTCGCGCCCGTCGAGGCCTGGGCCTCGATCGTGCAGGACGAGGCCACGCGCCGCAGCTACCAGAGCGTGCGCGGCCTGGGCGGCTTCGCACGCGCGGGCTGGGACGAGGTCAACGAGATCGTCGCGGCCAGCAACATCCACACCATCCGCCGCCACGGACCGGACCGCATCATCGGTTTCTCGCCGATTCCCGCCATGTCGATGGTGAGCTACGCCGCGGGCAGCCGCTACCTGAGCCTGATCGGCGGCGTGTGCATGAGCTTCTACGACTGGTACTGCGACCTGCCGCCGGCCAGCCCGCAGGTGTGGGGCGAACAGACCGACGTGCCGGAATCGGCCGACTGGTACAACTCCAGCTACATCATCGCCTGGGGCTCCAACGTGCCGCAGACGCGCACGCCGGACGCGCACTTCTTCACCGAGGTCCGCTACAAGGGCGCCAAGACGGTGGCCATCACGCCCGACTACTCCGAGGTCGCCAAGCTGTCCGACCTGTGGATGCATCCCAAGCAGGGCACCGACGCCGCGGTCGCCATGGCCATGGGCCACGTGATCCTCAAGGAGTTCTACTTCGACAAGCGCACCGCGTACTTCGACGACTACGCGCGCCGCTACACCGACCTGCCGATGCTGGTGATGCTCAAGGCGCACACCCTGCCCTCGGGCGAAGAGGTCCTGGTGCCCGACCGCTACGTGCGAGCCTCGGACTTCGACGACCGCCTCGGTCAGCCCAACAACCCCGAATGGAAAACCGTCGCGCTGGCCGAGGACGGCCGCGTGGTGGTGCCGCAGGGCGCCATCGGCTTTCGCTGGGGTGCGGACGGCCGCGCCGATGCCGGCCAGTGGAACCTCGAAGCCAAGGAAGCGGAGCATGGCAGCGACGTGAAGCTCACGCTGTCGCTGCTCGACGGCACCGGCGAGGCCGGCCAGACGGCGCGGGTCGGATTCTCCTATTTCGGCGGCATCGAGAACGAGCACTTTCCGAACAACACGCAGACCGATGTGCTGGTGCGCACGGTCCCGGTGCGACCCATTGCGCTCGGCGCGGAAGGCCAGACCGCGCTGGTCGCCACGGTGTTCGACCTGCAGGCCGCCAACTACGGCGTCGCGCGCGGCCTGCCCGGGGAGATGGCGGCCGCCAGTTACGACGACGATGCGCCCTACACGCCGGCCTGGCAGGAAAAGATCACCGGCGTGCCGCGCGACCAGGTCATCACCGTGGCGCGCGAGTTCGCGGCCAACGCCGAGAAGACGCACGGCAAGTCGATGGTGATCATCGGCGCGGCCATGAACCACTGGTACCACAGCGACATGAACTACCGCGGCGTCATCAACATCCTGATGATGTGCGGCTGCATCGGCCAGAGCGGCGGCGGCTGGGCCCATTACGTGGGCCAGGAAAAGCTGCGCCCGCAGACCGGCTGGACCCCGCTGGCCTTCGCGCTCGACTGGATCCGCCCGCCGCGGCAGATGAACTCCACGAGCTTCTTCTACGCCCACACCGACCAGTGGCGCTACGAGAAGCTCGGCATGGAGGAAGTGCTGTCGCCGCTGGCCGACAAGGCCGCCTTCGCAGGCACCATGATCGACTACAACGTGCGCGCCGAGCGCATGGGCTGGCTGCCGTCGGCGCCGCAGCTGCAGACCAACCCGCAGCAGGTGGCGCGCGACGCGCAGGCCGCCGGCCTCGACGGGGCCGCCTACACGGCCCGCGCGCTGAAGGACGGCACGCTGCGCATGAGCTGCGAAGACCCCGACCACCCGTCGAACTGGCCGCGCAACATGTTCGTGTGGCGCTCCAACATCCTGGGGTCGTCGGGCAAGGGGCACGAGTACTTCCTCAAGCACCTCCTGGGCACCACGCACGGCGTGCAGGGCAAGGACCTCGGACCCGACGACGCCAAGCCCACCGAGGTGGTCTGGCACGACAAGGCGCCCGAGGGCAAGCTCGACCTGCTGGTGACGCTCGACTTCCGCATGAGCACGACCTGCCTCTACTCGGACATCGTGCTGCCGACCGCCACCTGGTACGAGAAGAACGACCTGAACACCAGCGACATGCATCCCTTCATCCATCCGCTGTCGACCGCGGTCGACCCGGCTTGGCAGGCGCGCAGCGACTGGGAGATCTACAAGGGCTTCGCGCGCACGTTCAGCGCGCTGTGCCCGGGCCACCTGGGCGTCGAGAAGGAAGTGGTGCTCACGCCGCTGATGCACGACTCGCCCGCCGAGCTGGCGCAGCCCTTCGGCGTGGCCGACTGGAAGCGCGGCGAATGCGAGCTGATCCCTGGCAAGACCGCGCCGCAGATCGCGGTCGTCGAGCGCGACTATCCGAACCTCTACAAGCGCTTCACCGCCCTGGGCCCGCTGCTCAAGAAGATCGGCAACGGCGGCAAGGGGATCGGGTGGAACACAGAGCTCGAGGTCGACGAACTCGGCAACCTGAACGGCCGCGTCACCGAGCCGGGCGCCACCGAGGGCATGCCGAGCATCGACACCGACATCGACGCCTGCGAGGTCGTGCTGCAGCTGGCGCCCGAGACCAACGGCCATGTGGCCGTGAAGGCGTGGAAGGCCCTGGGCGTGCAGACGGGGCGCGACCACACGCACCTGGCGATCTACCGCGAGGACGAGAAGATCCGCTTCCGCGACATCCAGGCGCAGCCGCGCAAGATCATCTCCTCGCCCACCTGGAGCGGCATCGAGAGCGAGAAGGTCTCCTACAACGCCGGCTACACCAACGTCCACGAGCTGATCCCCTGGCGCACCCTCACCGGCCGCCAGCAGTTCTACCTGGACCACCCATGGATGCGCGCGTTCGGCGAAAGCCTGGCGGTCTACCGACCCCCGGTCGACCTGAAGACCACGAAGGACATCCACAACATCCGCAGCAACGGAAACAAGGAGATCCAGCTCAACTTCATCACGCCGCACCAGAAGTGGGGCATTCACTCGACGTACACCGACAACCTGCTGATGCTCACGCTCAACCGCGGCGGGCCGGTGGTGTGGCTGTCGGAGGACGACGCCAAGAGCGCCGGCATCGTGGACAACGACTGGGTGGAGCTGTTCAACATCAACGGCGCCATCGCGGCGCGCGCGGTGGTGAGCCAGCGCGTCAATCCGGGCATGGTGATGATGTACCACGCGCAGGAAAAGATCATCAACACGCCGGGCTCCGAGATCACCGGCACGCGCGGCGGCATCCACAACTCGGTGACCCGCATCGTGCTCAAGCCCACGCACATGATCGGCGGCTACGCGCAGTTCAGCTACGGCTTCAACTACTACGGAACCATCGGCACCAACCGCGACGAGTTCGTGGTGGTGCGCAAGATGAACAAGATCGACTGGCTCGACGAGCCCGCGGACACCGCTGCCGCGACGGCGGCCTGAACGAGGTACCCACGATGAAAATACGCGCGCAAATCGGCATGGTCCTGAACCTGGACAAGTGCATCGGCTGCCACACCTGCTCGGTCACCTGCAAGAACGTCTGGACCAGCCGTCCCGGCGTCGAGTACGCCTGGTTCAACAACGTCGAGACCAAGCCCGGCATCGGCTACCCCAAGGAATGGGAGAACCAGGGCAAGTGGCAGGGCGGCTGGGTGCGCAAGCCCGACGGCTCGATCGAGCCGCGCCAGGGCGGCAAGTGGAGCCTGCTCATGCGCATCTTCTCCAACCCCAACCTGCCGCAGATCGACGACTACTACGAACCCTTCACCTTCGACTACGAGCACCTGCAGTCGGCGCCCACGATGAAGGCGCCGCCGACGGCGCGCCCGCGCAGCCTGATCACCGGCAAACGCATGGAGAAGATCGAGTGGGGCCCCAACTGGGAAGAGATCCTCGGCGGCGAGTTCGCCAAGCGCAGCAAGGACGCCAACCTCGCCAGCTTCGACGCGGTGCAGAAGGAGATGGTCGGCCAGTTCGAGAACACCTTCATGATGTACCTGCCCAGGCTGTGCGAGCACTGCCTGAACCCGGCGTGCGTGGCCTCCTGCCCTTCGGGCTCGATCTACAAGCGCGAGGAAGACGGCATCGTGCTGATCGACCAGGACAAGTGCCGCGGCTGGCGCATGTGCGTCTCGGGCTGCCCCTACAAGAAGATCTACTACAACTGGCAAAGCGGCAAGGCCGAGAAGTGCATCTTCTGCTATCCGCGCATCGAGGCCGGCCAGCCGACTGTCTGTTCGGAAACCTGCGTCGGGCGCATCCGCTACCTGGGCGTGGTGCTGTACGACGCCGACCGCATCCAGGAAGCGGCCAGCGTGCCGGACGAGAAGGACCTCTATGAAGCCCAGCTCGGCATCTTCCTCGACCCGCACGATCCGGAAGTGATCGCGCAGGCGCGGCGCGACGGCATCCCCGAGGCCTGGCTCGAAGGCGCGAGGAAGAGTCCCGTCTACAAGATGGCGATGGAGTGGAAGGTGGCGCTGCCGCTGCACCCCGAGTACCGCACGCTGCCGATGGTCTGGTACGTGCCGCCGCTGTCGCCGATCACCGCGGCCGCCAACGCGGGCCACGTGGGCGCCAAGGGCGCGATTCCGGACGTCACGCAGATGCGCATTCCGGTGCAGTACCTGGCCAACCTGCTGACCGCGGGCGCCACCGAACCGGTGATCCGTGCGCTCGAGCGCATGCTGGCCATGCGCACCTACCAGCGCGGCAAGCACGTCGACGACTTCGCCGATCCGGCCGTGCTCGCGCAAGTGGGCCTGAGCGCGGCGCAGGTCGAGGAGATGTACCAGGTGATGGCCATCGCCGACTACGAAGACCGCTTCGTGATCCCCTCGACGCACCGCGAGTACGCCGAGAACACCTTCGACATGAAGGGCGGCTGCGGCTTCTCGTTCGGCAACGGCTGCTCCGACGGCAGCTCCGAGGCCAGCCTGTTCGGCGGCGCCAAGCGCCGCACGATTCCGATCCACGCCAAGGTCTGACACCGGAGCGCAACAATGAAAAACCAACGCCACACCCTCCGCGCACTGGCCCTGCTGCTCGGTTATCCCGATGCGCAGGCGCGTGCCCTGATGCCCCAGCTGGCCGATGCGATGGACGCCGAGGCGGCGCTGTCGCCCGCGCGCCGCAGGGAACTGCGGGCACTGGCCCGCGCGCTTGTCTCGATGGATCCGATCGAGGCCGAAACCCAATTCGTGGAACTGTTCGACCGCGGGCGCAGCACCTCGCTGCACCTGTTCGAGCATGTGCACGGCGACTCGCGCGAGCGCGGCCCGGCCATGATCGACCTGGCCCAGACCTACGAAAAGGCCGGGCTGCTGCTCGGCCCGCACGAAGTGCCCGACCACCTGTGTGTGGTGCTCGAGTTCGCGTCGACGCAGCCGCCGGCGACGGCGCGCGCCTTCCTCGGCGAGATGGCGCACATCCTGGCGTCCATCTTCAGCGCGCTGCGCAAGCGCGAGAGCGCCTATGCGAGCGTGCTGGCGGCCATCATCGAGCTCGCCGGCCAGAAGGCCGAAGCGGTGCCGGTGGCCGACGACCAGCCGATCGACGAGAGCTGGGCCGAGCCCATCGTCTTCGACGGCTGCAGCACGAAGGGCCAGGCACGGCCCGGCGATGCGCAGCCCATCCACATCGTTCGCAAGGCGGCCGCGGCCGCCCCCAGCGGAGCCCGCATATGAAAGCCCTCGACAACTTCCTCTTCGGCATCTATCCGTACATCTGCCTGAGCGTCTTCCTCGTCGGCAGCCTGATCCGGTTCGATCGCGAGCAGTACACCTGGAAGAGCGACTCCTCGCAGCTGCTGCGCGCCGGCCAACTGCGCTGGGGCAGCAACCTGTTCCACGTGGGCGTGCTGTTCCTGTTCTTCGGCCACAGCGTCGGCATGCTCACGCCGCACTTCCTCTACGAGCCCTTCATCGGTGCCGGCAGCAAGCAGCTCATGGCCATGATCTCGGGCGGCATCGCCGGCCTGCTCGGGTTCGCCGGCGTCACGATCCTGCTGCACCGGCGGCTTTCGGACGAGCGCATTCGGGTCAACTCCAGGACCAGCGACATCGCGCTGCTGGTGCTGCTGTGGCTGCAGCTGGCGCTCGGCCTGGCGACCATTCCGCTGTCGGCCCAGCACCTGGACGGCAGCATGATGGTGCTGCTGGCCGAATGGGCGCAGCGCATCGTCACCTTCCGCGGCGGCGCGGTGGAGCTGCTCGACGGCGCGAGCTGGGTGTTCAAGGCCCACATGTTCCTCGGCATGTCGATCTTCCTGATCTTCCCGTTCACGCGGCTGGTGCATGTCTGGAGCGGCTTCGCCACGGTGGGCTATGTCTTCCGGCCCTACCAGGTCGTGCGCAGCCGCCGCGTGTTGGCGAGCCGCAAGCCGGCTTCGGCGGCCGTGCCGAGTGCCGCACCTCATTCGCCGCCGAAGACAGTGCCGGCCGGGGCCGTCGCCAAGTCGACGGGGGTGGCCTCGTGAGCGCCGGCGGATGCGGCAGCGGCGCCTGCCAGTGCCGCGAAACCGCGGCGCCGGTGCCGGCTTCAGCCCCGGTGGCCGTCGAGGCGGCAGCGAGCAAGGTCCCGACCGAAGTCGCATGCGCGGCGATCAACGGCGTTGCCCTGCACCTGCCGGGCGAGCGTCCGGACGAATACACGCTGCGCGAGCTGGCCTGGGCCGAGCTGCTGCGGCAGGAGGCCGTCGCACGCCGGTTGCTGCCGCATTCGGATGCGCACCTGGCACCGCACCTGGGCCCCGCCGAGCAGGCGGTGATCCAGCAGATGCTCGATGACGAGATCGAGGTGCCCGCGGCCAGCGAGGACGAATGCCGCCGCTACTACGCGGCGCGCAGCGCGCACTTCGCGCTCGGCCGCCGCGTGCATGCACGGCACATCCTGTTTGCGGTGACCGAGGGCATCAATGTCGCGGCGCTGGCCGCGCATGCCGAGAAGGCGCTGATCGAACTGCGCCACAAGGAGGTGGCCCCCGGCCGTTTCGCCGAACTCGCGCGCACCCTGTCGAACTGCCCGAGCGGCGCCGACGGCGGCGACCTGGGCTGGATCGGCCCGGACGATTGCGCCGACGAGCTCGCGGCCGAGCTGTTCCACACCAGCGAGGAGCTCGACGCGGTGGGCCTGCATCCGCGCCTCGTCCACAGCCGCTACGGCTTCCACATCGTCGAGGTGCTCGCGCGCGACGCGGGGCGCCGGCAATCTTTCGAAGAGGTGGGCCCGCGCATCGCGGTGCAGCTCGCCCAGCAGTCGCGCGCCAAGGCGCTGCACCAGTACATGCAGCTGCTGGCCGGCGGCGCGCAGGTGAGCGGCCTGGTCCTCGAAGGGGCGGATTCCCCGCTGGTGCAATGACTACCCAGGAACCGGACGACCTGCTCTTGCGCCTGCGCAGGTTCCGCTCCGACTATTTCCCGCGGCACCAGCAGCGCTTCCAGGACCTGGTCGCCGAAGGCCAGCATCCGAAGACGCTCTTCATCGGCTGCTCGGACTCGCGGCTGATGCCCTACCTGCTGACCGGCACCGGCCCGGGCGAGCTCTTCATCATCCGCAACGTCGGTGCGTTCGTGCCGCCGTGCGACGGTTCGCACGGGCTGCATGGCACGGTGGCCGCCATCGAGTTCGCGCTGCTCGAACTGAAGGTTGAGCGCATCGTGGTGTGCGGCCACAGCCACTGCGGCGCGATCCGCGCGGCCTACGAAGGCGTGGCGGACGAAGCGCTGGCATTGAAGTCCTGGCTGCGGCTGGCCGACGAGGCGCTGTTGCCGGTGCGTCCCAGCCCCGCCGCGCTGCGCCGCAGCGAACAACGCGCGGTGGTGCTGCAGCTCGAGCGCCTGATGGACTACCCGATGGTGCGCAGCCGCGTCGAGCGCAACGCGCTCACGCTGCATGGCTGGCACTATGTGATCGAGGAAGGCGAAGTCCACGTGTTCGACGTGCAGGCGGGCGACTTCGTGCCGGCCTCGCTCGCGTCCAACGCCGGCACCGGCCCCTACGCGCCCTATGTGGAAGGCGAGGACCACGCGCGGCGATGCGCGCACGCCGGTGACCTGCACCCCGTACGGATGGATGGTGCCCCGCAGGCGCCGGGCGCCGGCTAGCCGGCGAAGAAGCGCACGGGGTCGCCGGCCGGGTCCAGCGCCATGTAGCTGCCGAAGCTGCCTTCTTGCAGGTTGCGCACCATCGATTCGAGCGCCGCATCCACCTGCGCGTCGGACGGGTCCTGGCCGTCGCGTCCCGCGAGTGCCCCGATGAACACGAAGGCCCAGGGCGGGCACGCGCGGCGCGACTCGGCCACGAGCGCCGCAAAGTCGCTGAGCTCATCGGGCCGCTTGTCGGCGCAGGCGATCGGCACGAGGGCGCCGCCGCGCATCGCGCGAAAGCTCGCGCGCTGCGCCTCGGTCGCCTCCGTAGGCATCGTGGCCTCGGTGAACACGAACAGCAGCCGCTGCGGGTCGGGCTGGGCCGCGGCGGCGCTCAGCAGGTCGTCGAAATGGGAGGAGGAAGTCATGCCCCGTAGCGTCCACTCCGCGGGTGCCCGCGGGCTTGCGCTGGATCAACCCGCGCGCATTCGCGCCGCCGGCGTTGCGCCGGGTCAACCACCGATGTAGCTCATCTCGACGCGCCGCGCAGCGGCCGGCGGCAGCGGCCCGCCGAGGGCGCGCAGCTCCGAGTACCGGTCCGCGCGTTGGCGCCAGACCTCGGCGAGGCGCGCGCGTATGCGGTCGTCTCCCGCCGGGCCGGGCCCTTCGCGCAGCAGCGCCTTGAAGTCGTGGCCGCCGTGGGCGAACAGACAGAGGAAGAGCCGCCCGTCCGTGGAAAGGCGCGCGCGGCTGCACTCGCTGCAGAAGGCGCGCGTCACGCTGCCGATCACCCCGATCTCGCCGGCGCCATCGGCGTAGGCCCAGCGCTGCGCGGTCTCGCCCGGCGCCGCGGCTTCGAGCGGCACCAGCGGATGGGCCTGCGACAGGCGCGCGATCACGTCGGCGGACGGCAGCACCTCGTCCATGCGCCAGCCGTTGGTGGCGCCGACGTCCATGTACTCGATGAAGCGCAGCACCACGCCCGTGCCGCGAAAGCGGCGCGCCATCGGCAGAATCTCGTGCGCATTGGTGCCGCGCTTGACGACCATGTTGACCTTGATGCGCTCGAAACCGGCCTCCATGGCGGCATCGATGCCGGCCAGCACCCGGGCCACGGGAAAATCGACGTCGTTCATGCGGCGAAAGACCGCGTCGTCCAGCGCATCGAGGCTTACGGTCACGCGCCCGAGTCCCGCGTCGCGCAGCGCGCGGGCCTTGCCCGCCAGCAGCGATCCGTTGGTGGTGAGGCCCAGGTCCAACCGCTGCCCACCGGGGGTGCGCAGGCCCGCCAGCGCGGCAACCAGCCGCTCCAGGCCGCGCCGCAGCAGCGGCTCGCCGCCCGTGAGTCGGATCTTGCGCACGCCGTGCAGCACCGACAGCCGCGCGAGCCGCGTGATCTCCTCGAAGCTCAGCATCTCGGCCTGCGGCAGGTAGGCATGGTCCTTGTCGAACACCTCCTTGGGCATGCAATAGGTGCAACGGAAGTTGCACCGGTCGGTCACGCTGATGCGCAGGTCCGTGAGCGGCCGCCCCAGGCGGTCGGCCAGCGGGCCGGCCGCGGGCACAGACGGCTCCCGCAGGAACGCCCGCTGGCCGGGACGGCCGATCGCGGACAACGGAATGGTGGCGATCGCCGGCGGGGCTTGGCTTGGCAGGTTCGTTGGCGGCCTCGGCGGGCTGTTCGGTGTCATGGCGGCTCGGGGGTGTGGGGGCTCCGATGCTGCCGCGCGGCCGCGCAGGATGCCTTGCGCCGGATCAACCCCGGCATGCCTGGCCGGCCCCGGCGCTTGATCCAGCGCAAGGGCCGCGCCCGCCGCCTCTCCCAGACTCGGCCATCCCCCACGCAACACCCAGGAGTCGCCATGAAGATCTCGAAGACCGACGCATTGCAGGCCGCGTGCTTCGCACTCGCCACGCTCGCCGCCACCGCCCTGCTGGTCGTCGCCGGCCTCTAGGCCCGGCAGCTTTGCGCCGACACGCGGTTGCTTGATCCAGATCAAGCACCTCCCCGACCGCCCGGATACGCTGCACAGACCCAACGCCCCAGGAGAACGGTCATGTTCCATCGCATCCTTGTCGCCACCGACGGCTCCGAACTCGCGGACAAGGCGGTCTCGAAGGCGATCGCCCTGGCCGCGCTGTTCGAGGCGGAACTCGTCGCGCTGACCGTGGTGCGAAGACAACCCCGCAGCTACATGGAGGGCAGCAGCAGCGTCCAGTCGGAGGAGCTCGCACGCGTCGACGACGGGCGCGCCGAACAGGCGCGCTCGATGATCGAGGCGGTCGAGAAGCGCGCCAAGGCGCGCGGCATCCCGGTTCGCACGGCGACCGTGAAATCCAACCAGATCGGCGATTCGATCGTCGCTGCGGCCCGCACGCACGGCAGCCAACTGATCGTGATGGCTTCGCACGGACGCCGAGGGCTCGCGCGCGCCGTCCTCGGCAGCGCGACCGACCATGTGCTGACGCATTCCGAGGTGCCGGTGCTGGTGCTTCGCTAGCGCCGCGCGGACCGCGCAACGCCCCTGGTGGCGCGGCCGCCCCCCACCCCTGTCCCATTGACCTGTCCGGACGCGCGCCGACATTGCGGCCCTGTCCGACCTACGCTGGAAACCCATGAAACGAGACGACGCCGTTGCCATTTCGCTGCCCATGCAGCCGATCAGCCGCGATGTGCTGCGCGAGAAGTACCTCAAGCCCGGCGAGCAGGAGGCCGAGGACCTGTTCGCGCGCGTGGCGCGTGCGCTGGCCTCGGTCGAGCCCGAGGCCGAGCGCGCGCGATGGCAGGCGCGCTTCCTGGAGAACCTGCGCGCCGGCGCGATCGGCGCGGGACGCATCATGAGCGCGGCCGGCACGGACCTGGAGGCGACGCTGATCAACTGCTTCGTGCAGCCGGTGGGCGACTGCATCCAGGGCCAGGATGCCGCCGGCTATCCCGGAATCTACGAGGCGCTGCGCGAGGCCGCCGAGACGATGCGCCGCGGCGGCGGCGTGGGCTACGACTTCTCGCGCATCCGCCCGCGCGGCGCGCAGGTGCGCGCGACGGCGTCGCTCGCCTCGGGACCGTGCAGCTACATCGACGTGTTCGACCGCTCCTGCTCCACCGTCGAAAGCGCGGGCGCGCGCCGCGGCGCGCAGATGGGCGTGATGCGGATCGACCATCCCGACGTGCTCGACTTCATCACCGCAAAGCGCACGCCCGGGCGCTGGAACAACTTCAACGTGTCGGTGGCGGTCAGCGACCGGTTCATGCACGCCCTGGCGGCCGGCGAGGACTGGCCCCTGGTGCACAGCGCCACGCCCGGCGCCGAACTGATCGCCGAGGGCGCCGTGCAGGCCCCGGACGGCCGCTGGATCTACCGCCGCGTGCCGGCGCGCGAACTGTGGGACACGGTGATGCGGTCGGCCTACGACTTCGCCGAGCCGGGCATCCTCTTCACGGACACGATCCACCACGACAACAACCTGCGCGACCGCGAGGTCATCGAGGCGACCAACCCATGCGGCGAGCAGCCGCTGCCGGCCTACGGCTGCTGCGACCTCGGCCCGGTCATCCTGCCGCGCTTCGTCGCGCATCCGTTCGGCGTCGGCGGGCCGCCGCAGTTCGATTTCGCGCGCTTCGAGGAAGCGGTCGCGGTCCAGGTCCGCGCACTCGACAACGTGCTGGACCTGACCTACTGGCCGCTGCCCCAGCAGCGGGCGCAGGCCATGGCCAAGCGCCGCATCGGCGTGGGCTTCACGGGCCTGGGCAACGCGCTGGCCATGCTCTGCCTGCGCTACGACCAACCCGAGGGCCGCGCGATGGCGGTGCGCATCGCGCGCGCGCTGCGCGACGCGGCGTACGCGGCCTCGGTCGCGCTCGCGCGCGAGAAAGGGGCCTTCCCCGAATTCGACGCGCCGCAGTACCTCGCGCCGGGCACCTTCGCCAGCCGGCTGGAGCCGGCCCTGCAGGCGCAGATCCGTACGCACGGCATCCGCAACAGCCACCTGGTGTCGATCGCGCCGACGGGCACCGTGAGCCTGGCGTTCGCCGACAACGCTTCCAACGGCATCGAGCCGCCGTTCTCCTGGACCTACCGGCGCAAGAAGCGCGAGGCCGACGGCAGCACCAGCGAGTACGAGGTGGAGGACCATGCCTGGCGGCTCTACCGCTCGCTGGGCGGCGACACCGCCGCGCTGCCGGCCTACTTCGTCTCCGCGCTGTCGATGCCCGCGGCCGGCCATCTGGCGATGATGGAGGCGGTGCAGCCTTTCGTCGACACCGCGATCTCCAAGACGGTCAACGTGCCCGCCGACTGTCCCTACGAGGACTTCAAGGAGCTCTATGCCCAGGCCTGGCGCGCGAAGCTCAAGGGCCTGGCCACGTACCGGCCCAACGCGATCCTCGGCTCGGTGCTGGCGCTCGCGCCGGTGCCGGAGGAAGGCGAGCCTTCCGCGGGCGGCGCCGTCGCGGACCCGATGCGCGCGATGATCGAAAGCCGCCCCACCGGTGCGCTGAGCGCGCTCGCGGAGAAGATCGAGTACTGGACGCAGCAGGGGCGCCAGACGCTGTACCTCGTGGTTTCGTTCCTGCCCCTGGCCGACGGGCGCGAACGCGCGGTCGAGTTCTTCATGCCCGTGGGCCAGAGCGGCGAGTCGCAGCAGTGGATCACGGCGAGCATGCGGCTGCTGTCGCTGGCGGCCCGCGGCGGCTTCCTCGACCGGGCGCTGGCCGACATGCGCAAGGTCGCTTGGGACCGCGGGCCGGTGCGCCTGGGCACCCACGCGAAGGCCGACGGCACCCCGGTGCCGATGTGGCACGATTCGGAGGTGGGGGCGATCGCCTACGCGATCCAGAACCTGATCGCCCAGCGCAACGGCCTCGCGCGGCCCTCCGACGGCCCGTCCGCGCCGGCGGCCGCGGTGCCCGCGCCGCTGATGGGCGCCAAGTGCCCGGAATGCGGCGCCCACGCGATGATCCGCAAGGACGGCTGCGACTACTGCACGCAGTGCGGGCACCTCGGAAGCTGTGGCTGAGCCTGCGGCGGCAGCGCGCGCCCAGATTCCGCGCTGGCGCGTGCGGCACCTGCTGCGGGCGCCGCATCGGCTCGGCTTCTTCCTGGGCACCCTCGTGCTGCTGGCCGCCGGCGGCTGGTGGGCGGCGGTCCAGCTGATGCGCGCAGGCCTCGGCGCGGCACCCGCCGCCGCGGTGCCGGTCTCGCTGGTCCACGCGGCCGCGATGACCTTCGGATTCATGCCGCTGTTCTTCGCCGGCTTCCTGTTCACCGCGGTGCCCAAGTGGCTGCGGGTGCCGCCGCCGCCGACGGGACGCCTCGCGGCGCCGCTGCTCGCGCAGGCCGCCGGCGCGATGGCCTGGCTGGCCGGCAGCCATGTGCACCGGCTCGCGGCCTGTGCCGGACTGGCCGTGGCCACCGCCGGCCTCGTCGGGGTGACGGTCCGCTACGCGCGCATGCTGCGCGCGAGCGCGCAGGCCGACCGGCTGCACGCGGGATTGATCGGCCTGGCGCTCGCATTCGGCTGTGTCTGCCTGGCCGCGGCGGCGGCGTCCACCGCCGCCGGCTGGGACCGGGCCGCCAGCGCATGGGTGCGCAGCGGGTTCTGGGGTTTCGTGGTGATGGTGTTCCTCTGCGTGTCCCATCGCCTGATCCCCTTCTTCACCTGCGATGCCTTCCCGACGTCCCGCCGGTTCGGTGCGTCCTGGAGCCTCTGGGCGATGCTCGGTCTCGCGGCCCTCGAAGCGGCGGCCGAGCTGCTCGATGCCGCGGGCGGGCGCTCCACGGTGCGCGAGGTCCTGCTCGGCGCGGTCGAATGGGCCGCGGGCGCGGGCACGATCTGGCTGTGCGTGCGCTGGGGCCGGACCCAGAACCTCGCCGTGCGATGGGTGGGCATGCTGCACCTGGGGTTCGTCTGGCTCGGCCTCGCGCTGGTCCTCGGCGGCGCGGCGCGGCTGCTGTCAGCGCAGACCGGCGCCGTCCATCTGCCGCTGGGCGCCTTGCATGCGGTCGCCATGGGAAGCCTGGGCTCCCTGATGCTGGCCATGGTCGCGCGCATCTCCATGGCCCACAGCGGCCGCCCCGTGCGTGCCGAGGGCCTGCTGACCGGCGTATTCCGCGCGCTGCAGGTCGCGACCCTGCTGCGCCTTGCGGCCACCCTGCCCTGGCCGCACGCCCAGGGCATCATCGCTTTCGCTGCGCTTGCGTGGTTCACGCTCACGCTCTTCTGGGGAACACGACATGTCTACTGGTATGGACTTCCGCGCGCCGACGGCCGCCCCGGCTGATCCGCCGATGACCGAACGGCAACTGGCCGCCTTGCTGCAGGCGCGCCGCACCGTGCTGCCGAAGCGGCTCGGCGCGCCCGGGCCCGGGCGCCACGAACTCGAGCGCATCCTTGGCGCCGCCGCTGCAGCGCCCGACCACGGCGCGCTCGTGCCCTGGCGGTTCGTGATCGTTCCGCTGACCCAGCGCGAGCGGCTCGCGCAGGTCTTCGTGCAGTCGCTGCTGCAGCGCGACAGTGCGGCGACGCCCGAGCAGTGCGGCCAGGCGAGAGAGAAGGCGTTTCGCGCGCCGGTGCTGATGCTCGCGGTCGTGCGACTCGGTGCGGACGACGCGCAGATCCCGGCCACCGACCGGATGGTCTCGGCGGGCTGCGCGATCCAGAACATGCTGCTGACGGCGACGGCGCTGGGCTTCGGCTCGGCGCTGACCACCGGCCGGGCGCTGCAGTCGCCCGGTCTGCGCGCGCTGTTCTCGCTCGGCGAGCACGAGCAGCCGCTGTGCTTCGTCAGCTTCGGCTCGGTGACGAGCGCCAAGGCCGGCGCCGCCCGGCCCGCGCTGGAGCGCTACGTGTCCGAGCTCGCGGAGGCGCCGTGAAGAGGCTGAGATGTACCGGCGCCCCAGCGCAACGGTGCGAACGGCGTCGGCGATTTCCTCCGGCGGGCATTCCTTGTTGAGATAGCCCGATGCCCCTTGGCGGATCAGGTTCACGGCGTAGTGTTCCTCCGGATATCCGCTGAGGATGAGCACGCCGAGATTGGGTGCCTTGGCGCGAACCATGGCCAGCGAATCGATGCCGCTTTGTCCGGGCATGGACAGGTCCATGATCAGCACGTCCATCTCTGTGGTGCGAACCATGTCGATCGCTTCTCGTCCAGATCCGGCTTCACCGACCACCCGGAAATCCACAAAGGAGGAAAAGAAGGCCTTCAGGCCAGAACGGACGACCGCGTGGTCGTCGACGATGCCGATCTTGATCATGTGGTCGCTGCTTGCAAGTTGATGGAGGGAGCCGCGCTTGGCGGCGGAAGGGACAATGCCACAGCGGCGCAACGTTTTTCGCTCGCGGCTGGAAGTCGCGCTTTTGTCCTGCACGGTCGCGCCATCCCCTCCTCCACGAATGCGCGCCCTTCGCTGATGCATGCTGATGTCATGCACCACGCCGCTTCGCCCGGGCAGGCTGTACATCCTGCAGCAACAGGGGCTGTGACTTGAAGGAGCCAGGTTCGAGAGGAACGTGACGTGCGATAGCGCGCGCACGGATTCGTGGGCATGTGAACGACTACTCCAAGGGAGCGCAAGAGAGTGACCGGCCCATGCAAGAGGGCTCTGTGTCTCACCTGCACGAAGTGTTGGCAGGAGATCGACAACGATCCTTCCGCCCTCGCGGCGAAGCCGAGTCGTGCGTTGGGGCGACAACACCCGCGCTGACAGGTCAGCCGCTTTCGCAGTAGGTCGTTGCGCTCAGCTCGTACCGAGAATGATCGCGCCCGAGGCGATGAATCGATCGAATTCGATCTTGGGAATGGCGGCGCTCATCGGTTGGTCTGCCTCGGTCCAGGTCAGCACGGCGCTGTCTCCTTCGACGATGACCTTGCAGTGGCCTTCGGGGATCGTAAGCAGCGGGCCGTCGCCAGCGCGAAATTCGACCGGGGCTGCGATACGGGCGCTGATCTGGGTAGGGTCTGAGGACATGGCGGTGATGGTCGGAGCAGCCGGTCCATCGCGGCGTGGGACGGCACCGCATCCTTGCCGAGGGGAATGCCCTCAACGCAGGGGCCGCGCATCTTTCACAATCGCCTCTGCGGGGGCGAGCAGGCTCCAGCCTGCGCATCAGTGCCTCCAATACACGCTTCGTCGGGCACAAGCAGCCACGATCATGCCTCTACCTATGGCCACCGCCCCCCAGATGACAAGCGGGTTGAGCAGGATGCGCGCGAGTGGTAATGGACGTCGCTCACTGCCGTATTCGATTCCGGACGCAGCCCTTTCCTTTGGGGTGATCATCCGTTCAGCGCTCGGGTTCTCTTCCCCTTCCAAGGCCGCTTCCGACAAACTGCCCCCTTGGGGGCAGCTCCTGATGCCCCTTGACATCGGTACCCTATGAGACGGACTGGCAGTGGGCTTGGAGGCCATGCCCACCCGGGGGACGCTCAAGCTTGCGAACCCTGCCCTCCAGGATCTGCTGGCCATCGGGAGTTTTTTGGACAGGGCGACACGTTCGGAGAATGCCCTGGCAATTGATCGCGGCGAAGCGCCGTCGGCGGGCTGTACGCCCGGCACCGAAGCTTGGCGATACGCGCCCAAGTTGCCAACTCAAGCGATGTCGATGGGGTGAATTGTCTATTTTTGCCATTTTTGCCATAATGACCCAAAAGGAGCACTTCATGGCCGCCGTCCTTCCCAGCCTCAACGACCTGCCCCGTCAGAACGCCTCCCACGTCAAGAACCGGTGGGGCGACGTGGTGCGCCAAGTCCAGCAATCGGGCAGCGTTGCAGTCACCAACCATTCGACGGTGGAGATGGTGCTCCTGACCGCAGCCACGTACAACCAGCTGGTGGAAGACGCACAGGCGCTCAAGGCACGTGAGCAGTCGGTGCTCGATGAACTCGGCCAACGCTTCGACGCACGTCTTGGCGTGCTGCAGCAGCCCGATGCCTCGGCGAAGGTGGGCGGTCTGTTCGCGGCCAAGGGCAAGCTGACGCGACGTCCCAAGGCGGGCGAGACATTCTGATCGCGGTGGCCGCGCGCCCGTTCATCCTGGTGCTGGCCGGCGTCAATGGCGCCGGCAAAAGCTCGGTCGCGGGCGCCTTGCTCGAAGAGCACGGCCTGACCTGGTTCAACCCGGACACTTGCGCGCGGGAGCTGGTCGCGCAGCTGGGCCTGACGCAAGAAGAAGCGAATGCCCGCGCATGGCACATGGGCCGTGAGCGGCTGGAGGCGGCCATTGCGCAAGGTTCCAGCTACGCATTCGAAACCACGCTGGGTGCGAAAACCATCCCCGCCTTGCTTGCGCGGGCCGCAGCAAGCCATGACGTGATCATGATCTATTGCGGTCTCTCGTCACCCGAGCAACACATGGCACGGGTTCAAGCCCGGGTCGCGCGCGGGGGGCACCACATCCCCGAGGTCAAGATCCGCGAGCGCTGGATCGCATCGCGCGCCAATCTCATCCAGCTGCTGCCAAAGCTCACGCGGCTGCAGGTCTTTGACAACAGCGCCGAAGCGGCGACCGGAGAGGACATCGCGGATCCAGTCCTGGTGCTCGAATTGAACTCGGGCGAGCCAATCTTTCCGCAGCCCGATGACCACGCCGCGCTCGCTGCGACACCGCCGTGGGCTCGCCCCATCGTCCAGGCGGCCATCGAACTGGCGCGCTGACACACGGCAGCAGGTGCCACTCTCGTCGCAGAGCGTTCGTAGTGAATCGGCACGTTCCTCGGCGACTTGGTTCCTAGCGGCCAAAAACTGATGCAGACGCCGCAAGGTCACGAGATCTATTTTACACGTTGCATCTCGATGATCGACGAGTTTTAGCTACGTAACTCGTTGAATTTAAAGGATTTTCATCATTAATCGTAAGATCAAACGTTTGTGGTGAAAAAAGCAGGCGCTGCTTTTCAGGTTTTTCACTATAAAAAACGAAATCTTGAGAAAATGATGAAATGTCAGACATCCTCGAGAACAGCGAAAGCCAGAAGCGGCAGTACATCGACGCGGAGACCGTCTTTGCAGAACTGCGGCGCTTGAGGCAAGAGGCCGCACAGTTCCGAGGCGGAATGATGTGGCGCGAGATCTCAGGACATCGGTATCTCATCCGCACCTCGGTCAAGGGTGCGCACAAATCGCTGGGCCCCGAAAGTGAAGCAACCAACAGGATTTTTCAGGCCTTCTCCCAGCGAAAGGCGGCACTTGCCGAACGACTGGCGTCCATCGAAAAGACGTTCGAGGAACAGCGCCGTCTGAATCGTGCGCTGCGCGTGGGGCGGGTTCCGCCGCTCGTTGTCAACGTACTGAACATCCTAGACAAAGCCGGGTTGTCCGAGCATTTCACGGTGGTCGGCACACACGCGCTGTATGCATATGAAAGTGCGTGTGGTGTGCGATTTGTGCCTCGGGCAATGGCAACGCGCGACATTGACCTTCTGTTTGATACACGCAAGCATCTGGCCTTTTTCTCACGCATGAAGGAATCGGATGTATCGCTGCTGGGACTCCTTCGCAAGGCCGACAAATCCTTCGAGCGCCTTGAGGATCAAAAAGAAACCGCGCGCAACGCGACCGGCTTCGAGATCGACGTCATTCGTCGTGTTGCCAAGGATGGTGACCCGCATCCGCTGCGCATGAGCGATGACGAGGACGAGGACGAGGACGAGGACGAGGACGACATCTGGGCAGTACAAGCGTCCACTGGCGAAAGAAACCTGAGTTCACCTCGATTCAGCCAGATGGTGGTCGCGACGAACGGCGAGATGACGCTCATGAATACGATGCATCCCCTAGATTTCGTGGACGTCAAACTGGCTTTGGCGAACTATGCGAATCGCGATCCTCTCAAGCGTTCGAAAGATGCATTGCAGGCCGAGCTTGTGGCGACGCTGGTCCGGGACTACATGCCGCAGTACGCACGCCTTTGATAGCCGCAGAGCAGATGGTTTTGCAAGAAGAAAGCGACCATTTCCCCACTGAGATCAATATCGTCTTTCTTCGCGCCACATAAGGTGCGGTCGCGCCTTCCCCTCGCGGATGCTTTGGCAGCAACCTGTTTTCCAACCGCGTGACGCTATGGCCTAGGGGATGCGAGCGGTCGAATGCCGTGGGCCTCGGCAAGGCGGCCAAGTGCGTCTACGCAAGTCGCCTCTACAGGGCGTACCCCCCGGTATTAGGGGCGCTCGAGGCCGGCCTGCAGTTGAGAGTTTTCGGCGGGTGATTCTGCGGGAGCCGAAGGAGGCAGTGCAGCGATCAGTAACAGGGCGATCCCGAAGGCGATGACAGTGATAGAGGTTTTCAAGCTTGTTCTCTTTGAACGGGCGCGGCAGCGGCGCCGGGCGAATCATAGAGGCCGAGGCAGTTCAAGAAGGCTGCTTTCCGTGAAGAACTTCCGCCTCACGCAAGGCCGCGCAAAAACGCGTCGCTGCTCTTTCGGGAACTGTGAGAAATTCCCTCGGCGCAAGAATCCGCGCCCTTTCCCTGTGGCAGTGCACCGTCACGCCAGCGCAAGACACGGTCGTGCTGTTTCCGTTTCGAAACGCTTCCAATGGACAACTCGGCCGTGGTCATGCTTAGACTCGGCTCTGCACGCATCCGCGTCTCTGGTCTCTGTTTTCTTCTCCACCACTTCCCTTGAAAGAGTCCCCATTTTGAACAAGACCGACCTCGTTGCAGCCGTTGCCGCAGACACCAACCTCAGCAAGATCGATGCTGCACGAGCACTTGATTCCGTCCTCGAAAACCTCTCGCGCGCATTGGTTCGTGGCGATACCGTCCAGTTGATTGGCTTCGGCACCTTCGCGGTTTCGGATCGTCCGGAGCGCTCGGGCCGCAATCCTTCGACGGGCGAGCCCATGACCATCAAGGCAAGCAAGGCCCCGAAGTTCTCCGCTGGCAAGGCCCTGAAGGACGCCCTCAACGCCGCCAACTGAGCGAGGGCCTGGACGACATGTCGCACGCCTGCGATGACGCGACATGTTCCGCTCAACCCAGACGTCACGTCCGTGTCGTCCACGCCTGGGATCGAGCCTCACAGGATTGGGCTGCCTCATACGATCGAGGTGGACTCGCAGCATGGAGCGCCGTTGCGTGGGCCGTCCGAGCTCGCACAGGCGCAGCAATGCACTAGGTAAGAAACTGCGCACCGCAACCTCTTGCTGTTCCCAAAGGTATCGTGCGCGTTCGACCGTGGGTTCGCCGAGCTTGGCGGTACCCTTACCTGCCCACATGCGTGGGCTGACCCGCAGCGCCCTGACATCGGCAGCGCTATGGCGCGAAGTTGCGTTCCGGGAGCCTTCGCCCTACGGCGGATATGAGCGGAGTGCCATGGCACGAGCACCTCTCACAGGCGATTCGATATCAACCTGTTCGGTGGCACTCACCCCCTTGCGTTCTTAATCTGTCCTCCTTAACGGACATTTTCTGAATTTCTCCAGAAAATGTGTCGCATGAAGGACAAAATCCGATTGCCCATCGAGCTTGGCCACGCCATCCAGCGTGCGCGCAAAGAGTGACGTTTGAAGGCGACCGACATCGCCGCGCGGTCTGAACGCGCGCGCAGCGTGCTTTATCGGTTGGAGCGGGGCGATGACATCACGCTCACCTCATTGTTCGACATCCTGCGCGCCATGGATCTGACGATCCGCCTGGAGCGTCTGGGCATGCCAACGCAGGAGGAAGTCGCTGCGCGATTTGGACAGGATGAGGACGATGCTTCCTGAAAGAACCAAGCAGCTGGACGTCGAGATCGCCGGTGAGTCGGCCGGTCAATTGCTCAAGCACTCGATCTACGAGTTCCGGTATCTCGACAGCCGTGTCGATCAGCCTTCGCTCGCATTGCTGATGCCGCCCACACAACCGACATACCAGGGCGGCGCACTGTTCGCCGTGATGGACCAGAACCTGCCCGAGGGAGACCTGTACCTGCGTCTGCGGGCGAGGTTCCCCAAACAGCAGCTCACCCAGATGCATCTACTCGCAGTGGAGGGTTCTAACGGCATCGGACGACTGGATTTCGGCTGCCGGGCGCGACGTTGCCTGCAGCGCCCCGGATCCTGAATCGCAAGGCCTTGCTCGCAACCCGGTACACGACTGAAGTTTTCGACGAACTGGTCCGTGCCTACCTGAGCACGGGTGCCGGCATTGCCGGCATGCAGCCAAAGATCATGGTGCCGGACCGAATCAGCGTATCGGTGCCAACGATCATCGTGAAGGCCGCCGCACCTTCCTATCCAGGCTTGTCGGCCAATGAGTTCATGTGCCTCACGGCAGCTGGCCACGCAGGCATCGAGACGCCCACATTCGATCTTTCGGATGACGGGCATGTGCTCCTGGTCGACCGTTTCGACATTGCGGCAGACGGATCTCGGATCGGACATCGCGGCCTTGATGAACCTTCGGGTGCGCGACATCCAATCAGATCGGAAATACCAGGGGAGCTACCAGCGTATCGCCGAGCTCATGCAGTATCTCCAGCTGCCGAGCAAGAACCTCGAACGATTCTTCGAGCAGGTGGCGTTCAGCATCATGGTGCGTAATGGCGACGCTCACCTCAAGAACTTTGGTCTGCTCTATACCTCGAGCGCGGACTGCCGCCTTGCCCCCATGTTCGACGTAGTCACAACCGCGCTCTACCGGTACACCGCCAGAGGCGAGCGCAGCATCTGTTCACTTGGGTGTATTTGTCGCGGGATATCCGCAAAAATCGTACGTGCGCGAGGAGGCATCGCCAGCACCCGGGTTTGTCTTTCCTCATCGCCCGGCACCTCAAGGATCACCTTGATGTGGCCGGGCTTCGAGTGATCCACCGCAGACAACAGGCACCGATGGGCCATTGCAGTCATCTGTGCTTCTGCCGGATCCAGTACGCCATGCTCTGACACGGTCTTGTTCTTTGCAGTTGCCAAACTCGATCTACTTGCGAGGCTTCTATGAGCCCGTGCAGCTGAATGGTAATGCCGAACGACAGTGCCCGAGCCTTCGATGCATTCGTTTTCTCGAATCGGAATCGTGTCACGGCTTCGGAGCACGCATCCGCGTCGATCGAGGCGAGCACGCCCGGCGACTGTTTAGTAGCGCAGCCACGTCCCCTGCAGCGCTGCCTGCCCCAGGCCCGGCTTGCTGAAGTCGCACACGCCATCGGGGAAGATCGCGTCCAGCCGCAGCTTCTCCGGCGGCGTGAAGACCGCGGGCAAGAAGTCGGCCTCGTTCACCGGCTTCAACTGGCACTTGAGCACGTTGTCCGTCAGCGGCCCGCCGGCCACCATGCGCGGCGCGGGCGTCTTCGGGTACAACGCATTGCACTTGCCCGGACCGTCGTATGTGGCGGTTTCGCGGTAGCGCGCACTGTCGTTCACGTCCCAGCACGAGTCCTGCGCATCGACCGGCTTGAGGCGGGCGACCTTGTCGGCCGTGAGCGGTGCGGGGTCCTCCGCCAGCGCGTCCAGCCACTGGGCCATCAGGTCCAGCCGGGCGACCAGCGTGTCGCGCAGCAGCGTACTCAACGGCCCGACCTGCGCGGGCTTGCCGATCAGTGCGGCCAGCTGCGGGTTCGGGAACAGCCAGATCACCTGGTTGTCCGATCGGCCGTTGGCCTGCTCCAGTTGCGCGCGCAGCTTGAGGTCGTTGTAGATCGTGTGGATGTCGGCACCAGGCTCGGCATAGGGGTGCAGGCTCAGCATCGGCACCGTTGCGAGGCCACCCGCGCCGCTGCCCACGCGGCCCAGCGCATGGGCGCGTGCCAGGCCGTCGATGTCGCCCACCGTGCGCTGCGCGACGATGTTGCCGTCGCCGTCGTAGCCGCCGACCTTCTCGTTGAGGTCGAGGAACTGGGTGACGGTGATCGCGCCCTTCTTCAGGCTTTCGAGCCCGTAGGCTACGCCCACGTTGTCCAGCGGCCGGCGCGCAAAGCCGGTGGCGGCGTCGCGTCCGAGCGAGGTGGCGTTGATGTCGTACACGGTGCAGCGCGCCCCGGTCGGGTTGGTGACCGGGTGGTAGACCTTGCTGGCATCGTTCAGGCCGCAAGCCGGCTTGATCGAGCCGCTCGTGGCGAGCACGGCGTCGCCGTTGCCGATGCTCCAGTTGCGGCAGGTGCCCTTGAGGTGGCCTTCCACCGCGCGGCGCACGGCGTCCGAAAACGGATACCCCGGGCTGGCGGTGTTGGTGAAATAGGTGTCGAGCAGCCGGCAGTCGGACACGGCCATCGCCGTGCTGAACACATCGGGGAAGGCCGCGTCGGGCATCAGCCCGTCGAGGATTCGGGGTAGTTCTGCGCAATCAACAGTTGCTGGATCGCACCACCCGAGCCCCCCATGCCGACCACCCAGCGCGGCACGCCGTAGCGCTCGGCGATGTGCTCGCGCAGCATCATCGCGGTCTCGGCCGCCAGCACGTCGTTGACGTTGACCTTGTTGATGTTGAGCGTCGACAGCACGTAGGCGTAGCCCTTCTGCAGCGACTGAATGCTCTGCTGGTCGATGGTGTCGGCCTTGAACACCTCGTCCAGCGTGTTCGATCCCTGGTTGTACTGCGCGGCGGTCGATTCGCCGAAGCGAAAGACGACGCGCCGGTTCCAGCCCGCCGGGTTCCAGCGCCCGGCCTCCTGCGGATCATCGAGCACGGCGATGCGGTAGATCGAGCGGTTGAGGGTGCCCGACTCGACCCGCACGATGAAGGGCACGGTCTTGCCGTCGCGCGTGGTGGCGGTGGCCAGGTCGGCGGGGCGCGGCCCGAGCGGATCGGCCAGCACCTTGCGGGCGCCGGCCGGCGTGAAGTAGAACCAGTCGAAGGTGGTCGCCGCGGAACAGTCGGCGTCCAGCGCTGCGCCCAGCCCGGCGACTGTCGTGCGGCATTCGAAAGGCGTCAGGTGCGGCCCCGAGAACACCGGGCCAGTGAGCGGATGGTTCGTCACGGCGAGCTTGCCGGCAGCGCGCGTGCCGGCCGTGGCGGCGAGCGTGTTCTCACCCACGGCGAGCCCCGCCACCAGCCCGCGCAGCGCGCGGCCGTCCGGTTGCGGCGAGAACGCGGACGTCACGTCGTCGCCGTTGCGCGTCACGCGCACATCGGCGGCGGCCACGCCTTCGGGCAGTGCGACCTCGACCAGCGCGTCGCCGCCGGTCGCCATGTCGGGGCGGCTCGACAGGGTGCGCAGCGTCAGCACGACCGGCTCGGGCGGCGGCGTCGTGGTGCCGGGCCCGGCGCTGCCGTTGCCAGGCGGCAGGAAGGCGGGCCAGCCGGAGCCGCCGTTTCCGCCGCCGCAGCTGCCCAGCAGCAGAAGCAACGACGTGGCCAGCAGTGCGGCCACCGGCCGCGAAACGGGGGAAGCGGCGCGCACCCAGGTCTTCATGTCATGTCTCCGGCATCGAGGCCAAAGGCGGGACTGTAGGCAATCGCGGCGCGCGCATCTGTCAGATAAACGGGTGCGCCGCCTCGGGGAAACACGGATGCGCAGACGCTTTGCGCCGCCCCACGCCACCGCTGGGGCCCGCATAATTCCCCGGTTGGTGACAACAGCCCCGGCGCGCAGATGCCATTCCACAGGGCCGACGACGATGAGACAAACCCCCAACGACGTTCCCTTCGACATGCCTTCCGTCCCGTTCCGCGGCATCGTGGAACAGTCGGTCGCAGGCGTGTACATCCTGCAGGACGAGCATTTTCAGTACACCAACGCCACGTTCGCCGGCATGGCCGGCTATTCGGACGACGAGGTGCTGGGCAAACCGCTGCGCGACTGCGTGCCCGGCTACTACGTCGGCGAGGTGATGGAGCGCTACAAGCGGCGCATCTCCGGCGAAGTGAAGAGCATGCATTTCGTGACCCACGGGCTGCACCGCGACGGCAACGTGGTGCACATCGACGTGCACGGACAGACCATGCAGTTCCGCGGCCGCCCGGCCGTGGTGGGCGTGGGCGTGAACGTGACCGGCCAGATCCAGCGCGACGCCGAGCTGCTGGAGTCGCGCCACGAGTACCGAGAGCTGGCCTCGCGGCTGAACACCATGCGCGAGCAGCAGCGCGCGGAGTACGCACGCGAAGTGCACGACGTACTCGGCGGGTTGCTCACCTCGATGAAGCTCGACGTGGGCCGCATCGCACGCCGTTCGCGCTCCACCGCCATCCGCGGCATCGCCAGCGACCTCAACGCGCTGCTGGTCGAGGCCATCGACAACGTGCGCGAGCTGTCGGAGTCGATGCGTCCGCAGGCGCTCGACCACCTCGGCCTGGGCGCGGCCATTGCCAGCCACCTGAAGCGTTTTCGCGAACGCTCCGAACTGCGCGTGAGCCTGCAGCCGCCCGAGTTCGACATCGACCTGCCGCGCTGGCGATCGATTGCGGTGTTCCGCATCTTCCAGGAGGCGCTCACCAATGTCGCGCGGCATGCGTGCGCCACCGGCGTCACGGTGCGCTTCCGGCGCAGCGACACGGCCTTCTGGCTGGAGATCGAGGACGACGGCATCGGCTTCAGCGCGGGCGTGCCGGCCATGCGCCAGTCGCTCGGCCTGATCTCGATGCGCGAACGCGCCTACGAGCTCGGCGGCACGCTCACGATCGACTCGGCCCCGCGCTTCGGCACGCGCGTGACGCTGCATGCGCCCATCGTGCAAAGCCCGCTGGTGCGCACCTGATCCAACGACATGACGAGCCTGCTCATCATCGACGACCACGCCATGTTCCGCTCGGGCCTGCGCAAGGTGCTGCAGGACGCGCCCGAGATCACCCGCATCGACGAGGCCGGCGACTGGCGCGGGGGCCTGGCCTGCCTGGAGGCCGTGCCCACCGACGTGCTGCTGCTGGACATCAACATGCCCGACAGCAGCGGGCTGGACCTCATCGGACCGATCCGCGAGCGCTTTGCGGCGTTGCGCATCATCATGCTGAGCATGTACTCGGAGCCGCAGTACGCGGTGCGCGCGCTGCGCAACGGCGCGCACGGCTACGTGGCCAAGGACATGGAAGCCGCCGACCTGATCGCTGCGATCCGCATCGTGAGCCGGGGCCGCCAGTTTGTCGCGCCGTCGATCACGCGAGCGATGACCGACACGCTGCTGGGCATGGCGCCCGACCCGCGTCCGCACGAGCGGCTGTCGTCGCGTGAATCGGAGATCCTGCGCATGATCGTGGGTGGCGACTCCCTCACGGCCATCGCGGAGCGCCTGGCCATCAATGTCAAGACCGTGAGCACCTACCGGCGCCGCCTGCTCGAGAAGATGGGGCTGGGCTCGAACGCGCAGCTGGTGCAGTACGCGGTGCACCACCGGTTGCTGGATTGAGCCGCGTCATCGAAATCTGACAGCGTGCGCCCGGCTTTCCGACTTGTGGGGGCCCCCTTGGTTTCCTAGCATCGACGCGGACCGTGAGCTGACGGCTCGCGCCTGTCGACAAAGAAAATCTAGGAGACATTCACATGGGTTCATGGAAACAGATCGCGGCCTGTACGGCCGGCGCGATCGTGATCGCCGCATGCGGCGGCAGTGGTGGTGGCGGCGGCGGGATGCCGTTCATTCCTTCATCGCCGCCGCCCTCCTCCGGACCACCGCCGACGACGCCGCCCGCGTCGAAAATTTCCCTTCAGCTGCTCTCGAGCCAGCCGGAGCACGTGTCGGGCGGCGATGCGCGCATCGCGGTGCTCGCACCGCAGGCCGAGCAGGCGCAGATCGAGCTGTGGCTCAACGACGCGAAGATATCGCCCGCGCTGGAGGGCGACGCTCAGCGACTCGAAGGCCTGGTGACGGGCCTGAAGCTTGGCGCCAACACGCTTGAGCTGCGCCACAAGACGCGCGGCAAGCTCGACAGGCTCACGCTCACCAACCACCCCATCACCGGCCCGATCTTCGCGGGGCCGAAGCAGGAGCCCTTCGTGTGCTCCGTCGTCACCGAGCTGGGCAAGGAGCCACTGGTCGATACCACGGATCCGAAGTACTTCGCGGTCAAGGACGGAGGTGGCGCCACCGTCGGCCACAGCCAGCACTGCTCGATCGCACCCTACGTGCTGTACTACTACATGCCTGTGGGCGGCACCACGCACAGCCATTACCTGCCGATGCCCGCCGACGGTTCACGCCCGGCGAACATCGCGAAGACGACGCTGACCGACGGACGCGAGGTCGACTTCATCGTGCGCTGGGAACGCGGCACCGTCAACCGCTTCATCTACCAGTACGTGATGCTCGCGCCGTTCGGTGAAGACCCCGCCAAGCCCAACACCAGCCTGTGGAACAAGCGGCTGGTCTATCACTTCCAGGGCGGCGTGGGATTTGGCCACTACCAAGGCCGCGCGGACAAGCGCGCCGGTCTGGTCGATGCGATCGGCAGGGGCTACGCCATCGCCTACTCCACCGGCAACCGCACGGGCGAGCACTACGACATGATCCTCGGCGGCGAGACCGCGCTCATGACCAAGGAGGGCTTCATCAAGCGCTACGGCATGCCCAGCTACACCGTGGGCCTGGGCGCCTCGGGTGGCGGTATCCAGCAGTACCTGTATCCGCAGAATCATCCGGGCCTGATCGACGCGGCCATCGCGGTGCAGCCCTACCCCGATATGGTGGGACAGATTCCGCATGTGGGCGACTGCGAACTGCTCGAGCACTACATGGACGTGACGGACCGCACCAACACCAAGTGGACCAGCGACATCAAGAACCGCACGATGCTAGTCGGCTTCAATGCCGAGGCCGGCGTCGCCAACCCATTCTTCCCGCTGCAGCCCTACCTGCCCGACGTGAAGATGGCCGCCGGCTCCACCGAATGCCGCGCCGCCTGGATGGGCCTGACGGCGGGCGCGATGAATCCGAAGTTCGACGCCGACGGCATCATGGCCAAGGGCGCCGCGCGCATGGACATGGCCGCCTTCGGCACGATCCCTTTCAGCCACTATGACGATGTGCGCAACGTCTACGGCATCGGTGCCGACGGCTACCCGCGTTCCACCTGGGACAACGTGGGCGTGCAGTACGGCCTGCAGTCGATGAAGGACGGCAAGCTCACCGTGGCCGAGTTCCTGGACCTGAACCTGAAGGTCGGCGGCTGGAAGCGCATGAGCGAGATGGTGCCCGAGGGCTTCCCGTACAACGGCACCGGCTTGTCCGAGGTCCAGAAGGTGGCGGCCGACCCGAACTATTTCGACCCCTGGGGTCGCCGCAACATGAACCGCTGGAATCCGGCCGCGCCCGACGTGCCGGCGCCGCGCACCCATGGCGACCTCGAAGCCATCAAGGCGATGCAGCGCTCGGGCCTGGTCTTCACCGGCAAGACCGACATCCCGACGATCGACTGGCACCCGTACCTCGAACAGAAGCTGAACATGCACAACGTGCACCAGTCGTTCGCGATCCGCCAGCGCATCCGCCACAAGATGGGCAACTCCGACCATCAGGCGATCTGGTTCACCGAGACGCGCGGCGCCAGCAAGGAGTTCGATCAGACGCCGATGGCCCTGGAGGTGATCGACGAATGGATCACGCAGATGCGCGCCCATCCGGGCCGCAGCGTGGCCGACAACCGCCCCGACCGCGCGGTGGACAGCTGCTTCGACAAAGACGGTGCGCTCATGGCCAAGGGCGCCGGCGTGTGGGCCGGCGTGCTCGACACCCAGCCCAAGGGCAGCTGCACCCAGGCCTTCCCGATGTACGGCACCTCGCGCATCGTGGCCGGCGGGCCGATCGAAGGCGGCATCTTCAAGTGCGCGCTCAAGTCGGTCGACGCGGCCGTGGCCGACGGCACCTACGGGCCATGGACGCCCTCGCCGGCCGAGATCCTGAAGCTGCAGACCATCTTCCCGGAAGGCGTCTGCGACTTCGGCAAACCCGACCAGGGCGCGCCCACCTGAGCCGTCCCTGACGCCCTCCGAAGCCACCGTCCGCGGTGGCTTTTTTCATGGTGAGCGATGGAGGCGGCGATCCGCCTGCCCTGCAGCGCGAACCTGGTGGTGCGAGCGCTCAGTGCTGCAGCCTCCAGAAGCCGCGATGCGGAGCGGCGGCCTCGTCTTCGAGCAAGGGACCCACGACCTCGACGCGGCGCTGGCCGCGTACGAACACCTCGCGACAGGGCAACGAGAATGTGGGATTCTCCGGATGGTCACCGGTCAATCCAAGCAACGCATGCTCCGACAGCGCATAGACCACGCGGCCGATGTTCGTCCAGTAGATCGCGCCGGCGCACATGCAGCAGGGCTCGGCGCTGGTGAACAGCGTGCATCGCGCGAGCTGTTCGGGGCTCAGCCGCCGCGCCGCTTGCGCGGCCGCCACCAGCTCGGCATGCTGCGTCGGATCGCCCTCCGGCGGCATCGAGTTGTTGCCGGCGGTGACGACCACTTGGCCGTTCTCGTCGGCCACGAGCGCGGCGAAAGGATGCCGGCCACGCCCCTTCGATTCTTGCGACAACGCGATCGTCATGCGCAGCAACTCGAGGTCACGCGGCGAAAGGGAAACAGGGGCGGGGCTGGAATTCATGGCAGTGAGAGTCCGTCGGAAAGTGAAAAAAGGAGAAAAAACAAGGGGGGAAAGAAGCGCTCAGCGCGCGATGACGGCCGGCGCCTCTTCCTCGGCCAGCGCCGCCGCGCCGCGGTTGAGCAGCAGGTTCAGCAGCACCGCCGTGATCGCGGCCAGGAATATGCCGCTTTCGAGCACGAGCCGCAGCGGCCCGCTGGCATGCGCGAACAGCGCGGGGAACGACATCGGCAGCACGCCGACGCTCACCGAGACGGCCACGATGATCGCGTTGCGCGTGCCCTCGAAGCGCACACGCGACAACTCCTGGATGCCGGCGACGGTCGTCATACCGAACATCACAACCGCGCAGCCGCCGAGCACCGGCCGCGGCACCGAGGCGATCAGCGCGCCGAGCTTGGGAAATAACCCCATCAGCACCATGATCGCGCCGGCCGATGCCACCACGTAGCGGCTCTTGATACCCGACAACGCGATGAGCCCCGTGTTCTGCGTGAACGCGTTGTACGGAAAGCTGTTGAAGACGCCGCCGATCATGGTCGCCAGCCCGTCCGCCCGGAAGGCGTTGCCGAGCGTCGTCTGTGTCGAGGGGCGCCCGACGATCTGCCCGATGGCCAGGCAGTTGCCGGTCGTCTCGGCCATGATGACCATCATCGCGAGCGTCATGATGAGGATCGGTGCCACGCCGAACGCGGGCAGGCCAAATGCGAAAGGTGCGCTGATCTCGAACCATGCCGCATGGCCCACCTGCACGAAGTCGGTGAGCCCGAATGCCGCCGCAATGGCCGTGCCGGCGACGAGTCCGAGCAGCACGGCCAGGTTGCCGATGAAGCCGCTGAAGCGTGCGTAGACGAACAGCGTGATGGCGATGGTCGCCAGCCCCAGCAGCAGGTTCGGCGCGCTGCCGAAATCGGCCGCGTCCGGATTGCCGCCGCCGAGCCAGATGGCGGCGGCCGGCATCAGCGAGATGCCGATCACGGTGATGAGGCTGCCGATCACCACCGGCGGAAAAAAGCGAAGCAGCCGGCTGATGGCCGGCGCCAGCAGCACCGTGATCGCACCGCCCGCGATGACCGCCCCGAACACATGGGGCAGGCCGTATTCCTTGCCGATCATGATCATCGGCGCCAGCGCAATGAACGAACAGGCCTGCACCAACGGCAGGCGCGCGCCGAACTTCCAGAAGCCCAGCGTCTGGATCAGCGTCGCGATGCCCGAGGTCAGCAGATTGGCGTTGATCAGCGTCACGACCTGCGCCGGCGTCAGTCCGAGTGCACTGCCCAGGATCAGCGGCACCGCCACTGCGCCCGCATAGAGCACCAGCACGTGCTGCAGGCCGTAGGTTGCCATCTGCTGCGCGGGCAGCACTTCGTCCACGGGGTGGACGCGGGAAGAGGGGTTCATCGAAAGTCTCCGTGTTGTAGGTCTGTGCCCCGGAACCTTGGGTCGGCGCCGGGCCGCACGGATGATCGATGGCCTCCTTCGGGAGTCAAAGTTAGTATTCATCGCTTTTATCGATGGGAGAGGAACGCGTGCGCTATTCGCTGGAGCAGCTCGAGACATTCGTGGCCGTGGCGCGAGCCGGCTCTTTCTCGGCGGCGGCGCGTCAGCTGGGCAAGACCCAGTCGACGGTCAGCGCGGCCATCGGCAACCTCGAGATCGACCTGGCCTTGGTGCTGTTCGACCGCGCGACCAAGGTTCCCACGCTGACCGAGGCCGGCCGCCGCCTGCTGCGCGAAGCGCACAGCGTGCTGGATCGCTGCCTGGCGCTCGAAGGTCATGCGCAGAGTCTGTCCGACGCGGTCGAGTCCGCCCTCACGCTGGCCATCGAGATTCCCTACAACGTGCTGATGCCCGCATTCACCGCCTTCGCCGAACGCTTCCCGCATGTCGATCTGCAGGTGCGGCATCCGTTGCACGGCGATGTGAGCGCGCTGGTGTGGCAGAGCGAGGCGCAGTTGGGCATCGGCTTTGCCCAACCGGGCTATGCGCGCGAGCTGGACTTCGTGCAGATGGGCAAGCTGGTGATGGCGCATGTGGTCGCGCGCGCGCACCCCTTGGCGGCGCTGGCCACGGTGAACTTCAGTGACCTGCACCAGCACCGGCGACTCGCCTTCAGCGCCCACACCGAGCGGCTGCCCAGCACCGAATACCTGGACGCCCCGCGGTGCTGGCGCGCCGAGAGCTATCTGGCCCTGCTGGAGATGACCCGCGCGGGCCTGGGCTGGGCCACGTTGCCGCGCATGCTCGTGCGGCGCGAACTGGCCGAGGGCGAGCTGGTGGAACTGCAGCTGGGCGCCTACCCGCACACAGACTGGCTGCTGGGCGTCGATCTACTGTGGAACAAGACGCGCCCACTGGGCAAGGCCGGCGGTTGGCTGCGTGCCGAACTGGCGCGCACCAAGGTGGCCGAGATCGACAGTGCCGGTCATCCCACCGCCTTTTGACCCGCTAGCCGCGTACCGTGCGTGGGCGCTTTCTGACCGCTCTTTGTGCGCGGTTGGCGGCGTTCGTTCACCGCCACCTTCTTCCAGGGCGTGGCGCTGGGCGCGTTCCTCGACGGACGGAAAGTGGTCGACGGCAACTTCTCCGGCGGCGCGTTCGACTGGATCTCGCCCTTCTCGGTGTTCACCGGCCTCGCGCCGGTGGCCGCCTATGCGCTGCTCGGCGCCACCTGGCTCGTGATGAAGACCGAGGGCGAGCTGCAGCAGCGTATGTGACCGCTCGTGTGGGCGATGCTCGCGGTGACCGGCATGCTGAGCGTGTGGACGTCGCTCGCGCACGAAGCCATTGCGCAGCGCTGGTTCACGCTGCCGAACCTGCTGTGCTTTTTACCGGTGCCGCTGCTGGCGGGCGTGGTGGCGTGGCGGCTGCTGCACACGCTGCGCGGCGACCGGCATGCCGCGCCCTTCGTGCTGACGCTGCTGTTCCTCGGCTACACGGGCCTGGGCATCAGCCTGTGGCCGAACGTGATCCCGCCGGACATCTCGATCTGGCAGGCGGCCGGGCCGCCGCAGAGCCAGGGCTTTGCGCTCGTGGGCGCACTGCTGATCATTCCGGTCATCCTCATGTACACGGCTTGGAGTTACCGGTCTTTCGCGGCAAGGTGCGCCATGGCGACGGATATCACCGAGGCGGGTCAGCGCCCGCCGTGCGCCTGGCGGCGGCGTCAGGGCTGGCTTGCAAGCGTTGGCGTGACGTTTGTGGTGGCGGTCGTGTTCCGCTTCCTGATGGCCGCGGTCGAGCTCTCGCGGTAATGCAGCGCCCGGCCTTTTCCGTTCTGGACCTGTCTTCAGCGCCATCGCTTTCCGTGCGATGGCCACACCAGCAGCCGCTTCGCGGCGTTGAAGCTGCGCTGCTCCAGCCCCCAAAAACGGCGGCACTTCCGGCACACGGCGCACCGGGAACTCCGGTGCGCCGTGGCCGCTGTGCCAGGACTCAGAAGTCCATGCCGCCGCCGGCGGGCACGGCGGGCGCCTTCTGCGGCTTGGGCAGCTCCGCCACGGTCGCGTCGGTCGTGAGGATCAACCCCGCGATCGACGCGGCGTTCTGCAGCGCGGTGCGCGTGACCTTGGTCGGGTCGACCACGCCGAGTTCGACCAGGTCACCGTACTCGCCCGTAGCGGCGTCGTACCCGTGGTTGCCCTTGCCTTCGAGCACCTTGGCCACCACCACCGACGGCTCCACGCCCGCGTTCGTGACGATGGCGCGCAGCGGTGCTTCGAGCGCACGCAGCGCGATACGGATGCCGGCGTCCTGGTCGGTGTTGGCGCCCTTGAGCCCGGAGATCGCGGCACGCGCGCGCAACAGCGCCACGCCGCCGCCGGGCACGATGCCCTCGGCCACCGCCGCACGCGTGGCGTGCAGCGCGTCGTCGACGCGGTCTTTCTTCTCCTTCATCTCGACCTCTGTGGCCGCGCCCACGCGGATCACCGCCACGCCGCCCGCGAGCTTGGCCACGCGCTCCTGCAGCTTCTCGCGGTCGTAGTCGCTGGTGGCCTGCTCGATCTGCGCCTGGATAGACTTCACGCGCGCATCGATGCGCTGCTGGTCGCCCCCGCCATCGATGATGATGGTGTTCTCCTTCTGCACCTCGATGCGCTTGGCGTGGCCGAGGTCCTCGAGCGTGGCCTTGTCGAGCTGCTTGCCTGTTTCGTCGGAGATCACCGTGGCACCGGTGAGCACCGCGATGTCCTCGAGCATGGCCTTGCGGCGATCGCCAAAGCCGGGCGCCTTCACGGCCGCCACCTTGAGCACGCCGCGCATGGAGTTCACGACCAGCGTCGCGAGTGCCTCGCCCTCGACCTCCTCGGCCACGATCAGCAACGGCTTGCCAGCCTTGGCGGCGCTTTCGAGCACAGGCAGCAGCTCGCGGATGTTGGAGATCTTCTTGTCGTGCAGCAGCACGAGCGGGTCTTCGAGATGCGCGACTTGCTTTTCGGGGTCGTTGATGAAGTACGGGCTCAGGTAGCCGCGGTCGAACTGCATGCCCTCGACCACATCGAGTTCGTTGTCGAGCGACTTGCCGTCTTCCACGGTGATCACGCCGTCCTTGCCGACCTTCTCCATCGCGTCGGCAATGATCTTTCCGATGGCGTCGTCGGAGTTGGCGGACAGTGCGGCCACCTGCGCGATTTCCTTGCCGGTGGAGATGGGCTTGGAGAGCTTGTGCAGCTCGTCGAGCACCGCGGCCGTGGCCTTGTCGATGCCGCGCTTGAGGTCCATCGGGTTCATGCCCGAGGCCACATGCTTCATGCCCTCCTGCACGATCGCTTGCGCGAGCACCGTGGCGGTCGTGGTGCCGTCGCCCGCCACGTCGGCGGTCTTGGAAGCGACCTGCTTGACGATCTGCGCGCCCATGTTCTCGAACTTGTCGGCAAGCTCGATTTCCTTGGCGACCGACACGCCGTCTTTCGTGATGACCGGCGCGCCGTAGCTGCGCTCAAGCAGCACGTTGCGGCCCTTCGGCCCCAGGGTGACTTTCACGGCATCGGCAAGGATGTTCACGCCCGCGACGATGCGCTGGCGGGCATTGTCGTGAAACTGAACGTCTTTGGCAGTCATTTCTCGATTGCTCCTTCTTGACTCATCTGTCTGTAGAACTGAATGGGATTCGCAACCTTCTTTCAGGCCACGCGCTTGAGATTGCCGCGCTCGGCGCCTTCGACGACGGCAAGGACATCGTCCTCGCGCAGCACCAGCAGTTCCTCGTCGTCCACCTTCACGGTCTGGCCCGCGTACTTTCCGAAGAGCACCTGGTCGCCGGCCTTCAGATGCAAGGGACGAAGCGTGCCGTCGGCGAGCAGCTTGCCCTGGCCCACGCAGACCACCTCGCCCTGCTCGGGCTTCTCGGCGGCCGAATCCGGAATCACGATGCCGGAGGCTGTCTGTCGCTGCTGCTCGATTCGCTTGACGATCACTCGGTCGTAAAGAGGATGAAGTTTCATGTTCGATCTCCTAAGCGATAAAGGTCATCAATGGAACCCCACACGCCACCTTGTGGCGGCGTGCTGGGCCCGTTCTTCTCACCGGCGTTCATGCGCCGGCGGGCGAGAGCTATGGGCTTCGGCGCACGCGTTCAAGAGGCCGCGCCCACGATTTTTTTGTGACCAATTTTTTCAATCGCGGACCAACACCCATGCGCTCGCGCGACCGAGCCGGTACACGGTCCGCTGCGGCACCGTTGCGCGTGCAGGGCTGGGGACCACAGGGCACGGCAGCGTGCGCCCGCCCGTGCTGTCGAGCGTGTCATCGGCGTCGTCTGGCACGGCGGACCAGATGCCGCATTTGCGTGGCCTGAACAGCCAGCGCACGTAGCCGCGCCGGCCGGCCTCGCGCAGCATCTCTTCCCGGTCGGGCACTTGCGCCATCGTGTGTTCGCGCATGTCGCCCTTGGCATTCGCAGCGTCTTCCTCGTCCGCATAGCCGAAGGCGCGCAAGGCCTCGCTGACTTCGGCCGCCGGCGCGCCCAACCGCCACCACGCCGGACGCACGACGCGCTCCAAGTCCCATGCGCCGAGTTGCCAGGCGGCTTCGAGCAGCGCCTGCTCGAGCGTGTCGGGACGCTCGCCGGACATGTCGAGCCTGGCGATCGACTGGGCGACCGGCCGTGGCGGCAATTCCACGCCCGGCATGTTCAGCGGCGTTCGCCGGAAAAAGCCATGCCAATGCAGCGACAGCAAGGCCGCGTCGGCGCGCCGCGCGACGCTCGTCACAGTGACCGCATACAGCGGCAGGCGCATCGCAGCCGCATGCGCTGCGACGGTTTCGAAAAGGTTCATCGGCACCTCCACAAAACAATAACGAGTCCAACAACCAGACAGTCTTTGAACGTCCGACAGCGCGGAGGTTTCCACGACAAGGGCCCTCTTGAAAAACGCGACGCCCGCGGCCATATTCCGCACCGGAAGCCCCGCCTTCCATCTTCGCCCTCATCCTTGTTTATTCATTCCCTTTCGAGGAGATTGTCTTGACGATGAAGATCGCGCAGATCGCGCCCCTTTACGAAGCCGTGCCTCCGCGGCTCTATGGCGGCACTGAACGTGTCGTCGCTCACCTGGCTAACGCCCTGGTGGATCTCGGCCACGAGGTCACCCTCTTCGCTTCCGCCGACACCAGCACGCGGGCCGAACTCGCGCCGATGCGCGCGCAGGCGCTGCGCCTGGATCCGGCGCCGCTGAAGTCGGACCTCGCCAGCCATCTGCACATGCTGGGCGAGCTGCGCCAGCGCGCACACGAATTCGACGTGCTGCACTTCCATGTCGACCTGCTGCACTTTCCCTTCTTCGAGGACATGGCGCAGCGCACGATCACCACGCTGCACGGGCGCCTGGACATCGCGGACTTGCCGGTGGTCTACCGTCGCTGGAACCGCTACCCGCTGGTTTCGATTTCACGCCACCAGCGCAAGCCGCTGCCGCTCGCCAACTGGCTGGCCACCGTGCCCCACGGACTCGATGCGTCGACCTACCGCTTCGAGCCCCGAAGCGGCGACTACCTCGCGTTCCTTGGCCGCATCTCGCCGGAAAAACGGCCCGACCGTGCCATCGAAATTGCCCGCAGGGCGGGGCTGCCGCTGAAGATTGCGGCCAAGATCGATGCGGCCGATGCGACCTATTTCGAACAGGTCATCCAGCCGCTGCTGCGCGACAACCCCTGGGTCGAGTTCGTGGGCGAGATCGGCGATGCCGAGAAGTCGGCGTTTCTCGGCGGTGCCCGCGCGCTGCTGTTCCCCATCGACTGGCCCGAGCCCTTCGGCCTGGTGATGATCGAGGCCATGGCCTGCGGCACGCCGGTGATCGGCTGGCGCTGCGGCTCGGTGCCCGAGGTGATCGACGACGGCACCAGCGGCCTCATCGTGGAGGATATGGACCAGGCCGTGGCCGCCGTGCATGCCGTCAACCAGCTCGACCGGCGCCTCGTGCGGGAAGCCTTCGAAAGCCGCTTCTCGGCCCGCGCGATGGCCGGCGCCTATGTGGCGCAGTACCGTCGGCTCACCGGCCAGGAAGACCGCAGCAGCAACAGCAGCGCCACCGCGCCGGAGGTTGCGCTTTGCAGTGAGTTCGCATGAGCCATGAGTCTTGAGACCCCCGCCACCGACCAGGCCGAGGCAGCGCCCGAGCGCGCGGTGCAGCATGCCTTTGTCCTGAAAGAGGCCGACACCTACCTCGTGATGGATGCCCATGGCGATGTCGGTGGCGGCGTCGACGGCCTGTTCCATCACGACACCCGCATGCTCTCGTCCTTCGTGCTGCGGCTGGACGGCACCCGCCCCTCGCTGCTGTCCAGTGGCGTGAGCAGCGACAACGTCTACTTCACCGCGCACCTCACCAACCGGCCGCTGCCCGTGCTCGGGTCCACCTCGACGCCGCAGGGCGTGATCCACCTGGAGCGCAAGCGCTTCTTGTGGGGCGCGCGGATGTTCGAGCGCCTGCGGCTCGTCAACTACAGCGACCAGCCCGCGCGCGCGCCGCTGGGCTTGCGCTTCGCGGCGGATTTCCGCGACATGTTCGAGGTGCGCGGCCAGGTGCGCGCACAGCGCGGCGAGTTCGGCACGCCCGAGATCGGCGCGCAGGGCATCGTGCTTGCGTACCGCGGCCTGGACGCGGTGCAGCGCCGCGCGTGCATCGACTTCTCGGAACCGGCGCAGCACCTGGACGCCGGCGGCGCGACGTTCGAGGTCGCGCTGCCCGCGCGCGGCGCGTGGACGCTGTTCATCGAAGTGGGTACCGAGCCGGCGGTGGCGGGCGCCGACCGTTTCCGCGAGGCAGGGGTGCTGGCCCGCTGGCGGATGCGCGCGCGCCAGCGCCGCGGATCGCGCCTGCACGCGTCGGGGCGCCTGTTCCAGAGCTGGCTCGACCGCTCGCGCGCCGACCTCGCCCTGCTCACGACCGACATGGCCACCGGGCCGTACCCGTACGCAGGCATTCCGTGGTTCTCTACGCCGTTTGGGCGGGACGCCATCGTCACGGCCTTCCAGACGTTGTGGATCGATCCGGCGCTGGCGCTGGGCGTACTGCGGTTTCTTGCCGCCCGCCAGGCGCGCCAGACCTCGAGCTTTCGCGACGCGGAGCCCGGAAAAATCATGCACGAGACGCGCAAGGGCGAGATGGCGGCCGTCGACGAACTGCCCTTCGGCCAGTACTACGGCGGCGTCGACACCACGCCGCTCTTCGTGGCACTGGCCGGCGCGTACATGCAGCGCACGGGAGACGCCGCGACCATCGAGGAAATCTGGCCGGCGCTGTTGGCCGCCTGCGAATGGATGGAGCGCAACATGGCGCGCCACCCTGCGGGCCTGCTCGCCTACCAGCGCGGCGAAAGCAGTGGGCTGGCCAACCAAGGCTGGAAGGACAGCCACGATTCGATCTTCCATGCCGACGGCAGTTCGCCCGAAGGCCCCATCGCCCTGGTGGAGGTGCAGGGCTACGCCTGTGCGGCCTTCCTCGCGATGTCCGCCCTGGCGGAGCTGCGCGCCGATGCGCGCGCGGGCCACTGGCGCCAGCGATCGGCGCAGGTGGCGCAGGCCATCGAGCGGGAGTTCTGGCTACCGCAGCAGCAGTTCTACGCACTCGCGATCGACGGTGCCAGCCGGCCTTGCGCGGTGCGCTCGTCGAACGTGGGGCACCTGCTGTTTGCCGGCGTGCCCACGCCCGATCGGGCCCGCGCGATCACGCGGGGCCTGCTGGCGCCGGCCTTCGAGTGCGGCTGGGGCATACGCACCTTGCCGCTGGAAGCCGCGCGCTTCAATCCGATGTCGTATCACAACGGGTCGGTGTGGCCGCACGACCTGGCCCTGTGCGCGGCGGGCATGGCGCGCTATGGCGAGCGCGAGGGCGTGGCTCGCATCCTGGACAACCTGTTCGAAGCCGCATCGCACTTCGGCATGCGGCTGCCCGAGTTGTTCTGCGGGTTCGAACGGCAGCCGGGACAGGCGCCCGTGGCCTATCCGGTCGCCTGCCTGCCGCAGGCCTGGGCCGCGGGCTCGGTCTTCATGCTGCTGCAGGCCTGCCTCGGTTTGAGCGTGGACGGCATCCGCCACGCAGTGCAGATCGTCCATCCGCGCCTGCCGACGGACATCGAGCACCTGCATGTGCGCGAGCTGAAGGTGGGCGACAGCCGCCTGGACCTGCACTTCCAGCGCATCGGACAGGAGCGGGTGGTCGTCACGGCGGAACACCGCCCGGGCGGTGCGAAGGTCGATGTGAAGCTGCAGATCTAGCGGCCCGTCCGAGCGGCGATTGCGGGGCTGGATCGCCGGTGAGCGGCACCAGGAGGATGTCGCCTGGCAACCCCTGGGACTGACGCACGCAGTTGAAACCACCAGGGCTCGCCGCTCCTTCCGGCGCAGACCTGCCAGCGCTCGCGGCGGCTCCACTGCTGCGGACGAAAACGTTGACGATTGAGCCAGGTACGCTGCGCTGCGCCTCGTCGCGCTCGGTGCGCATCATGTGCACCCGCGCCTCGGGCAAATCGTCGAGTCCACCCGCATGGTCGAAGTCCAGATGCGTAAGCACGATGTGGCGCACATCATTGGCCGAGCAGCCCCGCCGATCGACCTGGCGCACGGCGGTCATTTCCTCGCGGAAGTCGGGGTCCATCAGCCGCAGGAAGAAGCCGCTGAGGCGGCTGCGCGGATCGCGCACGTCAGGCAGGTCATATCCAGTGTCAACCAGCACCAGGCCGCGGTCGGTTTCGAGCAGCAGGCAGTGGCAGCACAGCCAGCCGCGCTGCAGCGCGGACCTGCTGCGACTGTCCATGAGGCGCCCGCCGAGCGGGCAGGCGCAGACACCGTTGAGATGATGGATGGCGATCCTGGCTTGCCAGGCGACTTGGAATTGATGAACGCCTTTGCTGGCAAGCGGCGCGCCCGACCAGCGTGGGGTCATCTCGACGGCCGCACTCCTGAGGTCTCGGCCGCAGCTTTCTCCGCCGAACTTGCGGCAAGAACTCCGTCGTACGCAATGGCGCTCACTCGCGGAGAACCGTGAAACCCGGAGCTCCAAAAATGTGACCTGGCTGGCACCTAGCCATACCGCAGTTCGAAGCGCGACGATCCCCTCGAGGCGAATCGCGCTTGATTTCAGTAGCCACGCCGGAACACCGGGTGCTTCGAACAACGCGCCACGGGCAAGCCGTCACATCGGACCGAACCCCAGGGGCAACGGGGGGACCTGCCCTCGGTCGGCGCGCCTCACACCGATCGCGAGAGACCCAGGGGAGCGCGGGTCAACTGCGAGCGTCCAGGCGCTTTTGCATGGCGGCCGCACGATCCGTGGACGGCGGGTGCGAGCTCAAGATGGAACTGCCCGTGCTGCCGCTACCCGCGCTGAGCTTTGCCAACTTCTGGAAGCTCGTCACGAGTCCCTTGCGCTCGAGCTTGCGCTCCGTCAGGAGATCGAACGAATAATTGTCGGCGGCGCTCTCCTGAGACTGGGAGAACTGGGCGTTGATGAACTTCTCGCCCAGATCGCCGGCTTGCGACTGGGACAGTGCAGCCAGCGTGCCGCCGCTTGCAGCAGCCAGGCCTCGCACCGCTGAGGCGGCATAGGCGGTTTGCATGCGTGCCTTGCTGTGGCCCAAGGCCACATGGCCGATCTCGTGCCCAATCACGCCGCGCAGTTCATCGTCGTTCATCAGGTCCATCAGGCCGCTGTAGACACGGATGCAGCCATTGGCCATGGCCCATGCATTCACATCCTTGGTCAGGTAGACCTTGTAGACGGCCGTCTTGCCATTGATGTTCGTCGGCATCGACTTGATGACTTGATTCAACCGTGTGGTATAGCGGCTGTTGGCCGGTGCGATCTGGCTTTTCTGGTCCATGGCGGCGCACGACTGATCGGACATCGCGGTGATATCCCCGTCGCTGAGCGACATCGCCTTGTAGGCCGTGCCGCCCACGTTGGCCAGGCTGTTCGTGTCCATGTTCTTGACCGCCCCACAGCCTGCGAGTGCAGCGGCAGTAACAACCGAGGTCAATACGAAGAAATGCTTCATTTGAATTATTCTTTAGTGAAAGTTGGATTCCTAGTGCGGCAATGCCGCAGCCTCATCCGGCAAGGAGGCCAAGAGATATCTGATTTGCCGGACGGCGAAAGTCTAACGACTCATGCGCATCGACGAATAAATGCCGCATGGCGATGGCGTCCGGATTTCGCGCTTGCGAATGGCGACAAGTCGTTTACGACGTCCCTCGCTGATGTGGTGTAGTTCGGTGAAGTGCAGCCGAGTGCTGCCAGCATTGAAGGGCCCCGACCGATGCCATTGCCGAAGAACCCATGCCCTTCTTGCGCCCCGCCGGCCAGCCTGAACCACTTTCCGAACGCACGCGAGGTCACGCAGCTGGAACGTACGGGCTCAACAATGACGTGCAACCGCTATTGGAATGCCCGCATCCGGGCGCACCAGCCGTCGGCAGTTTCGAGAATCTCGTCTTCGGCCTTGAGCCAGTCGGATTTGCTCCATATGTCGAACATGTACTCCTGAAGCGAGAGCAAGTCCTTCTGGGGGCCGGGAAGAATGAAGATGGCCGCTACGTGCGGCGCTGGCGAGCTGCGGCCAAGTGCGCTCGGGACTCGGCAATTGAAATTCCTTTGCCTTGTTTGCGCTCTTTCTCACCCAAGGCGACGATTCTCAAAGTGGCGATCAGCGCTTCTTCTTCCTGAAACTGCTTGATGCTTTCAAGCACCATGCTGGCTTCGCTATTCTGGATGATGAAGAAAGGCGCGCCGTTCATCTCCAGATTTTCCGGCAGCTGGGCGGCGTGGCTTTTCAGATAGCCGATGGTGTTGGATTCCATCGATCTCTGACCCGAGGGGGGTGCGGATAAAAACTTGGACTGGTTTTATGCCGCAAGTCCAAGGCTCACCCGGTATTCGATAGGGCTGAGAGAGCCAAGAGAGATCTTGATCCGCTTCTCGTTGTACCAGCGGATGTACGAGTCGACCGCCTCGATGAATTGCTCGATGGTGGCGTTCTTCCAGTCTCGAGGATAGAACAGCTCGTTCTTCAGCCGACCGAAGAAGCCTTCGCAAGCTGCGTTATCAGGTGAGCATGCCTTGCGAGACATCGAGCGAGTGAAGTTCGCGTCGCTCATTCTTGATAGCCAACCTGGCCAGCGGTAGTGGCCGCCCCGATCGGAGTGAACCACAGGCCGGTCAGTAGTTTCGGCCACTGTCTCGATGGCCGCATCCAGCATCGTGTTGACCAACTCAGCGTCCGGACTGGTCCCAATGGTCCAGCTGACGACCATTCCATCGAAGCAGTCGATGATGGGCGAGAGGTACACCTTGCCAGCCGGGATCTGGAACTCCGTGATGTCCGTGAGCCATTTCTCGTTGGGGACCGCGGCCTGGAAGTCGCGGTTGATGAGGTTCTCAGGCGCTGGACTGATCTCGCCAAGGTATGACGCATACCTGCGCTTCCTGGGCTTTGGAACAACCAGGCTTTCCTGCTTCATCAACCGCTGCACGACCTTCTCGGAGATCGCGACGTCCTGTCTGGTGAGCGATGCTTGCAGTCTGCGGTAGCCATAGCAGCGGTGGTTCGACTCAAAGATGTCGGTGATGGATTGCCGCACCTTCAGGTACTTGTCGCCCACCGCTGCGCGGGCCCGATGGTAGAAGTACGAACTACGCGCAAGGTCCAACTGTGCAAGGAGCTCTGGCAGGCCATAGTGCTCCCTGAGGGCGTCAATCAGCAGTGTCTTCTCCCGGTTGGACAGGAGCTGCAGGTCGACGCCCAGGCCTTTTTTTAACAGTTCGTTGGCCTTGTTCAAGAGGTCCTGCTCAAGGCGAAGTTGCCTGACTTCGCGGCGCAGTGACTCAACCTGGCGCTCAAGGTCGTCGCGCTCTTGCGACGGCGGAGATTGATTGGTGCTTTTCATGGATGCGGGTGCCTCACGTCCCAGAAGTTGGTTCTTCCAGTTGTACAGCGTTGGCCGGCACACGCCGAACTTGTCGGCTACAGCCTGCGCACTTTCCTCACGCGTGCAAAGCTCCATGACTCCCGCATGCATCAGCTCCCCGGAATACCTTCGTCGCCCCACACTTCCAACGACAGCCCTTCTGGCCTCAGGAATGGCCTCGCGAACCCACGCGGTTAGTGTCCCTCTGCCGGGATAGCCCAATGCCCTCATGGTGGCAGCAATGCAGCGGTCGTGAGTGAGGTAGTGCTCGATAGCTGCCGCTTTTTGCTCCTGCGAGAACTTGGGTCGCCGGCCCGCATAGCCCGCTGGCAAGTCGAGCTTCTGCTGGTATTCGTTATACCAGCCCTTCAGAGAATTTTTTGTTGGGTAACCCAGCTGACGGATAGTGGGTCTGACGCGTTTGCCGAGCTTGATGTAGAGCTCAACGGCTCGAATCCGATCTTCGTAGGAATACATGAACTACCTCCTGGTAGTCCAAGTTTTCCGCCGCACCCCCTTACTGCGTTAGCTGGGTCAATTTTCGGCGGCAATCAACAGGCACGGCGCTACTATGCCAAAGACACGGGCTGGCGGCACGCCTCTTGGACCTCGACCTTGGACTGTTCGCTGTGTGGCGCGAAGCGAGGACTGATCAATCACGCCATTTGTCGAGTCCGCATCATTCGTTGCGGACACGGTGCTCGGCGTTCTCAAGCCTTCGAGAAGACTTCGCGCAGCGCTTACAACTCATCAGCGGGTGGGTTGAATACTTGAATTTGATGCGCCCCGCGAAGCAGTTGCCCGCGGTGAAAGAAGTGGAGTCACCTCGGTCAGCCTGAGTACGGATAGCGCTACCGCTGGCCCCTGGCGGGTACGCTGGAAGACTTGGGCTCAGCGTCAGGACCAGAGAGGCGGACCGTGTTTCGCTCGTCGACGATGTGCTGAAGCGCGGCCTCCAACGTCGGCCAGTTGGCAAATACGTAGACCCGCTCCCTCTGCTCAAAACGGCCGCCGAATTCGGCCAGAACCGAGGCATGTCCCGACACGCTGCCCAGCAGTGCAGGCTTCATGCGGCCAAACGCGGCTGAGAACTCGCCGACGCTACAGCCAAGCTGTGCCGCGAGGAACTGCACTCGATCGGTGCCGCTTGGACGAGATAACAACATGAGAAATTCTCACCGGCATGTGGTGTTGATAAATCCGATCTCCCTGCCAGCACTGGGCACTATTTCACGGCCGTCGCGTTGGTATGGCGGCCAGTTTCATCGAGCTCATCGAGTACTCCCGCTGCGTCGCCCCGCGCAATCCCGGGGGTGGAGGCACTTGCGGGGCCTTCGACCTTGAGCGAGCACTGGTGGCGCTGGCTCGCAGGATGCTCGCAGTTCGCGGAGTTTGCATGTCAAGAAAAGAAGCGGGCCATGGTGGAGGCCACGGCGGCTGTGCACCGATTCTTTCCGCCACCCGTTCAATGATGGGCGCTGGAAGTGCTGCACTGAAACAAGTTGGTACAGCGCACTCTCCGGATGCGCTACAAGCAAGAAAAGGAGCACACCCATGAAGTCCACATCGATCATCGCCATCGCCGCGGCGATTCTTCTCGCGCCGATGACGGCCTTGGCCGATCCGGACAAGGATGAAAGCGGCCACGGTAAGCGCCGGCACGGTCATCGCGAGTACAAAGAAGAGTACTGGGATGGCAACTGCAAGGTGGAGCGAAAATTCAAGAAAGACGGCGAATACAAGGAAGAGCGCAAGTGCAAGGGTCACGATCACTATCGCCCTGGCCATGCCTACGCCCCGGCGCCCGTCTACGTTCCTGCTCCTGCCTACGCGCCCACGCAGGCGGGTGAACCCGGAGTCGTGATTCAGGGCACGATCCGGATGCGCTAGAGGCTGTGACGGGCAACTGACCTCGGGGCCCGCCATCGCGCGGGCTTTTGTTTGCGCAACTATGACCTCAGGCCGTCAACGCGAACGCAACAGCAGTGTGGCTACCGCTGGAAGTCGGCCTCGTTTCCCCGCCTTTTTGATCCAGGCAACGCACTTTTCCTGGAGCAATTCGATGTCGTCTTCCCCCGCGGCCTGCGTTCGGGAAAGCACAAGCTTGAAGCGCTGCACGCCGACCCGGGGTGATGTGGGCCACGGCGCAGATCCATCGCCCTCGATGTGGATTCGATAGGTCGTGCAGGTCCCGCACCCGCCTTCGTAGGAGAACACTTCGCCGTCCATCGGAAGCCTCGACACTCGCTACAGGCGAGGCATCGGGATTGATGGGGGCGCCAGCAAAGAGCTTCCGAAACGGAACATACCCCCGGCCTTCTTGCAACGGCACCACAAGACTAGCCGGGCGACGATCCGCCGATGCGCCAGACCCACTTTTATTCACTGACGCACGCGCCTTCAGTTCTGCCGGGCCAGCGCGACTGCATCCGCCCCCGCCGGATAGCGCAGGGTCGTCTGGTTGTCGTTCGCGGCGCGCCAGACGGCCTCGGCCACGTCGGCCGCCGTGGTCACGTCTGTCGGGCTGCCCAGCGCCGCGAAGACCGTCTGTGCCAGCGGTGCATAGTGCAGCGGGATCAGGCCCTGCATGCGCTGCGCCCCGTTCTCGGTGAACCGCGTGCCTGGCCCGTAGCCCGGCTCGACAAGCTTCACGCGCACGTTGAACGCCGCCAGCTCGAGGGCGAGCGAGGCGGTGAAGCCCTCGATGGCCGTCTTGCTCGCGGTGTACGCCGCCACCAGCGGCATCGGTGCCAGCGTGACGGTCGAGGTGACGTTGACCAGCAACCCCGCGCGCCGCGCCCGGAACTGCGGCAGCACGGCCTGCGCCATGGCCATCATGCCGAAGGTGTTGGTCTCGAACACCTCGCGCACGGTGGCCATGGGCGTGGCCTCGAAAGCGCCGAACAGCCCGACGCCTGCGTTGTTCACGAGCACGTCGATCGGGCCCGCGTTCTCGATGGCGGCGGCGATGCTGTCGGGTTGCGTCACGTCCAGCGGCAGCACGCGCAGGTTCGGCGCGTCGGGAAAGAGGTCGTCGCGCGGCGTGCGCATCGTGGCGATGACACGCCAGCCCTGGGCATGGAAGTGGCGTGCGGTGGCCAGGCCGTAGCCGGACGAGCAGCCGGTGATCAGTGCGGTTTTCAATGGAGTTCCTTGGAGGTGGGTGATGAAGAGCCTCAACGATAGGAGCGACCGGCCGGATTCGCTACCATTGAACGTCGCCATTTCTTTTGCAGGAGTCCAGCCGTGGCCGATCCACTCGCCGAGGTCATCGCGCTGCTTCGGCCGCGCGCCGTGTATTCCAAGGTGATCGCGGGCGCCGGCGCCTGGGCCGTGCGCTACACGACCTTCGGCCAGCCCAGCTTCTGCACGATGCTCGAGGGCGACTGCATCCTGGCGGTCGATGGGCAACCGCCGCTGGCGCTGACCGCCGGCGACTTCCTGCTGATGCCGGCCACGCCCGGCTTCACGTTGTCGGGGCTCACGCCGGCGCCGCCGGTGTTTCTCGATCCGCATGAACAAGCGGCGCGCGAAGACGCACACGGCGAGGTCCGCCACGGCGATCGCGAAGGCCCGCCCGACGTGCGCATGCTTGGCGGTTACTTCGCCTTCGATTCGCCGGACGCTGCCTTGATGGTGTCGCTGCTGCCCTCGGTGCTGCACATGCGCGGCGTCGCGCGGCTGTCGCTGCTGGTGCAGCTCGTGCGCGAAGAATCCATGGCCCAGCGGCCGGGGCGCGACCTCGTGCTCGGCCGGCTGGTCGAGGTGCTGCTGATCGAAGCGCTGCGCTCGGCGCCCGGCGAAGGCGCGCCGCCGGGGCTGCTGCGCGCGCTGGCGGACAGCCGGCTGGCCGTCGCCGTGCGGCACATGCACGCCGACCCCGCGCGTTCATGGACGGTGGAAGAACTCGCCGGCAAGGCCGCGCTGTCGCGCTCGGCGTTCTTCGAGCGCTTCTCACGCGCCGTCGGCCTGCCGCCGATGGAATACCTGCTCGCGTGGCGCATGGCGATCGCCAAGGACCTGCTGCGCCGCGGCGGCTGCGCGTCGGCAGACGTGGCCGCGCGCGTCGGCTACAGCTCGGCCAGTACCTTCAGCACGGCGTTCAGCCGCCATGTGGGTCAGGCACCAGGCCGCTACGCGCGGCAGAAGATGCAGCGCTAGCTGCGGGTCTTCGATCTGTCCGCAACCTCGCGACGGTCGAGAATTCTTGCGGGGAGCCTGAAGCGGGCGCCAACGTTCGTCAAGGCATGGAGACACCAGTGAAAACAAGTTTGTAGTCACGATGGTCTTGGCGCTGTGCAGAGCGGACGGATTCGAAGACTACCTTGCGGCACACGCATTCGCTGCAGGCCGAAACGGACGCCGCGCCGCGCACCGTGCTGGTCATGCCCGTGTGGCAGCACGACCGCTACCTGGGCATCAAGACTGTGACCATCTTCCCGGACAACGCACGGCGCGGCCTGCCCGGACTGTTCTCGACCTACGTGCTGTACGACGCACGCACGGGCGAGCCGTTGGCGCAGATCGACGGCAACGAGATCACGTCGCGCCGCACCGCTGCCGCATCGGCCCTGGCCGCGTCCTACCTCGCGCCTGTCGACGCGCGCAGTCTACTGGTCGTCGGCTGCGGGCGTGTCGGCAGTCTGATTCCCGAGGCCTTGCGTGCCGTGCGTCTGCGGCGAAGGCACTCGCTGCGCGGCTGTGTGCGCAGAACATCGAGGCGGCCGTCGCGCCGGATCTCGCCCATGCGGTGAACGACGTCGACATCGTGAGCTGTGCCACGCTCGCCACGCAGCCGGTGGTGCAGGGCGCGTGGCTGCGGCCTCGCAGCCACCTCGACCTGATCGGCAGTTTCACGCCGCAGATGCGCGAAGCCGACGATGTCTGCTTTGCAGGCGCACGTCTGTTTGTCGATACGCAAGAAGCGTTGCAAAAGAGTGGCGAACTGCTCGGGCCCATGTCGCGCGGCGTGTTCGCCGCCGAAGATGTGGCGGGAACGCTGGCCGACCTAGTGACGGACAGGACCCCGGGACGCACTCAGCGCGACGGGCGGACCGTCTTCAAGGCCGTGGGCACCGCCTTGGAGGACCTGGCCGCTGCAGTGCTGGCCTACGGGGCTTCCAATCGAACTGAGGCGCTTGCCTTCGCGGGCCGCTATGCGCCGGGCGACTCCTGCGCGTGTGCGGCAGGCACGTTGCGCGCGTTGTCGAGCATGGGCAGCTCGCCTGGCACCGGGCTGGCGTCAGCCCTGGAGATCCGCGGCACCGAGATCGGTCAATGCTTGCCGAACTGATCTTCGAGGCCGCAGGGCCGCAGAGCCAGATACTCGACGCGGCCGAAGCGCGCCGCAAAGCGATCTACAGTGGAAGCAACAAAATCCAGCGCAGCATCATCGCCAAGGCAGAACTGGGTCTGTAGCTAGTCGGCGGCGCAGGTGTGTGCGCACGTACAACCTCGGACTGGACATCGGCAGCTGGCACGCTAAACTATCCATGTTAGCTACTTTGCAGGATCGAGCCATGATCACCGTCACATCCGTGGAGGCGCAAAACAAGTTTGGGCAACTCCTGGACACAGCGCAGCGCGAGCCCGTCATCATCACGCGTCACGGGCGGCCTGCTGCCTACATGATCTCGCCTCAAGACATGAAGGAATTCCAAGAGGTGCGGGCACGCAGCGGTCAAGGCAAATCTGCGCGCGATTGGGCCACGGCAAGCGCACAGGCTTGGAACGATTTCGACACCCAATTCGGCTCATTCGCGGACGAGCATTCAACGCTCTGAACCGGTGGCGCAGTTCGACGTTCATCGCAACAAAGGGAGCCAGAAAGATAGCATTCCCTTTGTGGTGGTCATCCAATCCGCGCGATTCGATGGCTATCGTCGCAGAGTGGTTGTTCCCTTGGTCTTGCGCCAGCACGCGCCAGGTTCATCCATTTCCGGCTCCCGGATGAATCCCATCTTCCGCATCGGGAGCGTCGAAGTCGTCCTCAATCCTTTGCAGGTGGTCTCCGTGGCGAGCGATCAACTGGGGGTAGTAGTCGACTCTCTTGCGGAACATGGGCAACAGATCATTGATGCGATGGACGAGCTGATGACCAGAGCCTGGGGATAGGAGGCGATGCGCTTTTGGGGAACTTCGGTTGAAGGCCCCCTGATAGCTCGACTCGAGCCAGCTGACATTCGAGAACGCCCGAAGACCGTGATCACTTTGCCTCTTGCAATAGGGGGGCGTGCCAGCCCCGTGACCTGCCGCATCTAGGGGGGCAGGATCAGGGGCCGCGCTCTCGGCACGCCATTGGCACCACCGGGACGGCATTTATCAGCAAATTGCTACCGTCGCCTCGATCGGCCCGCCGCGCCTCAAGGTGTTGTAGATGGGACAGGTATCGGTGAATGCATCGACCAGCGCGCGTGCGGGGGCCAAGTCGACACCGCCCAGTACAAACGCCAGCCGGATGGCTGCGTGCGACAGCCGCAGGCCTTCCTGTTCGACGAGCCGCTGTCGAACCTCGACGCCAAGTTGCGCGTGCAGATGCGCACCGAGATCAAGGCGCTGCACCAGCGGCTGGGCACGACCACGGTGTATGTCACGCACGACCAGGTCGAAGCGATGACCATGGCCGACCGCATCGTGGTGCTGAAGGAAGGAAAGGTCGAACAGATCGGCGAGCCGCTCGCCCTGTACGACCGCACGCGCAACGCCTTCGCGGCCGGCTTCATCGGCTCGCCCGCGATGAACTTCATCCCCGGCCGGTTGCAGCTCGACGGCGCACCGCATGTGTTGAGGGACGACGACCTGCGGCTGCTGCTGGCCAACGTATCGAGCGGCACGCACGGCGACCGTGTGCTCTACGGTACGCGCCCGGAGAACTTCACCCTCGACGCCGGTCAGGGCCTGCCCGCCGACGTGGTGGTAGTCGAGCCGACGAGTTCGGAAACGCAGGTCGCGCTGCCCTGGGCGGCCATACGGTGATGGCCGCCTTCCGCGAGCGCATCGATGCCCGCCTCGGCGAGCGGCTGCCGCTGTGGCCCGTGGCAGCGAAGGCGCATTTTTTTGATGCGGCGGGTGGGCAGCGGCTCAATTGAGGCAGTCAGTCGAGGGTGGCGAAGCCGCTGCCGATGAGCGGCCCGATGCCGCCCCATGCTGCGCGCTCAGGCCTGGCGGTCGAATTGGCCGTGGATGAAATACAGGGCGAGCTCTCCTAGTGCTTTTTGATTCATTTTCCTGACACGGACCCCCGATAGCGTGACGCTCTTTGTCTGGAGCAGAGGGTATGCGTAGAACGAAAACGAATGTCGGCGCGTTGTCGCTGATGGCGCTGCTGACCTTGACCGCTTGCGGCGGTGGAGGTGGCGGCGCAGGAGGGATCGCCTTTCCCGCCGTGCCGCCGGCCGGAGCACCGGCCACTCCCGAGACGCCGGCACCGCCCGCAGCCACAACGCTGCGCATCGGCATCCTTCCCGATACCCAGGGCAGCGAATCGGGCGTGGCGCTGCATCCGATGAAGGCCATCCTCGATCTTTACGAAAAGTCGGGCGTCAATGTCGTGCTGGCGGTGGGCGATCTGGTCGAGAACGGCACCGCGAGCGAATACAGGCTCTGGCGCGAGATGGCCGACAAGTACCGAAGCAAGATGACGATCCTTCCGATCATGGGCAACCACGATCCGAAGGGCATCGATCAGGACTGGTACGACACCGTGGAGTCGTTCATTCCGGCGGACGCAGAGCACATGCCGGGCTCGCGCAACAAGAACTACGTGGTGGTGCGCGACAACGTGCTGTTGATCAACATCTCCTACGGCTGGATCGAGCGCGCCTACGACTTCGTCGAAGCCATGGTGGCCAAGCACGGCCCGAAGGTGGATCACATCATCCTGCAGACCCACAACTCGTTCGCGGGCAACCGCTATGGCCTGGTGCGCGAGAACATCGTCGACGGCAGCCACGCCATCGTCAACGACGTGAAGTTCCGCGACGCCTACGACAAATACCGCAAGCTGCTCGCCGCGCACGACGTGATCTATGTGTCAGGCCACGAGCATCACTATTCGCGCAGCGTCGTGCGCGACGACAACGACCTGGCGTTCACGCAGATCGTCTCCGGCAATTCGGCCTACAAGGGCTACGAGACCCGATTCGGCGAACATGAGCGGATCCAGAGCATGCTGATGTTGAAGGTCCAGAACGAGGCGACCGGCAGCATCGACGCCAATGCGTCGATCTTCGAGATCAGTGGGCCTGCCATCGACTACCGCTCGTATTACGTGACCCACTCGGTGTTCAGCAACACCGATGCGCCCCAGCAACTGGCGGCGCCCGATTGGAAGCTCATGGACCGCTTCGTGCGCACGAAGGACCGGTGCGAGAAGATCGTGTATCCGGCCAGTGTGCCTGCGCACGTGCAGCGCAACGGCCTCTACGATCCGTCGTATCGCACCAGCGCATGCACATCCGCCGGCGGCAGCCGGGCACGCCTGCTCGACGGGCGCAACGACACGTTCAGCCGGCACGACACGCGCACGCGTGCGATGAGCGCCACGCCGGGCTACTCGTTTGCGAGCAGCAACCTTGAAATGGAAGCGATGATGTACCGCTACATGTTCATCCGCGATGCGAGCTTCAGCCCGAACCTGAACAACAATCTGCGTGCCCGGGTGGTCAACGAGGGCACGCCCGACGAAGAGGTCCAGGTGCGCGGCACCACGATCGACCTGAAGAAGCTGGTGTCGCTCAACTGGAAGGCGGCCGGGGCGGACACCCTGTCCGATCAACTGCTGGTCAGCGGGATCGTCAGCCAGGATGGAACCTACATCGATGCCTATGGACGGCCCAAGGACATCCGCATGCAAACAGGACTTCCCGGCAGCCTGGGCGACGGGACCGAAGCGGGCAAGACGCCGGTCATGCTGCCCGCGAACGCCAAAGGCGGATGGACGCTGGACAACGACAAGCGCGGCGACAACTACGTGCTCGAGTTTTCGTTGCCCAAAGGTCGTTCCGTGGCCGATACACAGCTGGCCAGATACGACAGTTCTTCCGGCAAGTGGGTCGCTTTGGGCACGCCCGCCTGCGTGAGCAAGACGGCCTACCAGAGCGCCTATCTGACCACGTTGCCGGGTGATGTCGATGCATCCTGCGGTGCTTCGCCTGTCGTCGTCGGTTACGACGCGCAGGCATCCGCCTACTGGGCGCGGTTGAACCAGGATGGCCGCTTCGCCCTCATTGCCAGACCCTGAGCCGATCACTGCTGCGCGGCATGGCCGCGCAGCTTGATTCATCGGAAGACGCGGAGGATGCCGCCGGCCTCGAGGAGCCCGCGCTGAAGCGCGGGTGCCAGAGGCATCCTCTACCAGCGCCGACGAGCATCCGATCCAGTATCGGCGCCGCAGATGAAGCACGGATGACATGCAACAAGCGCCGCATCGCAGTCAAGCTCCCCCGATGCGCCTTGCCTCGACTTCGATCACGAGCCGATCGATGCGTTCATCGGGCAGGTTGACCAGCAATTCCACGTGGCGACGGATCGCATGCATGGCCAGCGAGAACGGCTCGGTGCCATCCCCTTTGCTGTCGGCAAGAGGGTCGGGATGCGACCAGTGTGCCGACGCCGGATGACCGGGCCAGACTGGGCAGGCCTCGCCTGCGGCTTCGTCGCAAAGCGTGACGATGAGGTCCATGTGCTGCGCCGACGCTGCACCGAGTTCGCTCCAGCTCTTGCTGCGTAAGCCGTCCGTCGGCAGACCCGCGCCGCGCAGCACCTCGAGCGTGCGGGCATCCGGCAGCCCGTCTGGTGTCGGCGAGCTTCCCGCGGAGTAGGCAACGAAACGGCCATGGCCCAGGTGATTGAGCAACGACTGCGCCATCAGGCTGCGCGCGGCATTGCTGTTGCACAAGAAAAGAACATGGATCGGGTGGTGGGGGGTCATCGCGGTACATGGTGGCTGCCCGAGGCTGGCCCGTTGGCTGAAGACATGATGCATTGACTCGAACTCCCATGACGTGCATGTGACTCGGCCGATGTTCCACACAACTCTTCACGCGGGACGCGATCCCTTACGTTAAAGACGCTCGCGCTCGACCAGTCCATTTGCACTGCGAGCCCTGCTCGCCTACGCTGCAAGACGGCCGGGTCAACAAGATCAGTGAAGCGCCTCTTCGTCGGTTTGGCCCCCGCTGTCACGCGCCTGGCATGGACAGGCGCTAAGTTCGATACCCCACCGAAGACGTTTGGATCAACGGTGTGGCGCTCCAAGAACCATCGGTTTCCATGTGAGGTTTCTATGGACAATCCGTTTTCTGCTTGCCTGTGCGATGTCACCCATCTCCGGGGCGTGCCCCGCAGCCCCTGGACACACATGCTGCCCTGGCTGTGCCTGTACCGCTGTGAGAACTGCGGCAAGACTCAGCTCCATCCACCGCACGCCGTGGAGGAAGCGCTCCACAAGCGCGCGACCCGAGGCATGACCGCGAAGAAGGGCTATCGGTTCGGACCGTCGCGAATTCAGGAAGCAAAGGTCTCCGTGCACCGGCCGACGCATTGAGGGCCGGATGGACCTTCGGCGATGTGGGCCGAACCCTCGGCCTGCCAAGCGCTGGCTGCGCCCTTGGAACTGCAGTCACAAGCAGTTCGGGCCGCAGCCGGGCCCATGCGGATAGGATGGCTTGATCCAAGGCAACAGGGGATGCGGATGAGCAGGAACGTCGCTGGCGCATTGCGCATCACTGCGGCAATGACAGTGGTGGTGTCGCTGGCGGCAGCCGGCTATCTTGGGCGCTCACCCTGGATCGTCGTGGTGGCGACACCGGCCCTGACCTTGCTGTATGCGCTGGGCAAGTTTCGTCAGTGGCAGATGGCCTGGCGCGCCGGCGGATTGAAAGCCATCGGCCCCAGCGTGCTGGCGACGTTGCCTGTTCAACTAGTGCTTGGCTATGTTCTCTACCTGATCGGGCGGGGACTGGCGAGCCTGTTTGTGCCCACACCGATCGCCGCCTTCAGCTCCGCGGATGTGCTTGGCGTCGGCGCGGTGTTTCTGATGTGTCTGGCGTGTTCACTCGCCATCATCCAGCTGGAGGGGCGTGCGAGCGCACCCGACGATGCGGGATCGACGCGTGACGCGGCTCCATCGTTGCCTTTGACCGAGGAGGTGGAACTCGACATGGATCCGAGTCCACTGACGCCAGAAACTTTCTTCGAGTCCCCTGGGTACTGGCGGCCCGACCCGTTGCGCGAGGCACTGGAAGGTCGTGGCCGACGTGTCGCCAAGCCGGCCCTGGCGGCCAGCGATGCGCAGCTCGCCGCGACGGAGGAGCGGCTGGGCTTTCGGCTGCCGGAAAGCTTGCGCGCGCTCTACCGCATGCTGGACGGCGGCTATGTCGGGACGCTCTATGTGCCGTTGAAGGCAGACCCGCGACCCGTCTATGACGACTGGCGTGGCGCCTTCAGCATCGACTATTCCAGTCTCAGTCCCTTGAGAGACCTTCGCACGGTGCGTGCGCACTACGAGGACTTCACGCACGATCCGGATGACATGCCCGCTCACGCGGACACGCTCGTGGTGCTGCAGGCGCGCTATGGCGACATGACGCTGCTCGACTACTCCCGGCCAGGCGAACCCCGGGTTTCGATCGTCGACTTCGACAGGAACGGCGATTTCGCCGACATCACGTTCGAGACATTCGACGCATTCTTTCGCGCGCTGCGGCGGCCGAAAGAAGAAGCGCCGCGCCCCTTCCGTCGCGAACTCTTTCGCAGCAAGCCGCTTGGAGACCTGCCCGGGGCTCGGCGCGCGAACGCTTTCTGGGGCGACGCCAACCATCCTTTCGTCAACATGGCCAAGGGCAGAGACGATGGCTGGCAGCCGAAGGCTGTGGCCGACGAAACATTGATCGACGAGACGCAAGCGCGGATTGGCGCGAAGCTGCCTGAAGCGATCAAGGAATTGTGGCGGGCCAGGAACGGTGGCGATGTTGCCTACCGGTTTTTGGATGATGGCCCGGACAATGAACTCCAGCCTTTCGACGAACTGGCGCCGCTGGAGTATGCCGAGACGCTGGCCGAGCTTTCGCGGCGTATCGACTTTGCGCCCGGGGAAACGCCGTGGCATGAGTCGATTGCAGAAGCAGACAAGCTGGTCGTGTTGAATGCCAGGCGCGATGCGCTGGTGTTGCTGGACTTTCGCCGGGGCGGTGCCCCGGTGCTCCTGGTGGTCGACGATTTTGTCGCTTCCGGCATCGACAACGCTCGCGCCTTCGAAGACATCGAGGCGTTCATCGGGAAGCTGCGCAAATTCGAGCGCTCGCCCCTGTTGCCGTCGCCGCTGTGATGGGCGCCGGATGCTTGCGCCGCAAGGGGGCCGCGCAGGGAGCGTCGAAGCTCGCGACATTTCCCGCGCAGCTTTGGCCCGCATGATCGCAACACCGATGACCGTCGACCTGCGAGGTCGTGCTTCCGTGAGAAAAAGGTTCACTTTCTGGAGGCCCAACAGAAAGTGCAATGACCTCGTCTCATGGCCAAGGCAGCGTCAACGGCTGGGTATGGGCGTGAAGAACTCCGGCCCCCGGCGCGAGCATCGGTAGCACATCTGGTCACAAGCGGGATCGCCGCATTGGCGACGACGGCACTACCATGCCGCCATGTCCCAGAGTTCCTGCCCATCGCATCCGACGGCCGGCGACCACCCCGACAACCTTCAGGGGCAGGCGGACGAAACACCGGCAGTGCCGGCCCCATCTCATCTGCCAGATACGGCCTCGTCTTCCACACGCCCGACGCCGGAAGAAGCACAAGCCGTGTTGCAGTTGATCGACAACTTCGACCGCGCGCTGATCGCGCTCATTCACGAGACCCGGTTGGACCCCGCGCGCTGATTGCGTTGGTGCAGTTCAAGCCGACGTGGCCAGCGGCGCCAGCAGAGTGCCACGGCACCTGAGCGAGCCGCATTGGCACGAATAGTCTTGTGGATCGGCGTTCGCGTCCACGTTCAGCGCGTAGTCGATGAAGAGCTCTTCGCCCGCGCGTATGCGGCGGATCGCTTCGATGCGCAGCACGAGCTGCCCGCCTTCCCCGTACTCCTCTTGGGCCTCGCAGTTGGGCTCGCAGGCGTGATTCAGGTGACGTGTCGCGTTGCCGCCCTCGGCGCCATCGATGGTCGTGCCGTCGGACAGGCCGAAGAGATAGGTCAGCCGGTTGTCCCAATCCTCGCCGTGGGCTTCGTCCGCGCTGTAGCGCCGCCCCGTGTAGAGCCCGATGAGCGAGCCTCGCGGCAGATCGCAAAGCGCGAAGGCGCCTGCGCCGTGCACGTCGCTGTGGCGCACTTCAATGTGGGGATGGTCTGAAATGGCTTGTTCGGTCATGGATTCCGTGCTTTGCATGGGCCTCTCGTCGATTGAATGCTCATCGTGCTTTGCCGCAACATTGACCATTCCAAAGGGGCGGCCCAAGGTGGCTCGCAAGAAGCGAGCCGAGCGTGAAGTGAACGTCAGCGGTGCAAACGGTCAGGACGGCCGGCAGTATGCCGTGACACGCGCACAGCTGACGGCAAAACTGCCAAAGCAGATGATCGTTTGGAGAGGGCGCGACGAAGGTGTTGCGTGCGTCCGACTCGAAATTTCAGGCGACGACGAGGCCCGCCACGCGCCCCACCCGCGGATCACTGCCGCCATCGAGCACCTGGAGGTACGCCTGCGTCACAGCCGCCGGGCCTGCGTGGCGTTCGATCACCAGCAGCGGCTCGCCACCGCTGCGCGGTCGGACACAGAAGTCCGCAAGCCCTGCGTACGCTGCGGTCAAACGGCGCGAGAACTCTGCCCCACCCCATTCGGCCGTACGTTGGCGGATGCGATCGGGCGCGGAGAACACCTGCACCGGCGGCCCCGACAGATGACCGGGCGGGCCCAGGCGGCCGACATGCGTGTAGCCGATGGCCAGGCTGTGACGCAGGGCGCGCAGGTGCGAGTGAAGGGCCATGCGAAGCGGACCGTTGCCGGAATAGTCGACGTAGATGCACGGCGTGTCCCGGTCCATGTTGTTCACTTCGTCGTATGCCACGACACGGTCGTAGCAGCCGAGTCTCTCGCAGAACGCCACGTTGCCGCGGGACGTCAGGCCCACCACCGCCCCGTCACCCGCCGCGCGCAACTGCAGTGCCGTACCGTAGGCTGTCTTGCTCGAGGCGCTGGAGATGAGTACCTGGCAGGCGCCGCCACTGCGGCGTTCTTCGACAAGGTCGCTCACCAGCCAGGAGGTGATGAACAGCGGCCGCAGCACCGCCTGCACGTCTTCCGTATCCGGTGCATGCAACGGATCCCTCTCGCAGCGCGCATAGTGGTTGTAGACCGGGTGCAGGCCAGTGCGGTGGCCCATGCCGTCGAAGAACGCCAGGGCATTGACGCGGGCGGGCTCGAGCACGACTTCCGAGGACATCGGCATGAAGCCGTAGACGCGCTCGCCGTCCGGCAGCTGCGGGTGGCGCGACTCGATCACACTGGCAAATCCCCAGACCGGCAACACACCCCATTGCACGCTGGCATTGCCCGGCGGGAAGTACTTCCAATAGTGGGCCTCGTCGCCCAGCGCGGCGTAGGTGATGTTGTTCGCGGTGAGCGCGAACAGGTCGACGCGTAACCGCACCTGACCCGGCGCAAGGGCGGTGCGTGCGCGTGTCTGTACGCGCGTGGAAGCGAAATTGCGCTTGTCGACATGGAGTTCGGTGACCGTCATCGGGGAGTCTTTCCGTCTTGGCGTGAGCTGATCGAGGGACCAGACGACCGCGAGGCTACGGTGCGCCGCCGGCCGGCACCAATCAACAATCGGCAGTGCGGCCATGCATGCGGCGAATAGTGCGTCACGCCGCCGTCACATCCGCGCCAGGCAGCAGTCCCCCGCACGACTTGCAGCAGCCGGTCGAACGGCTATGGTGCCGACCATGGTGAATATCAGCAGGGTCGACCTCAATCTGTTGGTGGTGTTCGAGGCCATCTACGCGCAAGGCAGCATCACGCGCGCGAGCGAAACGCTGCACCTGACGCAGCCCGCGCTCAGTCACGCGCTCGCGCGCCTGCGCGAACTGATCGCAGATCCGCTGTTCGTGCGTTCCGGCAACCGCATGGTGCCCACCGCGCTGGCCGAAGAGATCATCGCGCCTGTTCGGCGCGCCTTGACGGAGATCGACAGCACGCTGCGGCAGTTGCACACGTTCGACCCGGCGCGATCGGCGCGCGAGTTTCGCATCGGCTTTCGCCACGTGGTGGAGACGGCCACGCTGCCCAGCCTGGCCGCACGCGTGCGGGCCTGCGCGCCCGAAGTGAAGATCAGCTCTGTGCCCTATGAGCGCGACAACCTCCATGGGGAGTTGGCCTCGGGCGCGCTGGACCTGGCCGTTGACGTGCTCATGGCGCCTGCGGAGGGCGTGCGGCACGAACTGCTGCTGTCAGGGCGCATGGTGGTGGTGGCGCGCCAAGGCCACCCGCGCGTGCAGGGCACCATCGATCTGGCGACCTACCTGGACCTGGACCATGTGCTCGCGACGTCGCGCCGGTTCGGGCCCGGCGTGGAAGACCTCGCCCTGCATCGCCTGGGCCACCAGCGGCGCGTGAAGCTGCGCTGCCAGCATTTTTCCACCGCGTGCGAGATCGTGGCGCGGACCGACCTCGTGCTGACCATGCACGAACGCCATGCCCAGGCGCTGAACGCGCCGCTGGCCAATCGCATCCTCTCGCTGCCGTTCGGCGCCCCGATGCATGAGCTGTACCTGTACTGGCACGCGACCTCCGACAAGGATCCCGGCAACCAATGGCTGCGCGAGCAGGTGGTGACGGTCTATGCCACCGACCCGCAGGCCTGAAGCGCGGCGCTGCATGGACCTGCCACGCATCCCATGCGACAGCGGCCCCAAGCGGCCAAGCGACCCTTGCGAGGCATCGTGTCGCGGACCGCCTCCCTGCCCCCGCCCTGCCGCGCATGTCTCGGCGTGTGAGGCTCGGCGGTATGACGGGTTGCTCAATCCTCTTCCAGCATCTGCGCCATGACAACCCCGTCACGAGGGGCATAGAAAGCGCGTGCGGCCGCGGCCGTGCGTCGCATGTGCGCCCGCCCCAGCTCCAGCTTGGCGATGGCGTTGCAGTGCACCTCGTCCGGACCGTCAGCCACGCGCAGGATGCGCGCATCGCGGAAGAACTTGGCTAGCGGCGTGTCCTCGGTGAAGCCGGCTGCGCCATGAGCCTGGATCGCCCAGTCCAGCACCTTGCAGGCCATGCGCGGGGCCACCACCTTGATCATCGCGATCTCGGCCTTGGCCACCTTGTTGCCCACCGTATCCATCATGTGCGCGGCCTTCAGCGTGAGCAGGCGTGCCTGGTCGATCAGGCAGCGGGCCTGCGCAATGCGCTCGTGCCACACGCCCTGGCGCGCGATCTCGCCGCCGAAGGCGACCCGGCTTTGCAGCCGCTCGCACATCAGCTCCAGCGCCCGCTCGGCCACGCCAACCAGCCGCATGCAGTGGTGGATGCGCCCCGGGCCCAGGCGGCCCTGCGCGATCTCGAAGCCCCGGCCTTCGCCCAGCAGGATGTTGGACACCGGCACGCGCACCTCGTCGAGCGTCATTTCCATGTGACCGTGTGGCGCGTCGTCCCAGCCGAACATCATGCAAGGCCGGAGGATGCCGACCCCAGCGGTCCTCATCGGTACCAGCACCATCGACTGCTGGCTATGGCGCGGCGCCTCCGGGTCGGTCTTTCCCATGACAATGAGAATCTCGCAGCGCGGGTCGCCCGCGCCAGAGGCCCACCACTTGCGCCCCGAGATGACGTATTCCTCGCCCTCGCGGCGAATGCGGGTCTGGATGTTGGTGGCGTCCGACGAGGCGACGGCTGGTTCGGTCATCAGGAAGGCCGAACGGATCCGAGCATCCAGCAGCGGCGCCAGCCACTTGTCCTTCTGCGCGGCAGTGCCGTAACGCTCCAGCGTCTCCATGTTGCCCGTGTCGGGCGGTGAACAGTTGAACACTTCGCCGGACCACGACACGCGGCCCATCAGTTCCGCAAGCGGTGCGTACTCCAGGTTGGTGAGCCCTGCGCCGTGTGCAGACGCCGGCAGGAAGAGATTCCACAGGCCTGCGGCGCGGGCCTTGGGTATCAGTTCCTGAACCACGATGGAGGGCTCCCATTCGCGTCCTGTGCGACGGTTGGATTCCACATCACGCCAGTAACGGCCCTCCTGCGCCACGATGTGTTCCTCCATGAAGGCGTTCACGCGCCGACGCAGGTCCTCGGTCTTGCTGCTGTATTCGAATGTCATGAGCGCACGATAGGGAGGACGTCATGAACGGTCCAATGAACGCTTGGCGCAACGGCCATGAACGCCCCGCATGGCCGCACTGTCTGTCCCTCGATGGCTCAGCCAGGCCAAAGAACCATCTTGCTCCTGTCACATGCCCGCGCTAGCGTTGAAAAGTCACACCCAAGGAGCTCATGATGGGACGGTCCACGCTCAGCATCGCAACCTTCAACCTGTTCAACCTCAACGAACCCGGCCTTCGGATGTACACGAACGAGGAGGGATGGAGCCAGGCGCAGTACGACAAGAAGATCGAATGGACGGCCCATCAGTTCAAGCTGCTGGAGGCGGATATCTTCGGGTTCCAGGAACTGTGGCATGCCGACTCGCTGGTCAATGCGCTGCAGCTGTCGGGCCTGGCAGATCGGTACGACGTGCTGGTCCCCGATGGTGCCAATGGCACCAGGATCGTCTGCGCGAGCATCGTGCGCAAGGGACTGCTCACTGGTGAGCCCACATGGATCCGCGACTTTCCCGAGGCCTTTGTGCTGCGCTCCGAAGGCGACGATCCGCAAACGCCGCAGATCGGCGTGAACATCCGCGGCTTCTCCCGGCCGGTGCTGCACTTTCGGATCAAACCGCGTGAGGACGGCCCCGACGTGCATGTCTACGTGTGCCACTTCAAATCAAAGGCGCCCACCAAGGTCTTCAACGAAGACTGGTACCAGAACGACAGGCAGACCTACAGCAAGCACGGCGATGGCCTCGGCGCCGCGCTGTCCACCATCCGCCGAACCGCTGAAGCGGCAGCGTTGCGCTTCCTGCTCAGCGAAGTGATGAAGGGCAGCGATACGCCCGTGATCGTGCTGGGGGACATCAACGACGGCCAACACAGCAACACGGCCAACATCCTCACCGACCAGCCCCGCTTTCTCGTAGGCGATTCCAAAGGTGGCGGCGACACGGCGCTCTACACGGCGCAGACCCTGCAGGAGTACCGCGACAGCCGGGACGTGTACTACACGCACATCCATCAGGATGTGCGTGAATCGCTGGACCATGTGCTGGTGAGCCAGGAGTTCTACGACAACAGCCGCAAGCGGCTGTGGATGTTCGATGGCCTGATCATCAACAACGACCACCTGAACTTCGAGGATCACAAGGGCCTGGGCACCAACGACCACGGCATCGTGCGCGCCACGTTCAAGTACAAGCCGGTTGCCAGGGCCGAAGTCTGAACCTGCCTGAGAGCGGTAGGCCATGGATGGGCCGCGATGGCTCGGGCAGCGGCGTTTCGCGGCACGTTGCCTGTCCATCTCGACAAGCGCACCACGCGTGTCGTGACTTCGCCAGTGCGTTCTCGGTCAGCTCACGCCTTCGAAGTGCTGTTCGGTAGTTCTGGCCGCCTTCGAAATTTCCAGGGCCGCCCGACGGATCGACAAGGTATCGAGGCGAGGCTGCAGCCGCTCGCTGGCCGCCAGTCCCGCGATGACTCGATCTCGCTGAGCGCGGTCGATCGCCGTCTGACCTGGCATTTCGAGGATCGCCGCCCCTGCCTCGTGCAAAAGTTGCACGTCGGGCTCGCTCTGCTCGATTCCTGCTTCCTCGCAGGCGCTCATCACCGCGTAGATGATTCCGCCGGCTCTTTGCATCAAACCACCCACATCCAATCCGATGAATGCATGGATGCTGGCGTCGACGATGTCGGCCTCCCAGGCGCGGCGGACAACAGCTTTTTCGTAGGGAGTCAAACCGGTCACGGGCTTGCGTCGGGTCTGCTTGCGCATTCTTTCAATGACTTGTAAGGAACGTCTGGATTTCATGACGAACCCGGAATCGAAATCGCCGTGCCGCTTGATGCTCGCGGGCGGCATGCGCTGCGATTGTCGCCCTCACCTCAAGCAAGGACATGGCGATCGGCAGGACCTCATGGCCATGGGAGCGTGACGACCGGATCGAACAAGTATGCCTCTGATCAAGGAGAGGACTTTTCAAGATTCGTTTGTGTTGTTGCGGACAACCACGACGCCGAGCATTCGCACCATGTGCGAAGCGTCAGGGCCGAGCGGACGAAGCCGCCCTGGGGCGCGCACCCCGACGAACGCCCGACTTCCCCGTTCAGCATGGGTGAAGATCCCAGACTTGGGGCAGGCCACGCGGGCCACGCAGGGTGCACGGGGCAAGCCGGCCTCGGGGGCGTACGCCCCGCTCCCTGCCCCGCCGCAGCGACCGCAACCGAACTCGTCCGGTCGATGCAGGACGCAAGTCGCAGCGCGCGGCCGGCGTCTGTCGTTCTCAGCGCCCCAACGTGCGCCGCTCCGCCGGCGTGAGTTGGTTGCGCTCGGCAGGCCCCATCGCCGAATCGCCCAGCACCTGCACCGCGCTGTCGCTGCGGTAGCCCGTGCGTTGAGGTCCCGCGCTTTCGCTGCTGACCGGTGCACCGGGAATGGGCTCGTTGCCGAAGCCCAGCACGCGCACCGTGAACACCGATGGCAGCGCCTGGCGTGCCGCAGTGCGTTCGCGTTGCACCGTGTCCTGCGCAGCCATGGCGGCCTGCGAAGCGGCCGCGCTGGCGCTGGTGAGCGCGCCCGCGTTGACCGCCGCGACCACCGGCAGCCCCCTCGACTCGCCCTTGGCCTGGACATTGGCCGCGTTGACCACCTGCAGCGCGGCCAGGTTCACGCTGCCTGAAACGCGGATGCCCGCCTCGCCTGCATCAATGGTGCCCAGCGGCGCGATCAGGTCCACGTCGCCCGGCGGCACCTCGGCGATCGGTGCCAAGGTGGCGATGCCCGCTCCGCTGCTGGGCACGTTGGACGACAGGCGGACATTGCCGAGCGCGTCGTAAGCGCGCTTGGGTGGCGTGTAGACCAGCGTGGTCTTGCTGCCGCGCCCCGCGTTGATGTCCCCCCGGGCCGACCAGGCCAGGATGCCGCCGCCGAAGGTGGTCATGATGCGCGACAGGCCCAGCAGCACGCTGTCGCGCGTGTAGATCTCGATCTTTCCCTCGCCCTGCGTGAGCAAGCCGGTGCTCGGTGGCGGCAGCACGCCGTTCGCACCCAGCGTGAGCCCGCCGCTGGGCGCGAGCACCTGGATGTCGCCCCCGAACTGGGTATGCACGCCCGCGCTGCCCTGGAACACGATGCTTCCGCCACCGGGGGGCTCGCGCCCCGGCAGCAGTGCGGCGATCGCCGCGCGTCCGCGCAGATAGCTGCCCGCGCGGCGGCTGTCGGGGTCGTTGTATTCGCGTCCGCCCTGGCGCAGTTCCTCATAGAACACCTCGCGCACCAGCACGCCCTGCTGCTCGCGCGGCAGCGCGAGGAAGGTTGCGAGCGCACCCTCGGGGCCGCCGTCGTAGCCGAAGCGTTCGCGCAGCCACGCCAACAGCCGGTCTTCGTACGTCTTCGCGACCTTGCCGCGCTGATCGGCCAGCGGCGCGCCCGCATCGGCCAGGTTCGCGCGATCGAGATAGCGGGCGGCGAAGCCAGCGTAGTCGGGCCCGGCAGCGCCCATGCCGGCCGCCAGCACGATCGAGGTGCCGGGCCGCGTGTCGCCCTCGACGATCGATCCGATGCTGCGCACGGTCGACGTCGCGCTCGAGTTCGCCGCCGCGAGGCCCTGCTGGAAGTTGCGACCCGCCGCGACTTCCAGCAGCCCCGGGCCGGCCACGTCGACCGTGGTGTTGAGAATGTCGCGCCCCGCCTCGAGCACCGAGACGTCCGTCGCCGCGCTGTGCGAGACATAGCCGCTGGCGAGGATGTCGCGCCCGGCCCGCATCTGCACCGGCCTGGCCGCGATGTAGTAGGGCTCTATTTCGTTGCCTGCCGGTCCGGTCAACGCCCGTCGGCGGCCAGTGCTGGCCACGATGTCTCCACGCAGGGCATACAGGCGGATCGGATCTGCGGCCGCGGCGTGCAGCAGCGTCGCGCGGTCCACGCCGTGGCCGAACAGCACGCCGCCTTCGAGCAGCGCTTCGTAGGGCGAATCGGCCTCGTGCGAAGGCCGGTCCATCGACGTGTAGTAGTTGCTCGCGATGGGCGTGCCGAACGCACTGAGCAGCCACAGCGGGCGCAGCGGCGTGGCCAGCGACTCGCTCGATCCGCTGGACATCGTCGCCTGGCCAAGCACATGGTCGCGCGCAAACAGTTCGAGGTGCCCCTGGCGCGATGGCGCCAGGCTGATGTCCACGCCGATCGAACCGTTGGCGGCGATCGCGGACAGGCGGCCCGCGTCGTAGCGCACCGGATCGGACTGCAGCGTCAGCAACCGGCGCTGGCGGATGTCGCCGCCGCTCGAGAAGAGTTCCAGCCCGCTTCGGTCTGTCCACAACGTGAAAGAACTGACGGCGGAGCCGTCCTGTCCATCAACCATCGCCTGCGTCTCGCCGCCGCGCAGCGGTAGCCGGCCGGCATCGCGCGCCGTGACGACGGCCAGGTCGCCACGCGCCTCGATCGCCATCGTGCCGTCGCCTACCAGCAGATTGAGTCCGCCAAAGCTCAGGCGTTCGCGGGGCGCATAGACGTCCGCCGCGCGAGGATCGCCGTCAGGCTTCAGGCCGTAGCCCGATTCGAGCGTCATGCCGACCGTGCCGGCACGCACCCGGGTATCGCCGCGCAGGTTGACCAGTTGCCCGGTGGTGATCGGCACGTCACCGGTGTCCAGGCCGGTGTTGATGCGCCCGCCGACGTCCAGGCTCAGACGCCCGCCTCCGGAGACCGCAAGCCGGCCGTCGTCGCCCACGCGGCCGCTGGAGGCGACGAACAGGTCGAGCGCGCTGGTGGTGGCGGCGAAGTCGTTCGGGCCCAGGTGGGAGGTCGAGCCGGCATCGCCGCCCGCGCGCACGGTCAGATGCCCACCGCCCAGGGTGCCCACCCCGCTGAAGCCCGCCAGCTCGATCGCCCCTGTGAGCGGCGACAGGACGTACTGGCCGAAGTTGATGCCCCACGCCGCGCGTTGTCCGAGCTCGCTCCCGCCCTGGCGCCACAGCCAGCGGCCGATGTCATTGGTCCACTTCAGGTTGCCCGAGTCGCCCATGGCAAAGCCGCGCACGTCGCCCTGGGCCGAGAGCAGCAGGTCCCCGCCGCCCTGGGTGAAGAACATGCGGCGCGCGTTCAGCGTCGCCTCGTAATCGGGGTAGCCGCCGAGCACCGAACCGTCCCCGCTCGTGGCGCGCGGCAGGTCCCAGGCTTGGCTGCCGCCGATCTGGGTGCCGGCGGTGTAGACGCCGAATGGCGTCTTCTGCCGGTAATCGCGGCCGGCCAGCAACTCGAGGTAGCCGGTGCCGGTGCGGATGACCGACAGCGCGGCCTCGGGCGAGACCTGCGTCGAGGCCTGGTGGGGGTCGTCGAGCAGGAGGTCGCCGCGCGCGCCGAGCCGAGAGGCCGCCATCAGCGTGCGCGTGTCGGCCGCGCCGAGGTCGGCACCGCCCACCAGCCGCATCGACCACGAGCGCATGTCGGGTGCGAGCATGTCGGCCACTGCCATCATGCGGCCCTGGCCGGTGGGGCGTTCGCTCCAGCCGAAGTCATCGGGCGTGTCGGGCGGCGGCGCAAAACCGTCGGAGATGCTGCCATTGACGACCAGGTTGCCGCCGGCGCGCAGCACCAGCACGCCCGGCTCGCCCGAGCCGCGCAGCGTGGGGTCGGCGCCTGGGCCGTAACGATGGCCCGAGAGATCGAGTTCGCCGCGCACCGCGAGATCACCCGCACTGCGCAGCTCGATGCCCGGCCGCAAGTGGAAGGCGTCGCCCTGCGCGCCCAGGCCCGCCAAGCGCGCCTGGGTGGCGCCGCTGGCATTGGCCGCATCGATGAACGAGGCGCTGCGCGCGTGCAGCCGGTCCAGCAAGGCCTGATCGACCACGGCGTCGGCCGGCGTGTCGTGCATGAACGCGTTGACCGCAATGCTCTGTGCGCCGCGCACCGCGAGGCCGGCGGCGGCGTCCACTGCCACGCTGTCGGTGCCCACACGAGGCGCATTGATCTCGAGCCGGCCTCGCGCCAGCGTGTCGGCTGCGCGCAGGTCGATCACCGTTCCCGCCCCCAGCCTGACAGTGCCGAACGAAGACCCCAGTTCGACCTGTGCGCGGTTCGAAGCCTCGATCGGCTGCCCGCGCCCGTCGAGCGCGAGCCGCGTGCCGCGCGCGTCGAGCACCGCGCCGGGCGCGAGCACGAGGTCGTCGCGCGCCGCAAGGCGGATCGAGCCTACGTCCTCGCCACTCGCGTCGATGCGGCCGTTCACGACGAGCTGCCCGCCGTCGGCCGACACCTCGATGCGGTTTGCTCGCAGTTCGTCGCCGATCGTGAGATCGCCCGTCTTCACCACGAAGCTGCGACCGCCGAAGACACCGCCTTCGTTGAGGCGTGCATTGAGCCCGGCGAAGTCGTCGAGCACACGGGCGCGCACGTCAATGCTGCCGGCTTCGCGCGCCAGCGGCGAAGCACCGAGGAAACGACCCGCGAGCATCACGCGCCCGTCGCTGCCGGTGGCCGTGACGCGGATCGAACCGGCCGGTTTGCCGGCCGCCGAGACATCGATGTGCGATCCCGCGGCCTGCGCCACAACGCCCTCGGCCGACTCGATGAGCAGGTCGCCGCCGCTGCTGGAACGCGTCACGTCGAAGAAAGCGAGCGCGCGGCCCGCCAGGTCGATCGCCGCGCCGTCGCCGAGCCGGATGTCGCGCTGCGCCTCGAGCACCAGCCGGCCGCTTGGCAATGCGACGGCGGTGTCGAGTGCGATCGAGCTTCCGGCCAGACGCACTTCGGCGCCGAGCGCGTCCAGATGCGCGGCGCCGGCGGTGGGCCGGGCGCCTTCGGGGGCCGTCACGCGCACCGCGCCGCCTGCGCGGTAGCTCATGAAGGAGCCGGCCTCGCCGGTCAGCAGCGGTGCGCTCAGCACAAGGTCGCCGCCGCTGCGGGCGGCCGGGTCGGTGCCTTCGCGGTACACCGAGAGCGTGGCGCGCCGGTTGGCCGTGATGCGTTCGCTGGCCTGCAGCGCGACGTTCGAGAAGCCAAGGACTTGGCGCTCGAGCGCTGCCTGGTCCTGTGCCCGCTGCAGCGGCCCATAGCCGAATTCGATGCGACGCGCATCGACGACCAGGCTGCCGGCGCCTGTGCCCGCCCCGCCGGGCGCCACGGCCCCGGGCGCACGGCTTGCGAAGGGCGACTCCGGCGCACCGGTGCCGGTCGACAGACCGTTCCAGATCAGCGTGTCGGTGGTGATGCGCGCGCTGTCGCTGGCCGTGCCCCATCCGTAGATCGCCGGCGTGTTCAGCAGCAGCAGCGCGGGAGCGCCGCCCTCCCCGCGCGCCGCGCGCAGGTCGAGGTCGACACTGCCGAAGAAATTGAGCGAGTTGCCCGCCGTCAGCGAGAGCTGCTCGATCGGCGTCTGGCCCGGTTCGGTGGGCCGCAGCAGCCGCTCGAGCATCTCCCGGCTCAGCCGCACGCCGGGGCCGATGGCGCCTTGCGCCTCGGCCGCAGCGAAGGACTCGCGCGTGCCCACCTGGATGGTGGGCGCTGCCATGCTGAGGTAACGCGCGTTGATCTGCGCCTCGCCGAGCACCACGGGGCCGCTGCTGAGGAAACTGACGGTGCCGCGGGTGCGCAGCATCGCGCCGTCCTCGATCGAGATCGAGCCCTGGGTTTGCGAGGCATCGCCCTGCGGCGGCGCGAAGTTGTAGACACCGTTGCCCACCGCCAGGATCGCGTTCGCGCCGTTGCTCGCCGAATCGAGGTAGACGTAGCCGTCGGTCGAGTCGAAGCCCACGGTGCTGCTGCGCGTGGTGTCGATCAGCGCGCCGCCCTCCACGCGCACGTCGTGGCCGGCCAGGAAGACCTGGCCCGCCGCTAGCCGGGCGCCGCTGCGTACGGCGATCGTCTCCTGCTCGGCGCCGGTGATCACCACGTGCGGGCCGACCTGCACCTGGGCCTGCTCCACGACGACGTAGACATTGCCCAGGCCGTACACGCCGCCCACGATCAGCGTGCCCGCATCGAAGGCGGAAAGCTGCCGCGCGTCGACGGTGGCGAAGCCGGGCGTGCCCGCCGCGTCCGGTGCCACCACCTCCATGGGTCGCCGGCCCGTCAGGAACAGGTTGCCGTCGAGCGCGCCATGTACGCCCGCTTCGCGCTGCAGGTTCGCCCGGCCCTCGAAGACGAGCACGCGGCCGGTCGCGCTGCCGGTGTCGATGTGCAGGCTCTGCGCATCGCGCTCCAGCCGAGGGCGCACCTCGCCGAAAGTGGCTGCGCGCGCCAGCGCGAAGTCGGCGTAGCTCGCCTCGTTGTATTGCGACAGACTGCGCACCGCGCGACCCGGCGTGAGCGTGACAGCTGTGGGCAGTGCGTTGCGCACAGTGGTGTTGGCGATCCCCAGATAGCCGCTGGCGCGGACCGAACCGCTGGCACGAAGGGCCTCGAACGGGCCCGACGAGCCCTGCGCGCCGAGTTCGATGCGCCAGGCGCCGGGCTGCAGCGCATAGGTCGAGGGCATCAGCGTGTAGGTGCCCGCGGGCAGCGCCCCCACCGGCGCATCGAAGGTGATCTGCTGGCCGATGTGCGGCATGCCCGCGCCGGCATCGGGACTGACCGGCGCGTAGGCGCCTGCGAAGGACGGCACCAGGGCGTACACCCCGGCGCCTGCGCTGCTGAAAGCGTACGTGGGGTTGGCGTCGATCAGCGGCGTGCGCAGCACGTCGACCGAACCGCCTCGGCCGGTGAAAAAGCCCGCGCCCGTGAGTCGCCCCCCACCCGAGACATCGAGCACCGCCCGGGACTCGGCCGCGATGCGCGATTGGCCGAAGGCGATGCCGGGGCGCACGCTGCGCCGGGGATAGTCCTCGGGCCGGCCGACCGCAGCTGCCAGCGGCAGGTACTCGACGGTGTCGCCGTTGTAGGCATAGCGCAAGTTGTCCACGGTGCCGCCATAGGGCATCACCAGGCCCGCCGCACTGGTCGACGTGAGGCTGCCGTCGCGCAGCAGCACGTCGAAGACCAGGTCTCTGAGCGGCGGCAACCCGATGCCGAACGCCGGTTGGGTGCCGAACGTGATCGTGCCCAGCGGTGCACGCACCACGCCGCCCTGGTCGATGGTCGCGGCCGCCAGCGTCAGCGTGCCGAAGACCGAGGCCGGCATCGCCGGCGCCGCGCCGGTGCCCCGGATCGTGAGCCGCCGCGCCGGGTCGAAGGTGTTGTTCTGCCCCGGCACGGCGCGCAGCGCCACGCGCAGGTCGCCACTGGCGCCGGTGGTCGGATAGAGCTGGGCTGCGGTCACCGTGAGGTTGCCGCCCGTGTCGAGCAGGCCGTTCGTGAAACGCACGTCACCGCGGCTGGTCAGTTGCACTTCGTCGAAACCATGGAAGTCCAGCGGGCGGGTTTCGATGACCCCGCCGTGGGGCGTGAAGTGCATCGCCTGGCTCACGCCGACTGCGCCGAACAGGGTGTCGGCCCGAACGTCGATGAGGTCGGCTTCGATCTCGAGTCGACCCGTGTTGAAGGTGGAGGTGCCGCTCGGCACCAGGCCCGACTGGAACTCGTTCTGCTGCACCGGAATGTCGACCTTGCCGTCGAGCAGCACATAGGGCGCGGCCAGCCGCACCCGCGCGGGTGGTGCGGCCGGCGAACTGGCGAAGGCGCCGCGCTGCAGCACGAGGCTTTGCGGCAGCTGCAGGTCGAGGTCGCCGTCGATGCTGAAGACGTCGCGGCTCCACAGCGCCAGCGTGCCGAAGCCGCCGGCGCGCACCTCTTCAGCGCTCAGGCGCGCGTGCGCGTCGATCAGCGAGCCGTGCGCCTGACCGGGGCGCAGGTCGGCCGCCGCGCCGCTGGCGGCGCGCTCCTGCGCCAGCGTCAGGACCTGCACGCGGTGCGCGTTGTTCAGCGGGTTCTCGAGCACCAGGTTCAGCGTGCCGCCGGCCGCCCCCTCCCCGCCCGCGGCAGCGCGCAGCCGCCCGTCGTTGAAGATGCCGCGCGACGAGCCGATGCGGATCAGCCCGCCGTCGCCGGCCAGCCCCTGGACACGCGCGCTGCCGGGTGGCAGGTTCCGCGGCGCGAGGTCGACCTCGGCCCAGGCGCCCGAGGCGTCGAGTTGCGCGCCGGGTCGCACGATGACATGCATGCCGGTGGTCTTCAGGTAGTCGCGGTCCGCGCGCGTGTCGTCCTCCAGACCGATGCGGATCGAGCCGCCGTCGGGTGCGATGCCGTAGCGCAGGCCATCGCCGTCGATCGCGACATGGGCGCGGCCCGCCGCATCGAGCACCGCATCGGCGCCGATCCAGATCGAGGTGCCGATCGGTGCGAGCCTCGGATCGGTCGTGCCTCGCGTGGCCGCGCTGGCCAGCACGATGTCGCCGCCGGGCGCGCTCACCCGGCCTTGCACCGTGAGCTGGCCCTCGGCCACGAGCCGTGCCTGCCGGCCCGGGTCGACGTCGATCTGAACGCCGTGCGCGAGTTCGAGTTGCGCGCCGTGCAGGCTCAGGTCGGCGCCGGCCCGGGTGGTCATGCGGCGGTGCGCCGCGTCCTCGGCGTGCAGCGGCGGCAGCCAGCGCTCGAGCACGCGCGCGGTGTCGGTGCCGCTCGCCAGTTCGGGCGCATCGGCCGCGGCGCGCAGCACCGGCATGCGCGGCGCGAGATCGTCGCGCACGCGCAGGCCGCCAAAGCTGGTGAGCCGGTATGTCGAGAAGCCGCTGTGCAGCAGCGCCGGGTCCAGCCGCAGCGCCGGCGCGAACGAGACCGTCTCGCTGAAATACGCGCCGCGCTCGATCACGCGTCCCGCGCGGTAGGCCACCGCGATGGCCGAGCGCTCGCCCGCTTCCTGGGTGAGCACATAGGGCGCCACCGGAACGCCGCTCGGGAACACGGCCGAGGGCAGCACGGTGCCCGGCGGCAGCGACCCGTTGAAGGCTTCGATGCGGGTGCCGGCCGGCACGGCGCTGCCCGCAGGCAGAAGGCCCTGCGACGTGATGATGGAGACGTCCTGCGGCAGCACCCAGTCGGCCCCGGTCACGATGGGCGCGGCATTGGTCGGACTCAGGGTGGACGGCAGCGCAACGTCCTGCACCGACACCGACAGCAGCGTGGAGGTGCGCACCGGCAGCCGTTCGCCGGCGCCGAGGTGCACGTCGCGCGCGAGCACCACGCTCAGCGGCAGCGGCGTGCCGGCCGCGAGGGTGCCGCCCTCGAGAAAGGCGTCGGCGCCGAACAGCACGTTGGCCGGCGACTGCAGCGTCAGCGTGCCGCCGCCGAGCACGCCGCTGGCGCGCAGTTCGCCATCGATGCGCAGCAGCGCGCTGCCGGGGTTCTCCTCGACATTGGACTCGACCCATGGCGCACCGGCCACCAGGCTCACGCTGCCGCCGTGCCCGCCCGCGAGCCGGCCGTCGCGCGCCAGCGTGGCGCCCGAGGACACGTCGACCAGGCTGCCGCGCTCGAGCGCAATGCCGCCGCGCGCCATGCGCACCGAGAGGCTGCCGCCGTCGACGAAGGCGACGCCCGCCTCGCCGTCGATGTCGCAGCCGTCACGCTGCTGGTTGGTCCACAGGCCGCGCAGGTCGAGCCGCGCACCCGCGGCGAGCACGAAGCTCGAGGCGTCGTCGCGCAGCAGCAACTGGCCGCCCGTGGGCGAGCCGGTCGTCAGCACCGGCGCCACATTGCCCACGGAGATGCTGCCGGCGCGCGCCACCACATCGGCCTCGATGCGCGTGGCGGGCGCAATGATCTCGAGCCGGCCGCCATCGGCCAGCCGCAGCGCGCGCTCGATGCGCACGTCACCGTTGGCCACGATCTCCAGGCCGCCCAGGCCGAAGCCCGACAGCCGCGCGGCGTCGAGGAACGCGGTGCCGGTGCGGGCGGCCGGCAGCGCGGCCAACGGATCGGCGCCGAGCGCATCGGCGATGTCCTCGACCTCGCCGATGCGCACCTGGGTATCGAAGGCGCCATCGGCACCCACGCCGCCGGTGCGGCGCAGCGCCAGCGTGCCGGCGCGCGCCACCGCGACCTGCGACTGCAGGTAGCCGTCCTGGGCGGCGCCTCGCGCCTGCGTCTGGCGCGGCCCGCGGAAGACGGCCGCGTCGATGTCACCCTCGAGCACCGCCGTGGGGGCGCTCACCACGAGCCGGCCCGCGTCACGCCCGACGGTGTAGCCGTTTTCCAGCTGGCGCTGCGGTCCGATCAGCGGGTTGTAGAAGTAGCCGGTGGTGTTCTTTCCCCAACGCGCATGCGCGTCCTCGAAGCCGCGGTACACGCCCTCGAAGGCCATGTCGGCGGGTGCGCGGTCGAGCCGATGCAGGCGCCCGTCGCTGCCCCTGAGCCAGCTCTGATTCAGGTACCCGGTGCGCACGTCGATCGAGCCGCCCGACAGGTTGATCTGCGAGCCGCGCTGCGTCACCACCTCGGGCGAACTGAGCGACACGGTGCCGCCCTGTGCCATCCATTCACCGATGCCGTGCGGCTGGTTGCCCAGATAGCCGCCGACCTCGAGCAGGCCGCCGGCGGTGTAGAAACGGTCGCGGTCGTACACGCCCGGCTTTGCCGGCACGTGCGACAGGCGGCGCCGGTCGATCCAGACGTTGGCGTTGTTGAGTTTGCCGGTGTCGCGGTTCAATGGTGCGTCGCGCTGCTCGTTGCCCTGGATGTTGACCTGGACGTTGTTGGACTCCATGGCCACGTCCACGCCGACGGCGCCGGACACATCCAGGCGCGCCCGCTTCGCCACCAGGACCCGCCGCTGCGCGCTCACGGCGATCTGGCCGCCGGTTGCCAGCACCAGCGCACCGTCCTCGAAATGCACGTCGCTGCCAGCGGTCACCTCCACGCGCGACAGGTCGCGCCGGTCCTGGAGGCGCGAGAGGTTGTCGAAGGCGCCGGGCGTGGCCAGCGTGCGCAGCCGGTCGAGCGCCGCCGATTCGCCGACAAGCGCTTCGCGCTGGCTGTCGAGCGCACTGAAGCGGTCGTCGGCGTCGATCAGCACGGCGGTGACCGCCTCGCGCCCGACAGCGACACGTCCCTTGGCATCGGCCGCCGAGTTCAGCAGGTGCACCGTCCCGCGCGTGTTGACGGTCGTGGTGGCGAGCGCCACGCCGTCCTGGCGCACCGTCCGGCCTGCCAGCGTGATGTCGCCCTCGGTCGCGACGATCAGGCCGCTGTTGCGCACCCGTCCCGCCGTGCTGTCGGGCGCGAACTGCGGCGCGACCTCGTTGCCACGCGTCGTCGAGAAGGTGTTGCCTTCGGTGCCCACGCCCTTGCGGATCGCAAAGCTGTCGCCGGCCGCGAGCTGCGTCTGGCCGCGCGCCGTGGCGATGCTGCCGGCGTTCTCGACCTCGTGACCGAGCAGCAGCACGTAGCCACCGCCCTGCGTGACCGACGTGCTCGCACGCGTGGCCAGGCGTGCACCGGCCTGCACCTCGACCTTGCCGAGCGCCTCGGTGAACACCGGCTGCGGCTGGCCGCCGGACGACGTGCTGTAGATGCCGTTCTTCCTGAACTGCTCGTCGCCGATGTGCGCCGCGGCCGCCACCAGGTTGCGCGTGTCGACCTGGCTGGTGCCGCCGAACACGATGCCGTTGCGGTTGACGATCAGCACCGTTCCGTCGGCCTTGATCTGGCCCTGGATGCGGCTGGGCCGCGCCTGCGGATCGTTGACGCGATTGAGCACGGCCCAGTCGGGATGCTGCTCGAACTCGACGGTGGTGTTGCGCCCGACGTTGAAGGTCTCCCAGTTGAGGATGGCGCGGTCACCGGTCTGGCGGATGGCGACCGTGGCGCGGCCGTTGGCCTGCGTCTGCTGCGGCGCCTGTGCGTTGAGCCAGCCCGCACTGAGGCTGTTGCCGTCCACCCGCAGGCCGCCTTCGGCCAGGCCGTCGGAGACCGAGGCTTCGCCCTGCGCCGCATGCCGCGCTGCGATCTGTGCCGCCTGCTGGGCTGCGATGCCACGCGCTGCGAGCTGCAGGTTGTCCAGCGAACGCTGCAGTTCGGCATTGGCGCGTTGCTGCTGCGCCTGCGGACTGGTCGACAGCGCCGCGGGTTGTCCATTGGGCAGCCGGCCGGTGGCGGCGGCCGTGGCCTGTGCCATGTTCTTCTGCGCCATCCAGCCAGGGCTGAAGGCGCGCTGCGCCTGCGCGTGGCCGCCGGCCAGTGCCATCGCGAGGCCGGCGACCGCCCAAGCCACGGGGTGCAGCGGCTGCGCGTGGCGGCTGCGGGAACGGGGGGGCGGCGGGGTTCGGCCTGTGGCGGCTCGCGGGGTCGAGAACATGGTGGCGGGTCCGTGTGTAAAGCGTCGTCGGCGTTGGGGTCTAGACCTAGACGTTGGGGCCGCGAAGACCCGCCAAGGGAATCCGACTTTTTTTCGCGGGCGTACCGCGCACCGCTCAGGCCAGCACGACGATTCCGCCCGGCCACCGCGTGGCGCGTGCTTCGAACAGCGCTTCGATCTGCGCGATGGCCTCGTCGAGCGCGCTGATCCGGAAATGTCCGCTCAGACGGCGGCCCGCGAGCGCATCGCTCGCCAGCACCACGCGCCCGCTGCGGTAGCGGTTGATCTCCTGCACCGCCTCGCTCAACGGCGTGGCGCGAAACACCAGTTCGCCGCGGCGCCAGGCCTGGGTCTGGCCCATGTCCGCCTGTGCCACAGGTGCCATGTCGCGCGCGCCGAACCACAGCTGCTCGCCGTCGCGCAGCGCGATGGTGCGCACGGGATGCCGAACTTCGGCGCGGCCCTCGATGCAGCTCACGCAGTAGCGCTCGCCCTGGCGCCGCACCGCCACGTCGCCCACGCCGGGCACGATGCGCGCGTCGCCGGCAAGCAGCTCGACGTGGGGTGCGCCAGATCCGCGTCGCACGATGGCCTCGCCGGCGACCAAGCGGATGCGCTCGCCCCCGCCGGTCGGGCCGCCGCCCTGGACCGCAAGGCTCGTCTGGGTGTTGAGCGTGAGCTCCACTTCGGCGGCCAGCGCCACGGTGGCCTGCTCTCCAGTGCCGGTGCGGTAGTCCGCGGCCAGCTCCGACCACGAGGGCCACAGCGCCAATGGCGGATGCACCACGGCCGCAGCCGCCGCCGCGGCAACGACACCCGCGCCGAGCAGCCCGCGCCGGCGCATGTCGACGGACGCGATGCGGTGCCCGGCGGTTCGTGCGGACGCGACGGAGGCCTCGGGAAAGAGCCGCCGGTGCGCCTGGGCGACGCCTTCGATCGCCTGCCACTCTCGCTTGGCGCGCTCGAAGGCTTCGCGATTGCCGGCACTGCGCGCGCACCACTGCGCGAGCAGGCGAGCATCCTTGCGCGTGGCCGCGCCCGAGCTCAGCTTGCGCACCCAGGCGCGCGCGTGCTCGTCGAGGCGGTTCGAAGCATCTGCGGAATCGTCGTCAGCCATGTTCGCAATCATCGGTGTCCTGCTGACTGGACGTTCGGCACCGGGGTCAACCGCCAATTCATTTCTTGCGCGGGCCCCGCATCTGTTCGGCGCAGAACTCGTGCGCCAGGTGAATCTCGCGCTCGACGCGGCGCAGCGAGATCGCGTAGCGCTTGGCCAGCTCCTTCTGCGGGATGCCTTCGACGCGCGAGGCGAACAGCAGTTGCCGGCGCAGTGGCGGCAGCTGCTCCATGGCACGCGCCACGGCTTCCAGATCGACACGCGCCTGTACTTCGACCGCGGGATCCACGGCCTTCTCGTCGGTCATCAGCAGCTCGTCTATCTCCTCGCCCGACAGCTCGAGCCGGTCGGCGCGGATGCGGTCGATGGCGATGTTGACCGCCGTGCGCAGCAGGAAGCTCTGCGGGCTGTGCACCGGGCCCGCGGGCGCGCGCATCGAGAGCTTGACGTAGGTGTCGTGCAGCACGTCCTCGGCCAGCTCGACCGAGCCCAGGCGGTGCGTGAGCTTGCGGCGCAGCACATCGTAGCGCTCGACCAGGAAGTTCAGCAGGCCCGAAGGCGAAGCGGTCATGGCCGCACGACCTCGCCCGAGGCAAAGCGGCAGTCGCCGGTCTGCGCCGGTTGGCGCGGCAGGATCAGCAGCGTGATCGGCTGCACCACGCCGTCGGGCGGCGCCGATTCGAGCGAGAGACCGGTGAGACGGGCGGCGATGCGTGCGTCACGCCGTTCGTTGCCCGTGGAATGCAGCGCCACGCGCTCGACCGTCGACGCCTGGGCATCGATCCAGAGATTGAGCGCCAGGCGATAGCTGCCGGGCACGGTGACGGCCTCGGCGCACAAGGCCGCGGTCACGCGCGCCTGCAGCTGGGCGTAGTAGCCCCGGCGCGCGGCGCGTGCCGCCCCTGCGGAGGCTCCTTCGGCTTCTGCGATGAAGCCAGAGGCGTCAGCGGAGGCCGGCACCTCGGGGCGCATCAGCATGAAGGCCGACCTGGAGGTGTAGTGCGCCACGATGGCGCTGTCCGCGAGCAATTCGCGCAGCGCGGCCTCGGGTGTGTGCTCGCCGTGCAGGGCGCGGGACGAGCGCCCCTCCAGCGTGGCGTCCTCGTACAGCAGGGACAGGCCGGTCACTGCATGGAAGCGGCTCAAGGCAGCAGCCAACGGCAGGCGCGGGATGTCAAAGCGCATCGGCGCCGCGGCATCGGCTGCGCCGGCCTGCGCGGTTTTCTTCGCCGGCTGCGTCGCATCTGCCCGAGCGGCGGACACGCCGCCAAGAAGCGCTGCCACGGCCATCAGCCCCGCCGCGAGCTGTGAACCCGTTGCGAGCATGCTGGAGCGAGGAATGAGGTGCGGGGAATGTGCATACGCCGAAGTCGGGGATCCGGGCCGCGAGGTACGGAGCATCGCGAGCAGAGTGCCGGATGGTGACTGCGCGAGATGACGGATTGGTGTCGGTTCGATGACGCGCGCTCGTGCTGCGTGCGACTTCCCCGCCCGAGGGCGTCAGCGCTTCAGATGTCGCTTTTCGTTGGAGAGGGCTTTTCACTGAGCCTGGAGTTGGCTGTTGGTTTCGCGGGGACGCCAAGGGGTCGTCGAATCGGTAGCCCCTGCCCCCTGGGTCGCCCGCCTGACCTTCTTGGGTGACCTCCTCGCAATGGCGTTGCGCCGATCAGGCACAGATAGCACGTATGTGATGAGCTCAATGTTTGCATCACGTATGTGCTGATTGCTTCCGCACGCTTTACAGCCCGCCGCGCCGCCCGGAACATCGAACTGCTCAAGAAGCACGGCGCAGCCCGGCACTGAACCGCCATGGCGCGTACGCATGCATCCGTTCATGGATGCGTCACAAGATCAGGAGACATAGACATGCATTGCCCATCGGCATACGGCCCGGTTTCGTCCACGCGCCGCGAACTATTTCGCACCGCCGCCGTCTCGGCGGCCCTGCTCAGTGCGCCCATGCTGCTGCGCGCGCAATCTGGCCCCATCAAGATCGGCATGAGCGCCGTCACCACCGGCCGCTTCGCCTATGCGGGGTTGGGCCAGGTGGCGGCCGCGAGGCTGTTGTTCGATCAGGTCAATGCCACCGGCGGCATTGAGGGCCGCAAGCTCGAACTGATCGTGCGCGACTCGCGCAACCTGCCAGAAGAGGCGGTCAAGAACGTGCGCAGCCTCATCAGTTCCGATGGCTGCACGCTCATCATGAGCGCCGAGTCGTCGTCGGCGGCCGCCGCCATCAACGAGGGTCTGCGCGACACCAAGGCCGCCTGCTTCCAACTCAACTCTGAGGCCTCGTCGCTCACGGCCGACCCGAAGAAGTTCAACCCGTTGGTGTTTCGCGTGGCGCGCCAGGGCATCCACGACGCCATCGCGGGCGGCGCCATCGTCTCTCGCATGGCCAAGGAGCGCGGCATCACGCGCTGGGCCACATGTTCGCCCGACTATGCCTTCGGCCGTGAGACGACACAGCAGTTCGTTGACTACTTTCGCCACTTCGGCGGCAAGATGGACGTGGTGAGCCAGGCTTGGCCCAAGTTCGGCGCGCCCGACTTCACCGACGTGGTGACACGCCTGCTCTCGTCCAACCCGCAGGCGATCTATTCGCTGTGCTTCGGCGGCGACCTGATCTCGCTGGTCGAGCAGGGCAACCTCTACGGTCTGTTCAAAGACAAACTGGCCGTGCTGCCGTTGTACTCCGACTACGGCGTGGTCGACACCGTCAAGCAGGCGCCACCGAACGTGATCGTGCAGAACCGCTACAACCGCGGCTACCCGGACACGCCGGCCAACCGCAAGTGGTATGACGATTACCTCAAGCAGAGCGGTGGCGCCAAGCCGCACAACTGGGCTTGGCAGACCGGCGCGGCCGCGCAATTCATCGTCGACGGGCTGCGCGCCACCAAGGGCGATACCGATCCGGCAAAGGTGGCGGCTGCGATCCGTGGCAGCAGCGCGCAGGTGCCGTTCGGCCTGGCCGGCAGGGTCACGCTGCGCGCCGAGGACAACACCCTCATCAACTACCCCATGGCCTATGGCACGGCCATCGGCGCGGAACCCTACGTCAAGGACTGGGTGGCGACGGACTGGACGGTGATCCTGGAAGAGGAAGCGGCCTGGAAGAAAAAGCAGGGCTACGTCTGAGCGCGCCGTCAACCGTTTCAGGATCAATCCCATGGACTTCGACGCCCTGGCCCAATGCCTCTCGTCCGCCCCCTGCCTGGTCACACAGAGCACCAGCGGACTGGTGATCGGCCTCCTGATGTTCCTCACCGCCTCCGGCCTTACGCTGGTCTTCGGCGTTCTGGGCATCGCCAACTTCGCGCACGGCGCCTTCTACATGCTGGGCGCCTACATGGCCTACACGGTCTATGCCAACACGGGAAGCTACCTGCTGGCCGTCGCAGCGGCGGCACTGTTCGCCGCGGCCTGCGGCGCGGTCTTCGAGCGCTTCGTCGTGCGCCCGCTCAAGGGCACCGACGTGATGATGCAGCTGGTGGCCTGTTTCGCGCTGGTGCTCATCATCGACGACGCCGCCAAGCTGATTTGGGGCCCGGCCGCGGTCTCGCTCGGCGTGCCGGCGTCCATGCGCTTGCCGCCCGTGCATTTCCAAGGCGGCGTGGTACCGGTGTTCTATCTCGTGCTGATGGCGCTGTCTGCAGCCTTCGGGCTGGCCATCTGGTGGCTCATCACGCGCACGCGCTTTGGTATGACCATGCGCGCCGTGGCCGAGTTGCCTTCCATGGCATCGGCGCTGGGAAAGAACGTGAACCGCTATGCCAGCGCCGTGCTGGCGCTGGGCTGCGGCTTGGCGGGCGTTGCCGGCGCGCTGGCCGCGCCCATGCGCGCCATCTTGCCGGGCACGGGCCTGTCGATCCTGCTCGAATCCTTCGTCGTGGTGGTCATCGGCGGCATGGGTTCTATCCCCGGCGCGCTGGTGGCGGCACTGCTGCTGGGCTTCACGCGCTCCTTCGGCTCCATCGGTTTTCCGCTATTCACCGAAGGCCTGATGTTCCTCTTCATGGTGGCCGTGCTGGTGCTGCGCCCACAGGGCCTGTTCTCACGCGTCGGCCGCACCCACTGACCGGAAGCGATTCATGAACAACGACACGCCGCCCGGGCTTGCGCGCCTGCTGCCCTTGCTGCACTTCGCGCCGCTGCTCCTGCTGGCCCTGCCCTGGTTCACGCAGGCCGGGGGCACGCTGGACCGCATCTCCTTCGTGCTTGTGTATGGCCTCTTCGCCATGTCGCTGAACCTGCTGGTGGGCTACACCGGCCTGGTGTCCTTCGGCCATGCGATGTTCTTCGCATTCAGCGCCTATGGCTTCTGCCTGCTGCTCGGCGCCGGGTGGGGCGTGGTGCCGGCCATGCTGGGCGCGGTCGGCGCGTCCACGCTGCTGGCCTGCGTGATCGGTGCCGTGTGCGTGCGTCTGCACGAGACCTACTTCTCGTTCATCACGCTGGCCATGGCCATGCTGCTCTACAACATGATCGAGATCTGGGCACCGGTGACCGGCGGCGACCAGGGCCTGACCGGCATGGTGCGCCAAGCCACGTTGTTCGGCACCAACCTGTCGGCCGGCCTGCCTCGCTACGAATTCATCGCCGCCGTGTTCTGCGCGTCGGCCTTCGCCATGTACGCGCTGGTGAGTTCGTCCTTCGGCGCCACGCTGCGCATGGTGCGCGACAACGAGCCGCGCAGCGCCTACCTGGGCGTGAACGTCTACGCGACCAAGCTGGCGGCCTTCATCCTCGCCGGCCTGTTCGCGGCTGTGGCCGGCGTGCTGGCCACGCTGCTGGTGTCGGGCGCCTACCCGACCATGGCCTTCTGGTCGACCTCGGGCGACGCCATCTTCGCCATCCTGCTGGGCGGCTCGCGCGTGTTCTATGGACCGCTGGCCGGCGCGCTGCTGCTGCGCCTGTTGGTGGACGGCACCACGCGCTACACGGGCAATACCAGCCTGGTGTTGGGCGCGCTGATCCTGGCGATCGTGCTGGTGGTGCGCAAGGGGCCGGTGGACTGGTTGAACGAATGGTGGCAGGCGCGCAAGGCCCGGCCGGCGCGCCGCACGGCCAACACGGGCAACGCGGTCAACACCAGCGCCGCTGCGGTGACGGCCGATCCGGCTGCGGAGGCCCGCCCATGCTGAGCCTGCGCCACGTCTCCAAGTCCTTCGGTGGCAATCACGTGATCCAGGACGTATCGCTGGAATTTGCCACCGGCAGCCTGTCCGCCGTCATCGGCCCGAACGGTGCGGGCAAGACCACACTGTTCAATCTGATCTGCGGCACGCTGCACCCCGACCGTGGCGAGATCCTGCTCGACGGCGCGCCGCTGCACGGCCTGCCGCCGCGCCAGGTAGCGCGACGCGGGCTGGCGCGCGCCTTCCAGGTCGCCAGCCTGTTCCCGAGCTTCACGCCGTGGCAGAGCTTTTGCGCCGCGGCCGTGCCAGAGCGCCTCGGTGTGGCGGGCCTGCTGTCCGGTTTTCCGCGCCAGCAAGGTCGCCAGCGCGCTGATGAGGTGATCGCTCTGCTCGGGCTCGACGCGGTGGCCCACACGCCGGTGGAACAACTGAGCCACGGCGACCAGAAGATGGTGGACATCGGCATCGCGCTGTGCGCGCACCCGCGCGTGCTGCTGCTGGACGAACCCACCGCCGGCATGGGCCCGGAGGAGCGCTGGCACATGGTCGAGACGGTGCGCCGCCTGTGGCAGGCCACCGGGCTGACGGTGCTCTTCATCGAGCATGACATGGACATCGTGTTCTCAGTTGCCGAGGACGTGACCGTGCTGTCCTACGGTGCGATCCTCGCGCGCGGCACGCCGCAAGCCGTGCGCGCCGACCCCGGCGTGATCCGCGCCTACCTGGGCAGCTACGCGAAGGAAGCCGCATGACGACGACGCCCGCCCCATCCGCCGCACTGTTGCTCGACGCAAAGGGCCTGGACACCTTCTACGGCCGCAGCCAGATCCTCTTTAGCCTGGGCCTTGCGGTGGCGCGTGGCGAGTCGGTCGCGTTACTCGGTCGCAACGGCGCGGGCAAGAGCACGACCATGAAATCCATCATGCGCATCGCGGCGCCGCGACGCGGCACTGTGCAGGCCATGGGCCAGGACGTGAGCCGCCTGCGGCCCGACCAGATCGCCAACCTCGGCCTGGGCTACGTGCCTGAAGACCGCCAGATCTTCAAGCTGCAGACGGTGGAGGGCAATCTGCGTCTTGGAATGAAGCGCGGACCGAACGGGCAGGAGGAATGGCCGCTGGATCGCCTGTACGACCTGTTCCCGCTGCTGGCTGACGCGCGCGAGAAGTCCGCCGGTCTGCTCTCGGGCGGCCAGCAGCAGATGCTGGCCATCGCCCGCGCGCTGGCGGGCAACCCCGAGTTGCTGCTGCTCGACGAGCCCAGCGAGGGCCTGGCACCCGTGATCATGGACCAGATCCAGGCGCTGATCCTTCAACTGCGCGCGCACGGCATGACGCTGCTGGTGGCCGAGCAGAACATGCGCTTCTGCATGGACATCGCGTCCAGCGTGGCGGTCATCGACCACGGCAGCATCGTCTTCACTGGCAGCCTGCAGCAGTTCCGCGACAACCCCGAGGTGGCCAGCCGCTACCTCGCCATCTGACCTGATTGGCGGCACACCATGGATGCATCGACTTCTTCACTCGCCCACGACTACGTCATCGTGGGCGGCGGCTCTGCCGGCTGCGTACTGGCCAACCGCCTTAGCACCGAACGCGGCGCGAGCGTGCTGCTGCTGGAGGCCGGCCCCGACGCCGAGCCCTTCTGGGTGCGCACGCCCGCCGGCGTGGGCAATGTGTTCTTCGACGAACGGGTCAACTGGAAATTCTTTACCGAGCCCGAACTCAACCTAGCCGGGCGCCGCCTGTACTGGCCGCGCGGCAAGGTCATGGGCGGCTCCAGCGCCATCAATGGCATGGTGTACGTGCGCGGCTTCGCGAGCGACTACGACCAGTGGCGCGACCTGGGCAACGCGGGCTGGTCATGGCCGGACGTGGTGCCCTACTTCCAGCGCACAGAGACCAGCGACAGCGGCGATAACACCTGGCGCGGGCATGGCGGCCCGCTGCGCGTTTCTTTCCCCCACGAGCAGCATTCGACCACCGACGCCTTCGTGCAGGCCGGCGTGGCCGCGGGCCTGGCGCGCAATGCCGACATCGCGGGCGCCACGCAGGAAGGTGTCGGCTACCTGCAGCACACCATCGGCGACGGGCTGCGCTCGTCCACCGCGCGGGCCTACCTGGCGCCGGCGCGCGACCGGCCGAACCTGCAGATCGTGGGCGACGCGGCAGTGGAGCGGGTGCGCATCGAGAACGGACGCACCACGGGCGTCGAGTTCGTCCAGAACGGCACGCGCCGGTTCGCGCGGGCACGCAAGGAGGTTCTGGTCTGCGCCGGCGCTATCGGCTCGCCGCAGTTGCTCATGCTGTCGGGCCTCGGTGCACCCGAGCAATTGCAGGCCCACGGCATTGCGGTGCTTCGTGCGCTGCCCGGCGTCGGCGCCAACCTGCAGGATCACCTCGCGATGAACGCGGGCTTCGAGGTGCGCGAAGGTGCCTCCATGAACGCCGCGCTGTCGGGCTGGCGCAAATTCGCGCATGGCGCCGGCTACCTGCTGCACCGGCGCGGGCCGCTGGCCGTGGGCGCTTCGCATGCAGTGGCCTTCGTGCGCAGCGCCCCACAGATCGAAGTCCCCGACATCCAGCTCAGCTTCAGGCCGCTGAGCTTCGCCTTCGACTCGAAGAACCAGTTGCGTATGCACCCCTTTCCGGGCGTGCAATTCGCCAGCGCCATGCTGCGCCCGCGTTCGCGCGGCCAGATCACGCTGCGCTCGGCCGACCCGCATGCGCCGCCGCTGATTCAGGCCAACTACCTGGCCGACGCTGACGACGAGCGCGTGATGATCGCCACGCTGCGCTGGATCCGCCGCATCGCCGCGGCCCCGCCGCTGGCTGACCTGGTCGTGCGCGAAGATCTCCCGGGCGTCCAGGTGGAAAGCGATGAGGAGATCATGGACTTCGTGCGCCGCAATAGCCAGACGCTCTACCACCCGGTGGGCACTTGCGCCATGGGCACAGGGCCGCAAGCGGTGGTCGACGCGCGGCTGCGCGTGCACGGCGTGCCCGGGTTGCGCGTGGTCGATGCGTCGGTCATGCCCACCATCGTGAGCGGCAACACCAACGCGCCCACCATCATGATCGCCGAGAAGGCCGCCGACATGATCCTCGAGGACGCGCGCTGCTCCTCATCCCCGACTTCCACCGAGCTTCGCCATGACGCTGTATACGCTTGACCATTTCATCGACGGCGCTGAGCGCGCGCCGGCCGAGGGCCACTACACCGAGGGCTTCGATCCGCGCACCGGGCAAACCATCAGCCGAGTGGCGCTGGGCAATGCAGAGGACATGGCACTGGCCGTGGCCGCCGCACAGCGTGCCTTCGCGGCCTGGCGCGACATGCGCCCGCTGGCGCGCGGACGGTTGCTCACACAGACCGCGCTGGCCATCCGCGCGCAGGCGCGCGAGTTGGCCACCATCGAATCGCGAGAGACCGGAAAGTCCACCCCGCAGGCGCTGGGCGAGATCGAAGGCGTTGCGCAGTACTTCGAGTTGTACGGCGGGCTAGCCACCGCGCTGCAAGGCGAGACCATCGGCTTGGGCGCGGGCTACCACTCGTACACGCTGCGAGAGCCCTATGGCGTGGTGGGCGCCATCCTTCCGTGGAACGCGCCGCTGAACCAGGCCGGCCGCGCCTGCGCGCCGGCGCTGGCGGCGGGCAATACCGTGGTCGTGAAGCCGTCAGAGTCGACCTCCGGTTCTGTGCTCGCACTGGCGCGGCTGCTCATCGGCTGCGGCGTGCCCGCAGGCGTGTTCAACGTCGTCACTGGCATCGGCGCCGAAGCCGGAGAGGCGCTGGTGCGCCACCCCAAGGTGCGCAAGATCGCCTTCACCGGTTCGCTGCGCGCAGGCCAGCAGATCGGCCGCATCGCCGCCGATCGCGTGCTGCCGCTCACGCTGGAACTAGGAGGCAAGTCACCAGACATCGTGTTCGCCGATGCCGATCTCGCGCTGGCTGCACCCGGCGTGCTCAAAGGCTTCTTGACGCACGCGGGTCAAGTCTGTCTGTCAGGCACCCGCATCCTGGTCGAACGGTCGATCCATGACGCCTTCGTCGCCGCGATGCGCGAAGCAATGGCAAGCTACCGCATCGGAGCGGCGGACAGCACCGTCGGCCCCATGACCACGCGCGCGCAGTACGAGAAGGTGCAGGCCTACTACGCTATCGCGCGGGCCGAGGGCGCAGTGGCCGAGGTCGGCGGCCAGTTGCCCGACGACCCCGCGTTGGCGGGCGGCTGGTTCGTTTCCCCCACGCTCTACTCAGGCGTGGACAACAGCATGCGTATCGCACGCGAGGAGATCTTCGGCCCGGTGGCCTGCGTGATTCCCTTCGACGACGAGGCGCAGGCCATTACTATCGCCAACGACACCGAGTACGGGCTCGCCGCCGGCATCTGGACGTGCGACCTGGCGCGTGCGCATCGCGTGGCCGCGCAGTTGGACGCCGGGCAGATCTACGTCAACGAGTACATGGCCGGCGGTGTGGAAACGCCGCTGGGCGGCTACAAGATGAGCGGCTATGGGCGTGAGAAGGGGCTCGAAGCGCTGCACCACTACACGCACGTGAAGTGCGTCACCGTGCGGCTCTGATCTGGAAGGCGCTCAACCGCGCCTCGATCTGCGAAGGGCGCATCAGTGCGCGACCGTCGAAGCCCATCTGCCGTTCCTGCTCGCCGGTGACCGCAAAGCCCGCCGTGTCCTGGATTTCGTTGTGTACCCCGTCGAGCACGCACAGTCCGTTGGTGCGTGCGGCCATCGTGCGATGGCGAGAATCGGCACCAGGCCCTCGCGCATCGGCGTATGGCGTGCGCACGATTCCTTCACGAGTGCGTTAGTGCCCAACCCCCAAGTGAACATGCGCGCATCGTGCGCCAGTGCGAGTTACCGTATCGCCTGCATTTCGAGGATGGCTTCCGGCGTTTCGCGCTATGCACCAAAGCCCGATGTTTCTCGGTACGCCTAGGCCCTGCCGCACATCGGCCGGCGTGTTGATCTTGGAAACAGGATGCCGGCAGGCTGCAGCGCGGCCACGGCACGCACATCGTCCTCGCACCACGGCGAGCCGATGGCGTTGACGCGCCCCCTGTCCGAGCGATCACCGCGAGGTCGGCCAGCGCGCAAGCCACGGCCTCACGGTCGGACGGCTTGCTTACGGACTGCATCCTCTAGATCGAAGATCAGCTCGTCTGCTCCGGAGCGGCGGCCTTCGGCAGGACGGCGTGGTTCGCGCCGGAGTTCATCGATCGGCCTCAGATGGGACAGAGATGAGGCCAACATCGGCGCCATCCCTCTGCGGCGACGGAAGCGCTTCATCCCTCGTTCTAGTGGCAAGGCAAACGGGAATCGCAAAAGGCAAGGTTTCGATACACGATTGGGTGAATTTTCTGGCTGATCTATCCAGCCCATGACGGCTTGTCTCTTGCCCGATGTTGCGTAAGCTCAGGAGTTTCTCACGTGCTTGTCAACGAGATTGATGCCACCATTGCTGTGATCAACACCACGTGGACCGTAGCCGTGGTGAAGCGCTTTGTCGAACCCACCGTGCTCTATCTGCATCCTCTCCCGACCTGGGGCGATCAAGCCTCGCGGCTGGAGGCATTCGGAGCGGCGCCCCCCGTGCTGCTCTGCAACGACTTCAGGGACATGCTGGACGCAGTCGAGCGCTGGCCGCATACATATCTTCAGCAAGAGTTGGGCGAGCGTCGACTAGATCCTGGACAACGTGTCCTTCGGCGGCATCAACCAGACGAACCAGCACTTCTGGATCGATGCGCTCCCCTTCAGCGGCGTGGGCTACTCTGAGCACTACGGCAAGGCCGAGGTCGATGCTATCGAACACCAAAGCCATGCTGATCGGCGACCCTGACCTATTGCTCGACGTATTTCCGCCCTACGCGAGCAAGGACATCACAAAGAACCTGAAGGTGTTCTCGAACCGAAGTGCACAAAGGAAATCATCATGACTCCATCGATTGACACGAGCCGCCTCACCCAATCCAACGTGAAGTCAGCCTTCGAGGCATGGCAGGCCAAGGAGCTGCCGGGCTGGCTCTCTCACTTCGCAGTCGGCGCCGCGCTCTACGACGATGGCAGCCCGCGCGACTTTCAAGCGTTCTCCATGGAAATCGGCAAGGAACGTTTCACGAGCATCGACCGCGTGGACGACGACGGCACAGGAATCACCGGCCACTTTCACAGCGATACCTGGGGCAACTTCACGACCTTCTTCAAGTTCCACTTGAACGCGAATGGCTAAATCACCCGCCTGGACATCGGGCAGGCCGGCTAGCCCGAGGACTCACACATCGCCAGGGAGAATTTCAATGCATACAGCCTATGTGATGGAGGGCAGCTTCGCGCTGCTAGTGAGCTGCTTGCTGCTCCGTCGAGCATTCGGCAACGGGCCGGCTGGCATGGTGATGGGGGTCAAGGCCTTCATTGCGCTCTGGCTCGTTTGCGCCGGGTTCAACATGCGGCTGGGTGTGCACCAGAGCGCCTATTCAGTGGCGGAAGAGCTTCCGATCTTCCTGGGTATCTTCGCGCTGCCGGCGGTGATCGCGGCGCTGGTGTGGAGGAAGCTCGCATGACCGTTGCGGGCCCACTCGCCTCCTGTCTACTGGCTGCCCGTGCGATCGCCATCTCGGTCGGTGCGATCGCGCTCGTGGCGTGCACGGCCATAGCACCGGTCAACCCTCCGATCACCCGCGCGAAAGAGGATCAGGGCTATCACATCGTCTCGCTGCTGAATCGGCCCCGACCCGGCAACAACCCGAAGGCGCTGGTGCTGCTCGCGTTCTCCGGCGGCGGCACGCGGGCGGCCGCGCTGTCCTATGGTGTGCTCGAAGAGTTGCGGCGGACACCCGTCGTTGTGGAGGGGCAGATCCAGCGCTTCCTCGACGAAGTGGACCTGGTCGCGGGAGTTTCTGGCGGCAGCTTCACCGCATTGGCCTACGCGCTGTACGGCGAGCGACTCTTCACCGAGTTCGAGCCACGCTTTCTGAAGCGTGACGTTCAGGGAGAACTGATCTCGCGCGTGCTCAGTCCGCGAAACTGGGCCCGGCTGGGCAGTGCTGCCTACGGTCGCTCGGAATTGGCGGCCGACTACTATGACGAAATCCTGTTCGGCGGTGCCACCTTTGCGGATCTGCTGCGACAGAAGACGCCGGTGGCGCTGGTGACGGGCACCGATCTGTCAACGGGCGCGCGATTCGAATTTTCGCAAGACAACTTCGATCTGCTGTGCTCCGACCTCGGCACCGTGCGGCTGGCGCGGGCGGCGGCCACCTCCTCTGCCGTCCCGGTGGTGCTGTCGCCAGTGACCTACCGGAACTACGGCGGCACCTGCGGCGCCACGATGCCGACATGGGTCCAGGATGTGGCCAACGCGGACAACCCGGAACGGCCCGCTGGCCGCGCACTGTTGCGCTACCGTGAAATCCGCGACCTCGAAGACAGCAAGAACCGCCCATTCATTCACGTGGTCGACGGCGGTGTCTCAGACAACCTCGGTCTGCGCGGCATGCTTGAGGCATTCGAGGAAATGGAAGCGAGCCCAAAGTTTCAGCAGGAGCTCGATTTCGCGCAGCTACGTCATGTTGTCGTGATCGCTGTTAATTCGCGGTCAGCGCCCAGTACCAACTGGGATCGCAGTAGCACGCCGCCGGGATTCGTATCGCAGTTGCTCCAGTCATCGAGCGTGCCGATCGATCATTTCTCGTACGAATCAGTGGAGCTTCTCAAGGACATCGCGCAACGCTGGGCCAACCGCCGCAGCCTCACACTCGCGCAGCTACGCCTCTCAGGCATGTCGCAGGCCGAAGCCGAAGCTTCGGTCCAAAAGATCACCTTCGACGCAATCGATGTGAGTTTCGATGCGATCGCGGACTCGGCAGAGCGCCGCTATTTCATGGACCTGCCCACCAGTTTCGTCCTGCCCAGCGAAGCGGTGGACCGATTGCGCGGGCTCGGCTCGAAGCTTTTGCGCGATTCGAGCGCCTTTCAGAAACTGCTGGTTCAGTTTCGCGATGTAAACGATGCAGCCACCCGACCAGTGCCTACCGCTGCCGGGGCCGTGCGACATCAATGATGTGACGACGACGCCTTTACACCACCGCCCGGGCAAGGCATCCCGGCCTTGGCCTAGATCTCAAGACACTCGATGAACTGCGCGTGCGTGATGCTCGGCGTAGAGCGAACAGCGCCTGGGCCCCAGGCCCATAAGACCAGGGGATCGACCCTCGTGCGCTCCATCTGTGGATTTCCGAGCTCGCCTACTCCACATTTCCATCGAACGCTGACCCAACAAGACTTCTCTGCAGCTAGCCCCTCTCAGAAGATTCGAGTAACGCACGGGTCTAGGCGCCATGGAAAACGGAATCACTCCTGGTTGGAAATCAACACAACGGGGTACGGTCGGGTCATCGACGTTGGCCGCACACCCGAAGTGCCAAGATTCTTTCCCCCAGCTACTGCCTTAGCTGACGTGGCGAACATTGTCTGAAATCAACATAATCTTGTGCCTTCTCGGAAAATTTCCGAAGGTTTTTAATTTCAGATGAACCAGTGGACCACGCTATGGGCTATTTCGAAAGCTATAGAGAAGACGATCGCCGACTTTTAACGGGGTTGGCATTTGCGTTTGCTGTACCGATCTTGATGGCATATGGCGCAGCGGGCTTTGTCTATGGGCATCTAGAGATGTTGACGCCCCTTGGCTTCATCAGCCTGCACGGCGCCAGCGCCTGGCTTGCCGCGATGGCCAGCTTGTCACTCGCCATTTTTACGGTCCGCGGACTTTTTGTCTCACCACAGCATCGACCGCGAACACGATCTCTTCAGATCAAGTTGCTGCTTTTGGCAGCCATTGCAACCCTTTGCGCCCTGATCTTCTCCGCCTTTCAGTCCTCGAGAACGAATGCGTTCACCGGGCCTGGTATCGCGCCGCGATCCGAGTGGCTGTTGTTGCCCCTTCCGTATGTGTGGCGCTGGCTGCTGCCGTTGTCACGTGACTTTATGGGTAGCGCATTATTCTTGGTTGGTGGGGTAGTAGTCGTCTTTTCAGTTGCTCTTGATCGATCCAAGGTGCGAGGAGCCTGGATGCCGGTAGGGGCGGTCGTGCCGTTACTAGTTGCGTTTGCGTATCTGGGGTCCGCAGCCTATGACTATGCGGCAGCGCGTGGGCTCGGGGCACTGCACGACACCGTCGCGATGCAGGCGTTTGCCGCTAATCCTGGTCGCAACAATGTGCGCACCTTCATCAGCCTCTGGACTGCTATCACTTGTCTTACGACAGTACCGACCTTATGCAGCCTTGCCGCTCGCTTCATCCGTACGAAAAACCGCAAATCCTGACCCAGAAACTTCTCGAATCCCTTTCACCGGCGCGCCGATGGTCGAGTGGAAGTCGGAGCGAGCCAAACGGCCGACTTCGGGCCCACTAGAGACATTGGACTCCTTCCGAAGCGGACGCTCGCCAGCATGAGGTACGGCACGACCCAACCGTGTCGGTAGGAGCTCATGCCAATCAGCGGATGCTCTCAGGCATGCGCGCGCACGAACTCCCCGATGCGTTCGATGGCTTGCTGCCCCTCCGGCAGGATGGCCGCAAAAAACGGCCAGATGTGCACCATGTCCTGGGCGATCTCCAGCGTCACGTCGACGCCCGCTGCCTTCGCCTTTTCGGCGAGGCGTGTCGAGTCGTCGTGCAGGATCTCGTGGGTGCCCACCATCACGAGAAGCGGCGGAAACCCTTGCAGCGACGCGTAGAGTGGCGAAGCCAGGGGGTGCGTAGGGTCCCCGTCGTCGCCAAGGTAGCGGCGCGCATGCGCGAATGTGCTCGGCACACTAACCAGAGGATCGAGGTGCGCGCGCGCGCGTATGGATTCGCCGGTCTTCGCCAAATCGGTCGAAGGCGAGATGCAGACAGCCGCGGCCGGCAACGCATGACCCGCTTCGCGCAATGCCAGCATTGTCGCCAGCGAAAGTCCCCCTCCCGCCGAGTCTCCCCCGATCACCACGCGTGCAAGTCCGCCCTCGCGGCGGGCCAGCCAACGACAGGCTATGACGGCATCATCGACTGCCGCCGGGAACCTGTGCTCAGGCGCGAGCCGGTAATCCACCAGCAGCACCCGCGCGGCAGCGGCACGCGAGATACGGCCGGCCAGCGCCCGGTAGCTGGGCACCGAGCCCATCACGTACCCACCGCCGTGCAGGTAGATCACGACCCTTTGCGGATCAGCCCCAGGTGCCTCGACCCACTCGACAGGTATGCCATCGGCCACCGCCGGGGTAAAGGTGAGATCGTCGGCCGGCGGGAAGCGTGCAGCCAGCGACTCCCAACCCGCGCGGGCGTCATCGACAGAACGTTCGCCACTTGACTGTAGCGCTCTAAAGGAATCGATCAATGCATCGAACTCAGCGCTGGGCATGTCAGTTTCCTTGTGTGAAATTTGGAGGGTCATTCGACAGAAGGTCTCTTCTCCGGCGAACGTTGAATCAGGCAGCGTGCCTCGGATCGGCACGCACGGTCTCGCGCAGATTGACCTCGTCCCTTGCAAGCCATGTGTTCCGGAACCTTCAATTCAGTCGAGCTTGATGTTTGCGCGCCGGATGATATGGCCCCACTTCTCGTGTTCCGCGACGACGTAGGCCTTGGCCTTGGCGGGCGTCGAGTCGGACACGGCCTCGACGCCTACCTGGGTCATCTTCTCGCGGATGGAAGGATCGTTCTGTAGCTTCGCAAGCTGGGTCGCGAGCTTTTCCGCAATGCCCTGGGGCGTGCCGTGCGGGACCGCGAATGCCGCCCACGTCGTGGCATCAAAGCCAGGGTAGTACTCGGCCACGGTCGGCACATCGGTCAACTCGGAATAGCGCGTGGGTGAACTCACTGCCAGGGCTCGCAAGCGGCCTGCGCGTACGTGGGCCAGCGCGGCAGATGTGGTCTCGAACATGGTGTCGATCTGCCCGCCGATGAGGTCGGTCAGGGCGGGTGCCGCTCCCTTGTACGGTACGTGCACGAACTTGGCGCCGGAGACGAGCTTGAACATCTCCAGAGCCAGATGGTTGGTGACGCCATTGCCACCCGAGCCGCAGTTGAGTTCGTTCTTGCGCGCAGCAGCGACCAGATCTGGTACCGTCTTGATGACAGAGTCGGGACGCACCAGAAGGATCAATGGTGAACGGCCCACCAGCGAAACCGGTTCAAGATCCTTCATCGGATTGAAGCCCAGGTTGGCGTAGAGATGCGGCGCCACGGTGAGCGGACCGCTCGAAGTGAACAGCAGGCTGTAGCCGTCCGGTGCCGACCGGGCCACCTCGCGCGCGGCAAGCGTGGCGCCTGCGCCCGGGCGGTTGTCCACGATAAAGGCCTGGCCAAATGCCTTTTGCAATTCGGCCGCGTAAATCCGTGCGAGCACGTCACTGCCCTGCCCCGCGGGAAATCCCAGGCTGACTTTCACCGCCCGGCTAGGCCATTCGCCTGCTGGCTGTTCGGCCTTCAGGATCGGGGGCCATGCCACAACGGCGGCAGCGGCGAGAAGGCGCCGGCGATTGAGCATGTCTTGTCTCCTGTCATCTTCGTCTTGTTCGTGCAGTTGCGGCATGCGGTCTGCAGCGCTCGGGCAATTACAGGCGCAACTGTGCCCCTGCGACAAGAGGCCTTGCACGCGTCATGAAGAACATTACGGATGTGATGCCACGTTTCAAAGTATTGCGGACCACGAGCCGAGTACCGGGGAGTCCTCGCTTCTGCGGGCGTGGCGCTGTTTCATGGCGACAGCCCTTCGCTGGCCCTTGCGGCTCATTCGCGCCAATTTTGATGGTTTCCTGCCATGCGGCGTTTCGCCGATCAGCTTCGCGCGGGCTTGGAGCACGCAGGCACATCACGTCCATGATGGTTGGATCGCGCGCGTGCAATCCACTCCGTGGCCCGGGACAATCCGTTTCATGAATCCAACCACAGTCCGCCGCAGTGCACTCTATACGCCCGGCGCCAATCCCACTGTATTGCTCAAGGCCGCGCGTTCAAACGCCGATGTGCTGATCTTCGACCTGGAGGACGCCGTCGCGCCAGATGCCAAAGCCGAAGCTCGCCACCATGTCGTGTGCGCGCTGTCGGAAGCTGCCATTCAGGCGCGGTCGGTCGTCGTGCGCGTCAACGGGCTGGGCACGCCCTGGTGTGAGGAAGACGTGCGTGCCATCGCCCGCGCGGGAATGACGGGCGTTCTCTTTCCTAAGATCAACACAGAGCAGGATGTGAAGACCGCTGAACTCATGCTGAGCATGCACGGCGTGCCGAGGTCCACCGAGCTCTGGTGCATGATCGAAACACCGCGGTCCATCCTCAATGTGCAGGCCATCGGGCAGCTCGCGCTGCAGAAGGGCTCGCGGATGTCCACCTGGGTTCTCGGCACAAACGATCTCGTCAAGGACCTGCGCGCACGCCACACGCCGGGCCGCGAGAACCTCATGCCCATACTCACGACCGCGCTGCTGGCCGCACGCGCGAGCGGACTTTGCATACTCGATGGCGTGCACAACGACGTGAAGGACACCACTGGCTTCGAGTCCACCTGCTTGCAGGGCCGCCACATGGGATTCGACGGCCGCACGCTCATCCATCCGGGTCAGATCGATGCCTGCCACGATGCCTATTCGCCAACGGAGTCCGAGATCGCCGATGCGCGCGAAGTCATCGATGCGTTCTCGCTACCAGAGAACCTAGGCAAAGGCGTGATTAAGGTGAAAGGACGCATGGTCGAGCTGCTGCACGCCGACATCGCGCGCCAGACGCTCGCCTTGGCCGATGCGATCGCGGCCTGACGCACCTGGCGGGATCCGCCGCGGCACGCATGTCTCAGTAGGTGCTGCGCCCGCCGGAGAGATCGAAGGTCATGCCGGTGGTGAACGAGCACGCATCGGAGCACAGCCAGGCAGCCATTTCACCGAACTCGTCGGGCTGCCCAAGCCGCGCCATCGGCACCTTGCTCTTCATGGCGGCGATCATCTCGGGACCCGCATCGCTGATCTGTCGCAGCATCGGCGTATCGAACACCGTGGGCGCAATGCCGTTGACCAGAACACCCGAGGTCGCCAGTTCCTTGCCCAGGCATTTCACATAACCGATGACGCCGGATTTGGAGGCCACATAGCCGCTCTGGAGCACGTTGCCCTCCTTGCCCGCGACGGATGAGACGAGGACCACGCGGCCCCATCCGGCGCGCATCATGGCCGGTACGAGCGCCTGGCAGGTGAGGTGCACGCCGATCAGATTGACGTCGATGACGCGCCGAAAATCCTCGATGGACCACTCGGCAAAGGGCAACACTGGGCCGGGCACGGCGGCTGCGGCAACCAGCAGGTCGGCATCTCCGAGTTGCGCTCGCGTGCGTTCGGCCGCGGCCGTGATGGACGCCGGGTCGGCCACGTCGACCGCGCAGGTCAGCACCGCACCGTCACATGCGAAGGTGCTTTTCGTGGCCTCGAGCGCGGCCTCGCTGCAGTCCCAGATCGCAACCGAAGCGCCGCGCTCAAGCAGCTTTCTCACGGCCGCGAGACCGAGCCCGCTGGCGCCGCCCGTGACGACTGCTATGCGTTTTTTCTTCGATGAGTTCATGGTTGCGGTCTCAAGAAATGATGTTGCCGACGAAACCTCGCGACGCCTCGGAGGCCGGAGCGCCTGCGCGGTCGGCGACGAAGCCCTGCATCCCCCCCTCCTCTCGCCACGCCGCAAGCATGTTGAAGAACGGAATTGGCCCGTCGCCGTAGCGGCCGCCGAAGAAAATATCTTCGCTGCGCTTGGCTCGGCCTTCCATGTTGTAGTAGCCGGGCGTGCAGTCGTAGTAATAGTCCACGAGCGCATCGTTGGTCGGTGACGAACGGATGAGGCGCACATACGCATCGACCGCTTCGGCAGATGGCTCGACCTGCGCGATGCCGCACGCGCGCATCGTGCGGTAGATGTACGCCACGTGCTGCGCCTGCTCGTCGAGCAGATGCACCGCATTGACAGCGGACGCGGACTGCTGGTTGCCCCCCAGCAAGAAGCAGTTCGGGAACTCGTCTGTCGTCAGACCGTGCAGGGTGCGCACCCCGGCGCGCCAGTGATCGCTCAACGCGACGCCATTGCGGCCGTGAATCTCGAAACCGGTGAGTCGGGTGAACGAGATGCCCGCCTCGAAGCCGGTGGCGAAGACCAGGCAATCCACGCCGTGCTCCACGCCATCCACCACCACGCCGCGTTCGGTGAGGCGCTCGACACCGCGGCCACCGGTGTCCACCAATTTCACGTTGGGCCGGTTGAAGGCTTCGAGGTAATCGTCATGAAAGCCCGGGCGCTTGCAGAACCAGCGGTACCAGGGCATAAGGGCCTCGGCGGTCTCCGGATCCTTCACGACCTCGGCCACCCGCTCGCGCAGACGATTCATCACGTCATAGTCGTAGAGCTCGGCAAGATACTTGAGCTCAGCCTTGCTCGGCTCGCGCCCGAGCTTGGCGGCGACCACGTCGCGCTTGGGCGGCGTGATGGCCGCGGTCAGTTCGGTCCAGCCGTCGTGCACCAGATCGCAGTCCTGCGGAAGCCCGGAGATCAGCGCCTGGAAGTTGTAGCGGCGTTCGCGCTGCCAGCCAGGCTGTTTGAGATCCACGTAGTCCGGCGGCGTTTCGTACTGCGCGCGTACGCCGGCGGATGTGGGTGTGCGCTGGAAGACCAGCAGTTCCTTGGCGTACTTCGCGATCTCGGGCACGACCTGCACAGCGGTCGCGCCGGTCCCGATCACGGCCACGCGCTTGTCGGCCAAGCCCGTGAGGTTGCCGTTGAAGTCGCCGCCGGTGTAGTCGTAGTCCCAGCGGCTGGTGTGAAATGCGTGGCCCGTGAACTTGTCGACCCCGGGCAGGCTCGGAAGTTTGGGCAGGCTCTGGCGGCCACAGGCAAGCACAAACACATCGCAGGTCAACCGGTCGCCGAGATTCGTTTCGATCTGCCAATGACCTTCGTCATCGAGCCAATGCGCATCGGTGATGGTGGTCTGGAACAGTGCTTTCTCATAGAGCCCGTAGCGACGACCGATCTGCTGGCTGACGTCGAGCATTTCGGGCGCGTACGAGTAGCGGTGCTTGGGCGCGTAGCCCAGCTCCTCGATCAAGGGTAGGTAGATGTGAGCCTCGAGGTCGCACATGGCGCCGGGGTAGCGATTCCAGTACCAGGTACCGCCGAAGTCGCCGGCGATCTCGATCACGCGAATGTCGCGGCAGCCGGCCTCGTGCAGGCGTGCACCCGCCAAGAGCCCGCCGAAGCCGCCGCCTGCGATGATGACTTCGGTGTGCCCGACGACCGGCTCTCGCCGGAATTCCGGTGCAACCCATGGGTCGCGGCCGAAGTTCTCGAACAGGCCCTTGGTGGCGACGTATTGCCCGTTTCCTTCGGAGCGTACGCGTCGGTCCCGCTCTTCCATGTATTTGCGCTTGAGGGCATCGGGATCGTAATCACGTCCGCCCGCCAACTCGAGGAGTTGCTGCTTGATTGTCTCGTCCATCGGGTTCTCCAGATCAGGTCAGCTCGGCGAGAGCACGGCACCGCCGTCCACGCAGAGGCATTGGCCCGTCACGTAGTCGGACAGGTCGGTCGCCAGGAACTCCAGTGCGCGCGCGCAGTCCTGCGGCGTGCCGAGACGGCGCAGGGGCAACGCCTGGGCCTGCGCGTCGGAGCCGACCGACCGTGCGGCCGCCTGCGCCGCCACGCGCGAGGTCATGATGATCCCGGGCGAGATGCAATTGGCGCGGATGCCCCACGGGCCCACCTCGGCCGCCAGGCAGCGCGTGTAGTGCGTGACGGCCGCCTTGGCCGCGGCGTACGCGGCCATCACGCCGCCCGGGTACACGCTCACCCCCGACTGCGAAGACAGGTTGACGATCACGCCACCGCCCCTCGCACGCATACCGGGGATGGCAGCCTGGCAACAGAACAGCATGCTGTCGAAATTGACGGCAAAAGACTTGCGGATGTCTTCGTCGGGCGTGATAGACGCGGCGCTGCGCTCCATCGGCGTGATCAGGCCGCCCGCGCAGTTCACGAGGATGTCGATGCGGCCGAGCTTTGCCTCCACCTCGCGGACCGCGGCGGTAGCAGCGGCGCGGTCGGACAGATCGACCTGCACGCCGATCGAGCGGCGGCCCATGGCGATGATCTCGGCGGGCACGCTCTCAGCATCGAGCTTCTCGTTGAATTGGGCAGCGCCTTGCAAGTCAAGATCCAACACCGCCACGTCGGCGCCAAGCGCAGCGAGCCGGTGCGCAAACGCACGGCCCATGCCGCGCGCCGCGCCGGTCACCACGGCGACCTTGCCCGACAGATCGGTATCAATCATGTTTTTTCCTTCTTGTGCGAGTCATGAAATGGCAGCAGCCGCGCCCCCCGCGCCCCCCGCGTGTTCGTGTGTGCGTGTCGTTGCCGATCCGAGATAGGCCGCGCAAATCAGCTCGCCGCCGGCGAGCTCGCCAGGCGTGCCATGGCCCATCACGCGCCCGCTTTGCAGCACGTAGGCGTAGTCGGCGATCTCGAGCGCTCGCTCGACCATCTGCTCGACCAGAAGAATCGTCGTGCCCTCCGAGCGCAGGCGCACGAGCGTGTCCATCACCTGCGTGACGATGACCGGCGCCAGCCCAAGGGACGGCTCGTCGAGCATCAGCAGCTTGGGAGAGCTCATCAGCGCCTGACCGATGGCCAGCATCTGCTGCTGGCCGCCCGACAGAACGCCGGCGACCGAGTTGATCCGCTCCGCCAGCACCGGGAACAGGCCCAGGACCTGGTCGAGCCGGTCGCGCTCCTCACGCTTCGACAGACCGCATCCGTAAAGTCCCAGGTCGAGATTGGCACGCACGCTTTGCTGCCTGAACAGTCCACGCCCCTCAGGCACCTGAGTCAGGCCGGCGCGCACGATGCGGTTCGGGTGCGCGGCTGTGATGTCGTCGCCGAGGAAAGTGATCGACCCGCCGGTAGGCTTCAAGAGGCCGGAAACCGCCTTCAGAAGCGTCGTCTTGCCGGCGCCGTTGCTGCCGAGCAGCGCAGTGATCGCGCCCTGCCGGACCGACAGCGAGACGTCCTCGAGCACGCCGACATGGCCGTAGCCCACACACAGATGGGAAATGGCGAGCGCATCGATCATGGCGACACACCTTTCGCACGGCCCATATAGGCGTCGAGCACCTCAGGATGGCTAAACACGTCGGCCGCCGTCCCCGCAGTCAGCACCCGCCCGCGATCGAGGACCGTCACCGCATCGCTGATCTCGCCCACGAGCTCAAGGTGGTGCTCCACTATCACCACCGTCGTTCCCTGCGCTGCGATCTCCCGGATCAGCGCGGCGAGCCGATCGAGCTCGGACATCGACAGTCCCGCAGCCGGCTCGTCGAGCAGCAGCAGACGTGGCTGTGCAACCAGAGCACGCGCGATCTCGAGCAACCGCTGCTGCCCGTGCGGAATCTCGCCTGCAATCCGATCCGCGCTTCCTGCAAGCCCCACGAAATCCAGGTAGCGCATGGCACGCGCGCGCAGCAGCTTGTCCTCGCGACGGGCGCGCGGCAAGCGCAGCGCCACCTCGACAACGTTGGCCTTCTCTCCGGCATAGGCGCCAAGCAGGACATTGTCGAGAAGTGTCATGTCCCCCAGGAGCTTGGGTGTCTGGAATGTCCGCCCGACACCGGCGCGAGCCAGCTGGTGCGGTTGTTTTCCGCGCAAAGGCACTTCGTCGAGCAGCACGGCCCCGCCATCGGGCCGAACCAGGCCGCAGATGAGGTTGAGCAAGGTGGTCTTGCCGGAACCGTTCGGCCCGACGATGGCGTACGTGGTGCCCGCCGCTGCCATCAATCCGACGCCGTCGAGTGCCTGTACGCCACCGAAGCGCTTCTTGATGTCGGTCACGGAAAGCCTTGCACCGACGATCGAAACACGTTCTGCGATGCCGGGCGCAGCCGCAGCGTCCAATGGCTTCTCGGCACCTCGGAGCCGTCTCAGCAGCGTCTCAATGCCGCCCACGACACCCTCCGGCGCGAACAGCATCAGCAGGATCAAAAGCACGCCATAGACCAGCATGCGCCACGACGCCAGCGCACCCAGCAACTCCGGCACGAGAAAGAACACCAGCGTGCCGATAATCGGTCCCCAGAGCCGACCGGCACCACCCACGACCATGATCAGCAAGAAGAAGATCGAGAAGTCCGTACCGAAGTCATCCACCGAGATCACCGACTTCTGGACGGCGAAGAGCGCACCGCCGAGTCCGGCGAGCGCGGCGCTGACCACGAACGCGAACATCTTCATGGATAGCAGCGACGCACCCGAGGACTTTGCCGCGAGCGGGTTATCGCGCACAGCCACCATGGCCCGTCCGAAACGGGAGTTCAGCAGATTGCGAAGCACGATGAACGTCACCCCCGTCATGGCCAGCGCCAGCAGGTACAGGCCGTGATCCGTGAACGTGTATCCCCAGAGCATGGGACGTGGGATTCCCACAATGCCAGTGAACCCGCCCGTTAGCGGTCGCCACTCGACGATCAGCTCGCCGACCACCGACGCAAAGGTGAGCGAGATCAGCGCGAAGTACCAGGTGGAGAGACGAAGCGCTGGCAGCGCGACCAGCGCTCCCACGGCGCTTGTGAGGACCATAGCCAGTGGTGCCGCGATCCAGAATGAAAGCTGCAGCTTGACCATCAACAGCGCCGAGGCGTAGGCCCCGATGGCCACCAGCGCGCCCTGCGCCAGCGAGGTCTGGCCCGCATAGCCGGCCACGAAGTTCAGGCCCATCGCCACGATCATGTAGATGCAGGCCTGCGTGGCCTGGAACACGAGGAATTGGCCATCGATCACCATCGGCAAGAGCGCCAGCAGCCCGACAGCGATAGGTGTAGTCAGGGTTCCGATCGCGATGCGATGGCGATCGCGGGGGGCAGCGCCGGCATCGGCGGGATGGTCAAACAGCGCGTGCATGGATGTTTCCAAAGATTCCCTGGGGACGCAGCAGCAGCACCGTCAACACGACCGCAAGGATGACCGCGTTCTGGTAGCCCGCTGGCAGGAAGGATGAACTGGTGCTCTCCGTGAGGCCGATCACCACGCCCGCGACCAGCGCGCCCCGGTTGCTTCCGAGCCCCCCGAGCGCAGCCGCCGCGAACCCTTTGAGCAACAGGCCGGCCCCCAGCGACGTGGAGGCGAACAGGATCGGCGCGGCCAGATAGCCGGTAAGTCCGGCAAGCGCGCCGCCAAGAAAGAACGACCACACGCTCAGCGTTGCCGGGTTGATGCCGCGCAGCAGCGCGGTGTCGCGGCTTTCCGCCACGCCGAGCACGGCGCGGCCCATCCGCGTCTGATAGAGCGCCTCGATGCCAGCGATAAGCACCAGCGTTAGCGCGACCAGTGCGATCTGGTAGCTCGGGATCAGCAGCCCTCCCATGTCGATGGGCTCGGTGCCCAACCCGAACGGCGCCGACACCGCCACCGGGTCGGCCCCCCAAACCTTGCCCGCCACGTTCGCGACGATCATCGAGATCGCGAGCGTCGTGATGATCCAGCCATGTCCGTGGGTGGAGCGCCGCAGCAGCGGGGCCACCGCGACGCGCTCGATCACGACGGCGATCAGCCCTACGCCCACGATGCCGAGCAGCAGCGCCAGTTGCCAGGGCATCCAGCCGATGGTCGTCAACATCACGAAGAGCATCGCGCCCAGCATGACCAAGTCGCCCTGCGCGAAGTTGAAGACATTGGTGGGCCGATAAAGGATGTTGAAGCTCGCAGCAACGAGCGCATACAGGCAACCAGCAGGCAGTCCCGTGATCAGGATGTCGGTGAACACGGCTTGGCCTTAGTCAAACGGCCGTTCGCGGAAGAACGCCATGGCGCGCGGGTCGCGCGCCGAGGCAATCTTCACCAGCGTCACGGCCTCGTCAGGGACGGCACAGTGATTCTCTGGCGAGAGGGAAAGCGTACCGCTCATGCCGCGGTAGTTTTTCAGCGTGTCAAAGCCCCGCTTGAGAACGACCGGGTCCACCGATTTGAGGTTTTCGGAGACCACCTTCAGCACATGCAGGAAGTCGTAGAACGGCGACACGACGGCATTGGGCTCCTGCCCCTTCACTTCGGGGTACGCCGCCAGCTTCCTTGCGTAGGCAGCTTCTCGCTCACCGATCGGTTTGCTCGCGGTGTAGCTGAAGTTCTTGAGATAGGTCGCATAGACCTTGTCAGTGCCCTCGGGCGGCAAGACATCGAGCAAAGTCTCGCTGTGAAAACCGTTGCCTCCGGCGACGAGCGGATACCAGGCAAGGCTCTTGAGCCCGTTGAGAAACAGCACGGCGCTGGGGACAATGGAGCAACCAGCGACCAGCGCAGTCGCACCCGCACGTTGCAGGTTGCGCAACTGGTTGCGTGTGTCCACCGCGCCCAATGCGAACGATTCGACGCCCACGGGGGTGATGCCGAGCGCCTTGAGTCGTTCGATCACCTGGGCGGCCAGTGATTCGCCCCAGCCGCTCACTTCGTGGAGGATGCCGATCTTCTGCTGGCTCATACCTTTGACCAGCATCTCCACGATCGCCGCTGATTGCTGCTTCGTGTTGTAGTTGAACTGGTAGTGGTACGGATACTTGTTGCCATCGACCACATCAACTGCGTAGGCACCTGTGCCATGCAGCATCTTCTCTGCGGTGGAAACCTGCAGCGCCGACACGGCCTGTGACGTGCCGACCGGCCCAACGACGATGTTGACACCGGCCTCGCGAAGCTTGCGCATGACCGCCGGCTCCTTGGCGGGCGAACCGTCGTCGTCTGCATCAACGAATTCGATCTTGCGTCCGAGGAGTCCGCCCGCCGCGTTGATCTCCTCGGCCGCCACGCGCGCCGGGGCGAAGAGCGGCGCATACGAGGACGCGAATCGCCCGGTGAGCGGGCGCACCATGCCGATCTTCAGAGGCTGCGCGGGTTGCGCCATCGCCGTGCCAAGCCACAGCCCCGCGCTACCTGCGCCCGCCCATCGGAGGATGGTGCGCCGGTTGGAAGCGGCGGTCACGAGCCGCTCGAGCGTGACGGCCGGCGTCCCGGAATCGTTCTTTCGATACATGACTTGTCTCCGTTTGGTACCCACCCACGTGGGTCGTTTCTTATGTCGTCTGTCCGAGGTTGAAGCCAAGGCCGGCGCAGTATTTGCGGAGTCGCAATAGCCTGTAAAGACTCCACGCACAGACAGCACATACGTGATGCGGCTCAGGGGAAAACCCGCAGACAGCCCGTTTTGCGCGACTGACGATGTCGCATCACGTATGTGCTGTCTTCGGTCCACGTATAGCGCGACGGTGGTGTCCTGTCGCATAGTTCGATCACAAGAACCGAACGAGACAAACGTGTCCGCGACATCCGAATCCATCGCCGCTGCGACGACCAACGAGCAGACCTCACTCACATCTGCGCTCGTGGCGAGGGCACGGTCGATTGCGCAAACCCCCCTCCGTGACGACATGCGGGAACTCGCACGTCAATGCGTGCTCGACTGGGTCGGCGTCACACTGGCCGGCTCACGAGAGCCGCTTGTGCGGCTGCTGCGAGCCCAGGCCCGCGAGGATGGCGGCAACGCCGTCGCAACGTTGGTAGGCGACGGGTCATCGGCAAGCGTGCGCCAGGCCGCACTGATCAACGGCGCCGCCGGCCACGCGATTGACTACGACGACGCGAACGTAGCAGCTCAGGGGCACGTGACCGCAGCGGTTCTGCCGGCCGCGCTGGCCATCGCAGAGGCACGCGGCTTGGGCGGAGACGCCCTGCTGCGCGCATTCGCCGCAGGCTACGAGATCACCGGAATGGTCGGTCAATACGTCGGCCGTGCGCACTACGAGCTCGGCTTCCACGGCACCAGCACCATGGGAAGCTTCGGCGCGGCTTACGCTGCGTCCACCCTCATGGCCCTGGACGCCGACGCCACAGCTGTTGCGCTGGGCATTGCCGGCACGCAGGCGGGCGGCCAGAAGGCGCAGTTCGGGACGATGTGCAAGCCATTCCATGCCGGCAAGGCGGCCGAAAACGGTGTCGTCGGAGCGCAGCTGGCCGCACGCGGCTTTACGGGCCGGGCCGATCTGCTGGAAGCCCCGCAAGGCTTCGGCGCCGCCACCACGCCCACGCCCGATGCCAAGGCCGCCGTTGCGACACCCGCCGGCGGCAGTCACCTGCACCACAACCTCTTCAAGTACCACTCGGCCTGCTACGGCACGCACGCAGCGATCGAGGCCGTATCCGCCATTGCGCGCCAGCACGGACTGACGCCTTCCGACATCGAGTGCATCGAAATCGACGTGGAGTCCGGCGCGCAGCGCATGTGCGACATCCGCGCACCACGCACGGGACTCGAAGCGAAATTCAGCATCCGCCTGAACGCCGCACTCGCCATCGCGGGAGAGGACACCTCCGCTCCGGCCACCTATTCGGATGCCACCGCACAGCGTGCTGATCTCATTGCCTTGCGCGACCGCGTGTCGGTTCGCTTCATGCCGGCAGGTTGGCCCTACATGCTCGCGGAAGCACGCGTGCGCACGCGCGACGGACGCGATCTGGCCATGCGCTACGACAGCGGCATCCCCGACACCGACTTGCGTCGTCAGCGCATGAAGCTGGAGCGCAAGTTCATGGCGCTCACCGTGCCCATCGTGGGCATCCGACACGCCCAGACCATCCTCCGCGCGCTTGCGGAGATCGAGAAAATCGAGGACATCGGCTCGCTGATGTCCATGCTCAAGCAACCCAGCGGAACACATTCATGAGCCAGGACATTCTTGCGCGCGCCAAGCCCCGGAACAAGGGCTTCTGGTACGAGGACTTCGATATCGGACGGGTCTTCGTCCATCACTGGGGCCGCACGGTCTCGCAGGCAGAGAACGCGCTTTTCACGACGCTCACTCTGCACTTCAATCCACAGTACACGAACATCGAGTTCGCCAAGCAGATGGGGCACCGCGACACGCCCGTCAACCCGCTGCTGGTGTTTAACACGGTGTTCGGCCTCTCGGTGCAGGACCTGAGCGAACACGGCACGGCCTTCCTGGGCGTGAACGAGCTGCGGCACACCGCCGTTTTCTACCCTGGCGACACCATCTTCGCCCGCTCCACTGTGATCGAGCGGCGCCTGTCCGGGAGCAAAAAGGGCATGGGTATCGTTGGATGGCATACGCAGGGCTTCAACCAACGCGACGAGTTGGTCTGCGATTTCAAGCGCTCAAACCTGGTGTTCCTGCGAGACGCCACACAGGACACCGGGCAATGATCTCGTCATTCATGACCGACGAGCGGCGCGCTATTCAGGCGCAGGCGCGCGAGTTCACGTTGCGCGAAGTGCTTCCGGTCGCCAACAAGCTCGACCCCGAGAAGGGCGAAATCCCGATGTCGCTGCGCGAGAAGATGGCCGAGATGGGCTACTTCGGCATCCTCATTGACGAACAATACGGCGGCCTGGGTCTTGGCGTCTTCGAGTACTGCCTGGTCACCGAGGAACTGGCGCGCGGCTGGATGAGCGTGGCCTCCATCATCGCTCGCGCCAACAACCTGCCGGGCATGGAGAAGCTCAGTTCCGCACAGAAGAAGGATCTAATGCCGCGCGTCGCCCGCGGCGAATGGCTGGGCGCTTTCGCCATGTCGGAATCCAACGCTGGCTCGGACATCGGCAACATCAGCTGCCGCGCACGGCGCGATGGCGAGTCGTGGGTGATCCACGGGAACAAGTACTGGTGCACCTTCGCCGATGGCGCGGATTACCTTGTCGTGATCGCCCGCACGAGCCCCGCGCCCGAAGGCAGGAAGCACAAGGGCCTATCGGCCTTCCTGATCCCCAAGAAGCGCGGCGAGTTGCCCAAGGGCATCAACGGTGCCCCGATCCCCAAGATCGGCTATCACGGCTGGAAGACCTGGGAGCTGTCGTTCGACGAATTTCGTGTGCCTGCCGATGCACTGCTCGGCGAGGAAGGCGAGGGCTTTTACCTCGCCTCGCAAGGCCTGGAGAAGGCGCGCGCACACACGGCGGCCCGCGCCATCGGCCTGGCACGCGGCGCGCTAGACGACTCGATCGTCTACGCCAACGAGCGCGAACAGTTCGGCTCCTCCATCGGCAAGTTTCAGGCGATCCGCTTCAAGCTGGCGCAGATGGCCACCGAGATAGAGGCTGCACGCCAGCTCAACTACTTCGTGTGCATGCAGATCGATTCCGGCGGCCGCTGCGACCTCGAGGCCTCGATGTCGAAGCTGTTCGCGACCGAAATGGCCGAACGCGTGACAAGCGAAGGCCTGCAGATCCATGGCGGTGCGGGTTACACGACGCTGCACGCCGTGGAGCGCTACTGGCGCGACGCACGGCTGACCAAGATTTTCGAAGGCACCTCCGAGATCCAGCTACGGATCATCTCGGACCGCCTGCTCGGCAAGCAATGAAAGGCAAATCATGAAACTCGGGCAATTGACCGAACGCGATAACTACTTCGAGGACTTCACCGTCGGTGAGGTGATCAAGCACGTGCGCAGCAAGACGCTCGAGCCGCTCGAGCAGGTGCTCATCACAAACCTGGTGATGAACACCGCGTCGGGGCACTTCGACGAGGAAGTAATGAAGAGCCACCCGGCCGGCAGGCGCCTGTCGTTCGGCGGCGTCAACATCTCGATGTTCATCGGCCTGGCGAGCCAGGACACGGCCGAGAATGCCATCGCCGAAATCGGCATGGACAAGATCCGCCTGCAGGGTCCCGTGTTCCACGGCGATACGCTTACAGCTTATACAGAAGTGCTGGAGGTGCAGCCGGCAGACCGCGATGACGCTGGCATCGTGCGCTTCAAGCACTACGGCACCAAGCAGGACGGCGGCATCGTCTTCGAAGGCGAGCGCACTGTGCTGATGAAGCGCCGCTCGCATTGGGGGGAGCGCTGATGGCCGCCACCGGTTTCGGCGCGCTCGACGGCATCCGCGTGATCGACTTCACGCAGATGCTGGCTGGCCCTTTTTGCACGCAGCTTCTCGCCGACCAGGGTGCGGAAGTGATCAAGATCGAGCCTGTGGAAGGCGAGGACAGCCGTGGCGCGGGCCCGTTCCGGCCGGAGGACGAACTGCGCGCGTTCGGCGGTTACTTCGCCTCCGTGAATCGCAACAAGCGTTCGATCGGGCTGAACCTGAAGGACCCTGCCGCGCGCGACATTGCGCTCAAGCTGGCGGACAGCGCCGACGTGGTGGTCGAGAACTACCGCGCCGGCGTCATGGACCGGCTGGGACTTTCCTATGAGACGCTGCGCGAACGCAACCCGCGCCTTGTCTACGCCGCCATCCGCGGCTTCGGCGATCCGCGGACAGGAAATAGTCCGTATTCGGAATGGCCCGCGTTCGATGTCGTTGCCCAGGCAATGGGAGGCCTCATGCAGATCAATGGCCCCGACCGCTTCACGCCGCTGAAGGTCGGCCCCGGTGTGGGCGACCTCTTCCCTGCCACCCTCTGCGCCTTCGGAATTTCATCGGCGCTGCTGCGCGTCGCGCGCACGGGAAAGGGCCAGTTCGTGGACGTCTCGATGGTCGATGCGGTGTTGGCGCTGTGCGAGCGCACCGTGCACCAGAACTCGTTCCAGGGCGAGATTCCGCACCCGGAGGGCAACCGCCACCCGTTGCTCTCGCCCTTCGGCCTGTTCCGCGCCAAGGACGGCTTCGTCACGCTCGCGGCGCACTTCGACGCCTGGTGGGTCAAGCTCGCCGGGCTCATCGATCGCCCCGATCTGGCGACCGACACGCGCACCGCTACGGCGGCCGCGCGCGTCGCCAACAACGCGTTTGTTTACGAGCAGTTGGAGCTCTACACGATGCAGCGCACCAAGAAGGAACTGGCCGCCGTGCTGGGTGGAAAGATTCCGTTCGGTCCGGTCAACAATGTTGCCGAAATCCTTGAAGACCCGCACTTCGCGATGCGCGAAATGATCCTCAAGGTGGACCACCCAGGTGTGGACCGCCAAGTCGCCATCGCCGGCATTCCGCTCAAGATGACCGAGACGCCCGGGCGCATCGCCAGCCGCGCACCGATGCTCGGTGAACACACGGACGAAATCCTGCGCGAGATCGGCGTAGGCATCGAGCAGGCAGAGAGCCTGCGCGCAGAACGAATCATTGGTTGAAAAGAAGAGAGAACCCAAATGGCCCATATCCGTCCGCGCCGCGCACGTCGCGTCCAGCTTTCCACCCCCGGCTCTTCCGAGAAGATGATGGCCAAGGCCGCTGCCAGCGATGCCGACCACGTGTTCCTCGATCTCGAAGACGCGGTCGCCCCGAACCAGAAGGTGGCGGCGCGCGGCAAAATTGTCGAGGCGCTCAACACGCTCGACTGGGGCAAGAAGGTGCGCTGCGTGCGCATCAACGATCTGTCGACCGAGTATGCCTACGAAGACATCATCGAAGTGGTCGAAGGCGCGGGCCGCAACCTCGACACGATCATGATGACCAAGGTCACCAGCGCGGCGGACATCCTGTTCGCCGACCGGCTTCTCTCGATGATGGAAAAAAAGCTCAAGCTCGAACGCCGCATCGGCCTGGAAGCGCTGATCGAGGAAGTCGAGGGCATGCAGAACATCGATTCGATCGCACGCTCGACCGACCGGCTGGAATGCCTGATCTTCGGCATGGGCGACTTTTCTGCCTCGATGGGCATCAGCCTCGATGCCGTCATTGGCAGCAACGCCAGCTATCCGGGCGACATGTGGCACTACGCACGCTTTCGCCTCGTGATGGCATGCCGCGCAGCAGGGCTCGACCCGGTCGATGGCCCTTATGCTGACTTCCGCAACAGCGATGGCTACCGCGAAGAATGCCGCCGTGCGGGAACACTGGGCTGCGTGGGCAAGTGGGCTATCCACCCCAGCCAGATCGCGCTCGCCAAGGAGGTCTTCAGCCCCGATGCCGACAAAGTGGCCAGCGCACGCAGGCTCGTCACCGAATACGCTGCCGCTGAGGCGGCGGGCTCGGGCGCGATCCAGGTAGACGGCGCGATGGTGGACGTCGCAACGGTTCGCCTGCTGCGCAGCGGCATTCTGAGCCGGGCCGACCTCTACGGCATGTGAGCGGAAAGCGATGGCCAAAAAGCCCGAACCCGCCGGCGAGGAGCAGGCCAATTTCGATGCGGGTGGTCGCGAGCTCGCCGGCGTCATCAAGTCCGCCAAGCGCGTACTGGAGCTCTTCGAGTACTTTGCGGAGTGCCGCAGGCCGCTGTCGGTCACCGATATCGTGCGCGGGCTGGACTACCCGCAGTCGAGCGCCTCAGCGCTGCTCAAGAGCCTGACGCGACTGGGCTACCTCGACTACGACCGCTACGAGCGGCTGTACGTGCCGACCCTGCGAGTCGCGCTGTTCGGCGGCTGGGTGCAGGACCAGCTGTTCAGCCAGCGCAGCCTGTCGCTCCTGATCGACGAGCTCCACGCCGCCAGCGGCGGCCAGGCCGTCATTCTGGGCATGCAGAACGATATCTACGTGCAGTACATCCACCTAGCCCAGTCGTCGCGGCAGGACGGGCCGGCCTGGTACATCAAGCCCGGTTCCCTGCGCCCCCTGTGCCGCTCGGCCACGGGGCGAATCCTGCTCAGCCGCAAGAGCGATGTAGAGGTGCAGCAGCTGCTCTGGCGCATCAACGCGGAGGAAGAGCCCGCGCTGCGCCTGCAGGTGGGGGACCTGCTTAAGGAACTCGACAAGATCCGGCATGACGGCTATGCGTACACCGAAGGCACCGTCAATCCGCACGCAGGGGTGATTGCCGTCGAGTTGCCGACCCCGCCCAGCCAGCCGCCGATGGCGCTGGGCATTGGCGGAGAGGTCGAGATGCTAAGGCGCGAGAAGGACCGCTTTCTTGAGCTGTTGCGCCACGTGCTCCAGCCCTACCGCGCACGCGCCCTGCCCGCCAAGCCATGAACGCGCCGAGGTTGTACCGAGAGGCTCCACCGGGCCTCGGATTTCGCACGTTCCCATTTTTTGCATGCCAGTTGAAGAAGCGACTCCCCCATGACAGAACCTGTTTCATTTGAGCGGCACGGCCGTATTGGCGTGATGCGCATCGCCAACCCGCCCGTCAATGCCTTGTCTGCGGCCGTCATCGACGGAATTGCCAACGCCCATGCGGCATTCGAGGCCGATGCCGGGCTCAACGCCCTGCTGCTGCATTGCGAAGGCCGCTCCTTCGTGGCCGGCGCCGACATCGCCATTTCAGCCCGGTACACCTCAACGCCGCGCTGGCGCGCATCGAGCACTCACGCCGCATCGTCGTCGCGATGTTGCACGGCACCGCGCTTGGCGGCGGCCTGGAGCTTGCATTGGCCTGCCACTACCGCGCGGCGCTACCTGGGACGCGCGTGGGCCTGCTCGAAGTCAAACTGGGCATCTTGCCGGGTTCGCTCGGCACGCAACGCTTGCCGCGGCTGGTCGGAGCGCAACGGGCGCTTGAAATGATCCAGACCGGACGCATGCTCGGCACCCATGCCGCGCGTGATGCTGGCATCGTCGACGAAATCGTCGAAGAGGCCACCGAAGGTGGGGCGCTCGCCGCCGGCCTGGCCTACACACAGCGCTTGCTGCACCGCAGCGCGCAGCCCCGGCGACTGAGCGCTCTCGGCGTCAGCCCGGCGAGCATCCCCGAAGGCCTGTTCGAGAACGCCCTACACGAGGCCACGACGCGCAAAGCGCCCTACCCCGCTGCGCGCGCTATCGTGCGTGCGGTGCAGGCTGCGGCAACGCAGCCTTTCGCGCAGGGTGAAGCTCTGGAGGCCAAACTGTTCACCGAGCTGATCGCGACGCCCGAATCGGCCTCGTTGCGACACCTGTTTTTCGCGGAACGCCAGGCCAACAAGATTCCCGGCTTGTCGAAAAACCTTGCGCTACGGCCGATCCGCAAGGTCGGCGTGGTGGGCGCGGGCACCATGGGTGGCGGCATCGCCATGACGCTGGCGAACGCCGGCCTCCCGACCGTGCTGCTGGAGGTGTCGGCACCAGGGCTCGACCGCGGCCTGTCGCTGATCCGCAAGAACTATGACGCCAGCGCGGCGCGCGGCAAGTTGAGCGCAGAGCAAGTGACGCAGCGCATGGCGTTGATCCAGGGCACGCTGGACGATGCCCAAATCGCCGACTGCGACCTTGTGATCGAAGCCGTTTTCGAGAACATGGCGCTCAAGATGGACGTGGTCGCGCGGCTGGGCAAAGTCTGCAAGCCCGGCGCGATCATCGCCACGAACACCTCGACGCTCGACGTCGATGTCATCGCTGCAGCGAGTGGACGGCCGCAGGACGTTCTGGGCATGCACTTCTTCAGCCCCGCGCACGTGATGCGGCTGCTGGAGGTGGTCCGAGGTACGCGCACGGCCCCCGACGCACTGGCCACAGTGATGAAACTGTCGTCTCAGCTGGGCAAGGTCGCCGTTGTCTCTGGCGTCTGCTACGGCTTCATCGGCAACCGCATGGCCGAGGTCTACATGCGGGAGACGGAGCTGCTGCTGCTCGAAGGCGCGGCGCCGGCGCAGATCGACGCCGCCGCCGAGAACCCAGCGCTACTGGGCATGGCCATGGGCCCGTGCCGCATGCTGGATATGGCGGGTCTGGACGTTGCCGCCAAGACACTTATCGAACGCGAGAAGGAGGACGGTCCGATGCTCGACCTCGCGTACCGGCCGATCGTGCGTCGCCTGTTCGAGCAGGGCCGGCACGGCCAAAAGACCGGCTCGGGCTACTACCGCTACGAAGGCCGGACGCCGGTGGCAGAGCCGGAGACGACGCACCTGGCCGAAAACCTGGCCGCACAACTTGGCATCGCGCGCCGCACGGACATCACCGACGCGGAGATCGTCGAGCGCCTGCTCTACCCGATGGTGGCCGAGGGCGCCCGCATCCTCGAAGAGGGCATCGCCTACCGCGCCAGCGACATCGACATCGTCTGGACGGCGGGCTACGGCTTCCCTGACCATCGCGGCGGCCCGATGTATATGGCCGGTCGCATCGGTCGGGCACGCATCGTTGAGCGCGTGCAGTACTACGCGGCCCGCAGCGGCAACGCTTGGGGCTACTGGACCATTCCTGCTCAGCTGGAGAAAACACTATGAGAGAAGCCGTCATCGTCTCCACGGCCCGCACGCCGATCGGCCGTGCGTACAAGGGCTCGCTCAACCACATCAAATCGCCGTCGCTCGCGGCGCACGCCATTGCGGCGGCCGTCGAGCGCGCCCGCGTCGAGCCCGGTGAGATCGAAGATGTGGTGATGGGCACCGTGCTGTGCGCCGGCACGGCCGGCATGAACCTCGCGCGCAATGCGCTTCTGGCCGCCGGACTTCCCGTGGAAGTATCCGGGCAGACGCTCGACCGCCAGTGCGCCTCGGGCCTCATGGCCATCGCGACGGCTGCCAAACAGGTCATGGTAGACGGCATGGACGTGGTGCTTGCCGGTGGCCACGAGAACATCTCGGCCGTGCAAGCACCGTACTTTCAATGGGCCAGTTCCGAGATCGATCCGCGTGTGGTGGCACACGCTGAGCATGCCTACATGCCCATGCTGCAGACTGCGGAATTCGTGGCGAAGCGCTATGGCGTTTCGCGCGAGGCGCAAGACACCTACGCCCTCGAGTCGCAACGCCGCACCGCAGCGGCCCAGCAGGCCGGCCGGTTCGATGCGGAGATCGTCCCCATCCGCACCACCATGGCAGTGACGGAAAAAGAGACGAAGACGATCTCGTTTCGCGACGTGAGCTTGGCGCGCGACGAAGGCAACCGCCCCGACACAACGCGGGAATCACTGACCCAACTAGGTCCGGTACTGGAAGGCGGCACGGTGACAGCGGGCAACGCCAGCCAGTTGTCTGATGGCGCGTCGGCATGCGTTCTCATGGAACGCACGCTGGCCGAGAAGCGGGGCCTCTCGCCGTTGGGCATCTACCGCGGCATGGCAATGGCCGGCTGTGCGCCCGAAGAGATGGGCATCGGCCCCCTGCTCGCGATTCCCAAGCTTTTGCGCCTGCACGGCCTGCGCATCGAGGACATCGGGCTGTGGGAACTCAACGAAGCATTCGCCGTACAGGCGCTCTACTGCCGCGACCGCCTCGGCATCGACCCCGATCGCTACAACGTCGATGGCGGCGGCATCTCCATCGGCCATCCTTACGGCATGACGGGCTCACGCCTCGTGGGTCACGCGTTGATCGAAGGCCGCAGGCGCGGCGTCAAGTACGTGGTGGTCACCATGTGCGTGGGCGGGGGCATGGGTGCGGCCGGCCTGTTCGAGGTAACGAGCTGATGCAGGCGGAGCAGAAACGGAGACTCGGTCCCGTCCCTCCCGACACCTTTGCACCGTATTGTCAAGGCTGAACGGCCGCGCCACCACCTGAACACTCATGGAAACGCTCACCCTACCCTCGCGCATCCTGTCGCGCCGCAACCTGGACTTCGTGCTCTACGAGTGGCTCGATGCCGGGGCGCTGATCCAACGCAAACATTACTCAGATCATTCGCGCGAGACCTTCGACGCGGCGCTAGACCTCAGCGAGCAGATCGCGACGGAGGTCTTCTATCCGATCAACAAGATCCTCGATGCGCAGGAGCCCACGTTTGACGGCGAGCGCGTGCACACGCCCCCCGAACTCGCCACAGCCCTGCGCGCGTTCTGCGATGCGGGCCTGATGGCCGCGTCGCACGATACCGACTTGGGCGGCATGCAGCTGCCCATGCTGCTGAGCCAAGCGTGCATGGCGTGGTTCCACGGTGCCAGCGTGAGCGCGACGGGCTATGCCATGCTCACCATCGGCAACGCCAACCTGCAGATCGTCTATTCAGACGCGGAACACATCGACCGCTGGGTCCGCCCCATGCTCGAAGGCCGGTATTTCGGGACCATGTGCCTGTCGGAGCCGCAGGCGGGCTCGTCGCTCTCCGACATCCGCACACGCGCGCTGCAGCAACCCGACGGCAGCTATCGGCTGCACGGCAGCAAGATGTGGATCTCCGGCGGCGACCATGAGCTGTCGGAGAACATCGTGCACCTGGTACTGGCCAAGATTCCCGGTGCCGACGGGCAACTGGCACCCGGAACCAGGGGCATCTCCTTGTTCCTTGTACCCAAGAAGCTGTTGGCAGATGCGGAGGGGCCGGCCGAACGCAACGACGTCACACTGGCGGGCCTCAACCACAAGATGGGCTTTCGTGGCACCACCAACTGCTTGCTGAACTTCGGCGAAGGCCGCCATGCGCCGCGCGGCTCCGCAGGCGCCATCGGCTGGCTGATAGGTCAGCCGGGCGAGGGACTGCGCTGCATGTTCCACATGATGAACGAGGCACGCGTGGGCGTCGGTCTGGGTGCAGTGATGCTCGGTTACGCGGGCTACCTGCATGCGCTGGACTACGCACGCAACCGTCCGCAGGGCCGCCCCCCCAAGGGCAAGAATGCCGCAGCGCCGCAGGTGCCCATCATCGACCATGCGGACGTGCGCCGCATGCTGCTGGCCCAGAAGAGCTATGTGGAAGGCGGCTTGGCGCTGGTGCTGTATTGCGCCCGCCTACTCGACGACGTGAAGACAGCGCCAACCAGCACGCAGCGTGAGGACGCCAATATGCTTCTGGAGCTTCTCACTCCCATCGCAAAATCATGGCCCTCGCAGTGGTGCCTGGCGGCCAACGACCTCGCGATCCAGGTGCATGGCGGCTACGGCTACACGCGCGACTACAACGTCGAGCAGTACTACCGCGACAACCGACTCAATTCGATCCACGAAGGTACGCACGGCATCCAGGCGCTCGACCTGTTGGGCCGCAAGGTCGGGCCCAATGGGGGCCACGGCCTCGCCCTTTTGAGAACCCGCATCGAAGCCAGTGTTTTACGCACCGGTGCGGCCACGGACTCGCAGGCCCCGGAAATGGCCGGATGGGGTGCGCAGCTCCTGCAGCACCTCGACGGCATCGAGGCCGTCATTCACCGGCTTCATTCGCTGGGAGACCTCGACCTCACGTTGGCCAACGCCAGTGTCTTTCTCGAGGCGCTCGGCCACATCGTCATGGCCTGGATTTGGCTGGAGCAAGCGCAGGTCGCCGAGGCGGGTTCCTCGAACGCGGTCGCTGACGACGCCGGCTTCTACGCCGGCAAGCGCCAGGCCGCGCGCTTCTTCTTCCGCTGGGAGTTGCCCAAGGTCGGCCCCATGCTCGCGCTGTTGGCGTCCGCCGATGACACGACGTTGCGGATGAGCTCAGACTGGTTCTGAGCGTCGCAGCGCGGGGCGTCATCCCTGCCTGACCTTCAAGTGCATTCGTGCCATCGCGATCACGGATAACACCATTGGCGATGCACCATTGCTTCCGGAGCTGCTGGCACGCATTAGCGCCGGCACTCTGGGTGCCGGGAAGCATGTCTTACTTGTTGTGCTTCTTGATCCGTGTATCAAAGAACTCTGCAAGCACAGGATCATTCGCACCCAGATCCCACTCGCGACTGGCGATGGACTGCACGTATGAGCGGCATACCGCCATCTTTTCGACTGGCGATGCCGCCGCCATGATCGGAGCGATAGCCGATTGATATTGGGCATCAATGATTTTTGGCGCCGAAACCTCAAGCATATCCTTCAATGCCTGCCTAGTGCGGGGGTCAACAGACGGGCTTGCATATCGAGCCTCCAACTCAAGCAAGACAGAGCGACTTTCGTCGAGATAGCGTTGATGGCGGACCTCCCACGCACGAAATTCCTGCTCTCCCGTTGTTCGCAGTAGGGGGCTGTAGGGTGCGCAGATACCAACTAGCCTTAGAAGAATCTGTCGAATCGAGTCCGGAGAGACGATCGCGGCTACAAAAATCTGCTCTTCGGTTGCGTACTTTGGCGTCTGGGCGGACGCCACAGACGCGGCGGTGAAAATGAAACCCCAAAGCAGTCCAACTCCAACCTTGGAAGATATTGCCTTGCAGTTCATCGTAATGAGTTTGTAGATCAACGGCTCCTGGATGACGTGCAGAAAACTGTGTTCGCGTGCCCCGCAGTGCTTTGGCGCCAACACCCAATACGGAATGACATTGCGAAATAGTTCACAAAATTCCGATTTCACGTGAGGTGCGCATTATTGATGGGCATGCTGCCCAACAGCGTAGCGCGTTCCTGCGTGATTCGATTCCGTGTGGAACGCAAGAAGATGCCGAACGCTCGCATAGTCAACATCCCTCCTCGAAATCAGCTGCCCAGCGAGAGGCCCGCTTCAACCGTTCTTCCATTCTCGCAGCACGGTTACCCGAAAAACCTCAACGCTCCTGGTCGACAGCTTGGTAGTCGTCTCAACGGCGAGTCGCTGAGGTTGCATCCGCAACGTCGCACGCTCATGCAGACGCTCCCAGACCTGAAGTCGCCGGACACCGGGTGCGCGTGCAACCGACCTGCCCACCCCCCGCGACGCGGCAGCGCCCCTCATGATCGACGTCATCGCGCTGTTCGCTTTCGCCATTTCCGCGGATCAAGCATCACAGTGTGCAGATCGGCACTCGGCCACCGAAAACGTTGCACCAATGGCCAGGGACTCAGTTCGCCGACATCGCACGAACAGAGTGCGACCGGCAAAGATGGAATGCCGCCTTCGGCTTGTGCGCTCTCTATCTTTCGAGGCTCACCTTGCCGGGCCCCGGAGTCAAGGTCTCGAGCCATTCAAGTTCCTTGGGATCGTAGGGGAAGGAGAAGCTCGAATCATCAAATCGCACTTTCACCATCCATCCGCGCACTCCTACGACGGCCCCACGCCGTCCTTGAAGCTGGACTCGCGCCCCCCTTCTGGCCGGGACTGCGAAACGGAAGCTAATCTGGTCGTAGGTCATTCGCAGATCCTCACGGAAAGAATGTTGACTGCCGTTGACAATTTTCAACCCAGAATCAGAAAGGGTGAATCACAACCGTGTTCATTTCAAGATTTCGATGGTCACCGATTGCACCAGCGCCACGATCGGTCCGAGGTACTGGGCGTGCTGAAGAACTGCGACGACACGTCGACCCCGCTGGTCCGCAAGTGAAGACCGAGCATCAAGACGCCTCCGAACAGCACGCGACTCGGCCTTCGGGTGGCAAACGTGGTCGCCGTCAGGGCGATGCCGCCGTGGCCGGCGACCACTCCCTTGACTCCGCCAGGAGGTATGCGCCCGCCAGGCAGCGCGGGAGCAGCGATCGCCGCCAGGAAGCGAACATCACTCCGGGCAGCCTTGCGTATCCGTTGACTCGGACGACTCGCTCACCGAGTGCAGCACGAGGCAGGCGCAGTGCGCGACAGGAACCGGTTGAGTCCGACGGTCAGCAGCACGGCCACTCACCCATCAGGTGATGCCGGACCAGCGCCAGGCCGGTCATCGGGAAGGCCGAAGATGCCGACGAACTCGCCTGCATGCGCATGGCTCAGTGTCCAAGCCGGGCGTGCTTGAGCCACTGTGCCGATGATCTGGCTGCCAGACCTTCATATGCGCCATCCTGTCCCCTATTCGCAGGCTGTTCAATTCGCTGTGATGCCCAGCGCTTTCACCAGCGGACCAAAGCGCGCACGGTCGGCGACCATCAGGTCATTCAGCACCGACGGAGCGCCGGGGGTCGCCGTCAAGCCGTAGCCGGCAAGTTGCGCGGCCACGTCCGGCCGTGCCAGCGCCTTGTTGATTTCCGCGTTCAGCCTTCGCACGACGTCGGTGGGTGTAGACGCGGCACTGAACATGCCAAACCATACCGTGATGTCCAGATCGGTGTGCGATTCCTTGAACTCCGGCAGTTGGGGAAACACTTCTTTCGCGGCTGGTCCACTGGTTGCCAGCGGGATCACATGGCCAGCTTTCACCTGCGGCATCGCCTCGGCCATGCTGACGATCACCGCATCGACGTCGCCGCCCATCAGGCCCTGCAACGCAAGTGACGTGCCCTTGTAGGGTACATGCGTCATCTGTAGCCCCAAACGCTTTGCGACCAGCTCCATTGCCATGTGAGAAGGGTGGCCCGGGCCGCCGCTGCCGAAGTTGATGGTTTTTGGCTTGGCTTTCGCGAGCCGGATGAAATCGGCAAAAGTCTTAACTTTAAGCGCGGGGCTGACCAATAGCACCAGCGTGGCCTTGCCCAACAACGCGATGGAACGGAAGTCCTTGATCGGGTCGTAGGGCAATTTGGAGAAGGTGAAAGGGTTCACGACCATCACTGCATCGGGCGCCACAAGCAGAGTGTGGCCGTCGCCCGGCGCCCTGGCGACATATTGGGCTGCAATGGCCCCACTGGCCCCCGCGCGGTTATCCACGATACCCGGCTGACCCAGCGCCTCCCCCAGTTTCAGAGCCATGAGTCTGGCGATCACGTCGCCCAGCGCTCCTGGCGGACTGCCCACCACCACCTTGATAGGACGTGCGGAAAGCGGCTGCGCGTGCATCGGTAGATGGGCAGATGCCCCGAATCCAGTGGCGAGGATCTGCAGCAGGGCTGCGCGGCGGCTGGGGAATGCGCGGGAAGAAGCTGTCATGTGGTCTTTCTTGCGTGCGCGGACGTGCCGCCGCTCAAGTGGGGCGTCTCTTGCCAGCAGGCCGCGAGGGCGCAGCTTTGGAGGGACGGCGGGGAACAGCGTCGCAGGCGCGCACGCCTGTTGCCGCATCTGCCGAGAGCAGGAGCATTGCCTGGGCCATGCGCATCCATGAATCCATGAGGTGCTGAAACTCCTCGTCGGAACCCGCGATGAGCTGCCTGACACCGAAGCCGCGTGCAATCGCGAAGGTGAGGCGAACCACGTCCTTGGCCTGGCGAGCGGGATGACCGGCGTCCACCAATGCGTCCAGCCAGGCCTGTTCCACCGGCAGGCGATATTGCTGTGCCAGTCGTTTCACGTCGCTGCCGAGCGTGGAACCGGGGTCTACCATCATCAGGTCGAGAGAAAGCAGGAAATCGTCGCCCAAAAAGAACTCCCGGCTGTCGGCAACCAACTGTTCCAGCAATTGCTCAGGTGCATCGCGACCGGCCGCGATGCGTTCCAGCGCGTGCTGCTGCGTTCGTCGATAGACCTCTTCCAGCGCCTGCAGTACCAGCATGTCCTTCGATGGAAAATGATGTGTTTGTGCGCCTTTGGACACGCCCGCATGCTCGGCCACTTCGGCGATGCGAAAACTTGCATATCGCTTTTTCTTCAGCAGGTCGATAGCACCGTCGATCAGCTTGCGCTGCGTCGACTGGGTGCGTTCGGCCTGGGTACGGCGGGGGCGTGCGGCAGTGGGAGACCTGGGCATGGGCATCTCTAGGGGTGGCTGGAAACCTGTAGTGTCATCTCCCCGATGCCTTCGCAGGCCGCGCGAATCTCGTCGCCGGGCACCACCGGCCCCACGCCTTCGGGCGTTCCGGTCAGGATCACGTCGCCTGGGTGCAGCGTGTACAGGCGCGAAGCGATCACGATCAGGTCCGGGATGTCGATGGTCATCGCGCCTGTCGAGCTGTGCTGGCGCCGTTCTCCGTTCACCCAGAGAGATATCGTCAGTGCGTGGGGATCGGCGATCTCGTCGGCAGTGACAAAACAAGGGCCCAGCACGGTGTAGGTGTCGGGTGACTTCCGGAAGCTGCGGTCTTCTGTCCCGCGCACTGTCATGTCCAGGCCGATGCAGTAGCCCGCGACATGCGACATGGCATCGGCTCGCGAGATGGCATGGCCCGCCTTGCCGATCACCACGCCCAGTTCGAGTTCGTGGTCGGTACGCCGGTCGGGAAGAACAATCTTCACGCCCTCTGCAGGGCCGGAAATGGCCGACGTGGCCTTGAGGAACAGCCCGTATGTCTCAGCAGGACGCGCCACGCCTTCGAGGGCCTTGCGGTGCACGCCCTGGTCCACGCCCGCATCCTTGGTGTCCTGCTCTACATGAAGGCGATAGTTGGCGGGGGCTGCCATCACCTTGCTCGGGTTGGTGATCGGGCTGTGAAGCCGTACCTGCGACAGCTTGTACGGCCGGACGCTGCGCGGAACCAGGCGCGCGGCTTCCATTAACGTGGGCAGGTGCGCGATCAGCGGATCACCCAGCGGCATCGGCCACCGCAATACAGGCAACGCGTCCAGCGCGGGTGTGATGTCGAACACCTCATTGCCCTCGATCAGGCCGAGGCGGTCGTCGTCGAATCGACAGAATTTCATGCAGCTTCTTTCAAGAGTTCTCTGTTGCAACTGCCGGGCATCAAGCCGGTGCGCCGCCGTGTGTCGGGGGCACGTTCCACAGCCAGTCGAAGCAGCGATACAGGTCTTCCGTGGTGCGCTCCTGCAACTGCTGCGTCCGGACTTGGGCATCAGCGCCACCGCAGTGGTAGGTATGCCAGAGTGCGCGCGATTCGAGTTGCACGCGCGCCGTTCGCACGAAGCGCTGCCGCTCGAACGCCGCGAAGGCGTGCGCCGGGTCCGTGGGGTTCTTCATCATGAGCGCTGTCAGGGACGAGGCGTCTTCCAGGGCCATTCCCGCACCCTGTGCGAGTGACTGCAGCGTGGCATGGGCCGAGTCGCCCAGCAAGGTCACGCGGCCATCGGCCCACTGCCGCAGCGGGTTGCGGTCGGCGATGGACCAGCGGCGTTCGAGATTGACCATGGAGATCACGTCACGGACTTCCGGCTGGGTGCGCGCGGCCGTGTCGTCGATGTAGTTCCTGTATCCGTCGTTGTCGGTGGGCTCCAGGCCCGAAGGCACTCGAAACACGGCAACGATGTTCATCTCGGTGCGTTCGCGCAGCGGGTAGTAGATGACGTGAAAACCATCGCCGGTCCACATGGTGACGCCCGTGCGCTTGTGCAGGCTGATTGGCGCCTCGCGCATGGGAACAATGGTGCGATGCGCGACGTAGCCGGTGTCGCGCGGCGCGTCGTCGGGGTGCATCTGTGCGCGCAGACGCGACCGCAGGCCATCGGCCCCGATCAATGCGCAGCCCTCGATGCTTTCGCCCGCCTCGGTCTGCACCTGTACGGCGTCGGAGGTCTGCGAGTAGCCCCTCACGGTGGTGGCCTGGTTCAGGTCCACGCAGGGAAGTTGGCGCACCGCCTTCAGCAGAATTTCGTGCAGGTCCACGCGGTGGATGGCGATGTAGGGGGCGGGGTAGCGGCGCTCGAACGCCTCTCCCTTGAGCGGCACGCGCACCAGTTGCTCGCCCGTGTGAGCGTCCAGCAGGAGCAGGTCGTCGGGCAGATAGGAGGCGCGACGCACTTCGTCGCCCAGGCCCAGGCGCTTGAGCACAGGCAACACATTGGGGCCGATCTGAACGCCGTACCCGATGGGGGCGATCTCGGCGGATTGCTCCAGAAGCCGCACGCTGATGTCCTGCTGGCCCAGACCCAATGCGGCGGCCACGCCGCCCAAACCGCCACCGACGATGAGAACAGGCCGTGTCATTCGCAGGCCTCCAGTGCGTCGTAGCCGCAGAACGCCATCAGACCTTCGTCGGTGAGGGCGACCAGCACGGCGTCGTCGTGCGCCGCATGCGCCACGCGCACGCCCAGCGGCGCCACGAAGACGTCGCCAAAAGACCAGGAGAAACGTTCGTCACCAACGGCGCTCACGCCGCAGCCTCTGAGTACGACGTAGATCGCATTGGCGTGGCGTCGATAGGCTTTTCCCTGCCAGCCTGCAGCCCAATGGTGAACCTTGATCGTGATGGTGGGCATCAAGGCGGAGGTGACGTCCACGGTCTTGCCGAAGAATGCATCACCGCCCTCCCCCGCATCGGTTGCTGCGAGCCGACGCTCGGTGTCAGCCCATTCGATGCGCATCGGCGAGTGGTCCACCTGTTCGGCGTTCTGCTCCCATTGTTCGGGGTGGTCCTCCGCCTTCATCGGTTCCAGCAGGTGCACAAGTGGAAGGTCGAGGCAATCGAACCAGAAGGCCTGCGCGTCACCGTCGTGGCCGTGGCCATGCCAGTGGTTGCCCGGCGTCAGGACGATGTCACCCGTTTCCATCGGATGCCGCTTGCCGTTCACGACCGAGTAGGAACCTTGTGACTCGATGATCACGCGCAGCGCATGCGACGAATGGCGATGCGAACGTGCCCTCTCGCCCGGAAGGATCGATTGGTAGGCCCCCACGAGCGTGCGCGTCGTGGCGAAATCGTTGCCCTCGATCGGATTGCGCAGCACGAAGTTGCGCCGCTCTGCGAGGTCGGTGCCGATGACACGGCCGGCCGCCAGCAGGGCCGGCCGGATCTCGGCGTAGCGCCAATGCACAGGCACGAACTTCGAGCGGGGGGCGGGCCACATCAACGGCTGTGGGCGTGCAACCCAGCCAGGCGTGCAGTTCTGTGCATCGATGGCACGGATGAGTTCGTCCACGTGGGTGATCGTGTCGTACCGCGATGGGGACGTTTCCAAGACTTCGGACATCAGTTGTTTCCTATGGGAATGGGATGCGGCTCAGGCGGCGGCCTGCGCGAGGCCCACGCGGCGGCAGGCATCCTGCGCGGCGAGGCGGCCGAAGATGCAGCCCTTGGCGAGTGACGAGCCGCTCAGGTAGGACGCGCCATGCAGCCCGCCCATGACTTCACCCGTGGCATAGAGGCCTGCGATCGATTGACCGAAGACGTCGAGTACGCGGGAGCCCGCATCGGTGCGCAGGCCGCAGTAGGTGGAGTTGAGTCCGGTGGTGCAGGCGATGCCGTAGAACGGTGCGACCGAGAGTGTGGGCACCGCGCCGTAGCCTGCCGTGAGGCAATCGCGCCCCATTTCATCGCCTCCCCGGCCATCGGCGGCTGCGTTGTAGCGCGCCACCGTGGCCTCCAGTGCGTCGGAGGGCAGGCCGAGCAGTACTGCGAGATCGTCCAGCGAGTCGGCGCGCTGGATCAGCCCGGCTTCGAGCGCCGAGTTGTAGTCGTCGACCGTTGGGAAAGGCGCGGATTGGGCCATGATGCGATGATCAAAGACCTGCACGCCAATGCGCCCAGGTTGCTTCAGGCATTCCTCGCCGATCAGCTTGTACGAGAGCGATTCGTTGACGAAGCGACTGCCGAGCATGTTCACGACGATGCCGCCCTTGTACATGGTGTGCACCAGATGCGGCGCGATCTTTTCCTTGCCCGGGAGCGGCGTGTGGGCCGGTGCACCGTAGGTGCCTTTGGTGAATCCCATGTCAACCAGGTCGGCGCCCAACGCCCAGGCCATGCGCAGACCGTCCCCTGTGTTGCCTTCACCCCCCATGGGTTTGGCGTCGGCAAGATGCGGTGCGAAGCGGGCAACAAGCTCTCTTGAGCGCGAGAACCCCCCGGTCGCGATTACCACGCCGCCACGCGCCATCACCCGCTCGCCGCTTTCCAGTTCCACGCCGACGACCTCGCGTTCGGCGTCCTCGCCGCGGGAGATCAGCCGACGCACGCCTGCGTTCGCGCGAAACGCCCCCCCTGCATCCCGCAGTGCTTGATGCAACACGCGCAGCATGTGCTTGGGGTCCAGGCTGTGCAGGCGCGGCATCGACTGGCCGCCGTTGAGCGTGACGTTGTCGAAATCGAGGCCCAGGGATTCGAGCCAGCGGTAGGCGTCGTATTGATGCTCGGCGTAGGCGCGCACTACTTTGGGATCGTTGGCGTGGTGCCCACAGGTGAGCAGATCCTGCTCGAGCAGTTCCGGTGTATCGGCGATGCCTTGCTCTTTTTGCACGCGCGTTCCGGCGAACGCGAAGGCACCACCGCACATGACGGTGCTGCCACCGTAAGCAGGCATCTTTTCCAGCAACAGGACTGAAGCACCAAGGCGCGCAGCTTCGAGAGCCGCACAGTGGCCGGCCATTCCAGCGCCTATTACGACCACATCGCGATGCGGTGTTGCGTTTTCCATCTTGGTTTTCCTTCGTTCAGTCGAGTTGGACGCCAAGTTGCCTGATGACGGCACCCCAGGATTTGATGTCGGACTTGATCTGCGCATCCATCTGCGCCGGCGACGCGACCAGCGGCGTGAGCGATTGAGAGGCGAGCAGTGCGGTCATTTCGTCACTGCGCAGCACCGTGTTGATCTCTTCGTTGAGCTTGCGCACGATGGCGGGCGGCAGATTCCCCGGGCCTACCACCCCCATCCAGATCATCGGAATGTCGACGCCGGTGATGCCCGCCTCGGAAAGCGTAGGAACCTCGGGCAGTGAGGGCACGCGGGTCTTGCCCAGTACGGCCAACGGCGTCAGGCGGCCAGCCTTAATAAATGGCCCTGCGCCCCCTACGTCAAACATGGCCGAATCCACATCTCCCGCGACCACCGACTGCGTCGCTGGTGCCGCCCCCGCGAACGGCACGTGCAAAACGTCAATCCCTACTTTCGACTTGAGCAATTCGGTTGCCAGCGTATAGGGTTGCGCGGAGCCCGACGAGGCATAAGAGAGCTTTCCGGGATTGGCCTTGGCATGCGCGATGTACCCCTTCATCGATTGAATGCCGGTCTTGGGATTGACGAAGATCACGGTCTGGAACTCAGCCAGCAGGGAGATCGCCGTGTAGTCCTTGTTGGCGTCGTAGCCCAAGGGGCGCTTGTAGAGCGCAGGGAGCATCGACCACGGTGTGGTGACGCACAAGTAGAGCGTATAGCCGTCCGGTTTTGCACCCGTGACGTACTGTGTTGCGATGAGACCGTTGCCGCCAGGTTTGTTGTCGACGATGACCGGCTGACCAAGCCGCTTGGTAAGCCCCTGGCCCAACACGCGAGCAGCAGCATCAAGCCCTCCCCCGGCACTGAAGGGAACGACGATGCGAATCGGCTTATCTGGATAGACCTGGGCGCCAGCGCCTGCAGAGGTGATGGTCAGCGCCGCCGCCAAGAGGGCGCGCAGCGACTGGATGCAACGATTCATGGGGAGTCTCCGTTCGTTTTTGTGAAAATGCTCTTCGGCAGTACCGGGAACGGTGCGTCTTGAGCACGAGGGGCGCCAATCAACCGCCCGTCGCGGAATTGCGGGCCCACCAAGCGGTGGCGACTCGGCCACCGAATCGGCCGGTCTCGGCTGGCTGCAATACGTCGACTTTGAGCGACGCATACGGGCCGAGACCCGCGCCCAGAATGAGATAGCGGATCACATCCCCCAACGGCTCGACGATGCGCGCGTTGCGCAGCGGCCCCATGTCCACGGGCGCCAGACCCAGATCGCGGGCGAGAGCCGCCACGGTGTCACGCGCCTCGGCGTGATCGGAAGCGATGAATGCCGAGACCTCCTGCGCGCGCAACTCCTCCACCGGCATCTCGAAAAGTTCCTGCGCCATGGTGTTGAAGCACTTGACGACCTTGGTCTCGGGAAGCCAAGTCTGGAGTTTTTCGGCAAGAGACTGCGCAACCGGCGCAAAGTCGAACTTGCCTTCGGGAACTGGCCAATTGTTCGGGTCAATGACCACCTTGCCGTCCAATGCAGAGACGTCACCAATCACCTGGGCGGGGCTCACATCCCGAACGCTGTAGAAAATCACCTGGCCGAAGAGGGCCGCTTCGCGATTGCTGCCAGCCTGCGCGCCAACGCCCCCATTGGCGCGGGCCAACTCGGCGGCATCGACCGCCGTCTGCGCGTTGCGCGCGCCGAAGAACACCTCATGCCCGTGAACCGCCCAAGCGCATCCCAGAATGCGGCCCATGTTGCCCGTCCCGACAATTCCAATCTTCATCACATCCCCCTTCAAAGCTGTTCACCGCGGGGGAACAGAGAGAGCAGGCGGTATGAATCGTCCTGGTCGTTGGGCTGGCTGAGCGCCATGCGGAAATGGCCCTGGTAGAGCGAGTCATCGACGGGGCGCTTCGTGACCCAATCCCGCGCCACGCTGCGGTATGAGATCTTCCATACACCGTCGCGACATTCGTAGCGGTTGAACGTGCGGCAAGCCGCCGTGGCTTCCGTGGCGGATCCGTCCGCGGCACGTTCGCGATGGTAGGAAAGGCGGTGCGTCTCGCCCTCAGCCTTGTCGCCGTCAACGCGATACCACTCGTTGAGCACATAGTGCGCTGTGAGCTCGTACCTGGGCAAAAGGTCCCGGAACACCCACTCGGCGAACTGCGTCGCGCTGCCCCTGTACATGTCGCCGTGTTCCTCGATCGCATCCTCGAAAAAGATGGAATGCAACAGAGCTGCGTCGCGTCGATCGACGCCGCGGCAGTAGGCCATCTCCAGTTCGTGAAGTCGATCCTTCACCAGCAACTCGCGCAGCATCTCATCAGTCGTATTCGTCATGGGTTGTCTCCTGAAATTTGCCGGAGGTCGCCTCAAGATGGAACAAACCGACCAGCTGGTTTGTAAGTTTGATCGTTCAGGATTGGAATGGCACTGGGGTTTTCGATAGGTATAGCCATCGGGGCTTCGCACTTGGCGAGCAGTCCCATATCCGAGCGGAACGACATGCCGGCCAATAGATTCTGAATTCCGGCCCGCTCGATCGCAGGCGCATGAGCCGACCGCTTACGGTCCAGCAATCACCGCGCAATCGGCTTTCGTTCGCGATATCAGGGTTCTGATCCCCGCTCGCCGCGCGGCGACGCTGCGAGCTTCCTTCTAAAGGTCGATAGATCGAGCAAGTAGACCTCCTGCCGTTCCAAAGAGGCCTGCGACCGCTCGATCTCCTTCACGTCCGGAATCGACTGAACCGGCACAGGCTGCTGCGCCATCACGCGCGGCAGCCGACCTGAATGCGCGTTGCAACCGACGAGCGAGAAAACTGTTGTTCCGCCTAGCACGCATATGCGTAGCAGCATCTTCGTTAAGTGCATCGGTGACACCCCCTTGTGCAATCACGCGCCGCGGCTTCTTTCCCTATGCGCGCAGCACCCCCCGAATTGACAGCCACACGATGCCGATCGGCCCCCTTTGCCCTCGCAGCCGGCATTTCTTCAACCCCGGCAGTGCCGGATTCGCCCCCTCGTGCGCCTGTCTCCCATGATGAATCAGGAAGCTCAACGCGCGCTGAATTCCCTCCATAGCCGTGCCAAGCCAGTCCCCGCAGACAGTTGCGGCGATGGATCGATCTGCTTACCAGGCCAAGGTCATCGCCAGGACAATTTGTACCAATCGGCTGGAACTGCGCGAGGTCTTTTCGCACACCCCGACGCTTCGGTCGAAGCGCCTCATGGCTGCCCTCTCGATCTCTGGTTGACCGACGAGGCATCAAGCGTCCTTCGCCAATAAGGATTCAACGATTTCGACATACGCGGCCATTGATTGTTCGCGTGTAGTCCCCTTGCGCGCTGCCCAAGCATCGAACTTCGCACGCCCGATCACGTCCATCATGCCTGGCCGTGTGCCGGAAACATTACCGACGCTACCCTGCTTGTACAGCGAGTACAGCGCAAGCAACGTCGCGTCGTCCGGCGCCTTGCGCAGCCTCTTTGATGCAGCGGCAGCGGCCTCGAAGGCTTTCTCTGCCGGGCTAGGGCCATCGGGAACCGGCTCGCCGCCGAAGTGACCGTTCTCTACCTCGACATCGTCCGGGAACCAGCGCACCTCCAAGAGTCGGCCAGCGCGCATCGTCAGCGCCAGCACACCGGGCGAAGCCGCCCGGGTGTCCAGCCGCAGGCTCGCGGGCACGACGCCCATGCCCGCATTGAAGCTCGGCACGCCGAATGCCTCGAAGCGCAAGCCCGCAATCCAGCCCTGAAGGCGTGCCAGACCCTTGGCGCCACGAAATAGCCCGCTGGTGCGGTTGGTCCCCGGCTGAAACCATGCGAAATCTGGAATGCCGCGCGTAAAAACACTGGCGAAGTCCCCTGCTCCCAAGTCTGTCTGTACGCCGTCAAGCAGTATTCGCATCTGAGCCAGCGACATGCCAGCGTCGGCCGAAGCCATGCCCAAAGAGCCCTCAGCGGTGGCGCCGAAGAACTCCAGCACGTTCCTCGCGACGATCTCCCGATCGTTGTCGACGCAGACCATGTGATAGCTGTCTTCCAGCACCACCATGCGCGCCCGGCCCGCCCGTCCACCCCCGCCGATGCGTTCGACCAAAAAATTGGCGGAACGCAGGCTGGTCAGTTCATCTTCCCGCGCATGCACCACCAGCGTGGGACATTCGATCTTTGACAGGTTCCTCATCACCATCGCGCGCAGCCTGTCCACTTCGCGAACACACGCCAGGGGAACCCACCCGTAGTGGAAGTTCTCGCCACGCTCAAACTTGGCTTTGACGATGGCGCGCAGTTGCTCGTTCTTGATACCGTAAGGGTCTTCCTCTGCGACCTTCATTCTTGCAGGCACACCGGGCACGTGGTACAGCAGGCTGCGGGCTTCGCGGTACCAGGGTGTGGCCCAGCCATCGATGTAGACAGGCGGCGCCAGCGCAATGAGCCGACCTTTCGCGTGACGTTCGCGTTTGACGGTCTCCACCGCGAGCAACGCCCCCATGCACATCCCCATGACGTGCAGAACCTCGTGCTGCGCGACTACCTCCTGATATTTCAAGCGCACCGCGTCCAGCCAGTCTTCCGCATGAACGCGGACCAGATCTTCTGGTGTGCTGCCGTGGCCCGGAAGGGTCAGAGAATGCGTGACGAAGCCTGCATTTTTCAGACGCTTGTGCATCGAGCCGAGGTCATACTGCGTCCCGCCTAGCCCGTGGATCAGAAGAACACCTGGCTCAGCCATGACGGCTCCCGCCCGCTCCACCGTCCTGCGCCTGCTGATCGTCGATCGGACGCAGCAAACCGGCCACGCGTTCGACGGCACCATCAGGACCACAGATCCCAGCCCACCTCACCTGGACTGCGCGCGTTCGCCCACCGAGGCGAACCGAGTAGGTCTCGCTGGCCGCCGGCTTTCGTCCTTCGGACACAGCGCGCCATGCGGCCTCGGCTAACGGACGATCCGCCTCGTCGGTGCATGCAAGCCAATCGTCCACGTTCTCGAACGCCGATGTGGCGGTACCCAACACCGCAGGTGCATGCTCTGCCCAGACAGCGGCGCCTGTCACAGCATCGAACTCCACATTGGCAACGCCGGTGGCCTGCAGCGTGCGCTCATAGCGCAGTTGCCAATCCCTGGCCTTCTGCAGTGCTTGGCGGCGTGACTCGGACAGCCCCCGCACCAGCAGCGCCATCATCGCCCAGACGGCTACGTACGCTTGCACTTCGATCACGGCCTCACCGGCAAAGGAATCGGCCACGACGAATGGGCCACCGCCGGCCGTGGTCAGACCGATGACCAGCAGCGCACCGGTCAACATCGCGAGCGACCCGCCGCGCGCACCCCACACCATCGCGGACAGCAGCAGGAACGGCATCGGCAGGTAGCCAAGCGTGGCAGCGACGGTACCAAACCGCTGCTCGCCGCCGGTACCAAACACGACCCAGGCGGTGACGAGAAAAGCGCTGAACGCGGCAGCACCAGCACCGAACTGTGTCATCGGCATTCCTCCCGAGCGCTTGATCCGAAAGCCCCGAAATGCCTCGATAAGAGGAGCCACAAGCAAGATGCCTCCCGCTGTTGAGAAGGCCCATGCACGCCATTCCGTGCCGTAGGCTGCCCCCGGTCGCTGCCAGCGCCAGAACTCTCCAGCGAGCGTGGCTCCGAGCGTGGCAGTGATCAATGTGCCGGCAATCAAGGCCCCGACCGCGCCCACACCCAGATCTGCTCCATGACGACCGCGCAGTGCCACCCACGCCCCGACGGCGACGCTCGCCACCTCGATGGCAGCAAACGGCACAGCCGCGGCCACGCTCAGCTTGTGTCCAACCAGCCCCCACACGAGACTCGCGACCGCCGCTGCGACAACCACTGCAAAGCGATGCCCCGGACCCGCGCAGATCAGCGCCCCGAACACCACACCAGCACTCAGCCAGACCGGGACGGTTTGCGTTCCGACGTCAGCCAGGCTGCACGACAGCCACGCCACGAAGAGATAGGCGACGGCCACCGTCACGACAGTAGCAAGGGGCTGGGAAGATCGCTGGCGCATAGATTTATCCTCTCTTGTGCAGAACGGGTCCGCGAGCTTCAGCGGACGACGGGTGGTGGCGTTGCGTGTAGATCACTGCGCAGCGCTTGGAAAGCAGCAGAGCGGCGCAGCACCGAGCGGCCAGCTTCGATGAGATGAGCCACTTCGCCGGGCTGGACGCTGAACGCTGTGGGAATCCGCATCAACGCGGCGCGCCCTTGCGCGTCAGCCGGTGCGTCGCGCAGGTTCACCTGCACGACATGAATGCGTGCGTCGGACGTGAAAATCTCCTGCCCGCCGGCCTGCCCCTGCAATGTTTCGCCCCATTGCCGCGCAATATCTGCGAGAAATTCCTGTGTTTCGTGCGTCGCACGCGAGCCTGCACCGAAGCGCAGCGCATCGAACACTTCCAGACTGCTGGGCAGTTCATCGCGTTCATCGACCCGCTCATTCGGATCGCGCTCGGCGTTGACCGTGATGAGCACCAACCGTCGCACGCGGCCGGGCTCGAGGCGCACTTCGCGAAAGCCTTCGCCGACGCCGCGCCCCGCCAGCGCACGATCGAGCAGCGGCCGAACGCCGAGGTTGTCCGCGACGCTGCCGTCCACTAAGTGCACATAGGGCCGCGCAGCACCGTCAAGGTAGCTGCGCTGCTGCAATTCGTAGAGCCGCGCGCGATAGCCGGTGCCTTGCGCGAACGGGATGCGCTGGGCAATTCCGTTTTTACGACACTCCTGCGAATGATTGCGCAGCGTCATGGGACTGAGCAGAACGGGCACCGAGGAGGAAGCCGCGACCGCGAACGACAACGGGACACTCCTCAAGTCAGAGCAAAGAAGCTCGAACTGCTCTGCCGTGAACTCAAAGCCTGCCCCCTGCGCCATATCGGTGGCGCTGATCAGCAGCTGTGGGTGACGGTGACGTCGCATCACGTCGCCGAAGGTTCGCCCTTGCAGTAGTTCGTCAAGACGCTGCGCCAGCAGATGACTTCGGCCGAACCACGGCGAGGTAAGTCGATAGAGATTGGTTGGCCTGAGTGCCTGCAGGATCAGGCTATTTTGGAAGTTGCGATAGAGAAAGTCGCGTTCGAAGTCGCGCAGACCCTCCGCTCCGAAAGCGGCAAAGTAAGCGGCGGTGATGCTGCCGCCGGATACGCCTCCGATCACGTCCACTGCATCGAGAAGATCCGTGCGTTGCCCATTCCACTCGAAGTTCGTGTCCTGCAACTCGCGCAACACGCCATAGCCGAACGCGGCCGCCCGTGCGCCACCGCCAGACAACGTGACCGCAACAAGAAGGCTCGGATCGCGTGCGGCAGACTGACGGGCCTGATCGGCCTCGTCTATCGCGTCGGTGCGTGAGGCCAGCACCTGATTGACCCACGGCCTGTGACTGTTGCCACCCACGAGCCAAGCGGCCACAGCGAGCACCACCCCCACCCACAATATTCCCCAAAGGCCGCGCTTCTTCATGCGCGGTCAATACAAAGAGTCTTCTCACGCATCGATAACAAAGATTGATGGAGATGGTTGCGGCCATGCAGGTCGCCCCGATTGCCGCAAACCGGCCCTCGTGAATCTTGCTCATGGCGCCCACTAGTCGCGCGGAGATCGGAAAAATCACCGACTGGACAATCACGCTTCGGACCTTCCGCGCAAGGATCTGATCGCAGTCTTGCCCCAATTGAGCCGCGCTGGATGTCCGCGTCTGGAAATGCGAATCGACCATGGCAACGACCTTTCGTCGGCCGGAAGAGCTCCAGGCGCCTGCGCAATAGGATGCACAGGAGGCTCATGGCCAACCAGGCGTGCTTAGATCCTGAGATCGACTTCGGCAATTTTTTCCATGAGTGCTTCCGCTCGAAAGATTCGCGGCCGCGTCCAATGTGGTGAAGATGTCTCGCGAAGGAAGCTTCATGAATTCATAGGTTCTAAATCTATGCCGAGCGGGTGCGTAATGCCCTGACCATCATTGGGTGCGTCACATACTCCCAACATCGCAATGCATTTGAACTGCGAGGATCGGATCACAGCCGTTTTGAGGCATGCCTCGCCACCTTGCCAAAACTCTACCGACACGTCACGATCTTGGCTTTCAAATAAGTCAAACGGCTTTTATTTTTTTTGATTTTTGGAAGGTGTCATCATGGCCGATCACCCATTCGTATGGGACGGTGTTCGAGCGCAGTCTGGCCGCGTCGTCGTCGAACGGAGGCTTCTGAAGACGGAGGGCCTAGAGCTCACGGTCGCGTCGGAAGATGTACGGACACCAACCGATTGGTGTTTCGAAGAGTCGCACCACACCCTGGTGGTTCATCTGGCCGGGCATCTGAACCGAATGGAGTCTGTTTTTTCCACGGGACCGTCTTCAGACGCGCTTCCGTCAATCGGCGACATCTGGATCATCCCCGCGGGATGCCGATATGCGGCGCTGGCGCAAGGAGATCAGGCACACTTTGCCGAGTTTCGAGTGCCCACAACGTCGCTGGAAGCCGGAAAAGTCGCTGCACGGGTAGGTCATCGTGATCCTTTTCTGTATCACGCCAGCGTCAAGGCGGCGACGCTCGCTGCAAGAGACGACGATCTGGCTGGCATGGCGCTGAAATCCCTGCTGGAAACGCTGCGCTTTCACATCGCGGACACGTACCTGCTGCGGCCTTCGTCAGATCCGGGGTCAGCATCTGGTGATCGCAGGCGATTTTCCCGTCGGCAGCAGAAACTGTTGAATGACTGCATCCATGGGATGAAGCATGGCTCGATCACCGTCGCCGATCTGGCGGCGGCGGCCCAGGTTTCGGCATCGCAACTCTTGGAAGGGTTCAAGGCCAGTTTTGGCACCACGCCCTGGCAGTACATTCTGAGAGTCCGCTTGGCCGATGCTCGGAAGATGCTGGACAGCACAAGCATGAACGTCACCGCTATTGCAGCCTCGACAGGATTCTCAAGTCCCAGTCACTTCGCAACCGCGTTCAGCAAGCATTTTGGAATGAGTCCAACGGCCTACCGCATCGAGCGTCGGCATCACAGCTCATAGGCCACGGCCTCTTTTTCGTCCCATGGACAATCCCAACCTCCGGGGAACGCCGCATCGAAAAATGGCTCACACAAGAGTGATCAAGCGCTAGAGAGGACCAACGCACCGCGGTGTCAATCAGAACTGCCTGATTCGAAATTCACGTCTGGTTCCGATCTGCGCAGGCTTGTCTTCCTGTCTCATGCGATTGACCGGTTCGCCCCGATGACCCAGGCGAATTCCGGCCAGCCGCTTGCACCTCTTTAAGCACCGAGGACAAATTTACGCGCCTCGTGAAGGGTGCTCCAAGGGAACTCAGGAGCTCAACCCCCGGCAGCCTTGGGAGAAAGATAGCCGATCTGCGGGCGCACGCTGTCGTCCGTGTAGCAGTCGCCTGTCGGCGCGTAGCGAATGACCTTCCCGCCCTGGATGTAGAACAGGTTGTTGCAGACAAGGCGATTCTCAGAACAAGTGGTGAAGGCGCTGTGACTCAGGTACTTGCTGTCGCCGCGACGGGCACCAATGCGAGTAAAGCACTGCTCCACTTCCTTACTGTTGACGTAGTTGCGCGTCTCGATGCCGCTTTCTGTTTGGGCGCGATACATCGGAATGGTGAGAAACAACGGATGGGTATCGAGCGCCTCCACCGGGACACCCGCCCAAGCATCCAGATCCTGCTGACGAACCGTAGCGCAGCCGGCGAGAGTGGCGGCGGCGATCGCAGCGCAAGTGAGATATCGAAAAATATGCATGATTGTTTTTTCCTTTGACGAACAATTATTCCTCAGTCAGACGAAAAGCATCAAGCGCCGAGATCGCACGTCTCCATTTTCCAAGCATAGGGAGGACTGCCTGGAGACTACTTTGATCGTACTCATCGGTGGCGCAATGGCGGACCAATCGTTGGCCTAGAGAAGAAATCCGAGGCAGGTCCTACATCTGCATGCGCGGCGGGCCGGCGTGGGTCTCTCGAACGCCGAGCGCACATACGTCGCCGGCAAATGATGTTTCAAAGCCGCACAACGACGAGATGGAACGATGGCTCAGGAGTGCTTGAATGATCGAGATCGATGCAGCCCTGCAGACTTTGCCACATGGCGTAAGTGAGCCCCCCAATCCCGAAGATTAGACGAATTTTCTGGATTATCCATCCAGACTCCAATGGTCAATCTCTCGAGGAAAACAGCCTAAGCTAATCCTTCATTCGTTCAATGGAGATTTACTTATGGCAGTCCATTCCATCAAAGGCAAGGTCGTTCTCGTCGCAGGCGGCGCCAAGAACCTCGGCGGACTGATCGCTCGCGATCTTGCTGAACAAGGCGCAAAGGCAGTTGCGATCCACTACAACAGCGCAGCGTCCAAGGCCGATGCCGATGCGACGGTTGCGGCGATCGAGGCCATTGGCGCGAAGGCAGTTGCGCTCCAGGGAGATCTGACCACGGCGAGCGCCGTCGAAAAGCTCTTCGCCGACACGATCGCCGCTGTCGGGAAGCCCGACATCGCCATCAACACGGTGGGCAAAGTGCTCAAAAAGCCGATGGCAGAGATCAGCGAAGCCGAGTACGACGAGATGACGGCGGTCAACTCCAAGACGGCGTTCTTTTTCCTCAAGGAAGCTGGCAAGAGCCTGAACGACAACGGCAAGATCTGCACTGTCGTCACATCGCTCCTGGGCGCATTCACGCCGTTCTATGCCGCCTACGCGGGCACCAAGGCGCCCGTGGAGCACTACACCCGCGCGGCCTCCAAGGAACTGGGCGCGCGCGGCATTTCAGTGACAGCGGTCGGCCCCGGTCCGATGGACACGCCATTCTTCTATCCGGCCGAAGGCGCTGACGCGGTGGCGTATCACAAGACCGCCGCGGCGCTTTCCCCGTTCAGCAAGACCGGTTTGACTGACATCGAGGATGTGGTTCCCTTCATCCGTCATCTCGTCAGCGATGGCTGGTGGATCACCGGACAAACGATCCTGATCAACGGCGGATACACCACCAAGTAGACGTCTGAGTGACCTGCTGGTTTTCCGTCTGCTCAAGAGAGCCGACCGGAACCCGCGACGCAAATTCGGGTCAGGATATGCGCCCCAAGGCTAAAACCGCCCCATAGAGACGTCTCGCTTCCACCAAAAGCTAGGCGCGTTGATATCGCGGTGATCCTTTCGACGGCAACGCGGCAGATCGACATCCGTCTTTTATCAACAGGGAGTTAACAAAAAAATGGTCGCTATCGCACACCAGGAAGTTCGCAAGGAATTTCCTTCGGCAACAAGTACAGGCGCCCGGCGCTTCGCCGGCAAGACCGCTATCGTCGTCGGCGCCTCTGCGAACGTGGGAAAGGCGCTGGCAGAACTGCTGGCACAGGAAGGCGCCGATCTAGTGATTCACTACAATTCGGCGGCAAAGCAGGAGCAGGCAGAAGAAACCGCCGCAGTTGTGCGTGGGCATGGACGGGAGGCGCTTATTTTTCAGGCGGACCTCACCAAGCCGGCGCAGGCCACAGCACTGTTTGATGCCGCGCTGACAAGATTCGGCAAGGTAGACATCCTCATCAACACGGCGGGGAAAATCATCCGAAAGCCGCTCGCCGAGTTTGAAGAGGCAGAGTTCGATGACCTTTTCAATGTCAATGCCAAGGCCGCGTTTTTTCTACTCAAGGAAGCGTCCAAGAAGATCGCCGACGAGGGTCGGATTCTGAGCTTCGTCACCACAATGGTGGCCGCCTTTGCACCCACGTATGCAGGCTATGCTGGCAGTAAGGCTCCCCTCGAACACTTCAGTAAGGCGCTCGCCAAAGAGCTCGGAGGACGCGCCGTTACGGTCAACTGCATCGCCCCTGGCCCCTTGGATACGTCGTTCTTCTACCCCGCCGAATCCGATGAGAACATTGCTTGGCTCAGATCAATGTCGATAGACGGCGGCCTCGGCAATATCGCCGACATCACTGGGCTTGCGTTGTTTCTTGTCTCGCCCGAAGCGCGTTGGATGACTGGCACCACCAGCTTCATCAACGGAGGCATTATCTCGCCGATCAACTGATGTAGAGGCGAGGACAACCGAGCTATTTTCCGCCGGTGGTGAGCGGAGGCTCCCGTTCAGTCACTTATCGCCAAGGGCGGTGAAGCAACTTGGACTGCGCGCACGGCGTCAGTGAGAACCTAAAAATTTCTCAATGAGCTGGTGCGGTTCGATCATTTCACTGATCAAACCGCACCAGCCGGCTCGCATCACACCGAAACTTTTATCAGGACACAACAACCATGGCATTGTCGGATCTCAAAATGGAAACCCGCACTGGCGTGAAATACAGGCCCAAGCGCATTCTCTCAGTCGTCTCCAACACAACCCAACTCAAAGGCTTTCCCGTCGGGTTCTTTGCCGAAGAAATGACGCGCGCGTTCCTGATGTTCACGGAGGCCGGGCATCAGGTGGATCTTGCGTCCCCCAACGGAGGCGAGGTGATGTTCGATACACACAGCGACCCGCGCACCCCGGGGGGCGCCTACGCCGACGACCTCATCAGCCTGGGCTTCGTCCACCATCCGAAGTTCGGCGCAATGTTGAAAAACACCCTCCCCGTCAGTGCAATTTCGCTGGATGACTATGACGCAGTGTGGGTCGCCGGTGGTGGAGGACCGCTGCTGACCTTCAAGGATGATTCGGCACTGCACGGGCTGATCGCGGGCTTCTATGAAAACGGCAAGATCGTCGCGCTGATATGTCATGGTTCCTCATTGCTGCTCTGGACCCGCCTGTCAGATGGAAAACTTCTGGCCGACGGGAAGCACTGGACTGGATTCACCGATGAAGAGGAAGACGAAGTGAACGCGACCTTCGGCATGAAGCTGAACGAGTACACCATCGAAAGCGAAGCGGCTCATATGGAAGGCACCCGATTCCTATGCCGCCCCGCCAACGAGCCGTTCGCCGTGCGGGACGGACGCCTGATCACAGGGCAACAGCAATACAGCAGCGGCATCACGGCCAGTCTTGTTCTTGAGGCGTTGGACGAACTCTAGACCCTGGGCCGGGCCTAGATCGAGGCATCAAATGGCCTCTTCGGCCGCGGACTCTCGTGCGTCCGTTTCATTTTTGTAGGAGTCGTCGTCATGAGCAACCGCTTTCAATCGATCCTGGACGTCCAGCAATCGCACTTTCGTAGCGACATCACCAAATCCTATGAATGGCGTATCGAGCAACTCGATCGCCTGGAGCGGATGCTGCGTGAACGCCAGGAGGAATTTTGTGCCGCCCTCTACCAGGACTTCGGCAAACCGTCCTTCGAGCAGCTGTTCGAGATCACGGTGCCGCTTGGAAACATCAGGTACTACCGGGAAAACCTCAAGGAGCTGATGGCCCCCCAGCCGGTCGCAATTCCAAGCGGGCTGGAAGCGACCGGCAACAGCGGGCTGATACTGAAGGAGCCCTACGGCGTCACGCTGGTCATCGGCCCCTTCAACGCACCTATCCTGCTGCTGCTTGACCCTGCCATCGCCGCTTTGGCCGCAGGAAACACGGTGGTGCTCAAGCCAGCCAACACGACACCGGCCACAGCAGCCTTGTTTCAGAAATTCGTACCGGAGTACTTCGAGCCCGAGAACGTGTCGATCGTCACAGGCGGTCGCGAGGAGATCGCCGACCTGCTTGCACTTCCTTTCGACTTCATTTTCTTCACCGGCAGTTCGGCGGTCGGCAAGATCGTCATGCGCGCAGCAGCCGAGAACCTGACGCCGGTCATTCTGGAACTCGGCGGACAGAACCCCACCATCGTCGACCAGACCTCCAACCTTGACATTGCAGCCGACCGTATCGCCTGGGGCCACAACGCCATCTCCGGCCAGTGGTGCATCGCACCAGGCTACGTCTATGTCCATGAAAGCGTCGCCGATGCCTTCATCGCCAAGCTCAAGACTGCCATCGTCAAGATGTATGGTGTCGATCCGCAGCAGAGCCCCGACTTCGCCCGCATGATCAGTGAGAAAGACGCGCAACGCGTCGCGTCGTACATCCTGCCCGACAAGGTGGTGCACGGCGGGCGATTCGACATCGCGGCGCGCTACGTCGAGCCGACGATCCTCTATCCGTCGACCTGGGACGATCCGGCATTGCAGCAAGAGGTCTTCGGCCCGGTGCTGCCGGTGCTGCCGTATTCCGACCTGAAAGACATCGTCGCACTCATGAAGCGCAAGCCGAAATCGCTTGCCGCCTATATTTTCAGCAAGGACCAGGCAAGCATCGACTACGTGCTGGGCAGCCTCTCTTTCGGTGGTGGCTGCGTCAACCAGACGAATCTGCATTGCTGGATCGACAGCCTGCCGTTCGGCGGCGTTGGCTACAGCGGCATGGGCAAGTACTACGGAAAAGCTGGCTTTGACGCGCTCAGCAACACCAAGGCCATGCTGATCGGCAACCCCGACTTGGAACTCGACGTCTTTCCTCCCTATGCTGGCAAAGATATTGCGAAGAACCTCAGTGTCTTCGCATAGCGCCATCGCATTTGCTTTGCGAGTACTTCCGGAGAAAACATGCACGATCCAGTTCGCCGTAGAGCACTTCTGATGACGATCGCATCCTTCGCCGTTCCGTTGAGCGCCTGCGCGCACAAGCCGACGGTGCTACCGCCGGCGCCGGGCATGATCGCTTCCGTCACTTACCTGCATCTGCTGGCAAAGACACCTTTCTTCACGGCACTGTCGCGCGAGCAGCTTCAGTGGGTGATCGATCATTCACGCGAATGGTCCGTCGTGCCCAACATCGAGATTGCCGGCAGCGCGCGCGGCGCGGACAGCTTCTGGGTGCTGCTCGACGGTGGCTGGCAGATCGAGCATGCGGGTCAACGCATCAAGGCGGGCCACGCCGATCCGGCCAAATGGTATGGCGGCCGTGACATGCGGGCGCTGAACGTGGGCGACACACGCTTGGTGACCACCGCGAAGAGCTATGTCATTCAGATTCAGCAAACAGATCTGGACGAGATGATTCGGCGGGGATTCGCATTCGGTCCGCACCTGCAGGATGGAATGGCTTTTTATCGTTCGTTACGCAAACAGTGAAAGATACGGAGATTCGACATGCATGTGCTGATGGTCATGGGAGGCGGTTTGGTCCTCCTGGGTGTTTTTGTACTGTTCGGCTGGCTCTGGGGTGCGAGCGCCGCAGGCATGGCGCTGGCGGCCAAGGCCTTCGTGCCGGCGTGGCTGTTGATCGCCGCTGTCAACATGTGGGTGGGCGTCGCCCACGCGGGCTACAGTGCGCGCGAGGAGTTCCCGATCCTGCTGCTGGTCTTCGCCGTGCCCGCTGTTGTGGCGGGCATCGCCGTCTGGCGCCTTTCGCACTCGTGAAACGCAGGCAATGACCATGTCGCACAGGCCCGCTGCGGGCCACCATCCCCTGCTGCGCCATCGCGATGGCCACCACGCGCGCGTGACCTATGAAGAACTGTTCTTCGACCTGGTCTATGTATTTGCGGTGACCCAGCTTAGCCATGAACTGCTGCACAACCTCACGGCCTTTGGCGTGGTCGAGACGTTGATCCTGTGGTTCGCCGTATGGCTGGGTTGGCAGTACACCTGCTGGGTCACCAACTGGTTCGACCCCGAGACACCGCGCATCCGGGGCCTCATGTTCGCGACCATGTTGCTCGGGCTGGTCATGGCAGCCAGCATTCCGAAGGCCTTCTCCGATCGGGGGCTGATCTTCGCGGGCGCCTATGCCGCGATGCAGGTCGGGCGAACCGCCTTCATCGCACTGCAATTGCCTGGCGGTCATCCGCTGGCGCCCAACTACCGTCGCATGCTCGGCTGGGTATCGATCTCGGCGATCTTCTGGATCGCCGGTGCGCTGACGCAGCACGAACTGCGTGCCTTGCTGTGGCTGACCGCCATTCTTTGCGAGTATGTCTCGCCGATGTTCGGTTTTGCCTTGCCCGGAATGGGGCGCTCCCGCACGCAGGAATGGACCATCGAAGGCGGTCATCTGGCCGAACGCTGCCAATTGTTCGTGATCGTCGCGCTGGGTGAAACGGTTCTGGCCAGCGGCGCCACGCTTGCCGATGCCTCAAGCTGGGACATGTCCATCGTGCTGGCGCTGCTGGCCACCTTCGTCGGTACATTGGCCATGTGGTGGCTCTACTTCGGCACCTCGAGCAAGGATGCAACGGCGGCCATCACACACTCGGAGGACCCGGGCCGGATTGGTGCGTATTTTCATTACGTTCATGCCATTCTGATTGCGGGGGTTATCGCATCCGCGGTTGGCAACGATCTGGTGTTGGCGCATCCGCATGCGCGTCCCGGCGCGGCCCAGATTGCCATCCTGCTCGCCGGCCCAGCGATCTATCTGTTGGGCAGCGCCATCTACAAGCGGGTCGTTTATGGCAAGGTGCCGACGTCGCACCTCGCGGGCGTTCTGATGCTGGCGGCCCTGTTACCGGCGGCCCTTGTCGGGGATATGTTGGTCATGGGCTGGCTGACCACCGCGGTCGTGCTGGTGGTGAGCTTTTGGGAAGCCCGCCTGTTGCGCAGCCGCAGCAAGAACAGCTCATGAACGCCAAAGCCGACGCCGGGACGGCACGCGTGCGCACGGCTACCAGTGCACGAGGCCAATTGTTCGATGCGGCCAATGTCGTGTGCTTCTGGCGTGCGGCCCATGCCGACTGGTTCAGCCACGATCCGGCGTTCGACCAGCGATTTGGGGAGCGCTTTTTAGGGCTGCATCTTTCGGCGGCGCGACGCGAACTCGACACCTGGGCGCATGTGCCCGAGGGGTCGCTGGCGTTGCTGATCCTGCTGGACCAGTTCCCGCGCAATGCCTTTCGCGAAACCGCCCACATGTACGCGACCGATCCCTTGGCTCGGCACTTCGCGCGCATGGCGCATACGGCCGGGCACATGGAGGCGGTCGACGCGCAGTTGCGCCTGTTCTTCTGCTTGCCTTTCGCACACTCCGAGGCCCTCGCTGACCAGGATCTTTCAGTGGTACTCAACGCTCGACTGGGCTCGACCGAGCGCTCGCATGCTGAAGGGCACCGCGACATCATCCGTCGCTTCGGTCGCTTTCCACACCGCAACCATCTGCTGCTGCGCGAGACCACCGCGCAGGAGCAGGCCTTCTTGGATCAGGGCGGCTTCGCTGGGTGAGCGCCGCTCGTTCGACCTTGAATCATCTTTATCTCCGCGCCGAGCAGCATTCGAAATCTAGAGCCTGATGGACAAGCTCGATCAATACCGCGTTTTTGTACAGGTGGCTGAGATGGGCAGCTTCATCAAGGCAGCCCATGCGCTTACCTTGCCGCGCGCCACGGTATCCGCTGCGATCCAGCAACTGGAGGAGAAAATAGGAACGCGCCTGCTGAACCGGACCACCCGTCAAGTTCATCTAACGGCAGATGGCGTGCAATTGCTCGCTCGCTTGCGCCCCCTATTGGCGGACGCAGAGGATGTCGAGCATCTATTTCAGAGCAGTCAGCGGCAGGTCGCTGGTCGGCTGCGGATCGACGTGCCCAGCCGCATCGCCCGGCGTCTCGTCGTGCCTGCCTTGCCGAGTTTGCTACGGCGCTATCCGCGGCTGCAGTTGGTGCTCGGCTCCTCCGATCGCGCCGTCGATCTGTTGCAGGAAGGCGTCGACTGCGTCGTGCGCGTGGGGGCTTTGCATGACAGCAGCCTGGTGGTTCGCCCGCTGGGGCATATCGCCCTCGTCAATTGCGCCAGTCCAGCATATCTGCGCGAGCATGGCATTCCGGAAAAACCGGCTGATTTGCTCAAGGGGCATTGGGCAATCGGCTACGCCTCACCGTCCAGCGGCCGGGAGCTTCCCTGGGAGTATCTCGACGCCTCGGGCCAATCCCAGGAGCTGACTTTGCCTAGTCGCATCGTTGTTAACAACGCCGAAACCTACATCGCAGGTTGTCGTGGCGGCAACGGTCTGATTCAGATCCCTCGCTTCGACGTAAAGCACCTGCTGGATCGGAGCGAACTCGTTGAAGTCATGCCGGCGCATCGAGCGTCTCCAATGCCGGTCTCGCTCTTGTATCCGCATCGACGCCAGCGTTCGAGGCGTCTTGTTGCGTTCGTGGAGTGGTTTTCAGGATTGATGGAGCCTCACCTTGAGCGCGGAGCCTGAGGTTACTTCAGCTCATTTTCCGATCACGTCATAGACACGCAGAATCCATGAAATCTGGTAGGTCAAGCTCAGCACGGCGAAAGCGACGTGGAAGCGCGCATTGGTGGTCAAGGAAGCAACAACACACAGCACCACATAGGCGGCGGTTCGTACTGCGTATTCGTATCCTTGTGCCGCTAGATGCTCCTGACCTTTGATCCAGGTATCTGCAACATCAACGAGATACGCCGTCGCCAGCAATGCGAAGAACCACCTGCGACGCGACATGAAATAGTCGCGGTAGCCCGTGTATTCCGCCAAATCATCCGGAAAAAGAACAGCGCAAAGAAGATAGTAGAGCGCAGCGTAGCCGACGACGAAAACGTAGGTCTCGAAACGCCACACTTGCAGGTGCGAGAGGGAGAACTCCCACCACCAGAAGTGCATCATCGACAGCAGCAAGGACACCACCCACAGCAGATGCACCCCGTAGGCACGTTTGCGCCCAGGATGCTGAACGAATCGAGCCACGCCGGAAAGCAGCCGCGCTATGCCAAGGCTTACCACCATGCTGAGCACGATGCGAATGTGGGAAAAAATGGCTGGGTCAACCATCGGAGGAGAAGATGCCATCAGATTCAGTTGCAAAGAGATTCGGTGCAGCCAAGCAACGCCGCAACACATTTGCCATGAAGGCTTGCCTCATCGAGTTGGCTATTGCCTATGATCGTATCGGCATTGCGTTTCACCCGCACGCACATTTCAATCTCGTCGGGGTGGGACGTTGGACGAGCACCGTGTTCGAGTGATGTGGCCTGTCCTCGCTTATCGCAGCGCAGCTCTCCTGCGTCTTTTCAGATACGCGTGCCACAGAGCATCTCATGCGCTTGGCCCAAGCGCACAAGGGAGTGCAACGGCGATCGCATCAGTAGCTGACGAATGAGCTCTCTAGCACGGTTCGGCGATCCTGTTCGGAGGTTCCGGGATCGACCGACAAATCAACACTGTTGTGTGCGCTCGTGTCCGCTAGAAATTCCGCGCGCGAATGCCGCCCCATCGTGCGCAGGGGCGAACGCGCCTGAGTTATCAAAAGACTGAACAAATGGCTCGAACACCCAAGCGTTCATGCTGCTGGCCTCATCGCAGCGCGGCGGATGCGTCACGTCTGATTCACCGCCAAGCGATGCTTCCAACCGATATCCGCGTCCATAGACAGCCTGCAAACGGAAGCCGTTCGTCGCCTTGAGGTGGAGCTTGTGACGCAAACGATAGATATGACTGTCGAGGGTGCGCGAGGCGTTCTCCTCATCGCTCCCAGCGCTCTCTAACAGATGTGAGCGAGACAAAGTTCGTCCGATGTTCTGAAACAGTTTGAGAGCTATATCGAACTCTCGAGGAGTCAGCTCATACCGCTCCAGCAAGTGGGTCGCACCGATTTCTCTACGGAGAACGGCGCTATGCGAGATGCGGTCGAACTCCCACGGTCCAACGCGTACGAGCCCTCCCGTCCCGCGTTGGCCTTGGCGATTTACCAGACGCTGCACGCGTGCACGGAGTTCGTGCAGGTGAACCGGCTTCGCGATGTAGTCATCCGCCCCCAGATCCAACGCCTGAGCCAGATCGAGTTCCGAAGCTCGCGATCCAACAGCAACGATCGGAACGCAGTCCCTGCGCCAATTGCGCAACCATTGCAGGACTCTCGGACCACTTCCATCGATGAACTGCCATTCGAATATCAACAGATCGAAGGACTCGCGAGACAAGTTTCGTTGTAGGGCAGCCTCTTCCCTGAAAGTCTCACAGACGACCGGTGTGTTGCTGACTATCTGCGTCTCAAGCAACTGCGCAAACTGGACCAGCTGATTCGGATCCCTGTCGAAGATGGCTATGCGCATGGTCCTTGGTCTCGCGAGGAGAGCGCAACAAAGTGCGATGTATACACAGTGGAACGAATAGTTTCAGCTCAGTCTGAGGAATGCAGCTCGATTGGAGCTCATTGCGCAACACAACTCAGCCCCCGTTTCAGCTCCGCCACTTTTATTGCAATGACGGGGCGGCCCGAGATGCGGTGAAGCACGGCTACACCCAGTTGAGACTGTATTTCTTCTTCACATTCACAGCTTTCAAAAAAATTGTTCACTTCTATTTTTCTTCGATTTTGAGGAGCTGGAAACGCAAAGTTGTGGCAACCCTTCGAACGCCTACGCCGGCGGTTTCCCCATCGGATCCAGGCCACTTAACTACGTAGCCGGACGTGCCCGCACCTCCGCATTTTGGATCTCGCTCCAAAAGCCCCCGACAAGACTATCCATGCTGCATTTCGCGTCATCGTTAGCCGCTCCAGGGCTGGACGCAAGTTTGCTTCCGAGGGGATACTCCTAGCGCTATCTATGCGCGCTTGCAGCCCTAGCTGCTGGGCTCCGGCCAAATACAGTCATGTCCGGAACCGCAGAAATTCCATTTCTCTGGAAGGACTCGAGTGGAAGTTACAGCGCCACCGGATCTTCGGATGCATCGAGTTGCTCTTCAGGTGCGGCGTCGGACTCGTGATATTGGAAGCCACGGATCAAGACGCATTTCAAAAAGAAGAACATGTCATCTCAATTTTTAATTTAAACAGGAAAAATAGTGAAAGTCTCAGCACTACTTCTCGGCTTGTCTCTCGCCATTCCCGGCATTTCGTCGGCTCAGGAAGATTGCACCAACGCGTCGGATCAATCAACCCTCAACCAGTGCGCTGGCAAGTCCTATGCGAAAGTTGACGCCGAACTAAATGCGATCTATGGACAGATCAGAGGACGATTGAAGGGCGACCCGGAAACGGCCAAACTGCTTGTTGTTGCACAAAGGGCTTGGGTGAACTTTCGCGACGCCGAGTGCACCTTTAGCTCATCCCTGAATAAGGGAGGCAGCATGTATCCCATGGTTGTTTCCGGTTGCAAGGAAGAGATTACTCAAACTCGGATCAAGGATCTTCAGACTTACCTCAATTGCAAGGCCGAGGACGGGGGCTGCCCTATGCCAATGAAATAGGCTCCTCGAGAAACTGCCCAACTTGATATCCCCGCTCTGCGTGAGTCTTCTCAAGCGACGCCACGGGCGGACTTGTTCGGCGGAGTTCCACTGTTTCGCGGCTGTCTTCACTCGAAGCTCGTCGAATGGCAAGCACACTTCGCGATCCAACGTGTCCAATCCACCCTGTTTTTTTTGACAGTCGGGCCGAAGAGTGCCCCCGCCACGGACACGATGGGCGGGAGCCGACGGCTACAGCCAGTGCCAAGAGTGCGCAGACGACGGGGCCGACGCGTGGGCACGCCGGCCGAAGGCGCATCGCACTTTGCGTTTGGCGCGTGCAAGTCGATCGTCAGCCGCCGTCATTTCGGCTTAAAGCGGAATTGGGCGTCCAGTTGCTTGCACGATCAACTCGCGGCTGTTCTCACTGAAGCCGGAGCCGCCTTCGAGACGATGCAGCCGGGGTCTGCACCGAAATCAACGTGGCCTGGGAAGCGATCCTGCCCGCGGGCGACTTCGCGGCCGCTTGCGCGTTGCTGAACCGCTTTCTTTGCGGCCGCTTTACTTCGCGGCGATCCTTGCACGACACCACCTACGACTTCACATCGAAACCTGCTACATCGATCGCTTGCCGATCTCATCGCAAAGGGTTGCGACTGTGCGGTACAGGTTGGCTCTCTTCGGGACTCTAGCCTGCTTGCAAGACGCACAGGCGCAACCCACGGGAAGCTCATCGCAAGTCCGGACCATGTCAAGGCGCATGGTCGGCCGAGGCACTGGAGGGGCTCGTCGCCCCTCAGGCCGACCAATGCCGGGTACCGCGGTCCGACAGCATGTCGACGATCGCGCAGGGGCGCTTGAAGGCCGACGACGGCACTGCTCTGGTCGCCGCTGTCACAGCAGGACTGGGGAACGCTGACCTGCCCGGAATGGACCACCCATGAATATGGGCCACCGGGGCGCTCGTGCCAATCATGGCACGTCGATCCCCGGCAGGTGCGCATATGCCCCGCCAAGCGAGCATCCCGCAAGGAAGATGAGGTCTTCACAGAACTCCTGATCTCGTAGTGCGACCGGTCGCATCAACCTGCCCGAACTGCACCTGTCCGAACGGTGCATCGACTGTGATGATTGGTGGGCGCCAAGGGAAAACTGACGACACCTCTCTTGTCGAGTTCGGATGCGGCCGGCTCACGCATCCGGACGGCGCACTTGGCGGCGGCGAGCCTCAGGCGAGCAGATCTTCAGCCAACTTTCCTGCCTCCAGGGCCGCCTTGAACCAAAGGGGGCGCGGGCCACGGCCACTCCAAACGTTGCCCTGGTCATCCTTGTACTTTGGGACTCTGGCCGCAGCGATTGTCTTCTTGGTCTTTTGGGGCTTTCGAGTTCCCTTTTCCTTGGACATAACCGCTTTCCCGCGGCCTTTCCCAAAGCCAAGCTCTTCCGCGGTGAATCCATAAACCGAAATTGCCTCCTTGATCCGACTGAGTACACCGTCGGCCTCCTTTTTCCGCAATTGATCGGCCTGGCGCTGCAACTGCGCGATCTGGTTTTGAACTTGAAGGAAGGTCTTTGCCATAGGTCTCGATCTTAAAAAAAGAAAGAGCTTAAACCGAATTCTTCCTCCTTTCATGTCGGTGAAATTCCCTACTTTTGAAATTTCGAAAAGCAGATCTATACCTCATTTTGGGAGAATCATTTTTTAGTGCATTCACGGCGAAGCATCATCTTCCCTTTCTGCTACAGCAATCAGCATTTTCTCCTTCCGCCCGTAGCTCAAGGCATTGCGAGAGTCCATAGACTGCTGTCCCCGCTGGCTTGGCGAATCTGAAGGCTGGCCGCCTTGAGTCCGAGCATGCGAGAGGCATCAAGGATGATCTCGTCGCCCGTCGACCCAAAATTTGAAGTCAGCACGTGAATCACACCGCAGCAATCTCGTGCGGAGAAATCGGTTCTGGCTTTCGAAGGCCTGAGGAGAATGCTCTCACGGTCTCGAGGACATGGATCGGTTCGCTCGGCGGGAGAGGCAACTCGGGCAAAGCCGAAGCTCGCGCCTGTTCCACAGACGCCTCGACTCGCGCACGCTGGAGGCGCCCCAAGCCGTGCACAACCCTCAACCCGCACGAGCTGTTCCACCAACTCCGCCATCACGCCAATGGGCCCCTCGTCAAGCGCGTAAGAGCCCGCCTCGCGAGGGCGGCCTCGGCATAGAGATGATCGGCCGCTCCGCGCGCCCCAGCAAGCCTGATGCAGAAAAGCAGCACTGCGCGCCAAGATCGCGCCTGAGTTCGTTGACGAGCGGCCCCTTCCATCGGCGAGGCCTGCCTTGTCAGGCCGCTTGGGCGCGTTCACACCCATCCGATGGTCACCCATTCGCCGTCTCCGTCAAGAGGGACGCGCAAATATCTGCGACTGTCCCGCATATCTTGCCAAGCTGCATTCCCTGTCTCTTCGTTCGGCGCGCACTTGGTTCTCGAAGTTGGTTGCGCCGTTGCGCACCAGTCACCCATCAGGATCAAGGCATGCACACCTTGCAGCGGCGTGAGCCCCTGGCTGCATTCACAGCCCCAGAAAACCCTCTGTGCCCCACCGCGTCCAATCCTCGCAGCCAGACGAGCCGGCTGCACAATGTCTTGGCTTCACCTATCGGTGATCCAGCCCCATTTGGCTCGCGTTGCGGGCGCAACGAACCCATCAACATGGGAGGGATCGGTGCCAGCGTGCAATCAATTTTGATGGTTCTTCCAACCCATCTGTAGGCACTACCGGCACCGTCCCATTTATCGTCTGATTCCCGCCTGCATCAACTGAATGCCCTGCCCGCGTCGAACGGGGTTCCGTCCTTGATAACGTGGTAGCAGGCGCGTGCGAGCTTGTGCGCGACCGCCTTGATCGCGACAACAGACAAGCTGTCAGCGCATTTCTTCTGGTACCAGCGTTTGATCGTCGCGTCATAGCGTACGGCGAAGTGCGCTGCTTCAATGAACGCCTAAGACAAATACTTGTTGCCGCATTTGACGTTCCCCACGCCTTTTTTTTTGCCGTTAGATTCGCGCCGGCTGTCCACCATGCGAGCATAGGAAGCGAAGTTCCCCGCGCCGGCAAAACGGCCGATGTCCCCCGTCTCCAGTGCGATGGTCACGGCCAGGATTTCACCGATGCCGCTGACGGTCTTGAGCGCCTGGTAGTCCTCGCGCAGCTTGACCTTGGCCAGGATGCTGCGCTCGAGCTGATTGACTTGGCAGTCGATGCATTTCATCACTGCCAAGTTCGCCTTCAAGGCCTGCTTCTGCTCGTCAAGCAACTCCATCGCGTTGATGTTTTCGGGCTCCCATCGCTTGATCGCATTGCCCGTCGCTCGTGAACCGAGATTGCGCGCCATCAGATTCTCAATGCTCAAGATTTGGGTGCAGCGCTGGCGTACGAGCTGACTGCGCTTGCGCAGCAGGTCGCGGACGGCACGTTCTTCTCGGGGGTAGATATAACCGACAGGCAAGATACCCAATCGCAACAGGTGCGCGAGATGGCGTGCATCGCTGAAATCGCCACCGTGCTTGAGTCCGTCGTACTGCTTGACCGCGGCGGTGTTGACCAAGTGCACGGTGAAGCCCGCTGCCTGAAGTCCGTCGACCAGCCAGTACCAGTTGTAGGTGGACTCCACCGCCACGCCACGCACCGAACCCGCGCACGCCCGAAGTGCCGAAACGATGGCATCGAGATTGTTCGGAAGACGCCTCGCGTAGACAGTCCGATCCTGCTCGTCGAGAACGGTCACAACACTGTTGTTGGAGTGCAAATCAATCCCCGCATAAAGTTCCATGTCGGTTTCCTTCGTGGGCTCAATCGGTTGAATGGGAATCCAAACGATAGGCCAGTGAACGGAGGCCGACCCTTCGCGGGCTAGATGTTTATCAATATTGTGGGAGGCCGTGTACGCCGCGCGCCAGATGCAGCTTGGCGGGGCCTGCGACGCAGGCGCCTGTGAAAAAGACTGCGGGCAAAAGGTGAACTCCCGGACATTTCAGCCGATGTCCGGACCGGGATCGTCACGGCCGTCCGGTCGCTCACGTACGCGCTGCTGAAAGAATTCATCAGACTTCTGCCCCGCAGCCCCCGCTAGCATCCAAGGACCCGCACGGCCTGCGCTGCGACGGGGGAAAAAAGGAGCAAAAAAATCGTGAAGTGGATCGCGGCTGGCTTTGTGGCACTGGTTCTTGCCGTGCTGTCGTTCAACGCATTCATTGCCAACGACCTGAGCCGCCAGTCCAGCGGTAACCGGCTCATCGCCATGCTCACCGACCTGTACGGCTGGCTGCTGGGCAGCATCGGTGCCATTCCCACGGGCATCCTGTTCGCGGTGTGCGCCGTGGGGATCATCGTGCTCGCCGTGCGGGACGGCAAGGCAACCTGAGCCATGTCTGTCACCACGCGCGTGGCCCTGCTCGACGAGCACGGCACAACTGGGCTGCAGTTGCTGCACAGTCTGCCCCGCCTGGGTTACGACGCCCTCCACTTCTCCGGCCTGACCGACTTTTTTGAGTCGCTGGACCGCGGACAGCAGATCGACCTGTTGCTCTTGGTGGTCGAGAACGAGTTGGCGTCGCGCAGCCTCTTCGCGGCCTGCCGAGCCCTGAACATTCCGACGCTGCTCATCGTGCGCGACAAGCGCTGGGAACAGCTCATGCCCTGGCGCGATGCACCAGGCTGGGACGATTTCGTCGAGTTGCAGGGGGGCGACATCGAGGACGCCATCAACGAGCTGGCCTGGCGCATGCGCACCCTGGTGCTGCGCGCGCGCCATGCCGCGCAGACCGCCAGCATCGGCCCAGCAGCCTGGGGCCCCTACCGCTTTCTTGACATGGCTCACACGGTGCTGTTGCGCGACCGCCGCATCCGCCTGCAGCCGCGCCAGTACGCCTTTGCCGTCACCTTGTTCCGCAACGCCGGGCAGGTCATCACGCGTGACTGGCTGTGGCAATCGATCTGGGACAAGACCACGCCCTATGAAGGCACACGCGTGCTCGACGTGTGCGCGGCCAATATCCGCAAGCGCCTGCACCTGTGCGCCGAGAACGGATATGAGCTGCGGGCGGTCTACAAACAGGGCTACCGACTGGTGCCCTTGTCGGCGACCTCTGCACACGCGGAAAAGCTGAAACTTGGGCGATATGGCGGAAAACCGAACGCCAGCCTGATCCTGAATTTCTGACGCACCTTCTCGTGGGGATGTGAGGCCGGACCTAGGGGGCTTTTCAGGTGGCTACCCTCACACCTACAAGCAGGGCCAGACGCCGCCTGCTGTCAAGCGACGACAGTCAGACGCCCAGATCGTCGGTCACAGCGAACGTCGTCAGGAACTCACTGGCAATAGCAATCGATTGGGGCAAAGCCAAGCTCAACGAAGGTGCTTGGGTGCTCGACATGTGCGAGGCCAACATCCGCAAGCGCCTGAACCCGTGCGCCGAGAACGGCTACGAGCTGCGCGCGGTCTACGAGCAGGGCTACCGGCTGGTGGTGCCCCCGTGTCGGCGATCTCTGCCCACGCGGAGAAGCTGAAATTTGGGCGACAAGGCGGCAGACCGAACGCCCGCCTGATCCTTCATTTTTGACAGCCCCGGCCCCGAGTGGGGCCGGGGCCAGCGGGCGTCAGGCGTCTACACCCACCCGCACGAGCCGGGCCGGCCGCAGCCGGCCGTCTAGCGACGCCAGCCAAGCGCCCAGGTCCTCGTTCGCCACGGGCGTGAGCAGCAACTCGAAAGAGCGCTGCGCGCGCAGCTCGAGGGGCACCGTCTCCACACTCTTCAACTCCGACCGATGTGTGAGATACAGCAGCGGCAGCATCCAGTCAGCCGCCCGATGCATCTCAGGCACACGCGCGACAGTCTTCTGCGCGTCTGCATGCAGACCCACGATGATGCCGTCAAAGCGCTGGCCCGCCTCCAAGACTTGAATCAGGTCAGACATTCGCACGAAAGGAATGAAATCAGCCCCTAACGCCGTCAGCGAGTTGCCGGTGCAGGCACGCTGCAATGCGTCGGAGTCCACCAAAGCGATCCGATACCCCGAAGGGGCGGGCACGTTCATCGTCACTGCTCTCCTGCGACGTCGAGCTCAACGCGCCGGTTGGGTTGCAGGCACTGCAGTAAAGCTGGGGAGTTGCGGGTACCTTCGCAGTCGGAAACCACCGGCTGGCGCTTGCCCATACCTACCGTGCGGATCAGCTTGCGGTCGATACCCTGCTGTACCAGCAGCTCGCGCACGGTGTTAGCGCGCTCGAGCGACAGTGCCTCGTTGTAGGTGTCGCTGCCCAGCCGGTCAGTGTGACCGGTCACCACAATGTAGTGCAGCGACTTGAAATTGTTGCGCAACTCGCCGCCCAGGTGCTCCAGTCGCGTGCGCCCTGCGGGCAGCAGGTCGGTGAGCGAAGCGCCGTCGAAACGGAACAGCCCGTCGGCACTGAGCGTGACCTTCTGCGGCGGTGCCAGCTTCGTGTTGGCCGGGATCGGCGTGGCCGCCGGCGGCTGCGCGAGCAAGGCGCAGTCAGGGTTCTTCCACCAGCCGCCGGTCATCAGCTCGTTGCCGTTGAAGCGCACCATGTACTGGCAAGTGGTGTAGTCGCTGCCCTTGCCTGTATAGAAGTGGAAGATGTAGTTCCACTCGCGCACGCCCCACAGGCCTTCGCTGAAGTGCGGCCAGCCGAGCAACTCGCGCAGCTGGTCCTTGCCCATGCCCGGGCGCACACGCTGGAACTTGTCGGTGCCCGGGAAAGCGCCCTGCTTCCACTTGGCGCTGCCCAGGTCCGGAAACTCCTCGGGCTTGGGCGCCGACGGCTTCTCAGCCGCGGCGCGCGCCTGCGCTTCCTTGTCGATGGCGGCGCCGGGTGATGCGCAGCCTTGGAGGACTGCAAGCGATGCGGCAAAGGCGACCGCGGACAGGATTCGATTCGTATTCATTTTTCTTCACTCCCTCTTCAATTGAAGACCCATTCGGCGCCAACCGTGGCCGCAGCCCCAGCGCGACTCATGCCCACGCCACCGGTCACGCTCCAGCCGTTGTTCTCAGCCGTGCGACGGAAGCTGATACCCACCGCGCTCTCGCCCTTGAAGGTGCCATAGCCGACGCGCATCACCGTCTTGCCCGGCACCGAAGTGCCCGGCATTTGCACAGCCATCGCAGCGGCCACGCCGGCGTAGGCGTTCTTCGCCACGTTGCGGATCTCGCTGCCCAGCGCGTTGGTGCGCGCGTCGGTGTAGGCCGTGTTGGCGGCGCCGGCTTGGTTGAGCTGTTGCACGTTGACCGCGTCGGTCGGCGCCACGCCAGGCGCCACGTTCTGCACCGTCACCGGGCCGGTGGAGGCGCCGTTGCCCATGGTCACGCTGTTGTAGTTGACGCTGCCGTCCACGTTCGTGTCGTAGCGCACTGCGCTTTGCTGCACTGCTTGCAACTGGCGCACGTTCACCGCGTCGGTGGCCTGCGTGCCGCCGGCCACGTTGGTGATCTGGCGTTCGTTGCCGGTCGAGCCGACCGACACCGCCCCCTGCGCCGACTGCACCACGGTGTTCGAGAACATCTCGCGCTGGCCGTTCATGCCGGCGCGGTTGGCCACCGCGCCCTCGCCCAGTGCCACGCTGCTGGCCGTCGAGGCCGTGCTGTTGGCACCCAGCGCGATGCTGCCGGCCGCCTGGGCCTGCGCGCCGTTGCCGGTGGCGATGGAGTTGCTGCCCGTCGCAACGGCCTTCGGCCCGATCGCCACGCTCTCCGCGCCGTCGGCGCTCGAGTCGGCCGCCTTCGAGTTGGCGTGGAAGTACTTGATGCCGCCGCCACCGGTGGTCATGCTGTTGATCGCCTGGTTCGTCGCGTACAGCTGGCTGCCGTTCACCGCGTTGGTGCTGGTGGCGCTGATCTCGCCGGCCGCGACGTTGGTGATCTGGCGCTCGTTGCCCTCCGAGCCGACGCTGACCACGCCCACCGGCTTGGTGCCGGCGAACTGGTAGGTCGTGCCCTGAAGCGTGACCGCTTCGGTCGGCTTGGCGTCCGATGTGGTCGAGTTGTTGCCCAGCGCCACGCTGTTCTTCGTTGTGACCACGGCGCCGGTGCCGACCGCCACGCCCTGGTCGGCCTTGACGACCGCGCCGGAGCCCACTGCCGTGCTATCGGTCCCGGTGGACGTGGGTGCCACGTAGGTCGTCGGCGAACCGGTGATCCACTTGCTGCCCGCTGCCGCGGCCTGGCTCGCCACCGCTTGCAGCTGTGCCACGTTGACCGCGTCGCTCAGGGCGGAGCCGGCGGCCACGCCGGTGATCTGGCGGAACACCCCCTTGGCCACGTCGCCCACGCCCACAGCACCCGTGGTGCTGGTGGTGGCTGCGATGGCATCCGATTGCGCAGCGGTCGCGCCCGGCGGCACATAACCCTGAACGCCCCCCGTCCGGCCCGCCACCGAGCCTGCGCCCAGGGCCGCACCGCCGTAAGCGGTAGCTGTGCTTCCTGCGCCCAGCGCCAGACTGAAATCGCCGGTGGCGCCGCTCTGACCACCCACCGCGACACTCGCCACGCCCGAGGCCCTCGAATATGCGCCCGCAGCCAGGCTGCCATCACCCACGGCCCGTGCCCAATGGCCGAAGGCCGCGCTATCAATGCCATAAGCGCCCGAGAAGTAGCCCACCGCCGTGCTGCGGTCGCCCATCGCCCAGGCGGCATTGCCGATCGACGTGGCGCTGATGCCCGCGGCCTGCGCCGCAGTGCCCATGGCCACTGCGTTGGCGGCGGTCGCCTGCGCGTCCTTGCCCGAGGCAATGGCGTCGACACCGGTGGCACCGTCGTTGTTCTCGTTGCCGCCGCCGGTCGAGTTCACGCTGTAGTACTTGGTCTTGCTCTCGGCCACGGTGTCCTTGAGCTGGCTGACGTTCACCGCATCGGTGTTGGCCACGCCCGGCGCGACATTCGTGATCACCTTGCCGCCAGCGTTGACGCCCGCCGTGGTCACGCTCGGACCGCCGACGATGGTCAGGCCGGTCGCGCCGAGGGTGACGTTCGGGCCGACCGTCACGCCGGCGTTGTTCATCACCGTGTCGCCGGTGGTCACGCTGTCGAACTTCACGTCCTTGGCCGTGGCCACGGTCAGCGTGTTGCCGTTGCGCGTGACCACCATGTTGTCGCCGTTGGCAAAGTTGGCCGTGCCGCCCGGTGCGATGTTCTGCGGCGTCGCCTCGCCGTTCGCGCTCAGGTTCCAGCCCTTGCTGGCCGTGGTGTCGACCAGCTTGAGCTGCTCCTCGGTGGCCGCGCGGCCCACGGTCGCAAAGCTCGGGTCGGTCAGCGTCTTGTTGCTCAGGCCCTTGATGTCATTGCTGACACCGCTGAGGTTCACAGTGCCGCTGGTCACGCCGCCGGCTGCAACGACCGTGGTCGTCGTGCCATTGGTCACCGTGGTACCCGCTGCCGACGTCTTCGTGACATTGCCTGCGCCGTCGTTCACGGTGAGGCCCGTGGTGTTGAGCACGCTCTGGCCCACCGTCACGCTATTGTTGACCTTCACGTCGTCGGCCAGCTTGAAGTCGAGGTCCGTGCCCGTGCGTGTGATCGTGACGTTGCTGTCCGAGTTGCTGAAGTCGACCTTGCCGCCCGGTGCGACATTGCCACCGGTTGCCTCTCCGTTGGCCGCCACGTTCCAGCCTGCGCTGGCCGTGTCATTGACGATCTTCAGCTGTTCTTCGGTAGCCCCACGACCCACGGTCGCGAAGCTCGGGTCGGTCAACGTCGTGTTGCTCAGGCCCTTGATGTCGTTGGTGACACCGCTGAGATTCACGCTGCCGCTGGTCACGCCGCCGGCTGCGACGACCGTGCTCGTCGTTCCGTTCGTCACGGTGGTGCCTGAGGCCGTCGTCTTCGTGACATTGCCCGCGCCGTCGTTCACAGTCAGGCCCGTCGTGTTGAGCACGCTCTGGCCCACGGTCACGCTGTTGTTGACCTTCACGTCGTCGGCGAGCTTCACATCGAGATTCGTGCCCGTACGCGTGATCGTGACGTTGCTGTCCGAGTTGCTGAAGTCGACCTTGCCGCCTGGCGCGACGTTGCCACCGATGGCTTCGCCGTTCGCGGCCACGTTCCAACCGGTGTTGGCCGTGTCGTTGACGATCTTGAGCTGTTCTTCAGTGGCGCCACGACCCACGGTCGCGAAGCTCGGGTCGGTCAACGTCGTGTTGCTCAGGCCCTTGATGTCGTTGGTGACACCGCTGAGATTCACTGTACCGCTGGTCACGCCACCCGCCGCGACGACCGTGGTCGTCGTGCCGTTGGTCACCGTGGTGCCTGCGGCCGACGTCTTCGTGACATTGCCTGCGCCGTCGTTCACGGTGAGGCCCGTGGTGTTGAGCACGCTCTGGCCCACCGTCACGCTGTTGTTGACCTTCACGTCGTCGGCCAGCTTGAAGTCGAGGTCCGTGCCGCTGCGTGTGATGGCGATGTTGCTGTCAGAGTTGCTGAAATCGACCTTGCCGCCCGGCGCGACGTTGCCACCCGTGGCTTCGCCATTGGCCGCGACATTCCAGCCTGCGCTGGCGGTGTCGTTGACCAGCCTGAGTTGCTCTTCAGTCGCGCCACGACCCACAGTCGCGAACGTCGGATCGGTCAGCGTCTTGTTGCTCAACCCCTTGATGTCATTGGTGACACCGCTGAGGTTCACGCTGCCGCTGGTCACGCCACCGGCAGCCACGGCAGTGGTCGTGGTGCCATTGTTGACCGTGAGGCCGGTGGTGTTGAGCACGCTTTGCCCCACCGTCACGCTGTTGTTGACCTTGACGTCGTCGGCCAGCTTGAGATCCAGGTTCGTACCGCTTCGCGTGATGGCGATGTTGCTGTCCGAATTGCTGAAGTCCACCTTGCTGCCCGGTGCCACGTTGCCACCGGTTGCCTCTCCGTTGGCCGCCACGTTCCAGCCTGCGCTGGCCGTGTTGTTGACCAGCTTGAGCTGCTCTTCGGTGGCGCCACGGCCCACGGTGGCGAACGTCGGATCGCTCAGCGTCGTGTTGCTCAGGCCCTTGATGTCGTTGGTGACACCGCTGAGGTTCACGTTGCCGCTGGTGACGCCGCCTGCGGCTACTGCGGTGGTCGTCGTGCCGTTGTTGACCGTCAGGCCCGTGGTGTTGAGCACACTCTGACCGACGGTCACGCTGTTGTTGACCTTGACGTCGTCAGCCAGCTTGACGTCGAGATCCGTGCCCGTGCGCGTGATCGTGATGTTGCTGTCCGAGTTGCTGAAGTCGACCTTGCCGCCCGGGGCGACATTGCCGCCCGTGGCTTCGCCGTTGGCCGCCACGTTCCAGCCCTTGTTGGCCGTGGTGTCGACCAGCTTGAGCTGCTCTTCGGTGGCCGCGCGGCCCACGGTGGCAAAGCTCGGATCGGTCAGCGTCGTGTTGCTCAGGCCCTGGATGTCATTGCTGACGCCACTGAGGTTCACGTTGCCGCTGGTCACGCCACCAGCCGCCACCGCAGTGGTCGTCGTGCCGTTGTTGACCGTGAGGCCAGTGGTATTGAGCACGCTCTGGCCCACCGTCACGCTGTTGTTGACCTTGACGTCGTCAGCCAGCTTGACGTCGAGATCCGTGCCCGTGCGCGTGATCGCGATGTTGCTGTCGGAATTGCTGAAATCCACCTTGCCGCCCGGCGCCACGTTGCCACCGGTAGCTTCGCCATTGGCCGCTACGTTCCAGCCTGCACTGGCCGTGTCGTTGACGATCTTGAGCTGCTCTTCAGTGGCACCACGGCCCACCGTCGCGAAGCTCGGATCCGTCAGCGTCTTGTTGCTCAGCCCCTGGATGTCGTTGCTGACACCGCTCAGCTTCACATCGCCGCTGGTCACGCCACCGGCGGCCACCGAGGTGGTCGTGGTGCCGTTGTTGACCGTCAGGCCCGTGGTGTTGAGCACGCTCTGGCCCACCGTCACGCTGTTGTTGACCTTCACGTCGTCGGCCAGCTTGACATCGAGATCCGTGCCCGTGCGCGTGATCGCGATGTTGCTGTCCGAATTGCTGAAGTCGACCTTCGCCCCCGGCGCCACATTGCCGCCCGTGGCTTCGCCGTTGGCGGCCACGTTCCAGCCTGCGCTGGCCGTGTCGTTCACGATCTTGAGCTGTTCTTCAGTGGCGCCACGGCCCACGGTCGCGAAGCTCGGGTCGGTCAACGTCGTGTTGCTCAGACCTCGGATGTCGTTGGTGACGCCACTGAGGTTCACCGTGCCGCTGGTTACGCCACCGGCAGCCATCGCCGTCGTAGTCGTGCCGTTGGTCACGGTGGAGCCCGTCGCCGACGTCGTCGTAACGTTGCCTGCGCCGTCGTTCACGGTGAGGCCCGTGGTGTTGAGCACGCTCTGGCCCACCGTCACGCTGTTGTTGACCTTCACGTCGTCGGCCAGCTTGAGGTCCAGGTTCGTGCCGCTTCGCGTGATGGCGATGTTGCTGTCCGAATTGCTGAAGTCCACCTTGCCGCCCGGTGCCACGTTGCCGCCTGTAGCTTCGCCATTGGCCGCGACATTCCAGCCTGCGCTGGCCGTGTCGTTGACCAGCTTGAGCTGCTCTTCGGTGGCGCCACGGCCAACCGTGGCGAAGCTCGGGTCCGTCAACGTCTTGTTGCTCAGGCCCTGGATGTCGTTGGTGACACCGCTCAGCTTCACATCACCGCTGGTCACACCGCCGGCTGCAACCTGAGTCGTCGTGGTGCCGTTGTTGACCGTGAGGCCCGTGGTGTTGAGCACGCTCTGCCCCACCGTCACGCTGTTGTTGACCTTCACGTCGTCAACGAGCTTGAAGTCCAGGTCCGTGCCCGTGCGCGTGATCGCGATGTTGCTGTCCGAGTTGCTGAAGTCGACCTTCCCGCCCGGGGCGACATTGCCGCCCGTGGCTTCGCCATTGGCCGCCACGTTCCAGCCCTTGTTGGCCGTGGTGTCGACCAGCTTGAGCTGCTCTTCGGTGGCCGCGCGGCCCACGGTGGCAAAGCTCGGATCGGTCAGCGTCGTGTTGCTCAGGCCCTGGATGTCATTGCTGACGCCACTGAGCTTCACGTTGCCGCTGGTCACGCCACCGGCTGCGACCGCCGTCGTGGTCGTGCCGTTGGTCACGGTGGAGCCCGTCGCCGACGTCGTCGTGACGTTGCCTGCGCCGTCGTTCACCGTCAGGCCCGTGGTGTTGAGCACACTCTGACCCACCGTCACGCTGTTGTTGACCTTCACGTCGTCAGCCAGCTTGACGTCGAGATCCGTGCCCGTGCGCGTGATCGTGATGTTGCTGTCCGAATTGCTGAAGTCGACCTTGGCGCCTGGAGCCACATTGCCGCCGGTGGCCTCGCCGTTGGCAGCCACGTTCCAGCCCGCGTTGGCAGTCGCATCGACCGCCTTAAGCTGGCTCACGTTCACCGCATCGGTGTCGTCCGAACCGGCGGCCAGGTTGGTGATGCGTCGCTCCTTGCCCACGCTGCCTACCGACACTTCACCCATCGGTGTACCGGCCACCGACGCTACGCCGGCTGGCTTGTAGGCTTCCTTGAGTGCCAATGCCGCGGCGCTCTGCGTCGCCACCGAGCCCGCGCCCAGTGCCACGCCTTGTCCGGCGGTTGCCTTTGCCTGATCGCCGATAGCCACCGCACCTGCGGCATCGGCCAGCGTGTCGCTTCCCAACGCGATCGTATTGAGTTGCCCAGCCGTACTGGCTACTGCTCGCGTACCAATGGCGATGGCGCCCGTGACACCCACTCCTGTGGCATCGGCGCCTGCTCTCGCACCCGGACCAATGGCAATCTGGCCATAGGCGCTGCCTAGCGATGCGTTGGCACTTGGGCCACCAGCCAACGCACCTGCACCCATGGCAACCGAGCTGTTAATCGCCCGTGTGGAGTCTCCCAGCGCGAGTGCGCCATTGCCCACGCCCGTGGCACCGTTGCCGATGGCAACCGGGGCTGCGATAAGACCTGCTACTACGCCACCACCTCCACCACTCTCCGCAGTGGCCCCCGCACCAATGGCTACACCAGCACCATTGCCGCTCGCAGCCTTCGCGGCAGCACCCGTTCCGATTGCTACGGCGCTCGTTGCCGCTGCGGCAGTGGCAGCATTTTTCCCGATGGCAATGGAGTCGATACCTAGCGCACCCGTATTGTCGTAGTTGCCGCCACCGGAGGAATTGACACTGAAGTAATGCGTCTGCGTGGCCTTGAGTTGGGCCACGTTCACCGCGTCGGTGTTTTCCGTGCCGGCGGCCACGTTAGTGATCTGACGAGTGTCACCGTTGGCCCCCCCGCCCACGCTCACCGCGCCTAGCGTACTGACCCATGTGGCCGAGGCGTTGGTTGAGGCCAGACCGGTCGCGGGGTCATAACCCACTGCGCCCGCTGCTGTGTTAGCGACAGAAAGCGCCCCCAACGCCACACCACTCGCCACTGACGCCTCGCTGCCGTTACCAAAGGCGCTCGCACTAGTTGCGCTTGCGATTGCCCCACTTCCTAGAGCGGAGGCAAAGGCTGCGCTGGCATTGGCACCGCCGCCCACAGCAACTGCTGCCAGTTTGCTAGCTTCGCTGCCCGTACCGATTGCTACCGCCTGCGAGCTGCTGGCATTGCTTCCAACGCCCAGCGCGATGCTGGTCTGGCCGCTGGCCTGGCTGCCAGTGCCAATAGCCGCAGCCTGCGCCCCCGAAGCGTTGGCTTTCGTGCCGATTGCCAAGGCACCCGCGTTGTTGCCATTGAGAACGCCGGCGCCCCCCGTTGCGGTGGCGCCATCACCTATAGCAACACTGCTAAGCAAGGTCGCATTGGCGTTATTGCCGAGGGCGACGGCGTTTTCTGCGCCGCTGGCTGTGCGCGCGTTCACGCCGGCAGCCAAGCTGTTTTTACCCTGCGCCCCCTCGTTGGCGTAGTTGCCGCCCCTCACGCCTGCATCGTTCACACTGTAGTAGTGTGTCTGCCCCGCTCTCAGCTGGCTCACGTTGACGGCGTCGGTCGGCTCTGCGCCCGCCGCTACGTTGGTGATGCGGCGGTGCACGACGGCGCCACCTGCCAGGGCGGGAATGCCGCCCACACTGACTTCGCCCGCCGCCTTGGTGCCAGCGACGTCGGCCAGATTTCCGGTCGGGGAGTAGGCTGCATTGCCCAGCGTGCTGCCATTGGCCACGCTCTGCGAACCCAGGGCCACCGAACCTTCATGGGTGACGCTGCTGCCAAGGCCCAGCGCTGTTCCGGACTTCGCCAGCGCCGAGGCTAATGATCCGACTGCGGTGGTGTAGTCGCCATTGGCCTGAGCGCCTGCGCCCTGCGCTGTTGCGCTCGTTCCCAAGGCGTTCGCGGAGCCCCCTAACGCCGTGCTGTCGACCCCAACGGCCTTGGCTCTCCCCCCGACGGCGGTGTTGCCACTGGACGCCGGATACGACGGACCGGTGGTGGCGTCGCCGCCCGCGACGGTGCCAGCGCCGATCGCCGTGTTGTATTGCCCATCGGCGTTGGCGTTGCTGCCAAACGCCGCGGTGGCATTGCCCCGGGCGCTGGCAGTCCTGCCGACGGCGGTGCCGCCTTGGTCAACCGCTAACCCGCCCCCTGCATTCGTCGCCTTCGCATCGCTGCCGATCGCGATGGTGTAGTCGCCGTTGGCGCTGGCATTCACGCCTGCGGCCAGCGCGTTCGCGCCCGTCGCGCCATCATTGCCATAGTTGCTGCCAGCGCCGGTCACAGTGGAGCTGACACTGTAGTAGTGTGTCGCCCCCGCTGCCATGGCAGCATTCACCGCCTTGAGCTGGCTCACGTTCACCGCGTCTGTGTCCACTGTACCCGCTGCCACGTTGGTGATCTGGCGGAACTTGCCGGTCGCCGCGTCGCCCACGCTCACCGCGCCCAGATTGCTGTTGGTGGCGTTGATGGCGGCGGCCTGCGCGGTGGTGACGCCGGTGGGCACGTAGCCCGTGCGGGTGGGGTCTTCCAGGAAAGACTTGGTGTCAGCGATCGAGTTGGCGCCCAACGCCACACCGCTGCCAGCCGTGGCTTGCGCGCCCTGGCCCACGGCCGTGGCGGCCACGCCTGTTGCCTTGCTGAACTGCCCCAGCGAAGTGGCGCGTTCGCCGTCAGCCTGTGCCGACTGGCCCAACGAGGTGCCATACGCGCCCGCCGCCGTGGCGTACTGGCCGATGGCCGAGCTGTAGGTGCCCGTGGCTTCTGCGTGCTGACCCACGGCCGTCGAGTTGTCACCGTCGGCCACTGCGCCTTCGCCCACAGCGGTGGTCCAGATCTTGGTGGCGTAGCTGTGCTGGCCCAGTGCCGTGGAATGGTCACCAATGGCGCGAGCGTACTGGCCCGCTGCCGTGCTGGCCAGGCCGCTGGCAATGGTGCCCATGCCGACAGCCACCGAGTTGTCGCCCGTGGACTGCGCTTCCTGGCCTACGGCGGTCGCAAAAGCGCCGTCCGAGCGCGAGGCCTGGCCGACCGAAGTCGAGCGCTCGCCGATGGACTGGCTGAACTGGCCCACGGCCGTGGACCACAACCCCGGGGCTTGAGCCGCCTGCCCCACCGCCGTGGTGTTCTCGTTGCTGGCCAGTGAACCTTGGCCCACCGCGGTCGAGTACACCTGCGTCGCCTGGCTGTACTGTCCCAGCGCTGTCGCGAACTTAGCCGTCGCGTGGCTGTCCTGGCCCAAGGCCGTGGCGTATTGACTCGTGGCCTGGCTCCATTGACCCACGGCGGTCGACTCCTGGCCGCTGGCATTGGCGATCTGACCGATTGCCGTGCCACGGTATTCCGCGACGGAGCCTTGGCCTACCGCAGTTCCTTCCCAGCTATTAGCGCTGCTGTTCTGGCCCACTGCCGTACTGTGCTGGCCGGCTCGGCTCAACGAGCCCACGGCGGTCGCGAACTCGTCGGACGCGGTCGATGCTTCGCCAAGTGCTGTGGAAGCCCAGCCTTGCGCGCGGGCGCCACGGCCGGCTGCAGTAGATGCCGCGCCACTTGCCACCGCATCCGCTCCGAGGGCAGTCGATCCCCAGATCTCAGCGCGGGAGCCAGCACCCAGGGCAGTCGAGAATTCACCACTCGCACTCGCACCCGTGCCCACGGCAGTCGTGTTCCGATCAGGGGCATACGCGCTTGCGCCCAAGGCGGTAGCGGACTCTGCAGCGGCATATGCACCAGCGCCCACGGCGGTGGCGTTGGGTGCAGCACCGGTGCCCGTGGGATCACCAGCAAACGCACGTGCACCGAGGGCCGTCGTGTAGTTGGATTCCGCCGTGGCGTGCTGCCCCGCCGCCAGCGTTTCGACGCCCAATGCCCCGTCGTTGTTGAAGTTGGTGCCGTCGATCGCTGGCGTGATGGGAATTGCAGTGCCAGTGTCGTTGACGCTGAAGTAGTGCGTGGTGGCCGCAGCCTGCGCGGCCTTGAGCTGACTCACGTTGACCGCGTCAGTGTCCGCACCACCAGCTGCGACATTGGAAACGCGCCGTTCCGCGCCCGAGGCTCCTACGCTCACCACATTGCTACCGATGGCGGTGCCCGCCACCGTTGCGCCGTTGGGCGCATACGAGGTCACGGTCGAGGCCGCCACAGTGCTGCCGTTGCCAATGCCCACCGCGCCATCCAGGCCAGCCGCAATGGTCACGTTGTTGCCCATTGCGAAGGCGTTGTCGGACGCGATGGTGTTGTTATTGCCCAGCGCGTAGCTGCCCGAGCCACTGACGATGTTCGGGTCGCCGATGGCGCCGCTGTTGTCGCCGCTGACCTTGTTGCCGGTGCCGATGCTGATGCTGCTGGTGCCCGTGGCCTGGGCGCCCTTGCCGATGGCGATAGCGTTGGCTTTGGAGGCCAGCGACGACGTGCCGATGGCCACGGTGTCGTTGACCGGCTGGGCTGCCGTACCGATGCCTTGACCAGCCGTGTTGCCCATAGCGACGTTGTTGTTTCCGTTCGCACCAAAGCCGGCGAACGAGCCGCTAGCGACGTTGCTGCTGCCGGAAACGTTGCTGCCTGCGTACGACCCGTTGGCGACGTTGGCCTCTCCCGTCACATCACTGCCTGCAAAGTAGCCAGTGGCCACGTTGTTCGCGCCGCTGACGCGGTAACCTGCATTCGGGCCGACACCCACGTTGTTGCTGCCGGTGACCGCGCTCCCAGCGTTGTTACCCACGCCCGTATTGCCGCTGCCGCGGACGTCCCGGCCCGAGCTATTACCCACGCCCGTGTTGTTGTTACCTGTAACCTGCACCTGCGAGCCGTTGCCCATGGCGGTGTTCTGAGAACCCGAGACGCTCTGGCCCGCCTCGTAGCCGACGGCCGCGTTGTAGCCTCCGCTGCTGTTCTGCCCGGCGTTGTAGCCAACGCCCATGCTGCCCAGCGGGATGCCGGCCCCCTTGCCGGCGCCTTCGCCGATGTAGATGGACCGTTGCGAGGGGGCTTCGGCGCCCAGGCCGATGGCGATGGCGCCCTGAGACCCTTGGGCCTTGGCGCCAGCGCCCAAAGCAATGTTGCCGATAGCCGCGGTCCCCTCGGACACGGCACCAGTGCCGATGGCAATGCTATTTGTGCTTGTTGCCTTGGCGCCGTAACCAGCGGCAAAGGCCTGCACGCCGTCTGCCTTCGTGTTCTCACCGATTGCGACGGCACGGAGTCCAGTGGCCTGGGCTTGGAGCCCCATCGCCACGGATTGGCTTCCGATCGCCTTGGCATCGGGGCCGATGGCCGTGCTGTTCACCCCAAGGGCGCCGGAGTTGGCTTGCGTCGAGTTGCCAACCACTGTCGAATTCACATGCAGGTACGGCGTCTCGTCGACGCTTACCCAACGTCCCCCCTTCCACGTCACCAGGCCTTGGGTCAGGCCGTTGGTGGTGGTGCCGGCGGTGGTGTTGAAAAGCATCATCCCGTCGGCCGGCACGCCGCCGGGCAAGCCCCACGTGGTGGCGTCGGTGAGCGCGACGCGCGGCATCATCACGCCGCGGGTGTACGAATTGATATCAAGAACAGCGCCGGGCACGGGGTCGGGCGACGCGTGTCCCGTGTAGTCGGTAATCGCCGCCTGCGCATTTGCGTTGCTGGCGGCACCCAACAGCGCCGCCCCCATCACGCCAGCCGTCACTGCCGCGCGCACTACGCTCCCGCGCTTGCCGCGCGCCCGGGTGGCTTCCGACGCAGCAACCCATGCGCCGAGCGATTCATTCCAGATGGATCGATAAGACTTGTTCATTTCCCAGTTCCTCGGTTTGAACCGGCCTTAGCTCCAAGAGCGAGCTGAGATGACCGGTGATGTGGAGTGATCGGAGCGCCGGGTGGCGCTACAGGGGGCGGATGATGTCGAGGGTCTCCAAGAGCAAACTGGCTGGCGTGAGGTTTGGTCAGATTTGCGGACAGCTTTCGTCTGCATTTGTGAATTTCTTTGCTACTTCATGACGAATGCCAACAATGTTGCTTACATTCACGCTTCGGAATTCGTCAGATTTCAGCAATGGATTCGCTGTCAAAATCTCCGCCGCTACCCCCTGGAGCCCATGCGCATCGCCATCCTTGAAGACGACCCCGATCAGCTCTCGCATCTCGTGCGAACCCTTGAGCAGCTGTTAACAATTGGCGAGACAACCGTGACTTGCATCACGTTTTCGAATGGGTCGACATTGCAACAGGCGCTGCGGCGGGAGAGCTTTGATCTACTGGTTCTCGACTGGAACGTGCCTGGGCTGGCCGGCGTCGAGCTGCTGCAGTGGCTGCGCAAGTGGCAGACCGACAAGGTGCCGGTGCTCATGCTCAGTTCGCGCGCCTCCGAGCAAGACGTGGTGCAGGCGCTCAACCTCGGCGCCGACGACTACATCGTCAAGCCGTTCCGTCCACTGGAGCTTCGCGCACGCGTGCAGCGCTTGATGGCCCGGCGCGCACCCGTCGCCTCGACCGACGGTGAGCGTTTCGGCCGCTGGGAGTTCGACAGGGTTTCACAGAGCGTTCTGATTCAGCCCGCGCCTGGCGACGACGCGCCAGCACAACGTCAAGCCCTCACGGACCGCGAATTTAGGCTCGCGCTGACGCTGTTCCAACATATTGGCGACACCGTGTCCCGCGCCCATCTGCTCGAAAGCGCCGGTTACAGCAACGAAGAGCTACCTTCGCGCACTCTGGACAGCCACATCTATCGGCTACGCAGCAAGCTGGGCCTCGAAGCCCAGAGCGGACTGAGCCTGCGCACTGTTTACGGGCGCGGCTACCGGCTCGAATCCACGCAGCAACCGCAGGTGGATTCCTGATGCCGACGTACGGCGCCAAGTCCCCTCTGCACCACCTCGTGGCATGCGCCTGGTTTGTCGCTGCTACGGTGGCAAGCGCGCAGTCGCCGCATGTGGTGAAGCCCGGCGAAACCTTGTGGAGCATCTCGAACCAGCAGTTAGCCACGCCATTGCGCTGGCCCGAGGTCCAACAACGCAACCAAGTCGGTGAACCACGCCTGCTCCAGCCGGGCACAGTGCTGTACTTTTCCGACGGCCGGCTCGTGCCCGAGGGCGCTGCGGTGGTCACAGCGGTCGAAGGCCAGGCCTCACGCAAGCGCGTGGGCGGCGAACAGGCCCTCACGCCCGGCATGCCGATCCAGGCCGGTGACACGCTCATCACCGGCACCGATGCCTTCGTGACCCTCGGGGTCGCCGGCGGCAGCCGCGTTGTGCTGCCGTCGCGCAGCGCGCTCGAGGTGTTGGCCGTGGATGCCAACACGGTACGGCTGCGGCTGATCGAGGGCCGCGTCGAATCGCAAGTGCACAAGCAGCAACCGAACCAGCAGTTCGAGATCCGCGCGCGGTCGATGGGCCTGGGCGTACGGGGCACGCACTTCCGCGTGCGCGACGAAGACGGTGTGCTGACCGGCGAAGTCATCGCGGGCGAAGTGGTCGTGCAGCGCACATCGCAGGCCGAACCGCCGCTCGTGCTGCGCGAGGGCCGCGGCGCGGTGCTGACGGAGAACGGCCCGTCGCAGGCGATGGGCCTGCTGCCAGCGCCCCAGTTGGTGGCCGAAACGACGGCGCGCAACGACCGCACGTTCCGCTTCACGCCTATGCCGGGCGCACAAACTTACCGCCTGCAGCTGGCGCGCGACGAACGCTTTTTGCTGCCGGTGCACGAGCAGCGCGGCCCTGGGCCTTCTTTCACGGTGCCGGCAGAACTGGCGTCGGGCCTCTACCAGCTGCGCCTCACGGCCTTCGACGCTGCGCGGCTCGAAGGCCTGCCGGGCGACAGCACCGTCTACCTGCCCACGGTCACGGGCGGCACAGGCGGCCAGGGCACGTCGTCTGTGCTTTCAGACGGGCGCGTGGAGGTCCGCTGGCCGGGCGCCTCCGGGCAACGCTACACCTTCGAACTCTCGCGCAGTCCCGACTTCGCGGTATTGCTGCTCAACGAGCCCTCGGTCTACGCCACCGGCATGACGGTCGGCCCCTTCGCGCTTGGCGGGCGCTACCACTGGCGTGCGCGCCAGGCCATCGCCGACGGCGCCGCGTCCTCTACGCCCGAAGCGGCTGGCTTCAGCGGAAGCTTCGACATCCCGGTGCGCTAAAGCGGGGCCACGCGCATGCGGCTCATCGTCGAACGCCTGTTGATGGCGCTGCTGCTGCCGCTGGCCATGCTCGGCCTCGCGCAGCGCCCCGGCCTGCCGCAGATGGACGCGTACATCCACGACCGTCTGCTGATCCTGGCCTCGCATCGGGCGTCGCCCGATATCCTGATCATCGCCATCGACGAGCACAGCCTGCGCGAACTCGGGCGCTGGCCTTGGAGCCGCGAAACCCACGCGCGCCTGCTCGAGCGGCTCGCGCCGGCCGCGCCCCGCGCGGTGCTGCTCGACCTCTTCCTGACCGAGCCGAGCGCCGACCCGCGCGAGGATGCGCGCCTGGCGCAGGCCATGGGCCTGCTGCCCGTGTACCTGCCGCTGCTGCATGCGAGCCCCCTGGCCTTCTCGAGCCACGAATGGCCGGGCTTCCTGCCGCCCCTGCCGGACTTTGCTGCGCAGGCCCGCGGCGTGGGACACGCCGACCTCGCACCCGACACCGACGGCGTCGCGCGCACGCTGTACTTGCTCGAAGGCTATCCGACCCATCTGCAGCCCTACGTGGGCGCACTGATCGCGCAGCGAATCTCGCAGCCCGCGTCCACCTCCGAGGCGACGCCGACCGATTGGCTGCGCCAGGGCCCGCTGCACCTGCTGTTTGCGGGCCCGCGCGGCAGCTACCGCACCGTGCCCTATGTCAGCGTGCTGCGCGGCGAAGTGCCCGCCGAGTTGCTGCGCGACAAGCTCTTGCTCGTCGGCGCCACCGCTCCCGGCCTCGGCGACCAGACGCTCACGCCCAACGCCGGCATCCGCGGCGTGCTGCCCGGCGTGGAAGTGCATGCCAATGCCATCGACAACCTGATGCACGGGCGCAACGTGAGCATGTCGCCGCCGCTGTGGCATACGGCCTGGACCATCGTGCCGCTGTGGATCGCGCTGTGGCTGCTGGTACGGCTGGGCCGGCATGCGCTGCCGGTCACCTTCGGCCTCGCGAGCGCATGCCTGCTCATCAGCGGCGTCGCCATGCTGGGGTGGCACCACTGGCTGCCGCCCGCCGCGCCGATGCTCGGCCTGGCCATCCTCTACCTGCTGTGGAGCTGGCGGCGCCTGGAATCGCAGTTCGTCTACCTACGCCGACGCGCGCAGGTGCTCGACGCCCTCCCCGGTGGCACCTTCGAAGTGATGCCCGTGCGCGCGCCGGCCCCGGCCGACCCGACAGCGCATCCCAAGCAAGCGCTCGACCGGGCGATTGCACGCCTGCGCCGCATGCAGCAGCTGATGGACAAGGCCATGCAGGCCATGCCCGTGGCCATGCTGATCTGCGATGAAGAGGGGCGCATCGGATCGGGCAACGCGGCCGCCTTCCGGCTGCTGGGCGGTGGATCGCTGCCATCCAACGACAACGACTGCGCTGCACTGCGCGGCGTTCGGCTGCCCGAGCTCATCGCGCCATTCGCAGTGAAGCCAGCAAGCGGCATGGACGCCGCCCGCGCTGCCCACTGGACCGACCTGCGGCACTGCGAATTCGTGACCTCCGACGCGCGCGTGTTCCGCCTCGAGGCCGCGGTTTTCAGCGGCGACGCGCCCGAAGACCGGGGCTGGGTCGTGATGCTGCCCGAGCTCACGGCGGAGCGCGAGGCGCAGCGCCAGCGCGACGAGTGGCGGCAGTTCCTGTCGCACGACCTGCGCAGCCCGCAGGTCACGATCCTCAGTATCCTCTCGATGCACGAAGCCACCGCCGATGCCGGCCTGCGCACGGCGATCCGGCGTGAAGCCGAGCGCACCCTCGCGCTGGCCGAAGGTTTCATGGACTTCGCGCTGGCCGAATCGGACGACTACCGTTTTGCGGACACGCACATCGGCACCGTGCTGCTCGATGCCAGAGACCAGGTGTGGCACTACGCGCAGGCCCAAGGCGTGCGCGTCGAAGCGCGCCTGGACGACGACGCCGGCGACACCATCCTGCGTGCCGACGGCGCGCTTCTGACCCGCGCCATCGTCAATCTGCTCAACAACGCCGTCCGCCACAGCCCGTCCGGGCGCAGCGTGGAACTGCGCCTGAACGTCGAACCCGGCGCCGAACGTGCGGACGCGACACATGTACGCATTTCCGTGGGCGACCAAGGCTCGGGCATGACGCCCGAACAGCTCGACGCCCTGCTCCACGCACCACGCGGTCGGCGCGTGCCCGCGACGCCGGAAGCCGCCCCCAGCGAAACGCAAAGCGTCAGCACACGGCGCATGGGCCTGGGCTTTTCCGTCGTGCGCGCGGTGGTCCAGAAGCACCACGGCACCCTGGGCGCGAGCAGCACGCCCGGCATCGGCACGACCGTCTGGTTGCGGCTGCCCCTGACAGATTCACGGCGTAGCACATCGAGGTGACGAGTTTTCCAACCCCGATGGGGACAACGTTGTGGAAAACCGTGTGTGCAGCGCGCCAAACCGTTGCCTGGCGGGGCCTGCAACACGGTGCCTGCGAAAGAGGCAGCGAAGGTAAAAAAACCGGGGAGATATTTCTCTCGGTGTTTTCGCCACAGTTCAGCTAGCCGCCTCGCATCTGCGCCAAGCCTGTCAACCAACGAAGAGCCATAGGCAATGCTAAGCCGCCTCTCGTTGCAGCAGCAGGACTGATGGTCGCCCTGCTCGGCCGTCTGCTCTTCGCGTGGGTAAATCAAGATGTCAATGACGAGCGCGACGAGCGCGACGAGCAGGATGGCACTCTTGATCACGTTTCGCACCGTGGACTGGATATCCATAATCGTCATGCCATTGAGCAAGATGCCGATGAGTACCGTGCCCACCAGCACGTTGCGCACTCCGCCCTTGCCGCCGCTCAGCCCGATGCCGCCGAGCACCACCACCAGGATCACATCACATCAGGCGGGCGCTGGATCCTCTGGACATCACGAATCCCGGGAAGATGCTTCGTATGTAGTCAAAATCTCAGCAGCGGCAATTCAAGAATCATCGTGAGCGCAGTTGCCGCGTTGAAAGCGACCCTGCGCTGATATCCATGCGATACCGGAAAACTCGCGCGTCGATGAGTTCTCCATACTTCTCCACTGACGCTCCCAGTCGGGCGATGCTTTTCCCGGCTGCGGCCTCGCTGGTGCATTCGACGAGCACGTAGCAGTCCTCACTGCCCACGTAGGCCGAACCCGCCGTCACCGGCCTGGAAAGGCCGGCATCGGCCTCGACAAGGTGGATCGAAGCCGTGCCCGGTTGCTCGAGCACTTCCAGAACGCCCGCCAGCGCCGGCATCATGGCCGGATCGCCGGAAGGTCGCAGCCGCATCAGTGCGACTGCAACGCCTCGCGCGACCCCTGCGCTGTGCACCAAGCGTCCGACCACACGCGTCGGCGCGATGAATCGGGAAATGTGGTGATGCGACCACTCGGTCTGGTTCGCCAGGGCCGCCTTGTAGGGCGCACCGTCCAGCACATCGAAGCTGGTGGCGTTGTAGATCTGCAGGTAGCGGGTTGGCGCACCGACAGACTCATACCGTCTGGCCTCGAGAAAGCCAGGTATTGCCACTCTCTCGGCCAGATGCTCGCGGTCGAACCACTCGTTGAAGTCGGCCTCCTCTTCGGGGAGCACTTCCATGGATGAAATCAGGATACCGTCGCCAGCAAAGACCATGTCGATTCTCTCTTTCGGATGATGATGATGTTGGTCGGTGCGGATCAATCGATCCTGATGTTCGATTCGGTGATCACCTTCTCCCACTTGATGCGGTCCCGCTTGATCGTTTCGGCCAGTCGCTGCGGCGAGCCGCCTTCGAGCTCCATTCCCATTTCAAGCAACTTGCTCTTCATCTCCGGGTCCTTCAGGATGTCATTCACGTTCTTGTTCAGCAGTGCAATGACAGCGTCGGGCGTCCGGGCGGGTGCCAGCAGTGCAAACCAGTGCAGCAGCTCGAAATTGGCAAAGCCCTTGGTCTCGGAGACTGCGGGCAGTCCGGGATAGGCGGGCGAGCGCTTCGCCGTGGTGACTGCGAGTGCCTTCATCCGGCCGGCCTTGGCCATCGGCATCGACTCCGGACCGATGGCCATCATCACAGACACCTGGCCGGACATCAGATCCTGAAGCGCGGGCGCGCCACCCTTGTAGGGCACATGCGTCATCTCGATGGACGCCGCGCGCTTGTACAGCTCCATGCCCAGATGGCTGGGGTTGCCGGCGCCGCTGGAAGCGTAGTTGATCGGTGTCGTCGAAGACCGCGCGAACGCCGTGAGTTCGTCGAACGAATTGACCGGCATTGAAGGATGAACCATGACCACGCTGGGAAGAGTCACGGCCATCACGATCGGCGCGAGGTCCTTTTCCGGGTCGTAGGCGAGCCGTCCCTTGTAGAGGGTTGGATTGACCGAAAGCCCCGCCGTGGAGGCCAGCAGGATCGTGTAGCCGTCCGGGCTCGCCTTGGCGACGAAGCTGGCCGCGATCTGTTCAGTGGCGCCCGGCTTGTTCTCGACGACGACGGGCTGCTTGAGTCGCTGCGACAGCTGCTGCCCGATCAGGCGGGACACCGTGTCGGATGCGCCGCCCGGTGGATAGGGAACCACGATGCGAATGGGCTTGTCCGGGTAGTCCCCTGCGAACGCCAGCCCTGCCATCGCCAGCGAGAGGCCACACGCAGCACGTATCAAGGCAATCTTCATATCAGCATCCAATCAAGAGAGTGAAAAATTCGTCGTCCGGAGCGCCCTGCAAGATCACTGGGGCGTGATCTTCGCGGCCTTCACCAGGCGCGCGTAGCTGTCCGCGTCCTTGCGCATGAACTCCCGGAAGGCCTCGGGCGAGTCCCCGACCGGAATGAGGGAGGTCTCCTCGAGCTGCCTGCGCAACTCCCCGCGCAGCGCGGTCTTGATCACGGCATTGAGCCTGTCGATCACGGCCTGGGGTGTCCCGGCCGGCGCGGCAATGCCGGTCCAGGTGACGACTTCGAAGTCGGGCAGCCCTGCTTCTTTCATCGTGGGAACGTCCGGAAGCAGCGGGGAGCGCTGGCGGCTGGTGATGGCCAGCGCGCGCAGCTTGCCGCTCTTGACGTAAGGCAAGGCCGTCGGCGAAGTGTCGAACAGCATGTCGATCTGCCCGCCCATCAGATCCACGAGCGCCGGCGCGCCTCCCTTGTACGGAACGTGCAGGAGCTCTACGCCGGCCTGCTGCATGAAGATCTCGGTGGAGAAATGCTGGGCAGAACCGACGCTGGCGCTGCCGAAACTCAGCTTTCCCGGGCGTGCCTTGGCCAGCGCAATCAGCTCGTTGACGCTGCGCGCGGACGACTGCTGGCCCACGACCAGGATGTTGGGTTGATCGACGATCCGCATGATGGGCGCAAAGGCCTGCAGCGGATCGAAGGGCGGATTGGCATACAGGAACTGGTTGGCGGCAAAGACACCCGCGCTGCCGACCAGCAGCGTGTACCCATCCGGCGGCGCCTTGGCGACGTAGGCGGCACCGACGTTGCCGGAGGCGCCGGGCTTGTTGTCGACCACGAAGGGCTGCTTCAGCGCGTCCTGCAGGCTCTTGCCGACCAGGCGCGCGACCAGATCCACGCTGCCGCCCGGAGGAAACGGGACGATCAGGCGCACCGGCTTGTGCGGGTAGTCATGGGCGGCCGCGCACGGGACGACGAGTGCCAGCAAGACGGCGGCCAGCTTGCTAAGCATTGCGCACCTCCAGCGGCGCAATTCGAGACGGATGCAGTGCGGCGGTGACTTCGGCAGCGACACCCAGCAGCGCGTGATCGCCGCCCGCGCGTCCGACCAGTTGCAGCCCGATGGGCCGTGCGTCGTCGTCTTCACCCGCGGGAAGCGAGATACCGCACAGCGCGAGCAGGTTGATCGGGCGGGTGAAGTGGACTGGCGCCACGTTGTGGTCGACGTCCTCGAGGCGCGGCGCGGTCATCGCCGTCACCGGCATGGCGACAGCGGACAGCCCGAGCCTGTCCATCTCGCCGGCGAACTCCTGCTGCCAGCGCGACGCGGTGGCCAGAGCCTGCAGGTACTGCACGGCCGTGGTCGCGCGGGCGGCGAGGAGCCGCGACCGCACCGACGGATCCATCAGCGCGTCCGGGTCGTCCAGGAACCGGTCATTCACCCAGGCGCCTTCGGCAATCATGATGGCGTTGGTGGGCTCCTTGAACGCCGCCAGCGGCGCTGGAAACCGGAACGGCACCAGGCTGAAACCCGCCTGCTCGAGCCTTTGCAGGCTCTGTGCGTGACATCGCGCGACGGCCGGCGCGAGGGGTGCGAGTTCGTCCACCTCCAGGATGCCGATCCGCCGGCGAGCGTCCGAGCCCGAACCGGGCGCGCCGACGAGCGCCTCGAAGCACAACCGGGCATCCTGCACCGACGACGCAAGCAGGCCCACGCTGTCCAAGCTCTCGCTGAGCGCATAGACGCCCTCGCGCGGCAGCGCATCGATGGTGGGCTTGAAGCCCACGATGCCGCAGAAGGCCGCGGGCACGCGAACCGAGCCGCCGGTGTCGGAGCCGATCGCCCAGGGCACCAGGTGGGCTGCCACGGCCACGGCCGATCCGCTGCTGGAGCCACCTGCCACCAGCGTGTCCGTGGCGCGGCCGGCCGGATTGCGCGGCGTGTCCATGTGCGTATTGGTGCCCCAGGCGCCCAGCGCAAACTGCACCATGTGGGTCTTGCCGACGATGACACCACCGGCCTCGGCAATGCGCTGAACGATGGCTGCGTCCTGTTGTGCGGTGTTGGCCGACAGCAGCGGCGAACCCGCCGTCGTGGGCTTGCCTTGGATGTTCACCAGGTCCTTCAGCGCCAACGGAATGCCGTGCAGCGGGCCGCGGTCGTGGCCTGCGCGAAGTTCCTCGTCGGCGAGGGCCGCCGCGGCCAGGGCCTCCTCTTCGTAGACCGCCAGAAAGCCCTTGAAGACGGCGTCATATGCCGCGATGCGGCGAAGGCACTCCCGCGTGAGGTTTACCGAACTCGTCTCTCCGGTTCGCAACGCACGCGACAGTTCCACCATCGGTGCGAAGGCGGGCGGCTTGGTCTGATGGGCCCTCGTCATGCCGCTGTCTCCTGGAAAACAAGGCGCGTGTCCAGCACGTCGGAATAGGACTCACCGGCGAGCAGCCGTGACAGCGTCTGCTGCTCCGCCTGTTGCAGCCCGATCGCGGTCCGGGCCAAGGCCCAGGCCTCGTCGGGCGGCATCACCAGAATGCCGTTCTCGTCAGCCAGCACGGCATCGCCGGGATGCACGCGCACGCCCGCGCAGTCCACCGGCCGGCAGAAGCTGCCCGACTGCCCACCGGCGCGGGTGGTGCGGGCGCTCAGCCCGCGGGCCCACACCGGCACGCCGAGCTCGCGCAGCTGCGCGATGTCCGTGACGCAGCCATCGACCACCACGCCTGCGACACCGCGAAGGCGCGCCGCGAGCATGCTTGCGCCTCCCATGCACGCGATCGTCTCGTCGCCCGCGCGGTCGACGAACAGGAAATCGCCGGCCCGCAGTTGCCCCAGCGCGTGATGCAGGACGGATCCGTCCGAGCCCTCGCAACGCACGGTGACGGCGGTGCCGACGCTGCGCGCCACCGCGGTGATGGCCTTGATCCGCCCATGCAGGAAGCCGCGATCATGAAAGTGGCCGATGGTGGCCGGCTCGACCTCCCTCAGCAAGGCCAGCAGTTGCAGCGCGCATGGCGGCGGCAACTCTCCTCGTTCGATTGCAGTCATTTCGGATATCGTCGTTGTGAATGACGGCAATCGTAGGTAGCCACTCCCGGCACCGATACTGATCAATTCTCACGATGGTTGATTCGAGTTCTTTATCAACGAGGTTCACCCTCCATCAGTTGGAAGCTTTCGTGTGGACCGCGCGTCTCGGCACGGTGCACGCGGCGGCGCGCCACCTGCATCTCACGCAGCCGGCGATCTCGCACCGGATTCGCGACCTGGAGGAGGAACTGGGTATCCAGCTGTTCGAACGCCAGAACCAACGCCTGCTGGTGACGGAGCTGGGCCGCAATGTGCTGGTCTATGCGGAGCGCGTGCTGGCGTCGGCGCAGGACATGGCGCGGCTCGATCTGCGGCGCACCATTACCGGCCTGGTGCGCATGGGGGTGGACGAGTCCTGCGCGATCATCGGGATGCCGCAGATCCTCAAGGACATCAAGGACAGCTATCCGGCGCTTCGCGTGGACCTGACGGTAGGCGGAGGCGCCCAACTGCTTCAGAAGATCAACAACCACGAGCTGGACATGGCGCTGCACACGGGGCAAAGCAGCCAGCCCGACGTGACAAGCCAGTTCATCGGACTGACCGAACACCAGTGGGTGGCGGCCCACGACCTGATGATGTCGGAGGGGGAGTTTCTGCCGGCCCACGCCCTGAACCACCGCATCGTCTGCAATGCGCCGCCGTCGACCCTGCATGAATCGGCATCGCGCTGGCTGGCCTCGGACGGCTATTCGTTCGAGGAATACAGCAGTTGCAACTCGCTCTCGCTCATGGTGGCGCTGGTCGCCTCCGGCCATGCGATTGCCATGCTGCCCGCATCGATCACACGCCGGCAGGTCGCCGAAAAATCCTTGCAGGTTCTGCGGGCCAAGCCGGCGGTGCCGAACGTGCCTTACTACTTCTCGTACCTGGCGCGCCACCGCAGCGACACAACGGCGCGCATTCTGGACATTGTGCTGCGCAACCTGCAAGACGCCGGGTTCTTCCAGACTGAAGGATCGTCCTAGACGAACGCACCTGCAGCATCGCGTTCACCTACCGCGGTCGCGATCGGTTGCAGCTATGTACGGAGGTTCTTGCCGGAGGCGGCTGCACGCATCAGTTCCCATGGAACCGCACAGGTTCGAAAGTGGCAAGCTCTCGAAGCATTCGCGGCCATGCCCTGAGCCCCTTCTCGATCGATGCGATGCGGAAGAACTCGTTGGGCGCGTGCACCGGTTCGTCCGGCAGGTTGTAGCCGAACATCAGTGTTTCGACGCCCATGGTCTCCTTGAGCACGGCGGTGATCGGCACGGTGGCACCAAGGCGCACGTGCAGCGGCCTGCGCCCGTGCTCGGCCAGCAGCACCCGTTCGGCTGCCACGACGAGCGGGCTGTTGGGGCTGAGACTCGAGGCGGGCGAGCCGCCGCCCTCGAAGTCGATCTGGAGCCGGACACCGGGCGGGCAGCGCTCGACAAGGTGGCGCTTGACCGCATCGAGCACCCGCTCGGGCGTCTGTCCGGAAACAATGCGCATCGACATCTTTGCGTGGGCCTGCCTCGGAATCACTGTCTTGGAACCCGGACCGGTGTAGCCGCCCCAGATGCCGTTGAGATCCAGCGCGGGACGAAGCGTGATGCGCTCGCGCAGCGAGTAGGCGCGGTCACCCGCCTCGGCGGCGCCCACCTCGGCCAGGAAAGCTTCGGCGTCGAACGGAAACGCCTGCACATCGGCGCGCTGCGCCGGCGTCAGCCCCCCCGCATCGGCATCGAACCCCGCGACGGCCACATTCCCGTGCGCGTCGTGCAACGTGGCGAGCAGCGCGCACAGCTCATGCAGTGCATTTCGCACAGCGCCGCCGTAGCGCCCCGAGTGCAGGTCCACGTCCGCTGTGCGAACGCTGATCTCGAGCTTCACGTTCCCGCGTGCACCGGTGTTGACCGTGGGCACTTCGGGATGGGCCCGGCCGCCGTCAGCCGACAGGACGGCGTCCGAACGCAGCAGGTCGCCATACCTGGCGATGATGCTTCGCAGCGAAGGACTGCCTGTTTCCTCCTCGCCCTCGAGGAAAATCTTCACGTTGACCGGGCACGCGCCTTCGACGCCGAGGAAGCTGGCGACGGTTTCGAGCGCGATCGTTGTCGAGCCCTTCACGTCCGACGATCCCCGCGCGAACAACTTGCCGTCGCGCTCGATCGGCTCGAAGGGCGGCGAATCCCACAGCTCGAGCGGTTCGGCAGGTTGGACGTCGTAGTGGCCGTAGATCAGGATCGTAGGCGTGCCCGGCGCCCCCATCCACTCGCCGTAGACCGCGGGCTGTCCGCCGCCATCGAGCAATTGCACCTCTTGAAGCCCGATGTCACGCAGCCGGTGCACAAGGAATGCACGGGTGGCGTCCATCGCCTCGGCGCAACCCGGGTCCGCGCCCACGCTCGGAAAGCGCAGGAAGTCCTTGAGCCAGTCCATGATCGCCGGCTGGCGCGCGAGCAGATCGGCAACGACCTTGTCTGTCATGACCGGACCTCCTGCACGGCGACTTCGAGCGCGACGCCGTCGCGTTGCGGATCGGCCCCGCCACGCAGCCGCAGGTCTGGCTCGATCGAGATCACGTGGGGCGCCGCGAATGCGAAGCCCAGGTGCGTCCGGCTCACCGGATGGCCCTGGCGCGCCAGTTCATCGGTGATGTAGCGGGGAATCCGGTTGGACACTTCGATGGTGTCGCTGGTGGCCGAGATGCGCGGCGCGCTGACCGCCTCCGTGGGCGACATGCCGAAGTCGACCATGTTGACGATCGTCTGGACGAGTGCCGAGCAGATTGCGGTGCCGCCCGGCGCGCCCAGAACAAAGGCGGGCCGGCCGTCCCTGAACAGGATGACGGGGCACTGCGAACTGGTGCGGCTCCTGCCCGGTCCGAGAGACGCGGCATGGCCCGGGCGCGGATCGAAGCCGCTCATCAGGCCGTTGTACATGAAGCCCAGACCGTCGGTGATGACGCCCGAGCAGGTACCCAGCGTGTGCGTGAGCGACACGGCATTGCCCTGTGCATCGACCACGCACAGCTGCGTGGTGTCCTTGGGCTCGGGCGGCGAAGGCTCGGTGCCGCGCCGCACCGACGCGCGTGCGCCGGACCTGATCCTGTCGGCGATGCCCTGCGCATGCTCGGCGGACAACAGCTTGTCGAGCGGCACCTGCACGAAGCGCGGATCGCCGACGAAGGCGTCCTTGTCGATCGTCGTCCACTTGAGCGCTTCGGCCAGCGTGTGCAGATAGGCCGGCGAGTTGTGCCCCATGGCCTTCAGATCGAAGTGCGACAGGACCTGCAGGGTCTGGATAAGGGAGATCCCGCCGCCCGGGGGCGGCAGCGCCGCAACGTCGAAGCCGCGGTACCGGCCCCTGATCGGCGGCGCCTCCGAGACCTCGTAGCCGGTCAGGTCGGCCATCGACAGGAAGCCGCCATGGGCCTGCATGTCCTGCACGATGCGCGAGGCGATCTCGCCGCGGTAGAAGACGTCGGTGCCCTCCTGCGCGATGCGGCGCAGCGTCCTGCCCAAGTCCGGATTGACGATGCGGTCACCAGGACGCTTCAGATTACCGTGCGCATCGAAGAAGGCGGCCCGGCCGGTCGCACTGAGCTGGAGCCGCTCCTGGGTCTCCTTCATCCCGTCTCGTGCGCGCTCCATCGCGCAGTAGTGGTACATGTGCGGACGCATGGCAAAGCCCTCTTCGGCCAGCGCGATCGCTGGCGCGAGGGCCTGCGCGAGAGACACCGTGCCGTAGCGCTCGAGCGCATGCACCAGGCCCGCAAGCGTGCCCAGTGTGCCGACGGCCTGATGGCCCACTTCGTTGACGTTGCCCTCGACCACGAAGGCGTAGCCGTCCTGCGTCTGCGCCACCAGCTTGTTGGCCCAGATGTCGGGTGTGACGGCGGCCGGCGCGCGCGCATAGAACTCGATGCAGGTGGTGGCGTCCGCCGCCGGCCGGTGCACCACCATCGTCCCGTAGCCGGCAATGCCCGCCATCAGGGGGTCGACCACGCATTGCGCGAAAGCCGCACTCACGGCCGCGTCGATCGCGTTGCCGCCGCGCATCAATGCCAGGGCGCCGACTTCGGCCGCTTCGGGCTGGGCCGCTACCATCATCGCGCGGCCTGCGCCGGAGACTTGATTGAACATGTGTGTCATCTGCGTTCAGTCGTTCTGGATCTGGAGCTTGGTGATCAGCGGTCCCCATACCCGGGTGGCCTCGGCCATCGCCGCCTTCAGGGCGCCGGGGCCGGCAGGCATCGGCTCCACCATCATGGTGTCCAGCTTGGCCTTGACGGAAGGATCGGCCCAGAACTTGCGCGTCTCGGCGTCGAGCCGGTCCACGATCGCCTTCGGCGTGCCCGCCGGCACGACCAGGCCGTACCAGCCGGACACCGGAAAATCTTTGAAACCGGCTTCGGCGATCGTCGGAACATCGGGGAATGCCGCCGCCCTCTTTGCGCCGAAGAGCACCACGGGATTGACCTTCTTCATCTGGACGTTGCCGACCGTGGACGAGGCCACGTCGGCGACGAAATCGAGCTGCCCGCCGAGCAGGTCAATCGTGGCCGGCGCCATGCCCTTGTAGGGCACGTGCAGCAGGTCAAGCCCGAAATGTTCGGCCGTCAGGGCCACGAACAGGTGGGTCGAATTCCCCTTGCCCGCGGAGCCGTACCGGACTTCGCCGGGCTTCGCCTTGGCCTTGGCGATCAGCTCCGGCAGCGTCTTGATGCCCGACGCCGGAGCGGCCTGGATCAGCAGCGGAACATTGGCGAGCAGCGTCACCGGTTCGAAATCCTTGTCCGGGTCGTAGCCGAGCTTCTTGTAGGAGAACTTGTTGAACGTCAGCGTCGAGATGCCGCCGTAGAACACGGTGTAGCCATCGGCCGGCTGGCGCGAGGCCTGGATGGCGCCAATCGAGCCATTGGCTCCCGCGCGGTTGTCGATGACGACGGTCGTGCCCATCGACTTGCCGACGAACTCGCCCCACATGCGGCCCAAGGCATCGGCCGCACCGCCGGCGGCGAAAGGCACGACCAACTGGATCGGCTTGCTCGGATACGTCTGGGCATGGGCGTTCAGGCCCAGCAGGGCGGCGCCGCTCAGCATAGCGAGCGCGAGGCCCTTGCGAAGAAGACAGTGGTAGTTCGAGGACATCTGGATGTGACGGAAGGATGAATGACGCGCCGATTGTTGTGCGCCACCCTCCGCACGGAAAGTGACAGAATCAGCATGAGGTATTAGCTCGTTGCATATCACGTGAGGATCCACTCCCCTTCCCTGCCGGAACTCCACGCCTTCGTGGCGGTGGCGCGCACGGGCAGCCTCACGGCCGCTGCCCAGCACCTGAGTGTCACGCAGGGGGCGGTCAGTCATGCCATCCAGCGGCTCGAGGTTCATCTCGGGCTGCAGCTGTTCGATCGGCACCGGCGCGGGAGCGCGTTGAACGCTGCGGGCCAGGCGTACTTCGATGCGGTCGCGCCGGCGCTGGATGCGCTGGAGACCGCGAGCGCCCGCGCGCGAGGCCAGGAAGACCCTGACCTGCTGCGCATCGCGGTGATCCCGACATTCGCGAGCCACTGGCTCATCCGAAGGCTGCCCCGCTTTCGCGAACTGCACCCGAAGGTGCGCCTCGATTTCGTGCCGTATCAGCGGGAACACCTCTTCACCTTCCCGAACATGCACGCCACCATCCGCGGCGGGGACGGCACCTTTCCCGAGGGCGTCGAGGGCGCCTACCTGACAGGGCGTCTGATCGTGCCGGTGCTGCGGCCGGACGCCGGCTGCATCACGCAACCGGCTGACCTCCAGCATGGCCCGCTTCTGTTCCATACCAATCAGCCCGATGCGTGGAAGATCTGGTTCACCGCTCTGGGCTGTCCCGCCAGCGACCTGCAGCTTGCACATGGTTTCGATCAGGTGAGCCAACTTCTCGAGGCCGCAGCTGCAGGGTTGGGTGCGGCGATCGTCCAGCGATGTCTGGTGGGTGACTACATCGATGACGGAAGATTGCGCATTGCGTGGGATGCCGAGGTGATCAACTCACGTGGCTACTACCTCGCCTATCCCTTCCACCGACGCTTGCATCCACCACTTGCAGCCTTCCAAAAGTGGATTCTTGAGGAGGTGAATATCTAGTCCTACTGCGTCAAGAGAGGTCTTGCTCTTGCTCTTGCGCAGCAGGCACTATCACTGGCGTTCCGTTCGCGCGCGCGGGCTCACTTCCCCGTACGAAACTGCATCGACTTCAAGCGCGTATCAGTGGTACGGCACGCTAGTGCGATAGAGCTGCCATGACCGCACGGTGCACGGCGAATAGCGCCGGGTCCTCGGGGTTGCGCGGCCGCGCAACCTCCACGTCGATCACCGCTGAGAAGTGCGCCGGATGTCCACTCATCACATAGATGCGGTCGGCCAAAAAAGCCGCCTCCATCATGTTGTGCGTGACCAGGATGCCGGTAGGCCGCGGCTGCGCGCCGTCCAGCCATAGGTCCTGCAGCAGCTGGCGCAAACGCCGCGCCGTCAGTTCGTCGAGCGCACTGAATGGCTCGTCCAGAAGCAGCACATCCGGGCGCAGCGCGAACGCACGCGCGATGGCGACGCGTTGCTTCTGCCCGCCGGACAGGAACTGCGGATAGCTCAACGCATGCTCCTGCAGCTCCACGCGAGCCAACAACGCGGCGGCGACGGCCTTCGGCTCGCCTTGTGGCGGCCGGTCGCGGTCGAACACCAGCTTGATGTTGTCCTCCACCGTGAGCCAGTCCACCAGCCGCGGCTGCTGGAATACCACGCTCAGGTCAATGCTGTCACGCTCGCGCTCGAAGCGCACCTCGCCGCGCGATGGCAGATCGAGCCCCGCCACCAAATTCAGCAAAGTGGATTTACCACAACCCGACGGCCCGACCAGGGCCACCAGTTCGCCGGCGCGCACGGTCATGCCCAGTCCGTCGAAGATGATGCGACCCGGTTCGCCGGTCGGACTAGCAAAGCTCTTCTTCAGGTCGCGCAGGACGATTTCACTGCTCATGGACGGACACCTTCTTCCAATGGTTCGCATGCTTGTCGAGCGGTCGGAAAATGGCGTGCTCCACGAGGAGCATGGCGAGCCAGAACGCCAGCGTCCAAGCGATCACGCCCTCCACGTTCTGGGTGCTGAACTGTGCATTGAGCTGGTAGCCCACGCCGTCGGACATGCCGAAGATTTCCACCAGCACGATGACTTTCCAGGCAATGGAAAAGCCAACGCGGCAGCCCGAGACCAGGAAGGCATACAGCAGCGGTAGCCAGACGCGCCGCAGCACGGCCACTCGGCGCAGCCGGAACACGCGGGTCATCTCCACCGTCTCCAGGCTCAGCGAGCGCACGCCCTGCTGCACCGCGATGACCAGCGAGGGCAGCACGCCGAGCGCCACCGAGATCACGGGCGACCACATGCTCACGCCGAACCAAATCACGCACAGCAGCGCCCATACCAGCCCCGGCACGGTGAGGCCGAGAATGATCCCGGGCTCGAAGAAGCGCGCGGTGTTGTGCGACACGGCAGACCCAATGCCGATAGGCAGCGCAACCACCAGGGCCAGTAGGAAACCGAGCGACATGCGCACGAAGGTGGTCCAGATCTCGCTGAACGCAAAGCCGTCCACTGTGATCTTCTGCAGCTCGCGGAAGATGGGCACGGTGCCCGGCACCAGCGGCGAGTTCAGCCAGCGCGCCATCAATTCCCAACACACCACCAGCAGCACGAAGAAAGTCGCCTGCGGCCACATGTTCAGCGCCACGCGGCGCAGCCGCAGCCAGCCGTTCAGGCCGGACGGTGGCTGGGGCGACAGGGTGTTGGCAGTCGCCGGCATCACAGCTGCCGGTAGATCTTGGCCACCGGCGCCCGCTCAAGGATCCCCAGCCGCGTGGCAACTTCGATTTGCTTGTCGATAGTCGCGAAGACCTGCTCGTCCCAACGCGTGGCGTAGGACGGCGCCAGTCGCTCGGCCAGCAGGGCCGACGCCCGCGTCTCCTCGGCCTTCAGGCCGATCTCGGCCGAGATCGCGGTCAGCACCTGCGGTTGCTGGCGGATGGCACCATTGACGCGCTTGAACAGGTCGACCACCTTGAGCGCCGTCTCGCGATTGCTATCCAGCCATTTGCGACTGGCCGCCAGACCGACCAGGATCGGATCCTCAGTGAGGCCGGTGGCTTGCTTCCAGGTGTCCGCCACGCGGGCGATCTCGCGCGCGCCGCGGCCGACCAGCCGGGTGGCCGTGGGCTCCAGCGTGATGATGGCGTCCACGTCACCGCGCTCGAACAGCGCCAGGTTGGCTGTCGGCGAGCCAAAGATGACCTTCACATCCTTCTTGAGGTCGATGCCCGAGAGCGAGGCGGCGATGCGTGCCTGCTGCCATGTTTCGCTGGTCTCGGCCGTCGAGGCGATGGTCTTGCCGATCAGATCACGCGGCGCCTTGTACGGGCTGTCGGCCGGCACGATCCAACGGCCGTGATTGTTGAGCGCGGGGCCGAACAACTCGATGTCGCTGCCGCGGTTGGCCAGCGTGGCCAAGCCGACGGCGCCAAACACGCCGATATCCAGCGTGCCGGCGCTGAGCTGGGTCTGCATCTTGCCGGGGTCGGCCACCACCCACTGCAGCTGCAAGGCGGGGTCGGTCTGCAGCTTCAGTCGTTCGATGACCGGGCGCCATGCCGAACCGGCACTGCCCGGCGAAGGCAGCGTGATGCGCACCGATTTGCCCTGGGCGGCAGCGATGCGACTGAAGGTGGCACCCAGGCCGGCGATGCCGGCCGCGGTTGCGGTCTGGAGGAGTTTTCTGCGGTTCATGATGGGAAAGCTAAGGCCAGCCCGCGTCGCAGGTCGGCCGGCGGAAAAGAATTCACTCGACGACTGCACGGTGCAGCAGCCGGTGGCCACTGCCGAAATCGCCAACGCCACGGTGCTGCACGGTGCGGTTGTCCCAGATCAGCGCCGTGCCCTGTTGCCAGCGAAAGCGCGTCTGCACGTCCGGCGAGCGCACCAGGTCGAACAGCACCTCCAGCAGGCCCTGGCTGGCCGAGCGCGACAGGCCCAGGATGCGCTGGGTGTAAAGCTCGTTGGCATAGATCTGCTTGCGCCCTGTCTCGGGGTGCACGCGGATCAGCGGCGCCTCGATCGGCGGGTTCTTGGCGCGTTGCGCGGCCAGTTCGGCCGCATCCTGGTAGGCCAGGGTCAGGAAGCCCTGAGTCTCCACGTCGTGCACGGCGGTCAGCGTCTCCAGGTAGCGGGCCAGCAGCGGGTCCAGCAGGTCGTAGGCGGCCGTGGCGTTGGTGAAGAGTGTGTCGCCACCGAAGGTCGGCACCTTCTGGCCGAACAGGGCCGTGAAGCGCGGCGGCTCGTGGCGAAAGGCCTGGTCGATGTGCCAGATGTAGTTCATCCGGGTCTTCTTGACCTTCGAGTCGATGCTGTTGACCTTGTTGTCGTTGCCCTGGGTCGCCGGCGTGTGCGGCGTGTTCATCAGTCGCGCCGTGCCGAACAGGCCGGCCAGCTGGCCAAAATGCTCGGCGGATACGGTGCCAGGCTCGAATGCCAGGAAGCCGTAGCGCAACAGGCCCGCATAGAGCAGTGCGCGCACTGCCTCGGTGGGCGGCGTGCCGTCGTCCAGGCGCAGGCCGCGCACATGGGCGCCGACCACAGGTGAGTAGGGCTCCAGCGTGACGCCCTCGAGTTGTTCCAACGCGCCGAGGTATTGCTCCACGGCCAGGATTCGGGGCTGGACGGCGTCCAGACGTTGTTCTTCAATCAGCAGCGCGCTCATGTTCGGTGCTTCGTTCTCGTGGATGGAAGGGAGGTTCAGGCGGCCGTGGCTGCGGGCTCGCCACTCTCGACAGGCAGGTCATCGCGATTGCCCCATTCGCTCCAGGACGCGGGGTAGACCGCCGTGTCCTGATGGCCAGCCAGCTGCAAGGCGATGAAGGTGCGCGCCGCGCGCCCACCGCCTCCGCAGTACGCGACCAACCGCTGGTCAGGCGTGGCCAGCACAGCGAAGCCCTGGACCAGTTCCGCCAGCGGGCGGAAGCGGCCTGCGACATCGACCTCCTGGCGCGTGTCCCAGTGACGCGCTCCGGGAATGCGGCCGTTGCGGCGTGCGTTGGAGCGCTCGCCGAGGAATTCCACGCGTTCGCGCGCATCTACCAGCGCACCGGCACCAAGTTGCTGCACTTGCTCGGCGCTGGCCAGCCACGCCGACATCGGGCGCAATGCGAATCGGGTCGCCGTGACGGCCGGCGCCTCGTGCACCAAAGCCGGCGCAGGCAGCCCGGCCAGGCCGCCATCGAGCAGCAGCACCTGCTGCACGCCAGCGTAGCCCAGGGCCCAGGCTACGCGCGAGATGTTCACCTCGCCCGCCGCGCCGACCACCAGCACCCGGCTCCGCGCCACGATGCCCAGGCCCGAGAGAAGCTGAACCAGCAGCGCTTGGAACCGCGCCACGGCCGCGGCATCGGTGGACGGTATCGCCAGCACGCCGGCGTCCAGGTGGCGGGCACCGGCCAGGTGGCCAGCCCAGTAGTCGCTGGCCGGACGCACGTCGACGATGATGAGATCGGCTGCGGTGCGATGCCGCGCCAGCCAGTCGGCGTCGGCAAGGGAGAAGACGGTCATGGGTGCGGATGCGTTGAAGGGTGAAGGGCGGAACAGTTAGCAAGCTAACCATGTGGACGGCATGTCGAAAGCAGCGGGCATCCTAGGCGGCGCCTGCGCATCGTCCAACGACCCAAAGCGAGGAGCGATATGCGGTTTTCGAGTAAGCCAGCGCATGCCGCCCCCGCACAATCGGACCGCTTCGGCCCTCGCGGCCCGCGCCGCCGGCCACCCGCGCCAACGCCCCATCCCCGCCATGCCATCCGTCGATCCCGAATCCCCCGTAGGCGTTGCCGCGCCCTCCACGTCCTGGCGGCCTCTGTCGCTGCTGGTGGGCCTGGCGTTCTTCATGGAGCAACTGGACTCGACCATCATCGCGCCGGCCATCCCGGACATCGCGATGGCTTTCGGTGTCGCCCCGCTCAGCCTGAACTTGACGATGACGGTCTACCTCCTCTGCGCGGTGGTCTTCATTCCCACCGGCGGCCACCTGGCGGCCCGCTGGGGGACGCGCACGGTATTCCGCGCCGCCATCTGGCTGTTCGTGGCCAGCTCGGTGCTGTGCGCGCTGGCACCCGACCTGACGACACTGGCGGTGGCGCGCGCGCTGCAGGGCGTGGGCGCCGCTCTGATGGTGCCGGTAGGCCGCATGGCCATCGTGCACAGCGCGCCGCGCGGCCAGCTGGTGCTGGCGCTGGCCTGGATGATCACGCCGGCCATGCTAGGCCCTCTGCTCGGCCCACCGCTCGGCGGCCTGATCACCACGTGGTGGTCCTGGCATGGCATCTTCCTGATCAACGTACCGATCGGCTTGGCCGGGCTGTGGGCCGCCGAGCGCTGGATGCCGCAGATCCGCCAGCCCGCCGAGGCGCGCTTCGACCTGCTGGCTTGGACGCTGCTGGCGCTGATCCTTGCGCTGGTGATCGGCGCGCTGGAGGCCGTGCGCCACGTACGTGACACAGCCGGCCTGGCCTGGGCTGCGGTCATCGGCACGGCCGCCTGTGCAGGGTTGGTGCTGGCGTACCGACACCGCAGCCGGCGGGCGGTGCCCCTGCTCGCGTTCGACCTGCTGCGCGTGACCACATTCCGCACTTCGTTCTGGGCCGGCGCGCTGGTGCGCGTGGGCTATGGCGCGCTGCCCTTCCTGCTGCCGCTGATGCTGCAGGTGGCGCTGGGCTTCTCGGCATTGCAGAGCGGGCTGGCGCTGCTGGCCAGCGGGGCCGTGGCCTTTGTGACAAAGACGCAGACGGCCGGCATGCTGCGGCGCTGGGGCTTTCGACGCGTGCTGCTGATCAACGGCGTGCTGTGCGCGGCAGGTCTGGCGGCCTGTGCAACATTCCAGGCATCGTGGGGGCTCGTAGCCATCACGCTGGTGGCCTCGGTCGCCGGTTTCTTCCGCTCGATCCAATTCAATGCGCTGGCCGCCATCGCCTATTCCGGGCTGCGACCGCAGCAGGTGGCACCGGCCACCACGCTCAACACCATGGGCCAACAGCTCGGCGTGACCCTCGGCATCTCGCTGTCGGCCCTGGTGGTGGATCTGGCGGCGCAATGGGGCGGTCGGGCGCAGCCTGCCGCAATCGATTTCGCCTGGGCTTTCGGGCTGGTGGCGCTGACGGCATTGGCGGCGCTGCCCCACTACCTGCGGCTGCCGGCGCATGCCGGGGCCGACCTGAGCGGACACCGGGCCCCGGTCTAAGCCCACAACGGAGACGCACCCATGTCACTGAATCTCACGGCCCAAACGAACGGCCCCATCGCTTTCGATCTGCCGTCTCCCCCTGGTGTGCCGATGCTGGCCGAATTGCTGTACGGGCGGCCTGGCTTCCTGCTGCGTCGCGCACACCAGATATCCGTCTCGATCTTCGAGGAGACCTGCAGCCCGCTGGCGCTGACGCCAGGCCAGTTCTCCGTATTGGCCGTGCTGCGGGCTGACCCGACGCTGGACCAGTCCTCGGTGGCGCGCGCGATCGGCCTGGACAAGGTCACCGTGTCGCTGCTGCTGCGCGGGCTGGAAGCTCGCGGCTTGGTTCACCGCCGGCCGGACCTGAAGAACCGGCGCCGCCGCGTGCTGACCCTGACACCGCAGGGCCAAGACCTAATGCGGCGCTCGCGCGGGCCGACCGACGCGGCCTACGAGCGCCTGATGGCACCGTTCGACGCGCAGCAGCGTGCTTCGCTACTGCAGCTGCTGCAGCAATTGGTAAGCACGCTGGAGCCTTGCTCGCGCGCGCCGCTGCTGCCTTTGCAGCGGTGACGCGCCGCAAGGTCAGGCCTGTAGGTCCGTGAACGCCACGCGTTCGCGCGCCAGTTCCCGCAGTTCAGCCTTGCGCACCTTCCCCGCGCCATTGCGGGGCAGGACATCTACGAAGAACAGGTGCTTGGGCTTTTTGTAGCGGGCGATGCGCGTCTTGCTGAAATCATGGATCGCCTGCACGCTGACGCCACTGCCTGGGCGCCGCTCGATGGAGGGCGACCGCCTCGCCGAAAATCGCGTCAGGAATGCCGACAACGGCGGCTTCCGCCACGTCCTAGTGTTCCACCAGAACCTGCGCGACTGCAACGACTCGGAGGAGATTCCCTCATCGTGGCCTGCATTTTGCGTGGAACGGAGCCCTCCGAGTCATTTCGCCCCTGCACCATGTCAGTTGAAGTCTGCCCCCTCATCGAAATCCGCACCAGCGCCGTGCACGGACTAGGAGGGTTTGCGATTCGCGATATTTCATCAGGCACATGCGTGGGAATTTACGCGGGCCGTCGCTTCAGCGAAGCGCAATTGCTTGACGAGGACTGGACTGATTGGGACAGTGGGCAGACGTATTTGTTTGCCCTCTCCGATGGCACGACGATCGATGGTGCTCAAGGCGGCAACGCCACGCGATACCTGAATCATGCGTGTAATCCAAACTGTCTGGCGGTTGAGGAAGTAGATCCAACTGGAAAGATCATCGTACGCGTCGTCGCGACAGAAGCTGTCCCCATGGGCGCTGAACTGCTTCTGGACTACGGCCTCATCATCGACGCGAGCGAAAAAGCGTCGGACTATCCATGTCAATGCGGAACGCCATCATGTCGGGGGTCTATGGCAGCGCTCCACACATTGGGGCAGGATAAGAATCCGACGAAAAGTCGCCGGTCTTAGCGCAGCAATCCGGCAGTCCTGAAGCCTGCTCTCACGCCTGGCCTCCTCTGGCAGACCATTGAACCGCCGGAATATGACGTCAGCGGCGTCACCTTCGTATCGCTTCACCGCTCGATGCGAGCACGCAGTGCATCTCCTTTGCGGTGAACGGCGCGGCTGGCCGACGATGTCTTCGTGCGCAGGCAATGATTGGGCCGGCCAAGCTGCACCCATGAAGATGACCGGTCGTTCAGCGTGCCGCTCAACCGCGGCCGCCGTTCGGGTCATCAGTCGCGTCTTGAGTCGGTTCTGATATGTGTACATCCCTTTCTCGCAACCTCGGAGATCTGCATCCATCCGGATATTTCCCGTCCAAGGGTGCGGACGAAAACTTGGACGACCAGGAGACGTCATGAATGTCTCCCTGCCTACGGCAGCACAAGCGCCATAGGAGTACAGAGATGAGCAGCGTGACTATTGGCTGACGATCGAGCAGCCGGGCACTGATTGATCGGCGTGGAAGTGTTTGTTCCACGAGGGGATACAAGAGCCTCCCCTGCTGCGATTCGACGTCAGAGCGCGCGAGCTCTTCGCATGTGCCGCGTGGTGCTAGCGCTGCCGCGAGCCCTGCGCTTGCGCTCCCAGATCACCACCCCCGTCACGCTGAGCACCGTCACGACGAGGCCGAGCACGCAGAGGAACAGCTTCATCGGCCAGCCCCACATCGAGGCCATGTGCAGGTTGGTGAGCCACGTCTTGATGGTGTCGCCGGAGGCGGCGCCCGTCGGCAGCCACAGCCCCTTGAAGGCGCCGGAGGCGCCGTCCATCGCCATGCGCGTGTTGCCGCCCGGGCTGCGGACGTCGCGACTGCTCCTGACGTCATACCGGTACAGTCCGCGCACCGGGTCGTAGATCAGCGCTTTCTCGGCATGGACCTCGAAGCCGTGTTCGTGCGCCTGCTGTGCCATCAAGCGGCGCGCGCTCGAGAGTGCATCCGCCCAAGCCAGGGCCGGCTCAGGACGTGGCACCGCCAGCCTTGGAAGCGACTCAAGCCCGGGTTGATGTGCGAAGGCTGCTTTCATCGCCGGCTCGTATACCTGGGGAAGATTGAAGGCGACGCTGCTCCAGGCCAGTACGAACAGCATCGCCCACGTCCACAGGCCGCCGGCCCGGTGCAGGTCCACGTTCAGCCTGTAGCCACCGCTTCGGCGCAGCGTCCACGCCGGCCACCAGCGCACGAGCCACGGCCGTCGCCGGCGAGTGGCGGCCATGCGATGCGTTCGGTGGGATTTCGCTGGCAGCGTGAGGTAGGCGCCGACAAAGCAATCGATCGTCCACAGCAGCGCGACGATCCCGAATCCGATCGTTCCCACCACGCCCAATGCGAGGGAATAGTGCAGCCGGTAAATGAAGGGCATCAGGTTTTTCATCCCCTGCGACAGGTCGCCCCATTTGCGCTCCCCCAGCACCCGCCCGGTGTAAGGATCGACGAAGACCTGATCGTTGGGCAGCGCCTGCGCCGTGCGGTGCGCCCCACCCGGGGCGCTCCTGAGCATGAACAGCAGCGCGCGTCCGGGCTCCTGCGCGAGCGGCACGCGCAGGGCGAGCGCATGGGGATACGCTGCTTGCAGCCGTTCGCGGATCACGAGCGGGTCCAGCCTGCGGGCATCGGGCGATGGCGCAGCCACCCGGAACAACTGCGGACTGACGAAGGCCTCCAGCTCGTCGTTCCAGGCGAGCAGGCTGCCGGTCACGCCGGCGATGATCAGGAACCCTGCCAGCGCCAGCCCTACATACCGGTGCAGGCCGACCCAGAGGCTGCGCGTGCCCATGGGCCTCACCAGCGGTAGGTCAGCGTGCTGGTCAGTTGGCGCTCATCCCCGTAGCGGCAGATCGCGAACTCGCAGTAGGTGAACTTCTTGTTCGTCAGGTTGGTGAGGTTCGCCACGAGGTTCCACTGGCGATTGATGCGGTAGCTGAGCATCGCATCGAACAGCGTGTAGGCGGGCATCGGCCTGGGTATGCCGGACGGCTGCGTGGCGCCCTTGTAGCGCGCGCCGGCACCGAGCGTCAGCTGCGGCAGTCCGAGCGGTGCGAAGTTGTAGTCGACCCACAGCGCGGCCTGGTGATACGGGGTGTCTTCACTGCGTTGCCCGATCTCCGAAGCGATGGTGCTTCGCGTGGTGCGCGCATCGGTGTAGGCGTAGGAAGCGATCAGGCTCAGCGCCGGGGTCAGCTCGGCCTTGGCCTCCAGTTCGAATCCACGCGAGCGGACCTCGCCGGCCTGGCGGTAGGTGTCGCTGCCCGCGTCGTACTTCAGCACATCGGTCTGGGTCAGTTCATAGACGGCGGCGCTCGCAAGCAAATTGCTTCCCTCCGGCTGGTAGCGCACGCCTGCTTCGTACTGCTTGCCGCCCGTGGGCTTGAAGAGTGCGCCGCCCGCGTCGGCGACGGAGACCGGGAAGAAGGACTCGCTGTAGCTCACGTAGGGCGCCAGGCCGAACGCCGTCTTGTAGACGAGGCCGGCCCGCCAAGTCGAGGCCTCGTTGCCCTGTCCGGTTTTCGCCTGGTTGCGCCGCAGCGTCTGGTCTTGGTCGGCCCAGTCGTGGCGTGCGCCGAGCAGCACCGTCCAGCGGTCGTTCAGCCGGATCTGGTCCTGCAGGTAGATGCCCTTTTGCGTGGTGTCGATGCGCGAGCCGCGGTCCAGGCTGGCGCTGCGGTTGACGACCACGGGCTGGCCGTAGGCATGGCTGCGCAGGTCCAGCGACGGCGCGTTGCCGCGGAAGTTGCGCGAATCGTAGGAGGTCTTGTAGGCATCGATGCCCACCAGCAGCGTGTGTTCCGCGCCGAACAGCTGTTGCTTCGATTCGATGTGCAAGTCGCTCGCCAGGCCCTCGGCGCGTTCGCGCCGGTCGCTGTACTGGCGCTGAAGAATGCCCCGGGTCGATGCGGTACGGATCGCGGCGCTCGTCGTCTGCGCCTGCAGGTAGTTCCACTCGACGTCCGCGTTGAAGTAGCGCAGCTTGTGGCTCAGGCGTGTGCTGTCGCTGATGCGATGCGCGAGCTCGTAGCCCAGCGCAGACATCTCGCCCTTCATCTTGTCGTACGAGGGCTCGCCGATGAAATCCGTGCGGCCGATGCGAAACGCGCCGCTGCCCACGCCTTCGACCAACTGGTAAGGCAAAGGTGCCGGAAAGCGGCTGTCCGACTTTTGATAGAAGGACAGCAGCGTGAGCGTGGTGTCGGCATTGGGACGCCAGGTCAGCGATGGCGCGATGTAGAGCTTGTCGTCGTTCAGATGGTCCTGCGCGGTATTGCTCTCCCGGCCCAGCACCGTCAGGCGGTAGTCGAGCGTCTCGCTGCCGGGGACCGGGCCGCTGAAGTCGCCCGAAATCTGACGACGGGCATGGTTGCCAAGCTGCACGTTGAGTTCGCGCAGCGGCGTCGAAGTCGGCCGCTTGCTGATGGCATTGATCACCCCGCCCGGCGAGAGCTGGCCGTAGAGCACGGAAGCGGCCCCGCGCAGGACCTCGACGCGTTCCAGGCCGAAGGGCTCCTGGGTACCGTCGTACGAGTTGCTCTGCAGCCGCAGGCCATCGCGCAGCGACCCGCTGGTGGCCGACTCCACATCCATGCCGCGGATGCGGAACCGGTCCGCGGTGCGATTGAAGCTCGTGGGCTGGCTCGTGAAACCCGGCGTGTAGTTGAGGGCCTGGGACAGGGTCTCGGCCTGCCGGTTGCGCAGCTCGTCATTGGTTACGACGGAGATCGATTGCGGCGTCTCGATGATCGGCGTGTCGGTCTTGCTGCCGGTGGCGCTGCGCCTGGCCACGTAGCCGACCACCGGCCCGACGGCCGTTTCAGTGTCGAGGCTGGCCGTGACCGTGACCTCGGGCAGCGCCGACGCGCCCGCCGACGGCTGCGGTGCTCGCTGGATCGACATCGTCGCAGGGCCGCTGCGCACCGCGACGAGGCCCGAGTTCGTCAGCGCCTGGTCCAGCGCCTGCTGCAAGGTCAGACGCCCCTGCAGTGCGGGCGCCATCCTGCCCGCCAGAAGCGATCCTTCGGCGCCGATGGCCACGCCGGATTGGCGCGATAGCGAGTTCAGGGTCTGCGAGAGCGGCTGCGAGGGCAAGGCAAGCTGAAGGAGAGACGCGGGATCGGCCGCGCGCGGCTGTGCGCCCGCCTCGCCCGCAGGTGCAAGCGCGCCCAGCGCGACAGCGCAGGCCATCGCGATGGCGCACAGCGAGGTGCGGGGCGCGGCCGGCCGCAGCGTGCGTCCGGTCGATGCGTTCGGCTGGAAAGGTGTTTGTGGTCGGGTCATGAAGCAGGTCGTCGGTGAGTTCCTGCAGAAGACCGGCGAAGGCCCCAAACCCTGACAAACCCGATTGAAACTGTATGTATCAGAAGCAGAGAGCACGCGACCGACGTCGCCGCCCCAGACCGCCAACGCGGCCGATCAGCGCATCTCGATGGTGGCGGCGCCGCCGCCGGGCGCGTGGACCACGCGCACCGGAAGGATGTCGGGCAAGCCGGTGAGAAAGGCCTGTGGATTGCGCAGCGGAAAGCTGCCGCTCAGCCGCAGCGTCTCCAGCTGTGGGGAAGCGCCCAGACGCAGGGAGCGTTGCAGGTAGTCGTTCCAGCGCGCCAGCGCTTCGGGCAGCGGTGTGTTGTCGAAGACCAGCCAGCCTTGGCGCCACGCACCGACGGCATCGGGCTGCACCGGCATCGGTCGGCCCATGCCCTGCCCATCGGATTCGATCGCCTCGCCCCCCTGGAGGACAACCGCAGGTTCGCCCGCCATGTCGATCGGCGTCGTGCCTGCCCGGCTCGGCCAGACGCCGACGCGCCCTTGCGAGACGGCCACGCGCATGCGGTGCTCGCGTGCGCTCACGCTGAAGGTGGTCCCCAGCACCCGCACCCGTCCCCATTCGGTTGCGACGGTGAACGGGCGTTCGGCATCGGGCGTGACCTGGAAGCGGATCTCGCCCGCCTCCAGTCGGACCTCGCGCCGGTCGCGGTAGTAGACGATCGCTGCCCGGGTGCGCGCGGCCAGGCTCAGCTGGGTCCCATCGGGCAGGGTGCGTTCGAGCATCTGCGAATGCCCCGTGGCCAAGGCCACGGTGTAGACGGGTTGCTGCCAGTACCAGCCTGCGCCGCTTGCCAGCAGCGCGGCCAGGCCGCCGACACCCAGAAGACCGACGACGCGGCGCCGCGTCCGATCCGTCCCGGCCTGGCTGCGCGGCAGCGGGACGCTGTCGGCCAGTGCGCTGGCGTTCGTCGCGTCCCACAGCTGCTGTGCGGCTCGAACCGCATCGGCATGGCTCGCGTCGGTGTCGCGCCACTGCGCGAGCTCCGCCTGCGCGGCACGCGCCGCCTCAGGCTGCGCCTTGTGGATGCGGCCGATCAGCAGCAGGGCGTGCGCGATCATGGATCGGGTCGGCGGGGCCAGGGTCATTGCCTTGGGCCTTTCACGTGCGCGAGGGCGCGTAACCCGCGCAGTCGAAGATCCCGCGCATCACGTTGCGCTCCAGGGCAGATTCGCTCAGCCCCATGTGCTCGGCCGCTTCCTTGTAGGAATAGCCATGGATCCGCACCAGGATGAAGGCTTCGCGCCGTTTGCGTGGCATGACGGCCAGGCGCTCGATGAGCCTGTCCAATTGCTGGCGCGCGATCACCTGGCGCTCGAGCGTCGGTGCGCTGTCGCTGGAGATCAGGGCGAGTGTGTCGAGCATGCGCTGTTCGGCAGCACGCCGGGTCGTGGCGGTGGCCACGATGTTGCGGCCCGTGTGATAGAGCAACGCCCGCGGCTCCAGCACCGCGCCTCCGGCGTGTTCAAGCGCATACACGCGCAAGTAGGCTTCCTGCACCACATCGGCGGCCGCATCCCCGTCACGGGTCTGGCGGGTGAAATACCGCAGCAGTTCTCTGTAAAAGCGCTCGGGCACGATACACCTCAGCCAGTGAGACGGGGCAAGACTCCCCAGTTGGCTGAGATGCGGCGGGCGCTGATCTGTGGCGGGGGAGCGGAAGCAAAAATTATAGACAGTGGTGGGACATCAGGGCGTACCGCGCCGGATCACGGCTAGCGCTGGCCGGTCCCCGGGGTGCTTACAGAACCGCATGAGACACCTCGGCGTGGCGTGACGCGCCACCGCGGGTGCCAGAGCCGCCGCGCTGGCGTGTCCATCCCGATCCCCGGGGCATCGCGCACGATGCCCCTCAGACTCCGGCCCCATCGGCACTCCCCTGCACAAGGGCGACCGAGACGCACTCCAGCGCAATGGCCAGGTGCGTGAGCGTCGGCAGCCCGAAACCCAACCGAAACACCCAGGGGTCGTCCTCGAACCACGGCCCCGGCGCCACGCGCGCGCTGAACTTGGTCAACGTCGCGTAGAAACGCGCGATGCCCGAGGCATCGAAAACCTCGCGCTTGAGCCGCACGCAGCACAGTGCTCCGGCATCGGGGCGCACCCATTCGATGAAGGCGCCATGACGTGACACCCAGTTCTCGACGAGTTGCAGGTTTTCCGCGAGGAGTTTTCGGCGCTCGCCCAGGATGCGTTCGCGCTGCCTGAACACGGCCAGTGCGAGCGCTTCGTCCACCAGCGAGCATGAAATCACGGTGCTGAACTTGGCCGTCATCAGCGTCTGGCGCAGCGCGGCGTCACGCGTGATGGCCCAACCGATGCGCAGACCCGCCGAGCCGTGGCATTTGGACAGCGACGACACCGAGATCACCCGCTCGCCCAGCCTGGCCGCGCTCGGCGCGGCGACATCGCTGCCATAGGCCGCCTCGCGGTAGGTTTCGTCGACCACCAGCCACGCCTGGGGCGCGTGCTCGGCCAGCATCGCCACGATCTCGCGCAAGGTCGACGTCGGGATCGCAACGCCCGAGGGGTTCTGCGGCGAGGCCAGGCTCACGACCTTCGTCCTGGGGGACAGCAGCTTTCGCAGCGCATCGAGGCTGACCTGGTAGCCGGTGTCGAAGCTCAGCGGCAGCACGCGCGTGGTGGCGCCGACGGCGGCCAGCGCATTGCGTGGCAACGGAAACACAGGCTCGGTCACGATCGCTTCGTCGCCCGCCTGGCACAAGGTGAACGCGATGAGGAAAAGCGCGTGGGCACCGCCGACCGTGACCACCACGTCGTCGGCGTCGACGCCATGGTCCTTCGCGATTTCCTGGCGCAGTTCGGGGCTGCCCGCCGCCGTGCCGTAGTCCAGCGCAAAGTCGGCGCCGTCGCCGAAGGCGCTGTCGAGCAGTTCCGCCAGCCGCACGCTCGGCCCCACGCTTTCGGCAAGGTCGAAGCGGGGCGCCCTGCCGACCAGGGAGATGATCTTGTTGTCTGGAAACCGGGACATGAACTGCTGCTTGATCGGTTGCTGTCGATGCACCGATGTTGCAGTTTCATGCCCGACGATAACAGCCACAATTTTCCGAAATTAGATGCAGTACAGTTGCGCGCAGTGCACCACGCAAGCCGGAGTGATCCATGTCGTTGTCCCCTCGATTCCGCTATGAGGAAGTCGCCGATTTCGTCGCCGGCCTGGCCGGCCGCGGCACGCTCAAGCCGGGCACGCGCGCGCCTTCGCTGCGCGAGATCAGCACGCTGCAGCGCACCAGCCTGAGCACTGCGGTGCAGGCCTACCGCCTGCTCGAAGACCGCGGCATTCTTGAGGTCCGGCCGCAGTCGGGCTACTACGTCGCCAAGGCGCCCCCTGCCCTGCCCGTGCCCACGACCGCGCGCCATTCGATCCGGCCGGCCAAGGTGGAGCTGTCGGACCTCATGCTCGACCTGCTCAAGCATGCGTCGGACGACGCCCTCGTGCCGCTGGGCTGCGCCATCCCGAACCAGCGCCTGCTGTCGTCCTCCAAGCTCGACCTCGTGCTGGCCCGCACGGCCCGCGTGAAGGGCAGCCAGTGCAACACCTACTCGCCGCCGCACGGCGAGATGTCGCTGCGGCTGGAGATCGCACGCCGCGCGCTGCGCTTCGGGCAGGCGCTCGCGCCCGACGACATCGCCATCACCTGCGGCTGTACGGAGGCACTGGCCTTGGCGCTGGACGCGGTCACGGAGCCCGGCGACACCGTCGCCATCGAGTCACCGAGCTACTTCGGGCTGCTGCAGGTGCTGCGCGCCAAACGGCTGAAAGTGATCGAACTGCCGACCGACGCCAACACCGGCGTGGACGTCGATGCACTGGGCGACGTCGTCGCCTCGGGCAAGGTGCGCGCCTGCGTGCTGGCGTCGAGCTTCAGCAACCCGCTGGGCTGCACGATGCCTGAAGAGAACAAGCGCGCCGTGCTGCGTCTGCTGGCCAGGCACGGAGTGCCGTTGATCGAAGACGACGTCTATGGCGACGTCCATTTTGGCGAGGAACGACCCCTGCCCTTCAGCGCGCTCGACACGCACGACAACGTCATCTATTGCGGCTCGTTCTCGAAGACACTCGCGCCCGGTTACCGCATCGGCTGGATCGTCACGCGCCGCCACATGGCCCGGGTGCTCGAAACCAAGCTCACCACCAGCCTCGCGACGCCGGTGCTGACCCAGGTGGCACTGGCCGCCTTCCTGTCGAACGGCGACTACGACCGCCACCTGCGGCGTGTGCGCCGCGAGTTCGCCGAGACGCTGGCTCACATGACGCGGGTGATCGAGCAGGCATTCCCGCCGGGCACCAAGGTGTCGAGGCCGGCGGGGAACTTCGTGCTGTGGGTCGAACTGCCCGAGCCTGCGGACACACGGCGGCTCTTTGCGCAGGCGCTGGACAAAGGCATCTGCTTCGCCCCCGGCGTGGTGTTCTCTGCCAGCGGCCAGTACGGCCACTGCCTGCGCTTGAGCGGCGGCCACGGCTGGGATGCAAGGATCGAGAAGGGCCTGCGCGCGCTCGGCGCGATGGCCACCCGGGCGCTGCGCCGGTCCAAAGCCTGAAACCGGGGGGCGACCGAAGTGCGGCCGGGCCGGCCACAGCGCGGCCCAATCACCCGTGCCACCCCTGGCGGCCACGGCCGACTCTATTCCCGAAGACGCCTTCGCCGGTGGGCGGCGAATGAATGCACAGGGGCACTAGCTCCTGGCCGCCTGCGCGATCTCGGGCTGAAGCTTGGCGAGGAATCCGTCCATGGTCTGCTCGCGCAAATCCACCGCCTTGGCACCGCCGCCGGCCACCATGGTCACATCGCTGATGCCGATGAGGTTCAAGATGAGACGCAGATACTGAGTCGCAATGTCGCGTTCGCGGATCGGCAATCCCTCGGTATAGACGCCGCCCGAGGCGAGCAGCACCGTCGCCTTTGCCTTTGACCAGGCCCCGCCCGTCGCAGTCTCTCGGAGGCGCCTATTCGAACCAAGGAACTGCATTGAGTCGAGGACAGATCGCACCAATCTCGCTGTGCCGAATGACCAATTCGGCTGCCGGGTCGAGTTCATCTTCGTACGAGGAAGCGAACTGTCGCAGCGTTACGTGGTACACGCCTGACGGCGCGGGCATTCGGACATGATGAGCGGCATATGGCGCTGTATCACTGAATTGGGCCGCCATCGTCAACTGGGTGTAGTCAGTCAACCAGAGCCCGCCCTCGCCAACCCGAATCAGCCCTGATACCTCTCGCCGCGCAGCGGCCGTCGACGGAGTGTCAGAAATCCGAAGGGACGCATTGGCCAGATCAGGGCCCAGATAGACGGCGAACAGTGCCCCAGTGTTCATCTGCTCCACGAAAGTGGCGAGCACCTGATCGAGTGTCCAATCTTCGCTGACGTATCCCGAATACGTATCAGGACACACCAGCGCGACAAAGCCGTCCTCGTCCACCACGGCATGCAATTCAAACTCGGCTTCACTCACAAGCGGGCTCCATCACATTGCGTGAGTTCCATTATCCACAGGGGAAACGGATCAGGAACAACCGAACACTCAAAACGGGTTGACTGCACGCTTGCGGCGATGGGTGGCGCGGAGTTGCGAACGCCTTCCCCAACGCCTCACGCGTTGCGGGATTGGCTTCAATTCACGCATTTCACCGAGACAGCAAAGTCAGATCTGCCGCTATCGGTTCCTGCCGTCAAGGTGACATTGCCAGCCGCTTGCAACCCGCCACCGCGTCACCGGAAGTCGAAAAAGTTCTTCGGCGATGCAAGTCGGGAGACGCTGTTCGTGGCCATCGATGACCACCCAGACTGGCGTTCGGTGGCATGTACCCGACGAGAAACAGGCGCAGGCGGCTATGTTCCTGCGCAGTTCGGTGGCTTGTTACGCGCGCTTGGGCATCACCGTGAAGCGCCTGTCCGAGGGACAACGGCGCAGCATTTCGCCCGCACGAGTTCCGAGCGGCCTGCATCGAAGTGGCCATCAAGCAACGCTTCACGCGGCCCGACAGCCACAGGACCAACGGCAAGGCCGAGCGGTTCCTTGGGTCCGTGCGACGCGAGTGGTCGACGGCTAGACCGACCCGAACTGTGCCCAGCGAGCGGATGCCTTGGTCAACGCGTTCCTCAATCCACCTCATGGGGGGATCGGGTGCGGTACAGCATGTACAGGGCCAGCGGTGCACCCACGAGGCCGATGACCGCGTTCAGGTGGAACACGTGGCGGCTCCAGGGCAGATGGAGCACGGGGTCGACCGCCAAGCCCAGCACTGCGCCGACGAGGCCCCCGGCGGGCAACAGGATGCGATGGTCTGCGCAGCGCATCAGCGTTCGCGCGATCTGCGCTGCCACGAGATCGGTGGTATCCCACAAATGCGGTATTTGGTTTGCAAAACCGCATGGATAGATTCAAACCTCCCACCACGAGGAGACTTCGATGAACAACAAGAGCCGCCTATGGGCATCCGGCCTCTTTCTTTGCGCCACGCTAGCGAACGCCGATGAAGCGCAACGCGCATGCGGAGACTTCGATAGCAACGTCATGACAACGCGCGCGCAGTGCCAACGAGAGCGAACACAGGACGACAGAGAGTACTGCGCAGCCACCAAGCTCAGGCGCGCCCAAGACGCGCATGCCTCGTGTCTTGTTCGATTCAACAGCCAAGGAGCGAGATCCGTTCAAGAAACCAGGGAGCGCTCAAATCGCATCCGGCGTGAACCGTGAGGTGAACCAACGTTTGCAACGCATCACTGATTCAACGCGGTTGTATAGGAGTTCATATGATTCGATTTTCTCTCGCGATTTTTCTGGCCTTCGTCTGTTCTCACGCACTCGCCAGCAATTGGACGACGTCCATGGACAACAAAAGAAAATGTGAGACCGCCGCTCACGAGGCCGACAGGAATCGCAGACAGATGGCGGCAAGCCACTACAAGCAGTGCGCCAAGGAATTTCAGGCTGCCGCCCAGTACTTTCGTGAAAATGATCAGGCGTACAACGGAAAAACGGCTTTTCAGCGGGGTCTTGACCAGTACAACAGGGGGAACATGCAATAGCAAGGTAACTTGCAGCGCGACCCGTGAGTGTTTGCCAGTCGCTATCCTGAAGACCGGCGACTCATCCATAGCATCGGCCTGATCGAGTTTCGCAATGAACGACAAGCCGCTGTGCCTGTACATGACGATGTGCGAGATGTTCTCGGACCACCTGGGTGCAACCGGAGCGTATCCGGAGAAGTTCGTCCTCAGCACCTTGCTGCACAGGCAGTACTTGCGAGACTGGGCGCTGATGCGCCAAATGGTCACGACGCGCATCGACCCGACAAACCACATGGGTGTACCCATCGAGATTTCGGATATCACGCCCAGCATCATGGTGGCCTCCAACGGGGCCGAGGTCGCGCTGCCGTGAGGCGCCACCGCGACCGAGCAGGGCACAGCACGAGATGGTTGAAAGTGCTTCTCGCTGCGGCAACGCTGGTCGCGAGCGGCGTCTCTTCAGCGAACTACCCATGCTCCGGCGGCAAAGGTGGAGTCGCCCGCTGCAACGGCGCACTGTTCATCTGCAATGACGGATCGATCAGTGGCTCGAAGAAGAACTGCTCGTCCGAGTCGGGTGCACCGGCGCTCAACCTGGTTGCGCCTCGACGCGCGGCGCCGGGAGGCGACTGTTTCTGCCGGTCGAACAACATTTGCACGGGCCCACGTGGCGGGCAGTATTGCTTGAGCGACAACGGCGCCAAGAGCTATATCCGAAGATAGCGGATGAAAGGCACAACGTTGAGCGGCCGGCCTAGAGACTGCGGCGCGCGTCGCAGGCACGAATTTCCTGGGAACCGCTTTGTTCACCGTGTCGACTTCGGGCTTGCGCGCTGGTGCCTTCCTGGGCATCGGGCATTGGCACCAGACGCAGGGCACGCCGCGGGGTGCTCACGCCAGTGAATACCTCCTGGCCGCTGTGTTCGGCGCAGTAGTCCAGTGCCTGGCACAGCGCCGTGTCCACGCTGCGCAGCGAGATGCCCAGCCAGTCGGCCACCTCCTGGCGGGACTTCTCCTCGATGCGAAGCCCGATAAGCGCCAAACGATGGCGGCGCGGCAGTCGCTTCATCGCGCGTTCGAAGGCTTCCAGGTCGGAGCGGGCTTCGGCGATGAGATCGGGGCCCGGGGAGTGATCGACCAGCGCTTCCAGTTCGGACGCCACGTCGGTGGCGTACTGCCAGGAGCGGTTGCTGCGCAGGCGGTCCATGGCGAGGTTGCAGGCCACGCGATAGACGTAGGCCTCGGGGCTTTGCACGGGCTCGGACACGTTCATCTCACCCAACCTCAGCCAGGCATCGTGCAGGCAGTCGCTGGCCAGGTCGGGGCAGCCCAGGTGCCGCTGCAGGCGCTGGCGCAGGCGGGCGTAGTTCGCGGCAAGGCACTCGCGCAGGACGGCGCCGTGGTCTTCGACAGGGGTCTCGGGAGCCACCGCATCCGTCGCCTTCAAGGAGGCAAGGCAGTGCCAGGCACGCAGGTCCGTGAGGGTATGGCCGCGCTGATCGTGTGCAGGGCGCCGGGCGTTCGCCAGCGGCGCATCGGTGCGACGCCAGCGCAGCGCGGGTGCCATGGCAGAGGCTGAAGCGGGGTGGTGTGCGTTCATGGCAGTTCCTGGGCAAAGGGTTCCCCGCCTGTTTGCCGCCAGGGCGGGAACAGGTGAAGGACACGATGTCGATGGGTGGGCCTAGCGGTCCTGCTGCAACAGGCGCCGCTCTTCCGCGGTCAGGCGGCTCAACTGGCGTGGGTCGAAGTGCTGACCGTTTCCGACGAGCTGCACCAGGTTCGAGGTGTCATATCGCGGCACACCGGACTGCAACCCCGACGGCGGCGGTGCCGGCTTGCTTGAGTCGTCGCGCTCCAGCCGTTCATTGCCGAAGCCCAGCACCCGCACCGTGAAGACCGAGGGCAGGTTCTGCCGGGCTGATGCCCGTTCGCGCTGCATCGCATCCTGTGCAGCCATGGCCGCCGAACTCGCCGCGGCGCTGGCGTTGGTCAGCGCGCCGATGTTCACCGCCGCCACCATCGGCAGGCCCGTCGATTCGCCTTCGACCTGGATGTTGTCGGCATTGAACACCTGCAGCGCGGCGATGTTGAGGTTGCTGGCAACGCGGATGCCCGCGTCGCCGGCGTTGATGGTGCCCTTCGGCGCCACCAGGTCCACGTCGCCCTCGCCCACCGTGCCGATGCCGCTGCCGCTCATGTCCAGCTTTTCCTGCACAGTGATGTTGCCGTCCGCGTCCGCGGTGGTTTCCGGTGCCTGCGCCACGCGCACGGTCTTGGCGCCGCGGCCGGCGTCGATGTCGCCCCGCGTCGCCCACAGCATCTGGTCGCTGCCCAGCGGGTTCGCCTTCGACACGAAGGACAGCAGGCGCGAGCGGTTGACGACGATGTCCTGTTCGGCGAAGACGTTGACCTGGCCCGGCGAGGCCAGCGTCACAAGACCGTAGCCCTCGGGCACGGCCGCACCGAGCGCGGCCATCTGCAGGCCCCCGCCGGGCGTGAACACGTTGATGTCGCCGCCCTGGTGCGTGCGCACCGCCATGCGCGTGGCTGCAATGTCGCCCCTGCCGCTCCAGTCGCTGTGCCAGTCGCGCGGGATGTCCTGCGCATGGCGCACCGGCCGGTCCTGCGCATGCTCGTTCCGGAACAGGGTGTCGATGGCCGCGTAGCCCCGCTGGTAGCCGCCGTTGAGCGGCTGCTCCTGCGCATCGGTCTGGTTCTGATCGCGACCGCCTTCGCGCAGTTCGTAGGTGAACACCTGGCGCAGGAACTGCTGGCGCGCGAGTGCCGGCAACTGCCGGTAGCGCTCCCACGACTGCTGCGGCGACAGCGCCTTTTCCCCGGTCATGCCCTCCACGAACGACACCAGCCCGCGCCGGGTGATCTTCTCGAGGTCCCCGCGCGTTTGCGCGCCATCGGTCAGATACAGCGGCACCCGCGTACCGTCGGCCAGCGTGGTCTTCAGGTAGTCCGGCATCGCGGCCACGTTGGCCGGATTCAGGTAGGCCTGTTCGAAGGCCTCGTAGCTGGCGGCTTGGTTCATGCCGGCCATCAGCGTGATGCCGGCACCTTCGCCGGGCAGGGCCTTGATGATGTTCGTTTCCTCGCCGTACGGCTTGGCCGAAACGTACTCCCAATAGCGATTGCCATTGGTGTACAGGGAGAAGTTGTTGCCCTGGATGTCGCGCCCGGCCAGCAGCAGCAACTCTCCCGGCCCTTGCAGCGCGACGCGGCTGCCCCGGTCGTAGTGATACGCCTCTGCGCTGCCGCTGTAGGGCGTGTAGCGGTGCGTCAGAAGCCTGTTCGCGACCGCCAGGATGTCGTTGCCCGCCGCCATCAGGGTGGTGTCCGTGGCGCGCAGGTTGCGCGTGCTCAACTCGAAGTTGCGGATGTCGGTGCCGGCCTGCACATGCACCGATTCCGATGCGATCAGGTTCAGGTCGATGATGGAGCCATCGCCGGCGTACAGGCGGCTGGGCGTGAAGTCGTGCGCCTGCATGGGCAGTGCATCGGGGTTGTCGAACAGTTCCGCGCCATTGAGGCTGTTCGTCAGGAACGTGTTGTTCACCGAGAAGCCGGCGTAGACCGACTTCAGCGGCGCGCCGAATGCGGAGGTGCCGTCGAGCATCGTCGTCAGGCCCGTCCACGGACGAAGGATCGACGGCCATCGGGCCAGCGTGCTCTGGGCCATGACGATGGCGCCGGTATTCAGCAGGCTGTTGCCGCGCAGGAAGCGCAGGTCCTGCGCCGCCAGCAGCGACAGATCGCTGGTGTTCGCCGGCGCCATGGCCAGCAGGCCGCCGACGTCGATGCTGCCGCCCAAGGCCGAGACGCTCACTTTGGCAGGGTACAGGCCCACCATGTCCGTCTGGAGCTTGGTGTCCGTGACACCGCTTGCCAGCCCGGTGGTGTTGCCCGCGTTGTTGCCGGCGACGTATTCCGACTGGTTCACCAGGTGCACGTCACCACCGGCGGACACGAGCCTGACCGCACTGCGCTCGGTGTAGCTGCTCATGAACATCCCGTGGCTCGCGCCGCCATCGACCTCCCTGTCGGCCTGGTCGACGTAGGCACGGCGGATGGCCATGGGATCGATCACGGTCTGCAGGACGAGGTCACCGAGCGTCTGCAGCTTGAGTGTGGCGTCCGACAGCGCCAGCACGGGCGCGATGTCGTAGGCATAGGCGGCATAGGGCCAACCGCTCGAGGTGCCGGTCAGGGCATAGCCGGCGGCGCTGGCACCGGCTTCGATCTCGCCCGCGCCGCGGCCCACGTAGTACTGGCCGGCCTTCAGGGTGCCGCCCGCCGTCACCTGCAGCTGCCCGCCGTTGCGGGTCACGATGGAGGCCCCGGCATCGCTGGCGGAACGCCCGCCTGTCACCCGCATGGTGCTGGGCAATGCCACCATCAGGTTGACCAGGTCACCTCCGGCCGAAAGCCGCAGGTTGCCGCCGCCCAGGGCGCCCAGGCCCTGCTGGAAGGTGGCGTAGTTCACCCACCAGCTCGGCTGCTGGCCGTGTGCGGACATGACGGGCGCCCAGGAAGGGCCCGCGTTGTAGGGATCGTAGTAGCCCGTGGGATTGTCAGACTCGCCTCCGTAGCGCCCTTGGCGGAACAGCCATTCGGTCAGTATCTGGTCCGAACGCGATCCCTGCGCGGTGGGTGCCCGCACATGGCCTTGCGCGGCGATGTCCACGTGGCCGCCTTGCGCGCCGTACTGGGCGTCGACGCTGGCGGTGCTGAATCGCCCGCCCAGCGTGGGGTCGGCCTCGGCCCGGCCGGCTGTGTAGAGCACCGAGTCCTTGTGCGCCAGCACCAGGTCGCGCCCGGCGCGCACCGTCAGGTCGCCGCTGCCGGTGCGCACCAGCTTGCCGGCGCCACCGGTGCCCGGCTCGGTATCGGCCGTGCCCACGCGGATCGTGCCGGCACCGGTCGCCAGCGCGCCCAAGGCTTGGGTGGCGAGCGCATCGACCGAACCCAGGTCCGCGCCCGACACCAGGCGCAGGTTCCACGAGTTGGCCTGCTGCAGCCGCGCCGCACGGCCGGCGCCATCGTCGCGGCCTGCCATGTCGAAGCCGTCGCTCAGGTGGCCGTCGATGTTCAGGTTGCCGCCGGCGCGCAACGTCAGCGTGCCGTCGCGGTGGGCCGCGCCGAAGCTGTCGAACAGGTTCCAGTCGCTGCCGAGTGTCAGGTCGCCCGCACTGGCGATCTCGATGCCCGCCGCCAGCGTGTAGCCCGCGGCATGGCCGCCCAGCCGCTGCAGGATGCCTGTGCTGGCGGCAAAGGCGTTGGCCTCGGCGATCGCCTGCGGTGCCACGGATTCCACCGTGCCGTCCGCGCTGGCATGGCGGCGCACGCCTTCCAGCACCGCGGAACGCGCGCCCTGCACGACGGCGTCCAGCGCCGTGACGTTCAGCCCGTCGTTGCCTGCCGTGCGCTGCGCGCGCAACCGCAGCTTGCCGCCCTCGCCCCCGCTCAGGTCCAGCGTGCCGCCGGCCAGATACAACTGGCCGTTGGCCGCTTCCAGGTCGATGCGGCTGCTGCCCAGGCCATCGATGGCGTCGGTGGCGCGAGCGGCCAGCATCGCGCCGGGCTGCATCGTCAGCCCGCCCCCGCCCACCAGGCGGATGCTGCCGCCGTACGCGGCATCGGCCTCGATGCGCGCCGCGCCGTCGATGGTGATCAGGCCCTGGTCGGTGATGACTTCGAAGTCGGCCACGCGCGTGGTGCCCGCCAGGGTCAGGTCGCCCTGGCGGACCCGGAACCGGCGCGATTGGCTGAACCCCGTGTCGTTGAGCGTTTGCGCCAGCGCGCCGAAGTCGGCCAGCTGGTCGATGGCGAGCGCAAAGCGCCCTCCCTGGCCGTTGCTGCCGCCGTGTGCCTGCAGCGCGCCGCCGAAATTCACGCGTCCGCCGGCCGACGCATCCACGGTCAGGCTGCCGGCATCGCCGCCGCCCGGATGGGCGGACACGTCCAGCAGGCTGCCCGCGGCCAGATCGATCAAGCCACCCCGGGTCGCCAGGCTGATCTGGCCAGCATCCACGTAGTGCGCGACGTCGTAGATGGCTTTTTCCAGGCCGCCGGCGCGCAGACTGCCGGCGCCGGTCAGCCGCAGGTCGCCCGTGCCGGCATCGACCGCGATGCTGCCGCCCAGTGCCAGCACGGGCAGCGCCAGGGTCACGCCCTGGCCCGACAGGCTCAGGCGCGCGCCCAGGCTGGCGCGGCCCAGCGCGGCCACTGTGCCCGCGTCCGGCGCCGTCCCCGCCTGTTCCAGCACCAGCGCGTTCTGCGTGCGCAGCGTCTGGTCCGAGCCCGACAACCCTTGCAGCGCCGGGGCGCGCAGTGTCAGCGCGGCCGTGCCGGCATCCAGGCCGCCAGTGCCTTCACCGACGATGCGCCGGCTGGCCGACAGCAACACGCGATCGAAGCCCGACAAGGTCTTGGCGCCTTCGCCCAGCACCAGTTCGTCTGCCGTCAGTTCGAGGCGGCCGCCGCCCGCACTCGTACCGGTCGACGGCGCGCCGGTGTTTTGCAGCGTCAGGTGCGAGGCCTGCACCTGCACGGTGCCGACGCCGTGGCCTTGCAGGGCCGCGGCGTCGAACACCACCTGCGCCAGGCCGCGCATGTCCAGCGCGCGATGGAAGTCCAGGCTGCCGTAGCTGTGCAGCGTGAGCGCCTGGGTGCGCGACAGCTGCGCCAGCGCGTCGTCGTCCAGCACCAGGCCGCTGCTGCCGCCACCGATGCCGATGCGGCCCGCGGCCACCGACAAGGCCGTGCCCGACAACTGCGCGCCGGCCGCCATCTCGGTGGTGTGGGTGGCGTCGATCAGCAATGCCGCGCCGCCCTGCAGCAGCGCGTCGGCGCCGATGCGCACTTGCCCGCCCATCGATGTGCCCACGTTCTCGCGCAGCGCCCGCACGGCCTTGCCGCTGCTCACGCGCACCAGCGCGCCCCAGTCCTTGGAGGGTGTCGTGATGTGGTCGTCGCCGGTGTCGTTCGGCGTGTTGTTGTCGTTCCACACGGGCGCCACCTGCGGCTTGAGCACCAGGTTCACCTCTTCGCCCGACGCCCGGCCGTCCGCGCGCAGCACGCTGCCCGACTCGACCGACACCTGATTCGTCGCGGCCAGGATCACTTCCGGGCCGCTCAACGCCGTGCCCGACGTGTTGCGCAGCACCACGTCGCTGGCGGCCACGTCCAGCAGCAGGCCCCGCGCATTGCCCGTGCGCGTGCCGCCCACCAGCAGGCTGCCCGCACCAAAGCGCGTGAGGCTGCCGGCATCCACGACCAGGTAGCCGTCGGCCCGCAGGTCGCTGTCGTTCTGCCCCGCCCCGACGATGGCGATCTTGGCGGCCGCGATGTCCACCAGGCTGCCGCGTCCGCCCGCGTCGGGCTGGGCGCGCAGTTCGCCGTCCAGCGTCAGGGCGTGGGTGGCCTTGAACACCACCGCGCCACCGTCGCGCGGCAGACGCGGGGTCACGACATCCTGCCCCGTCAGACGGTATTGCGTCAGCTTGAATGCATCCGAGCCAAAGAAGACATTGCCGCGGGCTTCGTTGTATTCGCTGACCTGGCGCACCAGGGCGCCGGGCAGCACGCGCCAGCCCGAGACGGCGACTTCCTGCGCACCGCTGGTCGTGTCCCGCGTGCGCCCGCCCACGATCGCCGAGCCGTCGCGCAGGCCGACCACCTTGGCGCCGGCTGCATCCCAGCCCGGCAAAGCCAGGCCCGCGCTCTGCACCGCGAAGGCGCCGGGCAGCAGCGCATAGCGTGCCGGCAACAACGTATACCAGCCGGCAGCCAGGCCGTCACCGGCCAGCCACACCTGCCGGCCCGCCGCGCCGCCCGCCACGGGCGACAGGCCCTGGTAGCCCGGCAGCACGGCGTACATGCCCGGCAGCGTCAGCACGTCATGCGAGCCGCCCGAGCCGGGCACGTGTTCCCAGGCGTGCAGCTCGCCGCCGCCCGTGATGTCCACCACCGCGCCCGCGGCCATGGCCACGTCCGGCGCTTGCAGCAGCACACGCTTTTCAGGGAGGGACGAGAGGTAGCGGTTCTCGTCCAGCTGGTTGGCATCGCCGCCGTTGGCGCGATTGCGGCCCGAGGGGTTGGCCGGGTCCAGCCAGTACTCGGCGTTGCGCAGGCTGCCATAGAGCACGTCCAGGCCGGCGCCGGACACCGAGGTCAGGCTGTCCGCGCCCAGCACCAGGCGCTCGCCGGCGTTCAGCGCGATCTGCCCGAAGGGCGCGCGCAGCACGCCATGCTGCTCGATGACCGGGGCGGTCAGCGTCAGGCTGCCGCCGGCCGACAGCGGTGCGGAGGCCGTGCCGTTGCCACGCACGGTGATGGATTCGCCGGACCTGATTTCCGCCGTCACGGCCGTGGCGGGGTAAATCTGTGCGGCCTTGATTTCCAGCGCGCCGGGCACGTCCAGCGTGGACCTGAGCTGGGCGTCGTCGTAATCGGTGCCGCCTTCACTGTAGGCGCCCGCCACGAAGCGCAGGTCGCCGGTTTCCAGCACCGTGCGTTCGAAACCGTGCAGCTTGACGGACTGCGCCTCGCCATTGCCGCCCTTCACGCTGCTGCCCGCGATGTCGATGGCCTGGCTGGCCGACAGGATCAATTCGCCCGCCTTCGTAGCGGCGGTGCTGGCCGCGCCCGCCAACGGGTTCAGTTGCAGATGGTGGGCGTGCAAGCGCGCCACGCCGCCCTGGCCGTCGCTGCGGATGACCGGTGCGGTGATGCTCAAGCGCCCGTTGATGTTCAGGTCCACGCCGCCGGAGACCTGCACGCCCACTTGCGTGGAGTGCAGGTTGACCGCCGACAAGCCCGTGCCTTGCAGCGCCGCCGCCGAGACGTGCAGCGTGCCATCGGTGGTGCCGATGCTGCCGATGTTGATCTTGTGGCCCAGGGCCGTTCCGGTCCCGCTCCAGAAGTACTTGTTGAGCAGGTCCACCACCTTCTGGTCGATGGCCGTGTTGTATTCCCACGGTGCCAGGTGCCCACCCGGTCCGGCGGCCATCGCCGGGCCCGCGTCGATGATCAGCCCGTTGCTGCTGGACACCGCCGTCGGCAGCGCGCTGTTGATCGCGGTGCGCATGGCGCTCGCCATCTTCACGTCGCCGGCATATTCGTCGTGCACGTCGAGGTTGCCGCTGGTGCCGATGATCCGCGAGTATCTTTCTCCGTCGAACGTGTAGGTTCCGGCCGGATTCTTGTAGAAGAGGAAGGAGCCGATGTCCGGTGCCACCAGGTCCCCCGACGCGCTGCCGGCCGCGCTGGTGTCCATGATGGACAAGGCCCCCCCCGCCGCCAGCGCATTGCCACCGTGGGCGCGCAGCCTGGCGTTGATGGCGCCGCCGTTCGACGCCGCAATCGCCACCTCGCCACCGTCACTACCCCATTCCTGCGTCACACGGCGCAGCGGGCCGAGCGCACCCGCGTCGCGAGCCCAGTGGTCCACCGAACCCCGCGTGCCCGATACGTCGATCAGGGCGCCTGCCTGCGCGTCCAGCGTGCCGGCGGTCAGCGTGACCTTGCCACCCGGCAGCACCTGGCCCTTGCGCAACTGCGTGGCGGGATCGTGAAAGACCTGCGCCGCGCCGGACAGCAGAAGTTCGGCGCCGTCGGCCAGCGTCAGGGTGTTCTTGGCACGGATGTTCAGCGTGCCCGCGGGCGCCAGGATGCGCCCGGCCACGACCACGGAAGCGCGCTGCTCGGCGCCATCCGCATCCAGCGACACCGCGCCGCCGGGTTCCACCTGGATGGTGGCGCCCGCATCGATGCGGATGCCCCCGCCCGACGCGCCGGTGGCCAGCGACAAGCTGCCGGGCGCGCGCGCAGCGCGACGCTGTGCGCCCAGTTCGTCCAGCGCGACCGGGGCCAGTGCCTGGCCCAGCGAACTTCCGCTGGGCAGCGCCCGCAATGCCGACACCGCCGCAGGCAGGTCCCAACCCGTCGGCCGGATGTGCGCCCGAGCACCTTGCGCGACCACGATGTCCCCGCCGATCGAACGGATGCCGATCGTGCCGAAGCCGCGTTCGGCGAACAGGGTTTCGGGCAGGTGCAGCGTGTCCGCGGACGCAGGCGCAGCGCCGCCGATCTGCACGTCGCCGGTGGCCCTGATGGTGAGCCGCGACGCATCGCCCCCCGACCCGCCGCGCAGGTCCAGCGTATCGAGCGCCTTGCTGTCGAAGGCCATCAGGGTCAGGGCGCCGCCGTCGCCGGCCTGCGGCTTGCCGACTCCGCGACCTGACGCAGCACCGGGCAACCAGCCTCCGCCGGACACGTCCAGCACCGCACCGGCGGCCACGTCCACCTTGCCGTACACCGTGCCCAGGCCCTCTTTCACCGGCGTGCCCAGCGTGATGGCGCCCCCATGGATGGCGCGCCCCAGCGTGACGCCGCCGGCGGTGTCGTTGATCCACTGGCCCGCGACGCTCAGCAGGCTGTGCGCGCCCAGGCGCAGCACGCTGTCGGCGACGCCGCCCCCGCTCAGGGTGATGGTGCCGCCCGGTGCGATGAGGCTGCCCTGGATGTCGAAGTTTCCGGGATTGCCCTGGCCCTCATAGACCGCGGCCGTGAAGCTCGCACCCGGCGACAGATTCACCACCGCGCCTTCTTCCAGCGCGAAGCCGGCGCTCAGGTTCAGCGCCATGGTGCCCAGCCCGGAACGGCTCAGCCCCGCGGCCGACAGCCAGGTGGTGCGGTGCGGACCTGCGCCCGCGCCGGGGGATTGCCCTTCGGGCTCGGTGAGGAAGGCGTCCTGCCCGAGCCGGCTGTCGATTGCGAAGCCAGCCGGCAGCAGCGCGGGCCGGTCGCTGATGACGACCTGGCCCAAGGTCCACATGCCTTCCTGCGCCCGGTCGGAGCCCAGCGTCAGGCGGCCGGCCCGTGGCAGGTCGGCCTGCTGCTGTGCGCGGTCGCCCGGCTGTACCGAGCCCCTGAACTCGCCTTCGAGGATGAAGGCGCTGCCGGCCAGGATCTCGATCGAACCTGCCTGCCGGCCTTCCACGTAGCCCGGCTCCCAGCGCCGCCCCGACAGCAGCGGATTGACATAGGTCTGCGTGACACCCCAGCGCGCATGCGACTGCAGGTACTGGCCGGCAATGCCCACGTAGGTCATGTCCGCCGGCGCGGACGACATGAGGTAGCTGCGCCCGTCCGCGCCGCGCAGCAGGGTTTCGGTATTCCAGCCGTCGCTGTAGCGCACCGACCCGCCCGACACGTCCAGGATGGAGCCGGGCCGCGTGATCACCGAGCCGTTGGATCGGACGGTGATCTCGCCCCCCCGCGCCGCCAGTTCGGACAAGGCGATCAGGCCATTGCCCACCCAGCCCGTCACGTCCGCCAGGGGGGTGCCGACCCACACGCCCTTGACCGGCTTGCCGGACTCGTCGGTGATCCATTCGACGCCCGCCATCAGGCCGGTGAAGCTGCCCGACCTGCGCCGATCCACGATGACTTTCTTGCCGTACAGCCAGGTGCCCGACTGCCGGTGGGAGTCGCGCAGTTCGTTGATGCGCAGTTCGGCCTCGACGAAGTTGCTGGCCATGTCGACCGGCATTTCCAGCAGGCCGGCGGTGCTGAGGGTGGCGTCTTCACCGATGAGGATGCGGCTGCCGTCGCCCACCTGGGCGTTGCGGATCAGGGCCGCGGGATTGGCTTGGGCCTGGATGTCGATGTGGCCCGCCGCGGCGGTCACCTGCGCGCGCGCCTGCACGTCGATGGATTTGCCGTACAGCTCGATGCGCCCCGGCTGGTAGCGCTGGCCGATGGCACCGCTTTCGATCTTGGTGAGGTCCCGCCAGTCGTTGACGACTTGGGTGATGCTGTCCGGCCCCAGGGTCAGCGAGCCGCCCGCCCAGGCCGCCAGGTGCGTGGCGGCGGGGTCCAGGGAGTTGTCGATGTTGTAGACGCCCTGGCCCCAGGCGCGCAGGCGGATGGAGCCGGCCCGATTGTTCAGCGCCGTGCTGGCCTGCAGGATGCCGTTCTGGCCGATCTGGCGCGACACCATGGTGATGTCGCCGTGGTCTGCCTGGATGGTGCCGGTGTTCAGCACGCTGTAGCCGACCTCGGCCGCGCGCTGCTCCATCAGCGGCATGATGTCGGACACGATGCGTCCGATCAGATACGGCTGGTAGGCAGGGCCCGCCAGCGGATTGACCGCATATTTGGCAGGGAAGGCCCAGGGCCGCACCGCCGAGGCGACGGCATCGAAGCCGCGCACGGTGGGACTGAGCTCCTTGGCTTCCAGCCAGACGTTTTCACCGGCGGCCAGCAGCGTCTGGCCGCCCGGCGTCAGGATGCGGCCGGCATTGCTGACCTTGGGTGCGAACAGCAGCACGTGGCCGCCCTGGCCCGTGATCTGCGCGCCCGCCTGCACCTCGACCTTGCCCGGCGCCGCGCCCGGATGGAAGGCCGGGCCCATGTCATCGAACAGGACGGACGAATCCTCCGGCATCCGGGTGGGGTTCTCGCCGAACGTGGGAACCCCCATCGCGATCTCCAGGCCGCTCCAATAGCCCGGGTCGCCCGGTTTCGCCCCCAGGCGCGCATTGATGCCGGCCTTGAACTGTTCGTCGCTGAGCTTCAGGCTGGAGGCGACGAGGTTGCGCACGTTGACCTGGCTGTTGCCGGTGAAGACGATGCCGTTGCGGTTGATGAGGTAGACGCTGCCCTCGGCCTCGATGCGGCCGGCAATTTCGCTGGGCCGGCCGCGGGGGTCGTTGATGCGGTTGAGCGCGATCCATTCGTTGGTGCCGGTCCTGGCGTTGGTGCCTGCGCGCTGGTCGAACTTCACCGTCGTGTGCTTGCCGACATTGAAGGTCTCCCAGTTCAGGATCGCCTTGTCATGGGTCTGCTCGATGGTCACCGTGGTCTTGCCGCCGCTCGTCGACTGGGTCGGGTCCTTGGCGTTGAGCCAGCCGGCGGTGAGGCGATTGGTATCGACCTTCAAGCCGCCTTCGCCCAGGCCCTCGGGCACATCGGAGGGTGCAAGCGCCGCAGCACGCCGTGCGGCCTCCTGCGCGGCCTGCTGGGCGGCAATACCGCGTGCGGCTTGATTCAGGCTGTGGATCGAGCGCTGCAGCTGCTCGTTGGCGCCTTGCTGCTGCTGACCCATCGGGCTCGTCAACGAGGATGCAGGCATGCCGTTGGGCAGCTTGCCGGTCTGCATGGCGGTGTTCTGCACCGCCCCCTTGGCAGCGAACCACGCCGGGCTGAAGGCCTGCCCGGCATGCGCCGTGCCGATGACACCGCCGGCGGCCAGCGTCATGGCGATGGCGCGAGCCAGGGGCGCCATCCGGAACACGCGTTCCTGCCTGCGTTTCGAAGGGGCCTTGCCGTTGCGTGCGCGTGGGGTCATGTGAGTTCTCGCCGAAGTTGCATCGATGCGGGTTCGGCTGTCCGACCTTGCCGGGCGGCCAGCCACTTTCCGGGAGTTCTGCACAGACAGAGCGGTGAGCGATCACCGGTGTCTGCACAAAAATCGCGATGGGCTAAGACGAACGGCCTCCCTGAAATCCCCCAACTTTTTTTGCGGCGCGTGTCTTCTCCGAGCATGACGACGTCCCTCAACGTATCGATGGCGCACGACATGCCCGCGACATGTGTTGCACGTCATCCGGATGTCACGACCCGCGCGGCGCGTCAGCTCAGGAGGTACAGGCCCGCCGGCAGCGAGCGGCCGTGCAGGTCGAACATCCCCTGGATCTGCGAGAGCGCCGAATCGAGCGATGCGATCAGGAAGCGTCCGCTGAGCCGGTAGTCGCGCGCGGAGGACTTCATCAAGACGACCTGACCGGGTCGATAGCGATTGATTTCCTCGAGTACCTCGCTCAAGCGCACCTCGTTGAAAACGAGCGCTCCCTGGCGCCACGCGGACACGGTGTCCGGCTCGACGTTGGCGACACCGCCGACAGCGTCGATGCCATAGAGGGTCTGCTGGCCTGCCTGCAACCGGCGCACGCCCGCCGGATGCTCGACACGCACCGCCCCTTCGAGACAGCTCACGCACGCCCGGCCTGCCAGATACCGCACTTCGAAACGACCCGACTCGGCCACGCTGCGGCCGGCGCCGGCCATGACGACGAAACGCTGGCCGGCAACCGGCAGATCGATGGCCGCTTCGCCGCTGAGCAGATCGATGCCCGCCATCTCGTCTTGCGCCGCATGGCGTCGAATGCTGGTCTGCGTATTCAATGTGACCTGCACCTGCGAAGCCAGGGTGACAGCGCGCTGCTCGCCGATGCGCGTGCGCTCGTCGGCACCCCATTCGCCCGGCGCTGGCCAGAGGCCACCGGGAGGATGCACCACCGCCATGCCGGCGACACCCGCGACGGCGGCCGCGCTCACTGCCGCGCCCAGGAACGCCCGGCGGCTCGCGGCCGGGCCGCGCATCGCGCGCCGGTGGTAGGTGGCGGCTTCGGGATCGGCCCGAAGGAACTCCGAGGCCATGGGCTTGAGGGCCTCCCAGCGACGCTTGGCCTGCACGAACGCGGCCTGGTGAGACGGGCTGGCGCGCAGCCAGCGCTGGAAGCCCTGGGCGTCGACTTCCCTGACCTCGGTCGAGGTGAGCAGGCGCAACCAGACCCGGGCCTGCTGCTGCAGTTCCTCAGCTGTCGGTGGGCGTGCGTCAGCGCGCGTCTTCATGGCATCTCGGCGCAGGGCGAAACGGGTCGCCTGCGCGGTGACGGGACCGCGCAGGCGCGTGGGGCTTGAGGTTTCTCACCCGCTAAGACGAACGGCCACACGCAAATCCCCCAACTATTTTTTTCAGTCACGGTTCAGGTGCGCGTCCAGGTAATCATGTGCGCGCTTGAGTTCGTGTTCCACCGTGCGCAGCGTCACGCCCAGGCGCCGGGCCACCTCCTTTTGCTGCAATCCCTCCACGCGCACCATCAGCAGCACTTCGCGGCGGCGCGGGGGCATGCGTTTCATGAGCTTGAGCGCCGCTTCCAGGTCCGAGCGGCCCTGGGCCGTCTGCTCGGGCCCCGGGCTCGGATCGGACACCTCCAGCAGCGCGCTGACGGCATCGTAGGGCAGCGTGCGGCTTTGCCGGCGCTGGATGTCCATGGCGATGTTGACGGCCACGCGCACCAGGTAGCCGGTGGGACTCTGGATCGGGTCTTCCTCCTGCGGGGCCTTGCTTTGGACGCGCAGCCAGGTGTCCTGCAGGGCGTCGCTGGCCAGATCGCCATTGCCCAGCAACTGGGTCAGGCGCAGCTTCAGGCTGCCGTAGTGCTTGGCCAGGTAGTCCATGAGGAGCGGGCGTGAGTCTTCGGCCATGCGCGTCAACCCGCTTCGTTGCCGCATCGCGGGGCACTGCTGCCCGCGTCGCGCGGCAGGACGATCATCGTCAAGGGTTGCACCAGGTCCGGCGGCGGTGAGCGATCGACGCGCACGCGCTTCAACGTGGCCAGCACGGCGGAGTCCCGGTCCGGATCGCCGGTCGTCGTCAGCAGGCGCGGATGCTGTACATGCCCATCGGCATCGACCTGGAAACGCAGCAGCGAACGGTACCGTCCCGGCGCCGTGCGCGGATCGGCGCACAGGGCCTGCCACACGCGCGCCTGGACCCAGGCGCCGTAGTCCGTGTCCACGCCTTCGGTGCCGGCGCGGCCGGTGTTCGTGGCGGCGCCGGCCTCTTTCAGGATGAGCGCATCGGCCGGGCCGCCGTGGACGTTTTCCACGATCAGGCCCGTGCCTTCGAGCAACAGGCGCAAGGCCGCGTCGGGTGAATAACGCCCGTGCACGGGCGAGGAGGTGCGGCCGACCACCATCTCGCCGCGGAACAGCGTCGGCCGGTTGGAGTGCGTGGCGTAGCGCCTGAGCGCGGCGGCCAGGGGCTGCGCCGGGATGTCGAAGTCCAGCGATGCGCTGCTGTCGGCGGACCCCGCCGCCTGCATGCCCTGCAAGGGCTGCGGTGATGGCTTGGCATCCTCGGACGCCCATGCCGAGCCCGCCAGCCCGCACAGCAGCCACAACACGGCGCCGCCACGGGTCAATCCGGCCGCTTGCGTGCGCATCCCGGCCGATCCTTGCGGCCCTCATTGCCACGAGCGACGTCAAGCCCGCAGCGAAGCCGCCGGCGTCGTGACAGAAGGTGTGATCGGCTCGGCAAGGGGAGGCACCAGTGGGGAATCCGCCATGGTGTCAGCCGCGCGTGACCGTTTTGCTACAAACGGAAATCACTCACGCGCGGCCATCCGCTGCGACGCGAACGTGATCGTGCGGTGTGTCAAAGTCACTGTCATGGAATGCTCGAGACCTCGATGATTGAAACGCGTCTGCTGACCCAATTCGTTGCTGTCGCCGAAGAGCTGCATTTCAGCCGGGCCGCGGAACGCCTGCACATGGCGCAGCCGCCGCTGAGCCAGGCCATCCGCCGGCTGGAAAGCGAGATCGGTTTCGCGCTGTTCGAGCGCACCAATCGCAACGTCGCATTGACGCCTGCCGGCGCATCCTTTCTGGAAACGGCAAGGGGAATTCTCCAGTCGCTGGACGAGGGCGTGGCACATACCCGCCGCGTCGCCCAGGGCGTCGATGGCCACCTGACGATGACCTTCATCAACATCACGCCGTATGCGCCGCTCCTGCGTGGGCTGCGCAACTTTCGGCGCGCATCCCCGGGCGTGGCGTTCGAGATGAAAGAGGCGACCACCCGCGAACAGGTCGAGGCATTGGAGAACGGCTCGGCCGATATCGGCTTCATGCGCACGCCGGGAATCTCCACGCCGACCCTGTGCTTCGAGACCATTCTGCGCGAGCCCATCTGGGTGGCGCTGCCCGCCGGGCATCGCCTCGAAAGCCATACGTCCGTCGAGCTCGCGCTGCTTCAAGACGAGGCTTTCGTGGCGTCGCCCAGATCCCTGGGCCCCGGCTTTCATGATCAGCTCATTCGTCTTTGCCAGGTCGCGGGATTCGTTCCGCGCGTCGTCCAGCACGCGCGCAAACTGCAAACCCTCATCGCGCTGGTGGCCAGCGGGTTCGGCATTGCACTGGTACCGGCCTCGCTGGCCAGCGAGGCGCGCGCAGACGTCGTGTTCCGCCCCCTCACCGCGCCGGGCTCCGACGAGTTGCTTCAGCTGGACCTGCTGATGGCCTGGAATGCGCTGCAGGAATCGCCCCTGCGGGACCGGCTCATCGAGGAGATACGCAGCGTCATGCCACCGCTGTGACGCATTGAGACGTCTGGCGTCTTGTTTCGCGACACGAACGGTATTTCACGTGGGCGCTTGCAGGCCCTACGCTGCCTTGGCACCTGACGTCGGAAGCGAACACGGGTGCATCGCGATGCCGAGGACCCGTGCTGCCGCATGCAGCATCTGGACTGAGAGACAGGGGCTTGCCGACGCCATGGCGAAGTCTTCCGGGCATTTCTTCGACGTCGATCCTAGAACAGTCATGCCTGCAGCCATCTATGTCTTTTCGTTGTGCACGTTTGCGTTCGGCCTTTCGGAGTTTGTCGTCGCCGGCCTGCTGTCTGCCATCGCCACCGATCTTCGCGCCCAGATCGCGGCTGTGGGCTCCGCCATTGCCGCCTATGCCTTCGGTGCGGCGATCGGCGCCCCTTTCCTCACCGCGCTCGTCTCGCACTGGAGGGACAAACACACCCTGATGCTGGCCGTGGCGGTACTCGCCCTTGGCAGCGTGCTCATGAGCCTGTCTCCGAACCTGCCGATGCTGCTGGCCATGCGGTTCGTGGTGGGCCTTGGCCACGGCGTCTTCATGGCGGTCGCATCGGACGCCGCGACAAGGTTGGTCGATCACAAGCGCGCCGGCCGGGCGCTCTCCGTGGTCTGGATCGGACTGACGCTGGCGCTCGCCTTCGGCGTTCCGATGGGCACGTTCCTCGGCAGCCTCTGGTCATGGCGCATCATTTTTCTGGCCATCGGGGCTTTGGGCTTGCTGAGCATGCTGGGCCTGTTGTTCTTCATGCCACCTGGCAAGGCTGAGGGGCACGGTACCCGCCATGGGAGCGCGTGGCACGGGCTCAGGACCATCACGCATCCGCAGCTGCTGATCACGGCCTGCATCAGCGCGCTGGTGAGCGTCGCGACCTTCTCCTTCTTCACTTTCGTTTCGCCCTACCTGCTGGACGTCACCGGGGTCGGCGTGTGGTGGCTGAGCCTGGGGATGCTCGTGTTCGGCGTGTGCGCCATCGCCGGGAATCTGCTGGGCGGCTATCTGGTGGATGTGATGGAGCCCATACGCAGCACAGTGGCCGCACTCGCTGGCCTGACCTTGAACCTGCTGGCGCTCTATGGGTTCGGCAGTTCGCCGCTCCTGATGATGGTCCTGGTCGGATCGCTGGGCGTCGTCTTCTTTTGCCTCGTGACGATGCTGACCCTGCGTCTGTTGAAACTCGCCCAGGCCCTGGCCCCGGATTCCACAGCCGTGGCGGCGGGTTTGAACATCGCATCCTTCAACCTGGGCACGGCGCTCGGGGGCGGGCTTGGCAGCCTGACCATTTCATACGCCGCCGTCTCGTACGTCCCCTTGGTGGGAGCGTCGGCTGGCGCATTGGCGATGGCCACGTTCTGGCTGCAGACGAAGCGTGTCAGACGGACCGAAGCAGGGGGAACGGCGCTGCGGTAGAAATCAGGGGCCCTGAAGGGATGCTGCATGGGTGCAAAGCGCGATCTGCAGCGGTCGAGCTTCGTGAATCGGCCCACCTGCACATGCAGGTCACAGGCATGGCACCGTGAGCATTTGCGAGTTGCTCCTGCGAATGGCGAAGCGCGCAAGAACCACGCCACCATGGCGCCGCTCGCCTCGACGCGTTGCACGCTGAACAGTCTCGGTGCGGATCCGGGCGCTGAACTGCTCAGCCGAGCGTGGTCCGCGGGCTTTGACGACGGGGTCAAATATGCCGGCCAAGCAAAGGCGTTCCGCCCGGATAGTTTCGTCCAATCCGCGACGCGCCCACCGCACGGCGAACTTCGGCCAACTGAGCACCGCACGGTGGCACCACCTACCTACAGCGCCCGATTGCGTTGTCCGACGGGGCGCATTGTTTTCGCTCGCTAGCGTGACCCAAAAACTCGGAGCCCCGATGATTGACATCGTCATTTCCACGCACAGTGAAAAAAAATTGTTCAAGGACTGCTTGGCTCATGGCCCAGCGTGCGCGCGCAGCCAGCGCCTGCTCGTTGAGCCGGCTGAATTAGTGACTCGCTGGAGCGCTCGCCCCCGTGTGCGCACGAGCGCTCGTCGGGTGACGCGTGCGTTGGGAGACTTCGTTGACGCGCTGATACAGGCGGTCGCCCAGCGCCTGCAGGGTTTGGTACCCGCCGCAGCCTGAACAATGGACTGGCTCGATCTCGTTCAGTGGCCGGCCTTTGTCGCCTCGCTCGGTGCAGCCTACCTCGTGGGCTCCAATGCGAAGGAGCGCCGCAATACAGGCTTCTGGATTTTCTTGCTGAGCAATGCGCTGTGGATCGTTTGGGGGCTGCACGCGCAAGCCTGGGCGTTGATTGCCCTGCAGGTAGGGTTGGCCGCATTGAACGTGCGCGGTCTGTTCAAAACGGAGGTGCCTTGATGAGCGGATGGGTGGACCTGTCGCCGGCGCAACCGCATGTGCCTGTGCGCACTCGCGTGTGCGATCCACGATGCAGGAGACGAGCCTTCCTTCGCCCATCGAGCGACCTGATCTCTAGTTCACCGCCGTGCGACCGGAGCCGAGCGGACCGAAGCGCTCGGTGTAGAGCTGGGTCACCCAGTCGATGAACACCCGCACCCTCGGCGACAGCTGCCGGTGGTGCGGGTACAGCACCGAATACACCATGGGCGGACACGGCGTGTGTGCGAGGATCTCGACCAGCGTGCCCGCGCGCAGCTGTCGCTCGACGCTGTAGCGTGGCACCTGGATGATGCCGCAGCCCTGCTCTGCGCAGGTCTTGTAGCTGTCGGCACTGTTCACGCTGATCCAGCCCTTAAGCATGTGTTCCTCGGTCTTTCCGTCGACCTGGAAGACGTAGGGAAAGAAATCGGGGCGTGACGCCGAGAAGAAGTTGACGGCCCGGTGCTGGGCCAGGTCGGACGGGTGCTGCGGCGTGCCGTGCGCCGCGAGGTAAGCCGGGCTCGCCACCGTGACCTGCGGAATCAGCGCCAGGCGCCGCGTGACCAGTGACGAGTCCTTGGGCTCGCCGGCGCGGACCACGCAGTCCACGCCTTCGCGCACCAGGTCGACGAGCCGATCCCCGCTACCCACCGCCAGCTCCATGTGCGGATAACGCGCATGGAATTCGCCGATGCGCGGCAACACGAGGTCGTTGGCGGGGGCGCCGTGGATGTCGATGCGCAGCCGTCCGCGCGGATTGACCGAGAGTTGCGCGAGCGAGGACTCCGCATCTTCGAGGTCGCGCAGCAGATGGCGGCAGCGCTCGTAGAACGCTTGGCCGTCGACCGTGGTGCGCACCTGCCGCGTGGTGCGCTCGAGCAACCGCACCTGCAGCCGCGTCTCCAGTTCCTTGATGGCGTGGGTGGCGGTGGCGCGCGGAATGTCGAGTGTGGCAGCGGCCTGCGTGAAGCTGCCCAGCTCGACGATGCGGGTGAACAGCCGCATGGCATCGAAGCGGTCCATGGCATCCGTCCTCGGTCCTGATTGTTGATTCCTGTTGGATTGTATTGACAGGATTCGGGTATTTATTCATCCATCTGGAATAGAGAAACTCGCCCTCGACCCACCAGGAGCGACTCCATGCCACTGATCTTTCCCCGCCTCAGAGGCCTTTACGACCGCCTCGAACCGCTGAGCTACCTGTTGCTGCGCATCGCCTTCGGGCTGATGCTCATGACGCACGGCGTGCCCAAGCTGCTAGGCCGCAGCCACGGTTCCATGGCCGACCCAATGGCGGGCTCGGTCAACCTGATCGCCAACGTGCTGCACCTGCCGGCCGCACCGCTCATCGGCTGGTTCATCGCGCTGCTCGAAGGCGTGGGCGGTCTCATGCTGGCCGCTGGGTTGTTCACGCGCCTGGTCGCGCCGATGGTGGCGGTGCAGATGTTGGTCATCTGCTATCTGCTGGCGCCGACCTTCCCCTGGATCGACCGCGGCTTCGAATACCCGCTGATGCTGGCGTTCGTGGCGCTTTGCATCACCACGCGTGGCAGCGGGCGCGGGTCGGTCGACGCATGGCTCGGGCGAGAGCTCTGACGCTCGCGCCCTTCCCGGTTCCCCTCCCAAGAAAGCGAACCCACGATGAACGACATCCCGACATGGCGCGCGGCGGACGGCCCACCGGCCCTCAGCCGCCGCACCTTCATGATGACCACGGCCGCCAGCGCGGGTGTGGCCGCCACCTGCGACGCGCTCGCCGCGCCGACCGATGCCGCTGTAAAACCGCACGCCGGCTCCCAGGCCACGCGCGTCATCGTCAACGGCAAGCCCCACGAACTGGTGCTGGAGCCTCGCGCCTCGCTGCTGGACGTGCTGCGCGAGCAGCTGGGCCTGACGGGCGCCAAGAAGGGGTGCGACCACGGCCAGTGCGGCGCCTGCACGGTGCACGTCGATGGCCGCCGCGTGGCCTCGTGCCTCACGCTCGCGGTGAAGGCCGACGGCTGCGCCGTCACCACCATCGAAGGCATTGAGTCGCCCGACGGCACGCTGCACCCCATGCAGCAGGCCTTCGTCGACCACGACGCGCTGCAATGCGGCTACTGCACCCCCGGGCAGGTGATGGCGGCGATCGCCTGCGTCCGCGAAGGCCATGCCACCAGCGATGCGCAGATCCGCGAATACATGAGCGGCAACCTCTGCCGATGCGGCGCCTACGCCGGCATCCTCGAAGCGATCCGCGAAGCCGCGCCGCAGCTGCGCCGCAGCGAGGGTGCCCGCCATGCGTGACTTCACCTACCTGCGCCCGCGCAGCACCGGCGAGGCCGTGCAGCTGCTCGCACAGCACCAGCCCGGCGCCCGCTACTTCGCGGGCGGCACCACGCTGTACGACCTCATGAAACTCGGCGTGGAGGCGCCCGCCACGGTGATCGACATCACCCGCATCGAGGGGCTCGAGCGCATCGACGCGAGCGACCGCACGGAGCTTCGCATCGGCGCGCTCGCCGCGATGAGTGACGTGGCCGAGCACGCGGTGGTGCTGCGCGAGTTCCCGGCGCTGTCCGAATCGCTGTGGAAAGCCGCCTCGCAGCAGCTGCGCAACATGGCGACCGTGGGCGGCAACCTGCTGCAGCGCACGCGCTGCGCGTACTTTCGCGGGGGGCCCGAGTTCGCCTGCAACAAACGCGTGCCCGGCAGCGGTTGCGCAGCCATCGGCGGCGCGAACCGCGGGCATGCGGTGCTCGGCGGCAGCGACGCCTGCGTGGCGGTCTACCCCGGCGACATGGCGGTCGCGCTCACCGCCTTTGATGCGGTGGTCGACACCGTGAGTCCCCGGGGCGAGCGCACGGTGGCCGTGCGCGAACTGCACCGGGAACCCGGCGCCACGCCGCAACTGGAGACGGTGCTGGCCGCCGACGAGCTGATCGTGCGCATCCGCATCCCGCGCGGCCCCATCGGCCGCGCCTCGACGTACCACAAGATCCGCGACCGCGAGTCGTACGCCTTCGCGCTCGCCTCGGCGGCCGTGGCGCTGCACATCCGCGGCAACCGCGTGACCGATGCGCGCATTGCGCTGGGCGGCGTCGCGACCCGGCCGTGGCGGGCGACGCAGGCCGAGCGCAGCCTCGTGGGCATGCCGCTCACCCGGGCGGCCGCGCGGCGCGCAGCCGAACTGGCCTTCACGGGTGCAAAACCGCTCCGGCACAACGCGTTCAAGGTCGCCCTGGGCATCGAGACCGTGACCGACGCACTCATGCTCGCCAAGGACAGGAGCTGAAGATGGCAACCCCCACGACCAAGACGAAGAAGAACACGCCGCGCGCGGGCATCGAGCGCGTCGATGCACACGACAAGGTGCGTGGCGCCACGCGCTATGCGGCCGACGATGTCCGCCCCGGCCTGCTGCATGCCGCCCTGGTGCCTTCGCGCATCGCGCGCGGCACCATCACCCGCATTGACATCGCCGCCGCGCAGCGCGTGAGTGGCGTGCGCGCCGTGCTCACGCATGAGAACATCGGCGTGTTCGACACGGGCGGCTTCCTCATGGGCGGCGGCTTCGGCTTCCAGAGCTTCTATCCGCTGCGCTCCGCCCAGATCGCCTACCGCGGCCAGAGCGTCGCGATGGTGGTGGCCGAGACGCTCGAGGCGGCACGCGAGGCCGCTTCGCTGGTGGCGGTGACCTGCGACGCCGTTCCCTTCATCGCCACTGTGGACGCCCCCGACGCCGAACCGCTGGCGCAAGCGGCGGTGTTGCCGCAACCGATGTTTGCCGATCGGCGCGTGGGCGACCCCGAGGGTGCGCTCGCGGGCGCGGCCGTGACGGTGGACCTGCGCTACACGCTGCCGGCCCAGCACCAGAATCCGATGGAGATCATCGCGACCGTGGCCGAATGGAGCGACGACGGGACGCTCACCGTGTGCGAGCCCACCCAGAATGCCGAAGGCGTGCGCCATGGACTTGCCAAGCAACTGGGCATCGAGCCTGCCAAGGTGCAGGTGCTGTCACCCACGCTGGGCGGCGGGTTCGGCCAGAAGAACTCGCTGCAGTCGCACACCGCATTGATCGCCATCGCCGCGCGCACGTTGAAGCGGCCCGTCAAGCTCGTGATGACGCGCGCACAACTCTTTCACAACGCGAGCTTCCGCCCGGCGGGCCGGCATCGCGTGCGGCTCGGCGCGGACCGCAATGGACGGCTGCTCGCGGCGATCCACGAGATCGACCAGCAGACCTCGCGGCACGATCTGTTCCCCTCCTCGGGCACCGAAATCACGTCCAGGCTCTACGGCATCGCCAACTTCCTGGGGCGCGAACGACTGGTGCGCACCGACGTGCAGACGCCGGGGTACATGCGTGCGCCCTTCGAGCATCCCGCAGCGTTTGCTTTCGAGAGTGCGATCGACGAGATGGCCTATGCACTGAACCGCGACCCCGTGGCCTTCCGGCTCGCCAACGACGCCTCGGCGGATCCGCTCACGGGCAAGCCGTTCTCTTCGCGCCATGTGTCGGAATGCCTGGTCAGAGGCAGCGAGATCTTCGGCTGGGCACGCCGCACGATGGCGCCGGGCTCGATGCGCGCGCCCGACGGCAGCCTCGTCGGCTGGGGCGTGGCGATCGGCGCCTACAAGGCAGCCACCGCCCCCGCCATTGCCACCGTACGCCTCAACACCGACGGCACCGTGCGGGTGGCCGTCGGCGGGCACGAGATGGGTCAGGGCATGCGCACCGCCATTGCCGCGACGGTCGCGCGCGCCCTCGGCGCGCCTGTTGCGGCCATCGAGGTCGCACTCGGCGACACGCGCGCCGCGCCACAGCATCTGACCGCCGGCTCCTGGGGCACGGCCACGGCGCTTCCGCCGGTGCTCGAAGCCGCGCAGCGGCTGATGGAAGACCTGCGCCAGAACGCCGGCAGCGCAGCCGGCGACAGCGGCGTCACCGCCCTCGCCCTGCTCCGTGTCTCGGGCCGCCCGTTTGCCCAGGCCGAAAGCCGGCGCCGTGCGCCGGGTCAGCCCGAGCAGGTGTTCGGCCGCCTGACGGGCGGACTGCCGGGCGCTGCGGGGCCGGTGTACCCGGACTTCGTCAGCTTCAGTTTCATCGCGCATTTCGTCGAGGTGCGCATCGAGCCGACCACGCGCCGCATCCGTGTGCCGCGGGTGGTCAGCGTGGTTGATTGCGGTGCGGTGGCCAGTCCGCGCACCGCGCGCAGCCAGGTCGAAGGCGGCGTGGTGTGGGGCATCGGCGCGGCGCTGCGCGAGGTCAGCGAAGTCGATCCGCGCTACGGAGGCTTCCTCAACGCCGACCTGGCGGAGTACGTCGTGCCGGTGGCGGCAGACATCGGCCACATGGAAGTCGATTTCATCGGCAAGCCCGACACGCGCCTGAACGCCCTGGGTGTCAAAGGCCTGGGCGAGGTGGCCATGGTGGGCGTGGCACCGGCCATCGTGAACGCGGTGTTCCATGCGACCGGCCAGCGACTGCGCCGGCTGCCCCTGATGCTGGAGGACCTGCTGACCACCTGAAGCCTGGCGCTCGTGCGGCCCGCATGGCCCAGGGAACCATCCATGCCGGCAGAGATGCAGAGCCCCGTGCCATCGGATGCAACGACGCACGAGCCAGGCGCTTTCGCGAAGGCATCGACCACGAAGTCGACGAAGGCGCGGGTCTTGGCCGACGGCCACCGCCCCGATGGCGGAATGAACGAGGTTGGTCGCGGCCGCGAACCAGCCCGCCGCGCTCGAGATGTTGCCGCCACCACGGCATCGCGACTCGCGACATCCAGACCCGCCAGGGCAGTCCACAACGACATGGCGCGTCAGGGCCACGGCGCACGATGCGCGTCTGCAACTCGACGCGTCACTGCGCAGCGCGCTCGCGCACATGGCGTCGAAGACGGGGTCAGCGTGGCAGGATGTCCTCGCGGCGGGCATAGCCGATCAGCGCATCCTGCAGCGCGCCCATGTCGACGCCATCGGTCAGGGCGTCGAGCCGGGTATCCCATTCGTTCGAGTCGTGGGCGAAGTGCCGGGCACGACGGGCCTGCGTCGAGACGGGATAGTCCGATGGGAACATGGCCAGCGCCTTGTCGAGCGTGACAGCGGAGGCCTCTTGTCCGAGTTCGCGCAGATAGGCCGCTGCCTGCACGGCAAAGGCGCCGCTCGAATTGGAGAAGAACTGGTGCATGCCACCATTGAACAGTTCCCCCTTGAGCAGCGTGAGCACGAAGACGACACGATGGGGCTTGGGCATGCGATCGAGTTGGCGCAGGATTTCATCGGCCTCGCCGAAGCCGGAGGGCCCGGGCAGGATCCGACTCCAGAGATGGTCCAGCCGCGCGTCATCGGGCAGTTCGGCACGCAAGCGTGCGAGCTCTTCTGCGAGCTTGGGATCGCCACGCACATGGTCCTCGACCTGGCGGATATAGCTCGTCTTGTCGCCGAAGCGCGGCCCGAGCGCCTTCAATTGGCGTTCCGTCTCGGTCAGCGGCTTCGTGAGGTCCGGGATGACGCTCTCGGCGATGCGCAGAAAGCTGTGGGCGAAGTAGTCGGAGCGCAGGCGGTTGTCGGCCGGATAGTTCGGCCCGAACAACGCCATGGCCTCGGCCAGCATCTGCGCCCGCTCGTGAAAGCCGGCCTCGCGCAAGGCGCCCAGCACCTCAGGCGCAACCGCACCGCTGGGGCTCGAGAGGAAGACGTGCAGCGCTTCGCCGGCGCTTGCATCGTGGATGCTGTCGCCCAGGCCGACCAGCAGTCGCAGCCGGCGCCGATGCGGTGGCTCCGACGCCAGCGTGGCCAGATAGTCTGCGCGCTCGCCGACGACCAAGGGGGTGAATTCAGCCGGAAAGCTCAAGTGCAGCACGTCGTAGTCAGGGATCATCATCGGCCTTTGTTGACTCTCGAAACGGGAGGCGACCAGCGGCTCGGCGCGATGCGGCGCTTCGACCTGGGCCGGCAACAGAGCCCCCAGCACGAGAGCCGCACCAGCGAGCCGGAGCCGGTGCCCCCATCGACTGCTAACCCTCATCGGGATCGAACACGCCCAGGGTGGACCGCATCACGACGCAAGGCCGCTGCCTTCGTGGCCAGTGCAGGACAACATCGCTGCCACGATCTTTCACGAATGAATTTCTGAGCGGAGTGCGCCCTACCCATGTCGAGCTCCATCTTAAAATAAACTAACGGCAAGCCGAAGCAATCACAGTACAGCCCCACATTCTGCCCGCCCCAACCACAGAGCCTTCCAAGACAGGCGCCTCGCCGTTAGTTTATTTTCCAACTTCGATGCCACCCCCCACCTCTACCCTGTCACTGTTCGACGACCCACCCAGCGGCGGGCATGTGGCCGCATTCCGAGAGGCGTTTACCGCCTGGGTAGAAAACCAGCAGCGCGTCGGGTCGCTGCGCCGCCCGGATGCCGCGGAGGTCTACCAGGCCATGTGGGACAGCTTTTCCACCTGGTGCCTGAGCCAGGCCCCCACCGTCACGCTGGACACGCTGGACCTGTCCGACCTGCAAACCTTCCAGGCCGCCCGCTTCGGGCGCAAGACCTTGGACCTGTCGCTCTCGCCGCGGTATGCGTTGCGGCTCATGCGCCTGATTGATCGCGTGCTGCGCCATCACGCGGCGCGCACCGACACGAAACCCAATACGGCCGCCGCGGACTGGATCGCGGCCAATCCCGAAGTCCGCTACGCCGATGCCGCGCGTCAGGATCCCCTGCCCGAGTACCTGACCGTCGTGGAAGCCCGGCAACTGATCGCCTATCTCTCGGCGGCGCGGCCGCGTCCAGGCCGAAGCCGCGATGCCATGCCATCCATGCCCTGGCAGGAGGTGAGGAACCGGGCATCCGTGGCGCTGCAGCTGGGTGCTGGAATCACGCCGGGCGATGTGCGTGCACTGCCGCTGAGTTCGCCGGTCATCCAGGGCGGGCGCATTCGCGAGCGTCCCTGGAAACTGCAGGTGCCCGGCAACGGGACCTCCCAGTCGCGCGAGACGCCGATCGCGCCCTGGGCCGGCGAACTGCTCCAGCACTGGCTCGACGTGCGCAAGGAAGCGCGCATCGCAGGCGAGTTCCTGTTCCCCTCCACCCGAACAGGCAAGCAGTGGTTGCACGCCTCGCAGTACCTGTGCGCCCGGCGGGTGCTCGAGGAGGCCGGCGTCGAATCTCGCGAGGGTGGTTCATTCAGGTTGCGACACACGTTCGCTGTGCGCCAGCTGCGCCGCGGGACCGCCCCCGAGCAAGTGGCCCGATGGCTGGGCGTCGAACCAGCGGAAATGAAACGCTACGAACGGGTGCTTCCAGGGATCATCGAAGTCGTCTGATGCAGCGTTTGCTGTGAACCCGGTCGAAAGATGGACTGCACTGCGCATGGATACCGGCATCGGCCGATTCGGAAAGGTCTTCGCCCCCCTCCTGGACGCTCTTCATTCAGGTTGCCTTTGGCATCATTGTTGGGGTCGCAGAGGTCGTAACGCCATCGAGAGCCATCCCTCTGTCCTGAGCATGAAATCCTTGGACCTGTGCTTGCCTTGTGTTCTCGAGCAGACCGGGGACGGGCCGACGGTGGCGGTTGGGAAGAGCCAACGTCAGCTCCAACTAAGCATGTAAATTCTGAGCGTTCCGCCTGTTCTGGCCAGCCGGATCGACTCTGACCCGCAGCGCGATCAGCAGCGCCGCGAGCAGCATCAAGATGCCGGCCGCGACGAACACCCCCGCGATGCCGCTGACGCTGAACATCGCGCCCCCCGCCGCTGCACCTGCGGCGATGGCCGACTGCACCGACGCTACCACCATGCCCCCTGCGCTTTCCGCTTGGTCCGGGACGGCCTGGGCCACCCAGTTCGACCACGCCACCGGCACGGCGCCGAAGGCCAGGCCCCAGAGCGCTAACAGCAGCGCCTGCCCGGCCACCGTGGCGGGCACTCCCACCAGGACCAGTGCGGCCACGCCGACGAGCGCGGGCATCAAAACCAGCGTGACGCGCACACTGTGGTGCAGCATCCAGCCGGCCAGCAGCGTGCCGGCGAAATTCGCCAAGCCGAAGCCCAGCAGCATCAGCGCCAGCCCATCGGGTCCGATGCCGGTCGTGCTTTCCAGGAACGGCCGGATATAGGTGAACAGCGCGAAGTGGCCGGTATGCACCAGCACGCAGCCCAGCATGCCCACGCCGATGCCCGGGCGCAGCAGCACCTCCAATACGGTCCGCAGCCGCGCGGCCTTGGTGGGCGCGAGCCGCGGCAACGTGAACCACTGGAAGGCCAGCGTCACCACTCCGACCGCGGCCGCCGCGAGGAAGGCGCTGCACCAGCCGTAGCGCCCTCCCAGGTAGCTGTCGAGCGGCACCGCCACGACGGTCCCCACCGCGATGCCGCTGAAGATGATCGACAGGGCGCGCGGCAGCAGCGCCGCTGGCACCAGGCGCATCGCTACCGCCGCGCCGTGCCCGAGCACGCTGACTTCTTTCGCTAGAAACTAAGCGATGAGGCGCCCGGCAATACAGCAAGCCGAGCGTCTTCTTGCGCCTTCAGTCCTTCAATCGCGTGACGAACGATCGGAGAACGGCAACTGGATCGCTCTATATGCTGCAAGAAGTGGCAGTCATGTTCGATCAAGATGTCATGGACTCGCTGCGCCAGTTCCGGGTCCTCAACTGAGGAAATCATTTTTGTGCAAGTTTCCATAGCAGCGAAGCGGTTCTGGCGAACAGCAGCGATGATCGAGGATCTCAGCGCTTCCGCCTTGGTTTGAGCGCTGACATTGTGTGCATCAAACAGCACCTTCATGTTGCTCGCGATCTCCTCAGCGAAGCTCCATGCATACGTTGCTTCAAGGGCCATCTGCTGATAGATCTGCACGAATTGCGCACGCAAACCTGCGTCGATTTCCAAGGCCATTACCAAGAAAAGCTCCTTGGGCGAAGCCATGCACACTTGGTACCTATCCTGCGCAGCAAGCATCGCTAGCGCTTCGATGAATGAGCCAACCTCTGCTGGCTCATAGTTTCCAGATGCCTTCAACCGGTCAGTAATTGCCCGTTGTAAACCATCTGCGCTGATAGGACCTATTGCGCGCCCAAGTACCGCATCGAACGCTGCTTTGAGGCTCTGCTTCAATGCAGCCAGCGATTGATAGCGGCTAGCTTTTGCCATAGTGCAACAGCGCTCAATTACTGGAAACAGTGCTCCAGGAATTCCATCCGCCATTAGATAGATCGGATTGCGGCCACTCAATACGGAGTAGAAGGTCTTGCCGAGCATAAAAATATCGCCTGCGGCATCTGCATCCCTGAATCCGCCCTGCAGAAACTCGGGTGGCAGATACCCCTCGGTACCCCAGTACATCGACTGGCGCGTGAACGCGGTACTTGACCCATGCTCAGTACACAAACCGAGGTCAGACACTACCATCCTATTCCCGCTATGGAGAAAATTCTGCGGCTTAATATCCCGATGAAAAATGGATCGAGCGTGCAACTGCGAAATGCAATCGATCATGTGATTGAAGTACACCTCTATCGCTGGGAGATCGCTTCGAATGATTTGTGCCCGAGCCGACAGATCGCCATTCTCATAGAACGGCATGACGAAATAGGGCGGGTCGTGATCAAGATTGGCGGCAAGGATCGGCATCACATAGCTATTGCCCTCGAACTGCTGCATTACTCGAACCTCCCTTCGAAATCTGGAGCGAGCTTCAGCCTCCGGTAACTTGCAGTACTTCAACACCATGACAGGCGTCGCCATACCGACATAGGCGACGAAAAGCAAAGTCCCCATCCCTCCGGCGTCACTGCACAGACTCTGTACAACGAACCGGTCGTCAATCACCGTTCCAGCTTCAAACATGGATGCCCCCAAAATTCGATATCGCGCAGTCGATCCAGTAGATGCCGAGTGCCCAATCACGCGGCCATCGATCGCACTACAGGCAAGAGCTAAGCAATCAACTGGTGCTCGTTACAACAGCCAAGCCAACCGACTTGCTGAGTGCTTTCTCACGGTGCGGAGAACAAATTGACGACCTCCGCGCTCCGCAGTCCCTGCGGCTGTCCCAGAAGATCACTCAGCAGCCGTGGCTGCACGTACATCTTTCGAGCAACAGCGGCGAGCGGTACTCCAAGCTCGTCAGTCATCATTTGAAGCCCGTCGGCAACCACCTCCGGACTTTCAACAATCATGCCGGCGTCCTCGTGTTCTTCGATAGCTTCACCGTGCCGCCGAAGCGTGATGTAGCCCGCGCGAACTTGATCGTCCGTGAATACTCCCAGCTGCCGCCCACGATAGAGCATCGCAGCCTTGGACACGCCCCACCGAAGCTTGAGCTCGCTCAGCCCATCCCAGTTAAGGCGCGAACGCCTAAGGGCCTTATGACTTTCGGCCAAGAATGAAGCCCGCGGCAACAAGAAAGCGCTGGCGAATCGATTAGCTTGGTTTTCGGTCAAGCGATCCCCCGTAAGCACGCCAATATGCAGTGCGAAATGTCCAAGCTCATGAGCGACGCCAAAACGAGCGCGGCAAGCCGACTTGCCGGCGCCATTGAGCGCGATCACCGGTCGACGAGTGGCAAACGAGACTGCGTCAACTTCATGGGCCAAGCCGTTAACGCGCATGACCACAGCGCCGGCGTTTTCAGCCACCCGGGTAACGTTGCTAATCGGTCCCCAGCCCAAGCCCCATTCGGCACGACACCTTTCTGCACCACGCTCAATCGATTCGTCCGATGAAGGGTCGGCCTCTTCGATGCGGTAATCGGGCAAATCGAGATACTCATCCAGCACGCAGACCAGCCGCTTCAGCATCTCACCGCGCGCACGCGCGTACTGCCGCAGCGCAACCTTTGTGGTGAGTTGCTTTCGAAAATGACATTGCTCCTCCGTCAGCGGCATCGGGTCTACATGCCGCAGAAATTCCGGCAATATTCCCAAATGATCGACCAAGGATTGCTCAAGCGTTGCAGATACAGGCTCAGCACCCGTCTCGACGCGACTAAGGTACTGCTTCGACTTTCCTAACTTCTCCCCCAATTCGGTCAGCGACAGACCGTTGAACAGGCGGGCAAGGCGGATGTTGAAACAGAGGATCTGATTCATGGCCCTGCCGACGCTTCTGCACCGTCATCAGCAGCCGGGCGCCGCTTAGGCGTGATGAGCGGCTTCTTGATCTCGACCGAAGCAGGCATAGATGGCTTTGCCTCGCCAATCTTCCTGAAGGTTTCGCCAGAGGTCCAACGGCATACCTCTTGCCCAGACTGCGAGAAGCCCAGCAGCACAACGCGCGGCTCACTCATCTCATCGGCTCCTTGATCAATCACGAACACGAAACGGGCTGCCTCGCCCGGCTCCGCCTCCTCAAGCAGAGGAATCTGAAACTGATGAACCTCAAGAACGGCGCGCTTCTTGGGCGAGTCTGCGTCGTCGTTGCTAAATCGGCAGGGGATACCGCAAATCGAAAACACGATGTCCAGTCCGTTGTTCTCAACCTTCAGCCAAGGGTGAAGCCCCGACAGATACTCCAAGGTAATGCGTTGCTTCTGGCGCCCGAAACGAGTGGTGCCCCGGGTATATGGCGTGTCCGTGTCGCGCACCATGTCGTCTTCCGTGGCCCGCCATTCTTCGAGGAACCATGAGGAGACCACGTTCAAATACTCCTCCTTGAGGGCCGAGGGGAGACTGCCACCAGATGATTTCAGAACGAGCATGTTTGTGCACTCTTGATTGATCGTCAACGGATTATGTGCGAAATCCGATATTCGTCAACCACGCACCATCGAAATCTGACCGGCGGACGGGCCCACCGCCAAACTGCCGTCCCGATCAAGAATGCTCACCCCGCCATACCGCGCTCCCCATCCTCTTCCCCATCCGCCGGCATGCTTTGTCGAGTTTGCTGACCGTGCGCCGTTGAGCTCCCATTTCTCGTCGCCGGGAACGCTCCTGCTGCGGAAAACAAACGGCAACAAGGTAACGGAGCACATCATCGAACGCGGCCGATATGAGGCAAGCACCGGCTCAGCCGCAAAAGACTCGGATTTGCTTGCTCTGGCAAGCAGGTACCATCCGCCAAGCGGACTTGATCGATTCAGAACCACGGCGGATGTGGTGGAAATCGAACCTGCGCCTCCGAGTTACCTCGAACCCTGCAGACTCAGCCTGCAACATTGCGAAATTAGCATGCGTGCAGCTCGGCCTCTGCTCCGGGTGCGAGGAACGAGAGGAGCCGCCGATTTACCGGTGGAAACGACCATGCCCGTCGCAGGCCCCGACCAAGCACGGTGTCGACGTTGGCGCTGACGTCTGTTCCCCCGTCTGAGCGCCGTCGGCTGCGCAGCAGTCTCTCAGGCTGAAATGCCATACCGGCCGTTCTCCTGCCAACGTGACACAAGTGGCCTGCGCTTTTTATTCGCCAGGTTCCGTCTTCATTGCTCGCGCGCTCATCGATCTAAAGCCTCGATCCCGCGCCATGAACGCGGCGAGCATATGGGGAATCAGCGTAACCGCGTCGACCGGCACCTGATGCACCCGCTCATGCATCTGCGCATAGGCATCGAGTTGGGTCTTCAACTCCGCCGGCAGCGTGATGGTCAGTTTCAACGCCTCCGGGCGAGGAAGCGCACCGAGACTCAACCGGCTTTGCCCCTTGTTCACTGCAGCGCTCCTTTCTGGAAAAACAACGGCTGGTACGGCCGCAGCACGAGATCCTTGCTCGCCATCACCCGCACCGGAAACCCCGGCCGGATCGTCAGCGTCGGCTGAATGCTCGCATTGCGCTTGGTAATCTCCTGCCCGACCTGGTTCACTGTGTCCTGCGCCCCTTCGCGCACTGCGATCACCAGGCGGTTGCCGTCCTGATCCGTCCGGTTCGGCGCGGCAAGCTCGGCCCCCACGCCCAGCAGCGTCGACAGCGCCGCGCCCGCGAGGACGCGGTCCCAATGCCAGTGGACACCGTCCTCCAGCCCGGCATAGCCGGCTGAGTCGATCCCCGGCAACCGATCCAACGCCACCGACGTCGTGTCCGGCAGGATCAGCCGCGTCCAGACCAGCAGCACGCGCCGCTGCCCGAAGGCCACCTGGCTGTCGTAGCGACCGATCAGCCGCGAGCCCTGCGGGATCAGCAGGTGGCGCCCCGTGGCCGTGTCGTAGACCGCTTCGGTCACGGAGGCGATCACCTGCCCCGGCAGGTCAGAGTTGATGCCCGTCAGCAGCGCTGCCGGAATGACGGTGCCCGCCATCACCTGGTACGCCGAAACCGGCAATTGCAGGCTTCCGGGATTGCGCGTCGTCGTGTCACCGGCATTCGCGAGGAAAGCCTCCTTCCGATCCTGACGGTTCTGCGCCGCCACCGGGTCTGTCGGCGAAGCCCCCGCTGCGCTCACCTGACCCAAAGGATTGGAAGGAAGATGCCCCGCCGCCGTCGGGCTCGAATCGGGAGCGTTGGCAGGCATGGGCCTCTCGGCCAGCACCCCCCGTTTCGCAGCACCACCCTCGCCGCTGCGCCGGAAGAACACCGAGGACCGCGCCGCCTCCTCGTCCGCCAGCCGCTCGGCCTGCGCCGGATCCACGGCACTGCCCATCCTCGCTTCCATCGGCTGGTGCGCCTTCGCCATCGCCGACCCGAGGTCTCCCGGCAACGGCGGCCCCAGCACCGGTGGCGCCGGATTCGGGGTCGGCGGCATTCCGGCATAGTCCTTCGGCAACTGGTCCAGCCCGTCCGCGCGCGCCACGCGGTCCACGTTGTACAGCTCGGCGGCCGGATTGCGCTCGCGCTTTTGCGACTGCAGCGACCACAAGGTACCGCCGAGCACGGCTGCCGCCAGAGTGCCGGCGCCCACCGCCAACATGCGCCGATTGAGCCGCACGACCGACCGGGGCTGAGCGCGCAGGGCCACCGTCTCCGGCGGGACCTTGGGCGCAGTTTGGGGCGAATGACGCGCCGAGGTGTCCTCCCCACTCATGACCCATCGCTCCGCGCACCCTGAACGCTGCCGATCGCGCCATCCGTGCGCTCGATGCGAACCACCTCGGCCTTACCGTCCTTGAAGCCGCCCAGCCGCAACTCCGCCGCGCCAAAGAGGCGGTCCACCACGTAGTACGGCGAGCGGAAACGGTAGTTCACGAGTTGCCCATCGCCCTGCGGCCCGATGACGAACAGCGGCGGCAGCTCGCCCTGCGCGATGCCGCCCGGGAACTGGATGTAGACCTTCTGCCCGTCGTCAAAGGCTCGCAGCGGCTTCCAGGGTGGCGCATCACCGCTGATCGCATAGCGAAACCGGATCCGTTCCACCGAAAGACCCGCATCCACCAGTGCCGCGGCCTGCGCCTCCCTCGCCTGCTTCTGCAACGCCAGCATCCGGTCCTTCGGATAGTCCCAGGACACCGATGCCATCCAGGCCTGCGGCGTCGAGGACAGCTCGAGCAGGTAGGTGCGCCGGTTGGTCGTAATGACCAGGTTCGTCTTCAGGCCCACGCGCGTGGGTTTCACGAGCACGTGGACGCGCTGATTCGCACCGCTGCCGCTGACCGTGTCGCCCACGATCCAGCGCACGGTGTCGCCGGCCGACACCGTCACCAGCTCCTCGTCCTCCTGCAGCACGACGACGGTCACCCGACCCGGGCTGGTGTAGACCTGATAGAGCGCCCCCTCCGTATACGGCCACACCTGGATCGCATTGACATAGCCCTCGCGCGTCGGCGCGACGCGGGCCTCCTCGTTGGCGCGTGAGACACGGACTTTCTCGTCGGTGGGCTCGGGCGCCGGCTTCGCATCCTCCTCACGCGGCAGCGTCTTCATCTGCCCGGGTAGCGGCAAGGGTTGGGGCACTTCGACCACCTCGACGGGCGGAGCCGGCTCCGGCACCAGCTGCGCCGCAACGGCCACCGGCTCGTCCAGCAAGATCACCGGCGGCGGCTTGCCTTGCGTGGTGCAGCCGGAAACACTCGCGACGATGGCGGCCATCGCAATCAGCCCGATCGGCGCAGATACACGCCGAGTGAAAACCGTCTTCATGGCTTGCCTCCTTTCGTTGCGTCCGTCGCATCGAACTCGCGACTCCACGACAGACCATTGACGTAGATGCCCAGCGGATTCCTGCGAAGCCGCTCCTCGGTGCGTGGCGCCTGCAACGCGATCGCGAGCACAGCGGTCCAGCGCTCGAGGCCTGCGGCCTCCCCGTTGACGTAGCGTCGCTCCGTCCAGCGCACCTGGAATGACGAATCGCTCGCACGCACCACGCTGTTGATTTGCACCACTACCGAGCTCTGCCCGATGCGAGTGAACGGGTCGTTCGCACGTGCATAGTCGTTCAGCGTTGCCGCGCCGCGGTCCGTCGTGTACTCGTAGGCTTCGAGCCAGTTCTGCCGCACCACGATCGGGTCGATCGAAAGCGACCGCACATCGGTGATGAAGCGCGCCAGGTGGTGCGCAATCTGTGCATCGCTGGGCTTGTAAGGCGTGGCAGCCTCGCCCACCGCGCGCACCTGGCCTGCGCTGTCCACCTCGACGACATACGGCGTCACGATCGACTGTGCCGAGCGCCAGACCAGCCCGCCGGCCATCAGCAGGGCCAGCGTGAGACAGCCAAAGGCCATGACCCGCCAGTTCTTCGCCTGTACGCGCGCGCTGCCAATGCGCGCGTCCCAGACCTGCCCCGCCGCCTGGTACGGGGTCACAGGCGCGGGCGTGTCCGAGTACCGCACCTGGGTTCGTTTGAATCGCATGGATGGTTCTCCGCAAAAGAAGCCGGGTCAGACGCTGGAGTCGTCGCGCAGGCTCGGACTGGCGCCGCTGCCGCCGTGGTCGCCCGAGCGCAGGACATGCGCCGTCGTCGAGGCCGCATGGCTCAGCTGCTGCTTGCTGCGCATCTGCCGGGCCCATGCGGGCTCGGGCGGCGGCGCACCGCCCTCCTCCCCACCGGCGGATGCCGCACTCCCCGCAGTCGCTGGCGCCGCGGCATCGGCCACGAAGCTCGCCACGCGGTCCTTCACGGCCCTGGCCCCGGACGCGATGCGCTGGCCGACGGCCCCGGCACTGGTCTTCGCAACGTGGGCGAGGCCGGCCCCGGCCGCGCGCACGCCGCCACTGCCCGATGCCTCGGCACCCTGCTGATAGGCCGACCTCGCACCACCGGCCAGGCCACGAGCCGAGCGCGCGGCCGCCGCGCCGCCGCCGATGGCCGCATGCGCAGCGCCGGGCGCCATGCGTGCGCCCGCAGCCACAGCAGATCCGGCACCCGCCACCGCCGCGCCACCGGCGACGGCCAGGCCCGTCGCGCCCAGCGCCGTTCCGGCGGCCGCGCCGGCGCCGAGCTGCGGCGCACCCGACACCAGTCCCGTCGCGATCCCCGGTCCGAAGATTCCCAGGCCCAGCATCGCCAGCGCCGCGAGCATGAGCGTCAGCGCATGGTCGATCGATGGCTCGGCGTCTGGCGACGTTTTGAACTCCGCAAAGAGGCCCTTGCCGATCCCGACGATCACGGCCAGCACCAGAACCTTGACGCCCGAGGACACCACGTTGCCCAGCACCTTCTCGGCCAGAAAGGCGGTTCTGTTCCACAGCGCAAAGGGCACGAGCACGAAGCCCGCCAGCGTCGTCAGCCTGAACTCGATCAGCGTCACGAAAAGCTGCACCGCCAGCACGAAGAAGCTCACGATCAGCACCAGCCAGGCCAGGAACAGGACCGCGATGGTGTCCAGATGCGCGAACACCTCGGGGAACCCCGTCATGAGGCTGATCTGCTCCATGAGCGGCCGGCCCGCGTCGATGCCCACCTTGGCGAACTGGCCCGGCTGCAGCAGCTGTTCATGCGTCAGGCCGGACCCCGAGGCCGTCAGGCCCAGCCCCGCAAAGGACCTGAAAACGATGCCCGCCAGGTTGTTGAAGTTGCCGATGATGTAGGCAAAGGCTCCGACATACAGCACCTTCTTGACCAGCTTGGCGATCACGTCGTCGCCCTGCCCCGCCGCATGGCTCATGGCCCAGAACAATCCGGCCAGCGTCATGTCGATCGCCACCAGCGTCGCCGTAAGGAAAGCCACCTCGCCCCCCAGCAGGCCGAAGCCCGAATCGATGTAGCGCGAGAAGACATCGAGGAAGCGATCGATGACGCCCACGTCGCTCACGGCGCAACCTTCGGCAACGGCGATGCAGCAGATGAGGCAGGCGGTGCCGGTGCCGGCACCCTGGCCGCATCGGCATCCTCCTGCCAGAAGCCACCCGGCGGCGATGCGGGTGGCGTGTACTTCGGACCGCCGCTGCCAAAGAATCGCCGGCGCGTCGCCTCGGCCGCCGCATTGCATTGCGCATCGCCGACCCTGGCATGGTCGGCCTTGCACTGCGCACGCAGCGCTTTGAGGCGTTCGGGATTGGCCACCAGGGATTCGACGGACTCGATCCTGGGTTCAGAGGACTCTGGCCGGTCACAGGCGGCGAGCACCAGGACTGCTGCGGCAATGACGATGAGGAGAGGCTTCATGACCGATGGCTCCTTCAGTTGTCGTAGAAATGCACACGCTGAGGCGTGTAAGGCGTGCCGCTGCCCATGAAGCGCCGGCGCACCTCGCGCGCACGCTCCTGCACCGCTACCTGCCGCGCCTGCTCCAGCGCCGTGGCGCGGTCCTGCATGATCTGCAGCTGCTGTGCCTGGATGGCCTGACGCGACTGCAGCGCCAGCAGCTGGTTGGTCGCCTGCATCGCCTGCAAGGCGCCCGTGGCCGACTGGCTGCGGCTCACGAGATCGGTGAGCGCCTGCTCGTCGGAAGTGAAGTTCTGCATCGCCTGCGACTGCACCTGCGTCGCCGTGCGCAGCGCCTCGAGCGAGTTGCGCCAGCGCTGTCGCGCATCGCCGGCCATCTGCGCACCGGACAGGCCCGCCGCAAACGACTCGGGGTACAGCCGCTTGAACTCCTCTTCCATGCGCGAGACGTCGAAGGTCAGCCCTTGCGCCTGCTGGATCAGCCGGTTCGTCGCCGACAGCGTCGACTTGAGCTCGGACAGCGCGCTGAAGTCCAGGCTCGTCAGGTTCCTGGCCTGGTTCCTGAGCATCTCGGCTTCGTTCTGAAGTTGCTCGACCTGGTTGTTGATCTGCTCCAGCGCACGGGCCGCCGTGAGCATGTTCTGCATGAAGTTGGACGCATCGAAGACGGTGTCGCCGACGCCGAAGATGGCATGCGCCGGCGTGGCCACACCGAAAGCGATCGCACTGACGGCGACGATGGCGGCGATCCGCGGCTTGAGAGAAGACTTCAGGTTCATGTCGATGGCTCCTGAGGGGTTGAAGAAGGGGACGGGAACGAAGAAAGAAGGTCCGCCGCCCAGCCGAGGTTTCGGTGGCGCAGCCAGGCCGCGGCGAAGACCGAGGGCATCCGCGCGAACGCCGACGCCTGGACCAAGGCCTGCACGCGATCGATCGCGCGCTGGTCCTCGGGCGACGCCGCGCCTGCGAAGGCCAGCGTCACCGGCCCGAGCCCGAGATCGAAGACCCGGTTGCCCAGGCGCGACTGGTAGTAGTAGTCGCGCTTGGGCTGCGCCGTGGCGACGATGTCGATCTGCCGGCTGTTGAGCCCGAAACCCTCGTAGATCACCCGGATCTGCGGCTCGGTGGCCTGCGGGTTGGGCAGGAAGATGCGGCTCGCGCAGCTTTCCACGATGGCCGGCGCGATCGTGGAGTTCTGGATGTCGGCCAGCGACTGCGTGGCAAAGACCACCGACACGTTCTTCTTGCGCAGGGTCTTGAGCCACTGGCGGATGCGCGCGGCGAACACCGGGTCGTCCAGGAACAGCCAGGCCTCGTCCAGGATCAGGAGCGTCGGCGCGCCATCGAAGCGCTCGTCGAAGCGCGCGAAGAGATAGCCCAGCACGGCCAACACCGCGGCCTTGCTGTGCATCAGCTCCTCCATCTCGAAGCCCTGCACGGAGGCGCAGCCCAGGCGGTCGCTATCGGCATCGAGCAGCCGGCCGTGCGCCCCGCCGAGCACATAGGGCTGCAGGGCCTGTCGCAGGGCGTTCGATTGCAGCAGGACCGACAGGCCGGTCATCGTGCGCTGTTCGATCGGCGCGCTCGCCAGGCTGTTGAGCGCCGACCAGACGGCCGCCTTCTCCGGCGGCCCGACAGCCACGCCTTCCTGGACCAGGCGACCTTCGATCCATTCGGCCGCCCAGCTGCGATAGCGCTCGACGTCAATGCGCGCGAGCGGCTGGAACGCAATGGAGGCGTCCGAACCCAGGTCGTAGTGTTCGCCGCCCAGCCCGAGGATGGTGGCCCGTAGCGAGCGCCCCATGTCGAAGGCCAGGATGCGCGAGCCGGGATAGCGGCGGAACTGCATCGCCAGCGTGGCCAGCAGCACCGACTTGCCCATGCCGGTGGGCCCGACCACCAGCGTGTGGCCCACGTCCCCGATGTGCGTGACCAGCCGGAACGGCGTGGCGCCATCGGTGCGCGTGACGATCAGCGGCGGCCCATCGAGATGCGCATTGCGCTCGGGTCCGGCCCAGACGGCCGACACCGGCATCATGTGGGCCAGGTTCAACGTCGAGACGATGGGCTGGCGCACGTTCGCGTAGGCGTGGCCGGGAATCGAGGACAGCCAGGCCTCCACCGCATTGAGGGTTTCGGGGATCGTCACGAAACCCCGTCCCTGGATGGCGCGCTCCACCGCGCGCAGCTTCTCATCGGCCGCCGCCGCGTTCGCGTCGAGCACCGTCACCGTGGCCGTCACGTAGCCGAAGGCCACCTGGTCGCTGCCCAGCTCCTGCAGCGCCGCGTCCGCATCCCCCGCCTTGTTCGAGGCGTCGGAGTCGACCAGCGGGCTTTCCTGCTGGAAGATGGTCTCTCGCAGCAGCGCCACGATGTTCTTTCGCTTCGCGAACCACTGCCGGCGCAGGCGCACGAGCTCTTTCTCTGCCTCCGCCTTGTCCAGGCACAGGAAGCGCGTGTTCCAGCGGTAGGCAAAGCCCAGGCGGTTCAGGTCGTCGAGCAGCCCCGGCCAGGTCGACGTCGGAAAACCGCGCACCGACAGCACGCGCAGATGCAGCCGTCCGAGCATCGGCGCCAATCCGCCCGTCAGTGGCTCGTCGGCCAGCAGCGCATCGAGGTGCATCGGGATTTCGGGCACCGCAACCTCATGCCGGCGCGTGGACACGCAGCCATGCAGATGGGTCAGCGTCCGCGCATCGTCCAGCCAGGCCAACTCCGGCATCACGCCTTCGAGCAGATCGAGGAAGCGCTCGGCCTCTGCGACGAAGGCATCGAGCCGCCCTCGCCAGTCCGTGCCGTCCTGGTGTTCGGGATCGGCGCGCTCGTAGAGCAAGCCCGCTGCACGCGCCTTCGACTCCTCCGGCGGCAGATACAACAGCGTCAGGTGATAGCTGCTCTCGAAGTGGCTCGCGTTCTCCTCGAATGCGGCGCGGCGCTCCTGGTCGACCAGCCAGGAAAGCGCCTCGGGAAACGACGATTCCGGATAGCCGGCCGCTTCGCGCCGCTCGGCCTGAACGAACAGCGCCCAGCCCGCGCCAAGCCGGCGCAGCGCGTTGTTCAACCTCGCCGACGTGGCGACGAGCTCGCCCTGCGTGGCGCTGTCCAGGTCCGGCCCGCGAAATCGCGCGGTGCGCTGGAACGATCCATCCTTGTTGAGCACGACCCCGGGCCCGACCAGCCCAGCCCAAGGCAGCCAGTCGGCCAGCAGCGCCGGGCGCCTGCGGTATTCGGCGAGGTTCAGCATGGCCGCGCCCTCCCCGCTCATGCATCGAGCAGCGGCCGCTGCTTGATGTGCCTGGCGAACACCTGCATGAACTGCGGGTCCAGCCGCGCGCCCCAGACGGCCAGCGCATGGCCCACCATCCACAGGACGACACCAGGCAGCCACAGCTGAAGCCCCAGGCCCACGGCGGCGGCCAGCGTGCCGTTGGCGATTGCCACAGTGCGCGGCGCGCCGCCCATCAGGATCGGCTCTGTCAGCGACCGATGCAGCGGGATCTCGAAACCGGTCACCAGGCCCGAAGCGCTCGCCGAAAAAGCGGGCGACGCGTTCATGCGAGCACCGCCCCGCCCGCGAAGCTGAAGAAGGTCAGGAAGAAGCTGGAGGCGGCAAATGCGATCGACAGGCCGAACACGATCTGGATCAGTTTGCGAAAACCCCCGCTGGTGTCGCCGAAGGCCAAGGTCAGCCCGGTCGCAATGATGATGATCACCGCGACGATCTTGGCCACGGGTCCCTGGATCGAGTCGAGGATCGACTGCAGCGGTGCCTCCCAGGGCATGTTCGAGCCCGCGGCACGCACGGGCAGCGCGACGGCCAGTCCGAGCACTGCCGCCGCAGCCGTGTGCAGAAGCGGTTTTGCGGATCTACGTGAAATCGTCATGACGGCTCTCCTGGAGTCGATGGGTTGGAAGGAACGAAAGGGAAGGGAACGAAACCGATCAATGGCTGCCCGATCCCGCCGAGGTATCGAGCTGATAGCCCTGGCTGTCGCAGCCCATGACACGTGCGATCTCGCGCACGCGCCGGCCACGGCCGCGGCCCGCGATGAAAACGATGACGTGCACCGTCTCGGCGATCAGCGCACGCGGCACGGTCACGGAGACTTCCTGCACCAACTGCTCCAGCCGCGTGAGGGCTCCGTGCGCCGATCCCGCGTGCACGGTGGCGATGCCGCCCGGATGTCCCGTGCCCCAGGCCTTGAGCAGGTCCAGCGCTTCGGCGCCACGCACCTCGCCGACCACGATGCGGTCGGGTCGCAACCGCAAGGTGGTGCGCACCAGGTCGGCCATCGTGCTGACACCCGGCTCTGTGCGCATGCTCACGTGGTCGTCGCAGCGGCACTGCAGCTCAACCGTGTCCTCCAGGATCAGCACACGTTCGCGCGTCTGCGCGATCTCGTCGAGCAGCGCGTTCGCGAGCGTCGTCTTGCCCGTGCTCGTGCCGCCGGCCACGACGATGTTCAGGCGCGCGTGCACCGCCTGCCGCAGGAATGCGGCCTGAGCCTCGGTCAGGATGCCGTCGGCGACGTATTGCGCCAAGGTCATGAGACGCAGCGCCCGCTTGCGGATGGCAAAGGACGGCGCGCGCACCACAGGCGGCAGCACGCCATGAAAACGCTCGCCGGTCTCGGGCAGCTCGGCCTGAAGGATCGGCGCGCCGGCGTGCACTTCGGCGCGCACATGCGCGGCCACCAGTCGGATGACGCGTTCGGCCATGGGCGGCGTCAGCATCGCCCCGGTAGGCTCCAGGCCCGTGCCGAGCCGGTCCACCCAGAGCGAGCCATCAGGGTTGAGGAGAACCTCGGCCACCTCCGGGTCCGCTAGCGCCGCTGCAATCTCCGGCCCCATGGCCGTATGCAACATGCGAATGCGGCGGGCCGCGGCACTGGCCGCGGCGACCTCGGTCGACGAACCGGGCGCAGGATCACGCGGCGGTGTCATGAGCCTCCTCCCGATCCTCCTGTCCTGCCTGCACTGGCACCGATTCGGGTGCGATGTCCTCGTGGACCTCTCGCACCAGGCTGCGCCCGCGCTGGATGTGGCGTCCCAGCTGCTCGATGAACTGGGCAAAGCGCGCCCTGCCCTGTGCTCTGGCAGCTTCCTGCTGGCCTTCGGGCACCGGGATCGAGACCGTGAGGAAGTAGCGCACGTACAGCGCGAGTGTCTCGATCAGCACGTTCTGGTCGCGCTCCAGACGCTCGAACTGCCGCGAGAGCCGGTCCAGGCGCTTGGTGATCGCGGCCTCCCGCTGATCCGCCCCATCGGGCGACAGGAAGGACGCCAGCGCCGCCGCAATCACGGCCGACTTCGACACGTCCTTGTGCGCCGCGAGCCGTTCCAGGCGCTTGGCATGCTCCGGCTCGATGAAGATGTTCAGGCGGGCCCGCTTCATAGTGCGATCCCGTCGTCAGGGTCCAGCGCGGCCAGGCGCGCGGTGCGCGTGAGCTGCCCCTGCAGCTCCTGCGGACGCAGCGGCACGTCGTCCTCGTCATCGAGCATCAGCAGGCCATCGTCCTGCGGCAGAGTCGATGCCTCGCCCATGACCTCCAGTTCGGGCTTGAGCTGATGACCACCTTCGTCGGCAAAGCCAACCCCATCACTACCTGCAACGCTCGCCGCGGCCAGGGGCGCAAGTGCGCTCCAATCGTCGGGCCGAGCAGCGGGCCGATCGGCGTAGTACCCGGAAGCAAGCCCGGGCGGCGCCAGCACCCGCCGCGTGAAATTGCGATCCTTGAAATAGCGCAGCTTCTTGGCCTTGATCGGCGGATGCCCCGAGACCATTACAACTGCTTCGTCGGGTGGCAATTGCATCACCTCACCAGGCGTCAGAAGCGGCCGGGCCGTCTCCTGCCGCGAGACCATCAGATGGCCGAGCCAAGGCGACAGGCGATGCCCGGCGTAGTTGCGCTGCGCACGCAGCTCGGTGGCCGTGCCCAGTGCTTCCGAGATCCGCTTGGCCGTGCGCTCGTCGTTGGTGGCGAATGCAATGCGCACGTGACAGTTATCGAGGATCGAGTGGTTCATTCCGTAGGCCTTGTCGATCTGGTTCAACGACTGGGCGATTAGAAAAGCGCGCAGCCCGTAGCCGGCCATGAACGCCAGCGCCGATTCGAAAAAATCCAGCCGCCCCAAGGCCGGGAATTCGTCGAGCATCAGCAGCAGCTTGTGACGACGGGCAATGCCATCCGAGCCATCGAGCGACTCGGTGAGCCGCCGACCGACCTGGTTGAGGATCAACCGGATCAATGGCTTGGTGCGGCTGATGTCGGACGGTGGCACCACCAGGTACAGCGACACAGGATGGGATGCGGAGATCAGGTCCGCGATGCGCCAGTCGCAGCGCGAGGTGACCTCGGCCACTGTGGGGTCCCGGTACAGGCCCAGGAACGACATGGCCGTGGACAGCACGCCGGAGCGCTCGTTGTCGCTCTTGTTGAGGACCTCGCGCGCCGCCGAGGCAACGACCGGATGAACTTCCGAGCCCAAGTGCCGCGTGGTCATCATCCGGTGCAACGTCACTTCGAAAGGACACGCAGGATCGGACAGAAAGTTGGCGACGCCGCGCAGCGTCTTGTCCGCACCCGCGTACAGCACATGGAGGATCGCGCCCACCAGCAGCGCATGCGACGTCTTCTCCCAATGGTTGCGGCGTTCCAGCGCGCCTTCAGGATCCACGAGGATGTCCGCGATGTTCTGCACGTCGCGCACCTCGTGCGCGCCGCGGCGCACTTCGAGCAGCGGGTTGTAGGCAGCCGAGCGCGCGTCGGTCGGGTTGAACAGCAGGCAGTGCGAAAAACGCGAACGCCATCCTGAGGTCAAGCTCCAGTTTTCGCCCTTGATGTCGTGGATCACAGCCGAGCCCAGCCACGACAGCAGCGTGGGCACGACCAAGCCCACTCCCTTGCCAGAGCGCGTTGGAGCAAAGGCCATCACATGCTCGGGGCCTTGATGGCGCAGATAGGCGCTGCTCTTGTCCGATGTCCTGCCGAGGAACACGCCTGCAGGCTTCGTCAACCCAGCCTTGGCGATCTCCTCACGCTCAGCCCAGCGGGCAGAGCCATAGGTCGTGACGCGCCTGGCCATCCGCGCGCGCCATACCGCCATTGCGATGGCCGCGCCCGTGGCCGATATCCCGCTCGATGCGGCAATGGCCCCGCCGCGCTCGAACACCTCGGGCGCATAGGCGTCGTAAAAGTACCACCACTCGAATAGTTTCCAGGGCGCGTAGACCGGCACGCCAATCGACACGGGCCAAGGCGCTCCGAGCTGTTGCTGGTAGTCCAGCGCATGCGCAGTCCACTGCGTGGCCACCCATACGCCGGCAATCGTGACGCCCAGCACCACAAGAATCTGTCCAAACAGGATGCCGTTGGCTCCCCTCGGCATGGTCACCTCCGTGTTAATTCCAGTGCGCGTGCCGAAACAGCACGGCCATCTGAAGTCTGAAATCAATGAGCCGCAGCGCACACCCACCGCAGCGTGATGCCGCGTACGTAGGCGGATGTGTTGTTCTGGCCTTGAGCCTATCGATGGCTATGCGCGAGGATCGCGGCGCCGCGCGACGGCGTAGCATTTCAAAAGATCGACGGCCTGTCCAACGCCGTTGGCGCGACGCAGCATCGCGCCAATCAACCGTACGCTGAGGAAGGCATCTTGTGATGTCTCTGTTTATTGGCGGCGGGAACCGAACGCGACTCTGATCGCGGGAGTGAGCAGTGGACACCATTCGTTGCTCTTGGAGCATGCCCGCGTTTGGCCAGCTGCCGGCCCGGTCTAACCGGTGCGCTTAGTCACGTCGAAGCTGAAGCCGGCTGCACATGAAAATTCGCTGGACCCGATAGTTGCCGTGTGTGCGCATAAGGTATCAAAGGAGCACAACCATGGTGCGCAAACGGTTAGGCATTGACCCACATCCTCTTGAACAGCCCGAAGCTAAGAACGAAGGTTCAGCTTCGAGCGCATCAATGACTCTGAAAGAGAAGCTCATGACCAAGTCTTTTCATTCCGGCCTCCTTGCCTTTGTAGGCGGTGGCCAGATGGCTTTCTCCCTGGCGGCGGCCTGATCAGCGCTGGATGGCCCGCTCAAGACTTGATCGTCATCGATCCTGTGGACAGCCAAACGGGCCAAATTGGAGGCGACACTTGGCGTACGAACCGCAGAACGAGCCAACGACGCTCTGTCCGCGGCACAGGTCGTGGTCTGGGCGGTGAAACCGCAGGTGTTGCGGGAAGCAGTTCTGTCGGCTCTGCCTTACCTCGGAAAGCCGCTGCACGTGAGCATTGCTGCCGGCGTGGTTCTGAAGACCTCGCGATCGGGACGGGCTCACGCCGTATTGCTCGTGTGATGCCCAACACTGCTGCACTCGTCGGTGCGGGCGTTTCCGGGATCGCAGCATTGGACGGTGTAAGTGAACTCGATCGAGAGTTAGTCGCCAACATCCTTTCGGGCACTAGTCACTCCTTTAGGGTAGATTCCGACGAACGCCTGGATGCAATAACTGCTGTTTCGGGGAGCGGTCCCGCTTACGTCTTTCACTTTCTGGAGGCGTTTCAGCGCGCGGCTCAAGCGCTCGGCTTCAACGAAGAGTAGGCTCCCGATCTGGTGCTGAAGAACGCCTCGGGCGCCGTCCAGCAGGCCGCTGCCAGTGCTGCTCCGTTCGGCGTCTTGCGTCAGAACGCCACATCCAAGCGCGGCACCACTGAAGCCGCAATCTCTATGCTGGATAGCAAGGCGACAGGCCAAGCGCTGGAGACATCTATCCAAGCCGCGTATCTGCGGGCGGGAGAGCTGTCCAGAGAATTCGGCGCCGGAACGCGGGTCTGAACTTCTATTGGATCTGATCCTGGATCGTTCTTGCCTTCCTTTCCAGTATTTCGGGTGACACTTATGAAATCGACCGCACCATTGGCGGCGAAGATCCTGAGCTCCCGCAGACGGCCTGGCCGCTTACCGCGCCTGCACTTTCCCGTTTTTAGCCGCTTAAGCAAAATGTGGAGAGGAAACATGCTTATGGATGAACTCAATGTGAGCGCACAAGCCGATGTGCGATCCAGGGCGAATTTCGGTGGGAATCAACAGGGTCATGGGTTCGCTTCATCCTATGCCCTGCCCGAGCTGCCTGATGAAATTCCAAGACACCGAGCTGCCACGCACTGTGGCGGTCAACGTCTTCCCTAGCCGCAGTTCGATCACCGGCTTCCACGGGACCAGGCTGAACCCCATGCCGTCGTCGAGTATGGCGAAGCTACCGCTTGCGAGCCGGATGGAACGGCGGTAGACCCCGCTGGCACGCGCACCCTCCTGCATCGGTCGGTAGGTCTTGCCGGTCTGGTCTTGCAGAGACTTCCCGGCATTCGCCAGTTCGCGGTCGCGCAAGGTGGCCAGCAGGTTGCGCGCGAGCACCATGCGTTGGCCTCGGCGTTCGGCCAATCCCTGCTCAACGAGAAAGTCCGCGCGGCCGCGCCTCGCATCGCGTACCTGCGCGCCAAAGCCCTGCGCTGCCAGCCCGCCGCCCTCCCCGATCAATTGCCTGTCCAGCCAGGTCGCACCGATGGCGCGCACCTGCTGGTCGATGGGAAGGTGCGAACGCAATTCGATGGTCGGACCCGTGCCTGTCTGCGCGTCATACTGCTGAGCTTTCTGCATCAGGTCCGGCGGCACCTGCCAGACGCCATCGGCCACGCGCGCCACGACACCGCTGCGTCGCAGCGCCTCGAGCCGGCGCGCGTGGACATCGACCATGGCCTGCGGATCGCGGTCTGCCGCCTGCTCTAGTCGGGCCAGATGGTCGGCGGTCTTGTAGATACCATCCTGGGCGATGGCCGCAATGGAGGGGTCCACGGCCCGCTCCTGCCCCGGCGGCTTCGCCTCCACGATGCCGTCCACCGGCAACGCCGACAGGTCGGCGCCGGCCGGTAGTTTCAGGTAGTGCGCTCGGCCATCGATGCCATCGACCACCAGATAGCCTCGGTCGTGTAACTCGTCTCCCAGGCCCTTGCCTGCGATACGACCTATGACAGGGATGGTCGACACGCCATCCAGGACGCATTCGCGCAGCTGACCCTTGAGCGCCCGGCGCATGGTGTCCAGCGTATCCTCGCGCTCGCCCATCGCGGTCAACGTGCGCGCCATGTCCGGCGCCAGCCGCCAACGGTTGGCATCGACCTGCTCGGCCAGCGCCAGGGCTTCGAGCCGCTGCAGCCGCGCCCGCAGCACGTTCTGGCGTTGTCGGTCTTCGGGCCGGCCGGTCAGATCGACGGTATTCGCCACGGCCTGGCGCAGCAAGGCCCGGTCCAGGCCGGTGAGCCGCTGCTGCTCTAGTTCGCGCTGCAGGCTTTGCCGGATCTCGGTCTCGGTGCGCGGCCCCAGCCATTCGATGGCGATCTCGCTCGCGCGCACACGCACTCCATGCGCCAGGTAGTCTGGCGCGATCACCAAGTCTTCCTTGCCGGCGGTGTGGCCGTTCAGGACGATGTGGGTATGCGGGTTGTCGGTGTCCCAGTGATCAACGGCCACCCAGTCCAACGGTGTTTCCAGATCGACCGCCATGCGCTGCATCAGTTGCCGGGTGAAGCCGCGCAGGTCTTCCAGATCGACCGCATCCTCGGCCGAGACGATGAAGCGGAACTGGTGGCGATCTGCCCTCCCCCGCTCTTCGAAAGCCTGGAGGTCGGCGGCATCGATGTCGGGCCCGTAGGCCTGGCCTCGCTGCCCGTCGCGTGTCACCCCATCGCGCTCGATGTAGCGCAGGTGGGTGGATACCGAGTTCGCGCCGGCTTTGCGGAGCACTACGAAGCGGGCCTTGATGACGACGCGCCGAGCCTGCCCGCCCAGGCGACCGCCGGTCATGCTGGCCGCGACGCGGCCCCGGCCAAAGGTCGACGCGGGTCGCCGTGCCCGCTGGCCGGACGGTTTGGCACCGGCCTTCGAAACCTCCCTGAGCACCCGGGACGCGAAGCGCTCCGGACGCGGTCTCGCGCGGGACTTCGGGGCCGCGGGTCGGACACGGAAGCGATCAGCATCGGAGTCCTTACGAGTGGGCATGACAGGCACTCCAGCGCAATAGGACGCACGGCATCGGACGCGGCACGTGCACCAGGTGCCGCCCGAGCTGCTCGACGAACTGGGCAAAGCGGGCCCGCCCCTGCGCCCGTGCGGCGTCCTGCTGGCCTTCGGGCACCGGGATCGAGACGGTGAGGAAGTAGCGGACATAGAGCGCCACCGTTTCGATCAAGATGTTCTGGTCGCGCTCGAGCCGGTCGAACTGGCGCGAGAGCCGGTCCAGTCGCTTGGCGATCGCCGCCTCGCGCTGGTCGCCGCCATCGGGCGACAGGAACGATGCCAGTGCTGCCGCAATCACGTCCGACTTCGACACGCCCTTGTGCACCGCCAACTGATTCAGCCCCTTGGCATGCTCCGGCTCGATGAAGATGTTGAGGCGCGCCCGGCTCATAGCGCGATCCCGTCATCAGGGGCCAGCGCGGCGAGCCGCGCGGTACGCGTGAGCTGACGGTCCACGTCCCGCGGCCGCAGGGGCATGTCGTCCTCGTCATCGAGCACCAGCAGCCCGTCATCCCCGTCTAGCGCTGACGGGTCGCGTACGACCTCCAGCTCAGGCTTGAGCTGGTGGCCGCCCATACGCCACCCATCGTGACGCCCAGCACTACAACAATCTGTCCGAACACATGCCGTTCGCTCCCCTCGCCATAGGTAATCTCCGCGTTCTTTCCCGGCGCGCATGCCGAAGCGGCACCGCTCTCTGAAGTCTGGAATGAAAGTGCCGTCGCGCACATCCACGGGAGCGTGACGTGGCGTACTTGGTCGGGTGTGTTGTTGTGGCTTTGGGCCTGTCAAAGGCCAAGCGCGGACGATCGCGGCCCTTCAGGCAGCGGGTAGCATTTCAAAAGATCGGCGCTTTGTCCAACGCCATTGGCGTGAGGCACGCGTCACGCCAAATGCAGCGCGCCGCCCGCATCAATGCGGCCTCTTGGCATGCGCCAAAAATCGTTGTAGCGCGTCGTGCAACTCGTGGCTTTGAGGCTTGTGCAGCACGTAGGTGATGACGTGTATATCTTCGGCCAGAGCTACGGCCACTACGTCGGTGCGGCGCAGAGTTTCCATGTGGCCGGCATCGGCGACCCCGACCCCCAAACCAGCGGCCACACGGGTGATGTAGCCCGCCAGGGTCCGGGCCTCACCCGCGATGACAGGGCTCGCCGTGTATCGCTGACGCACAGTGTCCATCTGCCGGCGCAAGCCCGGCAGGCGGCCGGGGTGAGAGGCGATCATCGGAAACGCGAGGAGTTCAGAGATCGACAGGACGTCACGCGTTGCCAGCTCGTGACCAGGCGGGAGCAATGCCACCAACGGGTAGGACCACGCTGCGTCCGGGACGATAGCCTCGTCGTCCGGCACGCCGAAGGAGAATCCGACATCGATTTCCTCGCGCCGCAGCGCGGCCAGCAGTTCAACCGCGCGCATCTCGGCAATGTCGAGCGGGATATTGGGTGCCAATGCCCGCCATTTTGCGAAGCACTCTGAGAGATTGGGTTGGGCGATCCCGTCGGCGACGCCGACGCGAAGCGGCGCCCGGTAGCGAGCGTCCGTTTCTCGCACGACGCGATAGGCGCGTTCAATTCGAATGAAAACCTCGCGCGCCTCTTTCAGGAGCCGGAGACCGGCAGGAGTCAGATGTAGCCTCCGAGGCGCACGAACGAACAATCGCACGCCCAGCCGATCCTCAAGGTCGCGGATGGCCCGCGAAAGAGGAGTTTGATCGATGTGAACACGTTCTGCGGCCCGACGAAAGTTGAGTTCTTCAGCGGCGGCGACGAAATAACGAAGGTGGCGTAACTCGATCATCAGTACCCGTGAAACGCAAAGAAACTTCTCTCATCATGAACATCATGGTTTGGAACCGGCGGCGCTGGTCACCTGCCTGGCGACCAGATCAATGATGTTCGGATCTTGATTGAGCGCAGTTGTTCAGAAGTGCTGACGACGTCACCGATGTGGGCTTCAGTCCTCATTGAACAGCAGGCCCTCCTGCCGCGCCCCTGGGGGACCCGGCTGTGCGATCGTCGAGCAGTTGCTCGAGACCTCCTTTTTCTCCAAAACCGCGCGCGCGAAGGCGATCGAGTCATCGAATGACTCGTGCAATGCACCATCGTGCCCGCGGCCCTCGTAGCGATTCCAAACTACGCTGTTGCCGGATGCGCACAGTGCTGAGACGGCAGCGTACTGGCGCACGGGAGTGATGGTTGCGTCGGCCAGGCCAGTCCCGACAAAGAGCGGCACTCCGATGTTGCCCATCGGCATATTCGTCACGAGGATCCGAAGTTCCTCCAGGCGTTCCGTGGAGATCGACAAAGCCTCGCTCAGGTCCCCGATACGCAGTTTCCTGGCGAGTTTCATGACCTCCCCTGTACAAGCGATGCGCGCTGTATCGAGGAGCTGGCGGCCCTTGTCGCTGACGATGTCGTCGATCGGGGGGCCATCGTCGCGCAATCCTCCCGCTGCAAAACTAAGGAACATGTTGCTCGAGTTGCGCACCGGCACTGAAACCGGCCCACCTGGGAACGTGCTGACGAGTCCAGTCGCCACGGCGCCAAGCACCTTCAACTCTGGCGCGTACTCGCGCGCAAGCCTTGCCGCCCCCACCGCGCTCCCGGAGCCCTGAGACTGGCCCGAGATGAAGACCCGGTTTGAGATCTGCGCAGGGCGCGCCGCGAGGGCCGCCCGAACGGAATCCAACACCGAGCGCCCCTCGACCTGCCAGTTGAGATATGGATGTGGACCGGGGCCGCCCAGGCCTTGATAGTCCGTCACGACCACGGCAAAACCTGCCTTGAGCCAGCGATTGATGTAGGTGGCATCGCGCGGACGAAACCCGGTCCACGAGGGCGCACACGCATCCGCGATTCCCAGCGTCCCGTGTGCCCAAGCCACGAGGGGCCAGCCTTTGGCTGGCGCCTTTCCGACGGGCAGGTAGAGCGTGCCGCTGACTGGTATTTGGCCCGACTGCCAGCGCACATCGGTGGACGTGTAGAGAATGCGCCGGCTTTCACTGGCTGCATCGATCTCCGGCTGGCCCCGCATCGTCTCCTCCCGCAGAAGTACGCCGGGCGCGTCGGGCAACAGGTTGGTGACCCGGTAGAACGGCGACAGCTCCATGTCACCCGCGGCCGGCCCAACGGGCCGACGTCCCAGTGCGAGCGCTGCGCTCGAGACGGCCATGAACGCGAAGGCCAGCACGCTCATGATCACCTGACGAGATGAGCCGGCGGGAGGCTGGCTCGCAGCAGATGTCGCGGGCGGATGTGCGCAGCTGTCGCCCTTCTTCTTTCCGTCGGGTTGGTTCATGCTCATGCTTGCTCCCGCGATGCGGCCGCATCGGGCTGTCGAGACATGGCGTCGAACAGCGGCTCGTATGTCCTCTGGTTCGCCAAGTCGGAGACGAATTCGAGCACGCGGTCCTGCGCGGCACGACGGATGTGCGGCGCGGCCATGCGCCGAAACTTTCGCTCGAAGTCCTCGTCGGTCATCGGTGTTTCCAGCGACCCAGGGCCGCTGATCCGCTCGCTGGTGAACGCCTCGCCCGATACCAAAATGACAGTCACCCGATTCGCGAGGTGCTTGGGGAATAGTTTCGTCAGCGCAGCGTCCTCGCTGACCGTCGTCTTGCTCATGAGCGCAATGGCGCGCGGATCGGCAATCCGCTGCGCCGAATAGGACTCGATGCTGATGTCCCCGTCCAGCAGCGCCCGCGCCACGTTGTAGGGCAGGCTGTGGTCCGCAGTCTCCCGTGTCCGGGGTCGCCACTTCTCGGGCGTGTCGGCGAGCACCCGCAGGTTGAACTCCGAGGTTTCGATACGAATCGCGGCAATGGCATCGATGTCGGAAATCTTCTGTCGCAGATCGATTCCCGCCCACACCGCGGTATGCAGTTCCCCGTTGGTGGGGAAGGTCTTGGTGAGCGAGCGCAGGATGGCGAACCGGCCGTTCTCGCGGCTGCCGAAATTGTCGACATCGAGCTCGAACTCGCCCGTCACTTGCTTGAAGAACCCCATCTCGCCCTCGAACACAGGAGTCGGCCCGGTCATCCCGTGGCGCGCAAGCGTGGCGGCGAAGATCGCATTTCGTGCTGCGTTCGCCGCCGAGCAACCCTTCCAGTCGGACAGCGATCCAGACCGCACCTGGCGCATCGCAATGTGCGCGCTGAGCGCGATGTTGATCGCCTGCTCGGCTTGCGTCTCTTCGAGCTTCATCAGCCTAGAAGCCGCAGCGGCCATCGCGACATTGATGTAGTTCACCTGATCCCAACCGCGCTTGTTCAGACTGGCTGCATCCTGCAGCCTCATCTGGATTTCGTAGGCAATAACGATGGCTGCGATGAGCTCTCTGCCGGACGATCCTGCAGCCTCCGCCAGCGCCAGGCATGCAGGAATGTTGTCGCTCGGATGGCCGGGCTCGCGCGCCATGTAGCCGTCGTTGTAGTCCAGAAAGCGCACCATGACGCCGTTGGCAAACGCGGCGAGATCAGGTGTGGTGCGCAGGCGGGTGCCGAACACGGTGGAAGACGGCTGTGGCGTGCCGGCTGCCACCGCCACGGCGGTCTTCACCGGGTCGGCGCCATAGGCCCCGAGGATGCAGGCCAGGCTGTCGACCACCCGCCTGCGTACACAGGCGCTCACTTCTTCGGGGATATCGTCGGCGGAAAGTTCGATCGCATAGCGCGCGATGCGTCGGGCGAGGGTCAGGTCTGACATGTATGGGCCTTTTCAGTTATTCGGGAAATCTCATTGCCGGGCTTGCCGAAGCTTGGAAAGGTACGCAGGGTCATGTCGATCCCGCGCGATGGCGCCCATCGGCAACCACGCAGCCAGGCGGCGGCGCTCTACCCTCCAGGACCGCAGCGATGCATTCCGCCGCAATCCGATTCGTGCGGACCAAGCCTTCGCGCGTGGATGCGCCCGAGTGCGGTGTGGCAATGACGTTGGGCAATGCGATCAGCGCGTTGGTCACGCTCATGCAGGAAGGATCGGACTCGCTGAGGAAGACATCCAGGCCCGCACCGGCAATGCGGCCGGCCTTCAGGGCATCAAGCAGTGCGGCGTCGTCGACCAACCCGCCGCGCGCCGTGTTGACGAGGATCGCCGTGGGCTTCATGCGCGCGAGCGCCTCCGCGTCGATAAGCATGCGGGTGGCGGGCGTCAGCGGCGCATGCAGGCTCACGACGTCGCTCGAGGCCAACAACTCGTCGAACTCGACATGCGCGACGCCCATTTTTCGGGACCATGCCTCGTCGGGGTTTTCCGTCACCGCGAGAATCCGCGCCTCGAAGCCCTGCAGGCGCTTCACGACGCCGCGGCCGATGCGGCCGAGCCCGACGATGCCGACGGTCTTCCGATAGAGGTCCGCCCCGGTGAGGATGGTCCACGATCCCTCGTTCATCTGCATCTGCGATTCGCGCAATCGATGGCTGACGGCCAGCATCAGGGCCAGGGCATGGTCGGCCACGCAGGCGTCGTTGCCCCCCACTGCAATCGCGCCCACCTTGCCGAGGTCGGCCACGGCCGCAGTGTCGATCCGCTCATAGCCCACGCCGCGGCGAGCGATGACCTGCAGCCTGGGTAGCCTGCCCAGCAGCTGCCGGGTCACCCACGCATGGCCGACGATCCAGCCATCGGCATCCGCGAGCATCTGCACGAGGCTGTCCTCGGTGAGTCCCCCATCGGCCTGGCCGGGCGGCAGCTCGGCCAGGCGGACCTCGCATCGGTGCGAATTCAGATAGGCAATGGCCTCTTCATCGAAGAATCTCTGCGTGACCACCACGGTCCGCATCGCTTGATTGCTCACCTCGCGTCCTCCATGCTCGGTTCGGCCCTTGCTTGCGTGGCGGCGCTTGCCCCGTGGTCGATGGTGACAACCAGGTTGAAGAAGCGATCGACCGTGAAGCTGCAATCGGGGCCGAAGCTGCTGCTCGATTCCCTTTCCTCGACCACGGCGGGGCCGACGATCCGCACACCGGGCGCGAGCGCATAGCGGTCATAGACCCTGGCCTTTCTGAAGCCGTAGCCGTCGAAGTACACGTCCCGCTCGCCGCGCAGCGCCTCGCCTTGCACGCAGGCATAGGCCAAGGTGATGTCCTTCGCCGGCAGCGACGCCTGCAGTCGCCAGTTGACGGCTTCGATGGCCACGCCCTTGACCACGCGGCCAAAGCGCGCGAGGTAGGCTACGTTGAACGCATCCTTGACCTCCTGGACCCTGGAGGCATCGAGCGGCCCGTCGGGAAGGTCCACGGTGACATCGAAGCCTTGGCCAACATAGCGCATGTCGGCCTGCCGACGCACGGAGATCTCGCCGTTACCGAGCGCGGCGCTGGCCAGCAGCTCCCAGCTCGCGGCCTCCATCTGGGCAAACAGGGCGTTTACGACCGACCAGTCGGCGCCATCCAGGCGCGCCAGATAGCCGCGCACCTCGTCGACCGCAGGTGCGGCGACAAGGAATCCCAGCGCGGAGATGACGCCCGCACCCATCGGCACGATGAGGCGCGGAACCTTGAGCAGGCGCGCAAGCGAATAGCCGTGCACGGCGCCGGCGCCGCCAAACGCAATGAGCGAGTGCGCGCGCGGGTCCTTGCCCTTCTCGGCGAGGTGCATGCGCGTTGCCGCAGCCATGGTCTCGTTGGCGATGGCCTGGATGCCCCGGGCCGCGTCCATCGCATCGATGCCGAGACGGTCGCCGAGACGCTTCTGCATCGCCTTCCTGACGGCTTCCAACGACAGCGCCATCTCGCCGCCCAGGAAGAACTGCGGGTTCAGATAGCCGAGCACCAGATCGGCATCGGTGACCGTGGGCTCGGTCCCGCCGAGCCCGTAGGCAACGGGCCCCGGCTCCGAGCCTGCGCTTCGCGGTCCGACCTTCATGAGCCCGTTGGCATCGACGGTGGCGATGGAGCCACCACCGGTGCCGATCTCGATCAGGTCGACCACCGTGAGCTTCAACGGCAGGCCGGAGCCCTGCTTGAACTTGCGGATGCGGCCGGCTTCGAACTCGTGCTTGAGGTTGGGCTTTCCGTGCTCGATCAGGCACATCTTCGCGGTGGTTCCGCCCATGTCGAAGGAGATCATGTGATCTTCGCCGACCTGGCGCGCGACGAAGGCCGCGGCCATCGCTCCCGCCGCAGGGCCGGACTCGATGAGGCGCACCGGGAAGCGGCGGGCGTCCTCGATCGTGGTGATGCCGCCACCGGACAGCATGATGTAGAGCTCGCCTTCGAAGCCGATGCCTGTCAGGTCGCTTGCGAGGCGGCCCAGGTAGGCATGGACGCGCGGCTGCACGTAGGCGTTCACGCAGGCAGTGTTCGTGCGCTCGTATTCGCGGATTTCCGGTGCGACGTCTGAAGACAGGGTCACCAGCAGCTGCGGGTACAGCGCGCGAACCGCCTCGAGCGCGAGCTGCTCGTGGACCGGATTGCGGTACGCGTGCATGAACGCGATCGCCAGCGCTTCGATCTGCTCCGACTCCACGAGCCACCGCACTTCACGGACTACATCGTCGAGGTTCAGCGGCTCATGCTCGACGCCGCTGGCCAGCAGCCGGCCGCGCACCGGTCGGCGCAGCCGTCGCGCAACGATGACGGGCACCGGGGGCAGGAAGAGATCGTCGACGTCGTAGCGGCTCTCGCGTCCCATTTCCAGAACGTCGCGGAAGCCCTCGGTACACAGCAGCCCGACCTTGGCGCCCGTGCGCTCCAGCACGGTATTGGTGATCAGCGTGGTCCCATGAATGATGCTGCCGATCTGGGTCGCATCGGTGTTCGTCTCGGCCAGCAGCCGCTGGATGCCCTCCACGATGGCCCTGCTCGGCGCATCGGGCGTGGTCAGACGCTTGCCGATGCGCGTGATGCCGCGCGGTTCGTCGTGCAGGACGAAGTCGGTGAAAGTGCCGCCGATATCGACGCCGATGCGAGTGCTGCGCTTCATCGGGCACCTCCATGCACCTGGCCGGAGGCCTGGGGATAGACCTCGCGGACCTGCTCCGAAGAGACGAAGCCGTCCGCCACGTCGGCCGCCACCGCGGCGATGTCCCGCTGCGCCGGATCTCCGAACCCTCCCCCGCCGGCAAACCGGATCACCACGCGGCTCCCGGGCATCAGCGTAGATTGCGACTTGAGGCTTGCAGAGGAGCCGTCGGGCAGGATGACCTGCGCCACCGCACCCGCCATGCCGCCGTGCAGGCCCAGCGCGGGATGCGACTCGCGATCGCCGAGCATCCCCATCATCACGGGTCGCCTGGCAAGGCTCTGGACGATGCACTCCTGGCCCAGGCCGCCGCGGAACCGGCCAGGGCCACCGGAGTCCTGCCGGTACTCCTTGTGGGTCAAGAGCAGCGGAACCACCGCTTCGAGCGCCTCGATGCTCCCGGCGCCCGAGTTGGTCGGAAATGCCGTCGTGGAAAGTCCATCCTGCCGGGCCGAAGCGCCCATGCCGCCGCTGGCGAACAGGATCTGGCCGAAGCGCTCGCCTGCATCGTTCACGCCTGCGAGCCCCAGCCGGAAGGCCGGCGCGCCGCCGCTATCGGCGATGACCTGTTCCGGAATGACCTTGCCGAGGGCCTGGTAGATCGCGCATGAAAGCAGATGCCCGGTCAAGTGGCGCGCAGCGACTGCCGCCGGGTATTGCGCGTTCACGATGCTGCGCTCGGGCGCCCGCACTTCGATGGCCCGGTAGGAGCCCTCGTTCCTGCGCGTGAGTGGATCCACCGCACACTTGATCGGGTAGACCGAGTAGGCGCGCGTGTAGTTGATCGTGCAATTCGTTCCCTTGTCGACCTGCACCGAAGTGCCGTCGTAGTCCACCACCATCCTGTCGCCCGCGACGGTGATTGCGCAGTGGATGCAGGTCGGATGCCCCGGAAAACCGTCGGCTTCGATGGTCGACGCATAGTGACCGTCAGGAATCGCCGCGATGGCCTTGCGCATTGCCGCATCGGCCTTGTCCAGTACGGCCGTGGCAAGGCGTTCGAAATCGGGCTCGCCGCTGTCGTGCAGGAAAGCTGCCGCGCGTTCGCAGCAGACCCGGTTCGCAGTGCATTGGGCCTCGAGATCGCCGAGCACCTGCTCCGGCAGTCGCACGTTGTTCAGGAACAACTCCACGAAGGGCTCGTTGCGTTCGCCGGCCCGATACAGATGCATCGGTGGAATGCACACGCCTTCCTCGAAGAGATCCCGACAGGTGGCCGAGAGGTTGCCACCGACGTCGGGCGAGTGCGCCGCACAGCCAGCGAAGCCGACGATCCGCGTCTTGTGGAACACGGGGCTCACGACTGTGATGTCCGGCAGGTGCCCGGTGGCGATCCAGGGATTGTTGGTGAGGACGCAGTCGCCTTCGCGCCAGGTCTCGAGCGGAAACTTCTCAAGCATGGCACGGATCGTTCGCGGGATGATTCCCGCGAAGGCCGGGATGCCGCCGCTGCACTCCGCGATCGATTCCCCGCGCAGGTTCGTCAGCACGGTGGCGAAGTCATTGGATTCCCGGACGATCGTCGAGAAGGCCGTGCGAAGAAGCGCGGTCGCACCTTCGTCGACGATCGCGACGAGCCGGCTCCACCATATCTCCAACGTGATGGCATCGATGCCACCTACTTGCTCATTCATGCGTTGTCTCCGGGTCTTCATTGGGAAAGACTGGATCGTAGGAAGGAGGGAGGCTCGCGTGTTTAGCTTCGTGCGACAGGTCTTTCGCGGTACGCGAAACCTCTTCAGCCGGAGCGCTGCCGGTCGGACCCGGCAAATGCCGCTGCGGCTCCGCTTCGCCCGCGTCGATGCAGCGGCGCAAGAATGCCCGCGCCGCGCCGCTGAGCCCCTGTTTCGAGCGTGCGCCCACCAGCATCTGGCGTGCAGCCCAGGGCTCGTCGAGCTCGACCAGCTCGATCGAGAAGCAGTTCTGGTAGTTCTCCACAATCAGCCTTGGCGCTACGCAGATTCCCAGGCCCGCATGGACCATCCTGCAAGCCGCGTCGACACTACCGACACGGATCCGCACGCGGTAGTCGACTCCGCCCTCGGTCATCAGCTTCTGGCTCAATGAACTCTGGGTCTGGGTGCCGATGTGGTCGTAGCTGAGCGTCTCGGCAAAGCGAACACGTGCCTGCGCCGTGAGGTGGTGTCCTCTCGGCACAACGACGCAGAGCTCGTCGCGACGGTACGGAAACGTGACCAGCCCGTTGCCCGACACCGGTTCGAGAAACACCCCCAGATCGGCCCGTCCGTCCGCGATCGCCTCCACCACCTTCTGGCTCGTACCTTCCGACAAATCGATAGCCACTCCGGGATGCGCGTCGGAGAACGAACGCAGCTCCTGCGGAAGGAACTCCGAAACGGCCGACGCGGTGGCCGCGATTCGCAGCAGCCCGTGAATCCCCCTGGAATAGAGCCGCAGGTCGCTTTGCATCCGCTCGACGCCGTAGATGATCTCTCGCGCGTGCTGCAGCAGCGCCCGCCCGGCAGGCGTGAGTGACATCCCTCGGGCCCGCCGCTCGAAGAAGCGCGTGCCGGCCGATGCCTCCAGGTCCGAGATCCGCCTACTCAGCGCGGCGATTGCGATGTTGCACTTGTCGGCAGCCGTCGTCAGACTGCCGCAATCGGCGACCGCCAGGAAGAGCTTCAGCGTCGTGAACTCGAATTGCTTCATGACGAGACTCAGGCTCCTTCCGCCTGTTCGCGCGGTCGGGGAGCGGCGCCGCGCACGACCTTCAGCATCAGCAGCGCGGACAAGCAGGACAGTACGGCGGCATGCAGCATCATGTAGCGCCACGCCGTCAGGTCGACCAGCAGGCCCAGGACGGCTGGCATCAGCGTCTGGCCGATGGCCGCGGCGGTCCAATACATGCCCGTGTAGGTGCCCAGGTACTTCTGGTTGGGCACGATGCTCCAGAGGATCGCGACCGCATTGATCGCAAAGGCGGCCCATCCGACGGCAGCGAGGGCCATGGCCGCCCCGACCTGGACCGTGCTCGTCGAGAAGAAGACGGCCACGCAGCCGAGGGCGACGATGATCATTCCGAGCATGCAGACCACGGCGCGGCTCGTCCGATCGGCAATGATGGCTACCGGTATTGCGGCAACGAGGAACGCGATTCCTGCCGGAAATCCGATGGAGCCGGCGGTGCCTCGCGACAGCTCAAGCACCTCCATCACATAAGGAGTCAGCTGGGAGCGGATCGCCGTCCAGGTGCCGTTCGCGCCGAACACGGCAAGCAGGAGCAGCAGCCGGCGCTTGTCGGATGAAGTGAAGACATCCAGCACCAGCTCCTTGAGGTTGAGCTGCGCATGGTCGTCGGCGCTCTGTGCCGGGCGATGCGCCACTTGCGACGAAAGCCCCCGGCATGCGATGTACATGCCGATGACCAGGAGCACCGCCGGAATGAAGAATGCCAGCCGCAAATCCCTGTCCACCACGAGGAAGCTGATCGCGGCCGACGCGAGGATGGTCAGCGCCACGCCGATGCGAGCCACCGCGTTGCCCTTGCTCCGATGGTTCGGCGCCTGGTAGTCGGCCGTGAGCGACTCGGCAATCGACTTGAACCCGTTCGCGATGAACGCGAAGCCGATCATCGCGACCAGCAACATCTCGAAGGAGACGGCCCAGGGAATCAGCGCGAAGAGCAACGCGGCCACGGGGGCGCCGATGAGCAGGAAGCGGAAGCGGTTGCCGCCTTTGGCCTTGTGCTGGTCGGACATGTGCGCCATCCAGGGCTGAACGAAGATTCCGAGCAGGTTGTCCACACCCATCAGCAGGCCGATGACGGCAGCGCTGCTGATGTACTGCCTGAGCGAGGCGGGAACCTGCGCGTCATAGAAGTTCCAGACCGATTCTTGGGCGAACATCGCCAATGCCACGAAGAACGCAGCCTTCTTGTTGAAGCGGTTGATGTCAGGATTTCGGGTGGCCATTGCTTGATACTTTTTAGCTTTGTGGTCGCGGCCACTTTTGTGGCAAAGACGCGGTTCTTGACACGGTCGTCTCTTCCCCGGAGCCGCTCCCAGCGAGGATTCCACGTGGTTTGTTGGACTAGGTGGTCGCGGCTCGCAACTCACGGCGCAGGATTTTTCCGGCCGAGGATTTCGGAAGCTCCGTGCGGAACTCCACGAGCTTGGGTCGCTTGTAGGCCGTCAGGTTTTCCTGGCAGTGGCGTCGTATGGCTTCCTCGCTCGGCCCATCCGCCTTCTTCACCACCACGAGCTTTACGGCCTCTGCAGTGACTGGATCCGGTACGCCCACCACCGCACATTCCAGGACGTCCGGTATCCTGGAAACGACATCCTCGATCTCGTTGGGATAGACGTTGAAACCGCTGACGAGGATCATGTCCTTCTTGCGGTCCACGATCTTGTAGTGGCCGCTGTCCGTTCGGATGCCGACGTCGCCGGTGCGGAAGACGCCGTCACGGGTCATGCACTTTTCGGTTTCATCTGCACGCCGCCAGTAGCCGGCCATGACCTGCGGTCCACGCACCGCGATCTCGCCAGGCTGCCCCGCCGGCACCGGGCCGCCGTCGTCGTCGATCAGTGCAATCTCCGTGTTGGGAAGCGGCAAACCGATGCTTCCCGTGTACGACGCGCTGTCGACCGGGTTGCAGGTGACCGACGGGCTGGTCTCGGACAAGCCATAGCCCTCGCAGATCGGGCAGCCAGTCTTCTCCAGCCACAGCGCTGCCACTCCGCTTTGAACGGCAGCGCCGCCGCCGACCGAAAGCACCAGATTGCGCCAGTTCACCGCGCCGAATCCGGGATGGTTCGTGCCATCGCGGCGAACATCGTGTTGACTGCCGGGAAGCTGTGGAAACTGACGCCCTGCAGCTCCTTGAACAAAGCTTTCAGGTCGCGCGGATTGGGGATCAGGATATTCCTGGCACCCATGTGCAGCCCGAGCATCACGCAGGCGGTGAAGCCGAAGACGTGATAAATGGGCAGCGCGCAGACAAACGTCAGCTGCTCCCGCGGAGGAACCTTCTCGAGGGCTGGCACATACCATTCGGCCGACTGCAGGATGTTAGCCACGAGGTTGCGATGCAGGAGCATCGCGCCCTTGCTGAGGCCGGTGGTACCGCCCGTGTATTGCAGCACGGCCAGTTCGTCGGACAGTGGCGTGACACGCGCCAACTGACGTTCACGCCCCTCAGCGAGCGCCGCGCGGAAGCCGACCGGGTTCGGCAAGGTGAACCGCGGCACCAATTTCTTCACCTTGCGCACCACCTGGTTCACCAACTGGCCCTTGAAGCCGAGCATGTCGCCCAGGGTCGCGACGACCGTGTGCTTGACATCCGTGCGCGCAATGACCGCCTGGAGCGTGGCGGCGAAGTTCTCGAGAATGACGATGGCTTTCGCGCCCGAGTCGACCAATTGATGCTCGAGCTCGCGTGGCGTGTACAGCGGATTCACATTCACAACCACCAGTCCCGCGCGCAAGACCGCGGCAACGGCAATCGGGTACTGCGGCACGTTGGGCATCATCAAGGCCACGCGGTCGCCTCGGGCCAGGCCGATGGACTGCAGATAGGCGCCGAACGCCTTGGACCACGCATCGACCTGCCCGAAGCTGAAGGAGCGCCCCATGAAGATGTATGCCTCCGACCGGGCATGCCTAGCGAACGCGACATCCATCAGCTCCACGAGGGAGCCGTATCTCGTGACGTCGATTTCGCTTCGGACGCCGCTCGGGTACAAGTGCTGTTGCTCGTTCTTCATCTGGTTACCTGGGTTCGCAATATCTGGACACGAGCCGCGCCATCTGAGGCGCGAGGATCGTGACGACAATGAGCCGCATCACCTGCACCGCGAGAATCACCGGCACAGAGGCATGCATGCCATGAGCCACAGCCACGGCGGCATCGATGCCTCCGGGCATGATGGCGAGGAAGGCCGTGAGCGCATCGATACCTTCGAACGAGCGAAGAATCGGCCACATCAGCGCGATGCACGACCCGGTCATCAGAAGGATCCCGAGTAGCATCGCCGGCATCAGGTGGAGGCAGTCGAGCAACACCTTCCTGTTGAAGCGCAGCCCCGCGTAGCAGCCGCCGAAGGCGAACGCGACGGCCGCGACCATGACCGGAATCTCCACGGTGCTCAGGTGTGCCAGATGCAATCCGCTGCCCACGACGAGGGGCAGCCAGAACGCCGCCTGCCGCCACCTGGTTGCCATAGCGACGGCAACACCTGCGGCGATGAGTGCTCCTAGCACCGCGACCACATCGGCAGACACCGCGCCGGCGAGGAACACAGTCGCCGGCACCGGCGAAGCGGCAGGCCCGCCGCTCGCGCCGACGAGTCCCGCCACCGCGACGGCCGTCAGCGTCACGAAGACGATGCGAAGGTGCTGCATCAGCGCAATCACGCGCGGGTCTGCCCCTTGCTGCTCCCCCAACATCATCATGGTCGAGGCCGCCCCCGGGGACAGGCCCCATATGGCCGATTGGCCCGGCAGCCAGCCACGGCGAGTGAACACCACAGCAACGACACCTGCCGCAGCCACGCTCAGGACATTCACTGTAAGCACGACCACCCAGTGGTCTGCAATCAGCTGCAGCAGGTCCCGGCTGACGACGGAGGCGACCATGCAACCGAGAACCGCTTGTACGGGCAAGAAGATGCCGGGCTTCAGTTCCAGGCCCGCGCCGCTCAACGCGAAACCGATGGCCACGAGCATCGGCCCCAACAGCACCGCACCGGGGACGTGGAGTGCGCGCAGCAGAACCAGGGATGCCCCGGCGCCCGCCATCAGCAGCACCCATTGGAAGACTCTCTTGTGCGGCATGAATTCGTCGCGAGCGGCTTGCTGCAGTCGATGTGGATGTTGCGGCACTCAATCGGCCTTGATGCCGGCCTGGGCAATCAGCCGGCCGTACCCGGCGAAGTCGCGCTGGAACAGGCTCTCGCAGTCGTTCACCGTGCCTCCGATAACGGCACCGCCGCTATCGCCAACAAACAGCTCGAGCTCCGGGGTATGAAGTGCGGTGTTGAATTCACCATTAAGGCGCTGGACGACTACCGAAGGCGTTCCCTTCGGCGCGATCAGTGCCAACCAGCCGTCGACGTCGAAGCCCGGAAGCCCGGACTCCGCCAGCGTAGGCACGTCGGGCAGCACCGGCAGGCGTTTGAGCGTGCTGATGCCCAGCGCTCTGATCCGACCGGACTTGATCAGCGGAGCCGCTGCGATCACCGGAAGGAAACCGGCCATGACCTGGCCTCCAGCCAGATCCGTGGAAAACGCCCCGATGCCTTTGTATGCGACATGGAGCGCCTTGAACCCGCCCTTCAGCGACATCAGCGCGCCGGCGACGTGCAGCGGTGTACCGTTGCCGGAATTGCCCAGCGTCACCGACTGCTTCTCCGGGCGCGACCTGGCGTACGAAATAAGCTGCTGGACGTCCTTGGCGGGCACGCTCGAGTGCACGACGAAGATCATCGGACCCGAGGTGAGTGCAAGGACGGGCTGCACATCCCGCAAGGGATGGAAGCTGGCCTTGTAGAGATGCGGTGTGATGCAATGGGTCGAGGCCACGATGGCCAGCGTGTAGCCGTCAGCGGGACTGCGAACCAGCTGCGCGGTCGCGATCAGGCCCGCGGAGCCGGGCCGATTCTCGACGACCAGCGGCTGTCCGAGTGCGCCTTCGAGCACGGGGCCGAGCCGCCGCGCAGTCGCGTCGATCGCGGAGCCGGGTGAGACCGGCAGGACCATCTTGATGGGCTTGTCCGGATAGCTTGAACCCCATGCGGAGCCCAGCATTGCGCTGCCGAGCGCACCCGCAACGAATTTCCGCCTTTGAAGTGCGTGGTGTTGGTTCATCTCTGTCTCCTGCTTCCTTGTCATCGCGGATCAGCCATCGTCGAGCGGCACGCCTTTCGGGCTTGCCCTCTACTTCAGTTCGATGTCGAGCAATCGCACGTATTGCTGACCGGAGTGCATGTCACGCTCGACCATTCCTCCTTGAGGGTTCGCTCGCGGAAAGGAGATCTTCAGGACGTGCAGGGAGTCGACTGGGATGCGTTTGACGAGGCTTGGATCCACGCCATACAGCCGATGGAAGAGGTCTGCGGACAGTTCTTCGCAGTCTCGGTACTTTCTGTACTTCTCCTCCCCATCGAAGAAGAGATCGACCGTGACCCAGAACGGACCAGCGACCTTGGAGCGGATGTGGTGGCAGACTTCACGCAGCTTGGGCATATCTAATTCCTTCTTGATTCCGTTCAGGCTGCGATCGCCTTGCCACCCCTGTCCAGCCAGACGGTGCGGACCAGCGACAAAGGGTCTTCAATGGCGACAACATGGTTGAGCTTGAATTCGAAGACTTGGCCGCGCGGAACGTCTGCCGGGCTGAAGGCAAAGCCGTAGCTCGGCAGCTCCTTGTTCATCACCATCGGATAGTGGAAGAAGTAGGGGTTGCATGCGTGAGCGATCGCGTTGGCCAGTTCCTGCGTCCGGGCCGTGGCAACCAGCAGCACACCGATTTCCCGTGGCGGCGGAACATTCACCGGCACATCGCCGGTCACGGCGTTCCAGCCATACATGCGAAGCGAGATGTGGAATTCACCAAGCTCCTCCGCGGGAATCGACTTGCGGGTGCGTTCATGGAGCGCCTCCAGCAAGCGGTCGTGGAATGCGTTGACGTTGTTGAGAACGTCGGGGTCCTGAATGCCGATGAGCATCAGCGTCTGGTAGTTTCCAGCGGCCGCACCTTCGAGCTTCATCGTGTAGGGCTGCTTCACCCAGTTGGCACCTTCCACGCGGACGGTACGCTCGCCGCGCTGCGCATACACCGCACCGGTGACGTCCAGAATTCCCCCCGGTTCGTGGAGATAGTGGGGGTCGCTGTTTTCATACAGCATGTGCTTGGACACGCTGTGCGGCGTACACCGGTTCGTTGTGGACAACGGCTCCACCTCGAAGCCGCTGTCATCGATGGTCAGCAGAACCCCTGAGCCATCGGCAGGATTGAGACAGCACTGGGCGCCGCATTCTGCAATTTTTCCGGCGTGCCACGAAGCTCCCCACGACGCGCCCTTCCAGATCGGATAGCTGGCCAGAACGGCCGTGTCGGTGGACCTCCCGCCGATGACGATGTCTGCGCCCGCCTCGAGTGCGGCAATGAAGGGCTCCACGCCCATCAAGCCGACGATGTGCTCGCAGGCATCGATGGCCGAGTCTTCCAGTGGACCCAGCGGCGGCAATGGCCGCACCTTGCCTTGTCGGTTGAAGGCCTTGAGGCTGCCCTTCTCCTGCTCGGAGTACAGCAGCGCGATCTTCGGCGAGATGTCCAGTTCCTGCACAAGTTCCAGGAGAATGTCCCGGGTCCAGTCGACGTTGAGATCTCCGCCCGCCTGGCCCGCGGTGCCGACGATGATTGGAATGCCCGTCTTGGCATGAGCGCGCAGCAGGATGCCCAAGTCACGCTTGACCGCTCCGCGGTTGTTCTTCGATTTTCCAAGGGCGAGGTAGGCCGCTCCACTGTCGGTGGAGCCGGCGTCCGTTGCAATGACGTTGGCTCCCTTGGCAAGCCCGTATTCAATTTCGCTCTCGCGGACCCCTGACCCAAGGGAGCCGCAGGGCACCATTACTTTCACATTGCCTTGCAGGGCCATGGTTGTCTTTCTTTTCAGATGATTGGAAGGTCGTGTCGACCCGGCGGTTCAGCCGCCCAGGTCGAACGAAGGAACTCAGAAGTCGTGACGTACCCCGATCGCCTAGCCGGAAGTGGAAGAGCGTGAGGGGTCCCGGGTGAGGCCAGCGATGTTGACGGGGTCGAGCCTGTACCCGTCCGAGAAGGAGTTGCTGAAAACCGAAAAGCTCAGTGTCGTGCGCCGGGAAAGTTGATAGTCGACGGCGGCAATCGCGGTCTTCTTCTTGCCGTCGCGGCCCGCCACGTTGTTGATGTTCTTGCCGCTGTCCAGCGTGTACGAGAACTTGAAGATGAACGGCGCCATGTCATACCGGAAGCCCGGTGTGATCAACGTGTTGGCCTGTTCTGGCCTACCCCTTGCAGAACCGTCGAGCGTGGCCCGCGCCACATTCAGGTAGAGGCGCGCACTGCTGCCCAGGCGAAGCTGGCCACCCGCACCGAGGACGGTGTGCTGGGGATGTTGACCCGTTGCCGCAAGCGTCGGCGACTTGAAGGTCACACCGTAAAGGGCAACGGTGTAGGCATTGGTGATCTGGGCCAGGTCGAAAGCCATGCTTCGGCCAGAGCCTTCATTCGGCGCGGCACTCAAGGCCGCGGTAATTCCTGCCGGGCCGTCCCAGCGGACCTTGATAACGTCGTCGCTGCGCGAGTCATTGCCTGCAAACTTGTTGACCCCATAGAGCGCCAGCGGCGTGACGTGCAGGCTCGCCCCACTCACATTGAAGACGTCCAGGCTCCGGGTGACACGGTCCGTGGAGGCATGGAACTGGCGACCGAGCGTGAGCGTGAACGCCTCGTTGGCAAGGCCGACGGTCGATTCGCGATGCCAGAACTTCCCTCCCGAACCCACCTCACCGGTGTCCGAGTCAATATTGGTTTCGAGACGAAAGATCGCTCTCAGGCCGCCGCCGAGATCCTCGCTGCCACGAAACCCCAGATAGGACCCATTCAACAGGTAGTTGCTGACCTCAGTCTTGGCGCCGGTTTGATTGGTCTTGTGCGAGATGCCGGCAGAAATCCGACCATAGATCTGCACACTGCTCGTCTGCGCAAAAGCGACGCCGCTCATGGCAAGCGTAGCGCCCCCCGCAACCGCAATGCGGCGCCCCATCGTTCCGATCTTCACAGTGTCTCCTCTGGCGGATTTATCTGGATTTGTTGGCCGAATGCGAGGCGCCGAGGCCGCTTGCAAATCGGCGATGGGATTATGCAAGCATGATATCATAATCTCATGCTAGTGAAAACCCGCTCCGTCGCTCGATGCCGGGGCACGCGACAGACCTCCCTGACAATGCAACCTTCAGCCACGAGAAGAGTCGAGAAGACACAATGTCAGTGATCCTTCGCCGCGAACGCGGTGACCTCTTGCATCGCCAGCTGTTCCTGGCTCTTCGGGAACAGATCAGGCGGGGCGCCTACAGGGAAGGCGACCCGATACCCACCGAGGATCAGCTATGCCAGTCATTTGGTGTTTCGCGCATCACGGTGCGGCGCGCCGTCGCGGACCTAGTGGAAGAAGGATGGCTGGAGAAACGCCTCGGACGAGGCACTTTCGTCAAGCAAACAGCTGCCAAGCCTCAGAACCGCACCGGTTCGACGTTCACGGAATCCCTGGCGAAGCGGTCAAAGCAGACAAAGGTCACCGTCCTCGAGGTATCGAAGTGCTCGCCACCGCCCCTGGTTGCGGCGGCCATGGGGCTGGCCGAAGACGCACAGGTGATGTACGCCAGTCGTCTTCGCTCCATATCCGGTGTCCCCCTGCTCTTCGTCGACTCCTGGGTGATGCCGGAATACGCAGGCACCATCAAGAATGACACGCTCGAGAGGCGTTCGATCACCGAGATGCTGTTGTCCGAGGGCGTGCGGTTTCGATACGTGACCGAGGAAATTTCCGCTGTCGCCGCGGCTCCTCACGTGGCGGCGAGCTTGCATGTAGAGGTCGGCTCGCCGTTGCTATGCGTTGCACGCCTCGTCAGCAAGGATGTGGGCAAGACGGTGATGTACCTGATGGCCTACATGACGTCGGAGCGCAGCCGCGTCGTGTTCAGCCACGAAGAGCAAGACCTCGACCGCATGTACGAGGCCAAGCTCATTCACGACATCGATGGCTACGGCCCGGACCAGGGATGATCCTTCGCGCCGCCGGTGCCGGTAAGAGTTCGGTAAGACGATCGCGCCAACGATCGAAGCCCCCTTACAACCCTGATTGGCTCCGCGATGCCGCGTGCGTTTTCGACTCCTGTCTTCCCCGTTTTTCCCTCCTTGCTTTTTGGTGTTTCGCTGGCGCTGGTTCTGCCCGCTGCGTGGGCGCAGGACAGCAGCCTTGATCAACCTCTGGCTGCCGCGGTGTCGCAGCCTGGGCAATCGGCCGACGCCTCTCGCTGGGGCATCGGCATTGCCGCCGGTGTCAAGCAGCAGCCATACACCGGCGCGGGCACGAAGACCCAAGGCATTCCGCTCATCTACTATGAAAACCGCTATGTACGGGTGCTCGGTGCAGGTGCGGAACTCAAGCTGCCGAAGGTCGAGCTGGGCACCAATTCATCTTTGTCCTTTGGTCTGCGCGCCAAGTACGGCCTCGGAGGCTACGAGCCGAGCGATGCGCCTATCCTGAAGGACATGCAGGAACGCAAAGGAAGCGTCTGGCTCGGCGCCGGCGTCACCTGGCGCAACGAGATTGCCGACGTCTCGGCCGAGTGGCTCGGCGATGCCTCGGGCAAGAGCAAGGGCCAACAATTTCGTCTCGGCGTGCAGCGCGACTTTCGCGCAGGCAACTTCACATTGACACCACGGATCGAGGCCAACTGGCAGGACAAGAAATACGTCGACTACTACTACGGCGTACGCGCCGAGGAGAGCCGCCCCGGCCGTTCTGCATACCTTGGAAATTCGACTGTCAACACGGAAATCGGACTGCGCGTCGGCTACGCAATCGATTCTCACCAGTCGGTGTTTGTCGATGTCAGCGCCACGCAGTTGGGCAAGCAAATCAAGAACAGCCCGCTGGTCGATCGTTCGAGCCAGTCGGCCGTCTCGCTCGGCTATCTCTATCGTTTTTGACGCTGCCTCGACCGCATGAACCGCATCGCGCTGATCGAAGACCACGACCGCATGGCCACCTTGGTATGCCAAGCGCTTCTCGGCGCGGGCATCGAGGCCGATGTGTTCGGGCGCGTCGACGTCGCCTGGCACGCACTGCGCCGCACGCCCTATGCGGCGCTCGTTATCGATCGCGGACTACCCGATGGCGATGGCCTCGAACTGGTACGGCGGTTGCGCGCGGCCGGTACGCGCACGCCGTGCCTGATGCTGACGGCGCGGGATGCCCTGCATGATCGAATCGATGGCCTGGAGTCGGGCGCCGACGACTATCTGGTCAAGCCATTTCCCATGGAAGAGCTCGTCGCGCGCGTGCGCGCGCTGCTGCGGCGCCCGGCCCAACTGCAGAGCTTGTCGCCGGCGTACGCCGACATCTGCGTGCACCCCGAGAGCGGAACGCTGACTTGCGATCATGACGCCGTCACGCTCGCGGCTGCCGAGCTTCAGATCATGCTTTGCCTTGTGCGCAGCGGCGGCCAGACCGTGCGCCGCGGCGCGCTCGAAACGGCCGCGTGGGGAATTTCGGAGGCGGTTACGCCCAATGCACTCGATGTGGCGCTGCATCGCCTGCGCAGAAAGCTGCAGGCCGTGGGCTCTGCGCTGCAGATTGCCAATGTGAGAGGACATGGTTATGCGCTTCGCGAAGCCCCACTGGCCACATAGCCTCGGCACGCAGCTGCTGGCGACGTACGTGGCCGGCATCCTGGTCTGCATTGCGGTGATCGTTGTCGTGAGTGCGGCCACGCTGCTTCTGCGCGGAGACACTTTCAATGAAGGAATCTCCACCCATGCGCGGTTGATCGGCGGACAGCTGGAGTTCGACGCGACCGGACGCCCGAGCGGACTGGACGAATCGGAGCTCCCGATGTGGCTGTATTCCGGCATGGGGAAAGAAACCGCTGTGCGCGTGCTCGACTCGACCGGCAACGTCGTGATGCCAGCAAGGAAAAACGATTCAGCGCTGCTCCAGGAGGGCAAGGGCTTCGAGCCCCGTGATCACACGTTCGATTCGATTGCAGACGGGCTTGCGGTGCGTGCGGCAACACATGGCCTCGATCACGAGGGTCAGCGATGGTATGTGCAAGTGGCGGTGAGCCAGCGCCTGATCGAGCTCATGGACCGCAGCGTCGGCATGCCAGCGCTTGGACACGGCATTCTGCTTGCGTGCTTCGCATCGGTCCTGGTGTTCGCTGTGGTCATGTATTTCACACTGAGCCGCATGCTCAGACCGCTGCGGGTGGCGTCTGAGAGTGCCGCACGTATCACGCCGCGTACGCTCGACGCCCGCTTGAGCGTGCAAGGGCTGCCCTCGGAGATGCTGCCGCTGATCGAGGCCTTCAATCGCGCGCTCGACCGTTTGGAGAGCGGCTACATCGCGCAGCAGGATTTTCTTGCGGCGGCTGCGCACGAGCTCAAGACACCGCTCTCGTTGATTCGCGCGCAAGTCGAACTGGGCAACGACAGCGGAGCCGTCTTTAATTGCGATGCCTTGATTCGCGACGTGGATCAAATGGCTCGGCACGTCAGTCAACTTCTGCACTTGGCCGAGGCGACCGAGTTGTGCAACTACGAGGCGGGCGTTGTCGGTGCAGCCGCGCTGGTGGACGAGGTCGGCGACTATCTCGGACGACTTGCGGGGCGCCGCGGCGTGCATCTGGATTTGCGGGTTGCGCCGGACTCCGCGTCCTGGCAGGCGGACCGGGGTGCGCTCTTCACACTGCTGAAGAATCTCCTGGAGAACGCGATTCAGCATTCGCCGCCGCATGGCGTGGTGCGGCTCATGGCCGATGCACGGCAGATCTCGGTTCGCGATGAGGGTGCTGGTATTCCAACTCGCGATCTGCCGTTGATCTTCGATCGCTTCTGGCGCGGCGCGGGGCGGCGCGACGAAGGCGCGGGGCTGGGCCTTGCAATATGCCAGGAGATCGCGCTCGCCCACGGTTGGCGATTGACAGCACACGCGGCATCGCCTGGGACGGAGTTTGTTCTCGCATTCGCGCCATAACGGCGATAGCCGCTTCAGCACTGTCAAGGACAGTGCTCGAAGCAAAGCAGCAGCCAGAAGGCGATGGCTCCACGGTCCATGAACAGCTGAACCTCGAACGCAGCGGCGATCAGTGCAAGGCAATTCAGGACGTCCAGCAGGCAGGTGTCAAACAGCCATGACCCAAGGCGTCCGGGCCAGCAGAGTTTCGCGAAAAGCTTGGCGGCTGGCCTCATGTCGGCGAACTGAAGGGCTGAGCCGCAGAGGTCGATTTTCGGCACGGGGAGGTCAACGCCACGTCGGGCGCATTTTGCGTCACGGCGAGCCCCCTTGGGCCGCAGAGAACGAGGGTGATAGAGGCACGCAGCATGACGGGGTCCGATAGTGATGAAGCCTGAATGCTCGGCCTACCAGCCTTACCCTCGGCTTACCTGGCGAATGGCGTCGCACCTTCGAGCCGGGCAGGTCCGGTAAGGATGCAGCAAGGCTACGGGGTGGAGCATCTGGACACGATCAAACCGGAGCCCGCGTGTCCTCAGTTCTTTTTTCCGAAACAGCGGCGCCCTCCTCTGCCCCGTCCACAGCAGCGATGCTGAGCGGTGGCTTCGCAGCATGACAAGCAGCCCTCGCGACCGAGCCCGCAATGAAACTCCCGCTGCTCGTATCCTGAAGTCCCTCGGCGCGCTGCTTGGCGGCGTCGTGGCCATGGCGGTCTGGTTGGACGCCGCGCTCATACGGGTCATCCACGCGCTTCTGACAGCGGAGTCCTCCGGCGTCTTCGACACGGTCAGCGATGTCGCCGACGCCCGCTTCTTTGGGATCGCCGCGTTGGGTATCTACGCCTCAAGTCTTCTTGCATTGTCGGTACCGGTGACAGTGCACTGGAAACACGGTTGCGAGCGCTGGGTCCGCGGAAGCCTGCTGATGCTCCTGACTTTGCTGACAGGCGGCTTCATGACGTTGGTTCTCAAGCATGTCGTCGCGCGGGCCCGCCCTTTCCTGCTTCTGGAGAACGGACACTACGGCTTCGCCGCACCGTTTGCCGGGGCACCCTTTAATTCGTTTCCGTCAAGTCACGCGTTCACGGCATTTGCCGTTGCGTTCGTGCTCGCTGGCCTGTTTCCCAACTGGCGCAAATGCTTGTGGGCGTTGGCCTCCATCCCAAGCATCTGCCGCGTTCTCGCGCTCGAGCACTTTCCGAGCGACGTGATCATGTCCGCGGTCATTGCCGCGTGGTGCGTGGGCTTCTGGGCACCGCGCATATTTGCACCTCGATCGAACTGGCCGCTGCAGCGTCCCTGGCACTGGCGCAGGACCCCGGTACCGGTTACCGCCGAGCAAAGGCGATGATCGCGAAAGACCCAGCGGCAACTCCTTGGTCGGGATTGCGTCCAATGATGTGGTCGACCCACAATCTGGTACTGCATTTCGATGGTTCCCGTGAGCGACATCCCGTCAGCGACGCCGTTGATGAGGACCACTCCGTTGTCACGCCCCATCTGAGGGCCTGCCACACGGACGCGCAGACCCTGGACGCGGCCGTCCGCGTCGAGCGCGGCGCGCAGGCGACACATCATCGTCTGGCGGTAGTGCCTCTGCTGAAAGTCATCGGCTAGCGCCCAAAGCACCTTCACCGGGCGGCCACCTGCAGCGCAGGCTCGTGAGCATGGCTTGCATGGCCGCCTCAGCCTGGGTCTTGCGGCCGAAGCCGCCGCCGAGATAGGGGTATGAAAGTAGACCTGCTCGGGCTTGTAGCCCCCCCGCTGCTCCGCATTCACGCAGAAGGATGTCTTGGGCCTGCGTACCGGTCCACAAGTCCAGCCGATCCGGTCCGGCTTGCGCCATGCAATTGATCGGTTCCATGCATTGCATGCGCGAGGAGTGGCACGGCGCAGTCCGCCTCTACCACCTGATGCGGCGCACGGAACGCTGCAGCGATGTCCCCGCGCTGCAGCGGCCGGCCATGTACCGCCTTCCAGTGCGGCGCGCATGCGCTCGTCGAGCTCAGGGGTGCTGACACGTTCGTTGAGCGTCCCTTTGAATCGAATGGTGAGTTTGTCGGCTGCCTGCTTGGCTTGCCACCAGCTCCGTGCAACCACGACTGCTCCGTTCGGGGCGGGTACCCTCCCAGAAGACCCGGCGCTATTGGCGCTCGCGGCCCGACCCATTCGCCGACGTGTGGGACACGCAGATTGTTCCGCTGCTCAGGAGCGCGCCCGCGCTGATGGCCGTTACGCTGCTGCGCAAGCTCCAGGACGACTACACCGATCGTTTCCCCGATGGCATGCTGCGCACGCTGCAGCGTCGCATCCGGCAGTGGCGCGCTGTACAAGGTCCATCCAAGGAAATGTTCTTCCCGCAGGGCCATGCCCCTGGCCATCGCGGCCTGTCGGACTTCACCGCCATGGGGAAGTTGGGCGTGACGATTGCGAACGCGCCGTTTGCCCATATCCTGTACCACTTCGTGCTGAACTTCTCACGCTGGGAACACGTAGAAGCCCGCATAGCCCACAGGCAAATCGAGGCGCTGCTCGTACTCGCGGTGCCAGCCCTTCAGGGCATTCCTAGGCTGGGCCATCGCGACAGCAGTCCGTGCAATCAGGACTTAACGTCAAGCTCGAAATTCGAGAGAAACTGGTGTAGCCCTGCCTGCTGATCCAGTGCCCAGCAAAGTCCAAGTGCCTCTTCGATTTTCTGTTGGCTGAAATGCTCTTGGGCGAAGTCGCGAAACTTCGTCTCGATCGCGCGATCGTCAAGCCCGATGCGTGGATTTTCCTTGGTTCCAAGCTCCTCGCTCAGCGATTCCCCATTCTTCAGCCGAAGCGTCACCCTGTTCGCGAGCGACGGCATCTGCGCAGCAAGCACCGGGTCTTCGTGCACAGTGATCTTGTCGATGATGGCCAGTACCTGCGGATCGGCAAGCTTGGCGACGTCGTAGGTTGCACGCGTGATCGTCCCATCCAGCAGCGCGCGTGCGACGGTGTAGGGCAAGCTGTGGTCGGCGGTCTCCCGGGTTTCCGGGCGCCACTTTGCTTTGTCTTTCGCCAAGAACTTGTAGCCGACGTCAGTGGTGTCCACGCGAATCGATTCGATGGCATCGAGACTTCCGATCTTTTCTCTCAGGCTCACAGCGGCCATCACGGCTGTTTGCATCTCGCCATTCGTTGGATAGAGCTTCGTCTTCGCCACCTTGATGCGAAAGTCCTGGCTTTGTCGGTTGCCAAAGTAGGCTGTATCGAGATCGATGGCACCGCTGACCTGGGCGAAGAATCCCATCTCACCCTCAAAGATCGCGCAGGGTCCTGTCATGTCGTGCTTGGCAAGGTACGCGCAGAACACGGCGTTGCGCGTCGCGTTCGCGGCCGAGGCGCCCTTCCATCCCGAAAGTTCACCTGAACGCACCTGACGCATCGCAATGTGCCCGTTGAGAGCCATGCCCAGCGCGTGCACGAGTTGCGGACGCGAAAGCTTGAGCAGCTTTCCCACAGCCATCGTTGCGGCAATGGTCACGTAGTTGACATGATCCCAGCCTCGCCTGAACAGAGTCGCAGCGTCCTGAAAGCGCATCTGGATCTCGTAGGCGATGACCATCGACAGGATCACGTCCTTCCCACTGAGATTCTCTGCTTCTGCGACGGCAAGGCATGCGGCGATGCTGTCGCTCGGATGCCCCGGCTCAAGGCTGAAGTAGCCGTCGTTGTAGTCGAGGAATCTGACCATGGTCGCGTTCAGAAACGCAGCGACGTCCGTTGCCACCTTCTTCCGGGAGAAGAAGATGGTCGATGCCCCCTGTGGAAGGGTGTGTGCATAGGATCGAGTGCTAGTCGCGGGCGCACTGTTCATGCCGCCGAGGGCGCAGCCCATGCTGTCGACAACGCGCTGCTTCGCGACATGAATGACATGCTGGCCAAGGTCGCTGTACTGAAGCAGATCGACATACTCGGCCAGTTTTTCAGCCAGTTGCATAAAGGTTCTCCGTCAAATCAGTAAGGGAAATGGCGATCGTCCGCGCCGATGCAGGCGATGCGCGTGGATCTCCACGCATCAAGTGTGAAGAATGGACGACGGCTTCCTGTGGCCGGCTATCGAGTCGCCGTTAAATCAACATCAAGAAGCCGGACATATTGCTGTCCGCCGTGCATATCCCGCTCAAGCGAACCGCCTTGAGGACGTCGCCGTGGATAGGAGATCTTCAGTACCAGCAGCTCAGGCACCGAGAAGACCTTGATCAGGGCCGCGTCGACGTCGTACAGCTTCGAAATGGCTTCCGGCTTCAACTGGGCTGCACCGCTGTAGCGCTCGAACGAAGCGCGGTCGGGGAACGACAGGTCCAGCGTTATCCAGAAAGGCCCGGCGTTCTTCGATCGGACGTGCTTGCAAACTTCGCTGACCTTAGACATGTGCGTGCTCCTTCGCTTCAACGAAGACAGTTCTGACAAGCTCCAGTCCATCGGCGACGTGCACCACATGGTTGAGCTTGAACTCGTAGACTTGGCCCTTCTCGATCTCCGCCGGAGAGAACGCGAACCCATAACTTGGCAACGCCTGTTCCTGCTTGATTGGCAAATGAAAGAACCAGGGGTTGCAGGTCTTCGCAATCTGGGTTGCCAACTCCTGCGAAGATGCGGTCGCCACGAAGAGCAGGCCGATTTCCCGCGGTGCTGCAGCGCCCGCCTCGACCGGCAATCCGTCTACGGCGTTCCAACCGTAAGGACGCAATGAGATCTCGAAGTCGTTCTGATTCAGGCCCATCGCAGCCACTGCGCGCTGCGTGAGCACTCTTTGCATCTGTTCCACAAAGAAATCGATCTCGGTCAGGACGGCGGGATCCTTGATTCCCACAAGCATCAGCGTTTGAAAACCGCGCCGCGCCGCGCCCTCCAGCTTCATTGTGTAAGGCTTGGAAATGAAGTTGGAGCCCGAGACCATCACGGTGCGTTCATCAACCGCGTCATAACGTGCCGCCGTCACGTCGAGCACGCCACCTGGCTCGTGCAGCATGAATGGATCACTGTTCTCATAGAGCATGTGTGCCGACACCGTGAACGGCGTGCAGCGGCTCACTGTTCCGAGGGGCTCAACCTCGAAAGCGTCACGACCCACGCGAATCATGACGCCTCCTTCCCGTGAATGCGTCGTGCACAGGCCACCGCACTCGGCAATCTTCCCTGCATGCCATGCCGAAGCCACGCCCGCTCCGTGCAAGAGCGGAAGTGCCGCGAGCACCGCCGTGTCGGTTGTACGGCCGCCAAGGACGATGTCTGCCCCGGCTTGCAAAGCCGCCACATAGGGCTCGGGGCCCATCAGCGCGACGATATGTTCACATTCGGCGAACAGGTCCGCCCCTGCATCCGTCATCGGTGCAAGCGGAGTTACGCGTCCGTCCTTGGCATACTTCGCCATCAAGGCAGGCTGCTGTTCGGAGTAAAGCAGCGCAATGCGCGGGTGCAAGTCATGCTCACGTGCGATTTCAAGTGCGACGTCGCGGGTCCAGTCCAAGGCCATATCGCAACCCGACGTACCGCATGAGCCGATCAAGAGCGGAATGCCGGCACGTGCCTGTGCAAGCATCAGGATGCGCATGTCCTCCTTGATTGCCGCCCGAGAGTATTTCGTTCGTCCGGTCGCCAGGTAGGCTGGGCCGCTGTCCGTGGATCCAGCGTCGCAGGCGATGCCGTGCGCTCCCGCCGCAATTCCTGCAGCGACATCGCTTTCGCGTATTCCTACGCCCAGCGCCCCGACAGGGACAATGATGTTGACGGTGTCTTTAAGTCGTTGTGACATGGGGTTCCGTGGTGTGTTGAAGGGGCAGTCTGTTTTGCGAGGCGGCCATGGCAGGCTGATCCGGAAAAAACCAGACTGCCTCGCGCGGCACATGAAGAAGGTGGTGGCCCGCGTCAATACGCATCGGGCTGAATGCACGTATGCGTGTTTCGCCCAAGCGGAAGATGAGTTCCCATTTGCCACCGAGGTAAACGGCGGTCTCAAGCTCCGCGCGCAGGGTGTTGGGGCCTTCGTGGTCGGCCAGCCTGACGGATTCCACCCTGATGACCGCGGTCCCTTTCTCACCGCCACGCGTGGCGCCTCGCACTTTTCCTTCCAGGCGGTGCGAGCCGACTGCCAGGACAGCGTTGCCGTCCCTCTGAGACTCGACGCTGGCCCTGTGCTGGTTGTTGGCGCCCATGAACTCTGCGGCAAACAAGCTCGTCGGGCTCCCGTACAGTTCCTCGGGGGAGCCCGTTTGCGCAATGACGCCCGAGTCCATCAAGACCACGCGATCGGCGATCGCCATGGCCTCGACCTGATCGTGCGTCACGAAGATGGCGCTCAGGCCGAGCGATTTGATCAACGACCGGATCCAGATCCGGGCTTCTTCCCGCAACTTGGCGTCCAAATTGGAGAGTGGCTCGTCGAGCAGGATCACTGGGGGGCTGTAGACCATGGAGCGGGCAAGTGCCACCCGCTGCTGCTGCCCGCCTGAGAGTTGATGGGGATACCGGTCCCCCTTGCCTTCGAGACCGATACCGGCCAGCACCTTCGCGACCTTCATCCGGATCTCGTCGGGACTGGCCCTGCGCAGCTTCAACCCATACGCGACGTTCTCGAAGACTGTCTTGTGCGGCCAGAGCGCATAAGACTGGAATACCAGGCCCAGGTTTCGCGCCTCGGTCGGCACGTCGACGCCGTTCGCGCTGTCGAAGACGGCCTTGCCGTCGATCGCGATGCGCCCGGACACCGGTCGCTCCAGACCTGCGATGGATCGCAGCAGGGTGGTCTTGCCGCAGCCAGACTGCCCCAACAGGACGACGATCTCGCCTTCTTCGAAGGATGCGGAGACTCCCTTGAGAATGTCGTTCTGGCCCAGGGTGACACGAAGGGACTCGACTTCCAGCTTAGGCATGCTTGACCTTTCCGAACTTGGCAAGAAGAAGCACGCCAACTCCGATCATGAGAATGTTGAGGGTCGCCAGTGCGGCGATGGTGTCGATGGCACCGGTGTCCCACAGGGACACCATGAGGGAGCCGAGAACCTCCGTGCCCGGTCCCAGCAGGTAGACAGCCGTCGAGTACTCTTTGACGTAGGTGATGAACATCAATGCCCACGCGCTCAGGAGTCCGGCTTTGATGAGTGGCAACGTGATGTCGCGGCTGATCCGTGATGGAGACCCGCCGGTCACACGCCCGGCTTCCTCGAGTTCCGGTCCGATCTGCAGCAGCGAACCACTCACCAGGCGCATGCCGTAGCCAAGCCAGACGAGTGTGTAGGCTATCCAGATGGCCATGAGCGTTTGCCTGAAGGGGCTCAGCACACCGACAAAGAGGAAGATCCAGAAGATGGCGAGACCGGCGACCAGGCCGGGCATCGCACGGGGCAGCAGCACGAGGTAGTCGAGAAGCGCGCTCCAGCGGGACTGCCATCGGTGCGCTGCCAGATTGATCACTGTGTAGACGGCCACCGACAGCGCGCTCCCGAGCGTTGCCAGCAGGATCGTGTTGACGATGCCGCGCTTGAGATTCGGGAACTCGAAGACCGAAGCGAAGTGCTGAATGGTGAAGTTCCCGGCCAGCGGGACACCTTCGCCCCAGGTCTTCAGGAAACCGCGCAGGACAACCGCGCCAACGGGAACGAGCACGGTCACCACCAGCCACACGACGATCACGCCGCTCGCCACCCATCGCCACGGCCCCAAGGACAGAAGGCGGCGCGACGCACCCTTGCCCTTGACCGACACGTAGCGGTCCGCATCGTTCATCATCTTGCGTTGCAGCCAGACGAGAGGGAGCGTCATCGCGACAATGAGCATGGCGACGACCGCCAGCAAGTGGTACGCAGGCGTGCCGAACAGATTCGTCAGCTTGAAGAGATAGGTGGAGAGAACAGAAAGTCCCTGGGGTTCACCGAGCACCAACGGAAGCCCGAACAGTTCGATGCCGAGAAACAGCATCAGCACGGTGCAGAACAGGATTGAGGGAAGCACCATTGGCAGGCTCACGTCCAGGGCCACGCGCAACGGGCTGGCGCCTGCAACCCGCGCGGCCTCTTCGACGTCTGAGCCCAGCCCGCGCAGAGCAGTCGACACGTACAGGAAGACGTGCGGCACATGAACCAAGCCGGCAATCAGGATGATGGTGGGCTTGGAATAGAGAGTCCAAGGCACAAAGCCGAACAGTGACTTGGCCGCCAGGCTCAGGAAGCCGACCGGCCCCGCGCTCACCACATAGCCAAATGCCAGTACCAGCGAAGAGATGAACATCGGCACGAGCACGAAAGGCTCGATCCAGCGAGCCCCCGGCACGTCGGTGCGCACGAGCAGGTAGGCCAGCAGGCTGCCCAGTGGCACTGCGATCAAGGTCATCCCGACAGAAATCTGGGCAGAGTTCCAGAGTGACTTGTAGAAGTCCCCGTCCGTCAGAACATACTGGAAGGCAGCAAGGGAGAGTTTGGCGTTCGGCTTGAAGAACGCGTCGCTCTGTACGCTTTGCCAAGCGATCAGCAGGATGGGCGACAGGACGAAAATCGCTGTCGCGAGGATCAGCGCGATGCGAAGCTTGCGTGGCATCGATTACTTCGCCTGCAACACGGTTTTCCATTGCTTCAAGAAGCCGCCGCGCCAGACCGGGTCAAAAACGACCAGCCTTTCGGGACTCGGCATCAAAGCCCTTTCGTTCTTGCATTCGGCTGGACGCTGAAGCACCGGGTTGTTCTGCACGTCTGTCCGGATGCTGCCGATCGACTTGTCCGCGAGTTTTTGCTGGCCTTCCTTGCTCAACAGGTAGTCGAGAAATACCTTGGCGGCATTCGGATGCTTGGCCTTTTTCGAGATGATTGCAGTGCGTGTCAGATAGAGCGTGTAGTCACAGGGAACAATCATCCCGATCGTGGTGTCCGTCTTCAGTCGCTCCGCGATGTTGGCAGCCGCAAGGTTGTACGCGAGCGCGATTTCGCCAGATGCCACGCGCTCGACCATGGTTCCGTTGGACGTGAAGAACTTCAGGTCGGCTTGCGCCATTGCCTTGAACAACGGCCAGGCCGTGTCGGGGAACGCGCGGGAATCCTCGCCCAGGAATCCAATCCCTGCCGCGCTTCTCTCGACGTCGTACGTGCCGATCTTTCCGCGATAGGCCTCGCGCTTTTCGGTCAGTACGCGCGTCAGTTCCTGGCGGGTTTTCGGCACATCGGCCGCTGGCAGCAGACGCTTGTTGTAGATCATCACGATGGGCTCGTAAGTGATCGAATAGGCGGCGTTCCTGTAGTTGGCGCCGGGCCGCAGGTTTCCAGTCTCCGGCGAGGTGTATTCCGCCGCGATGCCGTCTTCAATCAGCTTGACCGCCGTGTCTGCGCCGCCCCATGCGAGATCTCCCGTGCCCTGTCCCGCTGCAAACTCGCTGGTGAACCTGGTGTAGACCTCGTTGCTGCTTTGGTCGACGAACTCGACCTTGATCTTGGGATACCGGCCCTGAAACGCCTGCAGCACACCGGCCACGGACTTCGAGTCAGTGGAGGAGTAAATGGTGACCGCCCCTTCTTTCTCAGCAGCGCGGATGAGTTCGGCGTAGCCCGCTGGGTATCCGTCAGGAACTTGCTGGGCGCTTGCCAACGAAGAAAGAAGCGCCAAAGCCAAAGAGGCGCGCTGCGGCAGTCCCATAAGTGTGTCTCCTTTTAAGGCTTTCTATTTTGTAGACAATCTTTGTAATTGTCTACAATCAAGCATAGGTGTTTACGCTGGCCTGCATTCGTAGGCTGTACGATCGGGCCCATATGGCTGAAGTCGCCCCCCTTTCTAACGTCCGCGCTCCTCTGGAAGAGACCGTCCAGTGGTTGGAACATGCGATCTTCTCCGGCGAGTTGAAGCCGGGCGACCGCATCGCGGAGTCCACCCTGGCAGCGCGCTTGGGCGTCGGGCGTGGCCCGCTGCGCGAAGCACTACGAACCCTGGAAGGAAGGCGCCTCTTGGAGCGCACTCCTTTTTCAGGCGTGCGAGTTGTCGATATCAGCAACGACGAACTCGAGCAACTGCTGATCACTCGCGAAGCGTTGGAAGGCATGGCAGCCAGGCAGGCCGCCGAGATGATGACGCTCCCCCAGACGCGGCGACTGCGCGAACTCCTGACAGCTGGAACTGATTCGACCAGCCTGGGTGAGTTCTTCCTGCAAAAGACACAGGACAACGATTTCCACGTCCAGATTGTTCGTGGCAGCGGGAACCGATGGCTGGCAGAGTTTCTTTGCCGCGACCTTTACTCGCTTCTCAACATTTGCAGGTTTCGGGCCGCCAGCGTGCCGGAGCGCATCGAACCGGCGCGAGATGAACACGAGGCCATCTTGGTCGCCATTGAGTCGCGAAATCCAGATCTGGCGGAGCGCCTGATGCGAGAGCACGTGGCTCGCGGACGAGAGTTGCTGTTGCGCCGCTTGCGAAACTCGCAGCGTGCTAAATAAACTGCTCGGCGGCAGATTTATCGACGAGCATCCAGCACCGGGAAGTTACTAGGACGCCGGTTCCGGCGGCCATCCCCTTTGCGGCCTGAGCCGGCTCCCGATTGCGCAGCGCCTCCAGCAGGTTGCGCGCCAGGATCACGCGCTGCCCGCGCCGATCGGCCAGCCTCTGTTCTTCGAGGAAGTCGGCGCGCTGCTGCATGGCCTGCTTGGTGTCACCACCAAAGTCCAGGTCGCCCAGCCCTCGGCCACCGCCGATCAACTGCTGATCTAGCCATGTCGCCAATTACGCTGGCCTGCCGCTCGACGGGTAGATGTGATTTCAGCTTCACCGCCGCACGCCCACGCGCTGCGCGTCGCGATGCGGGCCGCCCTGGCCGCTTGCCGGCCTTGGCGCCGGCCTTCGAGACTTCCTTGAGAACCCGGGACACGAAGCGCTCCGGGTGCGGTCCTGCACGTTACTTGGGGGCCGCCGGCCGAACACGGAAGCGGTGGCCATCGGATTCCTTAGGCGTGGCCATGGCGGGCACTCCTGAGCAATGACGCGCAAGGGATCGGATGCGGCACGCGCGCATTGCCGCAGCGACGCAGCGTTAGGCATCGACGCAGCACCGGCACCGACAGGTGCCGTGCCGCGCACACCCCACGTGCAGACGCGCTTTGCGGGTGGCGGCGTGCCGCCCCTTTTATCTGGCCCTCCCTGCACCCCGACGATTTCGCCTCCCGCATCCGCATCCGGCTATGACTGGCTCTCAGCCACGCACGGGGTGCACAACGCGGCCCAACAGGCAGCGGCAGTGCAGCAAGCGCTGCTCGCCGGAGTCGGAATCGCTGCACCACGGAGCGCGCCACGGACGCACATCCGGCTCCAGTTCGGCGGAACGCTACACCACGAAATGCCGCGATGTTCACGGCGCACTCCCTGTCCACAAGGGTCGCGCAACGCCGAACACGGTCGAGGCAGGAATGGGCCCGAAATAGCGGCTGTCGAACGACGTCGGATTTGTGGTGCTGAGCAAGAACACCTCCCCCGCCGCGAGGAAACGGCATTGCAGCCAGGGGCGCAGCGGGCGATACGCGCCGTCGTGCGATCGCGCGCACGCCACCGCTGTGCCGTCGATGTACAAAAGCCGCGCGCGAATGCACACCGATTGCGACGCGACGGCCCCGATGCGCTTGAGGATCGGCACGCCAACGGGCAGGTAGCCGCGCTGCGCGGCGAACTGCGCCACATCACTAGGGAGGCGAGCCAGGACGATGCTGCCGACGTGCAGCGATCCGGCATCCTCGATCTCCTCGACGACGTACCAGCCACGCGGAACACTGTCGCTCGGGTTGTAGACGATTCGGATGGGCGCATGCAGCGCCAACGGAACGCCCAGTGCTGCCGAACCGAGCGCCATACAGGCGAAGTGCATGACCCGGCTCAATGCAATTTCCGTCTCGCAAGATGCGCCGCGTGGCGCTCGAGCGAGGAGGCGGGTGGTAACTGACGCGCCGCCAGACGGTTGCCGGCGATGCGCCAGTACGTCACAGCCACAGCGCACGGGTCGACGCGCATGGCCTCGATGGCGTCGATCGTTTCGAGTACCGCCTTGACCTGGGGCTCGCCATCGACGCGCAGCAGAATGCGCGCGCCAGGCGTCACCCCAGCAACGCGCTGCATGGCCTCGAACGGCACCGGTGCCTGCAGCACCATGAGCTGCCACAGTGCAGTGCCATGATCGTTGCCGATCCATTTCACGCGACAGCAGACCGCGCCCGGTGCGAACACTGCGACCCTTCGCCAGCGATCCAGCACGGCCTTCTGCACCGGTTGGCCGAAGCGCAACGAGACGTTTACGCGATGCGCGACAAAGGCGAGCGAAACGCGCATGGGAGCGGGCCCCTCCGGCTGCTGCGGCTGTAGCACGGCGTGCGCGCATGGCGGCGCCGAGCCCATCCGTGGAAGCGTCATGACGAGCCCTCCCGGAACTTCCGCTCCAGCAGCTTGCACAACATACCCACAGCCGTGATGTCACGCCCAAACGGGTTCACCATCGAGCTACCGGTCACAGCGCCGACAACGCACCCCTCACTTCGACAATGAGCAACAACACCGTGCCTCTCCCAGACGTCGTAGGCGCTGGGCTGCACCGGGATCAATACCCGATCAAAGGCCAGTACCCCGGAGCGCGCGAGCGCCACGTCCCGACGCGGCCTATCGGTCACCCCACAATGGGCCTGCGCAGCGATCCTCGGAACCTTCAGGTGCAGCGTGTCGCTCGACATCCCGGAGACGTCATAGGATCGCTTCAGGCCACTTTGAAGGCGCCGCTGTGTCCAGTTCAAGGCGGGCCCTCGACGATCGGCGTCGACCAACACGTCGCGGCTTCCTGCCATCACCGGCTCGCCATTCAGATCCATGGCCAGCGTCGTAATCGCACGTCCTACCCTTCGGGTAAGCAAAGCGATCGCCCTGCCGGGGCGCCGTGCCCCTCCTGCCACGCACTCATCTGTCATCGAGCCCGACGAGGCTGCGCCAACCAAAGCATTGCTCATTTTTTCAGCGGCTTGGTTCCGCGCGCGCGTGATTTCCATTTATGTATTCCTTTAGATGTTTAGCGGGGCCCGAGGCCGTTGCCGGGTGCGGCCTTCCGGTCGGTCGGTGCGGGTGATTCACCGACACTTCTGCGGACGATCCACCGAGACTCGTGCGGGTGATCCACCGAGCCCATCCACACACCATCCACAGCTTCTTCAACAGGATCTGTGGATAAGTCGGGTCGCTGGGATGAGTCCGCGCAAGGTTTGAAACGCAGCCAGTCGGTGCCACCGATGCGCTCGATCGACAGGCTGTAGCCGGGCAGAGCCTGCTGTCGAACAAGCCGACGCACCTGCAGTGCGAAGTCGGAGCGACGCTGCAGGCTTCCGGATTTCAGATGCAAGTGGCGCATGTCGAACTTCCAGCCCCCCGCCTGTCGACCGCCGTGCTTGCGCACCAGCCGATACAACCAGCGTTCAATGCCTCCGGTGAGCTGGAAATACGTGGGGTCGAGCGTGAGGACCAGTGCCTCGTCCATCACGCCCGAGAAGAACCAGTCGGCCAGGATCAGTTCGATCCCGTCGGATCGCCCATCGGGCCGCAGGTACTCCTTCCATTCGTTGATCCACGAGAAGCGATGTACACGCATGCCGCCGTTGGGACGCTCACGCTGGCGCAGCGTCGTCGCGACGGTGGTGGATTGCAGCCGGTCAAGTGCGGCGCGCAACGCCAGGTAGTCACTGCGGCCCGTGCCGCGCCTCACGAAACGCAGAATCTCGTAGGGCGTGGCCACCATCAAGCGCGAAGGCACGATGCCTTCCTTCTTCGCTTGGACGATCTGGCTCGCCGCCCAGATTAGGACGTCGGCATCCCAGATCGTCGCGATGCCATGCTTTGGCACACCTTCGACAGAGAGTGAAACACCACCGGCTTCAAAGCGTATCGGCACTGTGCGCCGGGATTTCGCGAGACTGAAGAAAGGATACGCCATCAGATCCTGCGCGTCGCGCAGCACCATGTCGGCGCCCGGCAGCGCGCGGAACAGCGACAGCTGCTCACGTTCTCCCGCGCGCCTCGACACCGACGTACTCTCTGCCCAGCGAATCGGTCAGCGCACGGAATTGCGCTGCACGTAGTCAGGGTCCGAAGTCATTTCATAGGAGCGACTATCGGCCCAAGCGCGCAGGTCGGCAGCCGCATAGACCACACGCGCGCCCAGCTTCCGAAAACGCGGGCCACCGCCCTGCACGCGCTGCTTCTCCAGCGTGCGCGGCGAAAGGCGAAGGAATGTACCGGCCTCGTCTGTTGTCAGAAATTCAGGATTGACACTGCCCAGCGCTTGGGCGGCTTGAGTTGCATTCGCTTGCGCTGCGCAGGAAAGAAATGAACGGCCAACAGCCATGACGATCTCCATCGTTGTTGAGAGGCCGCAATCCGTTCGCAGCCCGATGAAGTCAGTTTGGGCAAAGGCCGGCGCACCGCAAAGGGAGAATCGGTTTACCTGCTTCGTCTCCGGTGGCGCTAGCCGGAACGCACGCCAGCGAGCCGCAAGTAACCGCCATCCATCAACGCTTTGGCGCGAGAGAGGATATGGCGGACCTGGGCGCGCAGGTGGCTGTCGGCGTGCCAATGCCCGTCCACGGCGTCCGCGCCGAACAGTGCTTCGGCCACACGACGCTGGCTGCAACCGGCCTGCGATGCGTCGAGCGCCTGCAGGCGGCGCATGTGCAGAGGATCCAGTCGCGACACACGCGGCGCAACGGGAAGTGATGAATCTCTTCCCTGCAGGGCCTTCAGAAGAATCGAAACAGTTGAAGCATCCCCGCCCACCGGTAGAGAAAGCCGGTACGCCCCTCCATCGGTCAGCGCTGGCGAGAGACTGACTCTCAGGTGATGCTTGCTACCTGCCGAGACAATCAGATCGGACCCAGCATGCAACACCGCTTTCCGACCAGGCAGGCGCCAGAGGTCGAAGACGGCGTCATTCGACGTCGGGCGACGTGAAGCGGGCCTCAAATGGGGTATCGCATCCTCGGCATCGAGCCATGCGGGGGGCGCATCGCGCGCGTCCAGGCGCGGGTCAATATCGACTCGCAAACCCCAACGCAGCGCCATGGCGCTGCGCTGTCTGCGGCGAGCGCCGAGCCAGGCCGTCCGGTAGGTGGGGTTTCGACGCAGATACTCCCAGGCCAATGCGGGGCCATCGAGTTCCAGTACATAAAGATAGGCAGCGGCGGCGCGCCAGGGCGCAGGTGCGGTATCGGCATCGCGAGACATCGTCACAGCGGGAATCTCCTTCGGAAAAGCCCGAAAGCTGCCATCGATCGCTCATGTGCAGGTCGCTATCCAGGCGAGTTGATCCCGCGCCAAACGCAGCTCGGTAACTTCTGCATCCGGAAATGTCTGCGTCGGTCAGTCAGTGACCATGCCATCGCGCTGGGCGTCCGCCACATAGGCCGATAGCGTCTTGCGAGGCTTGTAGTTGGCTTCCACCGCCACCGGCAAACCACTTGGTCCCTTGATGCCGGCCAGCATGGACAGGCTCACTTCCCCTAGCTCGGGAAATCCTGTCCCCACATCGATCAGACCGTAGGCCCGATCGCCATCGGCATCCAGCCCCGTGAGCACCCAGGTCGCATCTGCTCCGGGTGTGTAGAGCTTGATGACTGGATACGGATCGAAGTTGTCTCCGCGAGCGCGTGCCACGCCATTGGCGAGCATCTTTTCGCGCTGGTGTTCAGTGAGGAAGGTCATGGCTTCACCAAGTGAACTCGAGGTAGTAGTGAGGCAAATGAGACTGGCAAACCGGATAGTGAATTTGTACAGCTCGGATTGAAGGTGGCTCGCCCCGCGCACTCCCCAAAAACAGGGCGCCTCTCGACCGCAATGTCTCGATTAGTGGGTTCTCTATTAGGAGACACTAACACAGCATCGAGCGGACATGAAATCCCCTCGCGTGCTTTTTGGAGAGCGCGTCCGCGCCCTTCGCACCGAAGCGGGTTGGACGCAAGATGCCTTTGCCGAGCATGTTGGATTTGCGCGCTCATACATGTCCAAATTGGAAACGGGCGGAGCGAATCCTTCATTGGATGCGATTGCAGCGCTAGCTTCAGCCCTCAAGGTCCGAATTGCCGACCTCTTTGAGAACGCGAACTGAAGGATTACGAGGCGTGTAGTTGGCTTCAACGACAGCCGGCAAGCCGCCTGCCTCCGTAATGCCCTTGCGCATTGAGCTCACCTCTCCCACCTTGGGAAAGCCTGTCCCCGCATCCATCAGGCCGAACGCCCGATCGCCATCGGCATCCAGCGCCGTCAGCACCCAAGTCGCATCTGCGCCGGGTATGTAGAGCTTGACGACTGGATACGGATCGCAGTCCTCTCCACGAGCGCGCGCCATTCCATTGGCGCGCATCTGTTCCCGCTGGTGATCAGTGAGGAAGGTCATGACTTCGACAGAAAAACTCAGGTACGTTGGTCCGATGGAAGATCGCTCTTCGATACGTTCGTGTATCGGGCCTTTCGCCATCGCTCGGCTACGACGTCAGTCCCTCAGTTCAGCTCTTCAGCTCTTCAGCTCTTCAGCTCTTCAGCTCTTCAGCTCTTCAGCTCTTCAGCTCTTCAGCTCTTCAGCTCTATTTTGTACCATAGAAACGGGTGCATAAATGATGCAAGACAACGAGATTCGTTGTCGTGCGTTCCAATCAAGATCCTGCTCTGCTCCGAGCTTTCGCTGCCGAGATCAAGGCTCGACGCGCGGCGTCGGAGCTTAGTCAAGAAGGGTTGGCATTTGCATCATCCGTGACGCGCACGTTCGTTGCCAAGCTGGAACTTGCCCAGACCAGTCCCTCGCTGACCACGATTTTTCGGCTGGCCGACGGCCTAAAAATCGGACCGGATGAAATGATTCAGTCCACGATGAGGCGATACAGGAAGGAATTGCGAGCATCGAAATAGCATTGGGTGTGGGTGCCGCTATCGAGTATTCAGTCGGTACTCATGCCGTCGTGCTGTGCATCTGCCACATAGGCTGAAAGCATCTTGCGCGGCTTGAAATTCAGTTCGACGGCGACCGGCAGGCCACTTGGCCCCTTGATACTGGCCAGCATGGAAAGGCTCACTTCTCCCAGTTCGGGAAAGCCAGTCCCCACATCGATCAACCCATAGGCCCGATCACCATCTGCATCGAGCGCCGTCAGCACCCAGGTCATATCAGTGCCGGGCATGTAGAGCTTGACAACGGGATACGGATCGGAGCTCTCCCCACGAGCACGTGCCGCGCTGTTGAGGAGCATCTGTTCGCGTTGCTGTTCTGTAAGGAAGGTCATAACTTCGACAGAGAGCTGGAGGACCGGGCGAGAGATAGAAATCTATAAGACGAATAAGCGACTGCGCGTCACACAAGCCTCGCAGCGCCAAGCGCTCCGTTGGGCTGGCACAGGCGCCCTCGGCGTCGCTGGAAAAAAGCCAATTTGAACACTATAGATTGTAGCCCTATAGGGGTCTATAGGTTGTCATTGCCGTTCTCGGACGAACGACGCAATGACTTCCACCGCACACGCTTTCCCCGCGGCCCTCCGGGCTGTCCGGAAGGCCCGCGGCCTGAGCCAGGAAGCGTTCTCCGATGTGTCGAGCCGCACGTATCTCAGTTCGCTGGAGCGCGGCTTGAAGAGCCCCACCCTGAGCAAGGTGAGCGAACTGTGCGAGGTCATGGACGTTCATCCTCTCACGCTGATGGCGCTGGCCTATGGCGGGAACGACAAGACCCGAGACAAGCTCTTCGAGCGGGTGCGGCGCGAATTGGCCGAGATCCAGGCCGCACCAACGGAATGAAATACAGGCGCGGCCCTTCGGTCGCGCCTACGAAAGCTATGCCATGATGCGCCCTGCCAGCCGCGCTTCACGCGCATAGCCGCTCAGCGGCTTGTCGGCGACAAAGTGAAAATCGCGCTCGATCGGCAGCCCCCATTTCCCGCGCAAGCCCTCCAGTTCCTCCAGGCTCACATACCCGAGCTCAGGAAAGCCTTGCCCGAGATCGCAGAGCCCAAACGCGATGTCCCCTGGATCGAGCTCCGTGAGCAGCCAGGTCGCGCCGGCGTTGGGCGTGAACAGCTTGACGACCGGCGCAGGATCGAAACCCTCCGTCGTCATGGACAGCCGGCCGTTGGCCAGCAACTGCGTGCGTTGTTCGTCGCTGATGAGCTTCGTCATGGTCTATCTCCTTGAAAGGATTCCGGGCGGAATTGCCCGAGACCGAAGCCGCACGGCGCAGCGCAGCCGTCAGGGTTCGCGAGACGGCCGCCAGGACGCCAACGTGCGAAGCACGCGCAGACCTTGACGGCGAGACCGGCGTGCGACGATGAAGGGAACAGCAAGCCAGCCCTGCCTCCGCTTGAGCGCTCCCGACCCGCAAGCCCTGCGCGCAGCACCGCAGGTGCGAAGGCGTCAGCGATGAAAGCCCGATCGGGTCGAGACGCCACCGGTGGCTCGATGCGCAGCACGACAGCGCGGTCCGGCCTCGCCGGAGACGCACGGATGCTTGCACCCCAAAGCTGTATGAACACACGTTGGCAGAAACCCGCAGTGGGACCTCTCAGGAAGCCAACGCTTCAGGCATGCACGCCCGGGAATTCACCTCCCAAAAAAACCCAGACACGGAAAAGCCCGCGAACACGCGCGGGCGGTCGAAGCGAAGGGGAAAGAAAAAAGGCACCCCGCCGCAGCGGGGTGCCGAGGGCGACGCTCAGTCGCCCTTGCTGCGCGACCAGATCAGGTTGTGCGCGCCGTCCTCGCCTTCGACGAGGCGGGCATAGATGGTCGCCGGGAACGACGGGTCATCCAGCGTCACCGACAGGTAGGGCCGTTCCGCCTTGCTGATCTTCTTCCACGCCGCGCCGATCTCCAGGCCGTTGCCGGCGACGACGCGGTAGTCCGGGGCGTTCTCGCTGCCCTTGTCGCTGGCGGCGATCCGGACCTTGACGTTCAGGGTCAGGGTGCGGACCGTGCCGGTGTAGCCGTCGCCCGAAGCGGAGAAGTTGCCAATGGTGCTCATGATGAAGTCCTTTCGAGGTTGAGCCAGGTCCGCGCCCATCGCGGCCTTGGCGTGATCCGACCGGTGCGGGTCCGGGCGCGCCGCATCCCGAAACGAAGTGCCGGGGCCGCAGCGCAGCGAAGGACCGGCAGGCCCGAGAAATTTGCTGCGCGAGGAATCTGCACCGCAGAGGGGAAATTTGTCGGGCCGAACGGTTGCGGCGATCAAGCCCGAGGCAAGCGACACGCGAAGCAGCGCCGCCGTGCCCGCACCAGGATTCACGACATCTACAAGGCCGTGGGCGTGGACCGGCCCTCGCACAGGACGCATGCACCCGGCAACCGCCCGAAGCGACCACCCACCGGCACGGATTCGGTCGCGAACGAACGCCAGGCTCCCCAGACAGCGACGACAAGAGACCACACCCCGCCGCATCGCGCAGGCCAACAACAAGATCGGCATCGGCGGCGTGGAAATCGAAATGCATGGCGGCGACTGGCCTGTCGGTGACAGCGCCCGTCGTTCATGGGAATCTGTCCGCCAGCATCGAGGACGGCGCCACATTCCGGAACCCAGCGCAGCCAAGCGCCTCGCAGCCCAGCGCACGCACGTCTGCAGCGGCAGCTCGCTCTGATACGTCGGCGCCGCGGTGCCGGCTGCCAAAAAAGAAAACGCGCGCGGCACACCTGCCGCGCGCGTTGCCGCGCCGACCCCATAAAACCCCGGCCGCAGGCCCGGGCCAGACAGCATTCCGGCACCCAGCCCGCGAGGGCACGTCTGAACCACCGCGCGATGCGCGCCCTCACCTGCCGCAGGCTGGTTCAATCGAGAGGAATGTCCCGGAAGGACGAACCACCGTGCCAGGTCCCCAAAGGGGGCCGCGGGTCTCACCCCGCGAGGGGCGAAGGCACGAAGCTGCGGCAGCCCCCACCGACTCTGTCGGCGGTCGCGCGCGCTCCGCGCGGGCGAAACGACCTCGCGCTGGATCAGCTGCTGGTGGTCTTAGGACGTGCCTTGGCCTCGAGCCGCCCGAGCAGGGCGAATCCGTCCGGAGTGACCTCCAGGACCGTGGCCGCATGCGGCATGCTGTAGACGCCCGCGCGCTCGAGCCGCGCCACGATCAGCTGGGCGGCCAGGAGCATCTCGATATTTCTTACCCCCTCCGGGTCGGTGACGGTGACCGGCAGTGGCGTGTCTCTGAGTCCTTGCAGGTAGTGCAACGGCATGGAGCGTGGTGCCTTTCGTCAACGAGCAGACGAGTGTGCGTTGACCTGTACCCCGCCTCGCGTGGGACGTGTCCTAGACCGGCGACGGACACGACCCCTCCCCAGCGCGTCCCGGCCAGTGCACGGTCCGGCGAGACCCTCCACCCATGGCACCGGCGCAGCCCGACGCGATGCGGGCACGTACCCGTCGGGAGCAGCGCGTCGACAGGGAGGAAGAAGCAAAGAAAAAAGAAACGCGGGCACCGAAGCACCCGCGTGCCGCGCTCAGACGAGGCCGCGTTCGGCCATCGAAGCGGCGCGGTTGTTCCCCACGACGAAGTGATCGAGCACCAGCACGTCCACGAGCGCCAGCGCCTCCTTGAGGACCCGCGTGAGCGTCACGTCCGCCTCAGATGGCTCGACCTTGCCCGAGGGATGGTTGTGCGCCAGGATCACCGCCGAGGCGTTCAGCTGCAGCGCGCGCTTGACCACCTCACGCGGATAGACGCCCGTTTGCGTCAGCGTGCCGCGGAACATGTCCTCGAACGCCAGCATCGTGTGCTGCGCATTCAGGAACAGCACCGCGAAACTCTCGTGGGCCTGCCCCGCGAAGTGCAGCTTCAGGTAATCCGACACCGCGTCGGCACAACGGAAGGCCTGCGCCGGACGCAGGTCCTCCATGAGCAGTTCCCGCGCCAGGCGCAGACCCGAACGCAACTGCAGCCAGCCGATGCCCGATGCATCGCGCGCAACACCGATCAGTCGATGCAGCGAGCGCCCGTTCGCCTCGAACAGCGCCTCAGCCTGCGCGCCGAGAAAAGGCCGCAGCGCCTCGAGCACACGCAGATCGCGCGATGAGAGCGCGTCGACCTGTCCGGCCGACGACGAGGATGCGGAAGAAGAAGAGGAGGAAGAGGAGGAAGAGGAAGACGACGTAACGTTCATGACGATGAACTCCTGTGCAAGACACAGGCGGGATTGCCTGCGTGCCCCCGCGACCCCGTCGCAGCGCAGTGCTCAAGGCCGCCGCAGGCGCGCGGCACGCGCCGAGCACGCGCAGCGCGCGCAGGGCCTTGAACGCGAGAACGAGGGGGTAGCCTCAGGGCTCACAGGCAAGCCCTCCCCCACCCTTCGCAGAGGCCACGAAGGACTTCGCGCCCGACCTGCCTCCCGGCGCGCAAGCAATCCATGCTCTCAGTTGCGAAACTCGACGCCCCCATGCATCGATGTCGTCTATGTGTAACGCAAACTGCATCGATAGGTTCTCTACCAATGCGCTCCTAAAGTCCGGCTTCACCTGACCGCCATGTCGCTCCCCACGACAGGCGGACCTCACGAAGAACACGCCAGCGCCCCAAGGCGCCAGCCGGAGACAAGCAGCCATGGAGCGATCTTTCGCCGAAGAAGTCAAACGCCTTTCGCTGGGCGCCGACGAGGTATTTCATGGCGAGGGCATCCTCGCCGTCACCAAGGCGCTGCTGCAGTCGGGCGTGAGCTACATCGGCGGCTACCAGGGCGCGCCGGTGTCGCACCTGATCGACGTGCTGGGCGACGCGCGCGACCTGCTGGACGAGCTGGGCATCTACTTCGAGAACAGCGCCTCCGAGGCCGGCGCGGCCGCGATGCTCGGCGCCTCCATCAACTACCCGGTGCGCGGGGCGGTGACATGGAAGTCCACCGTGGGCACCAACGTCGCATCCGACGCGCTCTCCAACCTCGCTTCCGCTGGCGTGAAGGGCGGCGCGCTCGTGATCCTGGGCGAAGACTACGGCGAGGGTTCCAGCATCATCCAGGAGCGCACGCACGCCTTTGCGATGAAGTCGCAGATGTGGCTCATGGACCCGCGGCCCAACCTCACGTCGATCGTCGATGCGGTCGAGCGCAGCTTCGAGCTGTCGGAGGCGAGCCAGACGCCGGTGATGCTGCAGCTGCGCATCCGCGCCTGCCACGTGCACGGCAGCTTCGTGTGCAAGGACAACCGCGCGCCGGTCATCTCCACGCGCGACGTCATCGAGAAGCCGCACTTCGACTTCGGCAACATCAACCTGCCGCCGTCGATCTATGCGCAGGAGCGCATGAAGATCGATTCGCGCTGGCCTGCGGCGCTGGACTTCATCCGCCGCGAAAAGCTCAACGAGCGCTTCGAGGGCGACTGTTCGGACATCGGCCTGATCCTGCCCGGCGGCCTGTACAACGGCACCATCCGGGCGCTGCAGCAGCTGGGCCTGGCCGACGCCTTCGGCCGCAGCCGCATTCCGCTGCAGGTGCTCAACGTGGTCTACCCGATGGTGCCCGACGAGCTGGTGGACTTCTGCGCCGGCAAACGCGCCGTGCTGATGGTGGAGGAAGGCCAGCCCAACTACATGGAAGACGCGCTGCACGCCATCCTGCGCAAGGCCGGCTGCGACACGCGCCTGTACGGCAAGGACATCTTTCCGATGGCGGGCGAATACACGGGCGAGGTGCTGGTGCGCTGCCTGTCCGAGTTCATCCACCAGGCGCAGCCGCAAGCGTTGGGCAGCGGCGGTGCATTGCAGGTGGCGGACGCCGCCGCGCCGCTGGCCACGCTCAAGCCGCAGGCGGTCCAAGCGCTGGGCGTGCCGGTGCCGAACCGTCCGCCGGGTTTTTGCATCGGATGCCCCGAGCGCCCGGTGTTCGCCGCCATCAAGTTGATGCAAAAGGAGCTCGGCGCCGTCCACGTGAGCGCGGACATCGGTTGCCACACCTTCGGCACGCTGCCGCCCTTCAACACGGGCAGCACCGTGCTGGGCTACGGGCTGGGACTGGCGAGCTCGTCGGGTGTCGGCCCGCTGATGGGCAACCGGGTCGTCAGCATCATGGGCGACGGCGGCTTCTGGCACAACGGCTTCACCAGCGGCGTGGTGAACGCGGTCTACAACGGCCAGGACTCGGTGCTCGTGATATTGAAGAACGGCTACACCTCGGCCACCGGCACGCAGGCCATTCCTTCTTCTCCCACGCAGCCGGCGACGCGGCCGCTCACGCTCGACATCGAGGCCGCGCTCAAGGGCGTGGGCGTGGCCTGGGTGCGCAAGGTCACGAGCTACAACGTCGCGCAGATGCGCGACACGCTGCAGGAGGCCATGACCACCGCGCAAGGCGGCCTGAAGGTGATCATTGCCGACGGCGAATGCCAGCTGGAACGCCAGCGCCGCATCAAGCCCGTGAACGCCGCGAAGCTCAAGCGCGGCGAGCGCGTGGTGCGCACGCGCTTCGGCATCGACGACGACGTGTGCACCGGTGACCACTCGTGCATCCGCCTGTCGGGCTGCCCCTCGCTCACCGTCAAGCCCAACCCCAGCGCGCTGCGCACCGACCCCGTGGCCACGGTGAACCAGGGCTGCGTGGGTTGTGGCCTGTGCGGTGAGAACGCGCACGCGGCCATCCTGTGCCCCTCCTTCTACAAGGCCGAGGTCGTGCAGAACGCCGGCACCTGGGAGCGCCTGCTGCACCGTCTGCGCGGCGGCGTGATCGGCCTCATGGCCGGCAAGGCGCGCACCCCGCTGCGCCCGGCGAAGGCGGTTGCCGCATGAGCGATCCGAAGACATTCCCGACAGCGGCCCCGCGCATCGTCACCGTGCTGGTGGCTGCGATGGGTGGCGAAGGCGGCGGCGTGCTGGCCGACTGGCTGATCTCGGCGGCGCAGGCGCACGACTTTTCGGTGCAGAGCACCTCGGTGCCCGGCGTGGCGCAACGCACGGGCGCGACCAACTACTACATCGAGATCTACCCGGTGCCCAGCGCGCAGCTGCATGGTGCGCGGCCGGTGTTTTCGCTCACGCCGAACCCGGGCGACGTGGACATCGTCGCGGCCTCCGAACTTGTGGAGGCCGGGCGCGTGCTGCAGGGCGGCTTCGTGCACCCGCAGCGCACCACGCTCGTGGCCTCGCTGCACCGCGAGTACGCGGTGTCCGAAAAGTCGGCCATGGGCGACGGCCGCTACGATGGCCAGCGCGTGACCGAGGCGGCGCAACGCCTCGCGCAGCGCACCTTTCTGTTCGACATGCGCGCGCTGGCGTGGCGCAACGGCACCGTCATCAACACCGTGATGTTCGGTGCCATGGCCGGCAGCGGCGCCCTTCCGTTCTCGCGCCGGGCCTGCGAGCAGGCCATTCGCGTGTCGGGCAAGGCGGTCGAGGCGAGCCTCAAAGGCTTCGCCGCGGGGTTCGACCATGTCACGGGTGCAGCCGTGGTCCGGCCTGCCGACAACCCGGTTTCAGCCGCCTCGTGCGCACTGCACCCGCGCACGCAGGCGCTGCCAGCGCCGCTGCAAGAGCTGGCGGACCATGGCGTGCACCAGGTGGCCGACTACCAGGACACGCGCTACGCCGACCTCTACATGGACCGTGTCGACGCCGTGTGCAAGGCCGAACACACCTGGGGCGGCGACTTCCCCGTGACGCGCGAAACCGCGCGCTATCTCGCGCTGTGGATGAGCTACGAAGACGTGATCCGCGTGGCCGACCTGAAGACGCGAGGCGACCGGCTGCAGCGCGTGCGCGACGAAGTCGGGGCGCGGCAAGGCGAACCGCTGCGCCTGACCGAGTACCTCAAGCCCGGGTTCGACGAGATCTGCTCGCTGCTGCCAACGCGCGCCGCCGACTGGCTGCGCAAACGCCTCGCGCACAAGGCCCACAAGCTCAGCATCGGCCTGCACATGCGCACGGACACCGTGCGCGGTTTCGCGATGCTGTGCGCGCTGCGCGCTCTGCGGCCGTTGCGCCGCCGCACCTCGCGCTATGCCTTCGAGCAGGCCATGATCGAACGCTGGCTCGATGCCGTGCGCCGCACGCTCGCGCTGAGCCCGCGGCTGGCCTTCGAGCTCGCCTTGTGCGGCAACCTCGTGAAAGGCTACGGCGAGACCAGCGAGCGCGGGCACCGCAACCTGGGGGCGGTGCTCGACGACATGCGCGCGCTGCTGGCCGCTCCCGCTCATGACGCTGCATCCCTCGACACAGCCGCCGCCCGCGTGCGTGCCGCGCGCGAAGCCGCGCTGGCCGACCCGGAAGGCCGCACGCTGGCACGCGCACTCGGCCTGCCGCCGCCCGAGGCGCGAAGCCACCCGATCCACATCGTGCGACGAAAACCCGCGCGCTGAAGAACAAGAAGATTTCGCAGCCCAGAACCATCCGGAGACAACAATGAAGACAGACAAGCCCCACGCCCCGCATTCCGTCCGCCTCGGCCGCCGCGCCGCCGCCACCCTGCTCGCGGCCGCCGCCCTGCTGCCGCTCGCACCCCTCGTGCATGCGGCCGGTCCCATCAAGATCGGCGCCGTCGTGTCGGCCACCGGCCCGGCGTCCTTCCTCGGCGACCCGCAGCAAAAGACGCTCGAGATGTACGTGCAGAAGATCAACGCGGCCGGCGGCGTGCTCGGGCGCAAGCTGGAGCTGGTGCTCTACGACGACGCCAGCGACGCCAACAAGGCCAACGCCTTCACGCGCCGGCTCATCATGCAGGACGAGGTCGACGCGATCCTGGGCGCCTCGACCACGGGCTCCACCATGGCCATGGTGCCGCAGGCCGAGGCCGCCAAGGTGCCGATGATTTCGCTGGCCGCCGCATCGGTCATCGTCGAGCCGGTCAAGCCCTACATTTTCAAGATGCCTCATTCGGACCGCATGGCGGCCGAGAAGGTGCTCGCCGAGATGAAAAAGCGCGGCTTCACGCAGTTCGCGCTGCTGTCGGACACGGGCGGCTTCGGCAAGTCGGGCCGCAGCGAGACGCTCAAGCTCGCCGGCACGCTGGGCCTGAAGGTGGCAGAAGACCAGACCTACGGCGAGAAGGACACCGACATCACGCCGCAGCTCACGCGCATCAAGTCGTCGCCCGCGCAGGCCATCCTGGTGTTCGGCACGGGCCAGGCGCCGGCCATCATCGCGCGCAACTACCAGCAGCTGGCCATGAAGCAGCCGCTGTACACCACGCACGGCCAGGCCTCGACCGAGTTCGTCCGCATCGCCGGCAAGTCGTCCGAAGGCATCCGCATGCCTTCGCCCGCACTGCTCATCGCGCAGGCGCTGCCCGACAGCGACGCGCAGAAGAAGGTCAGCGTGGCCTACGCGAAGGACTACGAATCGCAGGCCAAGATGGACGTGTCGACCTTCGGCGGCTACGCGCACGACGCGCTGTTCCTGCTGGTCGACGCCATCAAGCGCGCCGGCGGCACCGACAAGCAGAAGGTGCGCGACGCCATCGAAGCGACCAGCGGTTTCGTCGGCGTGAGCGGCATCTACAAGATGTCGGCCACCGACCACATGGGCCTGGACGTGTCGGCCTTCCGCATGGTCGAGGTGCAGCAGGGCGTGTTCAAGGAAGTGCGCTGAGGCCGCCGCGCCTGGAAAGACGCGCATGAAGCTCAATGCGAACGACCACCGCCGGCATGCACGCCGGCGGCTGCCCCGCTTCGTCTTCGACTATGTCGATGGCGGCGCGGACAACGAGGACTGCCTGCGCCGCAACACCGCGGACCTGGCCGGCCTGCACCTGCTGCCCACCGCCCTGCGCGACACCCGCCATGCCGACACCGGCATCACGGTCTTCGGCCAGCGCTGGTCGGCGCCCGCGGGCGTGGCGCCCATCGGGTTTTCGGGGCTGGTGAGGCCGCGCGGCGACACGCTGCTGGCCTGCGCCGCCGCATCGGCCGGCGTGCCGCACGTGCTGTCGACGCCCTCCAACGACCGGCTCGAAGCCGTGCGCGAGGCGGCGTTGGCACGCAACCCCCAGGCGCTGCAGTGGATGCAGCTGTACGTCATGGGCGACCGCGCGATCGCCGAGCAGCTGGTGCGCCGTGCGCGCCAGGCCGGCTACGGCGCGCTGGTGCTCACGGTGGACGCGCCCGTGAGCGGCCTGCGCGAACGCGACCTGCGCAACGGCTTCAAGCTGCCGTTTCGCTTCACGCCCTCGACGCTGCTCGACCTGGCGCTGCATCCCGCGTGGTCGCTCGGCATGGCGATGCAGGGCCGCTCGCCCTCGTTCGTCAACCTCACGGAGTCGGGCGACGGCGCCACCTCGCCCCAGGTGCAGGCGGCCCTGCTCTCGCGCACCATGGACCGCACGCTGGTGTGGGAACACCTGGCCTGGCTGCGGCGGCTGTGGGACGGGCCCCTGGTCATCAAGGGCCTGCTGCATCCGGACGATGCCCGCCGTGCCGTGTCGCACGGGGCCGACGCCATCGTCGTGTCCAACCACGGCGGGCGGCAGCTCGACGCGGTGCCCTCCACCATCTCGGTGCTGCCGCGCATGGTGGACGCGGTGGCGCAGCGCATTCCAGTGTTCGTGGACGGCGGCTTCCGGCGCGGCAGCGACGTGGTGAAAGCGCTGGCCGCCGGTGCCACCGCGGCCTTCGTCGGGCGCCCCGCGGTGTGGGGCATGGCCACGGGCGGCGAGGCCGGCGCACGCGGCGTGCTGGCCGCGCTGTGCGAGGACATCGCCCGCACCATGATCCTGATCGGCGCCGACCGCGTGGCCGACATCTCGCCGCGGCACCTGCTCGCGAACACCCAAGGCCCCCACGCCTTCCAAGCCGGAGATCTCCATGGCTGACTTCATGCAATTCGTTTTCTCGGGACTCACCACCGGTGCGATCTACGCGCTGGCCGCGCTGGGCTTCTCGCTGATCTACAACGCCAGCGGCGTCATCAACTTCGCGCAGGGCGACTTCCTGATGCTCGGCGCGATGATCACCGCCGCCTTGCTGGGCGCGCAGCTGCCCTATGGCCTGGCCATCGCGGGCGGCGTGGTGGCCACGGTGATGGCGGGCCTGCTGCTGTACCGGCTGGCCATCAAGCCGGCCGGCGAGGCCAGCGTGGTGTCGCTCATCATCATCACCATCGGCGCGTCGATCTTCATCCAGGGCGTGGTGCAGATCGTGCTCGGCAAGAACCAGCAGACGCTGCCTGCCTTCAGCGGCGACGCGTCGCTGTCGATTCTGGGCGCCTACGTGCTGCCGCAGAGCCTGTGGGTGCTGGGCACGGCGGCCGTGCTGGTGGCCCTGTGCTTCGCGTTCTTCCGCTTCACGATGGTGGGCAAGGCGATGCTGGCGGTGGCGGCCAACGCGCTGGCGGCACGCGCGGTCGGCATACCGACCTCGCGCATCCTGCAGCTGTCGTTCGGCCTGTCGGCACTGCTGGGTGCCGTGGCCGGCGTGGTGGCCGCGCCGATCACCACCACCGTCTACGACATCGGCCTCATGCTGGGCATGAAGGGTTTCGTCGCGGCCACGCTCGGCGGACTCGGCAGCGCCGGCGGCGCGGTGGTGGGCGGACTCATCGTCGGACTGCTGGAGGCCCTGATGGCGGGCTACGTGTCTTCCGCCTACAAGGACGCGGTGCCTTTCGTGATGATCGTCGTCATCCTGCTGGTCATGCCGCACGGGCTGTTCGGCTCAAAGACTTCGGAGCGCGTATGAGAGCCCCTGGACGCTTGCCCGGGCGCGCCTGCCTGCGCCCTTCCCTGCTGGTGCTGGCGCTGGTGCTTGCGCTGCTGCCGCTTGCCATGCCGAACAACTACGTGGCCGACATCGCCGTGCGCATCGCGCTGGCGGCCATCGCGGCCATCGGCCTGAACCTGCTGATGGGCTTTGCCGGTCAGATCAGCATCGGCCATGCGGCCTTCGTCGCCATCGGCGCGTACGGCAGCGGCATCGTCAGCGTGCGCCTGGGCTGGCCGCCGCTCGCGGCCATCGCCGGTGCGGCCCTCGGCGCGGCCCTGGTCGCCTGGCTGATCGCCAAGCCGATCCTGCGGCTCAAGGGCCACTCGCTCACCATGGCCACGCTGGGCCTGGGCGTGATCGTCAACATCGTGCTCATCAACGAGGTCGACTGGACGGGCGGCCCCGACGGCATGCCGGTGCCGCCGCTGACGGTCGGCAGCTTCGCCTTCGCGAAGGTGATGCACTGGTACGCGCTGGCTGCCGTGCTGCTGTGGCTGTCGGTGCTGCTGTCGCTCAACCTGTATGAATCGCCCGCAGGCCGGGCGCTGCGCGGGCTCAACGGCTCCGAGGTGGCGGCGCGCGTGATGGGCGTGGACGTGGCGCGCTTCAAGGTGCGCGCGTTCGTGGTCTCCGCCGTGTTCGCGGCCGTGTCGGGCAGCCTCACGGCGCACTACCTGGGCTTCATCAGCCCGTCGCTGGCGGCCTTCACCCATTCGGTGGAGCTGGCGACCATGGTGGTGCTGGGCGGCATGGCCTCCACCTTCGGCGCGGTGCTCGGCGCGGCGCTGCTCACGGCGCTTCCCCAGGTGCTGGGCGGCCTGCACGGCTATGAAATGGTGTTCTTCGGCCTGGTGCTGATGCTCACGATGATGTTCCTGCCCAAGGGCCTGGTGCCCTCCATCGCGCTGCGCATGCGCAGGAAGGCCTGACATGCTCGAAGTGAAGAACCTGTGCAAGTCCTTCGGCGGCGTGCATGCCATGCAGGACGTGAGCTTCAGCGTGCGCGGCGGCTCGGTGCATTCGGTGATCGGCCCCAACGGCGCCGGCAAGACCACGCTGTTCAACCTGATCAGCGGCGTGTACGAACCCACGCGCGGCGAGATCCTGCTCGACGGCGAGGACGTCGCCGGCCTGGCCCCCGACCAGTTGGCGCGACGCGGCATGAGCCGCACCTTCCAGAACCTGCAGATCTGCATGAACATGACGGCCTGCGAGAACGTGATGCTCGGCGCCCACCTGCACACGCGCAGCTCGCTGCTGGGCGGCATGACGGGTGCCACGCGCCGTGCCGATGCCGCGCTGCGCGAGGAGGCGCTGCGGCTCATCGACTACGTGGGCGTCGGCCACCATGCCCATGCGCATGCCACGCAGCTGTCGTTCGGTCTGCTCAAGCGGCTGGAGATTGCGCGGGCGCTGGCGAGCAAGCCTCGCCTCCTGCTGCTCGATGAACCGGCCGCCGGCCTGAACGACACCGAGACGCACGAGATCACCGAACTCATCCGCGGCATCGCGGCCTCCGGTGTGACGGTGTTGCTGGTGGAACATGACATGAAGCTCGTGATGAACATCTCCGACCACCTGCTGGTGCTCGACTACGGCCGCAAGCTGGCCGAAGGCACAGCCGCCCAGGTGCGCGCCAATCCGCAGGTCATCGCCGCCTACCTGGGCACGGAAGCGGAGGCGGCATGAGCGGCCCCGCACTGGAGGTAAGCGGCCTCTTCGCGGGGTACGGCCGCATCGAGGCATTGCACGGCATCGACCTGCGCGTGGGGCAAGGCGAACTGGTGGCGCTGGTCGGCGCCAATGGCGCGGGCAAGACGACGCTGCTGCGCGCCGTGTCCGGGCTCATCAGGGCCAGTACCGGCAGCGTGACGCTGTTCGGCCGCGAGATCGGCCGCGACAGCGCTGACGCCCGCGTGCGCGCCGGCCTGTCGCAGGTGCTCGAAGGCCGGCAGGTGTTCGGCCCGCTGTCGGTGCAGGACAACCTGCTGCTGGGCGGCTACACGCGCCCCGATCGCCGGCAGGAGCGGCTGGCCGAGATGTACGCGCTGTTCCCGGTGCTGGAGGAAAAGCGCCTGCTCGCGGCCGGCACGCTCTCGGGCGGGCAGCAGCAGATGCTGGCCATTGCGCGCGCGCTCATGAGCGAGCCCAAGGTGCTGCTGCTCGACGAGCCCTCGATGGGCTTGGCGCCTTTGCTGGTGAAGGAGATCTTCGGCGTCATCGCCCGGCTGAAGGCGCGCGGCATCCCGATCCTGCTGGTGGAGCAGAACGCGCATGCCGCGCTGTCGGTGGCCGACATCGGCTACGTGCTGGAGACCGGCGCCATCGCGCTGGGCGGCCCGGCGGCGCAACTGCTGCGCGACGAGCGCGTGAAGGCCGCCTACCTCGGACTGTGAAGGACACCAGCCCATGAACACCTCCCTCGACAGCAGCCTGCTCATCACCGACGTCCAGGCGCGCGCAGTGAACGTGCCGCTGGAGCATCCCGTGCGCACCAGCGTCGGCGTGGTGGCGTCCGCGCCGCTGGTGCTGATCGACCTGTACACCAACCAGGGCGCGGTCGGCCACGCCTACGTTTTCACCTACACGCCGCTGGCGCTGCGGGCCACGCGGCGCATGCTGCTGACGCTCGGCGGCGTGCTCAAGGGCCAGCCGCTGGCGCCCATCGATCTGGACCAGTTGCTCGCGCAGCGCCTGCGGCTGCTGGGCCGCACCGGCATCGCACTCATGGCCAGCGCTGGGCTGGACATGGCCGCGTGGGACGCGCTGGCCAAGACCCGCGGCGTTCCGCTGGTGGAACTGCTCGGCGGCACCCGCCGCGCGATAGAGGCCTACGACAGCCACAGCATGGACGGCCGCGAGCTGGGCGTGGCGCGTGCCGAGCTCGCCATGGACCAGGGCTTTCGTGCCATCAAGACAAAGGTCGGTTACGCCACGCTGGCGGAAGACCTGGGCGTGGTGCGTGCGTTGCGCGGCGTGATCGGCGACGACACGCAACTGCTGGTCGACTACAACCAGGGCCTGTCGGCCACCGAAGCAGTGCGCCGCATCCGTGCGCTGGAAGACGAAGGCATCGGCTGGGTCGAGGAACCCACTTTGCAGGAAGACTACGCCGGCCACGCGCGCATCCGTGAACGGGTTCGCCTGCCGATCCAGATGGGCGAGAACTGGTGCGGTCCCGACGAGATGGCCAAGGCATTGCGCGCCGGCGCCTGCGACCTCGCGATGCCCGACGCGATGAAGATCGGTGGCGTGACCGGCTGGCTGCGCGCCGCGGCGCTGGCGCAGTCGCACGGCGTGCCGATGTCGAGCCACATTTTCCAGGAAGTCAGCGTGCACCTGCTGGCCGTCACGCCGACACGGCATCTGCTCGAACGCATGGACCTCGCCGCGCCGGTGCTGGCGCAACCGCTGGCGTTTGCGAATGGCAGGGCCATCGCCCCTGCGCAGCCGGGGACGGGCATTGCGTGGAACGAGGAAGCGGTGCGGGAGTTTCTCGTCTAGAGATCATTTTACCCATGTAACGAATATAAGGCCAAATACCTATCCAATGGGTATTTAGACAAATACCCATCAGATCGATAAACTGCTCGTTGTCCATCTTCATTGGCAACCCCTATGCAGCAAGTTCTTTCGGTCTCCTCACAGCTCGGCGTACTGCTCAAGGCCGCTCGCAAGGCGTCGGGCATTTCCCAGGTGAAGCTGGCCGAGCGCCTCGGCATCAGCCAAAGCCGCATGTCCCACATGGAGCTCAACCCCGGCTCGGTGAGCCTGGAGCAACTGCTGGCCCTGTTCAGCGTGCTGGGCCTCGAAATGTTCGTCGGCTCGAAGAACCCCGCAAGGCTCTCGACTCACGCGGCAGACGTCGATCATCCAGGCACCAGGCATGTCGCCAACCCGCCTCCACATGCTTCGGAATGGTGAGCGTGGCGCGCACATCGAACACCCCCGCGCTTTCCATCTGGGCCAATGGCGAACGCGTCGGCATCTGGCGTATCCCAGAACGCGGGGCGGACGAGTTGCTCTACGACGATGCCTGGGTCGGCTCGCCGGCAGGACGCCCCCTGTCGCTGTCGTTGCCGCTGGTCGGGGGCTTTACTCACAAGGGCGCGGTCGTCCAGAACTACTTCGACAACCTGCTGCCGGACAGCCAGCCCATTCGCGAACGCATTGCGGGCCGCTTCAGGACGCGCACCACACAGCCGTTCGACCTTTTGCAGGCCATCGGACGCGACTGCGTCGGCGCCATCCAGTTGCTGGGCGAGGACGACGGCCCAGCGCATGTGGAGCACATCGAGGGCGAGCCGATGACCGAGTCCGATGTCGAGAAGCTGCTGCAGCGAACGGTCGACCCCGGCAGGTTCGCGGGGCCATCCGCGCCCGAAGACGAGTTGCGCATCTGCCTGGCCGGTGCACAGGAAAAGACTGCCCTCCTGTGGCACCAGGGCCAGTGGGTGCGCCCGCACGGCTCTACCCCCACCACGCACATCCTGAAGTTGCCGCTGGGCCTGGTCGGGCATCGCAAGGCCGACTTCAGAACCTCGGTCGAGAACGAGTGGCTCTGCCTGAACATCCTTCAGGAATACGGCATTCCGGTACCGCTGACGGCAATGCTGCGCTTCGGGTCGCAAAAGGTGCTGGCCGTCGAACGCTTCGACCGCCGGCTGCACTCGTCCGGCAACTGGTGGCTGCGCCTGCCGCAGGAAGACTTCTGCCAGGCCCTGGGCAAGCCGTCGCACCTGAAGTACGAAGCCGACGGCGGCCCCGGCATGATCGATCTGGCGAACGTGCTTCGAAGCTCGGTCGATGCACAGAAAGACCTGGCCACGCTCATCACCGTGCAACTGCTCTTCTGGATGCTCGGCGCGCCCGACGGCCACGCAAAGAACTTCAGCATCGCGTGGCTCCCGATGGGCCGCTACAGGCTGACACCCATCTACGACGTGATGTCCATCTGGCCGGTAGAGGGCAACGGGCCCAACCAGTTTTCCAAGCACGAGGCCAAGCTCGCCATGGCCTTGATCGGCAAGAGCAAGCACTACCCTTTCAAGACCATCCAGCGGCGGCACTTCAATGCGATGGCGCACAAGTGCCACTACGGGCCGGATGCCGAGAATCTCGTCCAGCGCGTGCTCGTGGCAACGCCGGGCGTGATCGACCGGGTCAGCGCACGCTTGCCGCCGAACTTTCCGCCCGAGGTGTCCGGCAGGATTCTCGAAGCGCTCGCGCGTTCCGCCAAGGCGCTGGAGAAAATGCCTGCCTTTTAGGCGGCCGAGCGCTCAGAGCTTGCTGAGCGTCTGCACGATCTCGTCCACCAGCCAGCGGTGGGCGGCGCTGTACTCGTGGCGCGCATGCCAATGGGCCTGCACCTGGAAGTCCGGCAGGGGCACAGGCAACGGCAGCGCCTTGAGCCCGCCCTGGACCACATAGAGGCTCGCGACGCGCGAAGGCAGCAGCACGAGCAGATCGCTCTGCGACAGCAGTTGCGGCAGCACCGTGAACTGCGGCACGCGTGCCACGATGTTGCGATTGATGCCGCGCTCGGCCAGCGCCTCCTCGATCAGGAAGTGGCCCGAGCGCGGCGAAGACACCATCACATGCCGCGCCGATGAGAACTCCTGGAGGCTCATCCGGTCGCCGATGCTCGGATGGTTGGCCGACATGAGGCACACGTAGTGCTCGCGAAACAGCAGCGCGCTGTGCATGGGCGATGCCAGCGCCGGGATGTTGCCGATGGCCATGTCCAGCCGTCCGACCGAAAGGTCTTCGCTCAACGCGTCGGGGATCTGCACGATGTCGATCTCGATGCGCGGCGCCGACTCCTGGAACTTGCGCAGCAGGGGCGGCACGAAATAGAGCACGCCGATGTCCGACATCGCCAGACGGAACCGCCGCGTCGAACGCAGCGGATCGAAGGCGGTGTTCTGCTCGAGGGTACTCTCGATGGAGGTCAGCGCATCGCGGTAGCGCAGGAACAACTGCTCCGCCAAGCTGGTGGGCATCAAGCCGTCGGTGCCGCGCGTAAACAGGCGGTCGGCGTACAGCTTGCGCAGCTTCGCGAGGCCGTAACTGATGGTGGGCTGCGTGACGTCGAGCCGCTCCGCCGCCTGCGTCACGCTGCGCGTTTCATAGATCGCGACGAACACGCGAATGAGGTTCAGGTCCAGATGGCTCATGATTCTTGCCGGAGGCCGAATGTGCCACAGACAGGCACGGATCAGACCAGCAGGTGCGCTTCCAGGGTCTCACGCGGCAAGTCGCTGACCGTCCCCTGGAGCGAGCATTCGCCGTGGTCGATGGCCAGGATGTCGTCGGCAACGGCCAGCAAGAACTCGAGGTTCTGCTCGACGATGACGAACGCGGCGCCCTGCGCCTTGCGCGCGCGCACCAGCATGGCCATGCGTTCGATGTTCTCGGGCTGCACGCCCTCGGTCGGTTCGTCGAGGATGGCAAGCGGTGCACGCAGCCCGAGGGTTCGCGTGAACGACAGCAGCTTGCGCTCGCCTCCGCTGAGCGAGCCGGCGCGCTGGCCCATGCGCTCGGCCAGCCGCGGGAATGCGGCCAGGCCATCGGCATAGCGGGCCGGATCCCGTCCGCGCAGGTGCAGCCACAGGTTCTCGCTCACGCTGAGATCCCCGAAGACCACGTCCTCCTGTGGAGCGTAGGCCATGCCCGCGGCCAGGCGCTGCTGCGGCGCCACACGCGCCAGATCGCGCCCGGCCAGCGCAACGCGGCCCTGCCTGAGCGGCAGGAAGCCGGCCAAGGCGCGCATCAGCGTGGTCTTGCCCACGCCGTTGCGCCCGAGCACGCCCAGCACGCGGCCGGGGCCGACGGCCCCGCTCAGGCCACGCAGCACCATAGTGTCGCCATAGCCGCAGACCACACCGGAGAAGTCGAGCAAGGCCTGGCTCATTTGCGTGCGCCCGCATAGACCGCGCGCACGGCCGGGTCGGACTGGATCTGCGCCAGCGGACCGCGCGCCAGCAGCTTGCCCTGGTGCAGCACGTAGACCTCGCCGCCGATGGCGGCCACCGCGCTGATGTCGTGCTCGATGACCAGCGCGGCCGCGCCCAGGCGCCCGGTCGCCGTCTTGATCGCCTCGATCATGTGGTGCGTCTCGCCGGGAGACAGGCCCGCGCACGGCTCGTCGAGCAGCACCAGGCGCGGCTGCGGCAGCATGGTCATCACGAACTCCAGCGCCTGGCGCTCGCCCTGCGACAGGCTGCCCGCCAGCGCATGCGATTGCCTGGCAAGCGAGGGAAACAGGTCGAGCAGTTCGCCGCGCAAGGCGCTGTCCCAAGAAAGGGGCCCGCGCCGCAGCGATGCGATCGGCCGCATGCGCCCAGCCCACAACGCGACGTCGAGGTTTTGGCTCACGCTCAGGCCGGGGAACACCGACGGAATCTGCAGCTTGCGGCCGACGCCCTGGCGCGCCACGCGCCATGCGGTGGCGCCCGAAATATCCACGCCGTCGAGCAGGATGCGTCCGGCGCGCAGCGGCAGGCGGCCGGTCATCACGTTGAAGGCAGACGTCTTGCCCGCACCGTTGGGACCGATCACGCAGCGCAGGCCGGGCCCCTGCAGATCGAACGCAAGGCCGTCCAGGATGCGCACACCACCCTGCGCGCAGGCGACCTGCTCGAACGCGAGACTCACCTCGCCGGCCTGCGCCGGTGCCGGCGGCGCCGGCGTTCTGGGCGCCGCGTGCGCGTCGTCGGCGCGCGCAGAAAATCCGCACCCCATCGCGGCGAGCCCCGCCAACCCTTCAGGCAGGAAACGCACCACCCCGATGAAGATCGCGCCCACCGCCACTTCCCAGTAGGCGAAGTGGTCGCGCAGTTCCGACGACGCATAGCCCACGAACACGGCCCCTAGCAATGCGCCCAGCGGGCTGGCCTTGCCGCCGACCGCCGCCCAGATGACGAACTCCGTCGACAGCACGAAGCCCATGGTCAGCGGCGTGACGATGCCCTGGTGCACCGCGAACAGCGCACCGGCCAGCGCGGCGAGCATCGCGGAGAACGCGAAGGCCACGGCCTTGATGCGGTCGGTGGCGTAGCCGAACAGCTGCAGGCGCTCCTCGTTCTGCGCCAGCGCGCTCCACAGCAGGCCCAGCGGCCGGCGCAGCACGCCGGCCAGCAGCAGCGTGGTGCACAGCGCGCACGCGGCCACCACCCAGTAGAAAGTGCTGTAGCGCTCGGTGCCCGGCAGCTCCGGAATGTCGGCCATGCCGTTGAAGCCGCCCGTGACGGCGCTCCACTGCTGCGCCGCCAGGAAGCCCAGCATCGTCATCGCCAGCGTGATCAGCGAGAAGAACGGTCCGCTGCGGTGGCTGCGCGCGAACACCAGCCGCGCCGTCAGATAGGCCAGCGCCGCGGGCAGCAGCAACGCGAGCGGCAGGGCCGCGAACCACGCCGGCTGCTGCTGCGCCGCCTTGAGCGTGCCACCGGCCAGATAGGCCCCCAGGCCGAAGAACAGTGCATGCCCCAGCGGCAGGAAGCCCAGCCGTCCCCAGCACAGCGCCACACCCTGCGTCGCAATGCCGTAGATGAGGAACAGCGCGATCTGGTAGGCGACGAACTCGCTCGATGCGAACGGCAGCGCCACCAGCCCAGCGCCGAGAAGCCAGGGCCCGGGCACAGGCAGGCGCCAGCGCCGCGCGGACCCGGCTGGCGCGGCAGGCGCGACCGGCGCCAAAGCCACCTGCGAAGGATCAGCGGCGTCCAAAGAGTCCATTGGGCTTCAACCAGAGAAAGAGGATCGACAGGACCAGCACCACCGCGTAGCCGCTGGTCTGGCCCGAGAGGCTGCTGACGACGGACTGCGTGCCGCCGATCACGCCCACGCCGCCGCCGAAGCCGCCGAGCGTGCCCAGCCCGCCGACCACCAGCACGAAGAAGGAGTCGAGCAAGTAGTTGACGCCGATGCCGGGCTCGATGCGCACCAGCGGCGCGAGCAGCACGCCCGCCGCGCCGGCCAGCACCACGCCGATGACGAAGGTCTGCGACGCGAGCCGGCGCGTGTCGATGCCCAGCGCCTGCGCGAGCACGGGGTTGCCCGTCATCGCCCGCACGCGCAGCCCCATGGTGCTGCGCCGGTACCACAGCGCCAAGGCGATCATCAGCACCAGCGCCAGCGCGATCAGCGCCAGCCGGTAGCCCGGGTACTGCACGCCGCCCAGCGACACCGGCGCACCCAGCGTGCTTTCGATGTTGCGGTAGCCGCGCCCGTACACCGCCTCGACCGTCTTGCGCAGCACCATCGCCAGGCCCCAGGTGGCCAGCAGCGTGTCGAAGGGCCGCGCATACAGCGGGCGGATCAGCCAGCGTTCCACCGCGTAGCCCAGCACGCCGCACACGAGCATGGCCAGCGGCATCGCGGTGGCGATCGGCCAGCCCCACGACTGCACGGTCACGACCGCATAGGCGCCCAGCATCACGAACTCGCCATGCGCCATGTTCATCACGCCGAGCAGGCCGAACACCACCGCCAGCCCGAGCGTGGTCAGGCCCAGCGTCGCCAGTGCGTAGGCCAGATTCAGCGCGTGCAGCAACCAGCTGGTGTCCATGGCCGCGTCACACCTTGCAGGTCTGGCCGGAGGCGATGTGCGCGAAGGTCTTCACCACGCGAAAGCCCTTCTCACCCACCTCGGCGAGGAAGATGTCCTGCTCGACGTGGCGCGCGCGCATGGTCACGGCGCCGCGCGGGCCGCTGTAGCTCGCGCCCTCGCTGGCGGGTTCCATCTTCGCCACGTCGAGCGACTTGGCGCGCGCGGCAATGGCCTCCAGCATCAGGAAGCCCTCGTACACCGACTCGGCCAGGCCGTTGAGCGCCGGCGCCTGCGCGCCGAAGCGCTTGAAGTACGCCTCGGAAAAGGCCTTGGCCGCGGGCATCTCGAGGCTGGCGAAGTAGCCCGCGCTCGAATACAGGTTGCGCGCATTGGCCAGGCCGATGCCGGCGAGCGTGTTCTCCTCGATCAGCGAACCCAGGCGGATCATCTTGTCTGCCAAGCCGAAGCTCGCAAAAGCCTTGTTGAAGGTGACGGATGCACCACCCACGAGCGACACCAGCACCGCATCGGCCCCGCTGTCGCGGATGCGCGCCAGACTGGAGTCGAAGTTGTCGGCCGTGAAAGGCGGGTACTCGTCGCCCACCACCTGCGCACCGGTCTGCGCGATGTAGCCTTTGGCCGCGGCGTTGGTGTTGCGGCCCCAGACGTAGTCGTTGCCGATCAGGTACCACTTCTTCGGCTTGCGTTCCGCCGCCAGCCAGGGAATCACCGGTGCGAGCTGCTGCGCCGGCGTCTCGCCGTTCACGTAGGTGCCGCGCGCGCACTCGCCGCCTTCGTAGACCGGCGTGTAGAAGTACGGCACCTGCCCCTTGAAAAGTCCCACGAGCGCGCCGCGTACCGCGCTGTCGTGCATGCCGATCACCGCCTGCGCGCCCTGCCCTTTCCAGAGCTTGAGCGCGGCCTGCGAGGCCTCCGCGGGCGGCAGCCCCGCATCGCCGAACAGCGGGTTGATGTTGCGGCCCAGCACGCCGCCGCGCGCGTTGATCGTCTGCACGGCCAGCTCGGCGCAGGCCTTGGCCGAGGGGCCGAAGAGCCCGGCCGGGCCGCTCATCGGCAGCATCACGGCCACGTTGAACGTGGAGGCCGCGTGCACGCCCGCCGAACTGGCGGCCGCTGCAGCTGCAATGCCGTGGAGAAAGGTACGACGGTCCATGAGAACTCCTGGTTGCGATGAAAAAAGACGCAATGGGGCCGGGCGCGCTCAGCGCATCCAGGGCGCGGATGGCAAGGCAGGCAGCACCGCCTCGACGGCGGCGGCCAGCGCCAGCAGGCCGCGGTCGCTGCCGGCCGGCCCGTCCAGGCCCAGTCCCACCGGCAACCCGCCCGCCAGGCCCGCGGGCAGGGTCACGCCGGGAATGCCGGCGTTGCTGCCCGGGTCGGTGTTGCGGATGAAGGCGGCAAAGGTCGGCAGCTCTTCGCCGTTCAACTGCACGGTGATGTCGCGCCCCACCGGCGCGGCCGTCAGCGCCGTGGTGGGGAACAGCAGCGCCCGCACGCCATGCGCGGCAAAGGCTTCGGCATAGACGGCCTGCAGCCCGCGCCGCGCCTGCAGTGCCTGCGCATACACGGCCTCCGGCACCGCGCCTTCGCCCAGCAGCGGCTGCACGATGGCCGCCACGTCCGGGCTGCCGATGGCGTCCACGAGCTGGCGCAGGCTCACGCCGCGCTGCGCGTACTGCAGGTAGTCGCCCATGTCCCTGACGAATTCATACAACGCAATCGGAAAACCCGCCGCCTCGTTCAAGCCCGCCAGCGCGGGCAGCGGCACCTCGATCAGCTGTGCGCCGGCCGAGCGCAGCCGCTCGATCGCCTCCTGCACGACGCTGTGCACCCCGGGCTCCAGCCCGTCCCAGAAGCCCGGCCCTGGCAATCCCAGCCGCACGCCTTGCAGCGACACGGGCACCAGCGGTTGCGCATGGCCGCTGAGCACGCCGTCGAGCAAGGCGCAGTCTTCGACGCTGCGCGCCAGGGGCCCGGCGGTATCGCGGGTCCGCGAAATGGGCGCGATGCCCCGGCCCGCCACCCGCCCGGTCGTCGGGCGCAGGCCGACCACGCCGCACAGCGCGGCCGGCACGCGCACCGAACCGCCCGTGTCCGTGCCGATGGACGCAGGCACCAGGCCGGCCGCCACCACCACGCCCGAGCCCCCGCTGCTGCCACCCGGAATGCGCGACGCATCCCAGGGGTTGCGGGCGGCGCCGGTCACGCCGTTGTTGGTGGTAATACCCATCGCCAGCTCGTGCATGTTCGCCTTGCCGGCGATCAGCGCACCGGCCTGTCGCAGCCGCTGTGCCACTTCGGCGTCCTGCGCGGGGTGCAGGCCGCGCAGCGCCCCGGTGCCCGCCGAACTGGGCAGGCCGACCGCATCGATGTTGTCCTTCAGCGCCACCGGCACGCCCAGCAGCGGCAGGTCTTCGCCCGCCGCGATGCGCGCATCGGCAGCCCTGGCCTGGGCGCGCAGGCCCTCGGGGTCGAACGCGACGTAGCCGTTCAGCGCAGCGTGCGCCTCGGTGCGCGCGATGAGCGCGTCGGCCACGTCGATGCTGCGCACCACGCCCGAGCGCAGTTCGCGCCGCAGCTGTGCGACGCCCAGTTGTGTGAGGTTCATGTGAGTTCCCGTGACATGGCCTGAATGCTAGGAATCGCCCAGGCCCTGCACACCTAGCACGATTGATAGGTGGCTTACGGGTCAGCCCCGATACCCGCTGCCATGACCGGGGCTAGCATCGCCAGCACCGAAGTTCGCACGGTCTTTGCTTGACCCCTGCC